>JAIDFQ010000009.1 GCA_029054245.1 Lachnospiraceae bacterium | reverse complement strand
TCTGCGAAAGTAACGCAAAAGCACTTTCGACAGGCTACGCTCTATCAAAAGTGCCTTTGCGCCCTGCCGGGGGCTTTCCCGCTCTCTCCCAACAGCGCAACATTGCAATGTCTATAACTTTTGCAACCTTGCAATCTTCAAGAACGCAATTCCAAGACTGCAAAATTCTAATACCCTGCATTGTTGCGCTGTTGCCTTGCCTGTCCGTCACTATCTGATTTTATCCAGTTCCCAATACCATGTATTGTTTATCCGCTTTGCCCGAACGCCTAACTCTTTCTTTGCATTTTCCAGTGTCCGCTTTGATATGCCCTGTTCGTCTGCAAGACCGAAAATCTCATTGCTCTGCATGGCATTGTTTGTTTCTGCCAGTCCCCCGGAGTAATCGTTTCGCCTGTTCCATTTTATTTGCTTTTGGAGCGATACCGCCTAACACTTCATCAGCAGTAATCTCATAATCCCCTAGCCACTGAAAACCGTCCTCCGACAGTGCAAACGCTTTTGGGTGTCCGAACGCCGCAAGGTTGTTTTTAATCTGCACCACAGCCCTTATATTTTCTTCTCCCTCCACTCTGCCGACTAAGAGAACGCTTCTAGCGACTGCAAAGAAATCAATCGAACCCATTCCCCGGTATGCCGCTTTATTTCCTGCCGCCTTGTTCATGTGCCCGACAAGGCCAATCGCACACTGGTATTTCTCTGCCAGTGCCGCCAGTTTCTTTGTCATGTGCCTTGCTTCATTCGCCCGGTTCATATCCATATCGCCGCCCAAATAGGCTTGTATCGGGTCTAAAATCAGCAGCTTTGCGCCTGTCTTTATAACAGCTTCTTCCAGCCGTACATCTATCATGGAAAGGGATTTTATTCTTTTGTCAATGACAGAGATTTTCTCACAGTCTGCCCCTGCCTGTTCTAACCGGGGCTTTACCGTATCGGCAAGCCCGTCCTCCGCACTCTGATAGATTACATTCAAAGGCTCTGTAAGTTCCATTCCACCGTCTAATCCCTCTCCCTTTGACAGCTTCGCCGCTATATAAGTCGGCGCATAGGGCTTTCCCTTTTCATCACGATAGGAAATCCGCTCATTCTGCCACTGGATAATATCTTTTGCACGAATATCGCACATTTTCTTATTCTCAAAGTACGGTAACAATTTTGTGCGTAAGATATGCTCCTTTGTCAGCCAAGTATTGTGTTTTAACTTAGGTTTCATATCTCTTGTGTATGCCTGAACAAATTCACCGAAAGTCATATCCAAGTCAGCCGCTTCTTTCATACGGAAATGGTGTTCCCACTCCGTAGCTTCTCTTTTGGTTTTGAAACCTCTCTTGACTTTCCGGCAGTTCTTCCCCGTCCAGTCATAATAATGGAACGATACATACCATGTTCCACGCTGTTCATCTTTATATGCCGCCATAGTTCGCCCTCCTTAGTTCGCCGCTTGCGCCATGCCGTAGAATTTTTCTTCATAATATTTTCTGCTGACACGTCCGGCGATTGTGATAAAACCTTTTTCTTCCAGTTCCTCATTCATCTGTCGTACTAATTTGTAAGCAAATGGTTTGGAAACGCCCAACTCCTGCGCTACCTCCCCGGCAGTTACAAATAGTTCATTCTTCATTCAATATCCTCCTTTTGTTTAGCGTTTTTGTTAAGCTATGTATTTGAATTATACTTAACATTTCTGTTATTGTCAATAGCTTATTTGTTAAACTTATCTTTTTTATTAAATTTAGCATTTCTGATAAGTTTTTGTTGCTGTATTATCTGAATTATGCTAGAATATATGGAGAATACAGAATTGGGAGATCAGCCATGGACGTAACGATACGAAAAATACAAAAACAGGAATATCCGTTACTGGATAATTTTCTATATGAAGCAATTTTTGTTCCAGAGGGTATCGAACCTCCACCTAAAACCATCATTACATCTCCCGAATTACAGGTTTATGTTGAGCGTTTCGGGGAATCCAAAGATGATTGGGGATTAGTAGCGGAGGTTGACGGTAAGATTGTCGGTGCTGTTTGGGTTCGCATTATGAATGATTACGGACATATAGATGATGAAACGCCCTCTTTGGCAATCTCTCTTTATAAAGAATATCGGGGCTTTGGTATTGGAACGACTATGATGAAAAAAATTCTTATCCTACTTAAATCACATGGGTACAGCCAAGTTTCACTTTCTGTTCAAAAAGCCAATTATGCAACAAAGCTATATTTAAAGATTGGTTTTGAAATTGTAAGGGAGAATGAAGAAGAATATATTATGGTGTACCACCTATAACAAATTTTTAAATAAATTGGAGAAAGGACATTCCATTTATGAGAATCCGACCGTATATACCAAGCAAAGATTACGAATATGTATCAAAATGGATTGATAACGAAAGAACCCATGCCTTTTGGTGTGCAAATCTTTTGCCATACCCCATGACACCAAAATCTTTCCATGATTTATTAGAGAAAAATGCAATGGACTGGACGGACAGTGCTTATGTAGCAACTGAAAACAGCGGACAGGCAGTAGGCTTCTTTTGTTATTCTGTCAACACAGCAGACAATATCGGCTTTCTTAAATTTGTAATTGTTGATAGAACGAAACGTGGAAAAGGTTACGGAAAAGAAATGCTGAATCTGGCTTTGCAATATGCCTTTCAGATAATCGGGGCAAATGCGGTTCAACTAAATGTTTTCAATGAAAACGCATTAGCAAAGCTATGTTATGAAAAAATCGGCTTTGTTGAAAGAAATATTGATAAAGATGTATTTCCATATAAAAGCGAGTTGTGGAGCAGATGTAACATGATAGTTTCAAAACAATTATTCTAATTTTCAGAAAGGACACATGATTATGGTATTAGGAGAACGGATAAAGAGAATACGCACGTTCCGGGGCTTAACACAGCGTGAACTAGGCTTGAAATTGGGATATGAGGAACGCAATGCCGATGTTCGTATCGCACAGTATGAATCCGGTTATCGTGTTCCCAAAAACAACACTTTAATGGAAATGGCAAAGATACTGAACGTCAATTATATCCATTTTATTGGTGTCACTCCCGGTTGTGCCGAGGATATTATGCTCACATTCCTTTGGCTTGACGAAGACGACCGCAGCACAATCCATTTATTTCAGCTTGTCCGTAATCCCGGCAAATGCAATGCTTCTGATGATAAATCGGTGCGTTACTATGATAATGATGATTGGCCTGCTCATGCCCCGGTAGGTATGTGGCTAGAATATGGGTTAGTCAATGATTTCATGCGTGAATGGTGTCTGCGGAAAGAGCAGTTGAAAAGCGGAGAAATTTCCGAGGACGAGTATTTTGAGTGGAAAATCAACTGGCCTGCTACGAGCAGTAAGGTTGATGAAAAAGGAAACGATAAGAAAAATAATAGTTATAAGTGGAAAAGAAATTACTAAAAGGAGATTTTGTATGTACTACAAATATCAAATACTTTCAGAAATTGTAGATTCTATTGGTGCTATAGATACTCTGCATTTTCAGATAAAATTAAGAGAAAATATGGATTTTATAATCGGTGGTTGTTACTTTCGTATCAAAAAAAATCATGACCACTCATTCATTCTTTCTGATTCACTGACCATTAGCTACTACCAACAAAATAGAAATAAAAAGGAGGCTACCGAAAGAATACTACATGCTTTAGAATTTTTCACTTTCTTAACTGGAGCACCCTACGAGATAACTGGAGTAATAAACGAAAGCGTTGAAAGTTCACTCCCTTTTATTGACGTAAATCTAAGCAAGAAGAAAATGTTAAATATTCAAGCTACTGAAAATGCATATCAACACATTCGAACAAAAAGAAAACTACTTGAAAACACATTGCATTTATTTTCTACTGGAACAAAGCTAAACTACCTTTTTGATGAAAACAATTGTGAGGATGCCTTTTTTACATTTTTCAAAATCATTGAAATAATTGTAAAAGACGATTTCTACATTGAAAAAAACCATATTAATAGAGGTTCTTCTTCATTGCAACAATATGTAGCTTCCATTTTAACCAATTCATATGGGATACGAACTACTTCTGATAGACTATTAGATATTTGTGGAAAAATAGATAATGTACTTTTTGAATCTGTTTTTGATGGCGTATATCATAAAATAATTTGGTTCTCACAAAAGTCTAATATAGACATTGATTGCGATAAACTTTCTAAAATTGTTAATATGAGAAATAGAATTGCACATGGTGATAATATAGAATTTGAACAATACATAGAAGAATATAAGTATACTTTAGATTTGACTCGCAAAATTATTCTCGCCAAATTTTTCAATTTATCTTTACCTATGATAGATGCTCAGATAAAATCTATATGAACTTATACATTTTTAGGTATCAAAAAGGTATCACGCCTCACATTAAAAGCCGGAAAGTCCGCTATTTATGCGCCTTCCCGGCTTTCTGTTTACTATTCGAACTCGGCAATTTTGTCTCTCAACTTAAACTGTTTTATTTAAGTTTTATTCTAAAAATGCCGATTTCTTTACTTCAATTACACAATTTATTTTGGCTTACTGATTTTCTGTTGCCAAAGTGTTGCCGTGCATTATTATACCAGAGGCAGAAAATAAATCAACTTCTTTTGTTAAAAAATCAGAAAGTCAAACTGAAATTTTGCATTGCTTATATCATATACTTTTTAATAGTTTCATCACTCCACACATGAACTTCAATATATCTTTCCGGACCATATTTCCCGTCATTATTCCATTCTTGTGGTAATCCATACTTTTCTATTATTTTTAGTATTTCGTTGTATTTATATAACTTTTTTCGATATTCTTTTCCATCATTTACTCTAGAACTAAACGTAGGATGGGAATCACCATAAGTGAACGATAAAGTAGAAATATCAAATTCCTCAATAGGGATTCTCACAAATGATGAATTCTCATACCAAGTTTCCAGCCAAGTACTATGTTCTACTACCATATAATGCGGAATTCGTCTATCTATTCTTCCACCCTTTTTTTGGAACTCATTCCTCAAAATATCTTCATAATATATTCTATCTTCTACATAACTTTCTTGTCTTTTTGCACATTGGCAATCCGGTCTTTCTTTCCTAATTTCATCTAGTAATTGCTTGGCATCATCTACAGATAAATCCGATATATTTTTAAATGGTCCTATTTTTGCATCGTAATAATGATATAAAAACATTCGTACAATCCTTCAATAAACTTCAAATTTGTCGCTCTCAGTAACACAAAATATTATACCATGCCAGTTAATAAAATTCATCCACATTTCATAGAAAATGCGGAGCAGTTTCCTACTCCGCACATTTATTTATTATCAAAATAATATGAAAATGCCCTTGCAATATATTCTGACGCACCTGCAACTTACTCGAACTCTTTTTCCTGCTCGTTGCAAGTCCTTTTTTACATTAATTTTTCTTGCAAAACCGTATCATTTTGATACGTTTTTATTTCTTGTTTATATGGTATCAAAACTGGTGTACCCAAATTGTACCCAAGAAGAAATTTTGCCAAAAGTTGCGACACGTCGCAACTTTTTAAAGAAGTCCGTGTTATTAAAATTGGCTACATGCGTGTAGCCAATTCACGTTTTCCTTTGCATCATTACCACATCATAACCATTTTGGTCATGATTAGTCACATTAACTTTTACTGCTCCATAATTCTTTCAATCGATGTTCTATAATACTTATTCCCCACTCTATCCAATTCGCTACACGCGTGTAGCAAATTTCCATTTTCCTTAAATTCATATCCTGCTCATTATCTTGTTCACTTTGAATAGGATAATGAACAAGATAATTTCTTAAGAATAATACTTTTGATTTCTGCTTGATGGTTTATCAGGCAATGTCATCTTCAATTTTCTTTTCATTAACATTTCATCAAGAAAATGCCTTTTAAGGTATAGTCTATTGGGAAAAGCAAATTTTTCTACGATTTCTTTTGCTGATTTAGGTTCTGCACAAAAAGCAATAATAGCTTTAACTATATCCTGTTCATCATCTTGTTCATTTTGAACAAGATGTAGTTCATCATGCAGTAATTCCAAATACTTATCACACGCCTTACAAAGCACCATAATTCCAGATGCACTGATATTGTATTCCGGCAGGCGTCCATCGTACTTTACACATGCCTCCTTGATTTTGTCAAACCCTCTGCCCCATGCCTCTATCATACCACTCTTAAAGAAAACATTTGCCAGCTTAGGATTATACGGCTTAGAAGAATGCTTTTCAAATAGCTTCTCCGTTGAGTCCAGCTCGGACGGCATCTCTCCATCATTCCAGATATATATTTTACCCTCATATACGCTAATCTGAATCGGGTTGCAGGCACTATAATCCTTGTGAACCACCGCATTCAGCAATATCTCACGAAATGCTTCCTGTGGAAACATAAACTGCTCAATCCTCTGAATCCCATCATAATAAATCAAAGCTTTTAGATATTTCGTATAAACCAAATCAACCGTCTTATCAATCTGTTCAATCAGAGAACCATGTACCTCGTCCTGATATTTCAAATCAGAATCAGAAGTGCCAAAATAACCAATCTTGATATAAGAACCTGTAACCCATTTCTCCGGATCTTTATAAAAGGCAAGCATTGCCGCTCTGATCAGATACCCTTCTTCATCAAACAGATGAAGGTTCTCCATCAGTATGGTATCATCAACTCTTGTTTCTTCTTCCGTCAGTCTGTGCCTTCTCAGAGCCTTTTCCTTAAATAGCTCAATCGCCTCTCTCCTTAAATCCGTTACCTGTAATTTGGGTATCGGCATACCGTCCCATGTTCTACCTTGCGATTTCAGAATCGCTTTATCCAGTTCTTTCCCTGTTATCACTCTCATAGTGCTGCCGGAGCGGTAAAAGTATTTGCCATGATAGCTGATGAGGGAAGGGTACTTGTCCACAATAATTTCAATATATTGCAGTTTTCCCTCATATAGCAGATTGACATCCGCTACAATGCCCATTGTATCTGTAATCTTATTTGGAATAGACTCCAATAGCTTTTTTCTATCTTTATCGCTAAGTCCAACAACATCTCCATTGTCATTCTTGCCAATATAAAGCGTTCCGCCATATGCGTTTGCATATCCGCAGATCCACTCTAAAAACTCATCATGCCATGATTCTTTCCATTCTATTGTCTGATGTTCCGGCATACTCTTCACCTACTTCCTATTGACATACATTTATTATATACATTTACAATTATCTCTCATACAATTTTTTCGATAGTTTCATAATGGTTATTCAATTACGTTATTCCATTCATAATCAACTAGCTTTAGTCCTTGTAAACCAATAAGGCAACTCGTTTGTTTTTTATAATTCCATTGATTAAATCCTGTATTGACTGTCAAAAAAACATTTTTCTTAGCTCTTGTCATTGCAACATAAAATACGCTGATTTCCTCCTTGAATGCCTTTTTCATTTCCATGCCAAATGTAAAATTGCAATAATTGATACCATAATTACAACTATATGCATCCCTACATGGTCTACACATAAAACTATTTGGAAATGCATATGCATTCATTCTAGGAACAATAACATAATCCCATTCCAGTCCTTTGGAGGCATGTATTGTAGTTAATACAACCGTTTCTTCGATATATTCCATCATATGTCTTAAACCATTACTACACAATACAAAATCTATATTTTCGTATCTATCTTTTGAAGTTCCCTCCCACCTCTTGGACTCCGTGAAAAGAACTTCCAACAGCTGATACATCGCATCATAAACAAATTTCCTATTTACACTGGTATATATTTCATTCTTCCTTTTTTGGACTGCCTGTAAGCAATTCTGTAAATCTCTTTGAACCACTTTACCCGAATTACCTGTTGCGTTATGAAATTCCTCAATTGCAATTTTATAAAATTTTATGAACTCCACATCGGTTTCTTTAAACAAAGCATTAAAATACTTTATATTCTTTTCATCAAGTTTTTCGGCTATCGAGTCTGCTTGATTTCCGACACGAACTAATACAGCCACTTTATCATCTGTATCACCAACAATTTTATTAATTCCTTCCACAATAAAGTCGTCTTCCTCTGAATCATCATTAAGATGTTTCAAATTAACAAACGCCGTTAATTCTGATGGAGCATAAGTATCTCCGTAGGATCTAATCAGCTTGTCCAGTTTTTTCATTTTTAAATTATTTTTAAATCTATAATTATTATGGAATTCTATTTCTTTAATAGGGTATTTCTCTTTATACTTTTCAAATATCTCATTAACTGCACCCAGAAATCCGTAAATTTTCTGGATATTGTCACCTAAAAAAATCACAATATTATCTCCTATAAGTTTATTTACAAGCCAATACCCTAATAAATTTGTATCTTGAAATTCATCAATGATAACCATTCTATAATATTCTTTATAGAAATTTGACACCTGCTTTTTCATAAGTAGCTTTATAGCCGAAACCAATAATCCATTATATGTAATGACATGATTAGAAATCAATTTTTCATTTAAAACCTCCCAATAATCATCAACTACATCTTTCAACCTGCTCTCGTCAGATGCTTTTAATGCATCATCTAAAGCAATTAATTTATCACTATCCGAACTTGTAATATATCTATCAAGAATATCACTTCGATCATCTACTATTACAAAATCATTTAAACTAACAAATTCCTTATTCAAAGCGTATCCATGCTTAAATAATAGCTTCATTGCAAAATTATGATAATTCGCAACATCAACTTTGGAAATATACTGTTCACTATTTTCAACAAGAACCGGTAATAGTTCTTTTAATGAATCTTTTATTTTCATTGCCGCATTGACACTAAAGGTCATAGCAAGCACTTTCTTATTTGCCGGTATTTTCCCCGTACCTAATTCCCTTGCAATTTTGCTTATCATTGCTGTCGTCTTGCCACAACCAGCTGGTGCAGTCACAATAATCTTTTGATCATTTGAAAAAATGAATTCTAAATGATCATTATCACCAGAATGTTTACTTTTAATAATCTTTTCAAGTTCCATCATTTAACCTCTGCCTTCAGCTTATTAATAATTTTTTGAAATGATTTTGGAACTGTTGTTACATACTCAGCAAGCAACGTTGCCTTTGATGCATTCTTTGTTTTCCTTAAAGTAGTCAATCCGCTAGCCTTTATATCTGTCATAATCTGTTGCTGTAGAGATTTGCTAAGCGCGAGTCTATCTGGATCGGTTTTAAATAAGGATATGTCCAAAATTATTCCATAACGTTTTAAAATTCCAACAAATGCATTTATGTTTTCAACATGATCATTGTATCTCATATAATCAATAAGCGTAAAATTATCATACACATCTTCTTCAAAATCATTTCCTTTTGTAAAAAATACATTAGCAATATGGGCATATCTATTCTTTTTGTCCTTATCAATTATTGCTATAGATTTAATTTTGAACGCATCATAGAGTTTCATACAATTTTCCACACTATCTGCTCCATCCAACTTTACAACACCAATACCATTTTCATCAAAATCAAATTTCATTCTTTTTGCAAAAACGGGCATAGCACCATTTTCTGTATCACCCTCAACAAAAAGTATGCATTTACTAAACATAGCCTCCTTTAAATATAAAAAGTTATGCAACAAATGCTTATATAATATATCGTCAAGATTCACCGAACTACCCGAAACTATTTCTACACCCTGTCCTATGGTATGAAATATTCGGATAAACTGTTTATAATTATTTAGCAAAATATTAGGTGAATGCGTTGCAATAAATATTTGTCCGATAAGTCCATCCACACCAAATAAATCCCTTAATAAACTTATAAACATGCTATTTTCATTTTTCATCAGTGTATTAATTTTCTTAATGAGACTTCTTTGACGATATGGGTGTTGATGTATTTCTGGTTCATCTAGCACCAAAAATAAAGGAAAAAAATTTTTTCCATTTTTATTGATGAGTCGATCTTCAAAATCCTCTAATTTTCTTGTCATTTTTACATTGTATATTATTTCGATAATTTGCAATAAAATATTAAAAGCATATTGAATTCCTTCTCCAAGCTCATTTAATTCTCGCCCATTTTCATCTCCAAGTCCCAACATACGACATACTATTTTATCTACATCTGCATCGATATATGCACTTACTCTATCCCCTGTAATAGAATTTAGATTACGTATTTGCCTATTTACATTGCCTACGACACCTTTTATTTTTGTCTTTTTTATAATATCCTTCTCTTGTATTCCAGATGCCTCTAAGCTATATTGAATCAGATAATTCAAGACCTTTCCAGAACCACTGCTTTTTCTGAAATCAACTTCTTTAGAGGGCATTCGTTGCGCATAATAATATAAAACATTCATCTTTCTAATAACTGATGAACTAATTTTTGTTCGAACTGGCGTGTCATGATAATAATTTATTCTCTCATCTACAGATTCTTGCTTTGCAATAAGGGTTATTGAATTACTATTATCAATGTTAAAATTATCTTCAAAAAAACCTATCTCATCAGCTTCATACTTTATCGTTATGCTAATCTGAATAGGCTGCAAAACATTCTTAAAATCAGTCTCTTGAAACTTTCCTGTACCTAAAAAAATATATATAAGTTCCAGAATATTAGTTTTACCAATGTTATTTTCTCCAATAAAAAAGTTTATTGTCTCATCAAATGAAATTGTTTGCCCCGATAGATTTCTATAATTATTTATTTCGTTAATCTGGCTAATGTACATGATTTATATTCTCCTCTAAAAATCATCTATCCATTTAATATATCACTTCGCATACTTTTTAAAATTCTCCGCCTGTTCCAGCACTTCTTTATAAACATCATCAATCGTAACTGGCGGATAATCATATTTATCAAGCAAAATAATCAGATCCACCTGCAGATTTGCTTTGATGTCCTCTCTGGTAGACCAATCCGTATATTTTGCTTTATCGTCCACAACTGCCCGAATCTCTTTCGATAATGCAATCATTTTATCTTTCGGATATTCAAATTCATATTTCTTCGATACTGCGAGCAAAATATCAAAGAAGGCTTTTTCCTCATAATCAATGCCTACATTTTTAAAGGAGTTTCTTTCCTCTTTCAATTCCTGTATTAAATCCGTAAGTTGATTTGCCACATCATCAAGAACTTCATTTGCAAATGCTTCATCTTTCCTTCGGTTATTATAGGTTTCTACCACCGCTTTCATTCTCTCAGCAAATTCAATACTTTTGATTTTATTTACCCGCTTAAACTCTTCAATAGCATAAGACAACAATCTCTGCAATGCTTTAATCTTCGTATTAGGCATAGGAATCTTTTCAATCCTTGCCATATACTCATCACTGAAAATATCAACATCTATATGTTTCCCCGTTTCGAATAGTTCCTCAATACCGTCAGACTGTATTGCACTATCCAACAATTTGCGAACTTTGGCATTCATCTGGGAAATATCCGGCGCTTCTCCTTTTGTCAGCTTAAACAGTACCGAGCGCACTGCCTGATAAAAATGCACTTTTTCAATATCTGCGCTGGTAAATTGTTCACTGGAACTGCATAAGTTAAATGCCTGTTTCATTTTCCTCACTGCCGCCATAAACCGAAGTTCCAAGTCCTGTGTCAACTGGACATATTCTACTGCTCTGTTTAGACAATTTAACTGGTCAACCGGACTTCCCTCATAGTAATCCTTTGCGTTAAAATTGTGAAACATCTGGTCTAATACTTCAAGCTGATCTAAAACAATCGTCACCGCCTGACTAACGTCATCCAGTTCCTCTTTCTCAAAATTTGTATATTTGCGAAGCGCAACATTCATGTTTTTCTTGATACCAATATAATCGACAATCACGCCTCTGTCCTTGCCCTCATAGACACGGTTCACTCTGGAAATCGTCTGTATCAATGTATGCTGCTGAATTGGCTTATCAATATAAATTGTATCAAGACATGGCACATCAAATCCCGTCAGCCACATATCAACCACAATCGCTATTTTAAAATTAGATTTTACATTTTTAAATTGCCTGTCCAATTCCTTCCTGTCTTCTTTTGTACCCAGCATCTCATAAAGTTCTTTTTTATCATCCTTATTTCTTGTCATGACAAGGCGCACTTTCTCTATGGGTTTTAATTCCTTTTCCTCTTTCTCTGTTAATTCCACATCCTGCGGTGCTTTTCTCTTTTCTTTCCACTCAGGACGAAGTTCCATCAAATTCAGGTAAAACGCATAGGCTATCAGTCTGTTTGCACATACAAACATTGCCTTGCCCGCTACTGTCGAACCTTCTTCTACTCTTTTCTCATAATGTGATACAAAGTCTTTTGCTACTGCTTTTAGCCTGTCCGGATCGCCAATAATCGCATCCAGATGCGCTACCGCTTTTTGGCTTTCCTCAATCTGTTCTTCAGATGTTCCAATACTGGCACATTTATCATAGTACTCTTCGATTTCGCGCAGCTTGTCCTCACGCAATGTTACCTTTGCCGCCCGTCCATCATAAACAAGATTTACCGTTATTTCATCTTTCACTGCCTCTGTCATGGTATATGGATGCCCGACAATATCTCCAAACACTTCCACCGTAGCATCAATCGGCGTCCCTGTAAAACCAATATAAGTTGCATTCGGCAAAGAATCATGCAGGTACTTGGCAAAACCATACGTTTTATTTACGCCTTTATCCGTAACTTTAACTTTCATATCAAGGTTAATCTGCGAACGGTGAGCCTCATCCGAAATACAGATCACATTATACCTGTCTGTCAAAAGCTGTGTATCTTCCGTAAACTTCTGTATTGTCGTCAAATACACCCCGCCGCTTGGTTTACCCTGTAATTCCTCTCGCAGCTTATCTCTTGACTCTATGCTTATTACATTGTTGTCCCCAATAAACTGTTTAGACACAACAAACTGTTTGGAAAGCTGATCGTCTAAATCGGTTCTATCGGTAATAATTAAAATAGTCGGGCTTTTGAAATAACTGCTTTTCATAATCATTCGTGTAAGAAAAAGCATTGTATAGCTTTTCCCGCATCCGGTTGTTCCAAAATATGTACCACCTCTACCATCGCCATTTGGCTTCATATGTGCTTTCACACTTTCATACAGATTATTGGCTGCAAAAAACTGTGGATATCTGCACACTACTTTCGCGTTACTGTCTGTAGAATCAGGAAAGTAGATAAAATTCTTTACTACTGCCAAAAGCCTGTCCTGTGCAAACAGGCCATCTATCATCGTGAACAAAGAATTGATACCATCCATTTCCTTGTCATCATCATAAACCTTTCTCCATGCATAGAAAAATTCATATGATGTGAACAAGGAACCATACTTACTGTTTGCCCCATCGCTGATAACCACGAATGCATTGTATTTGAAAATTTCCGGAATATCCCTTTGATATCTGACTGTCAGCTGCGTGTATGCATCCATTATGGTCGTGTTTTCCTGTATTGCAGTCTTAAATTCTAATACCACTAATGGAAGTCCATTCACATAAATAATGCCATCAGGAATACGAATCTGATAATTATATCCTTCTATTTCCAGTTGATTTACAATCTTAAAAATATTCTTTTTAGGCTCTCCATAGTTTATCAATTCGATAAATACATCTTTCTTGTTACAATCCTCGCGATTAAACACAAATCCGTCTATTATCATAGACATAACAGTTTTGTTGGATTCATACAAAGTTCCACCTACAGTGCACAAAGAGAGAATAATACTGTCAATTTCACTTTCTGTCAGTTCATCCGAAGCATATCGGGTACGTAAATATTCTTTTAAATCGTCTACTATCAGAACTTCTGACTTTTCACGAACCAACTCGCTGCCTGTCTGATGTATGTAGCCTTTGTTTTGTAAAAGTTCTATAATAGATAGTTCTAATGCGTGTTCGTTAAATGACATTTTATTCATTTCCTCGCTATACATATTTTTCAATTAGTTCTCTTGAAGTTCCAATCAGCATATTAATGTAATTATGATGCTTTACAATCTGAATATTAAACAAATCAACAATTTCACTTTCGATTTTTATCATTCTGTTTTTATGTATCTGGAGCATATTATAATTACCAAATAATACAGCAATCTTAGGACTTAGCACAAGATATAGACAAGTTTTATCTTCATCAGATATCGTACAATCATTCCCTAAACATACTGGTATATCACTTGTAATAAACTCGCTATTAGAAGCATAAAAAAATGTAAAACAGAACTTTTTTAAATATTGGGAATATTCTTGTGGAAAACTACCTTCTATCTCATCGGTAAGCATTACATTTTTTTGAGCAGCCAAATAAATAGAGTCAGCACCACCTAAACCCATTTTACACATTACATCTCTAAAAAGTGCCATTTCATCTGAATTCTTTATTTTCTCTGGCATCTCAGATAATGCAAGTGAATCCATATTTAATGGATTACGAACCATAAGATTAACTACAAAACGAAACAGCACTTCCTTCTCTTTACCATATAATATCAAAGCATTGGGATTTTGTTCAGAAGTACATATAGCAATAATTTTCTGTAATAGTATTGCAAATTCACTTTCATACCTGCAAAATTCATTTTCAATATTATTAACCAGTACATACTTACCAAGCTTTGGATTTGCATTCCGCCATTCCGTTTCATATAGATTTTTCTTGAAACATACATTTTTAGGTTTCTGTGTATAAAACTTCTTTTGCCTCAAATCATATATATGCAATAGTCCATTTTCATTAACAAATTTATTCAAATAAAATTGTGGTACATAATGCTCTTTTACTTTTTGCAATGCTTTCTCCTATTGAATGTATATAAATGATAATTTAGCGGCTTAACCTGCCAAACGAGAAAGCAGTAAATCTGACAGTTCTTGGATTCGTACAATTTCGCTTTGATTTGTGGAAATAGTTTCAAAAACCGCTTTTGCTTTCTTGTTAAAGGTTTCTACTTGTTCAATATCGAACTTGGCAACATCTATATTGTTCAAGATTTCCTGTGTAAGCAGTTGTTGCCCTGTACCAACATGGTGATTAAAAAGATTAAGTCCTTTCAAAAGGAAGTAATCAAAGAACTCATCCTTTGAAACTTTTGATTTTGCGAAAATGGCATTATCGCTTACCCAGCAAATACCTTGTTCGAGATAAACGCTGCCACAATACGCACCAACACGGCCGATGAGAATAGCGTTTTCAATATTATGTTGGTTGGTGTGGGACAACACGCCATTTCCCCCGTAAACGGGTATCGTTCCATCTGTCTTAGGACGAGTTTTTCCGTTGCCAAAGGTCATTAGCTCGCTTAATTTAGAACATTCTGTGGTCTTATTTGAGGAAAAAGTGTCGAAGAACACTGCTGTCAACGCCGCTTCTAAATTATCATTTATCTTCCGCTTAAGTTCAATTCTCCTCTTTACAATCTTATACGCTTCAACTACTTTTCTTTGCTCTATAATATCCGGAACTGGCAAATCTATATCGCACAACTCATTCCAATCAAATATTTCCCGAACGCTACCATGAGATTTATATCTTGCATATCTATCAAATTCTGGTCTCCTAAACCAAAGCATCAAATATTCTGGCAATAACTTTTCTACAGTCACTATCTTAAACACTATATACGAACTTGAAATAATACACTCATCTTCTTCCAACAATGCTACTGATATTTTCTCTCCATTTCTGGATGTCACAGGTCCATATGCAAATTCCCCCTTATGGACCACCTTATAATTTGAAAAATCCGTTCCTACTGTATTTGCAATGGATTCAATAAAAGATTTACTAATACTGACTCCCAATAACCTAGATACGCTTAAATCTCTATTTCTTATATCTACTTGTTGAATAAATTCTCCCAATTTTCTATAACTCGATTTCATATCCCAACTCCTTAAATACCTCGAACAGATCCTCTTTCGATTTCTCCTCCTCAATCAGCAATTCCTTTAACTCCGCCTGCAGCGTTTTCATCTTCATATCAAAATCAATAGTTTCGTCCCGATTCACAAACTCAATGTATCTGCTCGGCACAAGCGTAAACCCTTTTTCTGCCACCTCATCATATCCTGCAGAATAACAAAATTCTGGTATATTCTCATAAGTATCTTCATAGCCTGCCTGCTGCCATTTATGGTAAGTTTCTACCACTTTTGCCCTATCCGCCTCTGTCAACTCTATGTATTTCTTTTCATACGGGCTTCCTATCTGCCGCAAATCCATAAAAAGTATTTCCCTTTCCCGATTGCGATAATGTTTCTCCACCCCATTCATATTCACTGTACGTTCTTTTTTATTCTTATTTAGAATCCAAAGAGTTACGCTGATATCCGTCGTATAAAAAAGATTCCTCGGCAATATCAGAATTGCTTCCACCAAATCATTTTCAATCAATCTTTGTCTGATTTTCAACTCCGTTCCATCATCAGACAATGCACCATTCGCGAGCAAAAAGCCTGCTACACCGTTTTGTGACATTTTTGATACAATATTTAATATCCACCCATAATTTGCATTACTCGTCGGTGGTACCTCATATCCATTCCATCTTGCATCATCCGTCAGTTCATCAGTAGCGCGCCATTCTTTTTGATTAAACGGCGGATTTGCCATAATATAGTCCGCTTTCAAATCTTTGTGCTGGTCATTTGTAAACGTGTTCGCTGCCATTTCTCCAAGATTCGCCGATATTCCCCGAATTGCCAGATTCATTTTCGCCAACTTATAAGTTGTATTTGTATATTCCTGCCCATATATGGAAACTTTCTTTTTATTCCCATGATGTGCCTCAATAAACTTCATGGACTGTACAAACATACCTCCCGAACCACAACACGGATCATATAATGTTCCATCGTAGGGCTCTATCAACTCTGCAATTAAATTTACAATCGTTTTAGGTGTATAGAATTCGCCTTTCCCTTTTCCCTCTGCAATAGCGAACTTACTCAGAAAATATTCGTACATACGACCAATAATATCGTTCTCTTTATCCTTTGTAGTGTCAATCTTATTGATTTCATCTAACAAAGATGCCAATTTAACCGTATCAATCTGTAAACGGGAATAATAGTTATCCGGCAAAGCACCTTTTAAAATGGGATTCGTTTTCTCAATCGTAAAAAGCGCTGTATCTATTTTTAAAGCAATATCATCCTGCTTGGCATTCTCCATAATATAAGTCCATCTGCTTTCTTGCGGTAAATAGAACACATTATCTTTTGTATAGAACGCAATATTATCCGCAAATTTCTCCATACCATCTGCAATGATTTTTGATCTCTGAGCCTCAAATTTATCACTTGCAAACTTTAGGAAAAACAGACTTAATACCACATGCTTATATTCAGATGGTTCTACAGAACCTCTCAATTTATCCGCAGACTTCCATAAAGCCTCCTCCATAGAGACTTCTTTCGCCCTTGATTTTACCGCCACATCCATATCCTCCTCAGTCCTTTGAAAATTCTAAAATATCATCAACACCACACTCAAGCACATCACAAATTTTCGCAATCGTCTCCATAGAAACAAACTCGTCTTTATTGAGTCTTGTAATGATATTGCCACTTATCTTCGCTTTCTTTTGAAGTTCCGAATTTTTCATTTTCTTATCAATCATTAATTTCCACAAACGATTATAACTTACTTTCATTCGTCATTTCCCTCCAAATATATTTCATATTATATCACTATATCGTTGTGTTTTCCACCATTTTTGTGTTTTTCATCACACTTTTGCTGCTTTTTTTCACGCAATCCCAAACATAATGCTATATCACTCCTCACAAAAGTAACTTTTTCCTTGTAATAAAAGAGCATGACTAACGCCACGCTCTCTCCAACTTATAGACAGAAGATTATCTCTTCCCTCACAATTTCCTCCGCCCTCGCCCTAACACTATTCTTTCTCCGAACCCAAAGCATCTGATCCTGTGCCTTTAACTGCTGCGTCACTCCCTCCCTCTTTGACATCTGCTCCACCAGCAAATCAAATCTTTTCTCGGCCTGTTCTTGTATCATAAGCAGATGCTTCTTTAATTCTCCCGATAACAGCAATCCCGAATAAATTCCTCTCCTATAGTTCTCCAAATAAAACTTCCGCATCAGTCCAAACTTTCTCAGCTCTCCCTTTGGCTCCGTATCGGGGATTAGATTCGGAATTAAATAATCTCCACATTTTTCGTAAGTTATATCCATTGTCTGTTCCTCTCTTTCCTTAAAAATTTACATTTCCTGCTGCCACTGCTTATTCTTTCTTACTATGTCCTGCTGGCTACACTTTCTTTGCTGGTTATGTACCGCGGCATCCTCTTTTGCCTCCTCCAGTTTCTGTTTCATGGTCTTTGGCGCAAGCGATTTTATAAATTCCACAAACGCCTCTCCAAGTCCTCTTGATGCTACAAACCTCTTTAGTTTTTCAACCTGATCTGTAAGCACAGCTATCTTTTTCTCCAGACCGGAAATTTTCTTCTCATACTTCTCCAAGAGATAATTTCTCGATACCGCCTTACTGAAAGCATCCAGCATTTTATTCCAGTCACTTTTCTTTACTTTGACATATTCCTCACTGCCAAAAAGATTTGTCACTGGAACAGCAACGCTTTTCATATTTTTTGTTTCTGCCGCCACTTCCTTTGAAATCATTTTAAATATTTCCGCCCTCAAATCATGTTTCGCAAGAACCTCCTTCGCCGCTTTTTCTTTTTCCTCCGCTTCCTCAATCTGCTCTGTGAGTTTCTGGGCCTGTAAAACCAGCTCATTGTTTTGTACCTCCATTTCCTGCACCTGTCCACGAAGTTCTGCTGTCTTCTGCTCAAGAGCCTCATTCCGCTTATCCAGCACCACCGCCTGTTGTTCCAACTCCTCCACTTCTCGCATTGCGGCTTTATATTCCGGCAATGACAGATTATCACGCTGTACACCGATAACTTCTATCTCAATCCCCTGCTCCCTGCACAGTTCTGTCAGATATTCCCTCTCCCGTTCCTGCCATGCGACAGTTTCATTCTGCTTTCTACTGACCGCTTTTGCAAATCCCATCTGCTGGAATGCCTTTGTCAGACTGTTGCGTGTCTTCATGCCATTTTTATATCCATGCGCTACCGGAATATAGTCGATATGCAGATGTGGCGTTGCTTCGTCCAAGTGCATCACACAGTTGAATAAGTATAGATTCGGATTGCGCTCTTGAAACGTCTTTGCATAACGATCCAAGACCTCTATCGCCGCTTTCGCGTCCTCTGTCAACATCCCGTTTTCGCCCACAACCGGAGTATCTGTCTTTTTGCCTATCTGTACGATATTTTCATAAAAAGACTTTTCCTTGTTGCCGGAATTTTCTATCTCTTTCAGATAATCTTCCTTCTGCCTGTCCTTGCGCTTCTGTGCTGCATTATAATCCCGAAGCGACTGTCCGAAGCATTTCTCGTATGCATCCCTCAATGATTCCTGTATGTAAATCCGGTTCCAAGCAGTTCTTTCCGGCACCACATTATTGCAGATAAAATCCCTATTATTATGTGTAAGATGCCCCTTCCCCTTTGGAAAAGAAATTGTTTTTGCCGCCAACGCATCACTCTCTTTCTCATATTTTTATATATACAGACTAACTAGGTTTTGTTACTTTTGACAAAAGTAACGCCTTATTACTTCTGACGCATACGCATCAGAAGTAAGGCGCTCTCCGAGGGTATTCTGCCTGACGGCATCCGTTGTCTGTCAGAAAAACCATCCGACAGACTGCTCATTCCGGCAAAATACAGCCATCATTCGTTTTGGGCAACAATACCGAATTTAAGCTTTTCGGTACCGTTCCATAGGCTTCCTTTTCGGAAATGAGTACCGAATATAAAAAATTGGAACCGCCTATTCGCCCATTGCAAATGCAAACGCCATCATATCCTCAGACAATTCTGGCTCCTGCATCTGCTCCATTCCCTCCACATCGCTTTTGTGCATAGGATCGTCTGCACTGGAACAAAAAGTAGGAACATATTCTTTAAAGCCTCTACTGATTTGGTCTGTAAAAACTCCTTTCAATTCTTGGAGCATATCATGGAATTTTTGTTCCAATGCCCTGTCCAGCACTTCCTCAATAGCATCAACAGTCTGTTCTTTTAAGATAGCAGAGTCATCCTCCGCCTTATTCATCTTCTGTATTCCTCTGTTAAGAACCTCCACAAATGCATCAGAAAGTATCTTCCCATAAGAACCGTCCTTTCGTGTAATGCCCTGTAAATATTCCCAAGTCCTGCGTTGGTTCTCATCTTCCATACAGAATTTTATGTTGCTGCATTTATAAGCCTTTCTCATTCCATAACCCCATTTCTACACGGCCTGTCTGCGCTGTTTCTGCATTGCAAGGTATTCATATCCTTTTGCATTTGCACAGATGTCCTCAATAAAAGTCACATTCCCTTTTGAGGCAATATCACTGTAATGCCTGAGCAGGCAACCCCCGCCGCCAACCACATAGAGATGCACCAGATTTTCTTTATATCCATAATCAATTAAGCGCTTTGAAATATTCTCTGCGTATCCTGCGGCAATGCGCTCTACAACCTTTGCAGTTGCATCAGCTCTGCCCTGTAATCCGCTTATCAGCATCGGCTCGATCATAACCTCCGGTATGCTTTCCCCTGCTGATTTTGACAGTTCTTTTTGTATTTCCTTCATACAGATCGAAACACCGAATTTGTCCGTCACAAGACTTTTCTCTAATGGTCTGCCGTCCACAATCTGCATCACGTTCATCGTGCCATTCCCGATATCCGCTATCATGTTAAACCCTTTCATCGAACCGGCGTTGCATACCGCCGCAAATCCCTGCGGAAACACTTCCACTCCGCACAAATGCACTCTGTAGCTTTCTTTACGGAATGAGAAAAATAATTCCTGCTCCTGCATCAGATATTTCTTAAAATCTGCCGCCTGACTTTTTGCCCATGCAAGGGGAAGTCCAGCAGCCAGCACCACTTTTGCCTCATGCAGACCTCGGAATTTCAGTTCTTCCGCCAATCCTGCCAATGTGAGAATAAAAAAGTCCTGCGAATCTGTCTTGTTCCCCTGATAAATTAAGTGATTTTCCCCAATCACATAATACTTATCCTTATACTTGATGTAATTCACACTGACTATCGGTTCTTCCTCAAAACATTCCACGCCTGTCCTAAATACCCTGTGCGCTGTTTTTATATTGCCATAACCATGATCCAGTCCGATAATGATTTTTGTGTTGTTATATTTCTGCATAATAAATGTCCTCCATGTTATTGTTAATTTTATTATTGCGTTTTCAGTTTTTTCGGTTTACACCGTTTACAAACAGCGGAAAGCCTTGATTTTACTATATCCCGCTGTAAACTCACCGTTTACAAAAATGTAAACGCGCCCTGTAAACCGGATAAAAAAGAGTTTAAAACATACTTCCATTTACTCCTTAAAAGGTAACTGCGCATTATCCGGCAATGGTGAAAATCCCTGCATATCGGTTCTGCGTTTCCAGCCACGCTGCAATCCATACCTGCCGAACCTATGGGAGCTGATTTTTTCCCACCCTGCAATACAGGTGTTCATAATGCTGTTAATTTCCTTAATCTCCCATTGTTTCGGTTCCTCATACTCATGCCGCAATGCTTCTCTGTAAATCATCTCACTGCACACATACTCGTCGGTACAATCGTCCAGCCACGCCTGAATAATTCCAACCTTTGTATCTTCCGGCATAAACTGTTTCTGCATCTCCTTCAGATATTCTTCCATTTCCTTTGACAGTTTCAACTCATGTGAACAGTTCTTATAGATAACCATAGCCTCCGCCCATGCCTGCACAATATATTCCCTCGACTCCTTTTCGTCCTCAAGGATATGTTTCTCCACACGCTCCTGATGAACCAGAACAGGCGCAAATCTTCTGTTCCCCGTTCTGTCCAGCGGAAGAAAATCAAGGTTGTTTGATGTGCCGACAAAGATACACTGTCTTGGTCTGTCCTCCGCATAAGTCTGATACGGAATACGGTATGTTTCTTTCTGCCTGCTCAAAAACGATTTAATATCTTCAATACTTTTTGCATTGACAGTGGCAAGCATTTCCGACATCTCAATGATCCAATGCCCCTGCATCTTGCTGTAAACATTTTCATCATCCATGCGCTTCAGATCGTCCGTAAACCACTCATCATTGATAGCGAGAAAGCGAAAGAATGTAGACTTTCCTGCGCCCTGACCGCCCACAAGGCAGACCATAATCTCAAACTTGCAGCCTGGCTCATAAATCCGGCGTATTGCCGCCAGCATCAAAAGCCGCATAATTTCTCTTGTGTACTCATTATCATCTGCACCAAGAAAACGTGGAAGCAGATTTGCAATCCTGTTTTTTCCATCCCATTGCAGATTTTCAAGAAATTCCCTTATAGGGTGATAACTTCTCTCGCTGGCTATAATACTGACAGCTTTATTGATAGCCTTATCATTGGAAATGCCATAATTTGTTTCTATATATCGCTGAATCTGGTACATATCCACATCAGTGACACAGTTCCCGTTCCGTTTCCACAATAACTGTTTTACAATATCAATTTTGTTTGTCAGCTCATTTTTGCATATGGCATCTTTCAGCACCGGATCTCTATATAAAATAGTCACGCAGTTTTCGATAGAAGATTTCACATTCCCTTTCTGTGTTCTTGCAAGCGACTCCAGTACGTCCTCTACGGTACTCATTTCCGTATCAAGCGCTTCCCCGACTGCATTCCATAATTCGCTTTCTGCCTGCACAGATTTTTCCTGCAATTTCCTCCACCCTCTTTCTATCCTTTAAAAACAGCTCCCGCCTCTCTGAAACATCTCCCATGCACAGAATATCCAGCCAGTAATTAATCAGCGGCTCTGCATGAAGCATCTGCGCATAATCTTCCGAAAAAATAATGTCAGGCGGTTTCCCAATCAGAAAGTGATTTACGCTGTCAACCTCTGAAATACAGCCCCTCAATATATCAATGGTCTGACTGCACCATTTTTCAAACCGTTCTCGAATGCGTGTTACCCTTTCACGTTCTGCCTTTTCGCTGCGGATACGCTCTTTTTCCTGCACACTCAACTCCGCATTTCCCTTTGCATCAACAGGCAGAGAAAAATCCTCTATCAGCTTTAGTGCCGCATCATACTGTGACAGCCCAAACATACGCGAAACATAATCAACCACATCTCCGCCGACACCACAGGCAAAACAGTGGTAATTTTTATCAATCTTCATGCTTGGATGCTTATCATCATGAAACGGACAACACGCAGTTCCATTTCTTCTAACATTCAGACCATAGTATTCCGCTGTCTGCCTTGCAGTCAGATGTTCTTTTACCTCTGAAAAAATATTCAATTTTACAGCTTTCCCTCCTTTTCATCCGGAAAAGCCTCTGCTATAATAAATCTGCGTATTTATGTAAAGAGGCTTGTCCTTTTTGCACTCAGATTAAGTTGCGCCAACAACTTAATCTGTTTCCGAAGTGCTTCTGTTACCAGCAGAAGCATTTCTATTCTGTCCGACTTCCAACAACTGCTTTACCAATTCCAACAGTATTTTTTCATCTTTTGTATTTCCATTTTCTATCTGTTTCAATACCTGTTCTAAAGCTTTTGCAACTCTGTTAGACATATAATTTCCGGCAGTTACCGCTACTTCCTGTCCTAATATAGCCTTGCGGTAATAATCTCCTTTGGGAAATCCTGATAATATAATCCTCGCTTCCACTTGGGCTTTTTCCTCATCACTCAGCCAAAAAGCGATTGTATTACGCCGAAACCTGTCCTCACGCTTACACGCCATTTTCCTCACCCCTTTCTACTTTTCCAAGCCTGTCCGCAATTTTTATCTGTGCATCCATTGACTGGTGGCAGTATGTTTCAATCGTAGTCGTAACTTTCCCATGCCCTAACCGTTTTGCAATCTCAACAGGACTGAACCCCATCTGTACGAGCATACTCGCATGGCTGTGGCGGGTACAATGGACAGTAATCTTTTTCACGCCTGACAGCTTAATCCCCCTCTCCATTTCATGCTCAAAGAAGCTCTTTGTCCGTCCTGCAAAAAGACGTGTTCCTGCCCTTGCCCGATAGAGTGTTGAAGTATACTCTTTGATTACCTCCTGCAATTCCTTATGTATCGTAATTACCCTTATAGAGCTTTCTGTTTTCGGTGCGGTTATCAAATCCTCTCCGTCAATCCTCGCAAGGGATTCATCAACGATAATCGTGCCTTCTTCAAAATTTACGTCCTTTACCTGAAGGGCAAGTAATTCTCCCAGACGCATTCCCGTCCAGAATAAAATCTGAAATGCAACCCACGAATCCTGTTTATCCATAATTGCATCCGAAAACTTCTGAAATTCCTCCAACGTCCAGTATGGTCTTTCATCCGCCCTGCTCTTTCCCATGCTTCCTGCTTTCCGGCATGGATTGGATCGCAAATCATAAAAATTAACTGCATAATTTAAAATTGCACTGAGCTGGTTATGTATGGTTTTCAAATAAGTTGGCTTGAAGCCTTTTTCTATCATTTCACCCTGCCATTTCCTTATCATTGGTGCCGTAATTTCATTGATTGGTGTCTTGCCAAAGTAAGGAAGCACCTTATCTTTCATTACATACTCCTTCTGCTTCATGGTAGTTTTCCGCAAGCGCTTTTCCATATCCGCCTTGTAAATCTCCCAAAAATCAGCCAGCGTCATTGTCGGATCAGAGGATTGCTGCAATAAGAAATGCGCATACCATTCTTCCGCTTCTTTCTTTGTCTTAAATCCCCTTTTCTGCGATTTCTTTTTCGCTCCTGTCCAATCCGTCCAGCGGTATTGTATCCGCCATGTACCGTTCGGATCTTTCTTTGCATTACAGCTCATACAACCGCCTCCTTTGCCGCCCCATACCATTTTTCTTTGAAATAGGCTACGGGAATTTTCCCTGCGATTGTGAGAAAGCCTTTGGAAGATAATTCGCTGTTCATTTCCCGCAAAATCTTGTAGGACTTTCCCATGCTGATGCCGAGCATCGCCGCAATGTCTGCGGCATTGTAATAAAGTTTTTCGTTCATGTTGTTTCCTCTCTTTCTTATAATTGTTTCTATTGCGCAACATTTGTTTCTGTCATGTTGTATGTATATACTATCGCAACATTTGTTTCGTGTCAATATCTTTTTCTTTATTTTTTTCTTTTTATGTGGTATGCTATATTTATACCATTCTATTTTTGAAGCTAATTTCTAGGAGAACGTTATGACTGTTGGAGAAAATATAAGAAGAATCAGACAGGAAAGAAACTTAACACAAAAGCAACTAGGGGAATTGGTTGGCGCAAGCGAAGCATATATTCGTGCATACGAAAGCGGCAGACGCAACCCTAAACCAAAATCCCTTGAAACTATTGCAAAAGCTCTTGCAGTCAATGTTGAAGCATTAACCAACTCTGACTTTGACGGCATCAAAGCTATGCACAGACTTTTTCAAGTGTTTAGGCAATATGACGGGCATTTGTTTGAGTGTAAAGATCAAGACGGTAATGATATGGTTGCTGTCAGCTTTGGCACTCTTTCTTTAATGCGTTCATGGTGTGACCGCTATGAGGAATATATGGAAGAAGTGGAGAAGTGTAATTCTATTAAAGATGTGAAAAAGCGTGGAGAGGCATTGTTAAAGGCTGAGGCTGATTTTAATCTTTGGATGGATATTTATCCGGAATCGGAGCCTTCTGACTTGAATTTGAAGATACAAAAGGCATATGATGAGGCTATGGATAAGATTGGATTGGAACCGAAGAATTAAAATACAATATTTATAGGAGATTTAGTTATGACAATTCCAGTAGATAAATTAGGTGAAGCTACTTTAGCTGTTTTTGAATCTATTTTTGCATCAAAAATATGCGAATTTCAAAACAAAAAAATAAGTTTAAAATATTTTGATGAACTTGATGAATCTATCCTTTCTTGTATCAATGATAAAATCAAGGACGAGTATGAACTTGAAAAAACACAAGACTTCATACAGCAAAATCCTCTTTTTTTAGAGCAAAAGTATCAATTTATTGATAATGATGCAAAAAACAATTTTATAGACAGTTTTTACAAGAAAAATCCTGATTTACGCAGTATTGGTTCAAAAAGAATTAACCAATGTCTTGAGACATATATTGATAAGCTCAATGAACTTCTTAATAACCTATTAAGTGCCGAAGGTAAAATAATTGTAAATCAAATTAATACTACAAGTTCTAAAATTATTAATGAAATTCATGGTTCTCAACAGGAAATAAAAAATGAAATTAATAATTTGAAAGAAATCATATCTTCAGCTGATAGAAAGCCTTCGTTATCTATTTCACCATTTTATAATATTCCGAGAAAAAATAGTCTTTTTTTTGGCCGCGAAAAAACTCTATCTGACTTAACCGAGAATATGACTGAATATAAATTGTCCTTTTTAACTGGTCCTGGTGGAATAGGAAAGTCTCAAATTGCACGTGAATATGTTATACGTTCAATCAATAATAATAAATATAAATCAATCTTTTTATTTACAGCTGCTTCGGAGAATGAACTGCTTGAAGAATTTAACAAAGTTGCTCTTTATTTTGATTTGCTTCAGGAAAAATGTGAAAATTCAAATAGACTAATGTCTATACTTTCTTCATTTATTGGCAATAATTCACCTTCGTTAGTAATTTACGATGGTTTAGATGACACCCCTATCGATAAATTAGTTGAAAAATATTTTTTTCAAAATTCAGATATAATAGTAACTACTCAAAACTCTAATATTGATGCTGATGAATTTCCTGTCATCCAGATTAATAACTTTGAACTGGAAGAAAGTAAAGCATTTCTACTAAAATATACAAATAAACGTATGAGAACAAAATCAGATAATGAAACTGTTTTACTTCTTGCAAATACCTTAGAAAATTATCCTTTAGCATTAGAATATGCTAGAGCTTATGTAAACAAAACACAAATTTCATTTAGTAACTATTTAGAGATTTATAGCGAACATAAACTTAATATATTAAGCAGCCCAATAACTAGTTATAAGAAAACTGCTTATACTGCTTGGAAAATATCATTTGAAAAAATTCTTCATCAATCATCAAATGCAAAAGACCTATTAAATATAGTTTCTTTGTTAGACTCATATGATATACCTATATATAATATTTTTTTGCATAATGACCGATATTCACAATATGATTTTGAACAGACAATTATTGCAATTACAGAATACTCATTGTTTACAATAAATAAAAGAATGGCTAATATACATAGCATTACACAAGCATTCATACGTAAGCAAATGTGCGCTAATAATGAATATCAAAAATATTTTGAAGAAACATTATCTATAATTAATGAGTTACTTCCTAGAAAAATTACTAATTGCGATGAGAGAGAGCTCGCTAACTTATTCACGAAACATGCACTTAAATTATTATCTTATTGTAACGACTTCAATAATAAAAATGCACTATCTCTTGCAGGAAACACTGTTTCAAAATTATATATATTGGGAAAATATACTGACGTAACAAAGTTTATTAATAAATATCTACAAAATATTAATATTGATAATCTTCCATTTACAATATTAGAAATGATAGTATTTTATACGCAATCATTTCATTACCTAGGTAATGATGCAGAGGCTCTTCATTTTCTTACTCTTTTTTCTCAAAAAGTACAGGAATCAACCAATTTATCTGATAATGAAAAATGGTATCTTTTATCGATATATAAAAATGTAAATGGTATTATTCAAAAAGACTGTGGACATAGTGAATTAAGTTTAAATTCATTTCTAGAGGAATATAACTATTTGGGAAAAATAACAGGTATGGATTTGAATGACCAAATAGCTAATGTTTTAGATAATATTGCTAATATATTCAGAAATCAAAATAATATGGATGAAGCTTTTAAATATTATAATAAAGCATTATTCTATGCAGGTAATGAAAAACATCAGCTTTTACGAATATATGGGAATATCGGCTTTGCATACAAACAACAATCTCTATATAATGAAGCTCTAGACTACATTAATAAATCACTTGATTATTCTATCGAAATCGGAGATAAGCGTAATGAATGCATTAGTCTTCAACATTTAGGAAATTGCTATATTTGTTTATATAGTACTAATCCAAATATGGAATACCTAAAGTCTGCTACTTCATTCCTTGATAAAGCAATGAAATTAGCAAATGAAATTAATCTTCCGATTCAAAAAGCTTGCATTTACTATGACTATGCTTCTATAGCTTTCCACAAAAAAGATAAATTAGAAGCACATAAATTATTAACCAAATCTTTAGAAATAAGTACTTCAATAAATTATCAAAAAGGTATCGATTTAGTCCAAAACGCATTATCTTCATTAAAATAATTTTTTGTACCCAAATCGTACCCACCGCCACCTAAAAAATCCCCGCAAGCCTTGATTTCTCAAGACTTGCGAGGATTTTACTTCTCACTCGAACTCAATCGTCGCCGGCGGTTTCCCCGTGCAGTCATACAGTACCCGGTTAACCCCTTTCACCTCATTCACAATCCTGCTGGTCACCGTGCCAAGCACTTCCCAAGGAATCTGTGCCGCTTCCGCCGTCATAAAGTCCGACGTATTCACCGCCCTAAGCGCAATCGCATAATCATAAGTTCTCTCATCCCCCATGACACCCACGCTCCGCATATTGGTCAGTGCCGCAAAATACTGCCCCAACCCTTTATCCACGCCTGCCTTTGCAATCTCTTCCCTGTAGATTGCATCCGCATCCTGCACGATACGAACCTTCTCCGCCGTGACCTCTCCGATAATCCTGATACCGAGTCCTGGTCCCGGGAAAGGCTGCCTGTACACTAGATGCTCTGGAATACCCAGCTCAAGACCTGCCATCCGCACCTCATCTTTAAACAACAGTCTTAATGGTTCAATGATTTCCTTAAAGTCAACATAATCCGGAAGTCCACCAACATTGTGATGCGATTTGATAACAGCGCTTTTGCCAAGACCGCTCTCAATCACATCTGGGTAAATGGTTCCCTGTACCAGAAAGTCAACCGCTCCGATTTTCTTTGCTTCCTCTTCAAAAACACGGATAAATTCTTCTCCGATAATCTTACGCTTAGCCTCCGGTTCCGTAACACCGGCAAGTCTCCCGTAAAACCGCTCTCTGGCATTGACTCGGATAAAATTCAAATCATATGCCCCATCCGGTCCAAAAACAGCTTCTACCTCGTCACCTTCATTCTTACGCAAAAGCCCGTGATCCACAAATACGCAGGTAAGCTGCTTGCCTACTGCTTTCGCCAGAAGCACTGCTGCCACAGAGGAATCCACCCCGCCGGAAAGTGCACAGAGCACCCTGCCGTCTCCAACCTTTTCACGGATCTGCTCAATCGTCGTCTCCACAAAAGAGTCCATGCGCCAATCGCCCCTGCACTGACATACCTGATATACAAAATTTGAAAGCATCTTCATACCTTCCTGGGTATGCATGACTTCTGGATGGAATTGCACAGCATAAAGCTTTTTGTCCACATTTTCCATTGCTGCCACAGGACATACCGGTGTGTGCGCTGTCACTTTAAAATCCTTAGGCGCTTCCTCAATATAGTCGGTGTGGCTCATCCAGCAAATCGTTTTGTCTGACACATCCGAAAAAAGCACAGAAGACTTGTCCACTTCCACTTCCGTCTTTCCATACTCACTGACAGGCGCCGTTTTCACACTGCCTCCCAAAAGATGTGCAACCAGCTGAGAGCCATAGCAAATTCCCAGAATCGGAATTCCCAATTCAAAAATCTCAGCAGAATACCGGGGAGAGTTTTTGGCATAAACGCTATTGGGTCCTCCTGTAAAAATAATTCCCTTTGGATTCATCTCTTTAATTTGCTCCAGACTTATGGTACAGGGATGAACCTCACAATATACATGACATTCCCTAACCCTTCTGGCAATCAACTGATTGTATTGCCCCCCAAAGTCAAGCACAATAACCATTTCCTTATCCATAAATGTACTCCTGTCTTCTGTCCTTACTCGTTTTGTGTGAATTACTTTTTATTATATCTATTATAAAAAGAAAGTCAACAGCTCGTTTACATATGCAGGCTTGTCCCTTCGGCTCATTGTCCGCCAAAAATAAAGGCTTGCGCCCTGGCACACATCCGTGCCGGAGCGCAGTCACAACAGCCGGAATTTTCCGACCATCCAAACAATTTTTAACCTGCCTATTTCCATCGCTTTTATACGTACGCACTGTGCTGATGCGCATATTTTTCCTTTGTCGCCATTCCTCCCCGAATATGACGTTCCTGCTTGTTTACATCCAGAACCTTTCTTGCCTCTTTAGCAAGAGAGGGGTTAATTTGCATCAATCTCTCAGTCACATCCTTATGTATAGTTGTTATTAATTAGATCGTTTACGTCAACAACTTCATATGTCTGCGTGTGGCGATTTCGTTTTAATGCTTTGCCCGATTGGATCAAATCAGAATTGTCTGTGCTGGCAGCGTGGTTATCTTCAATTAACACCGCCTCTTCCAAGCCCAAGTCACCGAATAATCGCAGGAAAATTTCTACGTTTCCCTCTTTATCCACTTCAATCTTCTGAATAATACGTTTGAGTTGGGTATTTGTCATCTCACGGACATCCGTAATATCCTCTATCTCCTTAAACGTATGGTTTAAAACACTTTCAAGCTGCTCCCCCTTAGTCAAATGATAAGATACCATTTTCAATTCGTTCTCCAGCCGTTCTATTTCCTTTCTGGAACCGCCAATTTTATCATTCAGTTCTTGCCTTGAAATCAGATCATCAGTATACATATCCATATACTTCTGTCTTGCCTTAGCCAACTTGTTCAATTGGCTTTTCAATTCCTTTTCATATTCCAGATTTTCATCCTTTGCCTTATAGGTACGCTGAAATTCTCCCACTATATATTGAACCACCTTTTTCTTCTGACTGAGAATATGGTTAAAATACTCCTGCAAAACAGCAATCAGCTCATCCTCATCAACCGTAACTGCGTTAGGGCAATTGTCTGCTCCCTTTCCATTATGTCCAGAGCATACCCATCGTACATAAGTATTTTTGTATGTACGCACTGTTCTACGGAAAGACCAGCCACATTCTTTGCAGCGTATTAGGGTGGAAAAAAGATGCTTATTGCTTTGACGCTCTCTGTTCATATTAAAAGATGCATGTCTGCCATGAAGAATTTTCTGCGTTTTTTCAAAATCTATCGGCTCAATAATTTTCAAATCAGGTCGTTCTACGACCATCCATTCTGTTTCATCTTTATCTTTCCGCTTTCCAGTTAGAAAATCTTCTACTTCCTGCTTGCCATTAATGATTTTTCCAGTATAAAGTTCATTGGTTAAAATCCGGCAGACGGCATTCTGGCTCCAATTGCAGTTCCGCTTTGTCTTCAACCCTCTTTCATTCAGCATATTGGCAATCTTAGCCGCACCATAGCCCCCCTGCAGATACCATTCGTAAATCTTTCTGATTATTTCCGCTTCCTGCTTGTTGATTTCCAAATTAAAAAAGTCGCCTATGGTTTTGTCATATCCATACACAATATTCGGAACTCGCCCTTTTTCTGCGTTCATCTTTTTGCCAAATTTCACGCGCTTGGAAGTGTTGGCACTTTCTTCCTGTGCCAATGCTCCAAAAATAGTTAGGACAAATTCACTGTTTCCCATGCTGGTCATGTTGGCAGTAAGGAATTGGGTTTCGATGCCAAGAGCTTTCAATTTGCGGATATTCTGAAGCAAGTCCACTGTATTTCTGGCAAAGCGGGAAATATCCTTTACCACTACCATATCAAATAGCCCATGTTCGGCATCGGACATCATACGGAGAAATTCTTTTCGGTTTTTAATCTTGGTGCCTGAAATGCCTTCATCAGCATAGAGGCGCACAAGGTTGTCCCCTGTTCGTTGCGTGTATTCAGAAAAGAAAGCTTTTTGAGCTTCTAAGCTATTTAATTGGTCTTCTTTGTCGGTGGAGACACGGCAGTAAGCGGCGATGTTCATAATCCACAACCTTTCTGTTCTATTAATAACGCTCTGTTACATCTCTATTTTATCAAAGAAAATCTCCGGAAACAATCGGAGATTTCATATGTTTGACTATATACTATTTGACTTTACGAAAATCCTCAATATTCAAATCCATCTCACAAATCATATCAAACACAAGCTTTTTGACTTCTTCCGTCTTCACTATAGCAGTGCGTAATTCCCAGATAAGTCTTCTGAAAAGGCAAACGGCTCTATTCTTTTATTTTGTAAATATTTTGAGACTTTATCTCATATTTCATCTCGAAACTTTATCATTTTATAACCCAAATCTATAAAGACGCAAGGCCGCGGGAATTATACGATTCCAGCGACCTCTGCCTGCTTCTCCCTCAATTCACTCATTTCGTCATTACAGTCAAACAATTCTTGAAGCTTCCTCTCCACTTTTCCTGCATTTGCCTGAACCAATACATCCAATAGTGCTTTAGCTGTCTCTTCTATGGAATTGGGATTATGTATAATGTAATTCAACTTTCGTATTTTTCCATTGGAAAAATTTTTCATGGTGGGAAACACCTCCCCGCCTTCATGGTCTTTGTCCATTCTATGAAAACCACTCTAAAATTATTAACTATTTTTAAATAATATTTCCCAATCCTACCTGTCCTTCATATTGCTACATTCTTTCTACAAACACAAAAAGGACAGCCCAGACCGCTCCTTACAATCTGCAATTGCCCTGCACTGTATCAGTTGATTTTGAATGGTTATAACCGCTTGAATCGGCTAATACTATTTACTGAAAAATATAATCTGAAGGAATCTAATTTTAAAAAGGAGGTACTTTTAATGGACAGAAAAGTACGGATTGCTCAATACGGATGCGGAAAAATGAGTGTATATTTGATGCGATATGTATTAGAGAAAGGCGGTGAGCTGGTCGCAGCATTTGACATGAATCCGGCAGTAATCGGCAGAGATATCGGAGATATTATGGGCACTGGCACCGTTGGCATCAAAGTTTCCGATGCCAAAGACGCTGACAGAATCCTGGGAGAACTGAAACCGGACGCCTGTATAATCGCCACCCGCTCTACCATGATTGACTTGAAAAATGCTTTTGCCACCTGTGCCCAAAACGGAGTGAATGCTATTTCTACCTGTGAGGAATCCCTGTATCCATGGAACTCATCTTATAAGATTACCAAAGAATTGGATGAACTGGCAAAAGCAAACAACTGTACGCTTTGCGGCAGCGGCTACCCGGATATGTACTGGGGTTCTCTTATCACAACGTTGGCAGGTTCTATCCATAATTTGAAAAAGATCATAGGCAGCAGCAGCTATAATGTGGAAGATTATGGCATTGCACTCGCAGAAGGACACGGCGCGGGGCTTTCGATTGAGGAGTTTGAAAAGCAGATTGGCAATTATAATGGTCTGTCCTATGAGGAAACCGAAAAACTGATTGTTGACGGCATAATTGAACCTTGTTATATGTGGAACCAGAACGGCTGGCTCTGTAGTCAGCTTGACCTGCACATTATTTCCCAGACGCAGGAATGCATTCCTATCACTCATAAAGATGATTTGAAATCAAATACACTTGGTATGACAATCAAAGCGGGAAATGCCACCGGGATGTCCGCCGTTGTGACTACTAAGACCGAGGAGGGGATTACGTTGGAGACTCGGTGCCTTGGTTATGTATATGGTCCAGAAGATATGGATCGGAACGAATGGACGTTAGAAGGCGAACCGGATACTACTTTAGTAGTAAACCGCCCTGCGACGGTAGAACTGACCTGTGCAACACTAACCAACCGCATCCCGATGCTGATTGACGCACCTCCCGGATATGTCACCACCGAAAAAATGCCGGTAAATTACTATCTGGTAAAACCGATGCATAAATATGTAAAAAGTAAGTAACGTCGCAGAAAGAGATTCATAGCAAAAGAAACGCCATCTAACCTTACAAAATTGTAAGTTACAGTGTATAAACTGTAAGCTAAATCCATGGATGCAAATCTTCATATTTGATATCCTAAGTTCAGAAACGAAAATACCTCGCGGTAATACAAAGAAAAAGGAGATAAATAAATATGAAAAAGGCATTCATTGTAGCAGCATTTATGGTAGCAATTATCGCAGTACGTATGGTACTGTCAGTCACTTTCAGTGAGCAGGTCGCAGAAGTGTTTTGCAGAGTAGCAATCAGCTTTTTATTCTTTTATTCTATCTGCAGATTATCAAAAAACAAATTGAAAAATACAATCTAACAGCAACGGTGCAAGGGAAAAACTTCCCCTGCGCCGCGGTACACGGATTTTTGCTTGGATCATGGAAGCAATTCTAGATATTGTTAAAAACTTGCAGTCATGTTAAAAGGACTGCAAGTTTCCCCATTAATATCTTTTCCTATTCTACTACCCACGCAAACCGTTCTATTTTATTACTACCGTATGTACCGTACTCTTACTAATTCCGAACTCCTTCGCAGTCTGTCTCACCGTAGCATTGTTTTCAATGATATAATTGGCAATATCGATTGCTCTCTCCTCGATATAATCTTTCAAAGGAAATCCCCTCAGAACACTTTTTTACATTGTATGAAAGATTCTAAAGGGTTATGACTGTTTACTGCCTGTCGATTTTCACTTACAGTTCCCCTCTCATTTCAGAAATCTACCTTCCAAACACCTTCTCTGTCCATTCCTCTACACTTTCTTCCACCTCCGCTGCCCATTCCTCCGCTTTATCCTCATTCTGCTCCATCAGCTCGTCAATCCTTAGCTCCAATTCCTCCGAATAATCCTCCGCCAGCATATTCCCCATAAAAGCGTTGATGAACTCCCAACTGACATGCATCTTCCACCGTCCCTCTTCTCTATTCGCCGTGACAGTAACCTCTGTCGTCCAAGTATCTGTCACATCCAGTTCATCCATAATGGAAAGGAGTTTTTCTTTTCCATTTGCCAGATCCGCCATCTCTCTCACCATTTGTCCGATACCGCTTCCCGGAGCCACCAGCATACTTTCCAAAATACTCATCTCATATTCGCCTAAGACATTCCGCATATTTACATTGGTGATCCTCATGTCAATTTCCGCGCTTTCGCCTTCCTGCCTTACATCTATGATCTCCCACTCCATATGCTCCACAATTTTTTCTGCAAATTTGTGATTAGACTCATACTGCTTTCCCTTTACCATCCCCGGCTGCTGCAATTCATTGAATACCCTGTACTCCCTCTCCGTAGGAATACCGATCCAATTGTGGTAGGTCCTCACATAATTGTCTGTACATGCATTAAATGCCGCAAGATCCAGTTCCTTCAGCTCTTCCATCATCGCATTTGCCGCCTCTTTCGGCGTATTCCCTTCTGGTTCCTGTTCCTTTTTTACACCCGCGCAAGCCGTCATAAGCACAGCCGTCAATGCCATCAATAATACTACCCGTCTTACAATTCCCTTTTGCACTGCCTTCATATTTCCCTACTCCTTCCTAATCTAAAGCCGCACATGAAATGTACGCCTCTCCTTTTCTTTTATTGTATGAACATCCTTTTTTCTAAACAATACCCTTGGCAGGAATCGACACCTTCCAAGCAAAAAAAGACGCCTGCGCGTCTTTTTTTGCCCACCTGCTGCCCCTTTGCAGCAAGATCTCTGTTTTAGATTCCTTCATCCGCCTCACTCCGCGCTTTCCTCGAATTTTCTCTAGATTCAATGAAATTCAAGCGGTGTAAAACAGTCATAACAGGTTTATATACAAGCAATGTTAATGCTGTATTTAATCCCCCCTTAATTAAATTAAACGGCAGAAATGCCGGCAGAAGCAATTCCACAATGGCTTCTCTTGGATACCCCATATAAATTGGAGCGATTAAATAGTTCCAAAGCATCATTACCGCGACTTGACAACTCCAGCCACTCAAAAGCCCCAATATAGCGCCAGATACTTTATGCTTCTTTTGATAGACAAATGCCGCGGTACACGCAAAGGAACAACTTGAAATAATATTCATCAAGCAGCCAAAAACTCCTGTTCCGCTGATGGTGAACATTTCCGCCATGGAAACCATCACTGTCACTGCCAGTGAGGTAAGCGGTCCAAAAATCAGACCGCTAATTACAATAATAACATCTTTCGAATCATACTTCAAAAAAAGTACAATTGGAATTTTCTATTCCCCCATTTTCGCCAATAATCGCCGAAAAATAAAACCATCCATCTTCACACCTTAATACACTCGTCCCGCCATTTTTCCTGATCACAGAATCAACATTCATCAAGCCGATTCCATGATGCGCCGTCTCATTCTTGACAGTGGAAATCCGCTTTCCTTTTATCTTCACGGGTTCCTTAACTGGGTTCCTAATGGAAATCACCAGCTGCCCGTCCTCCAACATCATCTTAAACCGTATGATTTTATCACAGGTCAGCCTTTCACATGCTTCCACGGCATTGTCCAGCAGGTTCACCAATAAGACTACAATCTCCTCTTCGCTCACGGCAATCCCTGACAAATCATTGACTGCCATTGTCATGGTAATCCCTTTTTCACATGCCTCCTGATACTTCTGGTTCAGCACTACATTTACCACGGTATGATTCGTGTTTACATAATCTGCATTTTTTCGGATGCTTCCCGTCAATTTGGATATATATGCAGAAGCTTCCTTCGTCTTTCCGTCCAAGAGCATTCCCTGAATGCAGTTTAACTGATTCTTATAATCGTGCATCAATTTTCTGTTCTGTTCATAGTTTTTCTGCATAGTGCGGTACAGCTCCATCTGATTGTGTGTGCGCGCCTGAATCAACCGCAGGCTCTGTACCTCCTCTTCCTTTTCCAACATATTTTCAATATAAAAAAAGAGGCATAAACAAATGACCGTAAAGCCCAGGATTGCCGCCAGCTTTGCATATCTATCAACGCTGCTTCCGTCCGAGGGCATCATCCCGATTGCTATGAGAACGATCAATCCAAATATGGGAAAAAGGGAAAATCCCACCCATTTTCTTTCCCGACCGGCTATGTAAATGCGCTTTTTCAATTTAGAACGCAAAAAGAGCATCAGACATAAAAAGGAACTCTCTATAATGATTTCTATCCAGTCATACAGGCGTTTCGTATATACCATGGGCAGTACATAGACAATGGATAAAAAAATCATAGCTAAAATCCAGTATATTCCGCAAAACAAGACGGATAAGATGACATTTTTCACTACTTTAATCTGAAAACAAATCTGTACGGATAGGGCGATGACTATAATAAACCTCACTGGCTGCAAAAAGTACGCCGGAATCTCCGTAAACGCGATCACCAGAAATCCGGCAGTAACCATCAGAACAATCATATATTCCATCCACTTATGCCTGTATTTCCTGGCAGGTGCAAAAATCTCAAAAAACGCCTTACAACTGATACCCAGCATAAAGGATAAAAGAGTACACCTCACAATCGTTTCCATCACATTGCCCCCTTATACGCCACAAATTCTTCCTTAACAGCCTGAAATCTTGGACGTGGAATGGGCAGCTCCCCTCCTGTATCGAGCAGTGCCGTATAGTTGCTGATCCGGCGGATATGTTTCATATTTACCAGATAACTTTTGTGGATACGCAAAAAACCATATCCAGATAATTTCTGTTCCATCACATCCAACTTCTCATAAATATGATACCTGACTATATCCTTGCGTGTCTGCTCTTCCATGTAATAAAAAATAAGCTTATGCCGCTGGCTTTCCAGATAAAGAAGATTGTCCGCATACAATCTTCTTTCCCCTTCCATAAAAGGAAAACTTATTTGAGCAATCTGCATTTTCTGCCAAATCGCATCCATGCATTCCGGCATTGCCACATCCAACGTATCCTTCATGATATACCGAACAGCATTTACCTTATATCCTTCCAGCACATAATTGATAAAGGCTGTGATCAGCACAAGATAAGTGTCCGAATGGAACGCACGCATCTGCATCGCCGTTTGAATACCATCCAGTTCCTCCATGTTGATATCCATGAACACGATATCATACTTCACACTGTTCTTGCTTTTACTGAGAAATTCCTCTCCAGATAAAAACAACCGAATCTCATAACTTAACTCATGCTCTTTGAGATAATTCTCAAGGAGCCGCTGTATTTTTTCCCTATAAAATTGTTCATCATCACATATCGCAATCTGCAGCATATGCCCCTCTCTCATTGTGCTTATGAACTATGACGATATCATTCTTTTCTGCAATTTCCACCTGCCATCTTCCCATCTGCAAAAACCTACAGCTTAAAAAGTGTACTGAAGAGACCTCGGCCAAGGGATGCGCCCACATTGCCGCCAACCTTCTTTCCAAAGCTGCCTCCCAGTGTCTTTCCGATGCTGTTGCCGAACTCCCTGCCTATGGTTCCCGCCGCAGAGTTTGCCGCCTGTTTGACCGTCTTCTTAACCTGCTTATCCCTTGCCGCTGCTTTCTTTTCTTCCGCCTTTCTTGCAGCTTCCTCTTCCCGCAGTTTCTGCTTCTCGTAAGCAGCCATCTCCTTCTGCCGCTGCTTTTCCTCTGCCGCCGCTTCCGCTGCCCTTTGTTCATTCTCCTGTTGATCCAACACCTTTTTCTCCAGAATTTCATAGGCAGACTCCCGATCCATCATCTGGGCATACTTACTGTAAAGAAGATTTCCCCGCACCTGCTCACACCTTGCCGCTTCATCCAACGCCCCCATCTGGCTCTGGGGCGGCAAAATCTGGCACCGCTTCACAATGGTCGGCACCCCGCCTTCATCCAGTACCGAAATCAGCGCTTCCCCAATTCCAAGCTGGGTCAGCACCTCATAGGTATCAAATTCCGGATTTTCCCGAAAGGACTGAGCTGCCGCCTTACATCCCTTCTGCTCCGCCGGTGTATAAGCATGAAGCGCATGCTGCACCTTATTTCCAAGCTGTCCCAAAACCCCATCAGGAATATCCTTGGGATTCTGTGTGACAAAATAAATGCCAACTCCCTTAGACCGTATCAGCTTCACCACCTGCTCGATTTTAACCAGCAGCGCCTTCGACGCTGAATCAAACAACAGATGCGCCTCATCAAAGAAAAACACCATCTTAGGTTTTTCCCCGTCTCCCGCCTCCGGCAGCGTTTCAAAGAGCTCCGACATCATCCAGAGCATAAAAGTAGAATACATAGTGGGACTGTTGATCAATTTCTGGCAGTCCAGAATCTGAATGACTCCCCTGCCGTTTTCATCCGTGCGCATCCAGTCTCCAATCTCAAGCGCAGGTTCCCCGAAGAACAGCTCTCCCCCTTCCGCTTCCAGCGCCACCACAGCGCGCATAATCGCCCCTAAGCTCTGCTTGGATAAGTTCCCATACTGTGCCCCGTACTCCTTGGCATTCTCAGTCACATACTGTATCATAGCGCGAAGATCCTTGGTATCTAAAAGCAAAAGCCCTTCATCATCCGCTATCTTAAAGATGATCGTCAGAATATCCGACTGGGTCTCATTCAATTCCATGATTCTGCCAAGCAGAAGCGGACCCATCTCTGAAATCGTAGTGCGCAGCGGCAATCCCTTCTCACCGTAAACATCCCAGTATGTAACCGGATAATTCCTAAACTGAAACCCTTCCCGCGTAAGATTCATTCCATCTATTCTTTTCTGAATACTTTCGCTCGTCTGCCCCTGCCTGCACATGCCTGCCAGATCACCTTTCACGTCTGCCAGAAACACCGGCACTCCCAAATCACTGAATGACTCGGCAAGCACCTTTAAAGTAATCGTCTTTCCGCTTCCCGTCGCTCCCGCAATCATTCCGTGCCGATTCGCCATCTTAGGATAAATACAGACTTTCTCCTCCCCAGACATTCCAACTAAAATCTTACCGTCCTGATACATACCAATACTCCCTCCACTTTATTTCCAACTTTTCCTGACTTCAAACTTAACAATGAAACCACTAATAATGTACCATGCCAAGGATTTTTTCGCAATACAGATACGTCGAAGTCTCCGCCCCTGCACTGCCGCTATCGCACCTCTTGACATCCGCCTGTTACGTGTTATACTTAAAAAGTTGATTTATGATCTTCCTACTGCGCGCAGGCAAATCATAAATGCATCCGAGTGTTCGAGACCTTCCACTCGTTAAAAAAATACTAAAGGAGAGAAAAAATGAAAAATCAAAACACCAACGCGGTTCCTATGCGGACCGTACCCTCGCTGCCTCTGGTGCAGGCAGCTATGATTGCGGCACTCTATGTAGTGCTCACTTTTATCGCCAATGCATTAGGACTTGCCAACCAGGCAATCCAAGTACGTTTCTCTGAGGCTCTCACCATCCTGCCTTATTTCACCCCTGCTGCCATACCGGGACTTTTCATCGGATGCCTACTGTCCAACATTTTGACGGGCTGTGCAATTCCCGATATTATTTTCGGCAGCCTCGCTACCCTCGCTGGCGCAGTCTTTACATACAAACTGCGCAAATACAAATGGCTCGCGCCAGTCCCGCCGATTGCCGCCAATGCCATCGTGGTTCCTTTTGTGCTTCTGTACGCCTACGGAATAGAGCCCTTGTGGTTTTCATTTGTCACAGTGACCATAGGCGAAATTATTTCCTGCGGCATCCTTGGCATGCTGCTCCTATTTACCTTAAACAAATACCGAAGCAAACTATTTGCATAGCAAATGAGGGAGAACCACTTTTGCCGGTTCTCCCTCTTAGTTTAGTAAAAATCACAGTATCCCTTAATTTGAGACACGCACATTCCCACTATTCGCCTTAACATGAATCTCAACCTTTGCTTCCCCTATTTCTCCTTCTGCCCGATTCCCCTTATTATTATAGGATAATGCATCATCAAAATCCGTGCTGATATTCCCGCTTCCAGTTTCGGCATTAAAATAAAATTCCAAATCACGGGGCAGCTCCAAATGAATATTGCCGCTGCCAGTAGTAAGCTCAATATCACCTGTAACGAAATCGGTTTCTAACCTTACGTTCCCACTGCCTGCCTGCGCACTTGCACTGCCAGAAATTCCTGTCAGCGTAATATTGCCGCTGCCTGCCTGCGCGTCCATCGCTCCATCCATCTGGTTTCCTGTAATATTACCGCTCCCTGTCCTGACAAGCACATTTCCTTTTATATTCTCTAATCTCACATTGCCGCTTCCCGTCTGAGCAGAAAGATGCTCTGCTGCCGCATTGCTCCATTTGATATTGCCGCTCCCCGCTTTGAGTAAAAGACTCCCTCCTTCACTGATACAGGAAACTTCCGATGTAATATTGCCGCTTCCCGTCTCAATCGAAAGCTTTCCAAGACCCTTCTCCGGCACATACACCTCAATCCTTTCGCCATCTTTCCAAAATCCAAAAATAATGAAAGCATGCATCTTGGCGCCCGTCACCACCACCTCTTTTTCCCCTGTGTAGGATACGGATGCAGCCGCCTTCGGACTGTCACTGTATAGATACTCCTTGATTGTCACATGATCCTCTTTGGACAAGTAAACCTTTATATTCTTACTTCCATATTCCATTATAAGACTATCCAGCTCTGACATGGGTATCTCTATCGTATTCCGAAGCTCTGCCTTTCCTCCAAGGGAAAAGACCGTCATTCCTCCCCTACCGGGCGCATTTCTGACACTCAGCACACTGATCAGCAGAATGAGAACCATCATACCGGCGGCTGCCGCCAGCAAAGCAACCTTACTATTCTTCATCTGCCTCACCCATCCTTTCCGATTCATCATATACAGAATCGTCGTCCCCCTTTTTCTTCCTATGCACGAAATCTTGAAAATACGATACGAGTGAATAATAAAGCGGGATAGTCAAATAGACTACCCATGCGGGATGCCATGCATACGCAAAAATTCCCAGACAAAGAAACACCAGCGTTGCCAGCACAGGATAGGCAAAGCAGTAAGCGTTCCTTCTTTCTATCGCCTCCACCAGCGAATACCAGATGGGAACCAGTAAAAACAAAAGCCATCCTGGGTGCCATGCCCCATAAGCACATCCTATTACAAAGTATGCAATCGTGATTATCATAAACATGGGAAAATGTACATGATGCGAAAACCAGTCCTTATGGTAGTGTAAAATAGTTTGTGTCTTTGGAAAAAAATACCTCTTTCTTGGTAAGAATCAAGATATGACAATTCTTATC
>JAIDFQ010000080.1 GCA_029054245.1 Lachnospiraceae bacterium | reverse complement strand
ATTCGTGCAAAATACGAATTCTTTCCTGTTTTGCTTCAAGATTGCGAACGAGCTTAGCGAGTTTCGCAATTACCTATTATGATTTATTTTTGCTTTAGAAAGGAATTTCAGCTCCTGCAGTAAGCTGTCAATCCTCATCTCCCACGGTTGTGATTCTGCGGATGTAAACAGTCAGATAAATCAGCTCCTCCTCAGAGACCGCAATCTGATAGTCATCCCAGATAAACTTTGCGATTTTTTCTGCGCATGCATAGCTTTCTTTATATTGTGTCCTAATCAGTTCTTGAAAATCCAGGTCATTTCCGTCCAACATAGTATCCCCAAACAGACGCTGGGCAAAAAATTTCAGATGGGTGACAAAGCGTATGAAATGTATAGATTCCTCATCAAAATTCATCTGATACTGATAACGCACGATGCTTATGATCTTGTGAATCAATTCTGTCATTCGGACGGAAGCATTGAGATCTTGATAATTGAATTCCGCATTCACAATATGCATTGCAATGGAACCGGCTTCGTCCTCTGGAAGCGCCGCTTTGGTCTTCTCTTCAATTAAGGAAAGGGCATCCTTCGCCACCTCAAATTCCCTAGGGTAAAAATTCCTGATTTCCAGCAGCAGCACATTTTTAAACTCCATCCCCTGCTCCATCCGTGACACAGCAAAGGAAATATGATCGATCAGGTGCAGAAGCAGCGCTTCATCCAACTCACTGCCCAATGCTTCCTGGGCACGCTTCACAATTTCATCTGCTATCTCCATATAGACCTCCGGTGTCTGTGCCAATAAGGCATAGAGCTTTCCGGTAATGTTTTTGGATTTTAAGAAATATTCTTTTTCCACCCGTGAAGCATCGATCTCATCACCGGATTTCGCCTTAAACCCAATGCCTTTGCCTATCAGAATCCTCTCCTGATTGCGTTCGTTTCTGGCACACACCACGTTATTGCTGATCGCATTCTTTATGACCCATTTTCTGGAGCTCATATGTTTTCAACCATGCCCTTTCCGCCGTTTAAAAGGTCAAAGCCTTCGCCATAAGCGGCGAAATGTTTGACCCTCGCGGCAATCGTCAAGGTCAAGTAAACTTGGCTTTGACCCGTTGCTCGCGGGAATAAAAAAAAGACCCCCATTACATGTAAACAAAATAAACATGTAATTTCAAGTCTTGCCTATCAAATAGTCACAAGCTTGATGGAGTCATTCGTTTAAATCTATAAAAACCATATCATAGAGACGCAAATATGTCAATTACAAAAAGTATATTTGTATATTATATAAAAATCATTCCAAATGTAATTGTGCAATTTGCTAGTTCTCTTTATGTGCAGGAAAGCAATCTATACTTTCATAATAGAACAATCAGGAAATCAATGACTCCCTGATTGTTCTCCGCCATAATATAGTTGTCTTTATCACTCACTTACGACCTTACAAAACCTTAGACAAAAAGTCCTGCAGCCGCTCACACTTAGGATTGCTGAAAAATTCCACAGGTTCATTTTCTTCCATAATGATTCCCTCATCCATGAACAGAACCTTCGTTCCCACTTCTCTTGCAAATCCCATTTCATGGGTCACCACCACCATGGTCATGCCGCTTTCTGCAAGTTCCTTCATAACATCTAAAACTTCTCCAACCATTTCCGGGTCAAGGGCGGAGGTTGGTTCGTCAAAAAGCATGACTCTGGGATTCATAGCAAGGGATCTGACAATGGCGATCCTCTGCTTCTGTCCGCCGGATAGCTGGCTGGGATAAGCATCCGCCTTCTCGCTAAGTCCTACCCTGGCAAGAAGTTTTAGCGCGTTCTCACTTGCCTCTTCTTTGCTCATCAGCTTCAGTTTCACAGGCGCCAGCGTAATATTGTCCATGATAGAAAGGTTATTGAAAAGATTGAAGTTCTGGAATACCATACCCATATGCTCTCGGATTTTGTCAATGTTGACTTTCGGATCCGTGATCAACTGCCCATCGAACCAGATTTCGCCGTCTGTAGGCGTTTCCAAAAGATTCAAACAACGCAAAAAAGTACTTTTCCCCGAGCCCGAGGGACCCACGATTACAATTTTTTCTCCTTGATGTATATGATAGCTCACTCCGCGCAATACATGATTATGTTCAAATTTTTTATGCAGGTCTTTAACGATTATCACTTCTACGAAGCCTCCTCTCCAGTCTGTCCAGCAAAATGGTCAGTATCTTAATGATCACAAAGTAAATAACAGCTGCTCCAATTAACGGCATAAATGCCTCGTATGTTCTTGATGAAATCTGATTTGCCGCCCTGGTAAGATCTGTCAGGCTCACGTATCCCACGATCGCTGTCTCCTTCAAGAGGACAATAAATTCATTTCCAATCGGCGGCAGCACGTTTTTGACTGCCTGCGGGATGACAATGTAAATCATTGTCTGTGCCTTGGATAATCCCAAGGATCGTCCTGCTTCCGTCTGCCCTTTGTCTACTGCCAAAATACCGGCACGGACAATCTCTGCCACATAGGCACCGCTGTTGATGCCAAAGGATAAGATCGCAACCAGCATACCATTCTTGCAGTTTGCCATAATGATGAACCACATGATCAAAAGCTGCAGTACTGATGGCGTTCCCCTTATGACATCAATATAAGCATTGGCAATTCTCGCCCAGATAGCCTTTTTGCCTTTCCTTGTTGTGGACAGCTTCATAAGCGCAAGAACCGTACCGATCAAAAGTCCAAGAATTGCCGCAAAAAAGGCAATTTTCAACGTCACTCCCAGACCGCTTATGTACAGCTTCCACCGGTCTCCGGCAATAAACGCTGTCTTAAACATTTCTCCAACCTTTTCAAACCATGCCTGCATATCATCCGTTCCTCTCTTTTTTAAGCACCCATGCCGTGTACTGAACCGCCCTAATAAAGAAGCGGGTACTCCTGACTAACCGTTACTTCTACCATAAAAGGGGATAGCATGTATGTTTATGCTATCCCCTTTGCCCGTCTGTGCGTATCATACTGCCTGCTTATTCGCCTTCAATATAGGTCTTTACCAACTCATCAAAGGTTCCATCCGCTTTGATTTCTGCCAAAGCTGTATTGATCTTTTCTGCTAAAGCAGCATCTCCCTTGGGAAGGGCAATTGCATATTCTTCTGTACCGAACTCAAACTGTGCACCGTCAAGCGCCACCAGCTGACCTTCAAATTTGCTTGCAAATACAAGCGCAGGGTTCTTATCGATGATCACACAGTCAACTCTTCCGTTAATCAGGTCATTTACTGCATCTACGCCTTTGTTGTACTGCTGTACTGTGGTGTCTGCAATGTCATCTGTTGCAATGAAATCTCCTGTCGTTCCAAGCTGAACCCCGATGGTCTTCCCCTCTAAATCCTGGGCAGTTGCAATTTCAGAATCTGCTGGAAGAATCACATACTGAACTGCCTCATAGTAGGCATCAGAAAAGTCAACGGACTGCTGTCTTTCTTCTGTCACTGTCATACCTGCGATTGCAACATCAATCTTACTTCCAATGGAAGATACAAGAGATGCAAATTCCATATTTTCCACTTCAACTTCCACACCCAGCTTCTCACCGATAGCCTTAATCAGGGCAATGTCGAATCCGTCCGGTTCACCGTTATCATCTACATACTCAAAAGGCGGGAACTCTGCATTGGTTCCGACTGTAAGCACACCGTCTGCAAGCGCTGCTGTTTCTGCGTCTGCTGCCTCCTCGGCATTTGCTTCTTCTTCCGTCTGTGCTGCGTCTGCCGCATCATCAGGTTGTGTCTGTGTGCTTTCTGCCTCTGTCTGTGTAGTTTCATTTCCTGCTTCTGCAGTGGTTTTGCTGTCTCCGCAGGCAGTGAGCAGCCCCATGGTCATGACTGCTGCCAGTAATAATGCTGATAATTTTTTCATAACTAATCCTCCATTCCTGCTCAGCCCATAAATTTGCGCTTGAGCATAAATCTTTCTGCGAAAATTATATTTTCACAGCACTCTCCTCCTCGTGCATAATTATGCACTGACTTAATAAACACTTCGAGTCTATCACGTTCTCTGTGCAAAATCAAGGACTTTTAAATGAAAATAAATGCATTTTTTCAGATTCAAATTCGTACTCATGCTGCCCCTAAAGCATCACGATCATCTCCCTGTCGAGGCAGACCGCAATCCTTTTTGATTCTTTATGGACAATCAATTCCTCTCCTTCTTTCTTTCCAAGCAGGAATAGTCCTGGTTTGATACAATACCTGTTCGTATATGCCTTCTCCACCATAGCATCGGTAATCGTAATAGAATAGGCATTTTCTTCTGCTTCAACCATACATCTTCCCAGATAAATCATTCTTCCTTTTCCATCATCGTTATACACTTTTACGCTGTTCTTTAAAAACAGCAAAAGCATGCAAAGTCCCAAAAGCAATATCGCCAGACTGGCTGTAATGGAAATCACTCTGACTGCCGGAGAGGCAAAAATGCTGCGCTTTTTTGCTTCCTGTCCTACTTTATACTGCTCCTCCAACCCTGATTTTCTTTCTGGAACAGTTATTTCCTTCCTCTCTTTTAATACAGGCTTGTCGGACGGCGACGGGGCAGGTGTCCCCTCCGTCAACGGGACATTGACTTTCTTTACGTTACTGACAGGTTTATTATTTCCCTGTCCATCATTTGCAGATGCATTTCCTTCTTCTTTCTTCTGTTTCTTCTCTGCGTCCCTGTCTGCTAAATCATTTCTGTTTTCCACATCCCCATCTGTATCAGAATTTTCTGTATCAGAATTTTCTGTATCAGAATCTCCCGAATCATCTGACTTGTCTTCTGTTGTCCCCGGGTTCGGTGTGCCGGAAGGGGTGGGCGTGTCCGTCAAAGAAGGCGCCTTAGTTGGTGTAGGTCCGACTGTGGGTTCTGGGGTATCAGTAGGCTTAGCCATATCAGACGGGGCGGGTGCTTTGGTAGGCTTGGGACTAACCGCTGTATCTGGCGTACCGGTCGGTTTGGGTTTTGCGGACGAGGTTGCTGTGGGCGCTGGCGAAGCAACTGTCTGGGCTATATAGATATTGTCTACCAAAATTTTACTGCTAAGCTCCTTTTTATCTACGTCTTCATTTTTCAATTTTATGGACACTAAGTAAGCGCCGTTTTCACTTACCGAAATTCGTTCGCCTTCTCCTAGTCGATTTCCGCCCTCATCCTGCCATATATAGGAATCATCGGCAATTTTCAGCTTTCCACCTGTCAGATCTTCCACCCTTGCACTTAAGGTAACCCGCTCTCCCCTTCCTGCTGTTTCATTCTCCACGATCAGTCTGCCGCATATCTCATTATCCTCAAAACCGCAGCCAATTTTATACCCATCTATCGTCTTTTTGCAGGTTTTCAGGTATGAATCAGCCTCCTTATCTGTTTTTCCACAGCCGATATCATATCGTTCTACCTTCTTGGGACATACAATCTCATATCGGATCACCTGCCCCTGCTCCATACCGCAGACCTCCTTCTGATAGTCATGAATCGTCGGTGACTTAGGTCCGCAGAGCTGGCAGTAAGTCCATTCGGCACTCGTCGTTCCCTGGGTACAGCTGTCATGCACCTCCGTTCCCCGTGCCGTTACAAAGGTCGTTTCCTGATGCTGAAAACATTTCCGCTGCTCTGTGCCAATTACCTCTTGGGGAGTAAAAGTGCGCATGCAGGCCTCTTCCGCAAAGCAGTCCTCTGTGTGCGTATGTGTCTCTATCGGCCCATAGCACGGTCCGCCATTTAACACATCTCCCAGATGATCGTGAGTGACCGGCACCACATAGCATCCTGTGCCTTCACTTGCACTGCCCTGATGTACGTGGGGAACAGGCATCAGAAAGCATTCTCCTCCTGTCTTTTCGTTTCCGATATGCTCATGTTTAATGGGAGTGTTGTAACATCCCCCGGATGCAGACGCATTTCCTATGTGCCTGTGGTGGATTTCCGTGATCACCTTCCTAGGCGCCTGCTGGTTCGATGCAGTTCCCATCTCCTTGCCGCATACCGGCACTGCCGCCGTTAAAAACAAGCAGACTGCAGCGGCAAGCACAGCTGCCCTTCCTGCGCCTTTGCATTTTGGGTGTACAATAATTTTCTTTTTCCGCTTTAAAACCCGTTTTTTCATTTCGTGATTCTCCTTTTCTGCTGCCTATAGCAGCGCAAAAAAACCTGTCCATGGTATTTCCATAGACAGGTCAATTGTTCATAATACACGATTCACTTGATTAGATTTCTAAGCGGTAAGTGGGTTCAGTTTACCATAGAGGCTGCGCCTTGTCAAATAATTTGTTAGAATCAACGGAAAATCGTGACGGTTCAGCCCACAGGGGCGGTGTGGCAGGGGCGACATGAGACCTTCAGAAAAGAATCCTGCCTAATGACTCCTAATTCCGCCATCCATGGCATCGAAGGTAACAAAAACAGGAAAGCAACTCCAGTCCCTAACAATATAGAAATACCTAAAACTCTTTGTATGTCACTAAATTCATTACTATAGAATTCCTCCTCATACCAGCTTTCCACATTCATCTGCGCGGTACTCCAATTCTTTTTACTTTTTTGACTATTTCTTCAATATGTGAATCATTTATTCCTTTAATAACCACAATATTTACTTTACAAACCACGTCACCCTCTATCATCAATTTTAATCCTTCCCATCCCTTATCTTCATAATCCTCTGCCCCACACGATGCTGCACTTCTGCGATTCCAAGGGGCAGTGCAATCCCCGCCAGAAGATAAATCCACTTGCTCGCCTCGGCGCCTCCTGCAAGATAGACGAACCCAATCTCACAAAAGAACATTTCCACATCGAACTCACTACACAGCGGCGTATACAGACTGCATAAATAAAAAACTCCCTTCACCAGCAAAAAACACGCTGCATGATGCATCATAATAGAATAAGTGTTCCTCCCTATATAGACCATCTTCCCCGCCAGATAAGGAATACCGCTTATAATCCTAGATACCCTGAGCCAAAAGGCAATTCCAGTCACCACAGTAAGGTAAGGGACGATCGGTCCGTTGGCAAAACTGCTGACCCATACCGCACTGAATGCCAGTCCTCCGCACACAATCGTAATCAAAATCTGGAATCCCATCACAATGAGAAAATAAGGTCCGTCCTCTAAAGTATCATGCGCTTCCAGCTTTTCACGGTAGATCCTGCCCATCTGAAATCCCGGCATCATAAAGAGCAGCCTTCCGGGCAGCTTATAATAGCCCCACACATGCCCGCCAATCGCCAGCCACACGGTCAATATACCTGCGGCAAGGCATCCTGCAAAAATCAGCCACTCAAAATTCAAGTGAAGCAGGGACAGAATCTTTCGCATCACCACATTAATAACTTCCAGCATAAACAATGCCGGAACAAACCATGCCGGAAAATTATACATAAACTGATGCCCGTCCAGAAAAGGCGACAAGAACAATGTTCTTAAGGACAACGCCTCGCCAATGGTAAATCCCGCTCCATGCAGGAGATTCGTCAAAATTCCATAAAAAAGATTCCACAAAAAATAAGGCACAAGAAGCGTTATACACTTTCCGACAATATAACTTCCAATCCGCTCCTGCGCTTCCTTCTTATAAAAATATCCCGAAACAAACAAAAAGATAAAAACATGAAAAGAATAATAAGGAAATAAATCCCCAATCTCAAAAAGATTGTATCCCAGATGCCCTGCCACCACAAGAATAATGCCAATCGCCGATAAAATACGGAAGGTTTTATTTTCTTTGTAAGCTGTCATGATTTTGTTCCTTTCTGTACACTTATAAATAAATCTATTTGTAGTATACAAAAAATCATTGTACAATAAAAGCAAAAAAACTATAATAACGTTATGAATAGATTATCATTTGTCCCCTTTCCTTACATAAACTACATAAAAAAGCTTTGTATCTTCTCCCTTGCCTGGATGATTGCCGGTCTGCTTACCGCCTGCGACACATCCAGACCGCAGCCCGCAGAGGATTATATCCCGGAAGGTTATCTGCTGGAATCGGAGCTGATCTCCTTTGACCGCTCTTCCCTAAATGCAATCCCCGACAACCCTAATGCGACTCTCAATGTGCCGACTTACATCACAAAAGTGGAGGATACCTATTTTATAGTGGACTGTTACAACAATCAGGTTATCTATCACGACAATCTGACCGATCCATTATACGAATGGCAGATCATGACAAAGGATATCTCCATGGGGCACACCCTGGCAAGCGACGGGCTCGTATATCTGATCGATGACACAGAAAATAACCGGGTGCTTGTCATGGAGAAGGCGCAAAATGAAAATGGGCAGACCATTTTTGTTCCTACCCAGGAGTTTCAAAATATTGGCAACCGCCCCCACTTTATCATTTATGATGAATATACCGATACCTTTTATGTGTGGAGCTCCCAAAGCGGGGAAATGTATCTGTTCCGCCACGCAAAGGAGGATTCCCGCATGTACCTGACCGAAGTGCGTTCCATCCCTTCCCTGTCTGGCATATATGTACGGTCGTTCACCATCATAGAAGACCGGATTTATTTTGTTTCCGGCAATTCCAGCATCATAGAAGCGGATCTCTACAGCTTTGAAATAAAAAAAGAATATCCCGTTCCTCCCGAAATGGCTGGCATGATCCAGCTTACGCAGATTCAGGATTACTACTATATTACAATATCCACAGACAGCAATGGCAATCAGGATTACGCCGGCATGATCCGCGTAAAAAATTTAAAAGACCTGTCTTCGGGCAGTTATGAAGATGTGTACCACCACTTTATCGGCGGAGGCACCCCTTACTACATGACCATAATAGACGACTGCTGGTACCTGACAGAGCACCGCCTTCCCGGTCATTCTATCTGGCGTTTTCAAGTAATAGACAACGAAATCGCCAATGTGGTCTCCATTTACTAAACCGCGGCTTTGATTTATCTAAAATACCGAGAGGATATGCAAATGAAAACCTTGCTTTTTCAAAATACAAAAAAAATTTCAAATATGCCCCCAGCCCAAAAGACAAACCTTTGTCTGATCCTTACGATTATTTTGTCCTGCCTGCTTGTGGCTTTCGCACAGGGCAGCAGCTTTTTTTACAGCACCCATTATACAAAGGTTCTTGTGCTGACTTGCTTTTTTCTGGCTTATGCGGGTATTTTCTTTTATATGAAGGCAGCCCGCCGCCTTGACGAAAACGGCGTTGTTTTTATGATGATTCTGCTGGGCGTGTTTCTGCGGTGCAGCTACGTGCTTTTATCCGGGCTTTACCACAGACAGCATGATGCCGGCGCCTATACAGGCATTGGCACGGATTTCGTGAACCCTGGCCATATCGGCTATGTTGAATATATTTACAAGTTTCACAAGCTGCCGGATTTAAATCCTTACGAACTGTTTGCCTATTATCATCCGCCGCTGCACCATATCCTTTCCTTTATCTGGCTGCAGCTTAACATCCTGCTCGGCGTGGCGGAAGATCTTGCTTTTGAAAATCTGCAGGTTCTAACGCTCCTTTACTCCTGCCTGTGCATGGTTGTCACATGGCGGATACTGAAAGTGCTTGAAATCAGGGAAAAGGGGCTTTACATTGCACTCGCCTTTATGGTATTCCATCCTGCCACCATCGTAATGGCAGGAAGTGTCAACAATGATATGCTGACCATTCTCTTTATGTGCCTGATCATACTGGAATCCTTAAAATGGCTTCGGAATAAGAACCTTGCCGGGCTCATACGTCTGGCGCTATATATCGGGCTGGGTATGATTACCAAGCTCAATTCAGCCGTTCTTGCCATTCCCTTAGCCATCCTTTTCCTGAAGCATTTTGTTTCCGTAATCCGTTCTAAGGATAAGCCCCTGATTCTTCAGTGGATCAAAAACTATTGCATATTTGCTGTGGTCGTTGCCCCCATCGGTCTTTCCTGGATCGTGCGCAACTTAGTCCGGTTCAGCGAAAAGCCGGGCGTTCCGGTTCCGGGGGAAACCTCTCCCATGTATACGGCTCCTTTCAGCTTATGGGAGCGGCTGGGCATTCCTGCCTTTTCTGATTGGAATTTTGCCTTTCCCTTCCACCCCATCAGCGCCAAGGCATGCAGCAACACCTGGGTCATTATGTTTCACACTTCACTGTTTGCGGAGGAATATCCTACAGATCTGTCCGACGTTCTTCTCGTGCTGTGTCAGATTACCTTCCTGTTTGCCGTTATCTTTGGAATATTCACTGCTGTTTTACTGGTGGCAGTGCTCCTGAATAAACGGACAAACAGAGAAGACACCATTTTTCTTTTGGCAGGCTATGTAATCATGCTGATTTCCTTTGCAGCATTTGTCATTATTTATCCTTACACTTGCAGCAGCGATTTCCGCTATGTTGCAATCTGTCTGGTCTATATATCCATTGCTTTGGGACTGGGCAACAAATACTATATCTCTTTGTCCTTCCGGCAGGAAAAGGACAGGCATGCAAAACTAAAAGCATTCTGTATGCATATGATTAATGGTGGAATCCTATCGATTCTTACTTTCATCACAATTATCTACGTTTTTTGGGAACGCTGGTAACTGGTATAAACACTATAAACATTTCAATTTTGGAGGTTGATTATGGGAAGAGAAGATTACAGCAAAGCGTATAAACTGGGCAAAAGAGACTACCAGATGCGTATGCTACGGGGAGAAAAACCCACCTTACAAGTGCTGGACGACATTATGCCGGAAAAGGGCGCTTACCACGAAATGCCACTTGGTCTCGTTCAGATTCCTACCGAACAGATTGCGGGAACAAAAACAATTGGAAGAAGCAACTCCTTTGCTGGAAACTTCATGCCGATTCTAAAAGAGAACTCAGAATTTGCCAGCAAATGGGCGGCGCTCAGTACCAGCCACGTGCAGGAAGGCATCCGCGACCCGATCAAGGCTTACGAATACATGAACAAATTCTATATACTGGAGGGAAATAAGCGTGTCAGCGTTATGAAGTACCACGGCGCGGTCTCCATTCCAGGGAATGTCATACGAATCGTTCCAAAACGCAGCGAGGACAAAGAGAATAAAATTTATTATGAATTTATGGAGTTCTATCAATCCGCGCCTATCAATTACATCTGGTTTTCCCAGGAAGGTAATTTTGCCAAACTGCAAAAAGCAGTAGGGAAAGAACCGGGCGAAATGTGGAGCCACGAGGATCTCCTTGCATTCAGCGCGCTTTACACCCAGTTCAAAGCGGAATACATGGCAAAGGGCGGCAACAAACTGCACATCACCCCCGGAGATGCTTTTCTTGCTTTTATCACACTGCATGGATATGAAGAGGTAGAAGATAAAACCACAAACGAATTAAAAGCTCTGATTGCAAAGAGCTGGGAAGAGTTTGAGCTTCTGCAGGAAGACCAGGAAATTGATTTGAAAATGAATCCCTGCCAAGAAAAGAAGCCGCTTCTTAGTATCCTTCTGCCGGTAAGCTCCCCGAAGCTGAAAGCTGCCTTTATTTACGAGAAGACCTCCGGCACCTCCGCCTGGACTTACGCCCACGAGTTGGGCAGACTCTATCTGGAGCAGACTTTCCCCGAAGAGCTGCAGACAGTATGTTATGAAAACGGGACACCCGAAAATGCAGATGAATTGATCGAGCAGGCAATTGCTGAAGGCTGCAATCTGATTTTTACTACCACTCCCACGTTTGTACAGGCAAGTGTAAAAGCAGCCATCGACCACCCGGAAGTGCGCATTTTAAACTGCTCCTTAAATACCTCCCATCGCTATATCCGTACCTACTATTCCCGGATGCACGAAGCAAAATTCCTGATGGGCGCCATCGCCGGCGCAATGGCGGCAAACGATCATCTGACCTATATTGCAGACTATCCGATTTACGGCACCATCGCCAATATCAATGCCTTCGCCTTAGGTGCAAAAATGATCAACCCCAGAGCAAAGGTTTATCTTGAATGGTCCAGTATGAAGGAAGTGGATATCGACGAGCGGATCAGGCAGACACAATCTACTTGTATTTCGGGAAGAGATATGACCATCCCCGAGGAAACTTCCCGCTTTTTCGGACTGTACCACATGGAAGGCGAACACCCCAGAAATCTCGCTGTTCCACTGTATCACTGGGGCAAATTTTATGAACAGCTCCTTCGGACGATTGTAGACGGCACTTGGAAATATGATGAAAAGTCTGCCTCCTCCAAGGCAATCAACTATTGGTGGGGCATGTCCGCAGGCGTAATAGACGTGGTATGGTCCAATCATCTTCCCATCGGAACCAAGCGGCTGGTGGAATTGTTAAAATCTACCATTAGCTCTGAATTATTTAATCCTTTTTCGGGCATCTTATATTCTCAGACAGGCATTGTGATAGATGACCCGGAAAGAAAACTGACACCAGAAGAAATCATGAGCATGGACTGGCTGGCAGAAAATGTAATTGGATCCATCCCCAAAAAGGAAGACTTGAATGAACAGGCGGCGCCTGTCATCAATCAGCAGGGAGTAATCAAAGAGGAAGGCTGATTTACATATGAAAATACTTGCAATTGCAGACGAAGAATCAAAATACCTTTGGGATTTTTACGAGAAAAGCAAGCTGGAGGGAATCGACCTGATTATCTCCTGCGGTGATTTAGATCCCCGATACCTCTCTTTCCTTGTGACCCTTTCCAATGTGCCGGTTTTGTATGTGCACGGAAATCATGACGGAAAGTACGAAAAGAATCCGCCGGAAGGATGCATCTGCATTGAAGACCAGATTTATGTCCATAATGGCATCCGCATTCTGGGGCTCGGCGGCTCTATGCGGTACCGTGAGGGACCGCACCAGTACACAGAGCTAGGCATGAAAAAGAGAGTCGCACGTTTATGGTTCCAACTGCTGCGTCACCATGGCTTTGACATCTTAGTGACCCACTCTCCCGCCTATCAATTAAATGATGGGCGGGATCTTCCCCATCAGGGATTTCAGGTGTTCCGATCCTTAATCGAGAAATATAAACCTAAGTTTTTTCTCCATGGACATGTACATATGTCCTACGGTCGAAAGCACAAACGCTACGACAAATATATGGATACCCACATCATAAACGCATTTGAACGATGTGTGTTTGATTTTGAAGATGACAACTTAAAAGAACACATCCGCTAGGAATGTTCCTCTAAATTTTTCCTGAATGCATTCATCTCCTTTAATGTTTCATCGGGAAGCATGTCCTTTAGCGAATTTTTCCTACCCGGATGTGTATTTTGAAAGTCCTCCAGTATCTGACTGGAAGCCCGTTCCATCTCTTCTTTCAGTTCCCGCGATGAAATCAGTCTGCATCCCTCGCCAATAATAATGATCTGTTCCAGTCCGTCTGACGTGGCAACCGTCACATCGAACTTCCTGCTGTTCTCATGGGCAAACTTTTCGATATACTGATCTGCCGTTTCCGCTTCTTTTGTATATACCACATGAATATTGTGATAATCCAGCGTTTCCGTGGGATGCCCTGCCAAACGATATGCATCAAATACGGCAATCAGACTACATTTTCTGACCGCTTGATAATTGCACAGAAGATCAAGGAGCCTGCCTCTTGCCCCGTCCAGATTCCGTTCTGCCAGCTTGCGCAGCTCGTCCCATGCAAAGATTACATTGTACCCATCCACCAGCAGATATTCTTCTTTTTTCTGGGCAGGCTGATAAGTTCTTACCTGGGGCTGCCCTTTTGTCCGATCCGCCTGATCCTTTGTCCTCTTCCATCCTATCCTTGTTCCTGTCCTGTTTTCCTTTCGGTTTGCATGGGATGTGCGGCTTAAAATTTCCTCAATCTCATCCTGTCCAATCCACTCTTCCTTTCTGACGCCTTCCCTATTTCCTCCAAAGCGCTCTCTGCCGCTTACAGTTAAGCTCTTCTCTCCCATATATCTATCCCAGTATTCCTCATCCGCAGCCGAATCCCTTTTTTTACAAAGACAGCTCTCTAAATGCATATACGAAGGAACTTCATCCCACTCCACAATAAAGCCCGCTCCGTGGGCGCAAAATATAGATGCAGATGGATGATCGGCATCCCGCAAAGGGTCATATCCTGTTCTTTCCAGCACTTCTTCCGTGTTGTGACAGGGATAATATCCCTTCATGGAACAGTACAACTGCCCTTCCCCCTTCGTGTAAGCAAGTACCTCCTGCTGATATTCCTGTAAAAGCGCCATAGGCGCCATTCCTTTAAGCGTTGCCATACCTTCCCCGGTATGGTTCAAGGTGAAGGTACCATGCCTTTGATTAAGATCCGTCATGGCTCGCCCCACCATAGCATCTGGCACCTCCAGGCAAAAATCATAATAAGGCTCGAGGAGCACGCTCTCCGCCTGCATCAACCCCTGCCGCAGCGCCCGGTAGGTCGCTTGTCGGAAGTCCCCACCCTCCGTGTGCTTCTGGTGGGCACGCCCCGACTTTAGGGTAATCTTCATATCTGTAACCGGAGCCCCTGCCAGCACCCCTGGATGCTCCGTTTCTTCAAGGTGGGTCAGTACCAGCCTCTGCCAGTTCAGATCCAGAATATCCTCACTGCAGTCCGCCTCAAACACAAGCCCGCTTCCTGCCTCTCCCGGCTCTAAGAGCAGATGCACTTCCGCATAATGGCGCAAAGGCTCGAAATGTCCCACTCCTTCCACCGTATTTGCAATGGTCTCTTTATAGACAATACTTCCCGTTCCAAATTCTACGGGAATGCCAAATCTTTCTTTGATCAAATTCTCATAAACTTCTATCTGAACCTGCCCCATAATCTGTGCTTTGATTTCTCGATTCTTTTCATCCCAGACGATATGAAGCTGGGGTTCCTCCTCCTCAAGCTGTCTCAATTTGGGAAGCATTTGCAGCGCGTCGCATCCTTCCGGCAGAAGAATACGATAACACAGAACTGGGGAAAGCTCTGGGTAAATCACTTCCTTCTCCCTTCCCAGCCCCTGCCCTGCAAAGGTCTCTGTCAGTCCCGTAACGGCACAGATTGTACCCGCATCCGCCTCATTAACCGCTTCAAATTTTTCTCCTGAATAGATTCTGATCTGGTTTACCTTCTCTTCCCACGCCTCCTGCTGCGAAGGATTTCCCGCAAGGAGCCTTCTTCCAGTAAGTACCTCCCTCGCCTTTAGACTGCCGCCTGTAATCTTCATATGGGTAAGGCGGTTTCCCTGTCCGTCCCGCGTGATCTTAAAAACCCTGGCACCGAATGCTGATGGGTATTCCTTTGCCGGAATATATTCCTCAAGCCCATCCATCAGCTCCTCCACACCCATAAGTTTAAGCGCAGAGCCGAAGAAGCAGGGAAATAATTTCCTTTCCCCGATCAGTTTTTGTATCTGTTGTTTCATGATAGTGCCTTTTTCAAGAAAGGCATTTAGTACTTCCTCCTCACAGACTGCAATGCTTTCATAGAAGTCTTCCGTCCCCTGCTCTGAAAAGTCAACGCAGGCTTCACACAACTGCTCTTTCAACTGCTGAAAAATCTTCTTTCGATCGATATCCGGCTGATCCATCTTATTGACAAAAAGAAAAACCGGCACGTCGTAACGTTTTAACAGCCTCCACAAGGTAAGGGTATGTCCCTGCACACCGTCGCTTCCGCTGATTACCAGAACCGCGGCATCCAGAACCTGCAGCGTACGTTCCATCTCCGCTGAAAAATCCACGTGCCCGGGGGTATCAAGCAGGGTAATTTCTGCCTGTCCCTTTCTTACAATCGCCTGTTTGGAAAAGATTGTGATACCCCGCTCCCTTTCCTGTCCGTAGGAATCTAAAAAGGCATCCTTTTTATCCACTCTGCCAAGCTTGCGGATACTGCCGCTTAGATAAAGCATTCCCTCCGAAAGGGTCGTCTTTCCGGCATCCACGTGCGCGAGCAGAGCAATCGTGATGCGCTTACATGTATTTTCCACTAGAAAATGCCTCCTTCTGACGTCAACATATCCTGAATATAGCGCCTTATTCCATCCTCAGACTGGATGCCATATGCCTTATCCACTGCCTCATAATATTTCCTGATACTTTCCTTTGTCATCATCTCATTAGATGGAATATCATTTTTACAGCCCTCCAGCGCCTGTCCTGATCATCCATCTCCTGCACATTCCGATCGATAAGTCCCGGAAGGTTCATTTCCCCTCCGCATTCTGCACATACTGCCGCTGTTATCCTAAACTGATATTCTTTATCCCTTATAATCTTTACAATCATTTTCACCTGCCGCTCTTTTTGCCAGCTCAAGACATCCCATAATTCCCTGACAATCTTCAAGACTTGACGGGACAATATAGGTTTCCATATGTTCCAACTCTTTTGTGCGAATATAGCCGCCCAGCATCTCTTTTACATAGCCTCTTATAATCGGAAACAGCTGTTCCTGATGCATGACTCCTCCGCCCAAAATAATCATCTCCGGGGACAGCGTCAGAATATATCCACTAAGCGCCTGCGCGATGTAATAGCCTTCCAGATCCCAGACCTCTTTTCTGTCCTTTAGCGCAATTGCTTTTTGCCCCCACCGCTCCTCTATGGCAGGTCCCGCCGCAAGTCCCTCCAGACAGGTCTTATGATATGGGCACTTTCCCTGATAGGGATCGTCGGCGCGCTTTTGCATCAATACATGCCCAGCTTCTGGATGAAGCATTCCATGAAGCAGCTTTCCTTCAATGAAAATACCGGCTCCCACACCGGTTCCAATGGTCACATAGACGACACAGTTTTTACCCTTTGCCTGTCCGAAGGTAACCTCTCCGAGGACAGCGCCGTTTACATCCGTATCAAATCCCACCGGACAGGCAAGCGCCTCCCGAAAGGCTCCTACGATGTTGTAATTCCGCCATGCAAGTTTAGGCGTACTGGTAATATAACCGTAAGTGTCAGAACATCTGTCTGGATCAATGGGACCAAAACAGCCGATTCCAAGCGCTTCTATTTTTGCTTGTTTGAAATATCCAATCAGCTGCGGCATCGTTTCTTCTGGTGTTACCGTGGGAATGGAAATCTGTTCAAAAATCTTTCCTGTTTCATCCCCTATGGCACATACCATTTTTGTTCCGCCCGCTTCCAAAGCGCCTAGTCTCATAGACCTTCCCTCCTTTAAACCATTATCTAAATAACTCTGCATCTAGTTCCACGATTCCGGCATTGCCTGTCTTATAATTCTTTGCCATATCTTCAAAAGGGGTATCGTATATATAAGACATCAATGTCATAATGACGGCACTGTGCGTCACAACAAGCACATTTCCCCTTTCCTTCTCCACAATTTCATGAAGCGCCGGAAGAAGCCTGTCAAGGAGCTGCTGATAGGACTCGCCTCCCGGCGGCGCCTTGTAGCGACGGTTGTCATGCCAAATCTGGTATTCCTCCCCAAATAGTTCCCTCACCTGCTTCCATGTATAGCCTTCCCACTTCCCAAGGCAGATTTCCTCAATCCCCGGCTGGATCTTAGGCTCTATATCAAGCGCAGTGCCAATGATTCTTGCCGTTTCCAGTGCACGCTGTTTATAACTGGTATAAATTCCCTCTATCTCGTAATGTTCTCCTGCAATCTTGGCAGCAAACTCTTCTGCCTGCCATCTGCCTTTTTCATTCAATGTAATATCCGTCTGCCCCTGGATTTTACTTGCAATGTTCCAATCGGTTTCTCCATGTCTTACTAGATAAAGCGTCATTTTTCCTCCATTCCAAAGTGATTTGGCGCTGCGTCTTTCTTAAGGCACACTCGCTAAACACATTCATTCGGCTTCACGGTTATTCATTTTGCACAATACACTGCCCTGTATTCTTGCACATATCAAACAAACTTTGCTATATTCTCTTATCTCGCTGACATTTTCTCCAAAAAATTGGTATAATAGATAATATAGTCTATTCTAAAGGAGGTACGAAATGTTTCAAAAAGGAGAATATGTAATCTATGGTAACAATGGAATCTGCCTTATAGAAGATATTACCACTCTGAATATCCCGGGTGTTAATAAAGACAGGCAATATTATCTGCTGAAACCTGTATATGCGTCCGGCAGTACCGTATACACCCCTGTGGATACGGCAGAGACTGCGCTTCGCCATGCTCTTTCAAAAGATGAAGCCGACAGCCTGATCCGGTCCATTCCTGATATTCCCCTGATTCCGCTGACCGATGAAAAAACGCTGGAAAAAACCTACAAAGAATACATGCGTTCCAACAACTGTAAAGCATGGGTTCAGCTGATTAAAACCATCTATCTCCGAAAGGAACGCCGACTCATGAAAGGTTATAAAGTAACGGCATTGGACAATCGTTACTTTAACCTGGCAGAAACCTCCCTGTATGGAGAACTGTCCATTGCGCTTGGCAAACCGCGGGATGAGGTCAGGTCTTATATCTCCAGTTGCATTGATGAAAAGAATGCAAACGAATAACCACTGTTATATATGAAAACAAAATCATTCTATTGAAGTCATGATTTGTGTAAAAATAGTTTACTACAAATTTATGGGAAGTTCAATTGTGACGGGAATCGTTTTCCATAAACTTTTAAAGAATTGTTACATTTCAGACCGCAAAGGGAACAGGAGCGGAGGGATGATTTTTTGAAGCGTTTTATGAATCCAAGAATCATGCTTATTATTTCAATGACGGTGTTTGGTACACTTGGTCTTTTTGTGAGAAACATTTCTGTATCTTCCGGTGAACTTGCTCTATACCGGGCAATTCTTGCAGCATTGCTGATTGCAGTTTTTTTGTTCGTCACAAAGCAAAAGATACCATTCCGTGAAATCAAAAAGGAGATTCCTCTTCTTTTGTTGTCGGGAGTTGCTATGGGATTCAACTGGATACTGCTTTTTCAAGCATATAAGTACACTACCGTTTCCGTTGCGACTCTCAGCTATTACTTTGCTCCGGTCATTGTGACGGTAGCCTGCCCTGTTTTATTCAGGGAAAAGATGTCTGCAAAGCAGTGGATCTGTTTTTTTATGTCCACACTTGGCATTATATTGATTACAGGGCTGGGAGATCTCTCAGGCAGGAACAATCATTTGATCGGTATCCTTTTTGGTCTGGGCGCGGCATGTCTTTATGCAACGGTTATTTTGCTAAATAAGTTTATCAAAAAAGTGGAGGGAATACACAGAACATTTCTGCAATTTATTGCTGCAATTCTAGTTCTGATTCCCTATGTGGGAGTCACAAGCGGAGTCACACTTTCCAGCCTTGACAATACAGGATGGGGCTGCCTGTTGATTGTGGGGCTTGTACATACTGGCGTAACTTACTGTTTGTACTTTTCTTCTCTCAAAGAGCTTCCGGGGCAGAAAGCCGCTATCTTGAGTTATATCGATCCGCTTGTGGCTGTTGTTGTATCTGTTCTGATTTTGGGAGAAGGCATGACTGCCATACAGGTTATCGGCGGTGTCTTGATTTTAGGCTTTACCTTATGGAATGAAATCACCCCAAAGAAAAAGCCCGAGGTGAAATAATGCTCGCACAAGACCAGATTGCAGACATTCAATTAGTGGGTTAAGCAATAAATGATAATAGCCTGCTGTACTTCAAGCAAGTGCTTCTTGAATCCATATCCGACAAAATAATCAGATTCTATTACATCATCTGAAACTTCTTCCCCTCGATAAAAGGGCGGGCAAGGGTTTAATATTGCTCCCTCATTTGCCTTTTCCATGACTTGGGTAGTGACCTGACAATCCTTGAAATCATCAAGAACACTTGCAGGCAAAGAATCTGTGCACACAATATCTTTTCCTATAATAGCTTTTCTGATGTGGTTATGACATGTGACATGATCCATTTCATAACCATTTCCACAACATTGCTCTAATTCAAAGCCCATGGCATCAGAAGCTTCTTTCCATGCTAATCCAATATTTCCTTTTCCCCCGCAGAACAGAAACTTGTCCTTTGTAAAATCTTTTCTAATCTTTGAGAGCGCATACATATCCGAAAGCATTTCACAAGGATGATTTGCAGATGTCATGGCATTAATAATTGGCATTTTTGAGTGCATTGACATTTTTTCTATTAAATGAATATCCTGGTGTCTGACGATTATCATATCTGCCCAATTATTCAAATAGCCACATACATCTTTTAAGTCTTCCTTTTTATCAAGTGTTTCAGTTGGGAACAAGATAGGCTGTCCCCCTAACAAATAGATTCCTTTTTCAAATGTAACTCTCGTCCTGATACTTGAATTTGGGAAAAAGAGAACGATGCTTTTTCCCTTAAGCATATCATTATATTTCCCTTGCAAGACTTCATCTGTAAGCCTGAAAATATCGTAAATATCATTTGGTGTGTAATCGGTCAAACGTATAAGATTCTTCATTTGCACTCTCCTCTGCAAATTTGTTAAATTTATAAGCAACGCCGTTTACACAGGGACATTTTTTAAGACCATTTAAGTTGGCATGCCCATGTGCCGGAATACGGCAGAATACGATTTGTTATACTTATCATGCTTTTCTCTCTAACAGAAGTCAAGACAAAAAACAGAATAATTTATTCTTTAAACAAACTATGACATAATGGTGTCATAGTTTGTCTGCTATACTGATGCGGAATGGAGGCAAAGGAAGTTATGAAGTTATATTCACAAAAAGAAGCAAGGCATCTGCTATGCCGTTATCACAATCTGGATGGAGCAGAAACGTTGTGCCAAAAAGCAGGTGCAGAAAAGATCATGCAGAGAATACACAGTATTCAATATGACCCTTTAAACGTTGTGGCAAGAAATGCAGATTTAGTATTGCAGGCAAGGGTAAAGGATTATAAAGAACAAGATCTTTACCATCTATTGTATAAAGAACATAAATTGATTGATGGATTTGACAAAGAAATGTGTATTTATGACGCCAGAGATTTTATGCCCTTTAAATATGTGCGAAACGAGCATCTCAAGCATGTCCTTCTCACCCTGCAATACCGCAATCAAATGGCTGCTTTGGATATATTGGACGATGTGAGAGATTTTGTGGCAAAGCATGGCAAGACAGGAGCAAAAGATATTTCAATTGGAGAAGTACGGGAAAGCCGTTGGGGACCTAAGAAATTATCAAGCGCCGCATTAGATTATTTATTTAACAGTGGGGAACTTAGCGTCGCTGATAAACGGGGGACACAGAAGTATTTCGATTTGACAGAACGTGTGCTTGAAGAAGCAGACCTCCACTGTAGTCAGGACATGACAATAGAAGAATTTCTGGAATGGTATATCGAAAGACGAATACAGAGCGTTGGTCTTTTATGGAACAAATCCGGCGGCGCCTGGCAGGGGCATTTTGTAAGTGAAAATGAGATTCGCAGTTCCACGCTTCAAACACTGATTGGAAAAGACCGGATTGATGCAATACAGATTGAAGGAATTCCAGAGACTTTCTATGTTCCAAAGGACATTCAAACCTATATGAAGTATCAAGTGCCCCAAAGCTATGCCAGATTTATTGCAAGATTCGAGGCAGAACCAGTTCGCCATGCAGGAGAATTTGTCATAAAAAATTGGTGGTGGGAAACAGGAATTGTACCGAATCATGATATGCTTGAAACAATCGAAAAAGAAATGGTGCGTTTCGCAGAGTTTCTCCAAGTTGGAAATTCAAAAAATAACGCCTGGCTTTTCATTTCTTCAGGTCTCAGTATTGATTCTCCTTAGCACTCTGCATGGATTGCCTGCTGCCACGCAGTTACTTGGTACATCTTTCGTCACAACGCTTCCCGCGCCAATCACGCTTCCGTTCCCAATCGTTACGCCCGGCAGGATAATGACACCGCCGCCAATCCAGCACCCGTCTCCTATGGTAACCGGTCGCGCATAGGTCCGGCAAAAATATTCCCCGCTTTCTGCTGTCCATTCCGGCGTCAATCGGTCTTTTAGTTCTACCGGATGTGTTGCGGTATAAATCTGTACATTGGAAGAAATGAGCACATTGTTTCCCACCGTAATCTTGTTGCAGTCTACAAAGGTACAGTTCATATTCACGGACACATTATCCCCTAATGATATATTCCTTCCATAATCGCAGAAAAATGGATTGCCCACAGACACGTTCGTTCCTATGCGCTCAAATAACTGTGTGAGAACTTCCCTTCTTTTTTCTCTATCCTCGTAGGGAAGTGAATTATATTCTTTGACCAATTCCCTTGCTCTTTTCTTGAACTCCAGAAACACTGGATCGTGGCAGTCGTACCACTCTCCCGCCAGACACTTTTCAAGTTCATTTTCCATATACATGTTCCTCCTGTCACAGTTTCCCGTTTACCTGCGATAAATAGATGCATTTACCTTTAATAAACGTCAAAGCCGTTCCATAAACCTTTCAATAAGTGAATTTATCAGTTCAGGCTGATCGGTATTTGAATTATGTCCCGCATTTTCTATCCATTCAATAGGAATGCCAGTCTTTTTGTGCCATGCCTTATTGTACCGCTTTGTTGAACCAGCCTGGTCACGCTTGCCGCATATCAAAAGCGCCGGGCAATCAATTTTATATGACAAATCTGCTTCCATGGCATCCGCCAACATTAAAAATCCATGACCAGCCAGTCTGGCATATCGCTTTTTATCCTTGTCGTATACCATCATAATGTCCCGCATCAGTTTCCTTCCATATTCAGAAACTGCACACCCATTTGACCCCGATTTTAAAAGCGATTTCCATGGATAGTGACGATATACAGGCTCCATCCTTTTGAGCATCCATATCTCCGCTCCCGTTACATACTGCCTTTGAAGCGGCGCAGAATCAATGGAGATAAATCCCTTAAGCTTTCCTGGGAATCGCTCCATAAAAGCCTGCCCGACATATCCTCCCATGGACTGCCCGATGATGATCGGCTTATCCATCTCTTCCTTTTCCAAAATCTCGTTAAGCCATCCGGCTTTATCCATCAGCGAAAACTTTAACTCAAACGGCGTCGATGAGGCATGTCCCGGCGCATCCCAAACGAAAATCGTATACTTATCCTCAAAATATTCTGCCTGTTTATCAAACAGTCTGTGGTCAGCGGTCAATCCGGGAAGGAATACCAGTGCATAATCGCTATTTACTTGTTCTTTGTTCGTCCAATAGTGAATCTTTCCGTAAGATGTTGTATGTACTTTTTCTTTCATTTTCTATTCTCCCGTTTTACGCAACATTTTTCCATAAGACAAACTGAATCAGCAAACATCAAAAGGCAGTTAATGATAACGCCGCATCCCCTTCCTGCCAGCACGAATGTAATTTTATTGTACTACATCCTCCTAAATCTTTCCATCCCTGCCTCTATATACTTGCAGTTCATCTTTGCTGGAAGAAACAGACGTACCATAAACGGCTACGAAGAAATCCCCTTTCCCATATTAGGATGTACCGCACAATAAGCCGCATCCATGATAAAAACAAGCAGGAAAGCCATCCCCAACACCACCCTCCACTTTTTCGGCACGCGCCCGTACATTTTTTCATAAAAAGGCAAAAACAGGCACACCAGCGCACTCCCCCCAATACCAAACGTCACTGCCCCCATCAGACAGATTCTCCCGCTGATATTCAGAAAGTGCCCGCTATAATCCCACCATCTCACCCCAAATCGTCTCTCCAAAAAGAAACTGGTCAGGTATTCCAGAACAGAACAAAGCAGCATAGATAAAAAGAACACTCTCACCGGCTTTTTTCTGAAGGAATGAAAAAGAAGGCATAACAAAAGCCCCCCTACACCATAAATGGGCAGATAGGGACCTCTGTACACACCTCTGTTAATAAAAGCATGTTCCGTAAAAACATACAAAATCACTTCCCAAAGCCATCCGGCAAAGGCAAGCAGAAAAAACAACAGTACATAATAATCAAATTCATGGGACATCTTTTTCTTTCTCATACTCCTTAGCATGCCCCGTTCATTGCGGTATTATGTCACTGCCTGCTCCTTTCCATTTTCCTTGGAGATAACGCACTATGTTAAAGCTTCCCGCCAGAAACCAGGTAAGCGCAGTCGCCAGCCATACGCCCCAGACACCAATCGCAGCAACCCTGGTCAGCGGTCCTGCAAGACAGATTCGCCCCAGCATCTCCACAACCCCATTCAAAAACGCAAATACCGCATCGCCTGTACCGTTTAACAATCCTCTCGTAGTATAAATCGAACCAAGAAACAGATAAAAGCAGCTGGTAATTTTAAGTGCCCTTGCTCCAAGTTCTATCACTTCTGTTTCACTGACAAACAGACGCATAATCCATTCTCCTCCCAGCTGCGCAATTGGCAGCATGATAAACGTAAATATCGCCATAATCAGCATCCCTCTTTTATATCCCTGTCTTACCCTGTCAATCTTTTTCGCACCGATATTCTGTCCTGTATAAGTGGACATTGCAACGCCCAGGGAATCATAGGGCTGCTGCACCAGCTGCTCCACCCTGCTTGTCGCCGTGAAAGCAGCAACCACGACAGACCCAAAGGTATTGACAACGCGCTGCAAGGCAACACACGATATGGCAATCAGCGAAGTCTGAAATGCCAGTGGCACCCCCATCCTTACACACTGCCAGATCATCTTCCAATCTACTTTTAATTGTTCTTTTTCTATTCTGAAAAAAGGGTTCTTTACCAGCGCAAACAGTAAGCTTCCAATTCCCGCTAACAATTGGGCAATAATTGTTGCTGCCCCTGCTCCCGCAACACCCCAGGAGAACCCCCGGACAAAAAGCAGATCCAGCCCAATGTTTAAAGTGCATGCACCGATCAGAAAATATAAAGGTGTCCTTGAATCTCCCACCGCCCGCAAAATTGCCGAGACACAATTGTACAGTGCCACTGCCAGAACCCCCGCGCACATAATCCGCATATACAAAACAGCATTATCCAAAATATTCTCCGGTGTATGCAAAAAAATAAGAACCGGTCTTGAAAGCGCCCCTCCCAATATCCCCATAAGTACACTGACCACCAACATAATATAGGCTCCGTTGGCAATTGCCCTTTTGACAGCTGATTCATTTAAAGCGCCAAAATTCTGAGAAATGACAATTCCCGTTCCACTTGCCATGCCAACGCACAGCGCAAAGAACAAGTAAGTCACAGACCCTGTGGACCCCACTGCCGCCAATGCATCTGCTCCCACATATTGTCCTACAATCATAGAATCCACCAGATTATAAAGCTGCTGAAAAACATTTCCAACCACCATAGGTACCATAAATGACAACAACAGCCCCGCCGGTTTTCCTACCGTCATATCTTTTACATACGTCTTCATTGTGCATCTTCCTTCTACACTGTTTCCGCAAATCTTTCTTTTATCCGAATTATACTATATCTTCTTCCTCCTTTCTCTCAAAATATCCTTATTTTCTAACACAAAACTATTATTACAAAATATTTTAATTTACATTTGACAACTTTCCATTCGTCGATTATAATTACAACTAATTTCATACAAGTGATTGAACTTAACAGCAATGATAAGAAGAAGTAGCATAAGGTGAAACATACAGAAAGCTGCCGGTTGATGAGAGGCGCATGGGAAGCCATATGTGAATACATCTTTGAGCTTCGCACCAAATAATCTCATGATTTAGTAGGCTGCGACGGTTCCTGCATCCGTTAACATGCTAGAGTATAAGCCCAAGGGGTCGTACTCGAAGAGGTAAACAGCGCGAGTTGTTTATGAACATTAGGTGGTATCACGAGATTTAGCTCTCGTCCTATTGAAGGACGGGAGTTTTTTGTTAAGGAGGAAAAATGAAATGATAACCAACGAAATTATTTTAGAAGAAGAAATCAACCGACAGATGCGCATCATCTTGAAAGGCGCCGCACAGTTGATCGGAGAGGATGATTTAAGAGAGAAACTGGCGCATTCCATCCGCACAGGCAAACCGCTCACCGTCAAGCTTGGACTCGACCCAAGCGCACCGGACATCCATTTAGGTCATGCGGTCGTTCTCCGCAAACTGAAACAGCTGCAAGACTTAGGTCATCACATTGTCATCATCATCGGAGATTTTACAGGACGCATCGGAGACCCCACTGGAAAATCAAAGGGACGCAAAGCGCTTTCAGACAGGGAAATCCTGATCAATGCCCAGACCTATCAGGATCAAGTCTTCCGCGTGCTGGACAAAGATAAAACCCAAATCCGCTATAACGGAGAGTGGCTGGAACTTTTGAATATGGAGGAAATCATAAGACTCGCCTCCACGACTACCGTCGCCAGAATGCTTGAGCGGGATGATTTCCAAAACCGTTACACCCACAATACCCCTATTGGTCTACATGAATTCTTTTATCCCATCATGCAGGCTTACGACTCCATTGCCATAAATGCTGACCTTGAGCTTGGCGGCACCGACCAGACCTTCAATATCCTGATGGGACGCACCTTACAAAAATCTTTAAACTTAGAACCCCAAGCTGCCCTCTTCATGCCCATATTAGAAGGTCTTGACGGCGTGGAAAAAATGAGCAAAAGTCTTGGAAATTATATTGGCGTACAGGAAGAGGCAAACATCATGTTCAAAAAAGTAATGGAAGTACCCGACCAGCTCATCATCCGCTATTTTGAGCTGGCAACCGACATTTTACCGGATGAATTGGATAAAATAAAAGCCTCTCTGGATGGCGGAAGCAATCCAAAAGACTGCAAACTTCTTCTTGCCCGCACCATAACTTCCCTATACCACACGGTTTGGGAAACTACCGCTGCCGAGGAATTTTTCCACCAGGCTTTTACAAATAAAGGAATTCCAGACGAAGTCCCCACCCTTTCCCTTCCGTCAAACCACAGCACTTTACAGGAGGCAGTTCCCTTTCTTGTAAAAGGCGGTTTTGCCGCAAGCAACAATGAGTTCCGCCGTCTGCTTACCCAAGGCGGAATCTCCATAAGCGGAGAAAAAGCCACTTCACTGGATGCGCCTATTGAAAGTGGAGATGTATTGAAAATAGGGAAAAAGAAATTTGTTCGGTTAAACATTTGTCCAAAATGAGGTTGCATCTACTCCGATATGCGTGTATTCTAATAGCAATATCGCGTTTTCTGATATCTTATGCAAAGGAGGAAAATCAAGTGTTTCAGTTATTATTGGCTATCATTTATCTTGCATTCATCAGTCTGGGTCTTCCTGACTCACTTTTAGGCTCTGCGTGGCCCGTCATGTATCAGGAACTGAATGTGTCTGTTTCTTACGCAGGGGGCATTTCCATGATTATCGCCTTTGGAACAATCATCTCCAGCCTCTTAAGCGACCGGCTCACAAGAAAATTGGGAACAGGGCTCGTCACCGCATGCAGTGTGTTCATGACCGCCGCTGCCCTTTTCGGCTTCTCCATAAGCCACTCCTTCTGGATGCTGTGTATCTGGGCAGTCCCTTACGGTCTCGGAGCAGGCAGTGTGGACGCTTCCTTGAACAATTACGTAGCGCTCCACTACGAAAGCAGACATATGAGCTGGCTGCATTGTATGTGGGGGGTGGGCGCATCTCTCGGTCCTTATATCATGGGCTTTGCCTTAACTGGCGGAAAAGGCTGGAATACTGGCTACCTCTATATCTCCATTTTACAAATCATACTGACTGTTATTTTAATACTCAGCCTCCCTCTGTGGAAAAAACGTGCAGTTCAAACATCTAATCCAGATTTAACATCTGACGCAGATTCCAACGGCCCCCTTTCCCTGCGTGAAATCATAAGCATTCCAGGTGCAAAAGAAGTCATGATTACCTTTTTCTGCTACTGTGCCTTAGAACAGACCGCCGGCTTATGGATCAGCAGCTACCTTGTCCTTTACAGGAATCTGCCCACCCAGACAGCCGCTTCCTTTGCCGGATGGTTTTTTATCGGAATCACCATAGGCAGAGCATTAAGCGGCTTTCTCACCATGAAATTGAATGATACACAAATGATCCGCTTAGGACAGACCATCATTCTGTCAGGCTGCCTCGTTTTGCTCTTGCCTTTAGGCAGTCAGGTCTCCTTCATCGGATTGATTTTAATCGGTCTGGGATGCGCCCCTATCTATCCCTGTATCATCCACTCCACTCCGGCACATTTTGGCGCTGACAAATCCCAGGCTGTCATAGGTGTACAGATGGCTTCTGCCTACATTGGCACCTGTCTGATGCCGCCTCTCTTTGGTCTGATTGCCAACCATATCAGCATTACTTTATTTCCCATCTACTTATTGCTGATCCTGATTCTCATGTTCATCATGCACGAATTGCTGCTGAAAAAATGCAAATAGGAGTATTTCTATCTTTTTTCGATAAAATACAGGAAGTACAGGATTGGGAACGCCTAATGAAATAAGCGAGCGATATCAAGGGGCGGCAAAGGATAAATCCTCTGCCGCCCCTTTCCGGCTCCCCATGCCCTTAGCAGAACACAATGACCCTTGAAGGTGTGGTCTGGGGCGGAATACTTCTGGTCGTAACACTATAATAAACAAGCATGGTCTGGTTCGCCGGATTACAATCGAACCGTTGTCCATTCGCCGTCCTGATCATGGTATTTCCTGCAATGTTCAACTGCAGAGAACGATCCGCAGCTAACAAATTACGGTCAAAATGATTCAGCATCACCTGCTCATTCCTGCCGATTACAGTAACCAGCTGTGCGCGGTACTGCGGCGGAAAGATAAGAGGCATAGGCTGGGAAGCATCGTAAAATGCCGCTACCCGCATCCCCACCCGAAGCTGTATATCATCAATTACCTGCGTCTGTGCGCTTACAACAAAATTTACGATTCCATCATCAGAACGCAGCATCACCATTTGACTGCAACAGTCATTTCCTCTGGTAATGTTTACAATCGTACCTGTTATGGGAACAAAATCTTTATACGACATAAATCTACCTTTTTTATTTAAATTATGCTCCTAAATCAAAGGGGTTCCTGCTGGCAGGCGGCAGACAGGTATGATCTTCGCACACATAATAAGCCGTTTTACCATTTATCAGCTTGTATTCTTCCGTCTCCTTGGCAAAAATCTTCACATCCGCATAAATTGGCAGTTTTTTCCTGATTTCTTCTCCGCTGTCTTCCTCTGAAAGCACCACCGTAATCTTCCGGGGCGGATTTAAATAAAACAGCAGAGCGATTAAAAACATGCAGTGCCCTGCGGGGTAACCTCCTGCCTCACCTGATAAAAAAGCAAGCTGTTTCTTTGCCAGACGCTCATACTTTTGATCTCCCAGAATCTGAAAAAGACGTACAAAACAGTATGCCATCACAGAATTACCACTAGGCAGCGCGCCATCATAAGTTTCCTTGGGCTTCATAATCAGGCTGTCATTTCCCTCTCCATATAAAAAATATCCGCTGCCGCCTTCATCTGCAAACTGCCTTCTGGCTTCTTTGCAAATCTGTTCTGCCCGTTTCAAGTAAGCCTCTTCCCCCGTCGCTTCATATAAGCTAAGAAGCGCCGCCGTATAATATGCATACTCGTCCAAAAATCCCTTGACAAAGCGTATATGGTTCCGAAAGCTTACATAAAGGGTATTTCCATATGCAAGATTTCTCTCCACAAACTGCTGCGCCCTCACAGCCGCCTTCAAATACATTTCCTTTCCTGTTGTGCGGTAAAGCAGTGCCAGGCCACAGATCATCAGGCTGTTCCACGAGGTCAGAATTTTATCATCCAAATGAAGCTTATAATGCGTTTTCCGATATGCATACATAAGCTCCTTTTCTCCCTCGAAGGAATCGACGATCTCATTTTCATTCAAAAGATTAGGGATGTTCCTGCCTTCATAATTTCCTCTTTCCGTTATGCCAAAATGCCTGCTAAAACGCCTGCCCCGCTCTTTGCCAAGAAGTCTTAACACATCCTCATAACGCCATGTATAAAATCTTCCCTCCACGCCACCGCTGTCTGCATCCTGGGCAGAATAAAATGCACCATCTTTATCCGTCAGGTCACGCAGAACATAGGCGGCGGTCTTTTCCGCCGTGTCTAAAAAACTTTCATCACCCGAAATCTTATATGCCACAGCATATGCCATGACGAGCAGGGCATTATCATACAGCATCTTTTCAAAATGCGGAACCAGAAAATATTTGTCCGTAGAATATCTGGAGAATCCAAAACCAATGTGATCAAAAATGCCGCCTCTGCGCATGCTCTCAAGCGTTTGGAACGCCATGGCAAATCCATCCTTTTTACCATTTATCTGTGCATAAAGCATCAGGAATAACAGATTATGAGGCGAAGGGAATTTTGGCGCGCCGCCGAAACCGCCGTACTTTTCATCAAAGCTTTCAGCAAAAATCTTTGCAGCCGCATCTGGAAGCGACGTATCCATATGTTCACATAAACTGCCATCCTCCACCCGGATATGCGTAAGAATGCGTTCCGCAGACAAAATCAGTTCTTCTTTATTGCACTTCCACTGCTCGGCAATCACAATCAGCAGATCATGCATTCCTGCTATGCCCCGGCTGGATATGGGAGGAAAGTACGTCCCTGCAAAAAAAGGCTTCTGCTCCGGCGTCATAAAAATACTCATAGGCCATCCGCCGTTTCCCGTCAGTGCCTGACAAACAGACATATATACACTGTCGATATCCGGGCGCTCCTCTCTGTCAACCTTGATGGACACGAAATTTTTATTTAGAATTTCTGCAATTTCCAGATTTTCAAAACTCTCCTGCTCCATCACATGGCACCAGTGGCAGGTACTGTATCCAATGCTCAAGAAAACAGGTTTGTCTTCCGCTTTTGCTTTTGCAAAGGCTTCCTCTCCCCACGGATACCAGTCCACCGGATTTTCAGCATGCTGTAATAGATAAGGGCTGCTCTGATCCTTTAAATGATTACTCATAAATACCTTCCTTTCTTATCATTTGTATTTTGTGTAATCATTTATAAATTATACAGATACTTCTTTTTGTAAAATGCAGGAGGATTAGGTCTTTTCTATCAACAATCCTCCATCATCATCTGAAGCAGCATGATATGATATTCTTCATCTTTTATGATTCTCGCAAGCACTGCATTGATGCAGGAATCATTGATCATGCTGATATGCATCTGATACTGGTTGATGGCTGCCCGCTCCGCTTCTATATCCGCAAGCAGCATTTTCCTGACATTTTCAGGGATCGACAGATATTCCGGCGTCCACATCCTGGCTCTTCCATTCTGCTGTCTTGCCGCAAAATCGACATTTCCGCCAAGCAGACAAATCAGCTCGCCTAATTTTTGCAGGTGCATCATCTCCGCCATAGCAATTCCCAAAATCGTTTTTGCCATCTCGCATTTTTCACTGGACAGACGATTTTCATTGTTGATATACTGAGCCGTCGCGGATAGCTCCGACACAGCGCCGCAATAATCGTTACTTAATAGATTCGCATAAGCCTGATTTCTTGCGGTAACCTGAATCGGTGGATACGTCAGATCCACCATTACCGGCTTTACGCCTGCAAAGCTGCAATGATTAACAAGGATATTCCCTTTTGCTTCCATTTACATTTTCTCCTATATGGTCTTTCTATAGACAATATATGGAGACTTTCCTATAACGTTCCATTTACATTTCCATCAGCCGACACACATCCACCCAGCCCTCTTCTCCAGCATATTTCTCCATCTCTGGTATCGTAAGCTCGATTGCGCTGTTGCTGCTGCCACAAGCAGGAAACACCGTGTTAAATCGCCTCAGGGATTCATCCAGATACACCTTTACTCCTTCTTTTACCGCAAAAGGACAGACGCCTCCCACTGCGTGCCCTATAAGCTCTGTCACTTCATCTGGTGAAAGCATTTTTGCCTTTGTCCCAAATTGTTTTTTATACTTGGAATTATCCACCTTTGCATCCCCTGCTGCCACAATCAGGACTGCCTGTCCATCCACCATAAAAGAAAGTGTTTTTGCAATCCTGCTCGGTTCACATCCCAGCGCCTGTGCCGCCAACGCTACCGTTGCACTTGATACAGGAAATTCACGAATGCGTTCTTCCATCCCATATTGTCTGAAATATTCTTTTACTTTATCTATTGCCATATCTGTTCCTTTCCCTCTTTTCCTATTTTGTAAAAGCCGCTTGTTACCAAGCGGCTTTTATATACGTCCTGCTTCTGCCCACAGAGCAGGAAATCAACATTCTTTTGTAATTCCCTTTACCAGCATTTCTCCAGCGGAAGATTCCAATCTATATTATAAGGTGTGTCGGCAGCCGTTTTCAGCTCCTCAAAGACGGCTCGTCTCTCATCACTGCTCTCAAAGGTCCAGTATTCATATCCAATAAAGTAGCCTTCCATAAACTGAGTCCATGAATCATAGGAATTTTGAATCGCCTTTGCAACCTCCAAAGACTTCTCCAATGCTTCTTCCTTTGTATAATATCCTGCAAGATAAGCATCCGCCAGAATCGTCATCATACGGCTGTAATCCCATGCCGCTATGCCATGCCCCTGGTTTGCCTCATAATATGTATACCAATCCACATAGCATTGTGCTTCAGCATCACTCACTGTAAAGTTGGCAATCATAAAGTCTTTTCTTTTATCCGAAGTCAAATCGCCGATTCCCAGCTCCTTCAGATAAATCATTTCATTTGCAAACTCTACACTATGCCCTTCTGTTTCCAGCATCTTTAATGTTTTATCCACGCCGCTCCGGTCTGTAATCTCCCAGTAATCAGCTAGGAACTGCTGCACCGTGGCCTGATTGGCCTCATTCTCCTCAAGACCTCCGTATATATTGTAATCCCATCCATTGGTCTTTATCAAAATCGCACAGGTAGCATTGAACCAGCGAAGCACATCATCAAGACTGGCGCTTACAGGCGAAGGCGTTGGCGTTGACTGCATCTCTTCTGTTTCAGCCGACACTTCCACTGCATCTTCAGGTACATTCTCATTTAAAGTCACACATACCTGCTGAAAATATTCTGTCTTCTTTTCATCCAGCGCCGGGGCTGCATATAAGATACTATAGTAAGCATATTCTGTTTCGCCGTATACGATGTACCCATCTCCGCTTACATCCTCAAGGTTGACCGACCCTTTATAAGCCTCTATACCACTCAGACCGGATATTGACGGCTTAGCCATTTCCTCCGCTTCGGATACAGCAAAGGATTCCTCCACCATATCTCTTAATCCGTCAATATCTGAAATGTTGCTGTAAATCCCTTTGGGCATCTGCATGACCACGATTCCCTCTGTTTCATCTTGCGTGAATGCTGCTATCCAGCTGTCCACTCCCATATCCTGCGCATTCCAGCTTTCATCCATACGGATCGTCACCGATCTGTCTGCTGAAGCAAACTCCCGCATGATTGTCTCGGAATCACCTTTGCAGGCAGTAAGCAACACTGCCATTGCCATAATAAGAATGATACATGATTTCTTTAATCGCCCCATAATATTCTCCCCTTCCAAAACTTCTAATACTTTTTATATCTCTTTACCGTAGATTTGTCAACATCTTTTGCGTATCCAGCACAGCAAGTCCCAGCATTAAAAATACCACTGCATCTTTCATGGTTCCTTGGAGAAACAACATAACAAATAAAAACGCCGCCACCGGGACCGCTGACAATGTCAAAAACATTATCATATTCATTTATCTTTCTTCATCTTTAAGTACTTCAGGTTTCATTTTCATCTCCCCTTCTCATTTGTGGTAATTTCCTTAGGACTTATTATACTAAAAAATCATAAAATCATCAAATAAAATTAGTAATTTTTACCATTTTTGTTCCACTTCTGCTTATTTTTTCTAAGGATATCCCTTCCTCGCAATTTCCTGCTTACTGCGCTTTTTAACGCAGGTATTCCATTGAAAACGTTTCCGAAAAGCATAGCATATACCTAAAGCGAATCTAGAGCTGCTTCATAATCTTTAACCCTCACAGCAGCTCTCTCTTATGTATTTATATTAACTGGTTGTGATCCACCTTGGTATACTGAATATTCAGAAAACTCTGACAGTCTTTATTATACAGCTTACTCAAGTCATTGTCATAGCCAAGCAATACCCACGGCATTGTCTGACCGATATACGCCAACGCCTCCAGTGCACGCTCTTCACCTGCAACCGCTATTTCAGACTGCTTTTTCACAAATACATGCTGCGATTCATATTTCTTTTTGTCGATTGTATGCAGGACAACATTGTACGTCGTGCCAGTCTTGATACCATTTGTGCGGTGTGTGATCGTCTTCTGATACGCCCATACGATCTCATCATTCAAAAGCACATGCGGCTTGCTTCCTATGATAAAGAAGGTCAGTCTCCGCCCTATGCGGAAATCATCTGCTTTCATTATAATTTGGGCTCCCTGATATTCAAGGTCTGCCTCCGCCTCTCCGAATCCCGCATTTGCAAGCTCTTTCTTAAATGTCTTAAGGCGCCCACCCTTTACAGCGCTTATAATCATCCAGATTCCTATCACCACAAGCACAAGGGCACAAACTGCAAAAACGCAGGTCACGACAACCGTATCCTCCTGCATCGCCTCTGTATTGATGAAATAAGGAAGCGTATATTCCTTAAACTCCTCTTCTGTCAACCCGGAACCAAGAAAATACTCCTTGAGATATTCGTAATCTTCATCCGGCATTTTCTGTATCTCTCCGGAATATCTGACCGGATCAGAACGTCTATTATTATAAGTGGCTTCCGCCATTTCTTCCATCTTATCTTCTTCGGAGACAGGAACTTTAATTCCCATATAGCGGTAATCCACTGCATCATCGTCCCCAGTCCAGATAACATAGTACAAGTCTGTTGTGCGGGTATAATGCGTCTTTGTGTTTTCTTCATATTCTTCTATGTAACATCCAAAATTGGTATCCAGCGAAACATCCACCAGCATTTTTTCCTTAATCTCATCTGGCTCCAGCGTCTCAAATGCCACCCTTCCCTTCAGCACCTCCATAACACTTGGAAATGAAAATCCCAGTATCACGGCTCCAATAACTAGAAGCAGAATCGACGGAAACAGTCTTTTTTTAATGCTTCTTTTTTTCAGTTCTTCAAACATACTCCCTCTCCTTTAACCCTCTTATTCTTCATCCGCCGCATCCCATCCATCCATGATATTCTTGAAAGCTTCCAGCACTTTCGGATTGAATGCACCGCACTCGCCCTCAAAAATCATGTTTACAGCTGTATCATGGGAAAATGCTTTCTTGTACACGCGCGGCGAAATCAGCGCGTCATATACGTCTGCCACTGCCACCACCTGCGCCCATATAGATACCTCGTCGCCCTTAAGTCCGTCTGGATATCCCTTTCCATCCCAGCGCTCATGGTGATGCCGGCAAATATCGTATCCATATTGGAAGATTCCCTCATCCATGATATTGGGTATGCTTGAGAGCAGCTCACATCCCCTTACCGTGTGCAGCTTCATCTCTTCAAACTCTTCCTGTGTCAGCCTGCCCGGTTTATTCAGGATGCCGTCCGGTATCGCTATCTTCCCTACATCATGAAGCATTGCCGCCGTAACGATTTTTTCAATTTCGGCTTCCGCCAGCGTGTACTCGGGATAAAGCCTTATCACCTCGAGCATCAGTTCCCTCGTCAGAACACAGATACGCTTAACATGTTCGCCAGATTCACAATCCCTGAATTCAATAGCCGTAGCAAGCACTTCCACAATCGATGTCATAAGTTCATTTAATTTCTTTGCCTGACTGCGCACCCTTTTTTCCAAAGCGTTTCGATATTCGTACAATTCAATGACACTGCTAATCCTACACCTTAAAAACTGTGTCACAAAGGGCTTCCTTATTACATCCACTGCCCCTAAGTTATATCCTTCCAGCAGCATTTCCTGACTTTCAGCCGCCGTAATTAAGAATACCGGAACTCTTCTTATCTTACCATTTTGGTTCATTGCCCTGAGCACTTCAAGACCGTCTACATCTGGCATCAGCAAGTCCAACAGCACGGCAACAATATCTTTTCTTTCATCCAAAATATTAATCGCTTCCTGTCCACCTGCTGCCTCCACTATTTCATAATTATCCCGAAAAATTTCTGCCAGCATGATGCGATTTATATCAACATCATCCACAATCAATATTGTTTCTCTTTTCCTCATTATATCCTCCAATGCATTGTATCTTTTTGTTATAACCCGGCATCTTGCTGCATATGTAACTGCCTCCTGCATTTTTCATATCACCACATCTTTATGCCTACTCTTTATCATATATGATAGTCAGAAATTTTTCAACAAATATCGACTCATATCTCTACCTATTTATATACGTTATAGGCTTTTGTCCTGTAGGCGCCGTCCCTTAATGAACTTTCGTTACAGCCAAATTCATTTATCGTGCTTTCTCCATTCGTAAAATTCATGCACCAGGCTGCGGTACCCCCATTTTTTCATTGTTTCGTACCGTATTCTATAATTTCCTTTGTAATGCCGTCCTGTAACCGTATATCGGATATATTCCTGCATATAGGCATCTATCTCACGCAGTCCTGTATCCACCGTCAAATTCGGAAAAAACCATTTATTCCAACTGAATTCATCCCACGACTCCTTCTCTTTTCCCCCTCTTCCATAAAATTTCCGGTTCATGGCGCGGATAAAACCTATGGCTGCTTTTTCTCCTGAAAGTCCCTTCTCCCTCTGCCAGCGCCGTAATGCCTCTGCTTTCCGCCTGATTCTTGCTTTTGTCTTCCTGATGGTGTGGGCAGATAAATCAATCTCTCCCTTTTGGCAGCAAAATCCTAAAAACGATATCTCTTCCCCTGGGCTGTATAGGCTGACTTTATCAGGATTCAACTTTAGTTCCAACTCCATTAGCGCTTCCTCAAGCTGCTTTTTTCTAAGTCTTAATTCTTCCAGGCTGTCCGCAAACAAAAGGATATCATCCGAGTATCGAAAATACAGGATACCTTCTCTCTCAAAAAAGGCATCTACATCCTTTAAATATACATTTGCAAAAAAAGGAGAAACCGGCGTTCCTGCCATAGCGCCATGCTTCTCATACAGAATTCCGCCTTCTGACCTCACCCGCTCCTCTAAAAGAATTTTTTCAAAAAGCTGGTACAGCAGATAATCATCTCTTTTCACAAAAAGCAGTTTTGATAACAGTTTTTCCACTTGAATGGAATTAAAATAGTTACTGATATCCACTTTCAGACAATAACTTTTCGCAACACGTTGATCCATCTTAAGCCGCGTGATGGCGCTCCCTGCACCAATTCCGCGGCGAAACGCATAACAGTTATCACAAAAAAGGTCATCATATCGATATAAGCAAAAGGCAATGAATTTAAGGAAGATGCCCTCCTCCCCTTCAAAAGAATATACTACTCTTTTCTTTTCTGTACCTTCCTTATTCACCGTTCTCTTTACGGGAAGTTCAGAAGGGAACCGCCCTTCCTGCCATGCCCTGCAAAGAGGAAGATACGCTTTCCTATCAATGAACTGGCGAAACTGCGCTTCTTCTGCTTTTGCTAAATGCTGCTTTTCTATTTTATAATTTAAAAAATCCAGCCAGTTTTCCTCACTGGCAGACTTATGTAAAATCGACATATCCATATATTTTTCCCATTAAAATAAGAGAGAGAAACAGCTTTGAAAGCAATAAAGCCGTGCTTATTGCTACCAGATTCAACATGTCTCCATTGCCCGCAAAACACTCAAAAACGAAACATGCTTCATCCCTGACGGGCGCAACCGGAAGATTGCATTTCTCTCTCTTTTCCCAAAAATTATGAAGTTACAACGTATTTATGCCGGCATTTCCTCGCTCAAACACTCTAAAATATAGCTGGCGCGATTCGGCAGATGCAATAAGAAATGTATGTATCCGATTCCCTGATCCATGCATGCTTCCTTAGACTGCAGAACAATTTTCCTTTTGTAATCATTCTTATTATCCAGAATGTTGATCATAACGACCGCCTGCCCTTCGCGGTACACACCATAAGTGTATGTCCACTCTATGGCATCTGCGCCAATTGCATCAGCCGGTACATGCTTGCGCAGTTCACATCCGCTCCAGTTTTCCTCCAGAACTTTTTTGATCCGGTTCTCCACCACTACGGCGTCAAAACAGCAATCTTCTTCATCAACAGATGTTTTCGGCATTTCATTTGTTTCTCTGTTCAACAATTTGTCTAAAAATCCCATACTGATCCCCCTGTACTCCAATTTGTAATTATACCAACTAATGGGCATAAGAATAACATATTCCTCCTTGTTTGACAAGACATTACCGTTTGCAATTTTTAAACAACCTATAATCTGTCGTGTTACTTCTGAAACCCGTCTTTAGGATTTAGCACTATGATTCTTTGGAAGTAACTGAATACCCAATACATTGACAGTCGGCATTCATGC
>JAIDFQ010000008.1 GCA_029054245.1 Lachnospiraceae bacterium | reverse complement strand
AGAAGGAAGGCAGCAAGCGGCATCCGGTGCGGGGCTTCCCATGGCAGGAAGCCCTAAGGGGAGCCATAATGATACTTTTGCCCGGTGAGGGCAGCCGGAACAGCACGCCGGAGGACGGGCAGGGAAAAGAAAGCGATCCCTGTTACGGACTATGGAGCGGACCAGCCATCCCGCCCTGCATACTCCCTGCCAGTAGGGGGCTGGGCAAATGAAAATCCCGTATGGGTACTGGCTTTTTTATTAGCGGAGAACGGTGATAGATGGAATTGATTTTTAAGAAGCATGATAATCCAGCCATTCCATGGAAGCGCATAACAGAAAGCGGTTATGTTTTCGGTTATGTTTTCCATGGGCTGGCTGGAAGGAGGTGGTGCTGAAAAATTACGCTGTAAATGCAGCGTTGCTGTAAGCACAGGGGCTTTGCCCCTGAAACTATGTGAGGGAGCAGCCTGGAAGGTAAAAAGCAGACTGCTTCCCTTTGGAAATCAAAATAAAAAAAGAAAGGAAAAAATATGGGAAGAAAAAGAAGATTTTCAAGACTTCTCCTGTATGCCGCCATGTTATCCACCATTGGCGCAGGGGTATTGGGGAGCGTTCCCCTGCCTGTAAAAGCGGCGGAAGAGGAAGATACCTACACAGTCAGGTTTGAAGCCTATGAGGGAACCTGTGAGACGGAGAGCGTTTCCGTACCCAGAGGGGAAAGCATCACCCTGCCGGATGCATCTTACGAAGGGCATTACCTTGAAAGCTGGATGGATGTAACTGAAAGTGGAAATGTGCATACCTTCAAGGCTGTAGGAGCTGCCGGGAGTGAGTACACGCCGGAGCGTGACCTGTGGCTTTATGCCAACTGGAAACCGGATGAGGATCAGGAACCGGGGCAGGACATTACCGTAACCTATGAGGCAAGGATCGGAGATACCGGTTATGAAGAGCTGGAGGAAGCCTTTGCAGATGCACAGGCTGGTGATACTATCACAGTCCTTAAGGACTGCATGGTATCAGGCACACTTGAAATTACTGCTGATAACATCACTTTAAAAAGTGAGGATGCAGGGAACCCGGCAACGATCAGCAGGGAGGAAGGTTTTTCCGGTAAATATTATGGCACAAATACCGATACCGTCCTGCTTGCAGTGGCAGGCGGGAGCCTTACTACACAGGATATCATTCTTGATGGCGGTGCGGTATTGGATAGTGATTTCAACAATTCCGGCAAAGTCTGGAACAGCCCCCTTATTTACGTGGATGGCTCTTACGCTATGGAGGGCGGAACTGTCCTTCAGAATAATTACAACACAGACGGATATGAGAGCGATGGCAGCGGCAGAACGCTCCACACAGCAGGGGCATTACATATCGTACATGGCGGAAGCCTTACCATGAATGGCGGGCTGATCCAGAACTGTTATACAGCAGGGGCTGGCGGCGGCATCCAGTCAGGGCAGGATTCCCAAGTGACAGCCGCATCCAGCACAATCAGGAACTGCTATGCAACGTGGGGCGGCGGCGTGGATCTACGGGGAAGCGCAGAACTCTCCGGCATGACCTTTACAGGAAATGCGGCAGGCTCGTCAGGAGGCGGGATATCCAGTACAGCCCCATTGACGGTCACAGACAGCCTGTTTGATGGAAACCGTTCGGCTTATGATGGTGGCGGTGTCTGCACTGGAACCGGACACCTGGCACATATTACCGGATGTACTTTTACCGGGAATACAGCCCCAAGGGGCAGCGCAATCCAGACATTTAAGGGGGAAGGGGAGCTTCCGCTTGTCATTCGTGACTGTAACATCACCGGGAACCTTTCGGCAGGATTCAGCCATGCCGGGGGCGCAATTTGCTACATGAATGAGACGGGGATCATCCTGTCCGGGAAGATTGTCATGGAAGATAACCTTGCCGCAGGCTATGAACCCTGTGATATCCACTATTTTTACAACACAGGCGCATCCATTCTTTTAGATGAGGACTTTGAAAGCGCCTCAACCTTTGTGCTTGGCGGCTATGACAGCATCAAGCCGGGCAGGGTGCTGATCGACGGCACACTGTACCACAAGGACGCAAGCCCGGAACAGTTCCCATGGCATACTACAAACTACTGCACAGAAAAAAGAGGCGAAAACCTCTACCTTGCAGAAGTGCCCAAGACCTATTCCGTTACCTATGATGCCAACAACAGCCCCGCAGGATCAAGCATGATGTGTTCCGATCCGAATAAGTATACCAGCGAGGACACAGTGACCATCATGGACCAGGAGGCGCTGTTCCCTCTTATGGGGAACATTGTAAATTTCGGCTATAACTTTGCCGGATGGAACACAGAGCCGGATGGAACGGGAACCGATTATGCGCCGGGGCAGGAGACAAGCCTTACAGGGAACCTTTACCTCTATGCGAAATGGGAGGCAAAAGAGCCTGTCACCCTTACTTATATCTATAATGACGGGGAAGGAAGGACTGACAGCGCACAGGTGATTCCCGGAGCAAATATCGTATTCCCTGACGCTTCCAGAAAAGGCTACAGCTTTAAAGGATGGTATGAAGATGAAGCACTGACAGTATTTGCAGGGAATGCAGGGGAGAAGCATTATGCACCCCAGAAAGATACCTCTTATTATGCCGCATGGGAAAAGACGGAAGCTACCGTTACCTTTGACGCAGACGGCGGGAAGATGGAAGGAGGAGACATTACCGCTAAAGTAGGCGATACTATTACACTTCCTGACTGCACCAAGGAAGGCTACGAGTTTACCGGTTGGTATGAGGGAGATACCTGTATCGGACAGGCAGGAGAGGAATACACAATCTCTGATGATGTGACACTAAAAGCCCATTATGAAAAGAAAGAAGCTGCCATCTGCACGATCGCCTTTGATGCGGACGGTGGAAAGATGGAGGGCGGAACGGTCATTGCGAAAGCAGGAGATACCGTCACCCTTCCAAACTGCACGAAGGAAGGTTACGAATTTACAGGTTGGTATGATGGCAATATCTGTATCGGGAAAGCAGGGGAAGAGTACATTGTCTCTGATGATGTTACATTGAAAGCCCGTTATGAAAAGAAAGAAGATCAGGCGGTCATCTGCACAATAACTTTTGATACTGACGGTGGTGAGACTGCAAAGGAGAGGATTTCAGCAGAGAAAGGCAGCGCAATCATCCTTCCTGCCTGCAGTAAGACAGGCTATGAGTTCCTTGGCTGGTTCCTTGCTTTTGACGATAATATCTGCACCGGACAGGCTGGTGAGGAATTTACCGTACAGGGAGATATTACTTTAAAGGCACATTTTGAGAAAAAAGAGGAAGTGAAAGTTACCATTACTTTTGACGCTGACGGAGGAAAAGCGGTAAATCCGATCAAGGCAGAGAAAGGCAGTATCATCCGCTTACCCAAGACGGAAAAGGAAGGTTACAGCTTCCTTGGCTGGTATACAGAAAAAGACGGCGGAATCCTTCTTGGAATCTCCGGCAGTGAGATGAAAGCGGTTAAGGATATGACAGCTTATGCACTTTGGGAAAAGGAAACAGAAAAAGATTCTGATAATGACGCTGATCCCGAAAACTGTAAAGTGACTTTCCATGCAGGAAAAGGAACGATTAAGGTAAAGGAGATTACCCTTATTAAGGACGGAAGCCTTTACCTTCCCATGCCGGAACGTGAAGGATATGATTTCACAGGCTGGTATCTGGATGATGACCTGACGCAGTTTGCAGGGGCATACCATGATGCTTACCGCATTACCAGAGATACAGACTTTTATGCAAAGTGGGAAAAATCAAAAGAAAACAGCGGCGGTAATGGAGATTCAGGAAACAGTGGAAATACAGAAAATGGAGACAGTAACAGTGGAGATAAGACACAGGATGGAGATAATTCTAATGAATCTTTAAATACCTACACGATCAAATATGATGCCAATGGTGGCAAGACAAAGAATGCGTCTGTCAAAGTGGTAAAAGGCGGCAGTGTGAAGCTCCCGGCTGCAGAGCGTGAGGGCTATATTTTCAAGGGCTGGTACACTGACAGGCAGGTATTTATCGGAACCGAGGGAGAGACCTATAAGCCCAGCAGGAGCATCAGCCTCTATGCAAGATGGGAAAAAGCAGAAGAAAACAATACCAATGGGAAAGATGACCAAAACACTTCGGACAAAAATCAGAATACAAGCGGAACTGTCTCCGGCAATTCGGCAGGCAGCCCTTCAGATAAAAATACAGATACCAATACCGGAACGGAAGGAGGGAATGGAAATGCAGGAAAAGGATCAGAGCCGGTTATCCAGACTGGCTATGCGTCACCCTTTTATCTTCTTGCTGCCCTTGGGCTGTGCGGCGTTGTGCTTGCTGCTGCATCTGTGCTTGAAGGGAAGAAAATCTGTCCTTGAAGGACAGATGGAGAAATGCTGCCTGTAGTGGGTGTGTATTATAAGGATATATTTTATGGTACGGGAACAGGCAGGGATCATATAATACTGTGATAACCACAGTTTGAAATGCGGCAGGGGCTTTTGCTCCTGCCTTTTGAAACCATGGCGGCAGATAACCGGAAACAGATTCATTTGATTGTGGCGGTATCTGCCGCTGTTTATAGAGAAGAAAGGAAGCGCATGGAAAAAATAAAATGTTTTATTAGCTGTCTTGGGGAGAAACTTTTCCCTGACCTGCCGGAAAAGAAAAGGCGGCGGATTGCCGTACAGATCATAGTGGGGATTTCCCTTGCCATTGTCTGCATGGCAGGCATGGGGATCTTCCGCTATAAGGCAGTGAAACAGCTTGAAAAATATCAGGCGATAGCAGACGCATACGCACAGCTTGACATTATTTTAGAAGAGGGAAGGGAGCAGTCGCAGAAAGAAGCGGCGGCGGAGCTGGAAGAGTTTTTCTCCGAAATGGAAGCGGATGCGGAGCGGTACAGGCAGGAGTATGAAGCAGAAATGAGGGAGAAGGGATTGGAAGCCTACGATTGGGATGCGCTATGCAGTGAAAATGAGGATATCAAAGGCTGGCTCTGCATCCCTGATACCTTGATCAATTTCCCCGTAGTGGGAACGGATGACAACGCCTTTTACCTCTCCCATGATTTCACAGGGGATAAGAGCAGCGCCGGATGCCCTTTCATGGATAAGGACACGCAGGTATGGGATTTCAACCGCATCATCTACGGACACAACATGGGCGCAGGCTCCGATGCCATGTTCTCCACCCTGTTAGATTATGAAAAAGAAGATTATTTCAAGGAAAACCGGACCATCTATTTCACAGATGCTTATGGGAGCGCAACTGCCTATCAGGTGATGGCAGTTGTCAAATACAGCATAGACGATCTGGCAGAATGGGATTTCCGCATAAGGAACCATGAGGATATGGAAAGCTACAATGCATGGATGGAGGAACTGCAGGGAAGGGCGTTATATTATGAAGAGCCTGACCATGCGCCTACCAGCATCATTACCCTTGCCACCTGTGACAGACGGGTTTTTGGGAAAAATGGGAGATTTTTAATAATAGCAGGAAACTAATACTTAAGAAAAAATCGAGAAAGGAGACGCTTGGGAGGTTAGTTAAAAATCGAAATATCAAACAGAGAATTGCTGAATCTGATAAAATGTGGTATAATAAATATAGATTTAGAGGACGTGGCAGATGTCCTTCTTTGTAAGACGCAAGAGGAGATTGCCATGAGCGAGATAACGATTCCGAAAATCAATTCCCGGCAGAAGGGATTACAGATACAATATTATACCACGATTCCTACTAAATATTCAGAAACCGGAAAACGCCACCAGATCACAGGGGCTTCAGAAGACGAAGTAAAGAAGAAATTTCGCAAGGAAGCAAAAAGGACTATGACAGGTCAGGTGGATTTGGAGAAGCATAAAAACGATACGGTAGCGCAGGTGGTAGAAATGTTTCTGGAATTTGCAAAAGGGGATATCAAGAAGCAGACCCACAGCAGATATTACAGGGCTTATGTAAATTATGTGAAGGACAGCAGCTTTGGGAAAATCCCCGCCCGGAAGATTAAGAAGTATCACTGTGATGATTTTATCCGTACCTTGACAAATGGAACTATAGTTTATTCTTATGTATGCCAGATAAAATGCATTGTCAGCCAGGCATTTGATTACGCCTGTGACAGGGAAATCATGAGCTGGAACTTTATGCGGAAGGTAAAAATCAATGAGGACAGGTGCAAAGAGCAGGAAGACAAGGAGCTTGGCGTATGGGAAGATGATGAAATCAATACCCTGCAGTCAGGCTCTATGGCCTGCTGGAATAAATGCAGAAAATACCGCAATTCTCCGGCACTTTTTATTCTTTGTGGAACTGGTTTAAGATTGGGAGAGTTACTTGCATTGAAATGGAGCAAGGTCGATTTGGAACACAGAACCATAAAGATTGAGAGAACGCAGACAGAGTATACGGATTACGATACCAATTCCAAAATCTATGAGGAAAGCACTCCGAAGAACAAGACTTCCCGCAGAACCATAGTCATCAATGATTTTACTTATAAATGGCTGATGGAGCAGAAGCGCAGGACAGAGCAGGCAGGGATTGAAAGCGAATATGTCATCCCGGCAAACAGCGGAAGGATGGTAAAGGAGAGCAGTATTACCAGTACATTCAAGGCTTTCTGTAACTGTATAGGAGTGGAATACAAGCCCTCTCATACATGTAGAAGGAGTTATGTAACAAACTGTCTGGACAAGGGCATGAAGCTGGCATTGGTTTCAAAAAATGTAGGACATAAGAATAAAAGCACAACCTTGAACACCTATTATAAGTGCAAGAACGATTACGAAGACAATCTGGCTATACAGAATGAAATCTTTAAAATATATGATTTCGACTTTGGTGGTGAACAAGTGGAAGCTATGTTTGCATAATGTTTTCAAAGGAGTTGATGGCAACAGAAAAAGTGTTGCCAATACCATAAAAAGAACGTAAGTTCGACAAAAACATTTGAAGAAAAATTCATGCAGAAAGTGCCTGAAACACTGGCATTGCAGACCATGAAGCAAACATTATGTAAAATCATAAAAAGCCGGAAACCCTGATAAACACTGGCTTCCAGCTTGGCAACACTTGGCAACACCCCAAAATCCCTAAAAATAGCCCTTCAAACATAGCGGAAGCCCCTAAAAATGCGGCTTCCGCACTCCCAGAGGCTTCCTTAGGGGAGGATAAGTATTTAATTTATCTGTCGTATATGTGGTATCCCATCGCGGTCACCGCGGTGGTCATCCCACGTCATCAAAGGAGGGGGATCCATTGACTAGTAGTATTATTACCCCGCAAATCCTGCTTTATTCATTTCTATCAAAAAAAATTTACAATTCCTGTCATATGGGCTATAATAACAAAGGATGCAGGCATCCTTATATTATGAACAACTATTTAAAAAATATCTGCGACAGCGGATAAGGAGGAACAATTTATGGCATTGTTAAAAACTTGGCGTGATATGGCTTACTCAGAAACCGCAAATAAGGGGGATCTGCAAAGACTCTGGAGTGTCTATTTCCAGAAGGAAAAGGAAATATATGCGGAGCTTTTGAAAAATCCCGACGAGGAAGTCAAGGGAACGGTAAAAGAGCTTGCAGAAAAATATAATGTTGATATTATGACGATGACAGGCTTTTTAGATGGTATCAACGACAGCTTGAAGGAAGAAAATCCAATCGAAGAGATGGAAGAAGATACACAGGTAAGCCTTTTCTTCGACAAGGAGCTTTTGTATAAAAATATGGTAGCTGCCGGCGCTGACTGGCTGTATGAGCTGCCTGAGTGGGAAGCAATTTTTGATGAGGACAAGCGGAAAGAGCTTTACAGAGAGCAGAAGTCTTCTACTACCATTGTAAAGCCGGAAAAGATCTATCCCAATGATCCATGTCCCTGCGGGAGCGGCAAAAAATACAAAAAGTGCTGCGGAAAGAAGGGCTGATGAAAAGCCGGGTAAAGCAGGCAGTTGCAACATTTGAGGAAGGATATACCTGTGCGCAGTCTGTTTTTTCCACCTATGCGGATTTGTTTGGAATGGACAGTAATACAGCGCTAAAGCTCTCAAGCCCCATGGGCGGCGGAATAGGAAGAATGCGAGAGGTTTGTGGAGCAGTGTCAGCGATGGCACTGCTTGCTGGTTTAAAAGAGGGGAATACAGACCCCACAAATGAAGAAGGCAAGGAAAAAATCTACCTTCTTACCAGACAGATGGCAGAAAGGTTTAAAAAGCAATTTGACACGATTGTGTGCCGGGAACTGCTTGGAATTGAAGGAATGGAGGAGAGCGCCAAACCTTCTGCGCGGACACAGCAGTATTACGAGGAAAGACCTTGCCTTAAGCTGATTGCAGCAGCTGCGGAAATCATTGAAGAGATGCTGCTTGATGATGTAGAAACTGAATAACCATAAGTTTTGACCGGATAGCGTTTGGACGCAGCAGTTTTCAGAAAAATGGCAGTGTGGTTTATGACTGGTATCCCTGCTGTCTGAACTGTAACATTTCTATTGAAGATATCTTGATTTTCCATAGTTATTAGTGTATTATGAGTTTACATAATGTATCATTAAACGAAGGAAAGGCATGGTTTACAGATGAAAAGGGATAGAATTGCAAGGGTGTGCATGACGGTCTGCCTTGCGCTGGGGATGTTCATGATCCCAATAAATGAATTAAAAGTACAGGCAGCGGAAGTAATTGCAACCGTACAGGGAACGGTTTCCTCAGGAACAACCTCAGAATTATTGAAGCTTTCCACCAAAGAAGGAAATATGGAAATCAAGTTAGACAGCGGTACCGATACCAGTGCCTGCAAAATCTTGCTTCCGGGGCAGAATATCAGTGTTTCTGTAGCAAGGGGCTCTGATGAATATCTGCATGCAGTCAAGATTACCAGTGGAACACAGACGGCTGGCGTTACCATCGATTCATCGAACACTACCACGGTGACAGGAACCATAGGCGACAAGACGAAGGACGATGTTCTCTATGTCAATACACCGCAGGGAGAGATGCAGATTAAGCTGGACGTGACGACCAATATGAGCGGATGCTCGGTTCTTGTAATAGGAAAAAGTTACAGCATCTCCTGTGCAAGAGGAGCAGATGCCTATATGCATGCAGTCAGTATTTCAGATTCGTCGCAGGTTGCGGCAGGAAAGAACGCATCTACAATTACGCCGGCACCGGCATCTTATGTAAATGACGCAACTACGCCGGTTTCGGGAACAGTGACCGAAAGCACCAAAGAAAATCTCTTGTATTTGTCCACCAAGGACGGTGAGATGCAGATTGTAATTGATAATAACACAGACAGCAGAAGCGGTATGGTATTGACACCTGGAAATAAGCTGACAGTTTCTATCTACCGTGGTTCGGATGCTTATATGCATGCAGCATACATTTCAGCTTCTAAAAATGGTCCGTCAAATGCCACCGTTGATATGACTTCAATGCCTACAGTGAGCGGAACAGTGGGGAGCAAATCAAATGAAAATGTCCTGTACCTAGATACGGCACAGGGGCAGATGGAATTAAAGCTTGATATGGTAAGAAGTGTCACTGGCTGTAAAGTTTTTGTCAGCGGGAAGAAGCTGACAGTGACATGCGCAAGAGGCTCTGACGCCTATATGCATGCAATCGATATAACAGGAGCATAATAGGATTGAAACGTAATTTTGGTTTTTAAGGAAATGACTCTTTACAGATCAGAAAAAGTGTCATAAAATAATGGCGTAATGAGTCAGATATAGATAACACGTTGACGAGAAGAGTAAGTTGTGAAATGCAGCAGAGAGGGATATCGGTATATCAGACTAATTGTCTTGGTAAGCCTGTGCTGAAAATATCCTTGCAGGAAGCATCTGAAAACTAACTTTGAGTGACCCCAATCCGGTCCGCAGTACCTGCGTTATAGGTAAATGAGAGGCTTTGGCTGCGCACATTGGCGCAGTAAGCAAGCTGGGTGGAACCGCGTATTTTACGTCCCATGCATTATCAAGATAATGCATGGGATTTTTATATGCGCAGAGTGCATAAGAAAATCAATAGAAAGAAGGAGAGAAAAAATGAAGATTACATTAAAAGACGGCTCTGTAAAGGAATATGACAGTGCCAAAAGCGTTTATGAAATTGCAGCAGACTTAAGCGAAGGTCTTGCCAGAGCAGCATGTGCCGGAGAGGTTGATGGGGAAGTGGTGGATCTGCGGACCGTTCTTGACAAGGACTGCGCACTGAATATACTAACAGCCAATGATCCGGAAGGATTGCGGGTGGTAAGACATACCTGTTCCCATGTTATGGCGGAAGCGGTAAAGAGGATTTTCCCTGAAGCAAAGCTGGCTATCGGACCAAGCATTGATACCGGTTATTATTATGATTTTGAACATGCGCCGTTTTCCAGGGAAGATCTGGATAAGATAGAGGCGGAAATGAAGAAGATCATCAAGGAAGGAAATAAGTTGGAGCGCTACACACTGCCTCGGGCGGAAGCCATCCAATTTATGGAGGAAAAGGGTGAACCTTATAAGGTGGAACTGATTAAGGATCTGCCGGAGGAGGCAGAAATTTCATTTTATAGCCAGGGCGCGTTTACGGATTTGTGTGCAGGACCGCATCTGATGAGTACCAAGGGAATCAAGGCGTTTAAGCTCACCTCTTCGTCGGGCGCTTACTGGAGAGGCAATTCTGACAACACCATGCTGCAGAGAATCTACGGTACAGCCTTTAACAAAAAGGAGGAACTGGCAGAATATCTGGAATATCTGGAAAACATTAAACTGCGGGATCACAATAAGCTGGGGCGCGAGATGGAATTGTTCACTACTGTGGATGTAATCGGACAGGGGCTTCCGCTGCTGATGCCGAAGGGGGCAAAAATGATTCAGACCATGCAGCGCTGGATCGAGGATCTGGAGGATAACGAGTGGGGCTATATCAGAACCAAAACGCCGCTGATGGCAAAGAGTGATTTGTATAGACTTTCCGGTCACTGGGATCATTATAAAGAAGGAATGTTCGTGTTAGGAGATGAGGAGAAGGATAAAGAAGTGTTTGCCCTTCGGCCGATGACCTGTCCATTCCAATATTATGTGTACAAAGCAACGCAGCATTCTTACAGAGATCTGCCGCTTCGTTATGGTGAAACGTCTACTTTGTTTAGAAATGAAGATTCCGGGGAAATGCATGGACTGACCAGAGTACGTCAGTTTACGATTTCGGAAGGTCATTTGATCGTGAGACCAGATCAGATGGTGGAAGAGTTCAAAAAATGTATTGCGCTTGCACAGTACTGTCTAAAGACTTTGGGTGTGGAAGAGGATGTAACCTATCATCTTTCTAAGTGGGATCCTGAAAACAGGGAAAAATACATTGGAGAGCCTGAAGTATGGGAGGAGACCCAGGAGCATATGCGCAGAATCATGAAGGAGCTTGAGATACCCTTTGTGGAGGATGTGGGAGAAGCAGCATTTTATGGACCGAAGATTGATATCAATACGAAGAATGTGTATGGCAAGGAAGATACTATGATCACCATACAATGGGATGCACTTCTGGCAGCTCAGTTCGACATGTATTACATCGATCAGAATGGCGATAAAGTGCGTCCTTACATCATTCACAGGACTTCTATGGGATGTTATGAGAGAACGCTTGCATGGCTCATTGAAAAATATGAAGGAAAATTCCCTACATGGCTGTGCCCTGAGCAGGTAAGGATACTCCCCATTTCAGAGAAATATGAGGAATATGCAGAAAAAGTGAGAGTTAAGCTCAAGAAAAACGGTGTGCTTGCAGAGGTTGATAACCGTTCTGAAAAGATTGGTTTTAAGATCAGGGAAGCAAGGCTTGCAAAGCTGCCTTATATGTTGGTAGTGGGGCAGCAGGAAGAGGCAGATGGCAGCGTATCGGTGAGAAGCCGTTTTGCAGGAGATGAAGGGGTGAAACCTTTAGCAGAGTTCATCGATCAGATCTGTAAAGAAATCAGGACAAAAGAAATCCGCAGGGAACAGGTGCAGGAAGAGAAGAAGTAAGATGCGGCATGGCGTTGATACATGGCCTGCCAAATCAAAGAAAGAGGCTGTAGATGGAGCATAAAATAAAGTGGGATGAGATAGTTGGAATCGTAGGTATGGCAGTTGGTGCGGCACTGCTTGGCGTCTCCGTATATTTATGCTTTAGCAGTGATATCTGGTATGATGAGTTGTTTACCATGGGGCTGGCAGACCAGTCCTGTGGTAAGCTGGTTTCGATTACAGCAAAGGATGTACATCCGCCGCTTTATTACTTGATTGTGAAATTTTTTCTTTTCGTTTTTGGCACACGAACAGGAAGCATGTACTCGATAGTGATTGCAAAGCTGGTTTCCGCGCTTCCTTTTTTTCTTTGCCTGTTATATGCTCTGACGAAGGTGAGAAAGCATTTTGGCATGCTGTGCGCAGGAATTTTCAGTTTCCTTCTGTTTACGATGCCTCAGGTGGCAGATTACATGGTGGAAATCAGGATGTATGGCTATGCTTTGTTCTTTATTCTGGCAGCCATGCTGCATGCCTATGAATTGACGCATGCAGACAAAAAGAAAAAATGGCTTGACTGGACTGCCCTTACGCTTTATTCGCTGGCTGCATGCTATACCCATTATTTTGCCTGTGTGGCTGCGTGTATGGTTTATCTTTATCTGCTGATTGGTTTATGTAGAGAGCATAGGATGAGGCAGGAAGGAAAAATATTTTTTGCAAGCGGACTTCTATGTAGTGTGGCATATGCGCCGTGGCTGGTGCTGGCAGTGACCAGGCAGGTGGGGCAGGTGAAGGAAAATTACTGGATTCCGCCTCTTGGATGGCGGAGTCTGGGAGGCTGCGTGAAATTTTTGTTCCAGCCGTTTTTTGCCAGTCAGAAGTTGAATGCAGTGCTGGCAGTGATGCTCTTTATGTGTTATTTAGTGTTGCTTGTGGGGATGGTTCTTAGGTGGAAGAAGCAGGAAAAAAACGACACAGCCTTTTTTATAACAGGTTGTGTGGGCGTTCTTTTGGGAATCGTTTTTTTCGGTTTTTTGGCTTCTTTCCTGATACGTCCTATCTTTGTGTATCGTTATATGCTTCCGGCGTTGGGCGTTTTTTGGCTTGCCTTTTCGCTGCTGGTTTCTGGATTAAAAGAGAAAAAGCCTCTCTTTATTTTATTGTTTGTGCTGCTTGTAGTGGTTGGTCTTCGTAATTACCGCGCTTTTTACGGGGAAGAGATGTGGAAACGAGTACAGATGGAACAGGCAAAGGAAGTATTGGGAGAAATCAAGGCAGAAGATCAGCTTGTATTCAACTTTGATCAAATGCAGGCAGTCGCTTCCTATTATCTGCCGAATCAGTCGTATTTGTGGTACGGGAATCCGGAAGAACTGATTCGTGAAATGTATCCTCACAATCATGGGCTGGTTGAAGGTGCATTTTCTGATGAAAAAGGGATTCAGGCGTTGAAGGAACTTATAAAGGAAGGAAAGCCGGTGTGGTTTTTTGGAAGTGGGAATGCCAGAGATGAAATTATAGACAAATGGGAAAGCGCTGGGATAAAAGCCGAAGAATGTGGGAGCGCCATGGTGGAGCGGTACTGGTTTAATTTATATAAGATTTTTTTAATTGAATGAAGTAAAAAAAATCGGTCATACTATTGAATGTCAGACTATGAAAAAGGTATAAAGGAGGTAATGATATGGCTGATTTGAAATGTTCCGTAGATAACTGTGCGTATAATAAGAGTGAGTGTTGCTGCAAAGGGGATATCATGGTGGGCGGAAAGCATGCTTGCTGTGATGATGATACATGCTGTGAAAGCTTTTCAGAGGCAGGAAGGGACCGCTTTACAAGTGCGCTAGAGCATCCCAGCAAAACCATCAGCATAGATTGTGAGGCAGTTAACTGCACGTATAACAGCAATTACAAATGCATTGCTGATCATGTGGATATCAGGGGATGTGGCGCGGACAACTGCCGTGAGACAGCCTGTGCAACATTTTTAGAGAAATAGACCAGACAGTACGCTTATGATAAAGACACCCAAGATGGGGCTTTGTCGTGATCGTTCAAGGCTGTCACAGGGAACGCTGTAAGCGGACGGACGCCTCTTGGAGGCATCCGTCCGCTTACGGCGTTCCTTGTTCACGATAATAATGCTGAGCAGGTAGGTGTTTTAAGGCGATGGAAAATAGATGCTTGTATTATGAAAAGATTTGTGGTTAAATGAGTAATAGCTGTAATAAATTTTAGTGAAAATAAGATATAAAGGGATATATTGAGTATGAAAAGGAAATGGATATTTACAGTTCTTGCGTCGTTTGTACTAACGGGATGTGCAAGGGAGGCTGTCACGGTTGCAGGGATGTGGTCGGAAGACGGGGAGGCTGTGGAGTACATAGAAATGCAGGAATTTGAATTAAAAAAGCAGGAGGAGAGCGCAGGGGAGAAGGTGCGTTACTGTGCGGTGATGATTCCCGCAGGCTATCATGAATCTGAGGACATACAAGGGATGTATGTGCATGAAAGAAATCCCCTTGACGCCTCCAATATCTATTATACGGTTTCAGAGGGCAATGAAGAGGGAATGGTATCCGGTATGCTCACGAAAGAGGTCTATCAGGAGACCATGGAGAAGGCGTATCAAGAGGCGGGCATGGAGGTAGCGCTCAACATAGATTCCTTTGAAAAAATTGATATGGAAGGGATTCCGGGTTATAAGATACGTAGCTCTTACGAAGTGGAGGATGGAGAGGAGATTGAACAGTTGGTCTATCTGATTCTTGCGGAAGACACCTACACGATTACCTATAGCCAGATGTCGGATGATGAACTGATGGCAGACTTTGAGATATCTGACGGAGAAATCCGTTTAGTCAGGGATGAGAAGGTCAGTCTTGCAAAAGATGAATAAAATTTCTAAAAGGGTATTGACATTTTGGAAAACGAATGGTAAAGTAATTAAGCATGCGGAAAACGCATATACATCAAAGCAGAGTATCCACTCTCACCCTGCGGCAGGTTTAGCTTGCAGGTGTTCATAATCCAATAATTCCGTTTTATGTTGCGGATATTGGCTGTTGTGAGATTTTGTGGATAGTTATGCTATCCACTTTTTTATTAGCATAAGGATGACTCGATAAGCGTGGCATCCGTTGTTGTGAAAATGGATGTCTGCAAGGAGCAGCATCCGATGCTGAGTCATTATGTAGGGAGGATACAGTCATTAGCGAATTATTCATTAACGAACAGATCAGAGACAAGGAAGTACGCGTCGTTGGAGAAAATGGCGAACAGTTAGGAATCATGTCTTCAAGAGAAGCATTGCAGATGGCAGAGGAGGCAGGTGTAGATCTGGTAAAGATTGCGCCCACAGCAAAGCCGCCTGTGTGCAAGCTTGTGGATTATGGGAAATTCAAGTATGAACAGACCCGTAAGGAGAAGGAAGCAAAGAAAAAACAGAGAGTCATTGAAGTGAAGGAAATCCGCTTATCTCCTAATATTGATACCAATGATCTCAATACCAAGATGAATGCGGCAAGGAAATTTATTTCCAAAGGGGACAGAGTGAAGATTACACTCAGATTCCGCGGACGCGAAATGGCACATATGGCAAACAGTAAGCATATTCTGGACGATTTTGCCCAGGCGCTTTCCGATATATGTGTAGTTGAAAAGGCTCCTAAGGTGGAAGGCAGAAGTATGACAATGTTTTTAACTGAAAAGCGTTAGCCTGCCAGTTAAAATAGATGACAGGGACATGCCCTGTCGGCAGAAATAAAAATGAATGTACAGGAGGAATCAGTTATGCCCAAAATGAAAACAAGCAGAGCTGCTGCAAAGCGCTTTAAAGCTACAGGAACAGGTAAATTAAAGAGAAGCAAAGCTTACAAGAGCCATATCTTAACCAAAAAGACTACCAAGAGAAAAAGAAATTTAAGGCAGTCTGCAATTACAGACAAGACCAATGTTAAGAACATGAAAAAGATTTTACCTTATTTATAAAATTGTTGTAAGGTGCATTTAAAAGTCGTAAGGAGGATTATAAGAAATGGCAAGAATAAAAGGCGGAATGAACGCCAAGAAAAAACACAATAGAGTATTGAAACTTGCAAAGGGCTACAGAGGAGCCAGAAGCAAACAGTATAGAGTTGCAAAGCAGTCCGTTATGAGAGCTTTGACTTCCGCTTATGCAGGACGTAAGGAGAGAAAGCGTCAGTTCAGACAGCTCTGGATTGCACGTATCAATGCAGCTGCAAGATTGAATGGTTTATCTTACAGCAAGTTCATGCACGGACTGAAACTGGCAGAAGTTGATATCAACAGAAAAATGCTTGCAGAACTTGCGGTAAATGATGCAGAAGGATTTAAGACCTTAGCAGAGCTTGCAAAGAGTAAAATCGCATAAATATAAACGAAAGACCTTATTTAAACGGATAAGGTCTTTTTTTCTATCATATATTTGGAGAGGAGCAATATGAGAGCGCTTAATAATCTGGAACCCAAGGACGTTTTTTACTTTTTTGAGGAGATATGCAGGATTCCCCATGGCTCGGGAAATACAGGGATGATAAGTGATTATCTGGTACGCTTTGCCAAGGAAAGGAATCTTGAGCATTTTAAAGATGAGGCAGGCAATGTCATAATTATCAAGGAGGCTTCAGAAGGATATTCGGACCATCCCCCCGTCATGCTTCAGGGGCATATGGACATGGTGGCGGTGAAGAAACCGGAGTGTGCCATTGATATGGAAAAGGATGGTCTTAAACTGGTGGTAGACAAAGATAGACTGATGGCGGAGGGAACCAGTTTAGGAGGTGATGATGGGATTGCAATTGCTTACGGCCTAGCGCTTCTTGACGGCACATACGCTCACCCAAGGATAGAGCTTGTCATCACAGTTGATGAGGAAGTGGGAATGGACGGTGCGCGCGTTCTTGATGTCTCGCCGCTTAAGGCGAAGCGGATGATCAACCTGGATTCAGAAGAAGAGGGAATTTTTCTTTCCGGGTGTGCGGGGGGAGCCAGAGTGAATTTTCACCTTTCTCATGAAAAGAAACGGAGACAGGGGATTTTTTGCGAAATCAGTATAAATGGACTGAAAGGAGGTCATTCTGGCGAGGAGATTCATAAAGAACGTGGAAATGCCATCTGCCTTTTGGGGCGGGTGCTTGCAAAACTGTCCGGAAAGCTGGATATATGTATCTACAGTCTTGAGGGAGGGGTTGCGGACAATGCAATTCCAGTTTTGGCAAAGGCGCGGATTCTTCTTACGGGATACGAAAATGGAAGCAGCAGGCAGAAGGTCATGCAGGGAGAATTTTCCCAGCAGGAGTGTCTGACCCTCTTTAGGCATTTATGCGAAAAGCTTGACCGGGAATTAAAGCAGGAGTTGGCTGAAAAGGACGGTGGTATCTTCATTCAAGCAAATACAATAGATTCTTCTGAAGGCATAAAAGAGGAAAGTGTAATCGAGGAACAGGAGAGTGAAAGAATCATTCGCTTTTTAAATGTGCTCCCTCATGGCGTGCTTTCCATGAGCGCTGTTATGCCGGGATTGGTAGAGACTTCCTTAAATCCGGGACTTTTACGTATGGATGAGAAAGAAGTGAGCATGGGGATATCGGTGCGCAGTTCCATAGACAGTGCGAAAAAGGCACTAATCGGGCAGCTTCAGAGTATGGCAGGCTTAGTGGGGGCAAAAACGGATGTGACGGGCGAATACCCTGGATGGATGTATCGGAAAGATTCGCCGCTGCGGGATAAGATGCTGGAAATTTATAGGAAGCTGTATTATGAGGAGCCGACAGTCAGGGCAATCCATGCGGGTGTGGAATGTGGTCTTTTTGTAAGCAAGATACCGGAGCTTGACTGTGTATCCATTGGACCGAATATGAAGAATATCCATACGACCGAGGAGGAGCTGAGCATTTCATCCACCCAGAGAGTGTGGAACTATCTTTTGGAAATTTTAAAGACTTTGTAGAAGAAAGCAAAGGAGAAGACAATGAATTTAAATCAAAAGAACATAAGAAGAGTACGAGGACTCATTCTGTTTGCGGCGGTGGTGATTCTTGCATTAATGAAATTTGATTTGCTTGTGGGAGCAGCGATATTTGTCATAAATATTTTAAGACCGTTTATAATCGGAGGTATGATTGCCTTTGTGATTAATATTCCCATGCGATTTTTTGAGACAAAGGTATTTAAAGGGGAACGAATCAAGAATCGAGCGAGTGATTATCTCAAGAAGAGCAGAAGAGGGTTGAGCATCGTACTTTCGTTTTTGGTGGTCATTCTTGTAATCACACTGGTAGCAGTTACCGTCATACCGCAGCTGGTAGCGACCATCAAGGTGCTTACCAACGAGATCCCGGTTTTCTGGGGGAACGTCATCAAGGAGCTGGAGGTTTTGTTTGCAGCAAACCCGGAATTGATACAAGTGCTCAATGATTTTGAAACGATGGAAATCGACTGGCAAAAGATTCTAAATACAGTGCTTGAATTTCTGCGTAATGGAATGAGCGATATGCTTTCATCTACCTTTTCGGTTGCCAGCAGTATTATAAGCAGCACCGTCAATTTCTTTATTGCACTGGTCTTTTCTATCTACATTCTGGCGCAGAAGGAGAAACTGGGGGATCAATTTACGAGACTTCTGAAAGCCTACGCCAGTCCGAAGCTCTATAAGAATGTTTTGAAAGTGTGCGGGCTTTTACACAAGAATTTCAGTCACTTTATTACTGGACAGTGTACAGAGGCTGTGATTCTGGGATTGATGTTTGTCATTACCATGACTCTTTTCAGATTTGACTATGCAGTGATGATCGGCGTACTGATTGCTTTTACATCTTTGATACCCATTGTAGGCGCGTTTATTGGATGCTTTATAGGAGCATTCCTTATGCTGGTAGATGATCCGGTAAGGGCTTTCTGGTTCGTGATTCTGTTTGTTGTGCTGCAACAGATAGAAGGTAATCTGATCTATCCTCATGTTGTAGGCAATTCAGTAGGACTGCCTTCCATATGGGTTTTGGCAGCAGTTACCATTGGCGGTAGCCTTATGGGGGTTTTCGGGATGCTTATTTTCATTCCGCTCTTGTCAACGGTATATATTTTGCTGAAAGAGGACGTGAATAAGAAGAACGGAACGATACCCGTATTGAAAGAACCGGAAGTGGAAGAAAAGCAAAAGGGGCGCAATAACTGAAAGAGAGTGTTGCTAAACCATCAAAGTTGACGCACACTCGCGCTAGGATGCGGTTACGACAGCCGCCATTTTTCTTATGCGCAGAGTGCGTCTCCACTGGAGAGTTTTGTTTTATAGGATGCATTTTTTGTAAAAAAAAATTGATAAATGCCAATTTTATTAGCATTTATCAATCTTCTAAATAGTCGGAGTGACAAGACTTGAACTTGCGGCCTCTACTTCCCTAAAGTAGCGCTCTACCACCTGAGCCACACCCCGAAACGCAAGTTATATTATATATGCTTTGAAGAATAAAATCAAGTATTTTTTTAAAAAATTGTAGAAAAGGTGTAACAGTTCGTTAATATTCAGTCCACGCAAGAACAAAAAGCAGGAGCAATTTGGGATTCGCAAAGCGAACTTTAAATACAAATCGCATGTTATGAGAAAAATGTAATATGATGATATCAGAATAGTCCTTCTCCTAAATATTTGTCATGTGGAACTATCAGGCATTTTTCAATAGACTTCCAATAGCTGTCGTAAAGGCTTTTTTGTGCGGCGCC
>JAIDFQ010000079.1 GCA_029054245.1 Lachnospiraceae bacterium | reverse complement strand
ATAAATAAAATGCTAAGTCATAGATTCTGATCTATGGCTTAGCACTACTTTTTTACTTCAACTCCGAAAGACAGGTAACATATTCCTCCTTGTTTGACAAGACATTACCGTTTGCAATTTTTAAACAACCTATAATCTGTCGTGTTACTTCTGAAACTGTATATTTTGCGGTCTATTGCATAATTACTTCCGCAACCCACAGTAGCATCAATTGCAACCCTTAATAAGTTGAAACCTGAAAATCTGACCTAAAGACCTATCGGTACAGTCCATACCCCTGTACTTCTCTGGCAAATCCGCTCTTTTCCATGCTTTTCACCGAAATGTCAGGATATTCTTTCACAAGAATCCTCTTTTTCCCTGTAAAAATCTGTCCCCTTCGATACCCTTCCACAAACCTTTCAAGTACTTCCTCCAAAAATTCCTCCTCAAAGACACGCAGAATCCCGCCATTTCGCTCAAAAACTGCCACCGGCATGCCGCCCCGCAGCGCCACTGCACTTCCCTGCACATTTAAAAATGCTCTGTCCATCTGGCTGGGCAGCAATTTTCCCCACACCTGCATCGGGTCAGCTCCGTTCATCCATACAATCTCTTCCCCTGCATTCCGAAGGGCGGCTGTGATTCCTCCAAAATCCGTCCCTCTGATAAACTGTGCACCGGAAAGACCTTCCACGAAATATCCTCTTCTCACCTGCCCTGTGTATTCCAAGATACGCAGGCTTTTTAATGCCTCCTGCCACGAAAATCCGCAGGCTGCCGCCGTTTCCCGGCACAACACCTTATATCGGTCAAAGCAGCGATCCATCTGTTCTTGAAGTGTCAGAAGCCGAATCGGCCTGACCAGATCCCAACGTCCTGCGCTTAACGCCTTCACCCGCGCCCCTGCCCGCACCCGCGCTGTTGATTTCCTGATTTTCTCCCTGTCAAGCCACTGCCGTACCGGCACAAAGCTGTCCGCGCATACGATTCCCTTTTCCATCAGGGAAAGAAGCGTATCATAAGGCGACTCTCCTTCAAGTACACCGCCTAACGCCTGCATGAAGCTGGCGCCTCTCTTTACAAGCGCCTCGGTCAGAAGTTTTTCCTTCTCCGAAAGCTTCTCCCACTCTATCTGCGGCGCGCTGTCCCAATCTATCTGGTCTGTACCATCAAAGCGCAGCCTTCCGCCTTCCTCCATATGCCAGAAAATCTCCCCCTTGGAAAGAACGCCGTCTAGCAGGTTTTCCCTATAGTCCCGCACTCTTCCCGGCAAAAGGATCTCTTCCCATGCCGATGCCGGAAAAGGAATCCCCAGAAAGGAATCGATCGCCCGCTTAAGACTCTCCTCCTTGGGCGCTGAATGTGTCAGACCAGATGCCAATAATGCCGCATACGCCCAGGGTGCACAAGTTTTAATTTCTTCCCTGCGGTTTTTCAGTGTTTGATTTCTGGCACGCTTATACAATTGCGCATGATAATATAAAACCTTCTCCCCGTCTCCTAGTTCATTTGCGCCAGCAGGAATTATCTGCCTCACCGCCTCATTTTCTGAACACAATTCTTCCAGCACAGACTTTGCAATCTCCTTTGACCAACCATAGCGCAGCGCTGTCTGCCCCGCACTTGCCCCGCCACGGTACCGAAGCATTCGCCGGACAATCCGGCACTGCTCTTTTCGCTCTCCCTCTTCCAGCGCCGCCTGATATTCCTCCCTTTGTTCCGCAGCAATCCAAAGCCCCTGCTCCAGATACACGGCACGGTCTTCCCTATGCAGATTTTCCAGCCACTCTATGGGAACCTCTAATTCCCCTGCCGCTAGATCGCCTTCCGCCATCAAAAGAGAATGTAGCTGCTTTTCATCCACTGGCAGCTTTTTCCTTGCCTGAACCTGTAAAATCTCCTCTTCCCCAGGCTTAATTAATTGTTCCTCCTGCTTTAACGCCTCCTCCACTGCTTTGTGGATTCCCCGTGGAGTAGGTGCATAATCATACATCACTGCCGCCTCTTGGCTCCATTGCAGAGGCAATGACATGGGAGAAGGGTTCTGCGAGTAAATCTCCCGCACAACAACTTCCCCTGACCGGATTTTGTAAAGCAGTTCCTTAACACCCTCTGCATCCCAGAGCTGTTCCATACATTCCCGCCTTGTCTCCCGAATCAGGGGATGTTCTTTCTCCCCTGCCACTTGATCCAACATCTCCGCGCTCCGCAGCCGCTGCATCCATAGAGGCTGTCTTTGGTTTCCCTTTGCTCCCATCATAAGCGCCCTGCCGCAATTATAACGGAAAGCCATATTAAACACGGGAGCAGACGGAAGCAGTGCCGATAAGACAGGCTTCGCCGTTTCGGGATTAATTCTGCCGAGAAGTCCCTCAGGCAGTGCTTTGTCCCCATAAGCATAGAGAAGAAAGCCATCTTCCTCATCCACGCTGCCCACGTTCATGCCTATTTCCACCTGTGCCGCCTTTGCTGCAAGCAGAGAAAGAGGGGCATTGATCCGCCGCCCGAATATAGAATGAATCATCAGTTGACTGTTGCCGGACTGATCCCGGAAGTGCTCCGCCAAAATCGTCCTGTCATCGGGCAGTCCACCTGTCGCCGCAATCTGCCTGCTCAAATACCCTTCCGAAAGCCTTGCCGCCGACTCATCCAACCCCAACCCCGCAAGGGCATCTATCAGCTTTCCATCCCGCTGCGCATCTGCAAGGCCGCGCAAAATCCTGCCAAATAAGATTCCTGTCTCCTTACTCCGACCTTTCAGCTCCCCCTTCCAGAAAGGAAGCCTGGCTCCTTCCACTGGCGCCTGTGTCACCGTCACAGTATCCCTGCCGATATCCACCACCTTCCATCCAAATGCGCCTAAGATAAAGCGGTCCCCTTTCTGACTCTCATAGACAAACTCCTCATCTGCCTCGCCTACTTTCACGCCTTCCTGTGTCCGCACGGTATAAAGCCCTTTGTCGGGAATGGTTCCGCCTGCCGATATGGCAAGCATTCTGCTGTAACCGTCCCCTTCCACCTTATCGTGGATCCTGTCATACAAAATCCTCGGACGGACAGGCACCTCTCTCTTGTGCTCATAATCTCCTGCCAGCATCCGAAGCACCGCCTTCACATCCTCCCTGGTCACTTGAGAGAAAGACCACGCTCTGGGTAAAATCTTCATCACCTCATCTACCTCATAGCTTTGAAATGCCGCCATGGAAACCAGATGCTGCGCCAGCACATCCAGACACCCTTTAGGCGGATTCATCCGCTCCACCTCTCCCTCTCTGGCAAGCTGTGCTGTCATTCCGCTCAAAATACATTCCGCAGGCGTTCTGGGAAACAAATACATGACACTGGTGCGGTCAGGATTGTGTCCTGCCCGTCCAAGCCTCTGTAACGTACCTGAAATGGTGCGGGGACATCCCACCTGTAACACCTGATCGATCTCCCCCACATCGATTCCCAATTCCATGGACGAGGTGGCGCATAAAAGCCGCAGTTTTCCCCCTCTTAAAGCCTCCTCCGCCTCTCTGCGCTGCTCTTTAGAAAGACTGCCATGATGAACGCGGGCAAAATCCTCCCCGCCAATTAAGTTTACATAATATGCCAACTTCTCTGCATATCTTCTTCCCTCCACAAATGCGATTACGCTCCGGTTCCCCTGACAATATCTGTATACAAGCTTTGACAGTTCCTGCCAGACGGGGTCTTTTTTCCTTTTGCTGCTGTCCACATAAGAGCCAAGAATCTCAAGCATGACTTTCTTTTCCATAGAAGGCGCCACCACCCGGACCTCCTCTGGCGCCAGATAACATGCCGCCTCCTCTAACGGTGATATCGTGGCAGACAATCCGATACGCTGCAAAGGTCTTTCACACAAAACATCCAGCCTTGCCAGCGACAGCATCAAATGGGCGCCCCGCTTGGTGTCAATCAGCGCATGCAGCTCATCTATGATTACAGCGCCTGCCGTACAGAGCATATTCTGTCCCGTTTTGCTGGTCAGCATCAAATACAGGGATTCTGGCGTGATAATCAGAATATGGGGCGGTTTTCTGATCATCTGCCGCCTCTCCTGCTGGGTCGTGTCCCCAGTGCGGATTGCCACCCTGACAAGCTCCTTTCCTCCGATTCCTGCCAATGGCTTTCTAAGATTTTCGCGGATATCCGATGCCAGCGATTTAAGCGGCGACACGTAAATCAATTGCAATTCCTGTTTCAGCAATCCATCCAACGCCATTTTCTTAAACCTGTCCAAAAAGACCAAAAAAGCAGAAAGGGTTTTGCCTGCTCCCGTGGGTGCGGAGACCAGCACATGCCCACCAGCTGCAATGGCAGACCATGCTTCCTTTTGCACCGGTGTTGGCTCCCCTAAAGTCTCCTTGAACCAATATGCTGTTTCAGACTCAAATAACTGCAAGCAATCTTCCATCTGCCCCTGTCCTTTCTCTGTTTCCCATTTCTATATACTTTTACTGCCGGAGCATCCGCCCCGGCAGCTTATTTTTCTTATTTTATTTCCGCCATTGCCAAATCAGGCATGCCCGCCGCCACACTCTTTTTTCTGTTCCAGTTCCCATATATGCTTATCATGGCGAAAATACAGACATACGCCTATTCCTGCGAATGCAAGGACGAAAAACAAAAATGCTGCGCCGGAGCCTTTCCCAGCTCCAAACATTTTGATCAGAATACTTTCATGTGCCTGCACTGCCATCACCGGCTCAAATACCCAATCCACCAAAAACCCACCGCAAAAATATCCTACAGGTATGGTAAAGAACTGCAGTGAATTTCTCACCGAATACACCCTTCCCTGCATTTGTTCCGGCACGCGCAGCCGCATGATCGCATCCAGATTGGCACTCATAAGCGGTATCGCAATCCATCCAAGAATTCCGCCAACACACCAGATAAATGGCGTCCTCCCAACTGCCAGCAAAAAATTTTCCGTGCTCATGGACAGCATCAGACAATTACAGATTACACGCACCCTGCTTTGGGGTTCCTTGACCAAAGATGCCAAAATGCTTCCGGCAAGCATTGCCCCACCAATTACCGCATTGACCAGTCCAAGCACTTTCTCGCCTCCGCCGTTTCTCGATAGAATCATGGCAGGAAATGCCGCTTGATACATAGATGCCACCAAGTTAATTGCCGCCAGAAACAAAATCAAATCAAAGATTCCCCGTTCCCTTTTCAAATAAGCAATCCCTTTTCTAGCAGAGGATAAGAGATTCTCCCCTTCCTCACCGCTTTCTTTCTTCTCTGGAATACGTATTCCAAAAGCCAACACCAGAAAGGCTGCCGCAAAGGAACCTAAATCTATCATCACCACCGCATTCATCCCTGCAATTCCCAGAACAGCCGTTGCCATAATGGGAGTCAAGATAGAATTTAACGAGCTTGCAAGATAACGCAATCCCCCTACCTTTTGGTAATACTTTGAAGGCAGCACTCTCGTCACCGCCACTTCTGATGCCGGCTGTTGAATGGTATTCATCAGCCCGTTCACGCCATTGATCAAATACAGATGCCAGATTTCCAGCATACCTCCACGCAATAAAAGCAACATCACAACAGTCGAAAGTGCTGCAACGGTATCACACACCAGCATCGTAATCTTTTTATTCCACCGATCACTAAGCGCTCCTGCAAAGATGCTGAGCAGCACATAAGGCGCATACGAACTCACCATCAGCATCGCTGTCATAAGTGCCGACCCCTTTTGTGTATAAGACCAGATTACCAGCGCATAGCTTGTCATAGCGCTTCCCAGCCCCGAAAAAGACTGGGTTCCCCATAACAACAGAAAAGTCTTCATTTCCTGTAATGTTTTTTTTATATTTTTCATAGACTTTGCTCCTTTTCAAATGCTATCCTCCGGTTCATCCGGAAGGATTTATTATAATTGAAATCTGCAAAGTCTCAGAGCAGTTTGTCTACTCCATGCAATCCTGCCCTAAAAGACTTTGCATGGAGCTGCTGCAATGCATAAACTCATACGCAATTCGTTCCTCCTTACTTTTATTTGTATAATTATTTATAGAAACGGATTAAAATACCTGCTTCCGTCCCAAAATGTCACCACCAAATCGACCACCAAAATCGTCAGCACAAACCCGATCGTCAGCCAGTCATTCCTTTTCATCTGGCGCTTTGCATACCAGGTGCGTTTCTTTTTCTTGCCAAATCCGCGAAGTTCCATTGCATTACTGACCGTCTCAATCCGATTCAAACTTGATAAAATGAGGGGCAGCAGAATCGCTACAGAATTCTTTAATCTGGTAAACAGCTTATCCTTGCCTGACAGGTCGATCCCTCTCGCCTGCTGTGCCTGGCTGATATTATGGTACTCCCTCTGCACATCCGGTATATAGCGCAGGGCAAGACTTACCGAATAACCGATTCTGTAACTGACGCCTATACTGGCCAAAGATGCCGCAAACTCGCTGGGATCCGTGCATGCGATAAATAAGAGCGCTACTGGCACGACACAGATCACTTTCATGGTCATATTGAGATGGTAAAACAACTGCTGCAGCGTAATCGTATAAGGACCGGCAATGGTAAACAGAACCGTCCTGCTCTCATATAATTCCACCCCATATTCAGGTGCGAACAAATACACAAACAAATTGTTCATGAGAAGAAAGACTGCCGCCAGACCAAGCACAAAGCGGATATCACGGATTTTAATTTTACTGACCTTAAAAACCAGAACACTGATCAGCAGCATACCTACCAGCACTCTTGTATCATATGTGACCATGCTTGCCACGCTCCATGCTATGAAAAAAATCAGCTTCGTAGTTCCCGTCAGTTCATGCACAAGACTGTTTCGCTTGATATAGCTCAATATTGCAATCTTTGCCATCTTACCGCACCTCCCTGTTCTCATATCCGATAAAACACTCTGTAAAGACTTGCGGTTCCTCAATACCACAGACAAGGCTCAACGTATAAAGACTGGTTTCTTTCAAATTTGCCGCCTTGACCAGTTCTGGATCATTCAATACATGTGCCGCCGTTGTGTCAGCCAACATCCTTCCTTCACTGAAAACAATTGCCCGCTTTGTATATTCCAACATCAGATGCATATCATGCGTAATCATCAAGATTGTATATCCTTTTTCGTTCAGTCCCTTCAGGAAATCCATAATTTCCGTATAATGATGATAATCCTGCCCTGCCGTAGGCTCATCCAAAATGATCACCTGGGGACGCTGAACGAGAATGCTGGCAATGGTCACACGCTTCTTCTGTCCAAAAGATAACGCTGAAACCGGCCAATTTCGAAACGCATACAAGCCGCACACCTTCAGCGTTTCCTCTACACGCTTAGTCCGCTCTTCCCTTGACATGCCACTTTGCACAAGCGCCATCTCTACTTCATCCCATATCATTGGTTTTGAAATCATTTGATTTGGGTTCTGCATCACATAGCCAATCCTCGCCGCCCTCTCTTTAATCGTATCCCCTTCCAGATTCCTGCCTTCCATATAAATTGCACCAGAAACGGGCTTTTCAAAGCCACAGATCAATTTTGCCATTGTACTCTTGCCTGCTCCGTTCCGCCCCACAATACTGACCATCTCTCCCTTATGGATCGTAAAATTGATATCCTGCAGATTATATTTATCCGGCGTGTAACCAAACTTCAAATCTTCCACGCGCAATAGTTCATCCCCGTGCTGTGCAGTATGTATACCAGCTTTCTGTTCCTTAAACCAGTTTTGCACCTTCTCCTTTTCTTTTGCTCCAAGTACCAGATGATCCACATGTTCAGGCTGCATTGCTTTGCTGATCTCCACGCCGGCATAACGAAGCGCGGTCAGATAAAGCGGCTCCCTGATTCCATGCTGTAGGAGCAGATCCCCGGCAAGCAGATCTGCCACAGGCATGTCCGCTACGATCTCGCCTTCATTCATCAAAATAATCCTGTCCATACTGCGCCACAGCACATCCTCCAATCGGTGCTCTATAATCAAAACTGCCGCTTTCGTACGTTCATGCACCATATCGATTAGTTCTATCGTAGACCGTCCTGCCGCAGGATCCAGATTCGCCAACGGTTCGTCAAATAGCAGCACCTTCACATCTTCCACCATTACCCCAGCCAGGCTGACACGCTGTTTCTGCCCGCCCGAAAGCTCCTGCGGCGCATATTCAAGATGGTGGTCAATATCCACCAGCCCTGCCACCTTGTCCACCAGCTGCTTCATCTCCTCCTGCGGCACACAGTCATTCTCCGGTGCAAAAGCAATATCCTCCCCCACCGTCAGTCCAATAAACTGCCCGTCTGTATCCTGCAATACCGTACCGACTGTGTGGCTTAATTCAAAAATGCTGCTCTTTTCTGTCTCCACACCGTCTACCAAAAGTTTTCCTGTACTTTTACCTGGATAAGCAAAGGGTATCAATCCGTTAATACAGTTTCCTATGGTACTCTTACCGCTGCCCGAAGCGCCGGCAATCAAAACCTTTTCCCCCGGAAATATATCCAGATTGATATGACGCAGCGTGGGCTCCGCCTGTGCCATGTATTGAAAACTGTAGTCTTGAAAAGAAATTACGGGAGGTGTCATACAATTGCTCCTTTATAAAAAATATTTTCATAAACAACGATACTATGTAAAAAAGAGCCGCCGCATCAAAAACGACCGCTCTTCCTATTACCACTATAGATTAGTTCTCTTTATTCAGGGAACCTTTCTTTACAACCGTCTTCGCATATGCAACTAGCAGAAGGGATCCTACGATTCCTGTTGTGAGCATATTGGAAATACCAGCTACAAGCCCCTGTGCAAATAACTTCTCAATTGGCTCTGAATAAATCAGAATATCCAGGCAAGGAGCAACCAGTCCCCATGACAACAGATGAGCAATAATTTGTGCAACATTGAAATGAATGATCTTCTTGGTATCAATTCCTTCATTAATGTTCAATTTCAAAGTGACAAGACCGATTACAAGACCTGCTAATGCAGAAGCAATAATCCAGCTCCACCACGGACCATAATTGGTCGCATCAATCAACGTATGACCGATGAACCCAATCAACAGACCTGCTATAGGTCCGAACAGGGTAGCAAATACAGCCTGGATTGCATACTGCAAACTGATATAAGTATTCGGAACCGGTGTAGGAATCGAAATCTTTCCCAAAACAAAAAACAAAGCTGCACCGATACCGATGGCAACAACACTTTTGACAGATAGTTTCTTCATTGGAATACCCTCCCTCTTTCGCTATAAAATGTATGATTATATAAAAAATCGGACATAATTATTATAGACTGACAATGGTATCGTGTCAACCGAAACCAGCGTGTTGTGACCGTTAAAACGCATAACGCATAATAGCAGGCAACTAAGTTTTCCTGCAAACTTACAGACTATCTGTTTTGATTAAGATAATTAATTTGCCAAAGCCTTGTCCTCTTTTTGTATCATCAATGATTACCCAGCCAAAGCGAAGAAATACCTTTCACCACCTGCAGCGGCTGTGCATAATACAACTTCTGTACCACATTCGACTCACGCTCGGTTATGTAGAAAAACCAAATAATAGTGTTTTGAAACAATTTGTGTTTTGAAGGTAAATTTGAAATCCCGAATTTATCTCTTATTTCCAAATAAATGAGAATACTTATATCCTTCTAATCGGAAAAAACATATAACTTTTGCCTGTCTGGGGGCAGGTAAAGTCATGAACCGCCCCCACCAGCGAAATATCATTATCTTTTAGATATTGTATTACTTCTGTAAAAATATCATCGTTGTCACGTTCCACGTAAATATATTCATAGCCCGGAATTACCCACTTTTCCCAGCCGTCAGGTGCTTGCGCATCATCGTTGCATTCCACTCCGGCAAGATAAAGCCCTTTATCGAAGTCCTCCCATGGTTGAAAAGAACGGGAAAAATCCGTCATTGCGCCCCATATTCCACCAATATCTCCATTTGCATCTTTCTTTACCAAATGCTGAACTTCATCAAAATGTTTATTTGCATCATCCCATAATTTTTGAATAAATCCTGCTCCATCCAACGTTGAACCCTCTTTTCCTATTACGACAAAGGATTCTTTTTCACATCTTTCAATTTTCATGACTTACCTCCATCAACGCCCATTATATTTTGCCGCTCTGCTGAACCACCATATGCCATCCGTCTGTTATTTTAACATAAAAAAATCGTGCTATAAAGGAGTATATAAGGAAGTGCAATCACTCTCCACCCTGCCTCTCGTTCAATGTGCCTCTTGCCCACTGTCTTGTAAATTTACACATTTTCGTTTTTTCATTTGTAATGTATTCAGTGGATTTCAAATTTTCCTCTAGCAAGCTTTTCGCTTTTACATAACAATAACAGTGCACTACATTTTTACTATTCTGAAAGTTTCAGTGCCAAAATTGAGCCATTCGCTAAATACAGGTTTTCGCTCATCCCCATATTGCATGGTTCTGGCACCATGTAAACATATCAGCAAGGTTCCCCATTACGCAATTAAAACCGCACTTTGACAGTATAGATATAAACATCTCTTTTGTGGTTTTATATTGGAACTATTAGTTTCAAACGCTGTTTTTCTATATAAACCAATATTTTTTAATTTTGCTTTTCATAAAGGCTATTATTTCCTTGATCTGCTCCGTAAGCTGCCTGCATTGAATCGTCAGACTTTTCCTATTTTTTCTTTCAACAAACAGAACCTCCTTTTTATCAGAATAATTCTTTGCACTCATTAACGTACCCAGCTTTGCTAACTGCCACTTCATATCTTCATCATAGGTGTGTATATTGTGTTCTATGTCTTCCTTAAACTGCACCATTTCGTTGATTTCCGGCTGTTCTTTCGGCAGATGATTTGTTGTGAAAAGTTCTGTTACCTCCTCCCAAATTGCCTCGCTCTTTTTCTATATCGACTCCGTTTCTTCTCCTGCCACAATCTGCTGATGAAGAATAGAAGGCAATTCTTCCTTACTTCCAAAAATTTCTGTTCCATTTCCGCAACCTCTTTCTTCCATTCCTGCTTTTCAAAATCGGGTACAGACAAATGCTTGTTATGTGCGCCCAGCTGTTTCCACTGTACGCCATACCGACCCATGACCTTTGAAAGTTTCTGCTGATTACTCCACCCTGCCAGTGACAAAGAAAGTGTATGAGGATATAGACAATGCTATAAGAATGAAGTTCCAGCAAGTGGCTTTTCCTTTTATTCGGTATTATTTTTTGGCATTAAGAAACCGCAACCCCTTGATTTCTCATAGGATTGCGGTGCTTATTTTTATTATTTGGCTCTAATCACAAGATTACTCAATGATTGTAGCAACCCTGCCTGATCCAACAGTTCTACCACCCTCACGGTATTTGAATAGTGTTTTTTGTGGTATTTTCTATGCTTTTTATTGCGGAAAACAGCGCAAAATCGTTGTTTTTATATGGCGTATTTTTATTTGCATGATTTCTTGGCATCGTTTTGGCACCATGCAATCAAACTACTTTTTTGCTATATTGGCATTTTCAGTATTTTAGTGTAATACTCTTCCGCCATTTGAATTGCCCTTTCTGAACACATTTCAATATTCCAACTTTCATTCTTCTGCAAAAAAACGCTTACCCATTCATATCGCGACTTTCTATAGACCTTCTTTTTTTGCTCATACTCCAACTGATCTGCTTCCTTATTTAAATCAAGTTCTAATAAAATCAAATTACCAATAGATATCGTTTCCTTCCCTTCCATTTCCGAACTAATATGCTCTATACTTCCATAATCATCAAACAATTCTGTACCATCATATAAACAATTCAATTTGTTTATAGCATATTTGGTTTTAAGATTTGAAGGATTATCCTTTTTAGAATACTCCAATAATACAAATTTTTCTTTAAACTCGCTAAACTTCGGAAAAATATTTTTTAGTGGTTGCAATAAGTTCTCATCAATTATTTTTTTTGCATCTTCTTTTTCATCGCATTTGTTTAACTTCAAAGCAAACTTTGAGTATATTCCCTCAAATTTATTAGATCTTAAAGAAGAAATCGCATTATATGCAAAGTGAAAATTTTCTAACCATAAAATAGTATCCTTCATGATTCTTAGATTAATAATTTCTTTTTCTTTAGCAAGAAATAAAGCTAATAATGCTATTCTAACTTGTGTGATATTAAAATAATTATTCATCACATTTAAACTTTGAACAAGCCAATAATATTCTTTTCGATTATCATAATCTTCTCTTTTGGGATTAACAATCTTAACATATATTTTGGCCGCCTTTTCCATCTCCAACAAAAAGGTTTTATAAGCGTCTTTGTTATTTTTCGGAATTACACTGAGAAAATCATCATACATTTTATTTTTTGAGGATTTTTTGTAAAACGCAATCCAAAACACTCGATAAAACTCTACCAAACCGACATTTTCATCAGTTTTGCTAATAATAGCTTTTATATTTTTCCATTTTTCTTCAGCAAAATCGGCTGGCTCGATTTCATCAAGTAACTCAAATATCTTGTTCTTTATAAGATCGACATATGATAATTTTTTGCCCTTTGCGTTCAATATCTCAAATATTCTATTTGCCTGTTCTTTATCTGTTGTAGATATCGAAACAAAAGTACATAATAAAACTTGATCTCGTATAGCCTTTAAAATATCTACATAAGCAAGATCCTTTACTAAATTGCTCCCATGTGTTTTTCTCAAAACAGCTCTAATATTTTGTTCATCTAATCTTTCAAATAAATACTTATAAGCCTCAGCAATTAATATTTCTTCTTCTGTATCAGGTTCTTCAACATATTGCTTTTTTCTTTGTTGAATAAAATATGAAAAAAAAGGGTAATGAGTCTTACTTTGCAATATCCTTACATCCTCCCCATTATCATCCTTTGTCATAATATATTGAAAAATTTGTTCACTTAATGTTTGTTCATTAATTCCAATAAACCTATCCGAAATAGCAGAAAAAAGAATCGTTATTGTCGTCAGTCTTTGTTGCCCATCAACAACTTGTATTTCTTGATCACTACCCTCAGAATAATTTCCCACAAACAACATTGTTCCTAAAAAATATTGTTCTGGTAAAATTCTGCCTTTCTCTATTTTAAATTACTAACAATATCATCAAAAAATTCTTGGTAATTTCTCTTATCCCATGAATATTCTCTCTGAAACCTCGGAATTACAAATTGCCTTCTAGACAATAAGATTTCTCTAATAGTTTTATCATAAGGTTTTATGTTCATAGCATTACCTCCCATATGCTTAACTTTTTTATATTTAACTACTTTCTTTTCCTACTTCATTGTTAAAATATCTTCATTTCTTCAAACTATTTAAATACAATATCATTTATTCCTACCTCGGTCCCAAAAACTTATCCCCATTCAAATGTATCATATGTTCCGGCATTTCCGCTATCCATACTTCCGTTTCCCACGCCAACTCTTCTGAAAACTTTTTATATGTTTTAAAGTCTAAAAATGCTGTCACAAAGATTTTTCCTGCTGTCACTCCCTGCGTCATCTCTGTGATTTCCAATATCCGCTTCGGGTCCATCGGACCTACAGAAGTCACAGACTCCACAAAATAAATCCAGTTTTTATCTTCCCGATATAGAACTACATCCGGCATCTTGTCATGAAGTGTAATTTCAAATCCTAACTCTGTCAATTTCTCTATATTCTTTACCAAATCTTTTTCCGTTGTATCTCCCACATACAAACACTCTGAATTAGGGGCAAATCTCGGAGCAAATTCTTCAATGATTGCTTTCTGCAATTCATTATGCTTGCCAGCAGAAAATTTGAAATCTGTTCCATTTATCTTGACCGGCATCATAGTCATTTTCTTTTTGGACGCATAAATATCTACCAATCTTTCATGATACTGCAAGAACCGTTGCAGAGCATTTCCCCACTCCGATGTTTTCATTGCTTTTAACATTCGCAGGGTTTCTTCTGTCAGCCGATAACGATAATTAGGACTGTTTGTTGCCATACCATTATCCTCTGCCAAAGCTGCAGTACGGAATCTATGTAAAGCCTGTTTCCTAAAAGTTTCCCTGCTATTCTCTGCATAAGTAGCTCCATAATGGGCATTAGCAAACTGAATAATATCATGAATCCGAATCCAGTCATTTGTTGCCTCGCTCCACGCCATATCCGGTTTGATTCCTGCCATTGCCAGGATTACATAGCAGCAAATATCAGCCTGCTGTGCTTTTGGCATTCCAACCAACTGTAAAAATTCTCTTGCTTCATCGATCTTACCCACAATATCCCTCCAAAATCATGTTACAATTGTTCTCTGAATAATCCCGGCTTTTCATTAGTCTTTTCCCCATTTCCTGAATGCATTCCAAATCGGGAACTGGCATTGCATTTATTTCTGTTGAATTAACCTGCGTAGAACCGTTTAATATCCGATAATATTCATCATACAATGTAGAATTAAATAAAACATATAATCCATATACTAAACATTCTGACATTTCCGTCAAAAGCCCGTCTATGAAATTAATTTTATTTTGTGTACTGATTTTTCTATACTGTGGAAACTCTTTTGCTAAATACACTCCACACTGCAGTCGTCGTGGTTCCTCTTTTGCTGTAAAACGCTTTACAAACAGATAATTTTTATTGTCCTGCATTAGCCCACGCTGATCAGTAACCACATACTCATGCTCTTTTTGTATCGGAAACTGTACCTTTCCCTGCTTGATATGCTGCGAATAAAACAGTGGGATAGCCCCCTCTTCCGCTTCATCACGCAATATATCCCGATTACGAAAATCAACGGTCAGTCCGGTTTTCATCTTAACACCAATATCCGGTAATGTTTTATCAAATTTATGCAGTCTTTCTAATACTTCAACTTCTTTTTCATCCGTTACCAAATAGACATAATAATCCATGCCAGACACCACCAAACTATATGGCACTGTCAAAGAAGTCAACTCATCAAAATCGCAATTGGACTTCGATGATGTAATTGTTACTTCCTTGGGACTAATATGGGTTTTCCTGACCTTTACAATAATCGTTTCCTGCAGCACATCTTCTTTTTCAAATACCTTATTACGGCTTACAAACAAATGAATATGTTCTATCTTTCCTTCTGTAAGAAAGTATTCACGAAAACGCTTAAAATAAGCCCCAGACGTCCATGACCGGGGAATAATATACACCATTTCCCCTTCTTCTTTTAAATTAAAAAGGCTCATGGAAGCAAAAATGAAATACATATTAGGTGCGCCATAACAAACCGCAGGCATAGCGGTCGCTTCCGGTGCATCTTTAGGGATCTTCATATATGGTGGATTTCCAATCACAAAATCATATTTTACAGGATTCATATTTCCGCCAATCATGTAATTAAAATCCAGATATTGGCTTAAAATATAATTATCCGTCAAAATATTAAATGTAACATTTTTAGATGAGTGTTCTTTACAAAATGCAAGATTATTCTGCAATAATGGCAAAACATTACTGTCATTTTCATAGCAAATCAATTCAACATTCTTAACAAAAGCCAATGATTCCAGACGTTCTACGAAAGCACATGCCAAAATTCCCGAACCAGCTCCGGGATCTAAAACTTTAATCGTATCCATATTTTCTGAAACATCATATAATCCAGCCATAAAACGCGCTGTTTCCATACTTGTGAAAAACTGCCCATATTTTTTACGTTCTTTTTTAGGCATACTATCAATATATTGATTTGTTAGGTCAATAATTTTTTCTAACATACTCTACCATCCATAATTTCTTTATTTAAAAATTATACTATATGTTCCATATATTTTCAATCGCAAAAGAACAAACGTTCTTATGCATAAATCTACATAATTATAGTCTCTATATTCTATGTACAATTCTTATTTTACGGAAAGCAACAATGCTCTGTCAACTATATCGTTTTAAGTTAATTAGCAAAAATATCACAACCAGTCAAGGGTAAATGAACAGCTTACACTGCCCTTGACTGGTTGTGGGATTTTCGCCATATATCACTCAAGAGGGCTTAAGCAGCCCTCTAACTATCACCTTGTCCCTCTATCATTTCTCCTTCTATCTACTCTCTGTCGTTCTCTCAATGCCTTTTCCTTCTGCCTTTCCGCTCGTACAATTTCTTCTATCCTATTCCTCCTGAAAAACATTCTCACACACTCAAAATCTTTTACAGCTTCTTTTAATTCATGGTTTTCCGTATAAATTTCATTAAACCGCTTAGAAAGATTATCTACTTTTTCCATCGCCCAATCATGAGATTCCTGTAAGCTATTAAATCTTCTGGAAATATCCAAATAAGCCGCATATACAGAGCGCAAAATCTTTACAATCTTCCATACCAATGGCTTTGCTTTCTTTTCTCTATATGCCTTTCCACTTTCCATTGCCCCGGTTTCTGGAAGCACTTGCTCCGGATCATCTGAAAATTCCGCAGCTAAACGCTCCATGTTCTTTACCATTGGAGCTAATTCATCCAATCTCTTTTGATACACATCCGCTTGCTTTCTTGCTATCTCTGCTTCCTGCCTTGCCCCATCCATATTCTTCTGTATGAGATGAATTTCATCATCTATTTTCAATAGCTGACTATGCAAAGTTTCATTTATTTCTATAAAAGTATCATTCTCCAATTGTATCTTTGCCTTTTTTGCCTGCAATTCAGCTACTTCCTTTATCCGCTCCTTCTTCTGAAAATCTAAAACAGACAAATGTTTTCATGCGTTCCTTTTTTCTCCCACTCAATACCATGACGTTCCATAACAACTGAAGCGATTTCTTTTCAGAGGAAACCCACTGATTCCATTCTGTGTCACCTCTCGTGCCTCCCTTAAATCCAAGTTCTGCCAATGCCTGTTTTAATGATACTCTCGTATCCAGCCCTCGTTTACTACCAGTTGTAAAGGGAACAAAGTCAATATGTAAATGTGGTGTCGCTTCTTCCATATGTAGATGTGCTGAAAATACTCGCAATGTCGGATTTCGCTGCTGAAACTCTGCCATATATTCATCTAATACTTTAGCCGCTAACATTCCCTCTTTCTCTTTTGCATTCATATTATCCTTATTTCCTACTTGTAAAATAATCTCATGAAAGGGCTTCTCCTGCTTACCAGCCAATATTTTTTCATAATAATCGTCTATCCGGCGGTCGCTTCTTTTCTGTTTCTCATTATATCTGGATAAGGCTTCATCAAATAATTCGTGATAAACATCTTTAATATTTTGGTTGCAATATTCCACATTTAGACTGCTCCTTTCTGGATCAGTATTCTTTGCATGAAATTTTCTGCTATTATGATTGACTGAACCTTTGCCAACCATAACACTTATCGTTCTCTTCAATAAACATATCCCTCCTGCTTTTTGCATATTAGCGCTCACTGTGATACATATGCGTGGTTTCCTCGCTTCGGCTTTGTTACTTTCCCGAAAGTAACGCAAAAGCACTTTTGACACTTCGCATCAAAAGCGCCTTTGCGCCCTGCGGGGCTTATCGTGTCCGCAAAGCGTCCACTCTATTGTCACAACCACTACTGTTCTTCTTAACTGCACTTAACGGGAGCGTGTCACGCCCCCGTCATTTATCATTAAGAGAAAATTACCATCGAAAGCTTTCGGGTACTCCCCGCTTGTCCAAATATTCCTTTCGTGCCTTTTCCTTTTCTTCTTTAGTTGGTGCCGATTTATACTTTGTATACAGCTCTCTCATAACCATAGCATCAAATTTTTCTTCCAAACCTTTCTGAATTTCCAATTTTAAATCTTCCTGCTCAAGTAGAAAATATTTCATAATTGTAAAAAATAGTTCTTGTGGAATTAGTACATTTTTCATATTACCCGTCCTTTCTCCTAACACCGCAACATTGCTATGTCTATAATCTTTGCAACCTTGCAATCTTCAAGAACGCAATTTCAAGACTGCAAAATTCTAATCCCCTGCATTGTTGCGCTGTTACCTTACCTGTCCGTCACTGACTGATTTTATCCAGTTCCCAATACCATGTATTGTTTATCCGCTTTGCCCGGACACCTAACTCTTTCTTTGCATTTTCCAGTGTCCGCTTCGATATGCCCTGTCCGTCCGCAAGGCTGAAAATCTCATTGCTCTGTATGGCGTTGTTTGTTTCTGCCAGTTCCCGAAGTAACCGCTTTGCCTGTTCCATTTTATTTCCGCGAGCAACGAGCCAAGCGGATATGCTTGCATATCCATTTGGTGACTGCCGCGAGAGTCAAATTTATTTGACTGGCTTTGGGAGCAATGCCGCCTAACACTTCATCCGCCGTAATCTCATAATCTCCAAGCCACCTAAAACCGTCCTCCGACAGTGCAAATGCTTTTGGGTGTCCGAACGCCGCAAGGTTGTTTTTAATCTGCACCACAGCCCTTATATTTTCTTCTCCCTCAACCCTGCCGACTAAGAGAACGCTTCT
>JAIDFQ010000078.1 GCA_029054245.1 Lachnospiraceae bacterium | reverse complement strand
AGAGAAAATGGCTACAGCCCGCATAATTACTGGAACTGTAGCCGTTTTTTACGTTCACAAGTGTCAAACTCGGGATTGTAGCAGATTTCCCTGCGTCTGTCAAACGCTGCGGAGCGTTCCGCTGAAATCATTCATGCCGGATTTCGTACAAAGGCAAGGGGTTAATTTGTCGATTTGTCGAATCGCAGATTGGGTGGGGTAAATTCCTCACAGGTGGGGTAAAAGGGGTAAATATTTTTACCCGGGGTAAAAAGTCATCAAAATCTAACAGCGGCACAGGCGGCTATTCAGAAATAATGCCATAGGATTTTTGGTACTCGTAGGCAAAAGTATGGAAGAATGGCTTAAAATCAAGGGTTTTAAGGCTTGGTGGGGTTCATCACGGCGAGTGGTGGGCCCCTATTTTTTGCGTTTTTGATGCCGCTGATAGGATGGCGATAGGGGCAAAAATCGTACTATCAGGCAAAAGTATACTTTCACGCAAAAGTCGGGGGTTTCCGTGATAGTATAAAACGGAAAGGTAAAAAGGAGTAGGATATTGGTGGTTTTGGGTGAAAGGCGTATTAGTTTGGCTGAAAAGGTTGTTGAAAAGTGGGGGATATGATACAAACACGGAAACTGCCCGGAGTTTTCGTGTTTGTATATGAGTTTCCGTGATAGTTTGGAGTTTTGCGTGATAGTATACAGAAAAATTGAAAAATGATAGCGGGAGGAAAAGGGCTGTTCAATGGCCCTTTTTTCATTTTCAGGCAATTCATGAATTTCTTCATTTCTAAAATGCAGCATTCTAATAAAATGCCTCAATACGCATAAAACCGTTTCTTTTTATTCAGATAACCCCCACGGGAAATAAAACCGATAAATCTGAAAAATGAAGATATTTTACAAGACGCAGGAAAAAATAAGAGGTAAAATGGCTTTTGACAAGGAGGTAATCCACATGAAAAAAGAAATAAGGACAGTGGTATATGATGATGAATTGAGGATGGAGGCATACCGCTTTGAGGGGATTGTGCAGCCTTTTCCAAGCCATTTCCATGAGCATTATGTCATAGTGTTTGTGGAGAAAGGGGAGCGGGTGCTTTCCTGCCGGGACAGGGAATATGCCATAGAGGAAGGGAGCATCGTGCTTTTCAATCCGGGCGACAGCCATGCCTGCGTACAGAGTGATGAAGGGACGTTTGATTACCGGGGATTTAACATTTCAAAGGAGGTCATGCTTGATCTGGCAGAGGAAGTTACCGGGAAACGGGAGCTTCCGGGATTTTCAGAAAATGTTATCTGTGATGAGGAGATAGCCTGCCACCTGCATCCTCTGCATGAGATGGTCATGAAAGGAACGGGGGAGTTTAAGAAAGAGGAAACATTGCTGTTCCTGCTCTCGTACCTCATCCAGAATTATGGGAAGCCTTTTGAAAGCTGCATCCCGGAATGCAGGCAGGAGATTGAAAAAGCCTGTGAATACATGACAGCACATTTTACGGAGCGCATCTATTTAGACCAGATATGCCGCCATGCGGGGCTTAGCAAGTCAACGCTGCTGCGGGCCTTTACAAAAGAAAAAGGGGTCACGCCGTACCGATACCTTGAGACAGTCCGCATCAATGAGGCAAAGAAGCTGTTATCGGAAGGTGTGCCTCCCGTGGAAGCAGCGATCAGGACGGGATTTTCAGACCAGAGCCATTTTACAAATTACTTCAACCAGTTCATAGGGCTTGCGCCGGGTACTTACCGCGAAATATTCTCGGAAAAAGACGGGGACGGTGGGCAGCATGGGGAATAGGAGATCAGCCGGGCATCTGGCGGCGCTGTTCACGATAATCATATGGGGGACGACATTCATATCCACCAAAGTCCTGCTTACGGATTTTAAGCCGGTGGAAATCCTGTTCTTCCGCTTTGTCATGGGTTTTGCGGCGCTCTTTTTGGTTTGCCCGCACCGTATGAAGAGAGTAGAGCGTAAGCAGGAGCTGACTTTTGTGCTGGCGGGACTGTGCGGGATATGCTTATATTACCTGCTGGAGAATATCGCGCTTACATATACGATGGCGTCCAACGTGGGTGTTATCATCTCAGTTGCACCGTTTTTCACGGCGGTCCTGTCACGCCTGTTCCTGAAATCGGAAGGGAAATTAAGAGCGAATTTTTTCATAGGCTTTGTGGTGGCGATGGCAGGCGTTGCGCTGATCAGCTTTAATGGTTCCCGGATGGAACTGAACCCGGCGGGGGATTTGCTGGCAGTCCTTGCGGCTTTTGTGTGGGCGTGTTATTCCATACTGACAAGGAAGATCAGCAGCTTTGGCTACCCGGTCATACTCACCACGCGGCGGACATTCTTTTACGGCATCCTTTTCATGGTTCCGGCACTATTTCTTTTCGATTTTGAAGTCAGGCTAGAACGGTTTGCGGATATGACGTATTTACTCAATATCCTGTATCTTGGGCTGGGGGCTTCTGCGCTCTGCTTTGCCACATGGAACCTTGCGGTAAAGAGGCTTGGCGCAGTCAGGACCAGCGTCTATATTTACATGGTTCCCGTCATAACGGTGGTGACTTCCGTGCTGGTGCTGAAGGAGCCGGTAACGTGGGTTTCCGTTATGGGGACGGTTCTGGCGGTTGCGGGGCTTTTCCTTTCTGAATATAACGGGAAGGGGAGTGGGAACAGTGAATGAGCCTGCGATAAGGACGGAGGAGCAGATCATCAGCCTGTTCCCCGACAGGGAAACTTTAATCTGCCGGGGATGGGTGCTGAAAAGAATGGAAGGGCAGCTTTTGGTCTATCCGCTGTATTACAAGTTTTCAGAAGGGGATATCCCGGAGAACATCCGCAGGTGCGAGGAAATTGGCCGCCAGTACGGGGCAGGGTGTGTGTTCCGCATCGTGGAGCATACCAATTATTACCTGAGTTCCATCCTTACGGACAATGGGTACGGGATGGAAAAATGCGGCGTGGTCGGTGAATGGAATTTAACAGGGGATGCCGGAAAACTGTGCATGAAAAGGAAAATGCCGGAGGGATTGTTCTTGAAAAACGGGAATGGCGGGACGGAGTACGTCATGGCGGGAGAGATGGTTGTCGGGATAAAGCGTCAGGGGCTTTTATTCCTGCCGGATGGGAACCTGCCGGATACAGGCTTGGAGGACATTCTGCTGTTTGCAGCGGCAAATGGAATCGTAAGGATACTGGCAGATATTCCGGGAAGGGAAGAACTGCCGGAGCAGTATAGGCGGCTGGGCTTTTGCAGGGCCTATCTCTACCGCCGTTATCAGAAAAATAAGGAGGCGAAATCCTCCGGAAAAGAGGGATAGAAAATGGATTTACAGAATGAAAAATGTGTCATGGTGATTGATGAGAACCTGCCGCTTGGCATCATAGCGAACACGGCGGCGATTATGGGCATCACGCTGGGGAAGCAGATGCCGGAGGTCGTAGGCGCAGACGTGTATGACAGGACGGGTAACGGGCATTTGGGGATCATTGAATTCCCGGTGCCGATCTTAAAGGGCAATGTGGAGGTGATCAAGTCTATTCGTGAAAAGCTGTATGAGCCGGAGTTTTCGGATTTGACGGTGGTGGATTTTTCAGACCTTGCGCAGGGGTGCAAGACCTATGATGAGTTTATTGAAAAGATGAAGGATGTTCCAGAAACGGAGCTGAATTATTATGGGGTTGCCATCTGTGGTGCGAAAAAGAAAGTAAACAAATTGACAGGGAGTATGGCTCTGCTGAGATAAAGGATATACAAAAGTTAACCGCCGCAGATGGCTTACCACCATATGCGGCGGTCTGCCGTTTTCGCAGGCAGGTTTGACAGCAGAAACCGCTTGGAAAGCGGGGAAAACAGAGTTAATATGCTTACACGGTGGTTTGCGTTTGTGCCGCCTTCCAGGTTTGGGAAAAGTAGAAATTGGGAAAGTAGTATTTGAAATACTGGAAATTTGAAGATTGACATATCAACATAACTATAGTATTATGACTGAGATGGAATTTTCCATCAAAGGAGAAGTGCCATGAATTTTTATTTGACGAATCAACCTAAAAAGAAACTGGACTCTGTACAATCCATCCCGATGAAACATTGTGCAGAGTATAGCGTATAAATAACGCATTTGGATTTCATCGGAAAATGAAGCAATAGAGATACTGTATGCCAGTATGTTTATTGTTTATTTTCCGTATGCAGATTGGGCGTATGAAAGGCTATGGACAATGTTTTGTCTGTAGCCTTTTGTCATAGGGAACTTGGAACCATACAGGCAGAAGGCAGTACACGGACGTGTACAGGTGCTTTCTGCTTTTTTGTTTTTTGGCAGTATATTACGAAAAATGAAAGGACGTGATTCACATGAGTTTATTGGAGATTGAAGGCTTGACTCATTCTTTTGGAGAAAACCTGCTTTATAAAAATGCGGATTTTTCATTGAATAGGGGTGAGCATATTGGAGTAGTGGGACAAAATGGAACAGGAAAAAGTACATTGATTAAAATTTGTACAGAACAGATTATGCCGGATGCTGGACGTGTTACTTGGCAGCCGAATACATCTGTTGGATATCTCGATCAGTATGCAGAGATAGAAAAAGACATGACAATGCAGTCTTTTTTGAAATCAGCATTTTCAAACCTATATCAACTTGAAAGAGAAATGGCAATGGCTTACGAAAAAGCAGCTATGGGGGATATGGAGTATCTCAACCTCGCAACGAAGCATCAGGAGCAGCTTGAAATCCATGATTTCTATTCAATTGATACACAGATCGAACAAGTGGCTAATGGTTTGGGGCTGCTGGTAATAGGGCTGGACAGACCGATTGATCAAATGAGTGGCGGCCAAAGAGCAAAAGTGATACTGGCAAAATTACTTCTTGAAAAACCGGAGGTTCTATTGCTTGATGAACCGACCAATTTTTTAGATAAAGAACATATTACATGGCTTTCGGATTACTTGTCAGGACTGGATAATGCTTTTATGGTAGTATCGCATGATTATGCTTTTTTGGAGAAAATTGCAAACCGAATATGCGATATCGACAATGACAGCATCACAAAGTATTATGGGACATATTCTGAATTTTTAAGAAAGAAAACGCTTCTAAGGGAAGATTATGTGCGTCAATATTCGACCCAGCAGAAGGAAATTAAGAAAACAGAAGAATTTATCCGTAAAAATATTGCTGGAAGAAAATCTAAAATGGCCAGAGGACGCCGAAAACAACTTGAACGGATGGAGAAGATGGAAGCATTAGATCAAAAAGAGATAACACCTTATTTCCATTTCCAAGAAATATCGCTCACAAATACAGAGCACCTTTTAGTAAAGTGTCTATCGGTAGGTTATTATTATCCGGTTCTATCTAAAGTTGATTTTGCCATAAAGGGTGGGCAGAAAGTAGTGATAACTGGTTTTAATGGGATTGGAAAATCTACTTTATTGAAAACACTGGTAGGGCAGATTCCATCCATATATGGGTATTACAAATTTTCTGATCAGGTCACAATAGGATATTTTGAACAGAATCTGATATGGGATGATACGGCAAGGACTCCTATACAGATTGTTTCTGACAACTATCCTGATATGGTGGTGAAAGAAGTCCGCAAAGCCCTTGCCTTGTGTGGTATTTCAAGTAAACACGCCATGCAGCCTGTCGGAACGCTAAGTGGCGGCGAGCAGGCCAAAGTAAAAATGTGTTTGTTGACACTAAAGCCGTGTAATTTTTTGATACTGGACGAGCCAACAAACCATTTGGATATTCAAGCGAAAGATGCGCTAAAAACTGCATTGGCGGGATTTGCCGGTACAATTCTTCTTGTTTCGCATGAAGAAACATTTTATAGAGAATGGGCAGATAGGGTGATTGATATAGAAAAACAGGGTTGATTGGAAAGGAAAGCAGACAAAAATGCGGCGGTCTGCCGTTTCCGCAGGCAGGTCTGACAGCAGAAACCGCTTGGAAAGCGGGGGAATCAGAGGTAATATGCTTACACGGCGGTTTGCGATTGTGCCGTCTTGCGGGGCATCCGCCCCTTTTTGAGGGGATAGTAAGGATAAAAAATGTCAATCCAGTTACGCTGTCAAATCGTCTATTCACGCTATCGGAGTTAAAAATATTCTTATTTTTCCGATACACGAAGTGAGGAAAGAAGGAGGTGGGGGCGATCAAAATAGCAGTCTGTGATGATGAAAAAAATATAAGGAGCTACATCTGTTCACTGGTTCGGAAGCAGGGAGTGGAGTGTGAGATTACGGAATATGCCACGGCGGAGGAATATCTTCTGGCGGGGGCTGAATATGACCTGCTGTTTCTTGATGTTGAGCTGAAAGGCTCGGATTCATCAATGGATGGTATGAAAATGGCAAAACGGATCAGGGGCATGGAAGATATTAAACAGCCCATCATCATATTTGTCACGGGCTATGAAAAATATGTGTATGATGCCTTTGACGTGGGGGCTTTCCAGTACCTGCTGAAACCCATTGACGAAGGGCGGTTTGCCGAGATTTTCCAAAGGGCGGCACAGCAGGCCGGGCAGGGTAAAAGAATGCTGATGATCCAGTATGGGAATACGGGAAAAACAATACCGTTAAGCGACATCTATTATATGGAAAGCCAGAACCATAAGATAGTCGTCCATATGAAGGATGGGGTTCTGGAGTATTATGCAAAAATGAGCGATCTGGAGGAAGAACTGCAGGGGCAGTTCTTCCGTGTCCACAAAGGCTACTTGGTCAACCTGTCCTATGTGGATGAATACAACAAAACAGAGGTAACGCTGACAAATGGGGATAAGCTCCTGATTTCAAAATATAAGTATGAAGATTTTGTAAAAGCGTACCTGCGGTTTATGAAATAGGGGGGCTGCCATTGAGTGAAGCAAGTTTTACGCTGTTCCAAAATACAGTGATAGGGATTGAAATCATTCTATATGCCTGCTGTCTGACAGCTTTTTTCTATCCGTATATTGCAGGGCGGAAAAGGGGGCATCCGGCAGATATCATAAAGAGGCTGGCTGTGTTTGCGTCTTATTCTGTCATTTATTTTTTTAATATGGCGGCCGGTATGGGAGCGGTGACCTGCATGGCTTCCGTAATAATCCTGCTGACGCTGGCGGCAAAGTATTTAGGGGTGGAAAAGAAATCCGCACTGTTCATGGGGTGGTGTTCTTCTGCATCAGGAACCTGAGTTCGTTGGCGGTGGCAAGCGTGAATTTCTACACGGGCAGGCATCTTGTGAAAGGAGAGGAAGGTGTAGAGCGGGTACTGCGGAATGCCGCCCTGAATTTCTGTCTGGTGGAATTGCTGCAGCTTGTGCTTTTTTCCGCACTGCTGTATATGGTGGCACGCCAGCTCAGGAAATGCAGGATGGAACTGCACATAAGGGAATTGTGCTATCTGCTGCTGACGCCCGTGACGGGCATCCTGTTTGTCAATATTTTATTCCGGATTCTGATCGTGACCACGGGGAGATGTCCATACAGCTTTATGAGCAGTACCCGGTGCTGATAGGGATTGTGCCTGTGGCTGCCGTACTATTTTATTCCGGTATTCTGGTGACCATAATATCTTATCAGAAAATGGTGGGGCTTCAGGAGGAAAAGGAAAGATATTTTGTGGAACAGCAGCAGGTCCATGCAATACAGGAACGGATGGCGGAGGTGGAGCAGTTCTATGACGGCATCCGCCGGATGAAGCATGAGATGAAAAACCATCTGACCAATATTAAGGGGCTGCTTGAAAGCGGGAACTATGGCGGCATGGGGCAGTACATCTCCAGAATGGATGAGAGCATGGATGCCTTTGAGCTTTCCATAAAGACAGGGAATGCCGTTACTGACGTGATCGTGAACGACAAGCAGAAAGTTGCGGAAAAGCAGGGCATACGGTTCCGGTCAGAATTTACCTACCCGGAATCGGAAAGGTATGATGCCTATGACATTGGCATCATTGTAAACAACCTGCTGCAGAACGCCCTTGAAGCCTGTGGGAAGATGCGGCAGGGCGACAGGTACATTTTCATTTCCAGCAGACAGAAGAGGAAGTTCTTCCTGATCGAGGTCAGAAACACGTTTGAAGGGGAGATCATCATGGATGCGGATACGAACCTCCCAATCTCCGCAAAGGAAAAGGAACCTTTCGGAAGGCAGGGTTTCATGCATGGAATCGGGCTTTCCAATGTAAAGAGGGAAGCGGAGAAATATATGGGGGACGTGGATATCAAGGTAAAGAAAAATGAGTTCAGTGTAACGGTGATGTTACAGGAAAGGAGACAGGTATGAGTATCAGTAATGTAAGCGGCGTGGGGGTTAATCTGTATGCCTACGCAAACAGCAGCCAAAAGGCGGCAGGCACAGGGAATTTTGCGGAGGAGGTGCAGAAAGCCGCGGAAGGAAAGAATGCGGTAGAAAAATCCGGCTCATCAGCATGGGCGGGGGATATGGTAGTCCCGCAGCCGCCGAGTTATTTTGGTTTTACATATGACAGCAGTATCTCCGACAAATCCAAAGAAGAAATGACGATGGACGAATACAAACAATGGTTTATGAATGAAATGTCGGGAATGCCGGTCAGTGGCTGGTACCGTTCCACCTGCGTGGGCGGGGCGCTGACGATTACGGAAGAATGCTTTGAAAGGATGAAAACCGACCCGGAATGGGAAAAAACGGTATTGGGGATGGTAAGGAAGATGTATTCCTGTACCGGAATCATGGGCTCCAAGATGATCGGCTATCAGGTCATCGGGGCAACGCCTGAACAGTGCCACGGGAAGGAATACCCGTAAAGGATGGCTCTCCTCTTTCCGGAGATAATGGGGAATCATGGTGGGAGAAACGCCATAAGAGAATGGAAGAACTGATGGAGGAACAGGAAAAAGAAGCGGTGAAAAAGGCGCAGGCACGGAGGGTGGCGGCACAAGAGAACTACCTGAAAAGCCAGATGGCAAGCAGGCAGAGGTTACAGGCATTTCTTACAGGGGGAATACAGAGCGGTGACGATGCGGCGGCCTTCCAGTCAGCAGGCGTAAGCGCATTGGCGGCAACTGCTTATGAAGAAAATATAAGCATATTCAGCAAAAGTGTTGTTGGAAGCCAGAAGATGTAAAATGTACGGGCATTTTGAAGTAAAGCAGGATATGCCCGGACTTACTGCAAGGGGACATAGGCGGCTCCGAATGACAGAGGGGTCGCCGTTGAAATATTTTATCAAGGAGGATGATATTTATGGCAATTTCAGGAGTAACGGATTACACGAACACATATGTGGCGGGCAGGACAAACAGGAACAGCGGCCTCAGCGGAGAAGCGCAGAATTATTTAAGCGGGTTAAAAGAAAAATACCCGGATGCGAACGTGACAGTGACAGATTTCAAGAATGGGAAGCAGGAAGATAATTATATGTTCGGCTGCAGCGGAGGTAATAACGTAGCCATTTCAGCCAACATCATTGAGAAGATGGCGAAAGACCCGGCAGCGGCAGCAAAATACGAGAAGGTGATTGCCGATGCTCCGAAAGCGGCAGAGGAGATTAAGGAAGGGCTTGCAGCACATGGGGCGGAGATGGTGGCAGGCGGTACCGTCATTGACAAGGATGGAAAAGTTTCTTATTGGTGCATCGGCAAGCATGAGCCGCCGAAGGACAGCCCGATAGTATCCTATAAAAAGCAGATGCAGGAGCAGTTGGATGAAAAGCGGGCAAAGAAGAAAGAGGAGGAAGCCCTGAAGGAAAAAAGGCTGGAAAAGGCTGAAACTCTGGAAAAACTGATGGAACAGATAAAGGCGGGAACAAGCCAGCCTGCAAAAATGCAGGAAGAAGGCAAAGGCGCACAGTTGGATTTGACCATATAGCAGGGAGGTATTTATGATGCGTATAGGAAATAACAGTCAGGGAATCTGGCAGCTCTTTTCAAGGATGAACGGGAATAACGCTTTTGGCAGAAGTTCCGGTGCAGGCGGCAGGAATACGCTTGAAGACCAGCTTACCGGACACAGAAAAAATTCCTACGGCGTAGAGGGAATGTGTGTTACCAACAATCCCAATGCAAGGAAAATCATCAAAGTATCTGATGAGATGAAGCAGCGTGTTTTCAACAGCGTGAAAGATGCATTTTACAAATACAATGGAATGTCCGGCGATAATGAGGCGGAGTGGGAAGAAATGGCTCAGGCAAAAAACAATTATTATAAGACATTAAAGAAGGAAGACCGGGTAGCCGCATCATGGACATTACAGCAGTTAGAAATAAGCATTGGGAGAAAGGTAGCCAGTGCCGTGAAAGAAAAAGTACCCGGATGGACGCATGGTCAGCCAATCCCGTCAGATGTACTGGATGAGATTTTTGCAGACGACAGCATCACATCAATGGTATCCGGGAAATCCGGCACGGCGGAAGGGCTGGATATACGGATATAATTCTTATACCGTATTCCGCAGAGGCGGCTCTGAACGGGAGAGCGGCTGTGATGTAAAATTGATGGGGGTTCTGTAGCATTATGAAAAAGAACTTTATTTTATGGTTGGCGGTTTCGGTTGTAGTCATGCTGGCATTGCCGTGGATTGTGGTTACTTTCGTAAAAGGCGATGCAGGAATGGCAGTCTGCCTGCTTTTGTTTTTTGCCATTAATCCAATATACTCTGTGGCTATCGGAGTTTTCTCGGGAAAAGATATGAAGCATCTGTGGAGCCTTCCAATTGTTTCGGCTGCTCTGTTCCTGATTGGCACATGGATATTTTTTGATATGGGTGAAATGGCATTTGTTTTGTATGCGGTGGTCTATCTCGCTTTAGGAATAGTGACTATGCTGATTTCTATGCTCATCAGAAAGAAGATACAAAGATAATAAATGCATACGGTTCTACAGTAGTATATCCCCAATAAGGCACAGAGGACGGACAGGGTAGGCATCCCTGGCTTTCCGGCAGATGGGGGAATCGTATAACAAGAATGTGAAGGGGTGTAATATGCTTGATTTTATCATAGATATGATTGCAGATATTGCAGAAACCTTTGTTGATTTGTGGGTAAACAAAGTGATAAACCGAAAGAAAAAAAGTAATATTGATTCTAGACATATAAATCAGCAACAGGTGGTATATGCTGAAAGTGACTTATTAATCAGTTAAATAAAAAAGGCTGAACAGTCCCGAATACGGGTAGAGTCGGCAGAAAGGAGGATATTGATTATGAGTCAGATTAAAATTACCGCCTTGTATGAACGCCTATCGCATGATGATGAATTGCAGGGGGAGAGTAACAGTATTTCCAATCAAAAGCAACTGCTGGAAGAATTTGCAAAGAAAAAAGGGTTTTCCTACATACGGCATTTTACAGATGATGGGATATCTGGTACAAGATTTGACCGTCCCGGCTTCACTGCCATGCTTGAGCAGATTGAAGAGGGAAATGTTGAAGTGGTCTGTATAAAAGATATGAGCCGATTGGGGCGTGACTATCTAAAGGTTGGAATGTATATGGAAACCATGCGGAAAATGGGGGTACGTCTGATTGCTGTCAATGATGGGGTGGATAGTTTCAGTGGAGAAGATGATTTTACCCCCTTTCGCAATATCATGAATGAGTGGTATGCACGTGACACAAGTAAAAAAATCAAGTCCACCTTTCAAGCAAAAGGACAAGCTGGAAAGCATGTTATGAGTTCCCCTCCCTATGGGTATCTGAAATCACCAGAAAATAAAGAGAACTGGATTGTAGATGAAGAAGCAGCTGTCATTGTTCGCCGGATATTCCGAATGACAATGGAAGGATTTGGACCATATCAGATAGCAAAATGCCTGTCAGATGAAAAGATTGATATGCCGGCTTGGCACCAAGCCAAACTAGGTTTAGGTCTTCATCAGCATAAAAAATTCAGCAATCCATACAATTGGTCAAGTTCGACTATCTGTAATATTTTGAAGAAGCATGAATATCTGGGGCATACGGTTAATTTTAAAACAAGGAAACATTTTAAAGATAAAAAGAGTCACTATGTTTCACAAGACCAGTGGCTGATTTTTGAAAATACGCATGAGCCGATTATTGACCAAGAAACCTTTGACAACGTACAGCGAATCCGTTCAAAGGTCAGACGATATCCGGATGGATGGGGAGAAGCAAATCCATTAACAGGTCTAATGTATTGTGCTGATTGCGGAGGTAAAATGTATGTTCATAGAGTCAATAATGGAAAGAGAATACCGCAATATGTCTGTGCCAATTATACGAAATCGCCGCATAAGGTATTCTGCCAATCACCACACCGAATTAAAGCAGAAGATGTTATGAAGCTGGTGTCTGAGATGATACGTGCGGTCATGAAACATGCTAACATGGATAAAGAAGTTTTTGCAAAAGAGTTACAGAAGGAATTAACGCAAAAGCAGGAGGTTAATTTTACCATGCAGAAAAAACAGGTAGTAGCATATGAAAAGCGGATGGAAGAACTGGAAATACTCATAGCGCAAATTTACGAAGATAATGTGTTAGGGAAAATGCCTAATAAGAGGTATGAAACACTGTCAAAACAATATGAAGTTGAGTTGGAAAAAATTTCATGTGAGCTGGAAGAATATAAAAGCATACAGAGAAAATATGAAAAAGGAAATAACTCCATAAAACAGTTTTTGGCTCTTATTGAGCGGTATGAAAATTTTGAAGAACTCTCTACAGTTATGCTGAATGAATTTGTTGAAAAAATTGTTGTTCATGAACGCACTCCTAAAGGAAGCATAAACGCAACACAAAAAATTGATGTATACTTTAATCTCATTGGACAGTACATACCGCCGGAAATGGAGGAAATACAGGAACCTACCAAAGAGGAACTAGAGTTAATGCAAAAAAAGGAAGAACGGAGGGCAAGATTACATCAAAATTATTTGAAGCGAAAAGCAAGTGGTCAGCAAAAAAAATATGAGGAACGTACAAGAGAAAAAGTGAAAGCCAGATTAGATATCATGAAAGAAGCAGAACGGGCTAAGGACAGGGAGCATGGAGTTTATTACATTGTTTCTGAAAAAGAAATTTCTTGCAGGAGAGGAAAGTGAAATAAAGAAGGAATAAAAGAGACGGTAGAAATTTATTGTAAAATCAAAATGTAAATGATAAAATAATTATGCAAAGAATGTTTGCAGGGAAGGCTAGGTAATATATTGAATGCAATAAATACACAAGAAAAAAGTAATGAAAAATTGCTTAAACGCATCAAAAATTATAGTTTAATGGATGATGAATTTATGACGAAATGTTTTGAAGAAAATGTTGAAGCAACTGAATTAGTGCTTCAAATTGTGTTAGACAAGCCTGATATAAAAGTTGAGAAGGTGATGACACAATATAGTATGAAAAATATTAAAGGTCATTCCGTGATACTTGACATTTTTGCAACGGATTCAACAGGGAAAAAACACAATATAGAAATTCAACGTGCGGATAAAGGGGCAGGTGCAAAAAGAGCCAGATATCATAGTAGCTTGATTGACAGTAATGTTTTGCCGGCTGGATTTGAATATGAAAAACTTGCAGAAACATATGTCATATTTATAACGGAAAATGATATTATTGGAAAGAGTAAACCTATTTACCATATTGAACGTTGTATAATGGAAACAGGCGAATATTTTAATGATGGTGCTCATATTATATATGTGAATGCTTCTTATGTAGATGATACAAACCTTGGAAAACTTATGCATGATTTTTTATGTACCAATCCAGAAGATATGAATTATAGGATTCTTGCTACTACTGTAAAGTATTATAAGGAAAATAAGGAGGGAATGCGCGCTATGAGTAGAATGATAGACGAATTAAGAAAAGAGGATAGGAAGGAATTTCAATTAGAAATTGCTGACCGCATGATTAAAGAAGGATATACAGAGAAAGAAGTATTGAAGATTGCTGGAATCACAGAAGAAGAGTATATGCAATTGCAGGATGGATTGCTTATGGCGTAGATTTAAGGAATACAAATTATGATGAAAATGTTGATAAAACTTGATAAGGAAAAGATTGAGCACGAAGGACAATATGATTTTGACAAAATGAACCGAATCATTGATGAAGAGTTTGCAAGCATGGGAATTACCAAAGACGAGAATGGTTTATATATAAATGGTGATTTTGGCTCTTTTGGCAGTATGATTTTTGCGTTGCAGAAATTGGATTGGTTTATGGATAATATTTCGGAATGGCTATGGTATGATTCGGGATTCATTATAGACCCTACGCCAGATGAATATTTGATAGAAGATTTAGCAATGTATTATCGAAAAAAAAGGATAAAAAACGGAGTAACAGAAAAATTGCATTCCATGTAAAAATGTGGAAGATATAGGCAGTATGAAAGCAGGAAATCTTAAAAAGGGATAGCCTGCTTTCTTTCTGCCTGTGCACAACTTATAGGATAAAAGATAATTTCAGCAGGCAGAAACCCGCGGTAGCGCCCACTGACAGTTTGCCCGTAGGGAAACTGTCATAGTGGGTTACATACTTTGAAAAAGTATGTAAATGGTATTTGCTTTTTATCTATTCATTTGCTTTTGCAAAAAAAGTATTGATTTTTCTTCCGTACAAGATATAATATTATTGTACGGAAGAAAAGTGAGGTGAGGAATTGAGTCCGAGAACAGGTAGACCGCATTCCGAAAACCCTAAGCATGTTCGAGTTGAGACAAGAATGACTACGGAAGAACTTGAAAAACTGGAATATTGTTGTAAGGCTACCGGAAAATCACGGTCAGAGATTGTAAGAGAAGGCATTAATGAAGTTTATGCAAAACTTCACAATCTCGAAGAAAACTAAAAGAGGAAGCGGTGAAATACCTGCAAAGCACAACACCACTTCCCCAGCCAACAACTGCCGAATGGCACTTGAAGCGTAAATATTATACCATGCGCGACGAATCCATTCAAGGCATTGTTGGATAACTTACAATGAAAACAGGAAAGGAAGGTCATGGTATGAGCATTATTGAAGAACTATATCTTGGAAACATCCGTCCATCTTCCAGAATGTATCCGCCGGATTCAACTGTCGCAAAAGCAATGGAGAGTAAAAGCAGATACTATGATGAACTGAAAGAAAAAATGGATAATGCTGACAAAGAATTATTTGAAAAGTACTGCAATGCACAGGCTGATATAGACGAAGCTGTCCAGTATGACATGTTCGTCTATGCTTTGAGAGTCGGAGTGCTTCTCATGACGGAGATACTCATGGGGCTGGATGATATTCCGGAGGAAGCAGGAGGGATGTTATGAGGAAATCTGTCCTGCATGATTTTTACGTCGGTAACGTAGCACCGTGGGAACAGCGTTCCTATGTTGACCCAAAGGCAAGGGAAATCATCAGGAAAGCCGATGATGAAGAAAAGCATCTTGTAAGCAGACTGTCACCGGAAGACGTAGAACACCTGCAAGAATTTAAGAAGCTGATGCACCATATAATGACGATTGATGAAGTAGAAGTATTCAAGATAGGCTACAAGCTGGGGGCTTTGATGGTAATGGAAGTCCTTGAAGAAAAGGGGGTGGCAAAGAATGGATAAAACACTTCTGCAACAGCTTTATGACGGCGATATCTACCCGGCTGAAAACATCCTGCCGAAAGACCCAAGATATAAGGAACTGTGCAGGGAAATCGGAATAAAGGCAGATGATTTTAAAGAAAGACTGGCATCAGAAGAGAGAGCCGTATTCGAACAGATTAAGGAAATGGAAGAGCAGATAGGCAACCTTTTCTCCTTTGAAAATTTCTCTTATGGCTTCCGCCTTGGCGTCATGTTCATGACAGATACATTCATGTCGGATGATGATTTCGTCCACGGCAGATAATTTGATACGGATTTGACAGAAAGGGATTGCTGATACATGCAGTCCCTTTCTTATGGAAAAAAATATTCAAACCCCAGTACTGTATATTCAACCAGTATCTGAGGTTTTTTATATAGATAAAGACAGGAAAAGGAGGTAGAAATGATAGGGAAAGTGGACAGGAGCGTCGTACGGAATGTGGCATATGCGAGGGAGAATGTAAAGAACATGGAAAGGCATAATGAGCGCAGGAACCAGAACTATTACAATGAAAGCGTCGATACGGGGCGCACTGCATTCAACGTCCATTTCAAGAAATGTGAGGAAGGTTACTTACAAACATTCGACAGGATGATAGCGGACGGAGCCATCAGCACAAGAGGACTGAAAAAAGATGCAAAAATCATAGATGAAATGATTTTCGATGTGAATACGGAGTACTTTGAGCGCAACGGGGGATATGAGTATGCAAAGAAGTTTTTCAGCGAGGCATATAAGATGGCAGTCAGTGAAGCAGGTGGCGAACAGTATATCCTTTCGGCAGTCATGCACGCGGATGAAAAGAACCATGCATTATCGGAGAAGCTGGGGCGTGACGTATACCATTATCATCTGCATGTTGCATATATCCCCGTAGTCGATACGGAAATCAGATGGACAAAACGGTGCAGAGACCCATCGCTTGTAGGGAAAGTAAAGGAAGTCGTGAAGCAGGTCAGCAACAGCAAGAAATGGAAGTCAGAAAGGGTGAGGGGAGAGGACGGGAAGGAACGCCTTGTCTATTCCTATTCGCTTCTCCAAGACAGATATTTTTCACATATGCAGAAAGCCGGATTCCGTGATTTGGAGCGTGGGGAGCGTGGGAGCACTGCGGAACATCTGGAAGTCCTTTATTATAAAATCAAGAAGGACAGGGATGCAGTCACAGCATTGGACAAGAGAATAGAGAAAAAGAGGACAGCAGTCACTGCCCTTGATGAAGCGATCAGCGGAAGGAAGCAGACAGCGGATGATTTGGGAAAGAAGGTGGAAAAGGAAAAGAAACAGCTTTTGGAACTGAAAGAAAAAATGTCCGTTGCAAAGCAGGATGCCATTACCATCTCAAAGATTGAAAGCATGGGAGAAAAGCATACCATACTCGGTGATGTCGCGCTTGCGCCCAATGACTGGAAAACCGTATCTGGGCTTGCCAAGGAGGGAATACAGTCACGCGGTATCATCAGCAGGCTGAAGGAACAGATAAAAAGTCTTGTGAATGAAATATCTGTTTTAAAAAAGGCATTGCAGAAATATCAAGGTCAGAGTGTCACCGATACAATGCGCTATTATCAAGCCAAGCAGAGGGCACCTAACCGCATGAAGGAAGTTATTGCAGAAATTATGCGTCAGCCACCAGAAAAAAGCGTACAAACAGATAAAATGAAAGAGCGTGGACAAAGAACAAAGTAACAAGAATTATAATAAATGAGGAAGGAAAATAGAATCATATGGAAAATGAAAAATCTAAAAAGTATATTAAAAAGAAAATTGGTACAACAACATATGAGGTTTCTGTAAATTATAAAGAAACCAGTACCGAAGGGGTGCAGGAGAAATTACGCCGAATTATATTAAGCGATACTAAAGATATGGAGAATCGGCAAAGTGATTAAAAAATTGTTGACAAGTTGTAACAGGTGGTACAAGATGGAAAGTAAAATGGAGAGAATCAACGAATTACTGAAAAAGCCATGTTTTATCATGGATTATCTTCCAGAACAGGTGAAGCCGGACAATGGCGGGCATTTTTTTGATGTGGAGTATTACCTGCTAAACAGCGATAAACATATCGGGCTGAAAGACAGGTTCGTTTCTGTCATTTTGAAACTGATGTGCTATTACCATGTAGCTATTCTGTGGAATGGGTGGGTTGACCGGCCCTCTCCCAAAATGATAGAGGAAGCAGTTTGTGAAATTATGGAGAACTATTCGGGTACGCTGAATGTACTGTTTGTAGAGGAAGATGCTCTTTTGGTTTTTGATTGGGATTGCTTAAATCTGGCAGTATATAATCCGTCAGAAAAGGCCAAATCCATTATGGAAAAAGTAGCGTTTTCAGAGGGCTTGTTCTGGAGAAAAGGTGCGAACTAATTCTGGATAAAAAAAGATATCATCAATAAACCACAGAGGACGAACAGGGCAGGCTTTCCCGGTTTCTGGAGCAGAGAGAGGAGGTGTTACAAGGGGAGTTAGGCTATAGGAAACAATGGACTGCTCGGACTTACATCAAGAGAGCAGAGATGGCTCTGAATGACAGATGAGCCGCAATACTAAAAACAATGGAGGATTAAAGGAAATGAATGTTAATGGAATAGGAGCAGCAGGATACCCGGTGGCAGGGTATGAAACGAGAAGGACAGGAAGGAATTATGTTGATCAGATGTGCAATATGGTTCCGGCAGCACAGGCATCCGGCGGCACATTTGAGTTACATATTTCAAATGATAAGGACGGAAAGGCAATCGGCTCAATGTGCGGGGCGGATTATTCCCTTACGGTCTATCAGCCGAAGGACTTTGACCCTGCGAATCCGGTATATAAAGTGAAGGTATGGGATAAAAGCGGAAATGTTACAGAACGCATGGTGGATGTGTCAAAAGTTGATACAGAGGGTAGTGACTATATTGATATGTTTGCATATTGAATATTATCGCTCTTGAGAGCCACCAGTGTCATGCTTGAGAGCCACCCACATACGGGTATTATCGCCCTTGAGAGCCACCACAATATA
>JAIDFQ010000077.1 GCA_029054245.1 Lachnospiraceae bacterium | reverse complement strand
TATGCCCTGATGTTGGTAATCTTTGTGACAGTTTCCCTCATACAGCCCATGACATACTCCACATGGCTGCTGTTCAGCTTCAAAAAGCGGGATTTTACAAGCTCATAAGGGTATTCTTCCCCATTGATGCGGATTGTCTTTCGCTTTACACAGACCACATCGCAGACGGTTTCATAGATTTCCTCATACATCTCCTTATCACCATGCTGCCCATATTTCATGTGGTGTTCATAATCCAGATTGTCACGGATCAGAGCCATATATGCGCTTGTTTCATCTATCACATCAATCATATCATGTTTTCCCTGCATTCCTGAACTCCCCACATTTCCCGCAGATTGATTGATAGGATTGGTATAACTCATATCAGTATAGTTCTGATTGTTATAGTTAGTATTGTTATAATTAGGGGCAAATTCTTTTACTTCTTGAAGTCCAGTTCCTTTACTTCCGGAAGTCAAATTATTTTCCCTCTTGAAGTCAGTTTCTTTTACTTGCAGAAGTTCAGTTTCTTTACTTTCAGAAGTCAAATTTCTTTCCTTCTTGAAGTAAAGATTTTTTACTTCTGTGGAAACATCAGTGTTCTCAGGCTTTTCTGCACGCTCTTTTTCCGGCACAGAAGCGAAATTTTTCACATAAATTATATCAGGTTTCCCAAGCCCCCTGCGTTTTTTCTCTATCAGCCCTATTCCATTATCCGCATCCAGCTCCTTAATGACCTTTATGCAGGTAGGCTTAGAGCAGCCCAAATCTTCCATGATGTTCTCCACAGCATAGATAATATATGCCCTGTTTTCATCATCCAGCCACCCATTTTTCATGGACAGCGACATCCTGTCAAGCATCAGCCCATACAGGAGCTTAGCATCGCTGCTAAGCCCCTTGAAACGCTCGTCTTTAATCAGCAGGCGGGGAACACGGTAAAAAGAAAACTGCTCTGCTTCAATGCCATAGTAATAATCAAACTTCAATGGCTCGCCCATTTTACCGCCTCCTTTACTGCTTACTCTGCCATTCCTCCAAAAGCTGGATAATGATGCCCTCTATGTCATCATTGGAATAGTCCTCTGGAAAATACCTGTTGATCTTATCGCCCTTAATGGTTACTTTTCTTTCTTTCGGCTTTTCCTCCGCCAGTATCAGCCTTACCATTGCAAGCGTAAGCTCTCCGCTTTTCCCATACTCCTTCAGCTTTGCCGATTGGGAGGCGTTCATTGCCGCCCCCGTTTCCTCAAGGATAACAGACACCCATTGCTGGGCTTCTTCGGTCAGGAAAGAAATATCCACGCCCTGCGCTATCCCTATCTTCTTCTTATCCACCATGTCAAGCAGCTCGTCAGAAAGCCTTGCAAGCCATACATACCTCTGCACCGTCTTTCCGCTCTCCCCGGCAGCTTCCCCCACTTCGTCAAGGGTACTGCCGCCCTTGCTGCCCTGATGTTTCATTGCTTCGTACTTCATGGCATAAGCCCTTGCTTTTTCACTCGGTAAAATGTCCTCACGCTGGATATTGGAATCCACCATGATAATCGTGGCTTCATCGTCCGTATAATTCCTGACAATGACGGGCATGGTATCTAACCCTGCCCTTTCAGAACCCCGTTTCCTCCGGTGTCCGGCTATCATCTCATAGCCGCCCTCTGTCCTCGGTCTTACAATTCCGGGTACAAGCACGCCGTATTTACCGATGCTCTCCGTAGTTTCCTCCATTTTTTCATCATCAAGGACACGGAAAGGGTGTCCTCTGAATGTATGTAAATCGGTCAGCTTTGCATTGATGATCTGCTCCCCTGCCGTATTTTCTGTCCCGCCGAATAAATCATCAAAACTGTTCAGCCTGACTTTTGATGCGCTCCCTGCCTTACTGCCCACTGCCAAGCACCTCCTCCGTCAAAGACTGGTATGCCCCCGCAACCCTGCCTTTCGGGTCATGCTGGTAGATGCTGACGCCCTCTGCGGAAGTTTCTGCCGCCCGTACTGACATCGGTATGCTGTTCTCAAATATCCGTACTTTACTGCCATAGGTTTCGATAAGCAGTGATGTAATATCCCTTGCATAGTTGGTACGGTTGTCTACCATTGTCAGTAAAATGCCCTCAATCTCCAGTTTGGGATTGAGCTGCCGTTTTACCTTGCCTACAGTCTTGATAAGCTGTTCCAGTCCTTTCACGGGCAGATATGCCGCCTGTACTGGAATGAGTATGCTGTCCGCACAGGCAAAGGCATTTATGGTAATCATGCCAAGCGAGGGCATACAGTCAATCAAAATATAGTCGTACCTGTCCTTTACCATGTCCACATAAGAGCGCATCATGATCTCCCTGCTCATCACGTTCACAAGGGAAACCTCCAGACCGGACAGCTCAATGTTCCCCGGCATCAGGTCAATCCCCTCGCCATGCTTTAAGATACCGTAGCCCGGCTCCATTTCCTCATCGTTAATTACCTTTTCCAATACATTCGCAAGGGTAACTTCCAGCTTGTCCGGCTCCGTGAAGCCAAGACTTGCGGTCAGACTTCCCTGTGCATCTGCGTCAATAACTAAAACTTTCTTTCCCTGCTTTGCCAGCCCG
>JAIDFQ010000076.1 GCA_029054245.1 Lachnospiraceae bacterium | reverse complement strand
GTATAAGATTATTAATAATAGCTTATGGAAAGAACTCGAACATGGAGTGACTACCATGGAATATGTTCAAAATGAGAGGTTTGTTGTCTTATTTAAGCAGTTAGATTTATTAGTTGATGGAGAGCAGGCAAATAAACTGTATCATCAAATTCTAAAACATCAATGTTGGCTTGTTTCAAATGCAGAAGAAGTATGCTGCTATTTATCAAAAAAGTATAAAATTTCGATTGTAACAAATGGTATTTTTGAAACTCAAACTAGTAGAATACAAAATTCTAGAGTTTGTAATTTTATAACGGAAGTTTTTGTATCCGAATCTATTGGATTTGAAAAACCAGATATTCATTTTTTTGAACATGTTTTTGATAAGCTTCATTGTAGTAGGGATGAGGTATTGATTGTTGGAGATTCATTATCCTCTGATATTCAAGGGGGTATAAATGCAGGAATTCAAACATGTTGGTATAATCCTGATGGTAGTGAAAATAAATTAGGTATTATGCCAGACCATATTATTTCAAATTTAAGAGAATTATATTGTCTTCTTCCAGTAGAGTAATATAGTTTTTAGATGTGCATTTCTAATGCAATTTATTTATAGATTGGAGACAATAGTTCTAGCATCCGGAGGTGTCTTAGTTTCCGGCAGATACGGACACGGAAAGCCGAGAAATCCCGTAAATACGGCGTTTGTGGCACTACATAGCTTTGAAAGTTACATTATTTCCGTGTGCTTTTGGGGGCATTTTTACATTAGCGAGGGTACGAACGGTTGTTCTGGGGTTCTTTTGCCTGATAGTTTATACTCGTAGGCAAAAGTCGGTTACTATCACGGAAACTCGGATACTATCAGGCAAAACTCCGTACTATCACGCAAAACTCAATACTATCAGGCAAAACCCTTAAACGAACACGGAAACTGCCTATATTATCACGGAAACCTGCTGGGAGTTTTCGTGATAATATAAGAGTTTCCGTGATAATGTAAGGAGTTTTCGTGATAGTATATGGGTAAAGCGGTAAAAGTTAAATGGAATATTGGTGAAACGAGAAAAGGGGCTGTGCAGGCTCTTTTATTTTGCAAGTCTGTATGTTATAATACATTTTATATGTGAAAACAAATGCAAGGAGGAATCATGGAACAAGTTTCATTGAAGATAGGAGAGCGGCTGAAAGAAATCCGTAACACAAGGCAGCTCACGCTGGATGACGTTGCGGAGCTGACTGGTGTGAGCAAGCCCATGTTAGGACAGATTGAGCGTGGACAGTCCTCGCCCACCATCAACATATTATGGAAGATTTCAACGGGGCTGAAAATACCATTGTCCTTTTTCTGCAAACAGGAGGAAGCGGAATACACGATTGCCGGGCTTGGTGAAAAGGATGTGATCACGGAGGAGGACGGAGGGATGAGGGCATATCCGCTGTTTCCGTTTGACCCGGTAAGGAACGTAGAAGTGTTTTATATTGAGTTTGACGCAGGGGTGAACCATGAATCACTTCCTCATGTGACTGGCGTGGAGGAATATATATTTCTGGTGCATGGGACGCTGAAAATGGTGATAGGCGGGAAGGAAGTATTAATGCAGGAAAAGCAGTCCATACGGTTTGGTGCAGACATTTCCCACGCATACCACAATGTTTCAGATAAAGACTGTGCCGCTTATAATGTGATATTTTACCCGAACAATTAAAGGAGGAAACAGAAAATGTACGAATTGGTACAAGTCAGTGAGAAATGCTATTACATAAACTGCCCGGCAAAGATTGGTGTTTATGTGGCAGACAAGGATAATGTTTATCTGGTTGACAGCGGGAATGATAAGGATGCTGGGAGGAAGGTCAGGCAGATACTGGAAAAGAATGGCTGGCATCTGACCGCCATACTGAATACCCATTCCAACGCAGACCATATCGGCGGAAACAAATACCTGCAGGGGCAGACGGGGTGTAAGATTTATTCCAGCGGTATCGAGGCGGCATTCACGAAATATCCGGTCTTGGAGCCGTCTTTCCTTTATGGAGGCTATCCGTGTAAGGACTTGCGGCATAAGTTCCTGATGGCACAGGAGAGCAATGTGACAGATTTTTCAGAGGAAAGTTTTCCAAAGGAGATTGAGGTGATACCATTGCCGGGACATTTCTTTGACATGGTAGGGTTCCGTATGCCGGACGGCGTGGTATTCCTTGCAGACTGCATCAGCAGCAGGGAGACGCTGGATAAGTATGCCGTTTCGTTCATTTATGACGTGGGTGCTTATCTGAAAACACTGGATATGGTGGAGGGGATGGAGGCGGCAATGTTCGTTCCCGCCCATGCGGAAGCATCTGCTGATGTGAAAGAACTTGTCCGATACAACAGGGATAAGATACATGAAGTGGCGAAGAAGATTTTATCCATCTGCAAGGAGCCGATATGCTTTGAGCGTATTTTTCAGGAAGTGTTTAAAAGCTATGGGCTTGCCATGAACTTTGAGCAATATGTGCTAGTAGGCAGCACGGTGCGCTCCTACCTTTCATGGCTGAAAGATAATGGGAAATTGTCGGCTGAATTTCAGGACAGTATGCTGCTTTGGCAGAGGGTATAGTGTCAATAGCTTGTGAGGTTTATCGGCAAAGCACAAAAAATCTGAAATTCTATATGCAGCGCCAGCAGAGCCTTGTGGGGGATGGCTGGCACGCTCAGGGAGATGAAATAAATGGGAGGGGCATCAGCCTATGAAAATGCGGACAGAATATACCTGCCCTTTGGAACTTGTGCATGATATGATCAAGGGAAAGTGGAAACCAATCATCTTATGGCGGCTGCGTTTAGGTGCTACGTCTCTGGCGAAGCTGGAACGGGACATAGACGGCATTACACAGAAGATGCTGTTGGAGCAGTTAAAGGAACTGATGGATTATGGCTTTGTGGAAAAGAAATCCTATGAGGGATACCCGCTCCGGGTGGAATATTCCTTAACGGATGGCATGGGCATGGAAATACTGGAGGCGTTAAGGATTATGCAGCACATAGGGATTGACTACCTGAAAGCAAACGGCATGGAACATATCCTGGAGGAAAAGGGAGTAGTCCCGGATTAGTACCCACGAAAAAGTGGGTAATTTACTGTCTGGGAACCACCGCTTATAATACCATCAAAAAATCAGATTGGAGGATTCAAAGATGAATGTTACAAGCAGTGGTATTATAAACGGAGTGATTCAGCCACAATATGGCGGGCATGGGACGCAGTTCAACGAAAACGGCATCCCTACCTACTCTTTGCCTTTTACAGTGGAAGATGCGCCGCAGGGGACAGCGTCACTTGCCATTGTCTTGGAGGACAAGGACGCATACCCAGTGACAGGGGGATTCGCATGGATACACTGGCTGGCGGCGAATATAACCCGTTTTGAAATCAAAGAGAATGAGAGCCAGACGGCGGATGACTTTGTGCAGGGCAGGAATAGCTGGACGAGCATACAGGGCGGCGAGCAGTCCACGGAACTTTCCTGCTATTATGGCGGGATGACGCCGCCCGATAAGCCTCACATATATGAACTTCATGTGTATGCCTTGGATAAGATTATGGACTTAGAGAAGGGCTTCCTGCTGAACGAACTTTACCGGGAAATGGATGGGCATATCTTAGACCAGTTTACCCTGAAAGGGATATATGAAAATTAGCTGTTTGAAAGTCGGCGTCTGGCACGTTCAGGGAGATGGAATAAGTGGGGCCTCATCCTATGACTGGTGCATGACATGATTCATAATAGCATAGCTGATATTATTGGGTGCCCTTTATTCAGACTTGAGTATTTCTCTTGGACGAAATATAATAAAGCCTAATGAAAATGGGGGTATTTGGTTCCCAAGATAAATTTTAGGTGGTAGAAAAAGGAAAGAGGTAGCAGAATTGAAACGGATTGCGATATGTGACGATGAAATCGGCACCTGTTCTGATTTGGAAAAAATGATTCTGGATTTTGCGGACTGCCGTGCGTTGCAGATTGAAACGGAGGTTTTCTATTCCGGGGAGGCATTTTACCGCTCCATTCAGGAGCAGTGTCCGTATGACCTTATTTTTCTGGATATCCAGCTTTTGGAGATGGACGGCGTTCAGGTCGGCAGACAGATCAGGGAGCAGCTTGGAAACGACAAGATTAGTATTGTTTATATTTCCTCCAGGGAAACCTATGCCATGAGCCTGTTTCAGGTGCGTCCTCTGGACTTTCTGATAAAGCCGCTCACCAAAGAGAAAGTGGCCGCTACACTGGAGCAGTTCATAAGGCTGAGTGAAGCCAATAAAAATGAATTTTATTATCATGCAGGGAAGTCAGTCTGCAGGCTGTATCTGGATGAGATACGCTATTTTGCCTGCAATGGCAGGAAGGTTGAAATATATACCGGTTCGGGGCAGAAAGAATTTTATGGTGCCATGCGGGAGGTATGGGGACAGGTGGAGGGGAAGGGGTTCTGGATCATCCATAAGTCCTACATCGTAAACACGGCGTTTGTTTCGGTTTATCATTATGATTCTGTTCAGATGACAGATGGCTCACGCCTGCCAATCAGCCAGAAGTACCGGAAAGCGATAAAAGAGAACTTAACGGAAAGGTATCAAAGGGGGTGAGGCAAGTGTCTGTCGTGAAAAGTCTTGTCGTCATACTGGCGGCAGTCCGCATCTGCCTTTATATGCGTTGTTTTTCTGCCTGCATTGGGAAATACAGGGTTTCTAAGAAAATTGTGACAGCCCTCTTTACAGTGCTGTGGATATTTGAGGGCTTTCTCATAAGCATTTCCTATGTTGGGCGGGGAATCGCACCGTTGGAGCTGTTCTTTTTACTGGTAGAGATCCCGTTTTTATCAGCAATGTCTTTCTGCTGTCAGGGCAGGGCGGCACGGCGTCTGCTGATGGCGTTTATTCTCCCAACGGTATACTGGATTGGCAAATGGATTGTTGTGTCTGTTTTATTTGCAGCGGTCACTGACAGCCGCCAGTACTTGATTGCCACATCCATTTCCGTAGGCCTGTTTTTGGTTTTTGGGATGGTTCTGGAGAAAGCAGGGAAATCCCGGCAGGAGCAGGAGCGCGAGCTGTTGGAGCAGGAGGTTCGTATCTATGAGAACCAGTTCGGCATCATAAGGCAGTCGCAGCATAATATCCGCGCCTTGAAGCATGATATGAAGCATCATATAAAAATGCTCACAGATATGGTATCCGGAGGGGAAAACGAAGCGGCGCTTAAGTACCTTGCGTCTATGGGAGCATTTATGGAGAACAATGAGGAATATGTCGCCACTGGAAACGAAAGGATTGACAGTATCCTGAATTACATGATTTCAAAGGCAAAAGATTCAGGTGTTGATGTCTCCTGGAAAATCCAGATTCCGGAGCATCTGGGAATCCCCGTTTTTGACATCAATGTGATTCTGAGCAACCTGTTTGAAAATGCCATGAATGCCATGTCGGAGGTAACGGAGCCATCCTTCCGCATCATGATGAAATATGACCGGGGCATCCTCTGCATCAGCACCCAAAATAATTGTTCCGGGAAAGGGAAGATATCAGGGGATTCCAAAGAGCATGGGTTTGGGCTGAAAAATATCCGGAGGATTGCAGAGAAGTATCATGGAAGCCTGACGGCAACGGTCCAGGATGGGGATTTCCAGGCAAATGTCCTCCTGTTTTTGGAAGATGCAGATACCGAGTGATTTTCATAAAGTGGGCAGGGAGTCCGGTGGAATATTCCGGACTTCTTATTTTTTACCCGCAGACCTTTAATTTTTGCAATGAGCCGCCATGAAGGGCGCTGTCTGTTATGATGAAACCGTGAATCATATTTTGACAGGAGTGGTGTTTATGGAGGCGCAGAAAAAACGGTATTATTTGGTTGACGGTATCAGGGGTGTTGCCATTGTCAACATGGCGGTATTTCATTTTCTGTATGATGTATTTATTGTCTATGGGAAAGATCCGTTTTGGTATGGACTTCCCGCAATCCATATCTGGCAGCAGATAATCTGCCAGACATTTATTTTCATTTCGGGATTTGTATGGCAGTGGGGGATGGAAGGAAATCTGCGGCGTGGCTTGTGTTTCAATCTGTATGGTTTTATTATTTCGCTTGTTACACTTATCTTCATCCCATCGGAAACCATATGGTTCGGGATATTGAATTTTATGGGGTGTGCAGTCCTGCTGATGTTCCCGCTCCGGAAGGTGGTAAAAAAAGTCCCTCCTGCATGGGGATTGGGAATCTGTTTTGTGCTGTTTATCCTTTGCAAGCGGATACAGTATGGCTATATCGGGATTGGGGGCGGCATGCAGGTCCCGGCAATATTTTATTCCATAAAGATTCTGACACCACTCGGCTTTCCTTTTCCGGGATTTAAGTCAAGCGACTATTTCCCTATGATCCCATGGATGTTCCTGTACCTGTGCGGGTACTTTTTCAATGAAATATTCAGGGGGCATGACACATGGAAAGTTGCCGCCCGGCATAAGGTTCCGGTCCTATCCGCTATCGGGAGCAGGACAATCTGGATTTATCTGCTCCACCAGCCGGTGAGTATGCTGGTATGTAGTCTGGTATTTGGTTAATGGAGGATGGTTATGGATACGATTTTAAATGTAGAAAATGCTGAGAAGTATTATGGAAAGGAGCCTAACTTAGATAAAGCGCTTGACAGGGTAGCTTTTAAAGTAAATGCAGGTGAATTTGTAAGCATCATGGGGCCGTCCGGTTCCGGCAAGACCACCCTGTTGAACTGCATATCAACTATTGATACGGTAGATGCAGGGCATGTCTATTTGGACGGACAGGACTTGGCTTCCCTGTCACAGCAAAAATCAGCCCGATTCCGGCAGGAGAACCTTGGATTCATATTTCAGGATTTTAATCTGCTGGATACTCTCAGTATTGAGGAAAACATTGCACTTCCGCTGGCAGTCAGGGATGTTCCGGCGAAAGAGATAAAAGATACAGTCAGAAGCCTGATGCGGCGGCTTGGGATAGGTGACATAGCGGCTAAGTTTCCGGCGCAGGTATCCGGTGGACAGAAACAGCGGTGTGCCTGTGCAAGGGCATTTGTAAATAAGCCCAGGCTGGTTCTGGCGGACGAACCGACAGGAGCCTTGGATTCTGTGTCTGCCGGACAGTTGCTGGCATTACTGACGGAATTAAACGAACAGGAAAATGCAACTATATTGATGGTGACGCATGATCCGCTTTCTGCCAGTTATGGGAGCCGTGTCCTTTTCCTGAAAGACGGGCGCATCAATAAGGAACTCCATAGAGGAAGACAGGGCAGGAGTGATTTCTACCATGCCATCCTGTCAGAGGTTTCTGCATTTGGAGGTATGTGATCATGCTGAAAAAATTGTCCAGAAGAAATGCAAAGAGGCAGGCAATGGATTATATCATTTATATCATCACGCTTGTCATTACTATGATCTTGATGCTGTCATTTAACATGATTGTGTTCTCAGAGGAAATTTCTGTCATAATAAAAGAAAAGTCTATCCTACCGTTTATGATTGTCATGGTCAGTATTATGGTGGTCTTTATCATGGGCGTACTGGTAGACCATATCACAGTGTTTATTTTAAAACGGAGGAGCAGGGAATTTGGGCTGTATATGCTGCTGGGGATTGAGAATGAGGATATAGCAGGGATATTCCTCAGAGAGAACAGGTTAGTTCACGGATTCATTCTTGTTGTGGGGGTATTCCTTGGAACATGTTTTTTTCAGGCTGTTAAGGCCGTAATATGCAGGATGTATGCGGTTCCGTTCAATTTTACCTTTGAAGTGTCAACAGAGGCGGTTATCCTGACACTGTTCTATATGGGGATAATCTTATGTATCTCTTCCATAAGGGTAAAGCGGGCGGTTCGGAAACTCAATGTACGGGAACTGATTTATTTTGATAAGGCGGTCAGTGGGGATGCAAAGGCCAGCATATCCACGGCACTGGTATCAGTATCATTTGGTATTGTAGGAATTGCAGTTATGGCGCTTTCCACTGTCAGGAATCTGCCGGATATTGTGAATGTCCTTGCTGTCATGTTCCTTGCCGTTTCCGTTTATGGGTTTTTTGTTTTGCTTTTCCGGCACCTGCTCTCACGCCTGAGAAACGATGAATGGAAATACCATGGCAGCCGCCTTTTCATGTACAGGCAGCTCACTGCAAAAATGCGTTCCATGCTTCCCCTTTTGGCAGGTGCGTCTATGCTGATAATGGTTGCACTATTAGCTGCTGGCTGGGCGATTTATTTTATGGATAAGGTTGACAGCCGTGTTGAGGCGGTTGCTTTTGACGTAGCTTTTTTCAAGGATGAAGAAAACGCAGATTTTTCCCCATATTTATCTTGTCTGAATCAGAACCACGAATTGGAAAGCAGTCATGGATACAGCCTTTATACCACCCATGATGATGTTTTTTGCCAACAGGCAAAAAGATTGGTTCAGGGAAAAATGGGATTTTACATTTCGGGCAGTGATGAAGATACCTTTATGTGTGTAAGTGATTATAACAGGCTGCGGGATATGCTGGATTTGCCGCAGGTTCATATTGACAGCGATTCCTATGTTCTGCACTGTACCAGACCATGTATTGTGCCGCTTGCGCATTATACAGAACAATACCCGTTTTTGATAATAGGGGATGACAGATACCGTTTTGACGGGATTTACAGTGAGGATTTTATGCAGCAGGAGGCGCAGGGAAACGGGAACAGCGTTTTGATTGTTGTTCCAGACAGGGCTCTCCCAGGACTGGATTTTCACAAGTGCGTAATGGTAGTAAATGTGAAAAGCGAACTGCCATTATCAGAGATTGTGGAAATGGAAACCATTGGTTCCGGTATCAGCATCATTTCAAAGAAAGGCGTGCGAAACCGTTCTGCATCTATGGCTGTATATACTGCTTTTCCGTTGCTCTATCTGGCTTTGATACTCAGTGCTGTTGCCTGCACGATTCTTTCAGTGCAGATTTTGAGCGAAGCAAAAAATGAGATAAAGGGTTACCAGATTTTGGATTATCTTGGTGTCGGGCAGAAGCAGCAAAAAAAGATGTTGAAGAAGCAGGTGGTGCTACTTTATTTTCTTCCAGTCCTTCTGGCGGCTTTTATTGATATTTTAGCTTTTCCGATGATGACAGGGCGCATTGTCCGGGATGCAGATGGAATAGTTCAATTGATTTCTGTTGCGGCTGGAATGAAACAGATAGGTATTGCTGCTGGTTTGTTCTTTGTATTTTTCATTTTGTACTATATTGGAACGATTATGCTATATGCAAGAATTATTTTTACAAAAAAGGATTTGAAGTAGATAATAGCAGAAAGTTTACAAAAGACAAACCGCCGCACTATGGACTTTATCCGCCATATGCGGCGGTCTGCTTTTTTCCAGGCAGGCCGGGCGGCCTGATAAGGGAAATTAGTTGGAAAGCGGGGAGGTTAGAGGTAATATGCGAGTGGTGTTATCGGACGAAAGGCGAAAAACTTTAGAGCTGATTTTGAATTTTTTACATACGAAATATGCCTTTCGTTCCCGAAAAGTGGTCGTTTCGTTCCCTCCGCCCGAAAAATGGAAATTTTCTGCCGATATAAAAGGTGAATGCCTTTGCAGGATTTGAGGTGATGGATTTTGGAAATAGCAGTTGTAGATGATGAAAAAGCGATAAGGGAGCATATATGCGCCCTAATTGAAGAGCAGCAGCCGGGGAACAGCATAGAAGCCTATGCTACGGGTGAGGAGCTGCTTGCTTCGGGGAAGCGGTTTGACATTGTTTTCCTTGACATACAGATGGAGGGTATGAACGGCATTGAGGCGGCGAGGAGCCTGCGGGAACGGCAGGGAGATACCGTCCTCATATTCATCACGGGCATTAAGGAGTATGTATTCGATGCCCTTGACCTTTATGCGTTCCACTATCTGTTAAAGCCTGTGGATGAGGGGAAATTTGCAAAAGTGCTGGAAAGGGCAGTGAGGGAGGCCGCGAGGAAGAAGGAGCGCCGTGTGCTGTTCATCAAATCACGGAACCTTACCCTTGACCAGTCCGAAATCCTGTACATCGAGAGCAGGGCAAAGAAGGTGGAGATACACACTGTAAGGCAGACAATAGAAATCTATGCGGCGATGGATGAGCTGGAAGGGCAGCTTGGGGAAGAATTTTACCGCTGCCACCGGGCGTACATCGTGAACATGGACTGCATCACGGAATATGACAGTGAGAGCATAACGCTCACCAATGGCGACAGGGTGTATCTGACGAAAAAGAAATATGGCGAATTTGTAAAAGCCTATATGTGGCACCTGCAGAACGGGGGTGTGTCCAGTGTATAAGGTGACGGATGTGTTATTTGCGGCGCTGACAGTATTCCAGGGGTACTGCCTGCAGTATTTTTTGGGGAGCTTTTTGGAAAGCAGGATGAAAAGCAGATGGAATGGGCTGTATGTGGCGGGACTGTATGTAGTTCTGAAAACTGCCGTGATGTGGTGTTCCCCGCCGGGATATGAAGATTACAGGGTGGCAGCCGGGACGCTGGTATTGTCGCTGTGCATTCTGTCAGCTCTCGCCATGTGCTTTTATAAGGCATTCCGCCCCGTTACGGTTTTCCTTGTGGTATCGTTTCAGGCGGTATTGGATATCAGCAGATATGCGGTGGTCATATTGCTCAATGAAGTAGATGGATGGGTGCTTGATATCATTAACTGGTGTTCGGGAAAAGGGATGCTTGCATCGGAAAAAGCCTTCGGCATGGCCGTAAAGATCGGCGTGGTGGGGACACTGTTGATCCAATACATTGTCATTGCTCTGGTGCTGTACTTTTCGTTGAGGAAAGTTGTACGGGATTTCCGAGAAAAGAATTATGCCATTGGCAGGACGGAACTTTTATTCATCCTTACCCCGGCTGCGGTTGGCATGATGATCTGTATGCTCCTGCGTATCATCATGATCACAGTGGAGGACAGCGTTCCTAAAATGCTGTATGAAAGATACCCCATTCTTGTCATGGTGATACCCACAATCCTGCTCCTGTCGCTGCTTTCCATCCTGTATGGGGTGAAGTTGTTCCAGGACATGATCTATTGGAACAGGGAAAAGAGCGGAAGGATTATCCTTGAAAACCAGGTGAGTAGCCTGCAGGAACATATGGAGGAGATGGAGCGCATCTATTCCGGCATAAGGGGCATGAAGCATGACATGAAGAACACGCTTGCTGTCATCCAGCGCCTTTCCGTGGAGGAAGGGAACGGGGAACTGCAGGAGTATCTATCGGAGCTGAACCGGAGCCTTGAAAAACTGGAAGTCCGGTTTAAAACGGGGAACACGGTGGTGGATACCCTGCTCAACATGAAATACCATGAAGCGGTGCGGGATGTGCCTGGCCTAAAAATGGATGCCGATAAGCTGATGCTCCCGCAGGGGCTTGAAATACACAGCTACGATATAGGCGTTATTCTGGGGAATGCCGTGGATAATGCGATTGAAGCCTGCAGGAAGCTGAAAGCAAAGGAGCCGGAGGCGGATGCCTTTATCCGGCTGTGTTCCCTACAGAAAGGCAATCTGCTGATCCTAAAAGTGGAGAACAGCTTTGACGGGCGGCTGGTGCGGAGGCGGCAGGAGGAGTTCCCCATAACAGATAAGGCAGATAAAAAATCCCACGGTATAGGGCTTGCCAACATCAAAAGCACGGCTGAAAAGTATCAGGGGACAATGGATTTCAAGGTAAAGGGCAGGGTGTTCATCCTGTCCGTGATGATGAAAAATGAAAGGAGAGAAGAAGATGGATTTTGGAGTGACAGGTAAATTAGGAGGATACTATCTGGCAGAGCAGTACCAGAAGAATGCGGCGGGCAAGAGCGATGGAGTGAGCTTTGCGGAACTTGCGGCGGCAAAGGCGTCGGGGCAGTCGGATGTGTCAGGAATGAGTTTTAAGGATATGTGGCAGGCGAGGTTTCCGGGAGCATACTACCATACGGCAGATGCCTATAAAATTCCACAGGGTGCATGGCAAAGGTATGACTTTCCACATGAAAAGTTTTTCAGTGATGGGCTTGATGAATCAATTATAGACTGGAAGCCAACAGGGGCGGAACCTAAACTGACGGATGCGAGTGTACAGTCGAGGATAGATTCTACTCTTGGAAAGAAAGCAATTGTTGTTCCGCCTGCATTGGAAGAAAAAATGAAAAATGACCCGGCTCTGGCACAGCAGATAATGGCAAAAGTGGAGAGTTTTATCATGAATGATCAGGCAACATTACCGCCAGGCAGAACATATTCCTGCGTGGTTGTACTGGATGAAAATGGAGAGATTGCCCATGCCGCAGGTTCAAGCGGTGGTGGTAATATTACCGGCCCGACAGAGGAAGAAATGCGTCAGTTCGAAGCGGAGCAGGCAGCAAAGAGGAAAAGGCGTGAGGAATATGCCCGGCTGAATGAGGAAAGCGCCCTGAAACGCAAACTGCTGGAGCAGGAAGCAGATGAGAGGTATTATCAGACCAGCATAACCAAAAAGGCAGTTTCGATTGCGGCTTATGAAGCAGCGGGCATTTTGAAGTAAAGCAGGATATGCCCGGACTTACCATAAGGGGGCATGGGCGGCTCCGAGTGACAGAGGGGGCGCCGTTGAAATATTTTTATCAAGGAGGTTGATATTTATGGCAATTTCAGGAGTAACGGATTACACAAACACTTATGCGGCAGACAGGACAAACGGGGGCAGCTCCCCTAATGGGGATTCGCAGACGTACTTAAATAGTCTGAAAGAGAAATACCCGGACGTGAACATAACGGTGGCGGACTTCAAGAATGGGAAACAGGAAGATGCTTATATGTTTGGGAGTAGCGGTGGCAATAACATAGTCATTGCTTCTAATATTATTGAACAGATGGCCTTTGACCCGGCAGCGGCAGCAAAGTATGAAAAGTACATTGCCGAGGTGCCGGAATCAGCGAAGATCATGAAAGACGGGATTGAGGCACATGGAAATGAGATGGTAGCCTGCGGCACAGCCATAGACAAAGATGGGAAGGTTACCTACTGGAGCATTAGCAGGCATAAACCGTCCAAGGAAAGCCAGTCGGTATCATACAAAAAAACAATGAAGGAGCAGTTGGAGGAAAAGCGGGCAAAGAAGAAGGAGGAAGAAGCCCTGAAGGAAAAGAGGCTGGAAAAGGCGGAGACTCTGGAGAAGCTGCTGGAGAAGATCAGGACAAAAACAGATGCACCTGTAAAATTGCAGGAAGAAGGCAAAGGCGCACAGTTGGATTTGACCATATAGAAGGAGGAATTTTATCATGCGTATAGGAAATAACAATCAGGGAATTTGGCAGCTCTTATCAAATAAAAGTTTTCCGTTTGCAGGGAAACAGGGGAATGTAAGCAAAGGAAATGAAAAAGCAATAGCAGACCTGCTCTCCGGGCGCAGGAAAAATTCTTATGGCGTAGAAGGCATGAGGATAACGGGCAGGACAGATTGGAAAAGGATCATCAATGTATCGGATGAAATGAAGCAGCATGTCTTTGAAGATGTGAAAAAGGAATTTTATAAATATGGCGGAATGTCTGGCGATAGTGCTGCTGAAACAGATGCGTATTTTGATAAAATACATTCTTATGTGAAAACACTGAAAGCGAGTGACCGCTCCCCAGCTACATGGACGTTGAGCCAGCTTCATTTAGACCTTGCACACGCAGTAACTGCTGCGGTTAAGGAAAAAGTGCCGGGCTGGACGAATGGGAAACCGATACCATCAGATGTACTGGATGAGATTTTTGCAGACGAGAGCATCACATCAATGGTTTCTGGGAAATCCGGCACAGCGAAGGGGCTGGATATACAGATATAATTTTTACACCCTATTCCGCAGAGGCGCATAAGGCATTGCCTCTGCGGACTGCGAGGGTGCAGGGGTGGCTCTGAACGGGAGAGGGGAACCGCTGTTGGTGATAAGAGAGATGACACTTTTTTGAGGGCTGGTTCGTATTATTAACGGATGACAGATTCTTTCAATTTATGATAGAAATGCCAAACAATGGAGTGTAGTATTTCGGCTGATAAAGAGCCGGAGAGCGGACAATTTCAGCGAAGGGGGTGCTTGTCATGGAGTTTGACAGGGGAAGTTAGGAAGTATGTCTGCATGGAGGTAATGAACCGCTCGGACTTATTACGAGGGAGCGGATGCGGCTCTGAACGACAGAAGAGCCGCCAATAAATATAACTATTTCGGAGGGCAAACATTATGTCGGTAAATTGTATTGATAATAATACTGGAATTAACTCGAATTATATGACGGGCAAAAAGAGAGTTTTAGGTAAGAATTTTAATATTCAAATAGAAGATATTAACAGGGGAAGTAAAGTGAATGAACCGTTGATGTCTTTTTCAAATCCAAAGACCGGGGAGAGCGTTGAGATACATCGTTCTGACATTTATTCGGATGATACGCCAATTTACATATTAAAGGGCAAGACCGCAGAGGGAGAAGAATTTGAAAGGAAGCACCATGCATGGATTATAGATCCAAGAAATTGCAGCTATGCTGAACTTATGATGCTTAATCAGGAAACGGGAAATACATCTTTAGTGGATAAGCAGAGAGCAGATATCCTGTTTGAAAAGACAGGAGCGAAAAATTATTTAGATAAGGCAGACTACAGTAAGGCGATAAAGGATGTTATGGAGGAATATAAAAGTTCCGGAAATTGGGACGCTTACCTTTCTATGGATAAGTGGCAGCAAAGTCTTAATGACTACACATCCGTGCCGGTGTATTTTGACCGCGGTATTATGGAACGAAATGGAGTGAAAGGTTCCTGCAGTTTTGCAACAGTTAAAACAGCAGAAGAAATACAAAAAGAAATTGACGATAGAGTTAAAGCGGCAGAGAAGAATGGGCCAACTTTACGGGAGGCATTAGCAAATGCTTTCCCAAATGCAGTAAATACCCTTTATAGTTTTGTGGGCTCTTCTGTGGTTATGACATTTGATGAATATGTGAAAGCGATGGAAGAAATGTTAAGAAAATAAGCCACAGAGGACGGACATGGCAGACATTCCCGGTTTCTAGCAGATTGGGGAATCGGGGAGATGAGGTGAAGGTCGGTATGGATAATCCTTACACCCTATTCCGCAGAGGCGCATAAAACTTTGCCTCTGCGGACTGCGGGGGTGCAGGGGGCGGCTCTGAACGGGAGAGGGGATGTTGTATAAAATTGGTGGAGGTTTCTGTAATATTATGAAAAAGGATTTTATTTTATGGTTGGCGATTTCGGCAGTAGTCATACTGGCACTGCCGTGGCTTGCGGTTACTTTCGTAAAAGGCGATGCAGGAATGGCTGTCTGCCTGCTTCTGTTTTTTGCCATTAATCCAATATACTTTGTGGCTATCGGAGTTTTTGCGGGAAAAGATGTGAAGCATCTTTGGAGCCTGCCAGTTACTTTTGCGGTGCTGTTCCTGATCGGCACATGGATATTTTTTGATATGGGTGAAATGGCATTTGTTTTGTATGCGGTGGTCTATCTCGCTTTAGGAATAGTGACTATGCTGATTTCTATGATTATCAGAAAGAAGGTACAAAGATAGTAAATGCATACGGTTCTACAGTAGCATATCCCCAATAAACCACAGAGGACGGACAGGGCAGGCTTCCCCGGTTCGGGGAGCAGGGAGAGGACATATTATGAAAGAACGTATAAAGAACCGGGTACATGAATTGTACTGGAACGATGATATAAACTGTGCGAGAACAACAATCATTTGTTTAACTGAATTATTTGAAACTGCTGTTGAACAGCAAACAATCTGGTCTGCTGTTGGATTGCATGGCGCCGGAGGGTATAGAGCGCAGTGTGGAATAGTTGAAGGTACACTTATGTTTATAGGGATATATCTTCATAAATTGGGAAAGACAGAAAACGAAATAGTATCTGCCTGTTATAATTTTGCATCAGCTTTTGAGAAAGCATTTGGCTCATTAAGATGTTTTGAACTACGCCCTACGGGTTTTTCGGAGAATGATCCACCACATATGTGTGAAAATCTGACTTGTGATGGAATCGAATTTGCATATCAATATATTTTAGAGGTCACAAAGTAATATCCCCAATAACCCACAGAGGACGGGCAGGGCAGCATTCCCCAGTTTTCCAGCAGATAGGGGAATCGGGGAGCAGGGATGTGGTAGACTTAAAGGAATGACAGGATGAAAAAATTTTTATTATTTACCTTATTCATTTTTCTTCTTGGAAATACAGCAGCTTGTGGAAAGCAAGAGGGCGAGCCCATTTCGCCTCCATTTGATTCTGGGGTGGTTACCGAGAACGCCGACAACAGGGAAAGTGTGCGGGAACTGATAGATAATACAGCCCAATTTAGCAATTCATTTACTGTAGAAGGAAAGACTGTTATACAAAATATGGCGGTGGCTGTAGATTTTGGAGTGATATATCCCAATCTGGAATCAGTATATAACAGGGCGGCGAATGTTGTAGTGGGAGAGGTTATGGATGTCCGGTATACGGATGATGAGGCGGCACCCAGGACAATATATACATTCGCTGTTTCTGAAACATTAAAAGGGGATATAGTGGAAAACAGCCTTATAAGCATTAGTGAATCAAATGGCTATGTAAGGATGGCTACGGTTGTTGAAGTATATGGCGTGATTCCGTATGAGGGCATTACTGATGATGAAATAGAAAACGGAGTAGTGCTACAATCGTTAGGAGGTGCCCCGCTTCCGAAGGCAGGAGACCAATGCGTGGTCTTTTTGGGAGAGCAGAAGCAGGAGGGCAGGATTGCAGGAGCATATGCGGTTATCGGTAACTTTATGGGAAAATATGTTTTAGACCAGGATACCAACCTGTATTCGAGGTTCTGCCCAAGTGAAAAACCGGATTTATATACTGTTTATGACCCTGTAACAAAGGCTGCCATACAGGAAGAACCAATGTCTCTATCTGCGATAAGGGAAGAAATTTTAAGTTACCAATAACCCACAGAGGACGGGCAGGGCAGCATTCCCCGGCATTCCGGCAGATTGGGAAATCGGGGAGTTGGGAGAGGAGGTGTTGCCGTGGAACGTAGATAAAGTGTTTCTGTATGAAGGAGTAAACTGCTCGGACTTATTATGAGAGAGCAGAGGCGGCTCTGATCGACAGATGAACCGCTATAACAAAGAAAATGGAGGAGATTAAGAAAATGAATGTAAATGGAATAGGAGCAGCAGGATACCCGGCAGCAGGAAAAGCAAAAGTGCGCCAGGCACAGGACGGCACACAGAGTTTTGACCGGGAGTTTATGGGAATGGCATCACAGACGCCTCCCTCTTTTGTAGGAAAGGTCTGGACGAAAGAGGAGCTTATGCAGTCGGTTGATAAGCAGGTGCAGAGCAACCAGAGCAAGAAAATGTCCGTTTCCGATATGATAAAGGCAACCTGCATAGAGGGGACAAGAGCAAGGTTCCGTTTTGCAGGAGAAGATAAGATATACACATTTGATGAATACATAAAGGAACTTGAGAAACGTTCAAAAAACGACGTGTAAGTAAAATGCCATAGGCGGCGTTGATGCGAAAGCACCACACGAAGAAAATCAATAATACACAAACGATAAAAGGGAACCAGCCAGGTTTAATTGTACCTGATTGGTTCCCTTGTTACATATCAGTGCGGGGAGGCGGTGGTCAATGGAAAAGGTGAAATGCCCGAACCCTAAGTGCGGGCGGCGCATCTTTGACATTGAGGAGATGCCGCCGGGGAAAGTGGTGCTTGAAATGAAATGCAGGCATTGTGGGGAAATAGTGCAGGTGGGCTTTAGTCCAAAGAAGACACATAAGAGAAACAGGCGGCAGGGGTAGCCCTGCCATTTTTTTGTAAAGGCCGTGATTAGGAATGCTTTCTACGGGCATACTTACAGTATACATGGTAATTTATGGAAATTATCACTGTAAGGACGCCTGCACAGGGCCGTTCCGCTGATCACGGTTAGAAATCCAGAAGTGGCTGTGGGAGGATACAGGAAATGTGCAAAGTAAGGTGTCCGGCGTGCCGGAAGGGGATCTGCGAGATAATTGCCACCGCAGAAGGAAGGGTAGTCATAGTGTTGAAATGCCCCCACTGCGGGAGGATAGTCAGGCTGGAATGGCTAGTACAGACCTCATTGAAAACCAAATAATGTTTACTCAAAATGAGCGAGCGGCCAAGTGACGAGCTGCGAAGGGCCGGAGTAAAGCTAGAGACCAATACCTTAGCTTACTCCGGCCTTTTTTACGTTTCTAGGTAATTTCATATCAAAAAATATAGCGTTTCTGGCTTTACGAAGGCGTAAAGAAAGGAACGCTTTATGTCTGGAAAAATCAATACATTCTGCGTCCTGCCGGGTTCCGGCGGGAGGCCCGAATGAAAATCACCTATGAATTTGTAACAGGGGAAATCTCCGAGGTGGAGGTGGACGAGCGCCTCGGGGGGATGCTGCTGGATTTAGACCGCCAGCAGTACAACAACGAACAGAAGGAAACCCGCCGTCATGTATCCCTTGACGGCATGGACTACGAAGGGGAGCTGTTTGTCTCGGCGGAGGATACGGAAGGTGAGGCAGAGCGCCGGGAGGATATGGCGCGGCTGTTTTCCGCTATGGAGGTATTATCCCCCGACCAGCGGGAGCTGGTGGAGAAAGTTTATTTTGAAGAACGTACCTTTGCCAGTATTGCCCGTGAGGAAGGTGTGGGAGAGAGTGCCATCCGTGATAGGATGAAGCGCATTCATAAAAAACTTGAAAAAAATTTGAATTAGACCCTGCGGATTTGCCTTTCCCGTGACCTAATAGTGAGGGCAGTGAAAATAAGCACCCTCAGAAAGAGGTGAAAAGTAGATGAAACACAGCTTGAAGATCAGCTATACCAAAGAGCCGGGTTCCGGCGGCATCGTCTGGTGCAGGACTGTACCTTTGCGCGAACGCCTGCTCCGGCATCTGTTCGGTGAGATGCGCCGGGTGACGATCATTGTCCCCGGAGGCAGCGTAGAGGAACTTTCGGTGAAGGAGGTAGGGACGGATGCGTAAGAAGGTTTTTATCTGCAGTCCCTTCCGCGGCGACATGGAAGGGAATGCAAGGAAGGCGGCGTCCTACAGCCGCATGGCGTGTGAGGAAGGGTACCTCCCCATCGCGCCGCACCTTTTGTTCCCTCAGTTCTTAAATGAGGGCATCGAGGAAGAGAGGCGGCTCGGCATTGCTATGGGGATGGAACTGCTCTCGCTCTGCGATGAGGTGTGGGTGTTCGGGGAAGCCACCGAAGGGATGGCGGCAGAGATCGCCTATGCTACGGAACAGGGAAAAGAGATCATATTCAAGGAAACGGAGGGAATGTAAATGGGAAGTGAATTATTGAGGATTGCGGAAGGTTTCTCCATCGTTGC
>JAIDFQ010000075.1 GCA_029054245.1 Lachnospiraceae bacterium | reverse complement strand
GCAAAGACAGAGGACGGACAGCTTGCGGCAAAAATACTTGATGAATATATGCAGGACTTTCAGCGGCGCAATCCTACATTAAGGGTATTTTCAGCGCATCTCCACATGGACGAAGCCACGCCACATTTACATATAGATTTTATACCTTATACGACTGGAAGCAAGCGGGACTTGATACGAGGGTATCATTAAAAAAGGCACTGGCAGAACTCGGCTTCAAAGGCGGCACAAGGAGCGAAACAGAGCGTAACCAATGGGTAGCGGCAGAAAAAGAGCGGCTTGCGGATATTATGCTAAAGTATGATATTGAGTGGGAGAAAAAGGGAACACATGAGAAGCATTTATCTGTTTTGGATTTTGAGAAAAGGAGCGACAGAAAGAGGTTGCGGAACTGGAACAGACAATCTCCGGCAGGAAAGAGGAACTATCCGATATTCTTCATCAGCAGATAGCAACAGGACAGGAAATGGAGCAGATACGGAAAGAGGGCGAAACAATCCGGCAGGAAGCATCAGAACTTTCCGCTACAAATCATCTTCTAAAAGAGCAGACTGTAATACTGGCAGAGGACAAAGAAAAGCTGATATCCGAAAATGAAAAATTGGAGAAACAGCAGAAAAAGTTACAGCAGGACATTAACAAAATGGTACAGTCAAAGGAAGTCATGGAGAGAAATGTATACGCCTATGATGAAGATGTAAAATGGCAGTTGGCAGAGCCGGGGGCATTGATGAGCGCAAAGAATTATCGGGATAAAAAGGCACTTCCACTTGTGGAGAAATTGAAAGAGGTCGTTAAAAATCTGACTATCAAATGCGTACAGCTTACGGAGCAAAGCAGGAAGCTGACCGCCAAAGTAGACGGGCAACAAAAGCAGATTAGCCGCTTGACGGATAAGGTTATGGAGCAGAACGATACCATAGACCGATTGCAGGAAAAAGCAGTTGATTTGGGGCGTTTGGAGCGTCATTTAGGCGGGGAACAGGTGCAGGCGATAGTGGAACGGTCAAAGGCATTAGAACAGGCAGAAAGGGCAAATAAACGCTCGAAACGTACTTTTGAAATGAGCAGATAGGAAAGTGAGAATTGATTTGATATGACGGATATGGAGAAGAAAGTTATAGTGCGGTTGTGCGCAAAGATTTTGACAGAAACAGAATTATATGAAATGGATATGGAAGTGCGGAATCTGATTGATTGGATATGTGTGTCAGAGCAGATAAAGGAAAACAATAATACAATCCGTAATCTGACCGGGGAATATAAGAGAATAGAGCCAGATTGCCGGGAGGGAGTACGTGCGCAGTTGGAGCGCATGAAAGAACTGTGCAAAGAGCGGAATAATCTGTATGAGAAGCAGAATGATTTGAAAGGGCAGAAACAGAAGATTGAGAAGTCGTTGGAGCGATAAGAAATGTGGGGCGTGGCGGTTGCTATGCCCTGTATTTTATAGTGGCAGGTACAGAGAGAAAGTGCTATAATCGAAAGCATGATTTAAGATATGGGAGATGAAACGGCATGGAAATAAATATTGAGGACAATTTTACGCTGTTATTTAATAAAAATAATAATGCGGCATACAAAGCATTACAGGCGCTGCAAAAAGAATGTGAGGAATCGGACAAGGTATATTGTTATATGGATAAATTAGCCGATATGATTGACAGTGATAATTCCTACATTCGGACAAGAGGGCTTACGCTGATTGCCTATAACGCTAAATGGGATATAGATAATAAAATTGATGAAATCATAGACAAATATTTGAAGCACATAGAAGATGTTAAGCCGATAACGGCAAGGCAGTGTATAAAATTACTACCTATGATTGCAAAGAATAAGCCGGAATTAAAGTGTGATATTGTTTCAGCGCTGCAAAAAGCGAATGTATCTATTTATGCAGACAGTATGCAATCATTGGTGTATAAGGATATTCAAAATTCTTTGGCAGAGATAGAGAAGCTATGAGTTTATTAAGATTTTAAGGAGTGTGTTGTAATGGATAACTGGTTTGCAATAGATAAAATTGATGCAAATACATATATTATCAGTGAATACCGCCATTGGGAGGAAACACATTGTTATTTGCTGAATGGAAATACACGAAGCCTGCTTATTGATACGGGGCTTGGCATTTCCAATATTTATGAGGAAGTGTTGAAGCTTACCGATAAACCTATTAAGGCAGTAGCTACGCATATTCACTGGGATCATATTGGAGGACATAAGTATTTCCCGGATTTTTATGTTCACGCTGATGAATTGGAGTGGCTGAATGGTAAATTCCCTTTATCAATCGAGACGATTAGAGAGATGGTCGTAGACCGCTGTGATTTGCCGGAGGGCTTTTGCGTGAATAATTATGAGTTTTTTCAAGGTATGCCAACAAAAGTGCTGAGAGACCATGACATCATTGATATTGGCGGCAGGGAAATTGAAGTGCTGCATACTCCCGGACACTCTCCGGGGCATATGTGCTTTTTGGAAAAAAGCAGGGGATATTTATTTACAGGTGATTTGGTATATAAAGATATTCTGTTTGCGTATTATCCGTCTACTGACCCGGAGGCATACCTCGATTCTTTGGAAAAAGTTGCGGCATTGCCTGTGAAGAAAGTGTTTCCGGCACATCATTCACTGGATATAGAGCCGGAAATCTTAATCCGTATGCGGGAAGCGTTTACAAATCTCAAGATGGACGGAAAACTTCATCATGGCAGTGGAACATTTAATTATGGGGATTGGGGAGTATGGTTATAGGAAATAGGCTGTGACAAAGATAATGTTCTCTTTGATGATAGTTATTACATGGTGCTAGCACCATGTAACTTAAAGCAGATAAGGAAAATGGTAAAATGGCAGTTTGCAGTTATATGTGGATTGCCATATTTTTGTGGAAAAATGGGCATTTATATGGTAATATTTAGGGGCAAAGATAAAAACACAACGCAAGGCAATCTTGCAGAACTGGTAGGTAGTCCAGTCGCACCGATTTGGTGTAAGTAGCCCTCCCTCCTTAGGGTCGTCCGTTCTTTGTTCATTACAATTATTATAAGGAGGAATTGTCATGGACAAAGTATCAGGAAAATTGACAGTATTTTTTGAAGCTCCCTTTTGGGTGGGAGTGTTTGAACATGTATCTGATGGAAAGTTATCTGTGTGTAAGGTTACGTTTGGTGCAGAACCCAAAGACTATGAGGTTTATGATTTTGTTTTGAAGAATTACTATCGGCTACGATTTAGTCCGGCTGTGGCAACTGATGTAAAAGAGAGTGGTCGCAATCCTAAACGGGTACAGCGTGAAGTACGGAAACAAGTACAAAATACCGGGATAGGAACAAGATCGCAACAGGCTTTGAAACTACAGCAGGAGCAGTTGAAAACTGAACGCAGGACTGTGAGCCGAGAACAACGAGAGGCAGAGAAGCAGCGACAGTTTGAACTGAAACGGCAGAAAAAGAAAGAGAAGCGTAAGGGAAGGTGACACTGATTACGCTTCAGCAAAGGGAAGGATATTGTTTAAATGTTAGGAAAGAAAGTACTTTCAGATAAATATGTAACAAAGCTATATACAATTTTTGAACAGAAGAAGTGGAAGATACAGGAAGATGGAGATTATTCAGTCTTTGATAGATTTTGTAGTAGGTTAGCAGAGTTGGAAAATGATGAGGAAAGAGATTTAATAATTGAACTTACAAATGAATTTTTGTGGATTCAGTCTAGTATGTATGAAGAGTATTTATTGATAGCATTAAAAAAGTTATTTAAAAGCAAAGAGTGGGAGCCAGAGAAAGGAAAAAATATTTATATATGTCCATTATTATCAGAAAGGGACTTTGGGAAATTAAAAAGTAGTACATATATGTTATACTTGTGTCAAAGTATATTAATGCGTACATACTCTGAATTTCAAGATGAACAGATACGTATTTGTGAGTCACCAGAAGTATTAAAGGCACATGAGGATAGAATTGGCGCATTAATTTTAATGGATGATTTTATTGGAAGTGGGGAAACCGCTCTAGAATGTTTAGGATATTTAAATTTTTATGAAAAGAAAATACATATTGTGTCTTTAGTAGCACAAGAAGAGGGAATAAATAATATTAGTAAAGAAAACGTTTCGGTATTTACTGCTGTGACAAGACAAAAGGCTATAACTGATGTATATCCTGAACCAGAAGTAAAAGAGAAGATTGAAGAAATGGTAAAGATTAGTAAACGTTTACATGCTCCTAAGGGAATGCAATTGGGGTATGCTAATACGGAAAGTTTAGTAGCAATGATAAAAACACCTAATAATACATTCCCTGTGTATTGGTATGAACATAAAAAAAATTCTTATGCACCATTCGTAAGAAAAGAAAATGTAAAAGTAATAAGGAGCTAGGTGAAATGAGAGAATCGACAGAATTTTTAATATTAGATACAATAAAAAAGCATTCTTCCATCATGCCTTTATTTACTGCGGGCTATTCCTATTCAAAGGTAATTGAGTGGGTTCGGCAGTTGGAAAAAGATGGAAAAATATGTTATAACGAAATGGAACAAAGAATGCTAAGCGATGTAGGTTTGATTAGATGGGAGACAATAAAAAAGAAGAAAAATGGCTTTACAATTTTACCATTAAATAGTTACAAAGTTAAGAAGATAGACATAGACGAAATATATTTACCGTGATATAATATTAAGTAACCTTTGAAATCTTTAGACTTTGCACTTATGTGCGGGATTAGCGAGTCGTTAATCTTTGAGGAACTTATTTTTCGAGCCGGGGTAATACTTGTCCATGATTTTACAGGAGTAAAATCCTGAACAAGTATTACGGGTCGTGATTTTGTTCCAAAATCACTCTTATATTTCTTTTCTGTCGAAAAGAAATATACGATACTTTTGGTAAAGATTTCAAAGGTTTTAAAATGGTGATAAAAATGGAATGGATAGAGTATGAATTAAAGTTTATTGAGGCTGCACAAAAAAATAATAAAAATAAAAAATATTGTGATCAATGGCTAAAGTATGCAAAAAATTTATGGGAACGTGAGTTGCCTATTATCTTTACGCAAGATCATCTATGTGCATTGTTAGGGTATGAACCAATATATGTGTATGGGGTTTCTAATTCGCCCCACAATTTTTATCATTGTTACCAAGTACCCAAAAAAAGTGGTGGAAAAAGGAGCATATCTGAGCCACTGCCAAATTTGAAAGAAATACAACGGTGGATTCTAGAAAATATTTTGTACAGATTTGAGGTAAGCCCATATGCGAAAGCTTATATAAAAAATAAATCTATTAAGGATAATGTTCGTTTTCATAGAAGGCAGCGGAAGGTGTTGTCGCTAGATGTCAAGAATTTTTATAATCATTTGACAGATTGGATGGTTTATCAATTATTTATCGAAGTGGGTTATAGTGAATCTGTTGCAATGATGTTAACAAATTTATGTTGTTTAGACGGAAGTCTACCGCAAGGGGCACCTTCCAGTGCTGCTTTATCAAATATATTGATGAAAGATTTTGATTATAAAGTAGGTTATTTTTGTAAAAAGTCTAAAATTCGTTTTACAAGATATGCGGATGATATGACATTTTCAGGGGATTTTGATGAAGTAAAAGTAATTTCTTTTGTTAAGAAAAGTTTAAAGGACTTGCAATTGACTATAAATGATGAAAAAACAAGGGTACGAAGGCAAGGGCAACAGCAAGAAGTGACAGGTATAGTGGTAAATTATAAACCGCAACTTGCAAAAAGTGTTAGAAAGAATATTCGTAAAGATGTATACTATATAAATAAATACGGATTACAATCACACTTAAAATATATACAGGAGGAACGGAGTAATTATCTTGAACACTTATTTGGATTAATAAATTATGCGTTATTTATTAATCCGGATGATGAAGAAATGAAAAAGTATAAAATTGATATAAAATGTCTTATGAAAAAAGAAGAAATGAATTAGAGTATGTGGAAATATTTTTTTAATATGAAAAACTACATGGTGCTAGAACTATGTAGATGGAGTGGATAAAGAGAAAATGTTGGATATGGTTGGCTCTATTTTGGCTCTAAAAATTTTGACTGGCACAAATACGAGAGCAATTTTTGAAGAATATGGATAATAAATGCTTGAAAAATGAGGGAAAAACAGTCAGTTCAAGCTATCCGCCGAGGAGTTCGAATAACGGATAAAATCCCGGAAATGCTGATAATGGGCGTTCCCGGGATTGCTTTATGCCTGTTGACTCTAAAATGGCTCTATTTATAAAAAGAGTGGCAATTGTTTAGGGGGAATATATGAAACGCGATGAGATAATTGAGAGTAATAAAACATATTGGAATGACCATGCTGATTTGTGGTATGGAACAACGGCACTTCCGGTGTATGGGGTACGATTTCCAACAGAAGATGATTTACATTTATTCAGTGATGTTGCGG
>JAIDFQ010000074.1 GCA_029054245.1 Lachnospiraceae bacterium | reverse complement strand
AGACCGGAAGCTTAACCAGAAGGAGAGATAGTGGAAGATGTAAGGGAGATATGGAACCTGGTATTCGGTTTTGAAGGCATGACTTTTATTTATGAAGTGTCTTAATTGAGGTTTTGGCCCGGTGGCTCAGTTGGTTAGAGCGCCGCCCTGTCACGGCGGAGGTCGTGGGTTCGAGTCCCATCCGGGTCGTTTCTAAAGATAAATATGGGATCTTAGCTCAGCTGGGAGAGCATCTGCCTTACAAGCAGAGGGTCATAGGTTCGAGCCCTATAGGTCCCATTTATGCCGATGTGGCTCAATTGGCAGAGCAGCTGATTTGTAATCAGCAGGTTATCGGTTCGAGTCCGATCATCGGCTTGTGATAATAATATCATATGGATGGATTCCCGAGTGGCCAAAGGGGACAGACTGTAAATCTGCTGCAAATTGCTTCGGTGGTTCGAATCCACCTCCATCCATTAGCCGAAAGGCAACAATTAAATATCGCGGGGTGGAGCAGTCTGGAAGCTCGTCGGGCTCATAACCCGAAGGTCACAGGTTCAAATCCTGTCCCCGCTACTTAAATGCCCAGATAGCTCAGTTGGTAGAGCAGAGGACTGAAAATCCTCGTGTCGCTGGTTCGATTCCGGCTCTGGGCATTTTTATGTAATAGAAATAGCCTTTTGCGGTTATACTAACTTTTGTTATGGGCCACTAGCTCAGGTGGTAGAGCACTTGACTTTTAATCAAGTTGTCCGGGGTTCGAGTCCCCGGTGGCTCATTAAAATCAAAGACGAAGAGAAATAATTAGGCGAGAGACACTTTTTTCACGGGGTGTTTCTTTTTATTTATAGGAAGATAGTCCGCAAAGCATGTCATCTGATGTTTATATTTATAAGATGCTCTCTTTTTTTGTGCAAGTATTGAGAGGAAAATAGGTGAGAAAAACTTTATAATGATAATTGCAAGTTTGCATGAGAGTAAATCTTGCTAAAGGACATAGGAATTTACCACATGGAGGAAGATGAAATGGAATGGGTCCGCAGATTAAACCAGAGTATGAATTACATCGAGGAGCATTTGACTAGTGAACTTGATTATGAGCAGCTTGGAAGGATAGCCTGCTGTTCTGCTTATCATTTTCAAAGAATGTTTACTTATATGGCTGGGATTACATTGTCGGAATATATCAGGAGAAGGAAAATGTCTTTAGCAGCGGTAGATTTGCAGGGTGGAGATGCTAAGGTGATTGATATTGCAGAAAAGTATGGGTATTCTTCTCCAACGGCATTTAACAGGGCTTTTCAGGGAGTACATGGAATAGCGCCATCGCATGTTCGTAATGAGGGTGTATCTGTGAAGTCTTTTCCACCTATTACATTCACAATTACAGTAAAAGGAGCGGAAGAAATGGAATATCGAATTGAAACAAAAGATGCTTTTCGCATCGTTGGTGTATCTGAACCATTGCACAAAGAAATTGAAAGTAATTTTATGGTTGTTCCTAAAATGTGGCAGGATGCTGTCGCAAGTGGAATGATTCAAAGGTTGGCGGGAATGATGGACGCAAAACCTTCTGGGCTTTTGGGAGTGAGTGCCTGCGGTGATGAGGAAGAATGGAAATATTTTATTGCAGTTTCAAGTACAAAGGATTGTGGTGAGTTTGAAGAATATCTCGTACCTGCCTCTACTTGGGCAATTTTTCCGGGTACTGGAACAAATCAATCTATACAGGAATTGGAGCAGCGTATTGTGACGGAATGGCTTCCGGCGTCAGGATATGAATATGCTAATGCACCTGATATTGAAGTATATTTGAACCCTGATCCACAAAATGCACAGTATGAGGTGTGGATTCCTGTAACAAAAAAATAGGCATGATGGAAAAGATTACTCCAATATATCATAGGAAGTTGGCATGATATTTTTTCAGATATTGTTTTAATTTAGTATAATTACGGGCAGAAAGCGGGCAAGTCTGCCCGTTTTTTAATTGAATGCTGCGCATTGTTTTATCTATCTCCTTAACATAGTTTAGATTTACAATGCATGATTTATGACATTGAAAAAAGGAAGAATCTAATCTCGCATGAATATTTTGCAGAGTATTATAAAATTCGTAAATAGAGTAATTGGTTAACAATATAAGCTTATGGTTATTGTCGCTGGATTTAATGGAATATATATCATCAATTGGGACATAGATATTGCGGCTTCCTATTTTAATGGATAAAGTTTTGTGTACATTATTTTCAATAGATGAATATAATTCTAAAGCTTTTTTCATGCATTCTAAAATACGCGAAGGAAGCTGCTTAGGGTAATCTTTTAAAATAAAATCCATGGCTTCTACATGTTTTTCAAATGAAAGATAGGAAAGTTCGCTGTGAGAGGTGATAAATACAATATATCCTCGGGGGTCAAATTTGCGGATTTGTTCTGCTAGCTGGAATCCATCTATGTGTGCATTGAGTTCAATATCTAAAAAGTATAATCCGGGATGTTGTGTTTCATGCAAACATTTTAGTAGTGTATTGGGTGTAATGCAGGTGCAGGTTAGTTCCATATCTAGTTCTTCAATAAAGATAAAATTTTTGATTATTCGTTCTAAATAAATTAATTGATTTTGATTATCTTCGCATAAATAAATTGAAAGCATAGAACCTCCTTATATATACGTTCAAGATAAAAATGGTTACGGATAGGAAATTAAAGGAAAAAAGTATCTTATGTATGATATTATAACATATATCAAGGGAAAATATGTTTTGATAAGTGATAAGTTGGGGGGAGCTATATGCACAATAGTAAAATAAAGAAGACAGTAGTTCATGTGCTTTTACTAATTATATGTATTGTGTGCTTTGGAATCATCCTTTTTTGGAAGAGACAAACAGAATGTATGGCAGTTGATATCGAAGTTTATATAGACGAAATACAGGAGGATAAAATTATTGTAAAGGGAGCGCCTTATGCAACTGGATTTTTAAGTGGGGAGTATTGTATTCAAATAAATGACGCCTTGATTATAAAAGACAGTAAAGGAGGTGTTATAGATTTACAGCAGTTAAAACGAGGTGATATTCTTTTATTTGATTACCATGGTCCCTGGGAACTTAAAAACGGAACTTTGCTAAATGGAAAAATAATTTACGCATATAATTTTAGAATAAGTGATGAGAAATTAAATCTAAAATTTTGGCGGCTAGAGTAAGGAAGTGGCAGAGGAAGAATTGTCGCCCCGCGCATTGATTACAAATGTAAATGTAAAGAAAAGATCTGAAAGCGGAGATTTTGAAGTAAAAGCCGATATTGTTACAAATGATGGTATAAGAAAGATAATAGATATAAAAAATATTTCATTATCAGGGTGGCCTTCAAAGTTAGATGGAGTGCAAATTATTTTAAGTAGTGGCGAAATTTGAAGCATCCTTTAAGTTGTAAATAAAAGCACTAATTTTTGATCAAACATAAAGTTATTATATTCTGTATTTAATAAAGTATTAGGATATTGATCCAGAATTTTACGGACTTCATATAGACCAAGACCATGTCCGCTGTCTTTGGAGGATATTCCTATCTGATATAAGTTTTCTATGTTATCTATATGGCAGGAGGAGTTTTTGATTTGAATATAAATGCCTTCTGAATCTTTTATTATGCTGATAAAAAGATTTTTTTCATCCGTAGCAATACTTGACTCAATTGCATTATCTAACAAAATACCAAAAATCCGTATTAAATCGATAGTATTCATGGGGAAATATTCAATATCCTCATTTATCTGTGTGGTCACATTGAGTTTTTGCTTAAAGGCAAGAAAGATTTTTGAATATAAAATGCTTTTTATTTCTGGATTTTTAATATGACCAAGCCGTCCGTAAATGGAATCATCAGAAGCTATTTTGGTTCCAGTGGGTAAGATTTCCTCATTAAAATAATCTTCAAGTCCCTTGTAATTTTTTTCATTAATGTAACTGTGAAGAGAAGATAAAATATTTATATAGTCATGTTTAAAAGAGCGAATATCTAAGTAAAGGGCTTCTAATCGTTCTGTGTAATCCTTCATTAGGTTTGCCTGAGCTAATTGGTCTGCAAGACGTTGCTCCTTTAGAAGGTTTCCTAAAAACAGGATAGTTATGCTGTTTATGGCGCCAAAAAATATAAGGAATAAATATACATTGCATTTGATGATATCATGCAATCCTATGTAATTATTATATATTATCTGAAGCAGAAGGATAAAGCAGCAGATACCAATCTCACAGAATAAAAAAGCAAAGATTTTTATGGCGTAAGAAGTTTTTAATACACGCATTTTACTTTTAAAGTAATATTGGGATATAGGTTTGTAAAGGAGATAAGAAATAAAATAACTGCATATCAGTTGGACAACAAGGTATAAACAGAACATATAGGGATATTCTTTGAAAAAGAATTTATCAATTCTAAAGTATGACGATAATACAATTAAAATATAATTAGTCCCAATGCTGATATAGAGATTGAGAATGGCACATAGAAAATTAATAATCTTATATTTTTGAAATATCGCAATTAGTAACATTGCTCCAAACAAAATAAGAAGAGCAGCAATCACAAAAAAAGATAATTTTGAAATAAGAATACTAATGAAAGTAATTATAAAAGTCCATAAGAATATAAAAAGTTTTTTGATTTTGGTGAGTGGATATAACAACATATTTGTTAAGCTTACCATGACAGTAAGACTAACCAGTATGGTTATCATTAGATGTAGTAAGGCGGAAGAGATATGTTGAGCTTGCATAAGATTGTCTACTTTCTTTCAAATCAATCCTGTTTGTTGAGTAAGTTTTTATTGATATTATAGTAACATGAAAAAAGGAAATGAAAAAGCGACCTATTGTTCATATGGCTATTTTATGGTAATTAATCGCATTTATAGTACAAGCTATTGCTTTTTTAGCTGTTTTATAGTATTTTTATAAAGGAATTTTGGATTTTGTGTATTTATGAGGATGAGGATTATGAAAAAGTTTACAAAATTGTTTTTGACTTGCGGTCTGCTTGTCTTTTTCGCGGCAGGCTGTGCGGATGTGGCTGAATATGGTTCCGGTAAGGAAGCAGCTGCCTGGTGCAGCGCGCAGGCGCTGGAGGGAGCGGCGGTGACGGAAGAGGGATATTACGTGTTGGAAGGAAATCTGCATGAGATCGGCAGGCATGCGATTGTTCTGGAAACGAAAGGCGGAGAGCTTTTGTCTTTTCAAATGGCGCCTGAAACCATCGTATGCTCAGGTGAAAATAGTGAGATTACGGCAGGTCAGATAGTCAAGGTCGTGTTTGACGGAAATTTAAATGGTACAGAGGTGGAAAAAATTTCTGTGATAGCAGTGACGGTTGTAGAGGAGGAATTGTAAATTTTATCTTAATTTTCTTTTATTTGGCGCATATTTCATACATTAACAACGTTATATGTGGTAAAATATATTGTTGTGAGTAAAAATTTATGTGTAGTTATGAAGGGTGGAGCATGGAAAAAAAGCAGAGACGTGAAAGGAAAATTGAAAAGCTTAGAAAAAAATATGAGCAGAAGAGAGAATTTTACCGTCTGTTGAAGGAATATGCACCGGATATTCTTGAGTCACAGAACTTCCGCAGTACTAGGAAATTTATTCAGCACGGGACAATGCCTGTACACCGTCATTGTTTGGATGTGGCAAGACAGAGCATTGCAATTAGTAAATTTTTTGGCATTCCATGCAGCGAAAGAGAATTGATCAGAGGGGCGCTGCTCCATGATTACTTTTTATATGACTGGCATGATAAGACAAGAGAAAATTATCAGATGCTACATGGCTTTTACCATCCGGGTATCGCGCTTAAAAATGCCAGCAGGGAATATAATCTGACATTGCGGGAGAAGGATATTATCAAAAAACATATGTGGCCGCTTACGGTAGTTCCGCCCCGCTGTAGAGAGGCGTGGATTGTGACTACGGCTGATAAATACTGTTCTTTGCTTGAGACCTTGAAGCTGCGCAGGGGAGCAGGAAAACAGAGGGTAAAGGTTGCAGGATGAAAAAGGGACTGCTTGAGAGTCTGCGAAGCTATAGCGAAAGTGATTTTTATCCTTTTCATATGCCCGGACACAAAAGAAAGATGGAAAAGGATGGGTTTGGAGAAATCTGTCGGTATGATATTACGGAAATAGATGGATTTGATAATCTTCATAACCCACAATCTATTTTAAAAGAAGCTGAAGAACGTGCAGCAGAATTATATTGTTCAGAAGAAACTTATTATCTTATCAATGGCAGCACATCTGGAATATTAAGCGCTGTTTCAGCAGTAGCTGGTCGGGCAAGGGGATTGATTATTGCCAGAAACTGCCATAGAGCCGTATATCATGCGGCTTTTTTAAATCATATGGAACTGCATTACGTATATCCTGAAATCATAAATGAGTATGATATAGCAGGATCGGTCTCGGCAGAGGATCTGGAGTGTGTGATAAAGGGTATTCTAAATAAGGCAGGGGCTGAGTCTCAGAGGGCAGGAGAATTGATAGCCGGTGCAGTCATTACTTCACCGACTTATGATGGAATTTCTTCTGATATCCGAAAAATTGCCAATTTGCTGCATGAGTATGGGATTCCCTTGATTGTAGATCAGGCTCATGGCGCTCATTTTGGTATGCATCCTGCTTATCCGGAAAATGCGGTAAAGCAAGGTGCAGATTATGTGATCCACAGTGTGCACAAGACGCTGCCGGCGCCCACACAGACGGCGCTGCTCCACCGAAACGGTGCACTGACGGATAGTGAAGTACTGAAAAAATATCTTCGGATTTATCAGTCCAGCAGTCCTTCTTATGTTTTAATGGCTGGAATTGATGAGGCAGTCAGGATTGCAAAGGAGGAAGGATGTCAAAGGCTAGAACATCTTTTGCGCCTGCGGGCTGATTTTGTGAAAAAAATTAAGAAGTGCAGATGCATTAGGATATGCCCCTTGACAGAGCCGGGGAAACTGATTGTTTCTGTGAAAGGAACTTCCATGGAAGGGAATTCTATGACAGGACAGATGCTTTATGATATTCTGCGCAACCAATATCATTTGCAGATGGAAATGGCATCAGCAAATTACGTGACGGCGATTCTGTCCATGATGGATGAAGAAGAAGGGATGAACAGGCTTGCTGATGCACTGATACAGATTGATAAGGGTATAATAGAAAAGAAAGAGCAGGATAAAGTTTCAGATTTTGTTTTGCGTCCAGTTAGAAGCCTTCATTTGTGGGAGGCATATCTGGCGCCTTTTACGGAAATAGAATTGGATCAGGCAGATGGTAAGACAGCAGCAGAGTTTATCAATTTGTATCCGCCAGGGATTCCCATTCTGGTGCCAGGGGAGATGTTTGATGAAGGAATGATTAAAATGATTCAACTTTACCTAAAGGACGGTTACACCGTTCAAGGTATTTTTGAGCATAGAGTAAGGGTGGTAGAGTCACCTTAATCACATTAAATGGAGGATTATTATGAGAAAAACAAAGATTATCTGCACAATAGGACCAGCAAGCGAGAGTGAAGAGAAATTACGCGAATTAATGTTGGCGGGTATGAACGTTGCCCGGTTCAATTTTTCTCATGGAACACATGAGGAGCATAAAAAGAAATTTGACAGGGTGATTAAAGTCAGCAATGAGCTGGGTCTGCAGGTGGCAACGATGCTGGACACCAAAGGACCGGAAATCCGGCTTAAGGATATTGAAGGCGGCAGGACAGAGCTTGTTACCGGACAGAAATTTATATTGACAACAGAGGAAGTGCTTGGAAATAACGAAAAGGTTACGATTACTTACAAGAACTTAAAAGATGATATCAATATTGGAACGACGATTTTGATTGATGACGGTTTGATCGAGATGGTTGTGGATGCCATTGAAGAAACCGATATAATATGTACAGTAGTAAACGGAGGACCAATCTCCAATCATAAGGGTGTCAATGTCCCTGGGGCGGTGTTGTCTATGCCTTATATCAGTGAGGTTGACCGGAGCGATATTATGTTCGGCTGCGATATGGGATTTGATTTTTTGGCAGCATCCTTTGTTAGATGTAGGGAAGACATTTTAGAGGTCAGAAAGATTTTGGATGAACACGACAGTCATATGAAGATCATTGCAAAAATTGAAAACATGCAGGGGATTCATAATCTGGAAGATATTTTGACGGTTTCTGATGGAATCATGGTGGCAAGAGGAGATATGGGCGTAGAGATTCCCATGGAAGAAGTGCCTGTTATGCAGAAGCGTATGATCAAGCTCGCGGAAGCACAGGGTAAACATGTCATTACTGCAACTCAGATGCTGGAATCTATGATTAAGAATCCCAGGCCTACGAGAGCGGAGACTACGGATATCGCCAATGCCATTTATGATGGAACCACAGCGATTATGCTTTCAGGGGAAAGCGCTGCCGGATTGTATCCAGTGGAAGCCGTTAAGACAATGGCAAAAATTGCCGAGAGAACAGAGGAAGATATTGACTATAATGGAAGAATGAAACGAAGGGAGAACATTGACAGCTTTGATGTGACCACAGCCATCTCCCACGCAACTTGTACCACGGCAATGGATTTAAAGGCGACTGCCATCATCACAGTGACGATTTCAGGTTTTACAGCGGGCATGATTGCAAGATATAAGCCTAAGTGCCCTGTTATTGCATGCAGTGTCAGCCCTAAAGTGTGCAGGCAGCTTGCCTTGTCCTGGGGGGTAACGCCTGTCTGGATTGCCCGGGAAAGTACAGCAGAAGATTTGTTTGACGAGGCTGTGCGCGCGGCGGAAGAGGCAGGGTATATTAAAAAAGGAGACAAGGTTGTCCTGACTGCGGGTGTTCCGCTGGGAGTTTCAGGAAAAACCAATATGATTCGTGTTGTAGAGGTTTAATTCATATGGGAAAAATGATATACTTAATGGGGAAGAGTTCCTCAGGAAAGGACACCATCTATAAAAGGCTGTTGGGGTGGAAAGCATTAAATCTGAAACAAGTAGTATTATATACGACCCGTCCCATACGCGCAGGTGAGATGGAAGGAAAGGAATATCATTTTACAGATGACGCAGGTTTTATGGAGTTAAAAGCACAGGGCAAAGTAATCGAAGCCCGTGCTTACCATACATATCATGGGTTGTGGCGCTATTTTACGGTGGACGATGGGAGTATAGATTTAAGCAGTCATAATTATTTGATTATAGGGACAATAGAATCTTATGTCAGCACAGCCGAATATTTTGGCAGGGACAAAGTGCTCCCAGTACTCCTTGTGCTTGATGATGGCATAAGGTTAAAGCGGGCGCTGAACCGGGAGATGCAGCAGGAACACCCTAAATATGAGGAGATGTGCAGGCGCTTTTTGGCAGATGCCGAAGACTTTTCGGAGGAGAAGATTAAGGATGCAGGCATCACAATCAAATTTTTTAATGAAAATTTAAACAGCTGCCTTGCACAGATTAAAGATTATATCAAGGATAACCTATAAAAAGAAAGGGGTGATCAGAGGTGGACATAAAAGTGAATCAGGCAGCGCCGGTATCTTTGCCAGAGGCAGCCACGCCGGTGCGCGAATCAGATGGAGCGTTTAAGTTTACGCTGGTCAGTCATATTGAAGAGCAGGAATTGCAGGCAAGGCTGAGTACCCTGATGGAAGAGATTACCATGCAGGGCGATAAGCTTGCAAAGAAACGCGACATCAGGGATATGAAAAAGTACAGAGGGCTGGTAAAGGATTTCATGAATGAAATCGTAAGCCGATCCCATTCTTTTTCCCGTGAGAACTTTCTGGACCGTAAAGGTCGTCACAGGGTTTACGGGATTATCAGGCTGGTGGATGAAAATTTGGATGAACTGGCAAAGGAGCTTATGAAGGATGAGCAGGATCATCTTGCGATTCTTTCTAAAATTGGGGAAATCAGGGGATTGCTTTTGGATATTTTGACATAAAGGATAGATCCTAGCCAGATAAAATAATGAGGGTACGAAGGCTGCGTAAAGCAGCGCAGACGGGAGGGTGTATGAGCAGATTTGTTGATATTGTGGGGCAGGAACAATTAAAGGAGCATTTGGAAAATGCAATTAAATTGAATAAGGTTTCTCATGCCTATATCATCAATGGCGAGAGAAATGCAGGAAAGGAATTTATTGCAAAGACTTTTGCTATGGCGCTGCAGTGTGAGAATATACAGGGCACAGAACCATGTCAGGAGTGCCATTCCTGCAGACAGGCACAAAGCGGCAATCACCCGGATATTATCTTTATTTCCCATGAGAAGCCGGGTACGATTGGGGTGGAGGATATTCGCAGGCAGATTAATGGTGACGTGGCAATTAAGCCTTATAGCGGGCCTAAGAAAGTTTACATTATGAATGAAGGTGAAAAAATGACAGTGCAGGCGCAGAATGCACTGCTGAAAACCCTAGAGGAGCCTCCAGAGTATGCCGTCATATTGATTTTGACCACGAATGTGGATTCATTACTGCCTACCATTTTGAGCAGGTGTGTTGTTCTTAATATGAAGCCGGTCAGGGATGACCAGATTAAGAGCTTTTTGATGGAAAATATGGAGATTCCTGATTATAAGGCGGATATCTGCGTGGCATTTGCAAGGGGAAATGTGGGAAAGGCGAGATTGCTGGCAAAAAGCGAGGAATTTGACAAGGTCAAGGAAGAGGCAATTACGCTTCTTAAGAATATCAATGAGATGGAATTGAACGAAATTGTTGCTGCCATCAAAAAAATTAATGAGTATAAATTTGATGTTAATGATTATATGGATATCCTTTCTATATGGTATCGGGATGTATTGCTGTTTAAGGCGACTCATGATGCAAATGATTTGATTTTCAGGGAGGAAATACAGTATATTAGAAGGGTAGCAGATAAAAGCACCTATGAAGGCATAGAGAAGATTATTGATGCCTTGGAGAAGTCCAAGCAAAGGTTGTCAGCCAATGTAAACTTTGATCTGACGATGGAGCTTTTGATGCTGACGATTAAGGAAAATTAAAGTGAGGTTTATAGATTGATGACGAAAGTAATAGGCGTACGTTTTAGAACGGCAGGAAAGATTTACTATTTTGATCCGGGTAAAATGGATATAAGACGCGGTGACCATGTTATTGTGGAAACAGCCCGGGGAATTGAATACGGAACGGTGGTGGGTGATCCCAGAGAGGTGGAGGAGGATAAAGTCATCCAGCCGTTAAAGCCAGTGCTCCGGGTTGCCACACTAAGAGATGATGAGCAGGAGGCGGGCAATAAGCTTAAGGAGAAAGAAGCCTTTAAAATTTGTCTGGACAAGATTCAGAAGCATGGACTTGAAATGAAGCTGATAGATGCGGAGTATACGTTTGATAATAACAAAGTATTGTTTTATTTTACGGCTGATGGGCGGATTGATTTCAGAGAATTGGTAAAGGATTTAGCGGCAGTATTTAAAACCAGAATTGAACTGCGACAGATAGGCGTCAGGGACGAGACGAAGATTTTAGGCGGTATTGGCATCTGCGGAAGAGAATTGTGTTGTCACAGGCATTTATCTGAGTTTGTACCTGTGTCTATTAAAATGGCAAAGGAACAAAATTTATCGTTGAATCCCACTAAAATTTCTGGCGTATGCGGAAGACTTATGTGCTGCTTAAAGCATGAGGAAGAAACCTATGAGGAACTTAACCGAAGACTGCCCAACGTGGGGGATCATGTGACCACTGAGGACGGGTTGAAAGGTGAGGTACACAGTGTAAATGTACTCCGACAGCTGGTTAAAGTAGTCGTAGAAGTGGGGGACGAGAAAGAAATTCAGGAATACCGGGTGGAGCAGCTGCGGTTTAAGCGCCGTCATAAGCATAATAAGATAGAAGTACAGGATGAAGAATTGAAAGAGCTTGAGAAGCTGGAAAGAGAAGAAAGCAGATCGAAGCTGGATGATAATTAAATCCTGCGGAGGGTATAAGACATGATATCCTTAAAAGAAAATGAAAGAATTGATGATTTACAGAGAAATAATTATAAGATTATTCAGGATCCCGACAGGTTTTGTTTTGGCATGGATGCAGTTCTTCTTTCTGGTTTTGCAAAGGCGAAAGAAGGAGATAAAGTCCTTGATTTAGGAACAGGAACAGGCATTATTCCGATTCTTATGGCAGCAAAAACAATGGCAGAACATATAACCGGATTAGAGATTCAGCCGGACAGTGCAGACATGGCGGCGCGCAGCGTAAGGCTGAATGGACTTGAGGATAAAATTAGAATTGTAACCGGTGATATCAAGGAAGCAGTCAGTCTCTTTGGCGCTGCTTCTTTTGATGTTGTGACTTGTAATCCGCCTTATATGACGGAACATCATGGTCTTACTAATCCAGAGGCGCCGAAAGCGATTGCCCGACATGAACTGTTGTGTACGTTGGAGGATGTGATCAGCCAGAGTAGCAGACTGCTTAGACCGGGCGGCAATTTTTATCTGGTCCACCGACCGTTCCGGCTGGCAGATATCATTGTACTTTTACGTCAGTACAGATTGGAGCCGAAACGCATGAAACTGGTTCATCCTTTTGCAGACAAAGAGCCGAATATGGTGCTGCTGGAAGCAAACAGGGGAGGAAGGGCACGCATGACGGTGGAGAAGCCGTTGATTGTCTATAAAGAGCCGGGTGTATATATGGATGAAATTTTTGATATTTATGGATATTAAGGAAATGAATGTCAGATGGTCTGTGGAACCTGAAGCAATCAGTTCCATGGTTTATCCTTGAGGAAGGAGAAAAGAAATGACGGGAACCCTGTACTTATGTGCGACCCCCATAGGGAATCTGCGCGATATGACGCCCCGCGTGCTGGATACGTTAAAGGAAGTGGATGTGATTGCGGCAGAGGATACAAGAAACAGCATCAGGCTGCTTAATTTTTTTGAAATTAAAACACCCATGACTAGCTATCATGAGTATAATAAAATAGAAAAAGCAAAGCAGATTGTCTCTTGGCTTAGAGAAGGGAAAAATATTGCATTGATTACAGATGCGGGAACACCTGCGATATCAGATCCGGGGGAAGTGCTGGTAGCGCAATGCTTGAAAGAAGGTATTCCTGTCACGTCGCTTCCAGGATGCTGCGCGCTGATTACTGCCCTTACGCTTTCCGGGATTTCTGCTAGAAGATTCTGCTTTGAAGGGTTTTTGCCTGCGGACAAAAAGGAAAAGAGATTCATCTTGGAAGAACTGCAAAAGGAAACGCGCACGATTATTATGTATGAGGCGCCTCATCACTTGAAGCGGACCCTTGGAGAGTTGTACCAGGCATTAGGGGAGCGCCGCGTTACATTGTGCAGAGAATTGACGAAACGGTTTGAGAGTGTTTTTCCGACGACCCTTGAGGGTGCACTGGATTTTTATGCTGACAATGAACCTAAAGGGGAGTATGTGCTGGTAATAGAAGGGGTTGACCGGAGGAGTCTTCTTCAAGAGGAACAGGAAAATTGGGAAAGAATTTCCATCAAAGAGCATATGGACATCTATGAAAATCAGGGATTTGATAGAAAAGAATCTATGAAAAAAGTGGCATCTGACAGAGGAATAAGTAAACGTGACGTATATCAATTCTTGCTTTCGCAAAAATTATAGTAAAAATGACGAAAAAAGTTTTTTCATATAAAAATAGTAAAAAAGTACTTGTTTTTTTCTTTTTTTGTAGTAGTATATAGTTAAGCAACTGAAATCCCATTAGGGAATAAAACATAGAAAGAAAGGAAGATAAAGGTATGAGTAAAGCTAAAATTACTAAACTCTCAATTTGTTTAGCACTTATACTTGCTCTTGCAGGAGGGGGCATCGTTTATTACAATGTAGCAATGAAAGGGGACGGATCCGTTACAGATCAGGCAGCAGTCAGAGATGAGAGCGTTCCGGACGATGGAGTTGTTTATATTGAACCTGAGATGGTCAGCCTTGCAGGTGCGCTTTCAGGAAATGCAGATTCACAGGCAGCAGCAAAAGCTGCATTTGATCTTGTAAATGCGAAGAGACAGGAAGCTGGTCTTGGTGCACTTACTTGGAATTCTGGTCTTGAACAGGCATCCGCAGTCAGAGCAGTAGAGGCATCGCAATCCTTCTCCCATACCAGACCTGACGGTTCTGACTGGTGGACGGTAAACAGCAATCTGATGTATGGTGAAAACCTTGCAAAAGGATATGCAACAGCTGATGAAGCAGTGACAGCATGGATGAATTCTCCTACACATAAGGCTAATATCATGGATACAGAATTTACTTCTGGTGCAATTGCAATCCATATCGGAAGCAATGGACAGTGGTTCTGGGCACAGGAATTTGGCTTCTAACATTTACATCAGACGCCGGCGCACTTTGTGAGCCGGCGTTTATTGCTTTTGAAAAACAGGTAAAGATTCATCCAATTCAGGCGATGTGGTATTTACAATCTGCCAGGAAGAGATTTGAAAGAAATCTCCTGAAGAATCCTGTGGATAAAGAGGGGATATGCTTACTTGTAGGATTTGGTTTTCATTCATAGGATAGGTGAAGGTGAGGGAGTCTGAAAGAGACTCTTTTATTTTTTGGTTATATTCATCTTCGTTCATGCTTTCCATGTAAATGGAGCGGAAACTGCCAGATAAATTCTTTAATGTATTCTGTGCTTCATTGCAGGCTTCATAATAAGAGGAAGTGCGGTCAGCGAGCTTTTGGCTGAGACGTAAGTCAGCACTGGCACTTGTGATGGAAAGAGTGGCAAAACAAACCAGAGAAACCACTACAATAATGACTAGAAGGGAAGACGCGCCTATGCTGCTTCCCGATCTTTTTTTAGTTTCCATAAGGAACCTCCTTTTTGGGGAATAGATTTACCTCCAGATTATAAATTATGTCAGAAGATTTATAGGCAACGATACTGCAGATTAACATATTGTCTTTTTCCTGTACGGTGACAGAAATGGTATAAGGCGGTTCATCTAGAAAATAGGAGGACTTATCTGAGGCATCTTGATGACTGCTTTCGAACAGAAGCATCATATCGTCCAGATTTCCGTTACAGCCATAAAAAGCCTCAGCAACATTCTGACAGTGTTCCACGGCACAGTTTAAATCTACGCTCTGTTGGCTGATCAGATGTGATTTGACAAACAGTTGTACGCAGACAGCGCTGGATAAGGAAAAAAACAGGACGGATAAAATCATTTCCATTAAAAATAATCCGGATTTAGAAGATTTATTTTTCATTGGTCAGTCCTCCGGAGTGCACAGAGATGTATAGATGGTAACTTTGCATTTCATCAATTGTAATTGTACAATTGATGAGATGATCATTTATGGGAGCCAGGCTGAAGTCAGAAACTGCTATAATATCTTGCCCTATAGCCGGATCTAAAGTCATCCCCTTGCGGACCATAATTTCTTTTATATAGCCGTTATATTCATATAAATAGGTAAGATACTCAGTATCTTCGATTCTGGAAGTAATGATAAGAGCGGGACATTCTTGAAAGGTTCCTGTGGAAATGGAATCTTCGCTGTCGGACTGCCGTACTTTTTCAGTGATATATGCCAGGGCAGTTCTGCTGTTAAAATTGTTTTCCATATTATTTATAGTTCTCCCATAGATATTTGCGCCTATTGTAATTAGAAAGATGGCAGAAAGGGCAAACAAGCAAAAAAGTGCAATTACAAATAAGGTATCTATAATATGTTTTTGTTGATTTTCTTCCATAACAAGTCCTCATTATCTTACTAAAATGGTAACATCGGGTCTCATATTTGAGCCGATTGGTTGATAATCGACAAAAAATAGATCGTGATTATAGGTGAGTCCATAGTGTTCTTCTATATAGGTAAGGCTTGGAGGATAAAACCCTTCTACTGCATAGCAATGGATGATGTCACGGTTCAGTGCTGTTTCAAGACTTTCTTTCTGTCTGCTGACCGTGGAGTCTCCAATAAAGGACAGGGACAGAACAAAAATAATAAGTATAACAGGACCTATCAGATAAGTAAGCCTCATATGGGGAAGGTGAAAACGCCTTTTTTCTGCCTGCGTAGTAAAACGATTCATGCTTAACCTCCTTTATCCGATGCTGGACATAATTCCCATCAGCGGAAGCAGAACGGAAAGAAGAATGATGCCAACAATGACAGAAAGCAAAATCACCAGTGTGGGTTCAATAATGGAAATAATTTTGTTGATTTGCCTATCTGTTTCTGCTTCGTAGCTTTGAGAAATCTGTTTCATTACCGTGTCAATGGAGCCGGAACGGAAGCCAATTGCAACCATACGGGAGTGCAGTTTGGAAAAAATTAAAGACTTGGCCAATGCCTCCGGCAGGTTTGAATCTTCGTCAAGCATGGTTTTACATTTGTTGATTTTTGTCTGCATCTGCTCATTTTCAACAATCTCTGAAATCATGTCAAGACTCTGATAGGTGTCCATGCCGCTTGTAAAAGACAGATATAAACCGCTTGCAAAACGTCCGGCGGCTATTTTTTCATAAAATCCCTTTGTCAGTGGGAAATGGGAAAAGAAACGTGTGATTTTTTTTCTTCCTGCTTTTGTCTTATATAAGATAAGACAGGCGCCAATGAGAGCAAAAAGGGTTATGGTAATACCGATGGCATATTTGCTTAAGGTATTTCCTATAGATAATAGGCTGGAGGCAAGGGGCGTCATTTCTGTTCCAAGCTGGATAAATACCTGCTGAAAGATGGGAAGGACTTTTACTACCAAAACCAGGATGACTACAAACATCATGGCAATCATTATTAAGGGATAGGTTACAGCAGATCTGATATTTTCGGAAATGGATTGTTCCCGTTCGTAATAGGCGGCAAGAGATGTCAATACAACATCAAGATTGCCGGATTCTTCTCCCAGTGCAGTCAATTTTACAACATAATTGGGAAAGACACCAGTTGATTCTATTGCCTGGTAAAAGGGTTCTCCTCTTTTGCATATTTCGCCGATGCTGTTGATTAGATCTTGTCCCTCACCACTGACTGTGTCTTGGGCAAGGATATCCATACCTTCGGCAGGCGTGATGCCTGCTTTAATAATCAGTGCGGTCTGCCGACAGAAGGATGCAATCTCTACATTTGACAATAATTTTTGCTTTTCCATAACGAACTCCTCCGATTAATACACATATTTTCAATGCGCATATTTTCAATATACATATTTGGTCACGTAATTGCCGCCGTCGCCAATAAAGTTTTCTATTTCCTTTTCTCCTGCATTTGCAGCAAAAGTGGGATCCATAATAGACCAGTTCTGCCCGTCAAATTGTATCATTCCGTTGATCCATCCCTGATTCTCTACGTAGGTGCTGATCCATGCATGATAGGCATCTCCAGCGTAACCGACCTCAAGACGGGTGGGAATTCGCTGGGAGCGGAGCATACTTGCCATGACAGCGGCGTAATCCAGGCAGATACCTGTCTTTATTTGAAGAATTTCATCTACATTGGGAATATAACCACTCTGCACATTTGCAGCTTTGTCGTAATCATAAGTAATGTTGGAAACTACGTAGCTGTATATGAAATTGATTGCTTCCAGATCATCATGCGCTTCTGCCACTAGTTCCTGTGCTTTGCTCACTACCTGGCTGGAGGCATCGAATTTGACGTATTGATTCGGATAAAGAAAAGCATTCATTGGAGCAGCAATATCTGCTTCGATAGTTGTAGAAAAAATGGTGGCATATAGATCACCTTTAATATTTTCGTATACACCAATCGTGTAGCTGCCGCTTCCGGCAGAGAGAGGGAACACCTCATAGGTACTGCTTGTTAAATCGTAGGTGTAGGTCATATAATCCGGTCCGCTGAGCTGCAGCTTTACTTTTGGGCTGGTGCCCAGATAAGCAGCCATGATATATCCGTCGTCCATATGAGAAGTGTCAAGGGTAATATAAGCATTGACAAAGTTATGGATGCCGTCTGCGGAAGGAACCAGACATTCAGGCGTGTTGTCCCGGATGGTCGTAGAAGGTGAAACATAGGGTTCGGGTGCTTTGCTGCATCCCTGGAAGAGGGGTATCATGCAGAAAAAAAACAGAGCATATGTAATTTTCCGAATCAGGCTGTTGCTACAAAACAGGGAGTAACGCCTGATTAATTTAAAAATATGTAACATAATCATGGTTCCTATGCTTCGATTTCAGTATTTTAAAGGTAAATGCAATTGCACTTATTCATTATAATAGAAAATTTGTAATTTTTCTATAGGATATAAGGCGGTGAAAAGGGATTTCAGTGGAAATAATTTGACGCAAAACAACATATGATGCTAAAAAGAAGAAAAGGGAATTATCTATGCTGAATTATATATGGGCAGCAATGATTATTGTTGGTATTCTGTTTGGCGCTATTAACGGAAATATGAAGGAGGTGACGGAAGCGGCGTTGGACAGTGCTGGAGAAGCAGTGTCGCTTTGCATCGCTATGGCGGGAATTATGGCGTTATGGGTGGGGCTTATGGAGATAGCGGAGAGTTCTGGACTGATTCTAAGGCTTACTAATGGCTTGTCGCCGTTTATTTCTTTTATGTTTCCTGGATTGCCAAAGAAACATAAGGCAAGGGATTATATTTCTATGAATATTATTGCTAATATTTTGGGATTGGGCTGGGCTTGCACGCCGGCGGGGTTAAAGGCTATGGAAGAACTGGCGAAGCTAGAGGCGGAGAGGGGGACGCCGGGGTATCTGGATGATAGCAAGGGCGCAGGTGGAAAACGGGAACGGATTGCAAGTAATGAGATGTGTACGTTTTTGATATTGAACATTTCTTCTTTGCAGTTAATACCAGTGAATATGATCGCTTACAGGCAGCAGTATGGCAGTGTGAATCCGGCGGGGATTATCGCACCGGCGATCGTGGCAACGTTTGTGAGTACGGCGGTGGCGGTGGTGTATTGTAAGGTGAGGGATAGACATTAACGAGTTTTAAGCTGGACACTCTTCTTAGGGAGGATGCTTCGATAGACAAAGTGCTCTTCCTCATAGACAGGAAGGATCTGGATGACCAGACAGCCTGTCGGAACAGTTCCGGTGTTGTTCCGAATAAGAAAACTTTTGTAAAGCAGTCTCGTCTTGACTATCTTATAATTGTATGGTAAAGTTGCGTTAATCAAATGATTAATAGCGAGAGGTGAAGGGAAGATGAAAAAGGCAATGATAGCAGCCGGCACGTTTTTGTGCATGGCTTTTTTGTGGGCATGCGCCAAAGGACAGGACGGCAAAACAGATTTGGAAGAAGTGGAAAGGGAAGAAGCGGATAGTAATATGATCGTGTCAGAAGAAACGGCGGTTTTAAATGACAGGCAGACAGTGGTCATCCAGGAAAGCGATACAGGTCAAGACGAGCAGAATACTGCATCGGCTATGCAAATGCAGGGTTTGATGCAGGGGAGTTTTGGAGGCATCGGATCGGGATTATTGACTTATACGATCCCGCAACAGGATGGTGAAGATTATAGGCTATGTTTTTTTAAGGAAGGCGGTCAAGAGTCAGATTTCGGAAAGGAAATGTCGGAAACGGTTTATTATCCGTTGGAAAAGGCAGACTATATTTTTCCAGATGTGCGAGGGAACAATGTTCCGATTGGTAAATTCATGGAAATCTATTTTTTTGATACGATCACGATAGGCGGGAGCAGCACAGCAGGGATGGCGGTTGTAGCAGCATATGATGTAAAGGGCGAGACGCGTTATGATACACGGATTTACAGGTGGGACGGAACCGGCTACAGAGCAGAAGAAAAGCTGATGCAGGAGTTTAATGAAAAATATTATAGCGAAGAGGATTATCCTGTAGAGGAACTGTATCATTTATCATCATTGAATATTCCGGATAGTACAGACAACTCTGTTCAGGTCATGACTCAGCAACCGGAGGAAACAGCGACAACAGCCGCTGACAGTTACTATAGTGCAGCAACTGATTTTTCACGTTCGGATGTTGAAAACTACGCTGCCCGAGTCAGACAATTGTTTCTGGAACATGATTGGTCAGCAATTTCTTCCGAAATTTCTTATCCCATTACGATATCGGATACTATTTATAACAACAGCGCAGATTTTATTGATGCGTCTGACAGTTTTGAAAGCGGCTTAGAAGAAGATTTTTTTTCAGCCATTGAAAAGGAAGATTGTACGGAAATGTTTTGTAGTTGGGAAGGTGTTATGCTTGGAGAAACTGGGCAAATTTGGATAAGCGAGGTTCTGGACGCAGAATCCCATTCACAAGGACTAAAAATAATCGCTGTCAATGGGATGCTTAAATAGTGTCTGTTGATTCCATGTTTGCCAGAGCGCTAAATAGAATTCTCTCTACAGCTTGACTAATTTCTCAATCTATGTTAAATTTCGAATGAATCAAATGATTAACAAATGAGGAGGAAAGTAATCGTGAACTACAGAAAAGGGTTGTCGGAAAACGAATGGTATATTATGCAGGTGCTTTGGGAGCGCGGTCCGGCGGGACTGCGTGAGATTTGCGACGCGCTGCGGGAGAAAAAGAAATGGACAAAGCATGCGGTCACCTCCTTTTTGAAGCGGATGTTGGAAAAGGGGGCTGTCGGCATAGACGAAAGCGGAAAATTAAAACAGTATTATGCTGTGTGGAACAGGGAAGAGACAGTGAAAGAAGAAACCGCATCCATTCTGGACCGGGTGTATCAGGGAAATCTGCTTTATATGGTCAGCAATGCGGTAAAGGAGCGGGAGCTGTCCAAGGAGGATATTGCGGAACTAAAGAGTATTTTGGATCAGGCGGGAGAAAAGAGGGACGAATGATGAGATTTGTCAGTTTTCTTGTCGGTTCAGAAAGCCTGATTGGGATGATGCTTCTCATCCGGGTGTTATTGCGTGGCAAGATACCGCCGGGAATCTTGTATGCGCTGTGGCTGGTTCCAGCAGTCCGCCTGCTGATTCCGCTTGCACTGATTCCGGTTCCCGTACTGCCGGAAGCGATGGGAGAAGCTGCAGGGTTTGATGAAGGCGTCGAAAAAGCTGCCGCAGACTATACGTCAGCGGCGATTCGTGTGGTATCAGAAGCCCAGGCAGCCGTCCATGCAACTATTGCAGAAAATGCACAAGACGCAGGGTGCATGGGAAGCGGCGGGATAACAGAAGCGTCTTTCCTGACTGAAAACAGAGAGGACATGCAGGAGGTAGCGAAGGTGGAAAGGATAGCGAACCGTAAACGGACGGGAATACTAAGCTGCCTGCCCTACATCTGGCTTTCAGGAAGCGTTCTCTGCGGCGGTTATGTCGTGCTGATAAACCTGCGCCTGAAACGGAGTATAAAGCAGATGGAGAGGCTGACCGAGAAAAGACTGGTACCGGTTTATATCCGGGAGGAAGCGGTATCTCCCTGTTTGTTCGGTCTGTTTCATCCCTGCATCCTGCTTTCGAAGCAGACGGCAAAGAACAAAGAGCTGTGCCGTCAGGTGCTGCTGCACGAAGAGACGCATTACAGGCAAAAAGATCACATCTGGACGGCGTTTCGGATATCTTTATGTATCCTTTACTGGTGGAATCCGCTTGTATGGATGGGAGCGGCTTATGCCAGAGAGGATGCGGAATTTGCCTGTGATGCAAGGGCGCTGAAGGACGCCGCGCTATCGGAGAAAAAGGATTATGGCTATGCACTTTTGGAAATCCTGCAGGGCGTGCAGGCTTCCGGGACGCTTGTCCAAGGAATCACTCCGGTGTCTGGAAAAGGCAAAAATATGAAGAGGCGGCTGGAAAATATTATGTCGGAGCATAAAAGAACAGGCCTATGGTCGTTACCTGCCTGTCTGCTGCTGTTTCTGTTTTTATGTGGGTTTTGTTTTCCGGTGCAGAGAGTGGATGCAGAAGAAGAAACGATCGAAGAGCCGAATGCACAGGCAGAGGGAGAATTGGGGAAAACGGTGTTGGAAGAGCCTGAGCCGGTAAAGGAGGAAAACGGCGGGGAAGTGGTAAAACGGATAAAAGATGTCGGAACGGAGAACGGACAGGAAGAACGAGCAGAAGAAACGGAATCGGGCATTCGGGTCAGACCGCAAGAACATAGGGAAGGCTACAGAGAACCGGATTTGCGTTATACGGCATCGGCGGGCTGGCTGACAGATCTCACCGGCAGGCTGGAAGAGCAGGAGACAACGGAGAATCTGGCGAGAAGGGCGCTCAGAGAACTTTACGATCTGACCGGATATCAGATGGAAGCATGTTTTTATGGCTATAATGAGATTGGCATGCTTTTTTTTGCCCTGAGTGAAGAAGATATGGAGCACAGCAGGGTACTTTACAGTTACGGCATGGGAGAAAAAGACGGTTATGGCATCATTCCGTCCATTGAGATCGTGAACGCCAGAAGAGTGTGGTACTCGGACGTGCAGCAGCTTGCGCTTCCGGAAAGTGCAGAGTCGATGGAGAAAGAACAACTGGCGATATGGTTTCTGGAACACAGTCCGCTCTGTCCGGAAGGAGTGATCGTGAAAACAGAACCGGTAGATGAGATCGGGGCGGGATGTATTAAACTGACGATGGAAGACGGAACTTTTTATGAGATAGACATAGATATGGAGATTCTGGCAGTAAATAATATTTACGGTCCCTATCCTGCGGATGCGCAGCATTAAAGAGGAACGAAAGAAGCTCCGTATGGAGCTGCGCAATAAAGCGGCGCAGCAGCAAAACAGATACTATCATTACACTACAGAAATGAGGAAAAAAAGATGAAATATAAGGTGAAAAAGACAACGATGGTCATGTACGGGCTGGCTCTCCTGCTGTTGGCGGGATGTGGTAAAGAGGAACTTTCCGGGGAATTTTCTGAGGAGGAGACCGGAACGAGGGTGGAGACAGGAAGGATAGAGGAAGAGATTTCGGCAGAGGAGCTGTCAGCGGAAGAGAAGAAAACGCAGCAGGAAGCAGAACCAGATCAAAACGCTTCACAGGATGTTGCAGAAGGTGGGGCGGCGCAGAGCGTCCCGGAAGAAAACGGAGAGGGGACGGGACAGAATGCCGATCAGCAGAAATTGCCGGAAGGGGAAGTGAAAGACACCAGGTCGGCACGGTTGCAAAAGTATCAGACAGTGCTGACGGATCTTACCACAAAGCAGATTTATCCTGACGGAACAGAAAGCGGAATTGATGCATCTAATGTCGCTTCGGGTAATAAATTTGCGATTTTCGATGTGGACCAAGACGGAGATGAGGAATTGATTCTCTGTATTACATCGACCGCCATGGCAGGTATGCGGGAAGTCGTCTATGATTATGACGAGGAAAAGGATACTGTACGGGAAGAATATTCGGGCTTTCCCGGAGGGATTTTTTATGAAAACGGGCTGATCGAGGAAGGGCTGTCCCACAACCAGGGTCTGGCGCCTTTGGGGGATTTCTGGCCTTACATGCTCTACCGGTATCAGGCAGGAACAGACAGCTATCAGTGCATTTTTATGGTGGACGCATGGGAAAAGGAATTCAGGGAGCAGGATTATGACGGCAATTCGTATCCGGAGGAAATAGATACGGAAAAAAGCGGCATCGTGTACTATTTGATGGAGGGCGGCGTGTTTGACATGACATCCACGGTACCTGTCAGCAAGACCAGATACGAGGAATGGCGGAAGGAGCAGGGACTGGAAGGCACAAGAATAGAGATTCCGTTTCAGGCGTTGACGAATGAAAATATAGAAAATTGTGGAACGGACAGGACATCATAAAAAGAATACCTATTGAAAAATTGAAGAACAAGATAATTCCGCTGAAAAGTATCTTTTCTATGAAATATGCTATGAGATACTTTTTGGCGGATATTATTGTGGGGAGTTAGATAGGAAGATTGATGACATCAGCTCGGTGCAGAAATTAAATTTCGCAGATGCTTGAAGCTAGGTAAATATAATTATTTCAGATACATACCCCCTTTAAGAGAATCAATTGTAAGCCCAATCCAGATGCAAAAGCAAAGATAATAAATTATGTCAATCAGTATTTAAAGGAAAAAGAATCAGGGCAGTATTTTATTACACTAAATAAGTCCGAAATTAGTTCAAAAGACCTTAAAGATATAAGAACGCAAGGAATGGTAGTAGCTGAACTGGATAATGGGGATATAAAAGCGCTTTAGATTAATTTGCTTGCTGTTTATTTGTAAATTTCATATAATAAAGGCAACGGAGATCATGACTCTGCCCAATATGAAAGCAATGTCGGAAGCAATCGTAACGCTTTTGGCAAATGTGTAATCGCAAAATGGCAGCAATTGTCGGGAGGATTGATACATGAGTAAAGCTTATACTAAAAAAATTGTATGTTTTGGGGATTCCAACACTTATGGTTACAATGCCAAGATGATCAATCGATTTACGGAGGATGAAAGGTGGACCTGCCTTATGGCGAAATATTTGGGGGAAGGCTATCATGTGGCGGAGGAAGGACTGGAAGGAAGAACGGCTTGTCTGGAGGATCCGCTGTTTGAAGGACTGTGTGGATTTCAGTACTTATATCCGTGCCTTATGACCCATAAGCCTGTGGATCTGTTGGTGATCATGCTGGGTACCAATGATGTGAAGCAGCGTTTTTCCTGCACGCCTGAGAATGTGGCGAAAGGGATGGAGAGACTGGTGCAGAAAGCCGTTGATTCCAAGCTTGCATTCAGAGACGGGAAGCCCAATATTTTATTGATCACACCGCCTGCCATTGAACCCGGTTATAGGGGGACGAGCATTTACGGAGAGATGGGAGAGGGATGCGTTGAGAAAAGCCGCGCCCTTGCACCTTTGTATGAGCAGGTTGCAAAAAATATGGGATGTCATTATCTGAATGCGGGACAGATTCCGGGAGTGGAAATGAATCCTTATGATTTTATGCATTTAAGTCTGGAGGCGCATCGTGTATTTGCAAAGTTTCTTGCAGAGAAGATTCCGGAGCTTGTGCAGGCATGATCAGTAAATAACCCCGCCTAAAGCAGCGGGGTTATTGATTTAAGGTTGCAAGAGCTGTGCCGCTAAGTAATTTGCTCCCAAAACACCAGCGGAATTGCCGAGAGCAGCGGCAGTAATATGGACATGAGCAAAGCTGGGCATAATAAACCGGCTTTTTTTCTCTTCGATTTTTTTTAGGATCAGGGGTTGCGCCATAATGCCTCCTCCAAGAATGATACAGGAAGGATTATAGATGTGGGTCAGTGTTGCCAACCCCAGCATAATCTCATCCACCCATTTGTCAAGGAGCTTTAAGACGTTATCATCCTGCAGATTTTGAAATATTTTTCTTCCTGTATCAAGCTCCTTGCGATATCCCTTTGTCATTTGCACCAGACCGGTAGTGGAAGCATATTTTTCATAGCATCCATCAAAAAAATCATTGCCGGAAAGACGGGCATCGCTGTGTGTGATGATAGCGCCGAATTCGCTGGCGGAATAGCTTGATCCGTGGAAAACCTTCCTGTCATGGATAACGGCGCCTCCTACGCCGGTTCCGTAGGTAAGCATTAGAAATTGTTCATGATCCTGTCCCGCACCATAAACAGCTTCCCCCAAAGCGGCAGCATTCACATCATTTTCCACGGCTACGGGAACGTGGAACAGCTCTTCCAGCGTTTTTTTGTATTGGATTCCCGTATAACCGGGAATATTCTGATTGGCATAAATAATATAACCTTCTTCGGCATGTACCTGTCCGGCAGTGCTGATGCCGATAGCATCATAATCAGCATGGGTTCGGATCAGGGAAATAATCGTTTCCAGTATGTGTGTGCCGCCTTTTTCGGCATGGGTGGAAAGCTCCTGCATATCGGTAAGTCTGTTATTCAGGCAGACACCATATTTGATGGAAGTTCCTCCGATATCGAATACAAGATTTTTCATATGCACTTCTCCTGTCGGGATGCAAATAGTACCGTATTAAATATGTACCTTGCAGACCACTTTTTTTAAGAACCGATCATCGCTGACGGCGATGTTGGGTTTATGAGGTTCGCCTGCCATGCAAATAATGAAATTTTCACTTCCGATCAGGCAACCGCCCAAATCGGCAGTGATCACATTGCCCACGTCCCCCTCTTCATTATAGCTGATATATTTCGCCCCATTGCAGTCTCCGGTATCAATTCTTTCCGTTCCGACCAGATCCATTTGAATATCCATGTAGTATTTGTGGAACTCATATTGTCTCTCTTCAATGGAATCGGCAACAGTTTCCATAACATTAATAAAAACCATGTCCTGATCCACAACTGTTTTTCCAAGGGGCAGTTTGTTCAGGTCATGGGAAGTAATAAAATCAATAGCGGTATCCAGATTTTTGTTCATGCCTTTATATAGCTTCAGATTGGATATTTTATCATAGATCATAGCAAATCCTCCTATTTGATACCATTATAAAACCGCTGTGCGATCTCCAAAGGTCTGGTGATGGCACCGCCTACCACGACTGCATGTGCGCCAAGTGAGAGCATTTTCTTCGCTTGTTCGGGAGTATGGATCTTGCCTTCGGCAATGACGGGAATGTCAAGTGAGGATACTAACTTTTGTACCAGTTCAAAATCAGGACCTTCGGTTTTGGGAGAATAGTCAGTATAGCCGCTTAAAGTGGTGCCTACAAGATTAACGCCACAGTTGGCGGCATTTATGCCTTCTTCCGCAGTGGAAATGTCTGCCATCAACACAATGTCAGGGTATTTTTTCTTGATCTGTGAGATAAATTCGTTTATTGTACTGCCATCGCCTCTTTTTCTCATGGTACAGTCCAAAGCGATGATGTCAGCATCGGTGTCGACCAGATCATCTATTTCCTTCATGGTTGGGGTAATATAGGAGTCAAAGCCTTCCACGACACGCTTTACCAGACCGATGACAGGAAGACCGGTGATTTTTTTGATCGCTTCCACATCCCGGATGCTGCTGGTACGGATGCATTTGCTGCCCGCCTGCTTGGCGGCATTGGCAAAAAACGGCATGATGGACATTTCTTCACAGTACATGGGTTCGTCCGGCAGAGCCTGGCAGGATACGATAATGGATCCTTTGGTTGCAGCCAGTATTTCTGTTAAAGTTGCTCTCATAATTCTCATCCTTTCTTCTTGTACCAAAAAAGTAAGTAATAAGTAATAAATTGTCAGCGATATTATACCATGGATTCTTTAATCGAGCAATAAAAATGAAAAAAATATTCAAAATAGCTTTAAAAATGAAAATTATTTTATTTCTTCGTTGACAAAGGGGGGAGGAAAGGGTAGAATTTGAGGTACATAGTAGTAAAATTATTACATACTTGAAAGGAGAGATAAGGATGAAAAAGTTATTAGCATTACTTTTGGTCGGAGTTATGACTCTTTCTGCTGTGGCATGTGGCAGTTCTGATGCACCGGCGGAAGAAACAAAGACGGAAACCAAGGAGGAGGCTCCCGCAGAGACTATGGAGGAGACTCCCACAGAAACTGAAGCAGCTTCCATTACTCTTTGGACTTATCCTATTGGCAAGTGGGGAGATGAAGCTACGGTAAAGGGATTGACCGATGCTTTCACGGCAGAAACAGGAATTACCGTAAACGTAGAGTTTTTAGCTTATGCTGATGGTGATGACAAGGTAAACACTGCAATTGCGGCAGGTCAGGCTCCTGATTTGATTATGGAAGGACCTGAACGTCTGGTTGCAAACTGGGGAGCAAACGGATATATGGTAGATCTGTCTGATATGCTGGATGATACCGACAGGCAGGAAATTCTGTCGGCACCTTTAACTGCATGTACGGCACCTGGAGGAGAAGTATATGAGTATCCTCTGGTTATGACGGCTCATTGTATGGCAGTTAATCTGGATGCTTTCAAGGAAGCAGGCGCTGATCAGTATCTTGATCTGGAAACACATACATGGACTACGGAGAACTTTATTAAGGCTGTTGAAGCTCTTTATGCACATTATAATGATACGGTAGCAGCTGTTTACTGTGCAGGGCAGGGTGGAGATCAGGGTACACGTGCATTGGTAAACAACCTGTATGGCGGTTCTTACACGGATGCAGCTCATACTGCTTATACATGGAATTCTCCTGAAAACGTAAAGGCTCTGGAGCAGTTAAAGAGCATGGACGGCATTGCGTTTGACGCTTCTTTGGCAGGCGGTGATGAAATCGCTAAATTCTATCAGGGTATTCTGAAAATGGCATTCTGCTGGAACATTGCCCAGCAGTTAGATCCTAATGGCGCAGGAACAGGCGCAGGACTTACGGTTACAGGTGAAGAAATTGCATTCATGAGCTTTCCTTCTGAAACAGGAACCTCTCAGCTTCAGGGCGGTATTTGGGGATTCGGTATTTTCGACAACGGCGATGCAGCCCGCATTGAAGCATCCAAGCAGTTTATCAAATATATGGCTGATTCCGCAGCTACTGTAGATGCAGTGAAAGCAGCAAACTATTTTGCAGTTCGTTCTGCAGCAGAAGGAACAGATCTGTCTGCAATCTGGTCTGATAATGAGATCATGAACGAATATCAGGTGCTTATGCCTCAGTTGGGAGACTACTATCAGGTTACCGCAGGTTGGGCTGGACAGCGTACCGCATGGTGGACGATGCTGCAGAAGATTGGAAGCGGCATGGACGTAACGGAAGCTCTCGTACAATATGAAGGCGAAGCTAACGCGGCAGCAGCTAACTGATCAAGTTAAAATACTGTTCTGAACGAGTTGTTCAGTCAGGGCTTATGCCCCTTCTCACCGGAAGTGGGGAGGGGCATTTTAAACAATAAATCACCTGCCAATAATGGAGAAAGGGGGCGCCATTTGCGTGAGTAATCATGTTTCTCAGAAAAGAAGCCGCGCTTTACAGCGTAGAGAAGATATTGCCGGATATGGCTTTATGTTGCCCAGTTTGATTTTTTTTGTGGGATTTGTTTTGATTCCAATGGTCATTTGCGTTTATCTCAGTATGACGGATTCTAACATGCATACACAAAGCGGCGGTAATTTCGTAGGATTAACGAATTTTATTAATCTGGCAAAGGATAAGGTATTTCTGGATGCTTTATGGAATACATTCGTAATTGTTTTTGTGAGCGTACCTGCCGTAGCGGCCTTTTCTTTGTGGGTATCCTCGGCAATCTATAAGCTGAAAATGCCGGTTCTTTCTGCTTTCAGATGTATTTTTTATTTACCAGTAGTTACCGGCTCTGTAGCAGTAACGGTAGTCTGGAAATGGATTTTTGATAATTACACCGGTATTCTGAATTCAATATTAAAAACGACCGGAGCCATTGAATCCAATATTAACTGGCTTGGAGATGAGAGATATGCTCTTTGGTGTATTATTCTGATTCTATTTACCACTTCTGTAGGTCAGCCTATTGTTCTGTATGTGTCGGCGCTTGGCAACGTGGATGCATCTCTTGTGGAAGCAGCGCAGGTGGATGGCGCTACTGATTTGCAGGTCTTTTGGAAAATCAAATGGCCGCAGATCATGCCTACTACTTTATATATATTGGTGATTACCACGATTAACTCGTTCCAGTGTTTTGCACTGATTCAATTGCTGACCCAGGGCGGTTCCGGAACACAGACGGTAATGTATTACATCTATTACACGGCTTTCAAGCTTACGGAGCAGGCAGGACATTTTGGCTATGCTAACGCAATGGGTGTAATATTGGCTATATTCATTGGTATTTTGTCGGCTGTTCAGATGTGGCTGGCAAAAGAGAAGTAGGGGAGGCGAAGCGATGGAAAATAAAACAGGAAAAAGTAAGGCTTATAAAATTATCTCGCTGGTTGTGCTGGTGATTTTGGCGATTCTTTTCTTATTTCCCCTCTATTGGATCATTACAGGTGCATTTAAACCCGCTGTAGATATATATGCACAAAAGCCGGTCTGGTGGCCTACGGAATTGGTAACGACAAATTTTGCAAACTTAATGAACAAACGTACTGCACCTTTATGGGAAATCAGGTTACCGTTCAGTCATCTTTTTTCCGGCAGTGGTGAAGGGATCGCTCTTTCTGTGGGACCTACGGTTCCGGCGGTTTTCAGATGGCTTTTGAATACGGTTTTCATGGCGGTGGCGGCAATGTTTCTTACCTGTTTTACGGCTACGATGGCCGGTTATGCATTGGCTAAGAAACGTTTTCGGGGACGCAGCATCTTATTCGGACTGATTATCTGTGCAATGGCATTGCCCAAGCAGGTGGTTTTGATCCCTCTGTTAAAAGAAATGTCTGCCATCGGTCTTTACAATACCATTTGGGCAATCATATTTCCAACGGTGGGATGGCCCTTTGGCGTATTTTTGATGAAACAGTTTTCGGAAGGTGTTCCGGGAGAAATTCTGGAAGCGGCGCGTATTGACGGAGCAGGAGAATGGAATACTTTTATGACGATTGTTTTTCCGATGGTAAAGCCCGGTGTGGGTGCATTGGCTATCTTCACTTTTATCAATTCATGGAATGATTATTTCATGCAGTTGATAATGGTAAGCAGTAATACAAATTATACGATTTCTTTGGGAATTGCTACCTTACAAGCAGAAACGTCTGTAGATATGGGTATGCTCATGGCAGGTGCAGCATTGGCATCAGTTCCTATTATTATCGTATTCCTGCTCTTCCAGAGGTATTTTACACAGGGTATTACAATGGGAGCGGTTAAGGGTTAATGCAGTCGGTGATTTTGCAGTTATCTGAGATTTGGCATATGGAAAGGATGATATAAGATGGGAACCAAAAAATATCAGGGAATTTTCCCGGCGTTATATGCGTGTTATGATGAAAATGGAACGGTTTCTCCCGACAGGGTGAAGGCATTCACCCAATATTTGATGGATAAGGGCGTTCAAGGGCTTTATGTGGGCGGTTCTTCCGGGGAATGTATTTATCAGAGCAAAGAGGACAGAAAGAAAACATTGGAAGCTGTGATGGAGGTTGCAAAAGGGAAACTGGTGATTATTGCACATGTTGCGTGTAATAATACGGAAGACAGTCAGGAACTGGCAGCTCATGCAGAAAATCTTGGGGTAGACGCTATTGCATCCATTCCGCCGATTTATTTCCATTTGCCGGATCATGCCATTGCAAAATACTGGAACGATATTTCTGCGGCAGCCCCCAACACGGATTTTATTATTTATAATATACCTCAGTTGGCAGGTGTTTCACTGAGCGTCAATCTTCTGCGAGAAATGAAAAAAAATCCAAAGGTGATCGGTGTAAAAAATTCTTCCATGCCGGTGCAGGATATTCAGCTTTTCAGGGATGAGGGTGTTATTGTATTTAACGGACCGGACGAGCAGCTCATCTCAGGTTTGGCTATGGGGGCTTCCGGCGGTATTGGCGGTACTTATGGGGCGATGCCGGAATTGTATTTGAAGATTTTTGACCTTGTTTCCGGAGGAGAGATAGAGGCGGCAAGGGAGATTCAGAATGCAGCATGCAGGATCATCTATAAGATGTGTTCTACCCATGGCAATATGTATGCTGCGATCAAAGAGATCATTCGTATTCAGGGAGGTCCGGATATCGGCGGTGTAAAAGCGCCCCTTGTGGATTTGACGGATGAGGATAAGATCATCTGTCAAGAGATTGCAGATATGATTGCGGAAGCGATTAAGAAATACTGTTGATTTTAAATAACAAGTGGGTCTCTGTCCCGGCTTGTAATGAACAAGCTGAGTCAGAGGGTTGAATCATTTGTCATGAACAAATGCAGTCACTCTTTGTGAGTCGGCTTATTGTAACAAAAATAGCATGGGAAACCATGCTGTTTTTGATAAAAAAGGAAAAGGTATAGGGCTTATGAATACTTCTAACTTGCTTATGGATATTCAATTAAGTTATAATCAGTTTACCAAAACAGAGAAAAAAATAGCTGATTTTGTAATCGGGAACGTTGATCGGGTTTTGTTTATGTCCATTACTGATCTGGCAGAGTCCTGCAGTGTAGCTGACGCAAGCGTGTACAGGTTCTGCAGAAGTATAGGTGCAGAAGGATATCAGGACTTTAAGATGAAATTGTCTCTCAGTGTATCTCCGGATGAAATTATTGCAACGGAAAAGGAAAATCTCAAGGTAGATTCATTGGAATTTACTTTGGATAAAATACTTCAAAATCATATCAGAGTGTTAAAAGAAACAAGGATGTTAATAGGTAAGGATGCAGTCAGGAAAACGCTGCAGATGATGGAAGAGGCAAAAAATATATACTTTTTTGGAATTGGAGATTCTTTGTTGACTGCAAAAGAAGCAAGAAATAAATTCCTGAGAATTTGTAATAAAGTAAATTGTATTGACGATCCTCATATGCAGGCAATGACAGCTTCCATGGCAGGGGCTGAGGATTTGATTTTTATTATCTCCTATTCGGGAGCTACCAAGGATAATGTGTATGTGGCAAAGATTGCCAAGAAAGTGGGAGCGAAGGTAATCGGAATTACCCGGTTTATCAAATCGCCTTTAACTGGCTATACAGATGTTCTTCTGGTATGCGGTTCCAATGAAGGTCCTTTGGATGGGGGAGCCATGAGTACGAAGTTGAGTCAGCTTTATATTATAGACGTGCTTTTTCAGGAATACTATTCTCGCAACAAGCAGATGTCCATGGAAAACAATAAAAAAACTTCAAGAGCCGTTGTGGACAAGCTGTATTGAGATCCTGGCGTTAAACGTGCGTTCTCGCATACGGCGGCGGGCGCTTTTTCATCTGCTCCGGCTGACTGCATATTTACAAGTTCCGTTTGATACAAAACAGGAAAGTCGGATTGCAATCGACCATGGTGGTTTAATCATATTACAATGATATCACATTTCGTTACCATAATTATATTTTTTGCTAAACCATCTTGAAATCCTGAAAGGCAGATGTTATATTAAAATTAACTATAGATATTTTACGATGATATATTGCATATATCAGGCGTAAGGACATGGAGGTCCATATTTTTATTCAAAGGAGTGATGACAATGGGTATCCCTATTAATGTAGGCAGCAGTCAGAATTATTCTTATTTGTTTCAAGGTCTTTCGTCCAGTAGCGGCGGAATGGGGAATTTGAATTTCCTCTCAGATTATGCCAGCATTAAGAATGGCAGCTATGGTAAGCTTTTGAAGACTTATTATGGCACAAACCAGAATTCAAGTACGACGGGGAGCAGCAAGAAATACAGTTCAAGTAATGTTCTTGAAAAAATTCTGGAAGAGAAGAAAAATCCGAAGGTTTCCAAAGATGTGCAAAAGTCAAATGCGAATTTGACAACGGGTCTTTCGAGCTTGAAGTCTTCTGTCTCAGCATTGCAGAGTGACAAAACGTATACGGACTCGGAAAATGGTCAGAGTGCAGCAGACAAGGTGGTTTCTGCAATGAAAGCTTTTGTGTCGGATTATAATAATGTTGTGAGCGCAGCAAAAGGCTCCACATTAGCAAACAAAACGGCATATGTGGCAAATATGATGAGAAGTTCTGCTACGAATGCAGATAAGCTTTCAGAAATCGGTGTCACAGTCAATTCGGACGGGACGCTTGAGTTGAATGAAGCTAAGCTGAAGGCGGCAGGTACTTCTAAAGTGCAGGAACTGTTTTCATCTGATAATATCATGAGTTATGGTTCTATGATAGCATCGCGTGTCCAGTTTGCAGGTGCTTCGACCGGTACGAATGCTACAGATAGTACAGACACAAACAATACGACAGGTTCTGCTGCTGCTTCCCTCAAGGAAAATGGCAAGGCACTTGCATCTGACAAATTGTATGAAAAGGTAAAGGATAAGGATGGCAATGAGACAGATCAATATGATATTGATAAAATATTTGCCACTGCAAAGAGTTTTGTGAGCAATTACAACAAAATGTTTGATGCTGCCGAATCCAGTTCAAATTCTGGTGTATTAGCAAACCTGTCTTACATCAGAGAAAAGACAGCACGCAATGAGGATGCACTTAAGCAGTTTGGAATCAGTGTGGACCAGAAGGGCAGAATGAAGATTGATGAGGACACATTTAAAAAATCAGATATGTCTAAGGTACAGCAATTCTTCAAGGATTATGGTTCTTCTATTGCCACCAACGCATCACTTGTAGATTATTATATGACTACGCAGGCGAATGCAGCCAGTGGTTATACAGCTGACGGAGAATATAGTGTACAGGGAAGCTCGCGTTATACTGGTACAATATAATATGTGCAAGGAAAGCGATAAGTATTCAATAGGAAAAGGATTGTAAAGCATAATATAAGGGGTTGCCGGGAAATGGGCAGCCCCTTTCAACATATATTAGTATTTTATTTCATCTTATGCATATAATCATTGGTGGTACAGGAAAAGGAACTCTTGGAGTAAATTGTTCGATTATTCTAATTGAATACAGAAGGCGAAATACCCAGTTCCTGTATTAAACAGCAGATTGTAATCAAAGTATTTTGTGGAGAATTCTTGTTGAAATTGGTCTGCTGTCATTACATGATTGCTCTCTAATTGATATTGGGAAGGCAGGTGAAGGTGGATAGCCACTTGGTCAGCGATCTGCTGTGAAAGTTCCCTAACAGCATTTATGACCAGTTTATCCATTTTCTTTAAATGCATACCCAGCATAGAGCTTACAACCTGGAGCACCAGACTTTCTTCAAAGTCAAAAAAAAGCTGCACGTATTTTCCATCTTTTGAATGATAGGTTAATCGGTTGATAATGCTATTGCCAAAGTTTTCCCCACTGTAATGCTCACTGACGATTTCAATTTGTAATCTGAAAATCTCCTCTAGGGTATCGGTGAGCGCATCTTCCAAGGCGCTCATATTTTTTCCGGCATTGTCTTTTTTCCATTTATTTGAAATCTTTCCTGTAATGGCACGATCCTCAATCATGATATGAGCGGTCAGCCAGCCAAGACAAATACCTAGAAAATGTTGGATAGATTCCTGTGAATAGTTTGATTCTAATAAATCCTTCTCAAGAGCGGGAAGTGTTTTATAACGCATATCATCATGCAAGCGTTTGTGCATTTCATATCCCTTGTAACCGATAGATTGCATATATGCTTCCTCATCGGTAAAGTGTTCTATGGCATAGCTTTTAAAATATTTGATACCCTCAGCACAAGCCCATTGTCCATTATTTTCATCTTCGCTTAGATGAATCAATTTGCGTACAATCGAAAAAAGCTTTTGGTGTGCATCATCAATGGAATCAACCCCAATGCGAAACTGTTTATTCCATTCTGCTATTTTAGCCATTTTTCTCCTTTATTTTTGAGAGTAATCTCCCATTATGATTATTCATGGAATCATTTTAATTCCAGAACAGTTATATGAATAATATATGTCGATTAGAGAGAATGTGTGTCGAAACTTGATAAAATGCAATTAAATCCAGATAACATCATAATTGTGCCGGGCAAAGATAATAAAAAGTACTCATGGAGTAAAATGGGGATTTGGGGAAGGGTTTCCTTATCATAATGATAAATTTCTTCTGTATAGGAATTTGTATTGCTGTCATAGTTGCTTATGGCAGCGACATTTCTCTGGATATTGGTCTTTTGTGCACCAGCTCTTTCAGCTGCCGCAAGGTCTGCATAACCGTTGGCGGTTCCAAGTGTGCGGTTTTTTGTTACGTCAAATGTTAAGTAGTGATTAACAATTGCCTGAATGTTATAGCCGCTTTTTTACTATATATAGTACCACTTTACTTTGTCAATTACAGATGAATGATCATGAAACGCTGTAAAAAACGTGCTGTCAGAATAGAATTCAGATTTTCATATTTATAACGCTGTTTTGGCAGATGGGGTGATAGCAAAAGAAGATGTCTGATTGTAGATTAGGCAATCGTATTGTATAATGTAATAATTATAGTTTATATTGATAAGGCAGTCATAAGATGAAGAAAGAAAAAGAGAATAGCAAAATCATAATTTTAAAGAAAGCGTTTAAAAGCGCATTTCCCTACACCATTCCCATTTTTGCGGGCTTTTGGTTTTTGGGAATGACTTATGGAATATATATGAATGTCTCGGGATTCAGCTTTTGGTATCCTATGTTGATGAGCCTGACTATTTTTGCAGGTTCGGTGGAGTTTGTGACAGTCAATATGCTGCTGGGTGCATTTAATCCGCTGCAGGCGCTTGCTATGACCTTAATGATCAACGCCAGACATTTGTTTTATGGAATCTCCATGTTGGATAAATACCGGGGATTGGGCTGGAAAAAGTTTTATCTTATTTTTGGGATGTGTGATGAAAGCTTTTCCATCAATTATACAGCAGATATTCCTAAGGGGGTTGACCGAGGGTGGTTTATGTTTTTTGTTACGCTGCTGAATCATCTTTACTGGTTTATAGGAGCGACAATGGGCGGCATTTTTGGTTCTTTGGTTCGATTTAATACACAGGGGCTGGACTTTGTTATGATCGCCATGTTCGTAGTGATTTTTATGGAGCAGTGGATGAAGGAGAAAGAGCATGCAAGCGCGGTGCTGGGGGTTGTACTTTCTTTGCTTTGTCTGATTGCGTTTGGGGCTGAGAATTTTATGATTCCTGCAATGCTGGCAATTTTCGTGGCGCTGACATTTATGAGAAAAAGACTTGAAGAAAGGAACGAAGGAGAATGACGATTACACAGCAGATTATCACAGTGGGCATGGTGGTATTGGGAACCGCATTGACACGTTTCCTGCCTTTTTTGATTTTTCCGGCAGGGAAGCCTACACCGAAGTATATACAATATTTGGGAAAGGTGCTGCCTGCGGCAGTATTTGGTCTTTTGGTCGTATATTGTGTTAGAAATGTCAGCATATTTTCTGGGAGTCATGGCTTGCCGGAGTTTTTGGCTATTTTGGCGGTCATTATGCTGCACCTCTGGAAAAGGCAAATGTTGCTTTCGATTGCAGGTGGAACCGTATGTTATATGCTGTTGGTACAATTTGTGTTTTAAGAAAGGACAGGGATTTTTAGGGCGAGATAGAGAAAATCGGCAGGATAGTGAAGCGTTGTAAAAAAGCGGAGGGTGAGAGATCTTTCGCTTTTTTTATTTAGATTTAAGTAATCATTTTTGTGTCTGTAGTTCGTTATAATAAACAGGGGACGTCCTAAAAGGAGTAAATCTTGATGCGCGAAGAGATGTTATTGAAAAAACTAAAGGAAGGGGAGGAATCTGCACTGGAGCAGCTTGTATCTTTGTATTACCCAGATATTCTGCGGTACTGTATCTGGCATGCACCAGACCGGTATCTGGCGGAAGATGCGGCGCAGGAAACTTTTTTAAAGGCAATCAATTATGTGGGCACCTGTGGTTTTTCTGGAAAGTTTAAAGCATTTTTATATAAAATTGCCTTAAATACGTGCAGAGATATGAAAAAGAGCAAGTGGTCAAAGAGATTACCGTTGGATGCTATAGCAGATGAAATTCCGTATGATGACGGAGGCTTTAAAGAAATTGAGGAGATGTTTGCAATAAGAGCTTATACGCGGGGGCTGGATGACCTATCCCAGGAGATTGTTCTTTTGCGTTTTCGTCAAAACTTGAAACTGCGGGAGATTGCGGAAGTCTTAGGGGTGCCGATGCGGACGGTGCAGTCGAGAATGCGGACAGCATTGAGACGGATAGAGGCAGAGTTGAAAGGAGGAAGATGATGGCAGGCAGTGATTTCAACAAAAAAATGAAGGATGCATTATCAGGCAGGGCGGTTGAGGTATCCAAAGCCAGGATGGAGGAGATGCTTCTTTTAACAAAAATACAATTTAGGAAAAGAAGTATAAAAAAGAGGATGGGATTTGGGGAATTGTTGCTTTTTCAGATTCGTTTTACAGGCATGCGGATCTGGGGGGTGGAAATTGTAATGGCATTTTTTCTAGGATTAATCTTACAGGGATTTTTTATGGAACCATGCTTTTTTACACCGAGAAAAGCTGCTTTTCTTTTAAGCTGTGTGACGATAGCGGCATCTATACTTTTGCTGCCGTTTCTATACCGTTCCTTTCGATTCCAGATGATGGAAGTAGAAAGTGCTGCCTATTTTTCTATCAGGAGAATCCTGATATGCCGGTTTTTCCTATTTTTTGGAGGAGAGGTTGTGATTGCGGCAACCGTATGCATTATTGGCTATATGGGGCAGTTGGTGAACGGATCCATGCTGGTTTATGTGCTGATCCCGCTTCTTTTTACAGGTGATGGCGTACTCTTTTTGCTTAAAAAAGCATCTCTGGAAAAAATTGTGCCCCATTATCTTGTTTACGCAGGGGCGTTGCTTGCGTTTCTTTTTGTGAGCTATTACGCAGCACCATGGATATTTGATGGAAGGCTTCTGGCTGTATCGCTTTGTGCAGGCGCAGCATTACTGGGTTATTTTATTTATCAGTGTAACCGGCTGGTGAAGTGCCCTGAAGAGACGTTATTTGTGTGAAGGGAGAAAATTTATGGAGTTAAGATTAGAACATATTACAAAGCAATATAAGGATAAACTTGCAGTGGATGACGTTTCCTTAACGTTGACCCCGGGGGTATGGGGTATGCTTGGCGCCAATGGTGCAGGGAAGACCACTCTTATGCGGATGATTGCGGGAATCATGAAGCCGACTGCCGGTGAAATCTTATATGACAACATTTCAATTCAGATTCTCAAGGGAGAGTACAGGAATATTTTTGGATATCTGCCTCAGGAATTTGGATTTTATCCAGAGTTTACGGTTCTGAATTATCTTGAATATATGGCGGCGTTAAAGGGGCTGCCTAAAAAAGAGGCAAAGGAAAAGATAGACGGACTTTTAGAGCAGCTTACTTTATCTGATGTAAGAAAAAAGAAGATTGTAAAGCTGTCGGGGGGAATGAAGCGCAGGGTGGGAATCGCCCAAGCGCTGCTCAATGATCCGAAAGTGCTCATTTTGGACGAGCCTACCAGCGGATTGGATCCGGGGGAGAGGGTCCGTTTTCGGAATTTGCTTTCTAACTGTGGAAAGGATAGAATCGTACTTATTTCTACCCATATCGTGCCGGATGTGGAATTTATTGCAAATAAGAACGCCATTATTAAAAATGGGAGAATCATTGCGGTGGGCACGTCGCAGGAACTGGTGCGGATGGTAGAGGGAAAGGTCTATAGCTGTACTGTCAGTTGCAAGGAGTTTGCCAAATGGGAGCATAGGCTAAAAATTGTAAATTTGAGAAATGAAGCGGATGGAAGAGTGTCACTTCGTTATTTGTCGGAGGAGCCTTTGACGGGGCATGAGACATGCGTCGATCCGCGACTGGAGGATCTGTATCTTTGGCTGTTCCCACAAAAGGAGGTGAGAGCATGAGGCTGCTAGGACTTGAAATGAAAAGGATCTTAAGAACAAAAATTACATGGCTGCTGCTTGGCGGAACTTTTTTTCTTTCCGTGCTTATGGCATATCTTCCGGTGACATTTGAAGGGGCTGTCATAAAGGACGCGAATGGAAATGAATCAGAAATTACTGGCATGCAGGCAGTGAAATATTTTCAGGAAAAAAATGAGCTGTTCGGGGAAGTGACTGGGGAAAAGCTAAAGCAGGCTGCAACGGTATATCAGGAAGTATATGAAGCTTATGATTCGGATTATGGAAATGGAATTCCGGCAGAGGTCTTTTATGCAAGACTAGTAGAGTACAGACCTTTCATCCAGGGAATAAAGGAAGTGTTTGCGGATGCAGAGACGGGCATAGCGCCAGGGGTACGGGATCTTGATCTGAACAAAATAGACGATTATTATGAGATGCTTCCTAAAAGGCTAGCCTCGATTATGGACATGGAGCAAAAAGATTATCCGTTGGCCAAAGAAGCTGCCTTCCGCAAATTTGAAAAGGTAAACAGACCCTATCAGTATTATTATGGTGCATCCGGTAATTCTATGGATTATGAGACACTGTTTATTTTTCTGATGACAATATTCGGCGTTATCATCACGGCAACGGTCTTTTCCTCGGATTATCAGACGAAGGCGGACGATATTCTCCGCTGTACAAAGCATGGGCGGATGAAAATCGCTGGTGTAAAGGTACTGGCGTCCTTTCTCATAACAGGAAGCGCCTATCTTATATGCGGGACGGTCTGGATTGTGCTGACCAATACCTTGTTTGGATGGGAGGGGACGAAGACATCCATGCAGATCATCTTTTCCGTCACATCCCTGCCTGCCTTTACCATAGGATGGCTGCAATGGGTAAATCTGTTGGGCGGATTTATTTTATTCCTTTCTACCATCGGTTTTACCCTGCTCATTTCTGCCAGTGCCAAGGACAATGTTTCTGCGGTTGCACTTGGGCTTTTGGGCGTACTTTTGCCCACCATCGTGTATGTGATGGGTGTGCCGGGAGCCTTTGGAGATTGGCTTTCCTGTATCCTGCCAAGTGGCGGAATCGGGCTTGGCAATGCCGTGTTGTATTCCATGTGTGACTTTATTTTCCTGCACATCGGAAAGGTTTCCTTTTGGAATGTGGATGTATTGCTTTTTCTTGGTGTGATTAAGATTCCGGTATTCCTTTGTGGAGCCATGGCTTCCTACTGCAAAAGATACGCATAAAATAATATTTGTTTTAAAGAATATGTTTGGTATAATTAAAAGCAGAAAAGGCAGAAGGAGGATGATGGAATGGAAAAAAAGTACAGATACTTGTTTTACATCATCTTACTGATCGTCAATACTGTTGCTGTTGCGGCTGGGATATTCTTTTTCTGGAGCGGTAAGGATTTTTCCCAGAATCAAAAGAAAGATTCGCTTTTATTTGGCGCCAGCTACATGACTATGAACAATGAGTTCTATAAAATCATCAGTGAAGAGATTACCTACAGAGTGGAGGCGGAAGGAGATCGAATGGTGCTCCGGGATCCGGCACTTGATGTGGATAGACAGATAGAACAGATTCAGGAAATGTTGGATATGGGAATCGACGTACTGATTATAACGCCGGTGGATTGGGAACGATTGACGTTAGTTTTGATGCAGGCAAGAAAGCAGGGAACGATTATCGTGGTTCTTGACACTAATGTAGAAAGCAGCGATCTGGCAGATTGTACGATTACTTCTGACAATTATGAGGCAGGTGCATTAGTGGGAAGGTATTTTCTTACACAGCATGAAAAGTCTCGGATTTTGGTCATGACGCATGAGGCGACCAAATCTGGGCAGGACAGGGTGGAAGGATTTATTGATACGGTTATGACAAATGAAAATATGGAAATTGTCATGAAAATCGAATGCGAAGGTCAGCTGGAAATAGCAATGCCTAAGATGCGGCAGGCAATTGAGGATGGGATAGAATTCGATAGTGTTTTTTGTTTGAATGATCTGGCAAGTGTAGGTGTGGCAGCAGCGCTGGATGAAAAGGATATGCTTAATGCAGTGGATTTGTATGGGGTAGATGCTTCACCGGACTCTAAAGCGTTAATTGCGGAGGGGATGATGCGTGCATCAGCGGCGCAGTTCCCAACGGAAATCGGTAAAGAAGCGGCGGATGTGATTTATCGTCTGATTAAGGGTGAGCAGGTAGAAAAGGACATTCTGGTGCCGGTGGAACTGATTACAGAGGAAAATGTGGAACAGTTTGGTATCGACAGGTGGCAGTGACATGAGAGAAAAGGATATGAATGATAATCAAGCCCCCAAGATGGTTTTCCTTGGAATGTTGAATTTAAATTTCATCATTATACTTTATATGACAATTATCATTACGGTAAGTCTGTTCGGGTATGCGCAGGAAAGTACGGCTCTTACTTTTTTACAGCAGGTCCGCAGTATGCCGATTGTACCATGGAAGATTCCGGTGGTCGTCCTTCTCCTGTTTGGGAGTCTTTTCCTTTTTCTTTTTATTCAGACGGAAAACAATCTGTTGGTTTTTGTTAAGATTGGAATGGAGATTGTGGTAAGTCTTTCAATCATTTACCTTCTTAACTTCAGCTATACAGGGATTCTCTTTTTGATTCTGGCGGATATTACCAGAAGGCTTCCGAACATGAAAGGGAAATTCACAGCGATTGGAATCATTTGTGCAGTTTATCTTCTGACGGATTATAACCTGTTTTCGGGAAGGTATCATATCACGTCTTTGGATACCTATCTTGTATATTATCGTAGTGATGTACGGTCGATTATGTTAGCGCTTAGAAACATTTTAAATTCGCTCAATATGCTGGTATTTATTATTTATACGATTCTTCTGATGCGTATCCAGATGAGCGAAAAGGAGAGGATTCTTCAGCTTAACGAAAAACTGAATCATGCCAATGAGGAATTGCAGCAGGCAAACAGGAGGATGGAAGATTATTCCAGAGAATCTATTAAAAATGCGGAAACGAAGGAGCGCAACCGGCTTGCAAGAGAGATTCATGATACATTGGGGCATACGCTCACTGGAATCATTACGGGATTAGATGCCTGCATTACATTAATAGATATGGCGCCTGAGGCGGTAAAGGAGCAGCTTAAGGTCATTGCGGATGTGGCTAGAAATGGAATGACTGATGTAAGAAGATCGGTAAAAGCGCTGCGTCCTGATGCGCTTGAGAAGATGGAATTGGAAAAGGCGTTGGTGCAGATGATGGAAGAGATGAAACGGGCTTCCAACGTGGAAATTGAATATTGTTGTACGGCATCATTGACGCATTTTAATAAAGATGAAGAAGAGATTATATATAGAATCGTACAGGAGAGTATTACCAATGCAATCAGGCACGGAAAAGCCAGCAGGATATTGATTGCAATCAGTATGGAGTATAATATTATAAATATATGGGTTAAGGATAATGGAATCGGCTGTGCACATATTGAAAAGGGATTTGGACTGCACCATATGGAGGAGCGGCTGGGAATGCTCCATGGAAGCTTAAACTGTTTTGTTGATAATGGGTTTGTGCTGGAAGCAAGTATCCCTATCAGATGGGGCGAAGAAATCAATTAACAAATATGCCTTAAGACAGATTTTCAACCATTATGAGAAAGGCGTGGCGCGGATATGATTAAGATATTGATTGCAGATGACCAGGAATTGATCAGGCAGAGTCTGTCGATTATTTTAGGAAACGAGAAGGATTTTGAGGTGACGGACACGGTGACAAATGGCGTGGAAGTGGTCAGGTCTGTCAGAAAAAATAAACCGGATGTGATTCTCATGGACATCCGGATGCCGGAAATGGACGGTGTTGTCTGTACACAGATTATCAAAGAGAATTATCCCGCCATCAAAATCATTATTTTGACCACTTTTGATGATGATGAATATGTATTCAATGCTTTAAAGAATGGTGCAAGCGGATACTTACTGAAGGGGGTTTCCATGAAGGAGCTTGCCGAAGCAGTCAGGAAGGTGCATGACGGAACGGCAATGATTAATGGAGATATTGCATCTAAAGTAGTTAAGCTGTTTTCAAGGATGGCGCAGTCCAACATTACGATTCGCGTGGATGAAAAAAATGCGGCAGATTTAAAAGAAACAGAATGGAAAATTACCGCATTGGTTGGAAGCGGGCTGTCTAATAAGGAAATTGCTTCTAAGTTGAATTTGTCAGAAGGAACGGTTAGAAATGGTCTAAGTACGATTTTGAGTAAGCTGGATTTACGGGACCGTACGCAGCTTGCCATATGGGCGGTACAGACAGGAGCGGTCAACAGAGTATTAAGCGGGGAAAAGGGATAATGGTGTCAATCGTATGAAAAAAAGGAATGTTTGGCTTTTGGTATCTGGCAGCATTTTATTTTTAGCAGGGCTGATTGTTATGTGGTTTGATTTTTCTTCTCTTTCAGGAAAAGATGAAGTGATAACAGTGGGGGTATTTTCCGATAGTTATTGGGAAGTGCAGAATGGATATTCTTATCAGATTCTGGAGGATGCAATTGCCTTATTTGAAGAGGAACACCCTGGAGTGAAGGTTCGGTATGTCAGTGGTATTTTAAAGGATGATTATCCAGAGTGGCTTTCAGAGCAGCTGATTTTGGGCAGGGCGCCTGACGTCTTTTTACTGTTCGGTGAGAATTTTAGTGACTTGGCGGAAATCGGTGCGCTGAAAAATTTGAGTGGTTTGATAGAAGCGGATAGAGATTTTTCGGTTGAGGCATTTTATCCTTCGGCATTAGCGTATGGGAAATATGATGAAAAGCAATATGCTCTGCCTTATGAATGTGCTCCCAAGCTGATGTTCGTCAATAAGACGATTTTGGATGCAGAAGGAATTGCCATTCCAGAGAAAGACTGGACGTGGGATGATTTTTACGAAATATGTGAAGCAGTTACCAAGGATCTTGATGGAAATGGTACGCCGGATCAATTTGGGGCAGTAGGCTATACGTGGTCAGAGGCATTTGACGCCAACGGAGTGCAGCTTTTTGATGAGCAGGGCAGCGAATGCTATCTGACGGGTGATGGAGTCAGGGAAGCGATATTGTTTATGGAAAGATTGGAAGGTCTTCATGATGGATATCAGGTTACTGGAAGAGATTTTGACCAGGGGAGGGTGGCGTTCCAGCCAATGCTGTTCTCGGAATACAGGGCTTATAAACCATATCCCCTCAGCATCAAAAAGTATTCTGGTTTTGACTGGGGATGCATCTCCATGCCGGCAGGGGCCAGTGGAGACAACCGGTCCCAGTTGGATACCCTTATGCTTGCAATGAATGAGAATACTTCTCATGTACATTCGTCATGGGAGTTCATGAAACTGCTTTCGGCAGATGAGAGGATACAGGAGGAAATATTTGATTATTCGGAAGGTGTATCTGTTTTAAAGAAGGTTACGGAATCGGATAAGGCTTTAAAGCTATTAATCGACAGCTCAGGAGAAAACAGTGGATTTGATCTCCAGACATTAAGCGATGCTGTGGATCAGGCTGTGGTGGTTCCGCGGTTTCGGGATTATGAGGAAGCAATTTCGGAAGTGGATAAGGCGGTCACGGATATCATGGCGGGGAATGCCAATATCAGCACACAGCAGATTATATGGAACCGTCAAATAAATACATTTTTAAAAAGCAAAGAAGAAAAAAGATAATGAATGGACGAAGAAAGAAACCCTATTATGACAAATGTCAGTAGAAGAAAAAGAAAAGTGACATTTGTCATATAGAAAAGGTGACACATGTGAGATGAACATGTGCCGCCTTTTTTTTATACTTACATTAAAGATAAAGAGCGAACGGCAAAGAGAAGGAGGGATAGTAATGAAATATGTTGTATTGGTCAGCCATGGAATGCTCGCACCGGGATTGCATAGCGCGCTTGACATGCTGGCAGGAGAAGGAAGGGAGGATATTCTTTCGGCAAGTCTTGAAAATGGAATGAGTTCAGAGGTATATGCAGAAAATCTGCGAAAATGTCTTGCGCCTGTGACATTGAAGGACGAAATCATTTTGTTTGGCGATTTGGTGGGCGGTTCCCCGTTAACTACAGCAACTAACATAATTGCTGAAAAAGATATGTTAAAACAAACAGTGATTATTGGAGGAATGAATCTTCCGGCAGCGTTGAGCGCGGTACTCATGAAGGATAGTATGGAACTTCGGGAACTTGCGGATATGGTGATTCCCGAAGCGAGAGAAGAATTAAAAGAGTTTCAGGTAACTAGTGAAGAATCAGAGGATGAAATTTAAGGAGGAAAAGAAAATGGCAGTTTCATTTATTCGTGTAGATGATCGTATGATTCATGGGCAGACCTGCACAAGATGGGCTTTGGAGTATCCCTGCGACGGATTGATTGCGGTTAATAATGCGGCAGCAGGAAATTCTGTATTAAAGGCGGCTTATAAAAGTGCCAGCGGAAAGAAGACTTTTGTTTGGACATTGGATGAGTTTAAAGAAAAGAGTCAGAAGGTACTTGAAAGCAAGGATAATTATTTTTTGATAACTAAAAATCCTTTAGATATGGAAAAGATTTTAGTAGGGCAGGGATTTAAGCCGGGAGTGAAGGATGTAATCATAGGTCCCTGCAATGACAGACCGGGAACTACAAAGCTTGGGAATAATCAATCTATTACGCAGGAAGAAGCACAGGCGCTTGAAAACATTATGAATGCCGGCTATAATGTAGAATTTGCTTTGTTAAAAGATGAGGCGATTGGAAACTGGAAAAAATTCAGAGGTCAGTTCGGCTTTAACTAGGAGGGAGAAAATATGGAAATCAGTTGGATACAGGCGATTATTTTAGGTTTATTTGCATGTTTGGCAAGTATGCCCGGTTTGGGTGGTACTTCCATTGGTAATTATACGTTAGGAAGACCGCTGATCGGCGGACTTGTGTGTGGTCTTATTTTAGGTGATGTTACAACAGGTATTTTAGTGGGGTGTGCGATGCAGGTGGTTTATATTGCGCTGGTTACACCGGGCGGAACGGTATCCGCAGATGTGCGTGCTGTCAGTTACATAGGTATTCCCCTTGCAATGGTCGCAATAAAGAGCTATGGTCTGGACGCAGGTTCAGCCGAAGGCGCAGCTTTGGCGACTTCTTTCGGAACCATGGTTGGTACACTTGGAACAGTATTATTTTATGGAACCGCAACCATCAATCTGGTATGGCAGCATATTGGATGGAAAGCAGTAGAAAAGAGAGAATATAAGAAATTATATTTGGTGGATATGGGACTTCCTTGGATTTCCCACATTGCATGCTCTTTTATCCCTACTATGATTATGTGTAAGCTGGGGGCAAACGTAGTTGAAATAATCAAAACCGCGCTTCCTATGGACGGTCTTGCAATGAAAACACTGTTTACAGTAGGTTCACTGCTTCCCTGTGTAGGTATTGCCATTTTATTAAAGCAGATTGTAAAAAGTGCAGCAGACTTTGTTCCTTTCCTATTTGGTTTCGTGCTGGCAGCAGCAATGGGAATCAACCTGGTATCAGCTACTGTAGTAGCGGGAATGTTCGCAATCATTACTTACAGAGTTAAGATGCTTTCCGTAAGGAAGGTTGAACTTGCCGGAGTACCGGACGAAGAAGAGGAGGAAATCTGATCATGGAAAAAAAGCTTACGAAAAAAACTTTATTAAAATCCTTTCATAATTGGTATTATGGTCATTTAACCTGTTTCTCACAGGAGCATATGCAGACTTTTGGATACCTGTGTTCGATGCTTCCCTTAGTTGAGGAATTGTATGATGACGAAGAAGAAAAAGCAAAAGCAATGAACACATACACTGCGTTCTTTAATACAGAGCCGCAGCTTGGTTCCGTAATTGTAGGTATGACCGCAGGTCTTGAGGAAGCAAGGGCTAATGGAGCAGATGATGTGGATGATGAAACTATTAACAGTTTACGTGCAGGTCTTATGGGGCCAGTGGCAGGAATTGGCGATTCGTTGATTGTTGGAACAGTGATTCCAATTTTGCTTGGTATTGCACTTGGTATGTCTGGCGGCGGTTCTCCTCTTGGAGCGATCTTCTACATTATTGTTTGGAACCTGTTCGCTTACTTTGGTATGAAATTCCTGTATTTTAAAGGTTACAGCCTTGGCGGAAAAGCGGTAGATTTCTTAATTGGAGCGCAGGGAGAAGCGCTTAGAGAATCGGTTTCCACGTTGGGCGGTATTGTAATCGGTGCGGTAGCAGCGACCTGGGTCAGTGTGCAGACGTCGCTGAAGCTTTTGAATGACGCCGGTGAACCGTATCTGGTGCTGCAGGATAAACTGAATGAAGTATTTCCGGGGCTGCTCACGGCTATATTTATTGTTATATGTTGGTTCCTGATGGCAAAAAAGAAAATGTCACCTATTAAGGTTATGTTGATATTAGTTGCAGTCGCTTTTGTCGGCGTATTAATCGGATTCTTTAATCCCGGTTTGGTTTATTAATGGAGGTGATGCCATGAATGCACTGGAAAAAGACAGCTTACTGACAGAAGCAAAGATGCAGATAAAAGCTCTGAAAAAAATCAATGAATGGAAAAGACTTGCCATAATTGTCTCCACCATTGGAGTGGCCATTGCCTATGCTGGTATAGCAGGAACTCCTTCTTACATTTTTCTTGGCATTCTTGGCATTTTTCTCACCTTGGCAGGCGCAGTATTGGCAGTCGTTACAAATCTGGGTTTAAGAAATGGCAGAAGAAATGTAGAGAAAATGATTCATATCATTGACGAGGACAGAAAACATGAACTATAGGCTGCTTTGTATAGATTTAGATGGAACGCTGCTTACAGATGATAAAAAAATGAAAAAGCAGGATATAGATGCCCTTCGCAAAGCGGCGGATGAAGGGATAAAAATAGCTCTGGTTACGGGAAGAATGCCGGCTGCAACAGACGCAATCGTCAGGCAGCTGGGGATTCCCTGCATCCTGGCATGCAATGCAGGAACTTATATTTTAGAGAAGGGACAATGCATCCATGCCGAATATTTATCTGCAAAAACGATGAATAGAGTTTACGACAAGGTTGCGTCTTTTGGAATTCCCCTATGGATATTCCGGGATAAAAAGTGGTATGTAACGGAGAAAGACAAATTTGTTAAGGCGGAGGAAGAGCTGATACAATATACGGCAGAACTCGTATCCATGAAGGAACTTGTTCTCAAATGGGAAGAGGAAGGTATAGGACCTAATAAGGTGTTGATTGGAACTGAGCCGTCGCTGGTACAGCAAATCCATGGAATGCTAAAAAAACAGGAGGATGTGGATATGGCATGTTCCTCCCCTAATTATTTAGAAATCTTCCCAAAAGGGATGAATAAAGGGAAAGCGCTCCGGCTGATCTGTGAAAAAATGAATATCAAAAAAGAAGAAACAATAGCTTTTGGAGACCAGGAGCTTGATATCCCGATGTTGGAGGAGGCGGGTACTGCGATTGCCATGGGGAATGCCATAGAAGAATTGAAAAGTAAAGCGGACTTTATTACAAAAACAAATAATGAGGCGGGGATTGCTTATGCGCTCAGCTTCTATGTAAATAAGGAAATGGAGGATAAATAATATGATGAAATTTTCATTTGTTGTGAAAGATCCGATGGGACTTCATGCAAGACCGGCGGGACTGCTCGTAAAAGAAGCAGCAAAGTGTACAAGTAAAATCACTTTAAGAAAAGGAGAAAAAACGGGAGATGCCAAACGAATCTTTAATGTCATGGGACTTTCTGTAAAAGGCGGAGATGAAGTAGAAGTCCTGATAGAAGGTGAGAAAGAGCAGGAGGAAGCGGCGGCGCTGGAAGCCTTTGTTGCAGAAAACATATAAGAAAAAGCAAGGCGGGATGAGGATAAGGTATGAAAACTTATGTGGGTAAATCGGTTTACCATGGCATTGCCATTGGGCAGATTCAAATTTTTAAAAAAGAAAAAAAGAGTGTTTACAGAAGCCGCATTGAAGATGTGCAACAGGAACTTGCTAAAATGGAAAATGCTGTAAAGGAAGCAAAGGAACAGTTAAAGAAGCTTTATGAAAAAGCGCTTTTAGAAGTAGGCGAATCCGGTGCAGCAATTTTTGAAGTTCATCAGATGATGCTGGATGATCAGGATTATCAGGAATCCATTCAGAACATGATTCAGACACAGCAGATCAATGCGGAATATGCGGTGGCGGTTACAGCAGATAATTTTGCAAATATGTTTGCTATGATGGATGATGCTTATATGAAAGAAAGGGCGGCGGATGTCAGAGATATTTCTGAGCGATTGATTTCTATTCTGACGGAAGCACAGTCTGAAGAAGTAACTGCAGATGTTCCTACAATTATTTTGGCGGATGATTTGTCTCCAAGTGAGACGGTACAGATGGATAAAAGCAGAGTAAATTCTTTTGTGACACGTTATGGTTCGGCTAATTCGCATACGGCAATTCTGGCAAGAACGATGAACGTGCCGGCAATCATCGGTCTTGATTATGACGAGGAGATTGATGGAAAGAAAGCCATTGTAGATGGATTTAAGGGAGAATTGATTGTAGAGCCAACGGATGAACTTCTGGCGGAATATGAGGATAAGGCGGCACAGGAAGTGGAAAAGAAGCTGCTGCTTTTGGAACTGAAAGGTAAAGAAACTGTCACTTTAAGCGGCAGGGAAATCCGGCTTTATGCTAATATTGGAGGAATATCTGACTTGCAGTCTGTCATGCTAAACGATGCCGCAGGGATTGGATTGTTCAGAAGCGAATTCCTGTATTTGGAGAAGGATCATTATCCTACCGAGGAAGAGCAGTTTCAGATATACCGCTCTGTGGCAGAGACAATGGCAGGGAAAAAGGTAATCATTCGTACCCTGGATATCGGAGCAGATAAGCAGATAAGCTATTTTGGCTTGGAAAAAGAAGAAAATCCGGCAATGGGATATCGTGCAATCCGCATTTGCTTAAAACGCGTCGAGCTGTTCAAAACACAGCTTCGGGCATTATACAGGGCAAGCGCTTATGGCAATATCGGCATCATGTTTCCAATGATCATTTCAGTGAAAGAAGTAAAGCAGATTAAGGAAATCGTAGAGGAAGTCAAAGCAGAATTGAAAGAAAATGGGATTCTCTATGGAGAGGTCGAGTTAGGAATCATGATTGAAACACCTGCTGCAGTTATGATTAGCGAGGACTTGGCGAAGGAGGTTGATTTCTTCAGCATCGGAACCAATGATCTTACCCAATATACCCTTGCCATTGACAGACAGAATGCAAAGCTGGATGATATTTACGATTCTCACCATCCTGCCGTGCTGAAAATGATACAAATGACAGTTGAAAATGGTCATAAGGGAGGCGCATGGGTAGGAATCTGCGGGGAACTGGGAGCAGATCTTACCTTGACGGATACTTTTGTGGAAATGGGCGTCGACGAGCTTAGTGTATCGCCTGCCTGTATTTTGCCGATTCGGAAGAAGATTCGGGATCATAGATAGAGTAAAAATATAGATTTGTTTTCAACCCCCTTATATAGACAGAGACCGCAGATCAGGGTTTGTCGCCTGGCCTGCGGTCTCATTGCCTGACTAAACAGTCATATTTTTATTGGCTGCTGTAAGTGATGTTATCTAAAAAATGAATGAGTATGTCTCTTGGATCCTCTTCAAAATTTTCCCGGCAGGTCAGTTCTATGCACACGGCATTGTCTTGATACATGCCGAAGGCGGATGCGCCGCGTTCGTAAGGATTCGTTTCATTTATGCAGTTATAGGTAATGAGAGAGTAGGACTGTCCGCTGCAGGTGATTTCTTCTTCTGACAATATTTCGTAATTGGATTTTCCAGCGGTAAGCCATTTATTCATATTTTCCTGGGCATCCTGACTGCTCGGAAATTCGCCTAACAAAAGGTAAAGATGAGCATCATATAAATCAACGATATCTCCTTCGCTGTTTTCGTAAGGTTCTGAATCACCCATTGTCCAAGTTGCATAATACAGACCATCTGCCGATAGGACGTCTATATTCTCTAACAAAGTCATTTGGTTGTCTGTGTTTTGGATGGTCATATTGTGACCAACGGTTACAAAACCTGAATTGCTCCAAGTGTCCTGTTTTGTTCCCTGAGAAAGCAAAGAGGCATGGGCACAGCCGGTAAGCATAAAGGTGGTGCATAGAATATAGAGCAAGCGCTTTAATTTCATATTATCTCCATTCCGAAACATTTAGATGTTTCTTTTTCGCTGCTTTTTTGAGTGGGTAATTGACAGCTAAAAACGATTATAAAGATCGTCCCATAGTTTGCTGCATTGTTCAGCATAATCTGTTATATCATCTGTGAAAAAGCATCTTCTTCCAAGGTAAAAATCGGAAAGAAGATCCTGATTGTATCCGGTCACAGATTCTCCCGATATAATGGTGGAATAGGTGCCCAGCTCCTGCTTGGAGAGAAGGGGGCAGTCTGACCATAAAATTATTTTGTCTTCAACAGAATAATCGGCTAAGTCAGGACAGCTTCCATCCGCAGAGGCGAGAAGTTGGAATTCCTGCTGGAATTGCTTCGGATCATCCATCAAAAAAAAGTAGCTGTCACAATTTGATATATCGCCAATGAGGGAAATCTCAGAGGCATATTCAAAATAGGCGATTTCAGCATCAGAATTTTGAATTCCGTCAATATATTGATTGATCTGGACAATGACTTCTCCATCTTCGTTGAAATCATATGCAATAGATGAAAATGCCTGTTCCAGAGCGGCTACCGTGTCCTGCGGAAGTTCTGTTTTTCCAATGTATGCAATTTGAAAGTCAGGAGATTTCCTCCAAAGCCCCAGAGCATTTCCGATTACACTGACAGCAATTCCAAATAGAATAACGCCGCAGAGAACATACCATTTATGATAATACCACCAGTTTTTCCATTTTTTATATTGCTTCTGCCTTTCAGATTCTGACGGTCTTAAGGCTATTTCAGGTTTTTCAGAATGCTCATTTTTGGGGGAGCGATCTAAGTCTTCTAGATTTCCTATACGCATTGTTTACTGCTCCTGTTCTGTTAAAGCTTCTGCTGTGGTTCCTCCATATGCGTAGGAAACAGGAAGACAGACAAGAGGCGGTTTGGCTGGCATATTTTCCTGCAAAAGGAGTTCGACACACATTTCAGCAATTTCTGATACTGGTTGTACAATCGTAGAGCATACATAATCCTTATCCCCCAAATATCGTATACCGTCAAAGCCGATTACTTGTACGTCTTCTGGAATCCGTTGGTTCAGCCTGCGCAGGGCTTTAAGGATAGAGTAAGCAAGACTGTCTGTCACACAAAATATTCCGTCAAAAGACAATTTACCGTTATCTATATGTTCTTCGAGGAATTTTTCAAATTCTTCAAAAGGTTCTCCGTCATTTAAAATTTTCAATTCGTATTGTAAACCGCGCGCGAGACATCCGTTTTCAAATCCGGCTTTCCGCTTATTGGGTTCATTGGTCAAAGAAGAACCGGTTCGCAGGAAGGCAACGTTTTTACACCCGAGATCCGCTAACTTTTCAGCGGCAAGCTGACCGCCTGCAAAATTGTCGCTGGAAATACATGGAATCCCTGGCCCCATGGAGCGGTCAATTGCTACAAAAGGGGTGCTTTCTTCGATGATAAGATTTGGGTTATAAGTCAGTCCGATGATTCCGTCTACTTTATTTTGCTGTGCCATTGTAATGTATTCCTGCTCTAGTCCTGAATCATAATCGGTGGAGCAAAGCAGCATGCGGTATTTCCGCTTTAATAATGAAAGATTAATATGGTAGACAAGCGATGCATAAAATGGTTGTATAGTGTTGGGAATCAGGAGCGCTACGGTGTGGGTCCTGTTTGCTTTCAGCCCCTGTGCATAGCTGTTGACTTGATAGTTTAGTTTTTTGATGGCATCTTCTACGCGGATGCGGTAAGAATCACCCACAGGCAGACCGTTTACGACTTTAGACACGGTACCAAGTGCAACGCCAGCTTCTGCGGCAACATCTTTCATTGTCGGCGAGGAATTTTCTCTTTTCATGTATATCTCCTTAAAGGTGTTCGTTTCATGAAGATAGATGAAACGCCAATGTCATTCGGAAGAAAAAATAAATTGAATGAAGTATTTTGGTAATACTAATGTTTATTTTTATTTATCTTAATATGGATTATAATACAAGATTTTAAAAATGTAAAGCATATTTGGTGAAATTCATGAAACGTTTCGTGAAATACATATAGTAAAAATGGGCAAAAATGCACAATAAAAATTGTAGATAGTAAACAAATATGAAAAAACAACACAATAATTCGTCAAAAAATATTGACTTAGTAAAAAACGAGTGCTAATTTAATATATAGATAGCAAATAACGTTTCACGAACAGGGTGTGACGGAAACAAAAAGCTAGTTAAATTTCATTTTTATGAGGTTTGGCTGTCTGACAAGAAAGGAGAGAAAAGAATATGAGTAAGAGCAAGTCAGCTGCTATAAATCCTGCGATGACAGCAAGGGGATCCCTGAAAAAGCGCGTGATGGATAACTGGCAGTTATATGCAATGCTGTTGATTCCGGTGGTATTAACGATTGTTTATAAGTATATACCGATGTACGGCATACAGATTGCATTCAGAGATTACAAGGCCAGCCGGGGATTCATGGGGAGTGAATGGGTTGGGCTTGAATGGTTTCAAAGATTTTTTAGTGCGCCCACGTTTGGGCGGATGATCAAGAATACAGTGCTGCTTAGTTTTTACAGCCTGTTGTGGAGCTTTCCAATTCCGATCATTCTTGCATTGATGCTGAATCAGATGCGGTTTCAGCGGTTTAAGAGGACGACGCAGACGGTTCTTTATGCGCCGCACTTTATTTCAACCATGGTTATTTGTGGTATGATCCGTATTTTTTTAAGTCCTTCGGGCGGATTAATCAATCTAATCGCAGGAACTTCTGTTGATTTTCTGACAGAATCTGCTGCATTCCGTACGATTTACATAGCTTCGGGCATTTGGCAGGATGCAGGCTGGGGGATCATTGTTTATATGGCGACACTGGCTAATGTGGATACCTCTCTCTATGAAGCGGCTAAAGTAGATGGGGCTTCCTTGTTCCAGAGGATTCTTCATATTGATATACCGGAGTTGACATCCATCATGGTCCTTAATTTGATTATGAGTGCGGGCGGTTTGATGAATGTAGGGTTTGAAAAGGTATGGCTGTTACAGACCGAACTGAATAAGGCAACAAGTGATGTGATTGCCGTTTATGTTTATCAGCAAGGTATTGAAAATGCCAAATATAGTTATTCCACGGCGGTTGGATTGTTTAACACGGCGATTAATATCATCCTGCTGATCGTGGTCAACAAGATAGCCGGTAAGATATCCGAAGATACAAGTTTTGTTTAGGAGGTGCGGTATGAAAGCAAATGTAAAATCTGGAAAGCTGACAGGACTTTCTGAAAAAAGCAGTGACATTGTTCTGGTAGTCATATGTGCCATTATTCTGTTTATTGTTGCTTATCCATTATATTATGTACTGATTGCTTCTGTGTCGAATCCGTATGATGTATATGCAGGAAAGACGTTCTTGCTGCCCAGTCAGTTTACCTTGGATGGATATAAAGCGGTATTTGCTGATTCGAGCATTCTGACGGGTCTTTTAAACAGCTTTAAATACACGATAATTGGTACGATATTTTCGGTTGTTGTGCTATATCTTGCAGCCTATCCTTTGAGTGTGAAGGATTTGCCTGGCAGGAAATTCTTAAGTATCTTTTTCATTATTACAATGTATTTCGGCGGCGGAATGGTTCCTACATATTTGATAGTAAAGCAGACTGGATTAATTAATAATATGTGGGCGCTCTTTCTTCCGGGCGGTGTTGCAGTTGGAAATATGATTATTGTGAGAAACTTCTTTGAAAACAGCATTCCAAAGGAAATGATAGAAGCTGCGGAAATAGACGGCGCTTCCAAATGGACCACATTTATCCGTATTGTCGTTCCGCTTAGTCGTTCCATTATGGCAGTCATGGTCGTGTTCAGCATGGTGGCTTACTGGAATGACTGGTTTACAGCAATGATTTATCTGCCGTCACCGGCGAAATCTCCTCTTCCGTTGGTTCTTAGGAATATCTTGATTAAAAGCTCGGCAAGCGCCAGTCAGGCAAGTACCATAGCGGGTGGTTTCGCTGAACTAAATAAGATGACGGAAATGATTAAGTTTTCATCCATTATCATTGCCGCCATCCCGATGCTGATTATTTATCCGTTTGTACAAAAATACTTTGAAAAAGGTTTTATGGCAGGTGCGGTAAAAGGCTGATTGCCGGAAAGGAAATCATATATGAGAAAGTTGAAAAAGTGCAATTATGGGAAAAAAGTAGTATCCTGTGTACTTGCAGCAGGTCTTGTGCTATCATTAATGGCATGTGGAAATAAAGATTACGGTCACCATGAAAAAGGGGTTGCCAATACAGACACTTCTCAGAGTACGTTTGCGATTATGGGCGCGCAGAGTGCGCTTAGCCCAGGATATGACGATAACGTGGTTCTAAATCAACTCCAGGAAGATGCGGGAATCAGCATTGACTGGACGACTATGAGCGAGTCTTTGGGAGAACAGGTCAATATCCGTATTGCGGGCGGTGAGCTCCCGGACGCTTTTCTGGGAGTGGGATTTAGCAATTATGATATATCCCGTTACGGGGATGATGGGACTTTTATTGATTTGACGCCCTATCTGACAGAAGAATACATGCCTAATTTGTGTAAGATTCTGGAAGAGAATCCAGATATACGCAGTGCGATTACGATGGATGATGGATATATCTATGGTCTTCCCGCAGGAGAGCGTATGGGAACGGCAGGAATTGGTGCGCCGGAGGATTACAGTATTTATTCGATTCCCCAGTTTGCTATGATCAATAAGGCTTGGCTGGATGATCTGGGGTTGGAAGTGCCGACCACGCTGGATGAATTACATGACGCATTAAAAGCATTCAAAGACAATGATATGAGTGCGAAGTATTACGGCAATGATCCGGGAACTACGATTCCTATGAGCACAGGGTTCGATCAGTGGTGCTGGGGACAAAATATCTTTTATGCAGGCTTTGGTTTTACAAACTGGCCCAATGACGTCTGCAATGATCTGGTTCTGCGGGATGATGGAACAGTGGAGTTTGTTTGTGTTTCGGATGAATATCGTAAAGCGCTTACCTATTTCCACGATTGGTATGCAGAGGGGCTTATGGATATTGAAATGTTCAGTCAGTCTGATACCCAGCTGATTTCAAAGTGTTCTCAAGGGTATGTTGGCGTTGCCACATGGTGGTATATTGAAGAGGTAATGGGAGAGTATGCAGATGATTATGTATTCCTGCCGATTCTTGACGGACCTGACGGAACACACAATGTGACGATACGTACCGGCGGCGGAATCAACAGCGGAAGTTTAAATATAACCAAGGCATGCAAAAGCCCGGCAAATTTGCTGAAATTCTTTGATATGTGGTATGATCCGGAAGTGGTCATGCAGCTTCAATATGGGCCCATCGATGTGTACTTTACACAGCAGGATGAGAATGGCGTGTGGATGAGTATTTCGGATGAAGAAAGCAGAGAAAAATATGGAAAAGGATCCGGCGAACTAAAAGGCGAATGTGAAGTGGCAGGACCTAAGCTGATTCTCAGCGATTATTATCAGACAACTTTCAGGATGGAGGATCGGGCGATTGAGCGTCTGACCGATTTGTATGAGTTCTGGATGCCTTATGTGGATAGTACGACTACTTATCCGGTGGACTGTGTGTTCACGGGCAGAGAGTTGGATGATATTGACTGGTACAAAGCAAATTTTGAGAGTGCCGTATCAGAGCAGGAAGGTCTGTGGATTAAGAACGGCGGTCCTACAGATGAAGAGTGGGAAAAATATGTTAAGCATCTGAGAGAAAAATGTGGTATGGATAAGCTGCTGAATGTATATCAGGCGGCGTATGACCGGTATTCAGGCAAAGTAAGTGCAGAATAACAAGAAAGAAAATAGGAGAGATAAAGTATGACAAGTCAGACACTGCGTGAGGCACGAAAATATGAAGAAACGGCTGAGAAAATCATTAAAAAGGAAGATCGACCGGACTTTCATTTGTCTGTACGGACAGGATGGCTGAACGATCCAAATGGGTTTTCTTATTACAAAGGCGAATACCATTTATTTTATCAATATTACCCTTATGAAGCCAAATGGGGAAGCATGCATTGGGGGCATGCGGTGAGCAAAGACCTTTTACATTGGGAATACCTTCCGGCGGCTCTTGCACCGGATGAGGCTTACGATAAAGATGGATGTTTTTCCGGAAGCGCAGTGGTGCTTCCGGACGGCAGACATTTGCTTATGTATACTGGTGTGCTGCGGGAGCATCAGATGGATGATACATTTTGTGATGTGCAGACACAATGTCTTGCAATTGGGGATGGTCTGGATTATGAAAAATACAAAATGAATCCAGTGCTGGATAGGAGACATCTTCCTGAGGGTGCCAGCAAGGCAGATTTCCGCGATCCAAAGATTTGGCAGGAGAAGGACGGTACATACCGTTGCGTGATAGGGAGCCGCCCGGCGGATGGCAGCGGTCAGATTTTGTTATACACAAGTAAAAATGGGATTGAATGGGAGTTTAAAAGCATATTGGCGTCTAACCATAACCGGTTTGGAAAGATGTGGGAGTGCCCAGACTTTTTCAAGCTGGACGGGACGTGGGTATTGCTCACCAGCCCTCAGGATATGCTTCCTAAAGGCTTTGAATACCATAATGGAAACGGAACGCTCTGTATGACGGGAGATTTTGATGATAAGACCGGCACTTTTGTAGAAAAAAGTGATCAGTCCATAGATTACGGCATTGATTTTTATGCGCCTCAGACGGTGCTGGCTCCGGACGGGCGAAGGATTATGATTGGATGGATGCAGAACTGGGATACCTGCAATTTGAGATCCCCGGATGAACCATGGTTCGGTCAGATGAGCCTGCCGAGAGAGCTTTCTATACAGAATGGAAGGCTATGTCAGAAGCCTATAAGGGAATTGGATGCGATGCGGCGCAATCAAATTGCATATTCAGATGTGTCTGTTTCGGATACCATAAGTCTAGAAGGAATAAAAGGCAGAAAGGTCGATATAGAGCTGACGCTAAGACCGGGAGATGAGCAGAATCTTTACCAGAAGTTTGCAATCCGTTTTGCCCAGAATGATCAATATCACACCTCCTTGAGTTTCCGCCCGAGGGAATCTATTTTGAAGGTGGACAGAAAATTTTCGGGTTCCAGAAGAGCGATCATTCATCAAAGGCGCTGCCTTGTAAACAGCACAAATGGAAATTTAAAATTAAGGATGATCCTGGACCGGTTCAGCGTGGAAGTGTTTGTCAATGACGGAGAACATGTTCTGACGGCAACCATGTATACCCAGCAGGATGCAGACGGGATTTCCTTTTTTGCAGATGGAGATGTGAATATGGATATTGTCAAATATGACTTGATATAGTTATAATAAAAATCAGAAGGATTTATATGGGAAAGGTATGGGTGTGAATATGAAAAGTTATGATATTACTGCATTGGGAGAACTTCTGATTGATTTTACTGAAAATGGAAAGAGCGGTCAGGGCAATCCGCTGTTTGAGGCAAATCCCGGCGGCGCTCCCTGTAATGTGCTTGCCATGCTTTCAAAGCTGGGGCACAGGACGGCTTTTATTGGGAAGGTTGGAAAAGACTTTTTTGGGGAGCAGTTAAAAGATGCCATCACAGAGGTTGGCATTTGTGCGGATTATTTATGCATGGATGAAGAAATCCACACGACACTGGCTATGGTCCATACATACCCCGGCGGCGACAGGGATTTTTCCTTTTATCGTAACCCCGGAGCGGACATGATGTTGACAGAAGCAGAGGTACCTGAGGAATTGATTCGAAACTCCAGGATTTTTCATTTCGGAACGCTTTCCATGACACATGAAACTGTGCGCAATGCGACCAAAAAAGCAATAGCAGTTGCCAAAGAAAGCGGAGCAGTTATTTCCTTCGACCCGAACCTGCGCCCGCCATTGTGGAAATCGCTGGAAGATGCAAAACAGCAGATATCCTACGGATTATCCCAATGCGATGTTTTGAAAATTTCGGATAATGAAATCCAATGGTTTACAGATGAAGAGGACTTTGACGCAGGCATCCAGAAGCTGCGCAGCCAGTATGACATCCCCTTAATTATGCTTTCCATGGGAAAAGAAGGCAGCCGCGCTTATTACAAGGATCTGCGTGTGGAGGTGGGACCATTCCTGCAGGAACAGACGATCGAGACAACCGGTGCCGGTGATACCTTCGGCGCATGCTGTCTGCATCACGTACTTAAGTGCGGATTGGATAGTCTGGATGAAGAGAAACTCACGCAAATGCTGACATTTGCAAATGCAGCTGCATCCATCGTGACCACTAGGAAAGGCGCTCTTCGAGTAATGCCGGAAGTAGAAGAAGTAGAAAATCTAATAAAAAGCAGGATGGTATAATCAATAAGTTTTAGTAGCTGATGGCACGAGTAAAATGGATAGAAAAAAGCTGGTATGACTGTGTAACGATAGTCTGCCGGCTTTTTTATCTCTATAAACGAAAACATTCACAGCAAAGCTAGGAGGAAATGGGATGATTTACACAGTAACTTTCAATCCATCACTGGATTATATCGTTTCGGTAGACCACTTTAAGCTGGGGCTGACGAACCGAACCAGTTCGGAATTGATACTTCCCGGGGGGAAAGGTCTTAATGTTTCAATGGTACTTGGAAACTTAGGGATTGAGAATACGGCGTTGGGATTCGTGGCAGGGTTTACGGGAGAGGAGATTGTCCGCCGGATAGAGCAAATGGGTGTGAAAGCTGATTTGATCCCCATTAATCATGGGATTTCTAGAATCAACTTGAAATTGAAATCCATTGATGGAACGGAAATAAACGGGCGCGGACCTGAAATCAGTCAGGAGAACGTGCAAAAGCTGATGGAGAAGCTGGAGGTTCTGCGAGCGGGAGATGCACTAGTGCTTGCCGGAAGCATTCCCAATTCTATGCCTGATGACATTTATAGGAGAATCGTGGAAAGATTATGCGGGCGGGATGTGATGATTGCAGTGGACGCTACAAGAGAGCTGTTGGTCAATGTACTGGAATATCATCCTTTCCTGATAAAGCCTAATAATTATGAGTTGGGCGAAATTTTCGGGAAGGAACTTAAGGTCAGGGAAGAGGTGATTCCTTATGCGAAGAAATTGCAGGAAATGGGCGCGGTCAATGTTCTTGTTTCCATGGCAGGCGAAGGCGCAGTGCTGGCGGCGGAGGATGGAAGTGTGTGGGATGTACCGGCGCCGAAGGGAAAGCTGATAAATGGAGTAGGAGCGGGTGACTCTATGGTAGCGGGATTTCTTGCAGGCTGGATGGAAAAAAAGAACTATAAACATGCATTTTGTATGGGCGTAGCGGCAGGAAGTGCAAGTGCATTTTCGGAACTGCTGGCAACAAAGGAAGAGATAGAAAAGTTGTATCAACAGGTGATTTTTGCAAATCAAGGCAGGAGATGCTATACTTGACAAAGAGGTGAAAAGTATGGGTATCAGGATTAGGAAAAAAATAGCAGACAGTATGATGATTCTTCTCCTTGCCGGGATGCTGGCAGGGTGCAATGGGGAAGGAGCGCAGGAAACCATATCGGAGGAAGCGAAAACTCCTTTAGTGGATATAGAGATTCAGAAGCAGCAAAGAGAGGCAGCCCGAGTAGAACCGATGGCAGATCTGTTGAAAGATCACTATGGGGATTACCAGGAAAAAGGAGGAGAGATTGCTTTCGTGTCAGACGGCGTCGTTATGGACGGAAATTATAATGAGGTTATTTATGAGGGGGTTCAGATGTACGCGTTGGCGGCAGGTGTATCCTTTTCGTATTACAATGTAGAAGAGGACAATCTTGAAGGGCATGTGGATACAGTTGAAAATGCAATTGTGAATAATGCCAAGGTGGTGGTCTGTGCAGGTTATGATTTTCAGGAGGCAGTGGGGGAACTGCAGAATGTTTATCCAGATATCTCTTTCTTGCTGATAGATGGAGTTCCTGTTGACACTGACGGAGAGCCTTTAGAAATTGAGGATAATGTACATTGTGTTTCCTTCAAGGAGGAGGAGTCAGGTTATCTGGCGGGTTATATGGCTGTTTTGGAGGGCTACCGGAATCTGGGATTTATTGGCGGAAAAGAGGAACCCCCTGTCATCCGGTATGGCTATGGTTATCTGCAGGGAATTGATGATGCGGCAAGGGAACTGGAGCTTGAGGATGTAACGGTAAATTATTGGTATGCCGGAACCTTTCAGTCATCAGAGGAGATTTGCAAAGAAGCAGAGCGGTGGTATGAAGAGGGCACCGAGGTGATTTTTGCCTGCGGAGGATTTCTTTACGAATCTGTTTTGGAAGCAGCACGCAGAGAAAATGGGCTGTTGATCGGAGTGGATGTGGATCAAAATGAACGTTCCCAATACTTTCTCACCAGCGCGGTGAAGGATATTGCAAATGCGGTGGTCATTTCATTGGATGATTATTTTGCTGAAGGCGGGAAATGGTCTGAGGCGTTTGCAGGAGAGAATGTACGTTATGGTGTGGAGGATAACTGTACAGGAATTCCAGTGTTGGAGACAGAATGGAAGTTTCAGCGTGTCACCATGGAAAAGTTTTATGAAGTATACACGCAGGTCAGGCAGGGGGAGAAAACTGTGTCGGAGGAGATAGAGGAACGACCACAGGTATCGGTGGCTGTGAAATATTTGTAAGTGCAGGAGGCTGATGGTGCATAAAGAGAAGGGGATAATGAAAAAAAGGATTTTTCTTATATATATAGGCGCGGTTTTGTTGGCGGGACTTTTGTATGGATGCGGCGGGAATGTGCCTGCCGGCGGAGAAAGGGTCGTAACAGAAACTGCAGATGGAAGCGAAAGAAAGACACGGTCTGAGGAAGCCATTTTAGAGCAGCTTGCCAAGGGGGACATACAGGTACCGGTGGGTGATCTGGCAGATTACGGTTCTGGCATGGCGCTGATTGATGAGGATGAACCGGAACAAATGGTATACTCATTGGTGATGCCGCAGATTCCAGAGAGCGATGATGCATATTTTTACTTGTTTCTTGCGGAATGTTATGAGGATATGCAGGGACTTTCAGGAGAGCCGGTAGCTGTCTGGAAAAAGGGAAGAACATCGGAGGTTTCCTTTGATTATGAAGAGGAATATCTGTTTAAGCAATTCATTCCGGCTATTCTTGTGGAGGGAAAATATGTACCAGTAGGAAGCGGGGCTTATTTGTTAAACCCGGAGATGTTGGCTAAGAATCAGGATTCTTATCCTGATATCAGATCAAAAAAAGGGGTTCTGCTGGACCCCACTATGTTGGGCACAAAGGAATTGACGGATTTGGAAGTGAAACACACAATCTATAATATTCCCTTATCCACACTTATGGGTGAGACGACGGATGAAGCCTACCCTACAATCGTATATACCTTTGAAGGAAAAGAGTATCATTTTAACGGGAAAGTGGTAAATGATTATGACGGATTGTTCTCCTATCTGGAAACCCTTGGCATGTGCTCTACGGCAGTGGTGCTGAATGATTGGAATGATGCGCACATAGAGATGATTCATCCGAAGGCAAGGAATCCAAAGAGCGGCGCCTATTATTACATGTTCAATACGCAAGAGGAGGAAGGCGTAAAGACTCTTGAGGCGGTAGCTGGATTTCTTGCACAGCGATATTCCAGCGGGGAACATGGAATGGTGCATAACTGGGTAATCGCCAATGAGATCAATCAGTTTAAGACATGGAATTATATGAACACCAAGGATCTTACATATTATGCCCAGGAGTTTGAAAAATCCTTCCGCATCTTTTATCAGGCAATCAAAAGCAATTATGCAAATGCAAGGGTATATTTCAGCATAGACCATGACTGGAACAGTAATCATGGTAACAGCAAAAATTATTTTAATGCGAGGGATCTGCTTGCCGCATTTAATGATGCAGTAAGAGCACATGGCAATTATGACTGGGGTATTGCCATTCATCCTTATCCAGAGCCTCTTACCCGTGTGAACTACTGGTCTGTGGAAAGTGATAAGACACAGGATGCGGAGGTTTTAACGATTATGAACCTCAATGTGCTGACGGATCTTTTAGGACAGGAAGAATATCTGGATACGGAAGGGGAAATCAGAAGCATTACGATCACAGAGCTCGGCTTTTCGTCCAAATCCGGGGAAAAGCTGCAAGCGGCGGCGTTTGCTTATTGCTATTTTATCGTGGATGCAAATCCGCATATAGATGCTTTTATTTTAAACAGGCAGACGGATGCGCCGGAAGAGGTGGTGAGTGGGCTTGCCTTTGGTCTTTATGAATACAATCACTCCGAAAAGTATTTGAAGGAGGTCTTTTGCTATATCGATACAGATAGAGCGCAGGAATATGTTACGTTCATGTTGAATATACTGGGGGCGGAAAGCTTAGAGGAGGCTTTAAGCTGGGCGGAGTAGACGAGTTCTTATTGTTTATTTGACGCTGGGATGATACAATTTAAGAAACTGCAGATATGCAAGAAAGAGCGATGGCAAGACCAAGAGCCGGGCTGTTGCAAGAAAAGTAAAAAGGGAAAGGAAAAAGGTTATGGGTAAAAGCAAAGAGATCAAGAAGTTGTGTGAGGAAAAGAATATCCGTATGATTGATTTTAAAATGACGGATATTGATGGGCGTTGGCGTCACATTACGATTCCGGTGGAGCGGTTCGGGGAGGACACATTTACTTACGGAATTGGATTTGATGGTTCCAATTATGGATATGCGCCGATTGAAAAGAGCGATATGGTGTTTTTGCCGGATCCGGATACTGCATATGTAGATCCGTTTGCGCAGGTGCCGACGCTTACTATGTGCGGTAATGTGTGCACCATCGGTAAGGGAGAAAACAAGCCCTTTGACCAGTATCCCAAGAATGTAAGCCTGCGTGCTGTTGAATATATGAAGGAAAGCGGTATTGCGGACAGGATGATCATCGGACCGGAATTTGAATTTTACCTGTTTGATTCGGCGCGTTTCGAGGTATCCCCCCAGCAGTGCGGATATCGGATCGATACCAAACAGGCAGATTGGAACTGCAGCCTGGAAACATCGGGTAACAATGGATATGAGGTTCCTTATAAAGGCGGATATCATGTGGCTTCTCCCCAGGATGTGGGATATGATCTGCGCAGCAGGATGTGTATGATGATGGAGGACTGGGGCATTAAAGTAAAGTATCATCATCATGAGGTCGGAGGTCCGGGTCAGATGGAGATTGAAGTGGAGCTTGCGGACATGCCCGATATGGCAGATAATACCATGATAATTAAATACATCATCAAAAATATGGCAGCACAGGAAGGAAAGACAGCGACTTTCCTGCCCAAACCAATCTATCAGGAGGCAGGCAGCGGCATGCATGTCCATATGTTGCTTTTTAAGGATGGGCAGCCATTATTTTATGATGAAAATGGATATTCAGGCTTAAGCCGCACGGCGCATTATTTTATGGGCGGACTGCTGAAGCATATTGCTTCTCTGTGTGCGTTTACGAATCCATCAACCAATTCCTTTAAGCGTCTGGTGCCGGGGTTTGAAGCGCCGGTTACGATTGGATATGCAACCTCCAACCGCAGTGCGGTTATCCGTATTCCTGCTTATGCAAAGTCCCCAGAGACCAAGCGATTTGAACTGCGCAACCCTGATGCCACTGCCAACCCTTATTATGCATATGCAGCAATTCTGATGGCAGGGCTGGATGGCATTGAGAATCAGATCGATCCCGCAGAAAATGGCTGGGGACCTTATGACTTTAACCTTTATACTTTGTCAGAAGAAGAACAGAAAAAGATCAAGGGACTGCCGAAATCCCTAGGTGAAGCGCTGGATGCCTTAGAGGCAGACCATGATTATCTGACCAAAGGCGGGGTATTCCCGGAGCGGCTCATTGATGTGTGGGTAGCACGCAAGAGAGCGGAATTAAAGAAAATGGAACAGATTCCTTCTCCGGCAGAATTTAAAATGTATTATGATTTATAAGAGTCTTCTTTAAATTTTATGATCATTTCTCTGGTGAGGCTTATATGGTCATCCTCCAGAGTGATTTCATCTCTGTGAAACCAGCCGGCTTCCGACAACTCACTGGTATCTAAAGTGATTTGATCGGAGCCGTCCAGGTCACAGAAAAATCCCATGAGAAGGCTTCCGGAAAAGGCCCAGGGCTGGCTTTTGTAATAGCGGATATTTTTTACTTTTAGCCCTACTTCTTCCATCACTTCTCTTCTGACAGTCTGTTCCGCACTTTCTCCGATTTCAGTAAAACCGGCAATGAGGGCGTAATTGGTGTAAGGACGCCCTGCATATCTGCTCATCAGTATTTTGTCTCCGTTTATGATTCCCACAATGACAGCGGGAGAAATCCTTGGGTAGACTGCATTATGACAATCAGGACAAAAGAGCATCCGCTCTGTGCGGTCGGGGATCATTTTGCTCCCACAGCGTCCGCAGAACTGGTTGGTCTGATACCAGATAAATAAATGATGAGCGGTGATGCCGGCGAACGCAGTATGTCTGGAATCTGCGGTGCGGAAAATCCGCACATCCTCGTAGGAATAGCCGGGGAGGATAAGCGTTGGAGAACCGGCAGCAGGGAATGCCAAAAAATATTTATAATTGTCTATGGAAAATAAATAGTGATAGGTGCAGTCTTGGGCTTTTAGTTCTTTTCGCGTAGGGAAACGCAGTTTTTTGACTTGAAATTCATCTGATTGAAATCGGAGCAGAGCGGTATGCTTATCAAAGACAAGAATAAAGTCATTGTCCTGCGGCTGTATGTCTTTATATTCGTTATGATAAATCTGAGGGTAGATATCTTGAATCATTTTTAAATACGCTTTCTATTTTGTGTAATTATTAAAAATAAACGGTTGCTTTAAGTATAAGATACGAAATCTTAATAGTCAAACGTTAAGCTCCCGTAAAATTTGATCTTATGTATGACAGTTTATAGAGAATAAGGCATATGAAAAGGAGCCTTGTAAATGAAACATTTTTTACATATAATGGAACAATAGGAAATCGTTTTGGAAGGGATTGAAAACATGAAATGGATGAAATTCAAAATTAAAACAATTACAGATGCCGAGGATATCATTATCAGCACCTTATATGATATTGGTCTTGAGGGGGCTCAGATTGAGGATAAGGTTCCCTTAACTGCGCTGGAAAAGGAGCAGATGTTTGTTGACATTCTTCCGGACGGGCCAAAGGATGACGGGATAGCCTATCTTAGCTTTTTTGTGGAAGAGGCGGAAGACGGAAAACTGCTGTTAAATGGAGAGGAAACCACAGCGCAGGCGGTCCTCGAAAGTGTGCAGGAGCAGCTTGGCGAACTTCGTGAATTTATGGATATCGGAGAAGGAAGCGTTGCGGTGGAAGAGACGGAAGACATTGACTGGATCAACAATTGGAAGCAGTATTTCCACCAGTTTGCCATAGATGATGTTCTGGTGATTCCTTCGTGGGAGGAAGCAGAGCCGGAGGATCAGGACAAGATGATTCTGCACATCGACCCGGGAACTGCTTTTGGGACAGGCATGCATGATACCACGCAGCTTTGTATCCGTGCACTGCGCAGGTACATCACACCCAAGACCAAACTCTTAGACGTGGGAACTGGGAGCGGTATATTGGCGGTTCTTTCTATTATGTTCGGAGCGGAAAGCGCGGTAGGGACAGATCTTGATCCCTGTGCCATAGAGGCAGTTAAGGAAAACAAAGAGGCGAATGGCATTGCAGATGAGGCGTTTAGACTGATCATCGGTAATATTATTACAGAGCGGGAAATCCAGGAACAGGTTGGCTTTGGATGTTATGATATTGTAACCGCCAATATTCTGGCGGAAGTGCTGGTGCCGCTGACACCTGTTATTGTGAATCATCTCAAAAAGGGCGGTATATATATTACTTCCGGTATCATTGATGACAAGGAGCAGACGGTGGTGGACGCGATAAAGGCGGCGGGACTGGAAGTTCTTGAGGTTAATCATCAAGGAGAATGGGTCGGCGTGGTGGCGCGCAAACTTGCTTAATGCAGTATTTTGCAGATTATAGAAGGGAATGGCCGTATAAATGTACCAGTTTTTTGTGGAACCCAGACAGATTCAGGGAAATAAAGTTATTATTACAGGCGGGGATGTGAATCATATTAAAAATGTGCTCCGTATGAAACCCGGAGAAGAAATTTCCATCAGCAATGGCATGGATGGAAAAGAATACCGCTGCGGTATTGAAGAGCTGGGCGAGGAGGAGATTGTCTGCGAGCTTCGTTTTATAAAAGAGGAAGGAGTGGAACTTCCCTCTAAGATTTATTTGTTCCAAGGGCTTCCCAAGGCGGATAAAATGGAGCTCATTATTCAAAAGGCAGTGGAACTGGGGGTATATGAAATCATACCTGTTGCCTGTAAACGTGCGGTAGTGAAGCTGGATGAAAAAAAGGCAAAAAATAAGATTACAAGATGGCAGGGAATCGCACAGGCGGCAGCCAAGCAAAGCCGAAGGGGAATCATACCAAAGGTAAAAGAAGTGATGAGCTTCAATGAGGCAGCAAATTACAGCAAATGTGCAGATGTAAGAATGATACCTTACGAACTTGCAGAAGATATAGAAAAGACCAGAGCGTTGATTGGCGGATTAAAGCCGGGTGAGGATATTGCTATTTTTATCGGACCAGAAGGAGGGTTTGCGGGGGAAGAGGTTGAAACAGCGATAAAAGAGGGAATGGAGCCCATCACCTTAGGACGCCGCATTTTGCGTACGGAAACGGCTGGAATGGCAGTTCTGTCTATTATAATGTACCATTTAGAAAGATAATCATATAGTAATAGTAGGATAAGAACGAATACTCTGTTCAGAAAGGCCAGTGATATTATGGAGGTATATTTAGATAATTCGGCAACCACCAGATGTTTTGACGAGGTAGCTGCGCTGATGACCCAGATTATGTGTGAAGACTACGGAAACTCCTCAAGTCTCCATAGAAAGGGCGTTCAGGCAGAGAAATATATCCGTTATGCAAAGGACGTAATTGCCAGAAATTTAAAGGTAAATGAAAAAGAAATCTTTTTTACTTCAGGAGGAACGGAATCAGATAACCTTGCTTTGATTGGATGCGCACGTGCAAACTGCCGGAGCGGAAGACATCTGATAACGACGCAGATTGAACATCCTGCGGTCTTAAAGACCATGAAGCATTTAGAAGAAGAAGGCTTTAGGGTGACGTATCTTCCAGTGGATCAAAAAGGCTGTATCCATCTGGAAGACTTACAGCGTGCGATTACAGGTGAGACCATTTTAGTCTCCATCATGCACACGAACAATGAAGTGGGCTCCGTTCAGCCCATTGCACAGGCAGGTGCATTGATCAAAAAGATGAATCCTAAAATCCTGTTCCATGTAGATGCGGTGCAGGGGTATGGAAAGTTTAGGATATATCCCAAAAAAATGAAAATAGACCTTTTATCCGTAAGCGGTCACAAGATTCATGGACCAAAGGGCGTAGGTTTTTTGTATGTAGATGAAAAAGTTAAAATAAAACCCATTCTTTTTGGCGGAGGACAGCAAAATGGCATCCGCTCCGGTACAGAAAATGTTCCTGCCGTTGCAGGGCTTGCGAAAGCTGTTGAACTGGTTTATGGAAATCTGGATCAGGAGATTGAAAATCTCTACAGGATAAAGCGTGCTTTTGTGGAAGGGGTACAAAAGATAGATGATGTGATTGTAAACGGACACCCAGATGAAACGGGCGCGCCTCATGTGGTGAGTGTTTCTATAAGGGGTGTGCGCAGCGAGGTGCTTCTTCATGCATTGGAAGATCAGGGAATCTACGTCTCCGCAGGCAGTGCATGCTCCGCACGCAAACCACAGCCCTCCGCTACTCTCCGCGCCATGGGCGTTTCGGGGGAGCTGCTTGGCTCTACGATCCGGTTTAGTTTTTCAGTTTTTACCACAATGGAGGAAATAAACTATACTTTACAGACAATGTATGATATAATTCCCATGCTTAGAAGATATACTCGTAATTAGAAATACTTTTCGGGAAGAATGGCTCTTTGGAGTCATTCTTCTTAGATGGATAGAAAAAGGTCCCACTGATTAAAATGCCGCTTGCGCGGCGGAATGAGAGGAAATATGTTCAGTGCATTTTTGATCAAGTACGCAGAGATTGGCGTAAAAGGAAAAAACAAATTTCTATTTGAAGAAGCGTTGGTGCAGCAGGTAAAGTATGCACTGAAAAGGTGTGAGGGGGAATTTAAAGTCACCCGGACGGACGGAAGAATTTATGTGCATGCTCTGTCAGAGTTTGATTTTGACGAGACGACGGACAACCTAAAGACTGTGTTCGGTATTTCAGGAATCTGCCCGGTCATTCATGTAGAAGATGAAGGATATGAGAAGCTTGCCGAAAAATTGGTAGAATATGTGGACAAGGTGTATGAAGATAAAAAAATCACCTTTAAGGTTCAGGCAAGAAGGGCAAGAAAAAATTATCCCAAAAATTCCATGGAGCTCAACATGGAATTGGGCGGCGCAGTGCTGGATGCTTTTCCGGAAATGAAGGTAGATGTACATAATCCCGATGTGATGCTGCATGTGGAGATTAGGGAAAAGATCTACATTTATTCCATAGAGATACCGGGACCGGGAGGGATGCCGGTGGGCAGTAACGGGAAGGCTATGCTGCTTTTGTCGGGAGGAATCGATTCGCCTGTAGCGGGGTATATGATTGCAAAACGTGGGGTCAAGATTGATGCGGTCTATTTTCATGCACCCCCCTATACCAGTGACAGGGCAAAGCAGAAAGTGGTTGATTTGGCGAAGCTGGTATCCCGTTATGCGGGACCAGTTTATCTTCACATCATTAATTTTACAGATATTCAGCTTTACATCTATGAAAAATGTCCTCATGAGGAGCTTACCATCATCATGCGCAGGTACATGATGAAGATTGCGGAGAGAATTGCAAAAGAAAATGAGTGTCTGGGACTGATTACAGGTGAAAGCATCGGTCAGGTGGCGTCCCAGACGGTACAGTCTCTTGCCGTGACCAATGAAGTGTGTACGCTTCCGGTATTCCGGCCGCTTATAGGATTTGACAAGATGGAAATCGTGGACGTTTCGGAAAAAATTGGAACCTACGAGACTTCCATTCTGCCCTATGAAGACTGCTGTACAATCTTTGTGGCAAAGCATCCTGTGACAAAGCCTAATTTAAATATCATCAAGCGGCATGAACAGAATCTGGAGGAAAAGATAGAGGAGCTGGTGCAGAAAGCACTGGATACGGATGAACTTGTGATTGCCAGATGGGAATGAGTGTGCATAACCAAACGCCAGTATGTTTCACAGGCGGATCTATTGAACAAAAAAGGAGCTGGCAGAAAGCCAGCCCGCAATATTCATTAAATCAGGTAAGGTTTGATAATTTCGAGAACTTCATCAATGTTTTCTTCTGCGTGGATATTTAAATCGATTGGCTTGGATAAGTCTAAGCTGAAGATACCCATAATGGATTTTGCATCAATTACATATCTTCCGGATACTAAATCAAAGTCATAATCAAATTTTGTAATATCGTTTACAAAAGATTTTACCTTGTCAATTGAATTTAATGAAATCTGAACTGTTTTCATTGGAATTACCTCCTTAAATTTTACATACCTTCTGCTATTATAGTAAAGGTTTGGACCTCAAAAGTCAATGATAAAACAACACAAAAAAAATGGCGGATAAGCGCAAATGGGAGTAAAGTATGAGAAGTGTGGCATTTCATAATCTTGGATGTAAGGTGAATGGATATGAGATGGATTATATGCAGCAAGTATTAAAAGAGAATGGCTATGACATTGTACCATTTGATACAAAAGCCGATATTTATATTATAAATACCTGTACCGTGACCAATATAGCAGACAGAAAAAGCAGGCAGATGCTCCATCGCGCAAAAAAATTAAATCCAGAGGCTGTGGTGGTTGCCGTGGGCTGTTATGTTCAGGCAGGAACCGAAGAGACCTTGAAGGATATGAGCATTGACCTTGCCATCGGCAATAACCGGAAAAAAGATCTTATTCCGATTCTAGAGGAGTATCTGGCAAAAAAAGAAAGCTCTGACAGGGATAAGACCTTAAAAGGAAAAACAATTATAGATATTGGCAGCACTCATGAATATGAATCCATGAAGCTGACCCATACGGCAGAACATACCAGAGCCTTTATCAAGGTGCAGGATGGTTGTAATCAATTCTGTTCTTACTGCATTATTCCTTATGCCAGGGGCAGGATCAGAAGCCGGGAGATGGAGGAAGTGACAGAGGAGATAAAGGGACTTGCAGAAAATGGCTATAAAGAAGTGGTGCTTACGGGAATCCATTTAAGTTCTTACGGCATGAGCGGAGGGGTTGACTTTACAACAAGCAGACTCCTTTCCCTGATACAGCGGGTGGGAGAGGTTAAAGGAATAGAGCGTATCCGGCTGGGGTCTCTAGAACCCAGGATTATCACAGAGGAATTCGTAAGGGGGCTTTCCCAGTGTGCTTCCATCTGCCCGCACTTTCATCTTTCCCTGCAAAGCGGCTGCGATACAGTTCTCGAAAGAATGAATAGAAAATATTCCGCGGAGCAATACTATGAAAAGGTATGTATTTTAAGAGAGTATTTTAATCAGCCGGCAGTCACTACGGATGTGATTGTGGGATTTCCGAAGGAGACGGAAGAAGAGTTTGAAAAAACACGTCAGTTTCTTCAAAAAGTGGGATTTTATGAGATGCACATATTTAAATATTCCAGAAGGAAAGGAACGCCGGCAGCGGCTATGGAGGGGCAGATTCCAGAGACGGTCAAAGCGCTGCGCAGCAATGTACTTTTAGAGCTGGATAGAGAAATGTCACGCAAATACAGAGAAAAACACTTACATAAGAAGGCACAGGTATTGTTTGAAGAGGAGAAGATCATCAAAGGCAGGAAATATCAGACAGGGCATACAAGAGAATACATTCGCACAGCTTTTGAAACTGGAGAAAATCTTTCCGGTCAGATTCGGGAAGGCAGCCTGACGGATTTTCTGGAGCCGGATATTTTGTTGTTTAGACCGTAAATGCAATTGAATTTTATGGTAAAATGGAGTAAGATAGAAACGAATGAACAAAGTGGCAAAAAACGCTTAATAAGCAAGTATGTATTTGTATTTTTAAGTGTTAAGCCTGAAATTTATGGGTAAGACAGGAATGAGGATGATTGTATGCAGGATTTAGGAAATACACAATTTTTTAAGGTGGAGACAGACAGCGCCAGCGTAAAAGAAATCCTTGCGGATGTTTATGCAGCATTAACTGAGAAGGGTTATAATCCTGTGAATCAGATTGTGGGATATATCATGTCCGGAGACCCCACTTATATTACCAGTTACAAAAATGCCAGAAGCCTTATTATGAGAATTGAAAGAGACGAACTGGTAGAAGAGATGCTGACAGAGTATATTAAGAACAATCATTGGAAATAAGCAGGGATAAGAAACGGAAAGTGATATTAAGATGCGTATAATGGGTTTGGATTTTGGAGCCAAAACGGTAGGGGTGGCGATCAGCGATCCCTTGCTTATTACTGCTCAGGGAATAGAAATCATAAGAAGAAAAGATGAAAATAAACTGCGTCAGACGTTGGCAAGACTGGAGGCTTTGATAGAGGAATACCAGGTTACCGAAATTGTCTTAGGGCTTCCCAAAAATATGAATGATACTTTGGGACCCAGGGTGGAGGCGACCATGGAGTTTAAGGACAAGCTGGAGAGGAGGACAGGACTTCCCATACATACTTGGGATGAAAGACTTACCACTGTGGCGGCAGATAAAGCAATGATGGAAGCCGGAATACGAAGGGAGAACCGCAAGGAATACGTGGATCAGATTGCCGCTGTACTTATTTTACAGGGCTTTTTGGATTGCCGGAAAATGAAACAAGGAGAAGAATGATTGGAAAAGATTAAATTTACTCTTGATACACACGAGAGTGGAGTACAAGAAAGTGTAGAGTTTTACGTTTTGGAACAGACGAGGCTGGGAGGGAACCAGTATCTTTTGGTGACGGACGTTCAGGAAGGGGACGGAGAAGCTTTAATTCTGAAGGAAGTCTCCGGGGCAGGAGCTAAGGAAGCTATTTATGAGATTGTAGATGATGATACGGAAATGTCTGCGGTTGCTGCCGTGTTTGAAAACCTTCTTGAAGACGTTGAACTTACGTAAGACTTTAAAATGAACGAGAATACGGATTGCCGGAGGTAGAATTGATTGAAAAAAAATGAACAGAAAAACAGCTCAGGACTAAAGATAATTCCGTTAGGAGGTCTTGAGCAGATTGGCATGAATATTACTGCCTTTGAATACGAAGACAGTATTATTGTGGTAGACTGCGGTCTTTCATTCCCAGAAGATGATATGCTGGGAATCGATCTGGTTATTCCAGATGTAACCTATTTAAAAAATAATATCGAAAAAGTCAAGGGATTTGTCATTACCCACGGTCATGAAGATCATATTGGCGCACTTCCCTATGTGCTTCGCGACATTAATGTTCCGATTTATGCAACGAAGCTTACCATGGGAATTATCGAAAACAAACTAAAAGAGCATAATCTGACGAACCATACAAAGCGTAAGGTGGTGAAATTCGGACAGTCTATCAACTTGGGACAGTTTCGCATTGAATTTATCAAGACGAATCACAGCATTGTGGATGCGGCAGCGCTGGCAATTTATTCGCCTGCAGGCATTGTTGTGAACACGGGCGATTTTAAAGTGGATTATACGCCGGTGTTCGGTGATGCAATTGATCTGCAGCGTTTTGCGGAACTTGGTAAAAAAGGGGTACTGGCGCTTATGTGCGATTCTACCAATGCGGAGAGACCAGGATTTACGCCTTCTGAGCGCACGGTAGGAAGAACCTTTGATATTTTATTTGAAGAACATAAAAATACGCGTATTATTATCGCCACATTTGCCTCTAATGTGGACAGGGTGCAGCAGATCATCAACTCTGCCTATAAGTTTGGGCGTAAGGTAGTGGTGGAAGGCCGCAGCATGGTAAATATCATTGAGACGGCAACGAACCTTGGTTATTTGAACATTCCTGAAAATACGCTGATTGATACGGAACTGCTGAAAAATTATCCCGATGAAAAGACTGTCATCATCACGACAGGAAGTCAGGGTGAAAGCATGGCAGCTTTAAGCCGTATGGCAGAGGATAATCACCGGAAGATTTCTATAGGACCTACAGATACCATTATTTTTTCATCCCATCCGATTCCCGGAAATGAAAAAGCGGTTACAAATGTAATCAATGAACTGCTGCTGAAAGGGGCAGATGTCATTTTTCAAGATGTACATGTTTCGGGACATGCCTGTCAGGAGGAAATCAAGCTGCTTTATACGTTGGTGCGTCCCAAGTATGCGATTCCGGTTCATGGTGAGTTCAAACATTTGAAGGCACAGGCAAAGATTGCGGAAGAACTGGGATTTGCCAAGGAGAATATTTTTATCCTGCAGTCCGGCGATGTGCTGGAGCTGACGGAAGAAAAGGCGCAGGTAACAGGCAAGGTGCCGGTGGGTGATATTCTGGTTGACGGACTGGGAGTCGGCGATGTGGGTAACATCGTATTAAGAGACAGACAGCATCTTGCAGAAGATGGCATTATGATTGTAGTGCTTGGATTAGATGGAGCAACGGATGAATTGGTAAGCGGACCTGATATTGTATCTAGAGGGTTCGTTTATGTCAGGGAGTCTGACGAATTGATGGATGAAGCCAGGATTGTGGTCAATGAGGCGGTTGATAGCTGCCTTGGAAGGGGAATTGCCGATTGGGGTAAATTAAAAGGTTCTATTAAGGATGCCCTCGGCGAGTATGTGTGGAGAAAAACCAAACGCCGTCCCATGATCCTGCCGATTATCATGGAGATATAAGGAGATGAAGAAAATGCTGGATAACCATATGGAAGCAGCGGCAGGAAAATTTGTAAAGGCAATTAAAGATACGGACACTTATAAAGGATATTGCTATCAGTTGGAAAAAATAAAAAAAAGTCCGGCGCTTTTTGAGCAGGTCAATGAGTTCCGGCAGCGGAACTATGAAATTCAGAATACCAGTCAGGTGAATGAACTGTTTGATAAGATGGATGCTTTTGAGAAAGAATATGAAAGATTCCGTGAAAATCCAATTGTTGATGATTTCCTGAAAGCAGAACTGGCATTTTGCAGGTTGATGCAGGAAATCAATATGATCATTACGGAAGAACTGGATTTTGAGTAAAATGTTTAACCTGTCAGTTTTGAGAGAGGAACGGTTGTTTTTATGAATATCAAGAGTTTGGTTTTTACAATAATAGAAACGATCATTAAGGTTGCGGTGCTTGCAGTGGTGATTGTGTATGTCTTCCGGGCGGCAACACAGGCGTATGACTTTGGTTATCGGGTATTTGCGGACGAGCCGGTATCTATATCAGGAGGAAGGACAATCACAGTCAGTGTGGCGGAGGATGCGTCTGTAAAGGAAATTGCAGAAATGCTGGAAGAAAAAGGACTGATTGAGGATGCGAATTTATTCGTGGTTCAAGAATTGCTTTCTGTACATCACGGAAAAATTGTTTCTGGCATTTACGATCTGAGTACAGATATGACGGCAGAACAGATGCTGGAGATCCTCTCTCCGTCTGTCGAGGAGATAGAGGAAGAAGCAGGTGTACAGGAAACACCGGAGGCAACGACATTAGATCAATAGAACATGAAGGATGGAAAACGTGATTACGGAAGAAAGAGTCAGTACTTTTATTAATTCCTTTGACACGGGAAATTCACCATTTTTAAATGAACTTGAGCAGTTTGCATTAAAAACCAATGTACCTGTCATCAGACCTCAGATGCAAAGCTTTATAAAGCTCCTGCTTGCAATGAAACAGCCGAAGCGGATTTTGGAGGTGGGGACAGCCATTGGTTTTTCTGCCTTGCTGATGAGCGAGTACGGCCCTCAAGACTGTAGGATTACCACTATAGAGAAGTATGAAAAGAGAATCCCTGTGGCGAAAGAAAACTTTAAAAAAGCCGGCAGAGAAGAGCAGATTACTTTGTTGGAGGGGGATGCAGCTCAAATTCTGAAAAAGCTCGACGGTTACTATGATTTTATTTTTATGGATGCGGCAAAGGGGCAATATATTCATTTTTTGCCAGATATCTTAAAACTGATGCCGGAGGGCGGTATTTTAATTTCTGATAATGTGCTGCAGGATGGGGACGTGATGGAGTCACGATTTGCGGTAACAAGAAGGGACCGCACCATTCACAGCCGGATGCGGGAATATTTGTATGAGCTTAAGCACAATGAAGCGCTTTTGACCGATATCCTGCCTATAGGTGATGGGGTGACGGTAAGCGTAAAGCTGAAATAAGGTTGTTTATATGGAGGCAAAAGAAGGCATATGGGAGCTAAGATGCGTAAACCTGAATTACTCATACCTGCCAGTTCGCTGGAGGTTCTCAAAACAGCAGTCCGATTTGGCGCAGATGCGGTATACATAGGCGGAGAAGCCTTTGGTCTGCGCGCAAAAGCAAAAAATTTTTCTGCAGAAGAAATGAAGAAGGGAATTGATTTTGCGCATGCGCATGGGGTGAAGGTTCATGTGACTGCCAATATATTGGCGCATAATGACGATCTTGAGGGTGCCCGGATGTATTTCCATGAATTAAAGGAAATGAAGCCTGATGCGTTGATCATTGCGGATCCGGGTATGTTCACTCTGGCAAAAGAGATCTGCCCGGAGATTGATATTCATATTTCCACTCAGGCAAATAATACCAATTATATGACATATCTGTTTTGGCATCAGATGGGTGCAAAGAGAGTGGTTTCCGCCAGGGAGCTTTCGTTAGAGGAAATAAAAGAAATTCGCGGAAAAATCCCAGAAGATGTGGAAATAGAAAGCTTTATCCACGGCGCTATGTGCATTTCCTACTCAGGCAGATGTCTCCTTAGCAGTTATTTTACCGGAAGGGATGCCAATCAGGGCGCATGTACCCATCCATGCAGATGGAAGTATGCGGTGGTGGAGGAAAAGCGTCCGGGAGAATATCTGCCGGTCTACGAGAATGAAAGAGGAACCTACCTTTTCAATTCCAAAGATTTGTGTATGATAGAGCATATCCCTGAAATGATCGATGCGGGGATTGACAGTTTTAAAATTGAAGGAAGAATGAAGACGGCTTTGTATGTGGCGACGGTGGCGCGGACCTATAGGAAAGCGATTGATGACTACTTAGAATCAGAAGAAAAATACCGTGCAAATATGGAGTGGTACAAAGCGGAAATCGCAAAATGCACTTATAGGAAGTTTACCACAGGATTTTATTTTGGAAAACCCGATGAAAATACACAGATTTATGACAGTAATACGTACGTAAGCGAATATGTTTATTTAGGACTGGTTGAAGAGGTTTCGAAGGACGGTCTTGTGCGTATCGAACAGAAAAACAAATTCTGTGTAGGAGATCAGATTGAAATTATGAAACCGGATGGAAGAAACGTTTTGGTGCAGGTGTGCTCTCTTACCACCCAGGATGGGGAGGCGGTGGAAAGCGCGCCTCATTCCAAGCAGGTGCTTTGGGTGGGGTTAAGCGAACCGGCAGACAGATATGATCTGCTCCGGGTGCATAAGGAACCGGAAGGTACAAAGGGAGAATAAGCATTGTACAATGTGCTTATTCTTCTTAAAGGGTCTGACGGTTTTTTGTCGAATTCTGATAAAAATGAAAAAGGGTATTGCATTTTGGCAAATTATACGGTATCTTAAGAAAAGTAAAGGAAAGAGTCCTTCCAGATCATATTCCGAACGAAGATGTTCCAAAGATTTTTGGGGCATTTTTTCTTTTTCTGAGGGAAATTATGAGACGGATTCATTTTAGGAAAGGGAGTATAAAAGTATGAGTGAAATGATTAATGTTGAGGAGATTTTTGCCAGTAAAGTGTTTACGCGCTCTACCATGAAAGAGCGTCTGCCTAAGAACATTTACAAGGAAGTCATCAAGGTGATGGAGCAGGGCGGCGAACTGTCTTTGGCAGCAGCCGACGTGGTTGCAAAGGCAATGAAGGATTGGGCAGTTGAAAATGGTGCGACCCATTATACCCACTGGTTTCAGCCGCTTACCGGCATTACGGCTGAGAAGCATGATTCTTTCGTTTCCCATCCAGATGAAAACGGAAAGATGATCATGGATTTTTCGGGAAAGGAATTGATCAAAGGCGAGCCTGATGCTTCTTCCTTCCCTTCAGGAGGGCTTCGCGCTACATTCGAGGCAAGAGGCTATACCGCATGGGATATCACTTCACCTGCTTTCTTAAAGGAAGATGCCACAGGCGTGATTCTCTGCATCCCCACAGCATTCTGTTCTTACAAGGGGGAAGCGCTTGATAAGAAGACACCGCTTCTGCGTTCTATGGAAGCGATCAGTGAACAGGCACTGCGTATCGTAAGGCTGTTCGGCAATACGGGGGCGACCAAGGTGGTGGCAAGTGTAGGTCCCGAGCAGGAGTATTTTCTGGTAGATAGAGAAAAATATTTACAGAGGACGGATTTGGTTTTTGCAGGACGTACCTTATTCGGTGCCCCCGCGCCTAAGGGACAGGAGCTTGAGGATCATTATTTTGGAACGATCCGGGAGCGCATTGGCGCATACATGAAAGATCTCAACATTGAACTTTGGAAGCTGGGCGTTACGGCAAAGACCCAGCACAACGAAGTAGCACCTGCACAGCACGAGCTGGCGCCGATTTATGAGACGGCAAATATTGCAGTGGATCATAATCAGTTGGTCATGGAGACCATGAAAAAGGTGGCAGGACGCCACGGACTTACCTGTCTGCTTCATGAGAAGCCTTTCGCAGGTGTCAACGGTTCCGGTAAACATAATAACTGGTCATTGACAACGGACAATGGTGTAAACCTGTTAGATCCGGGCGAGACGCCCAATGAAAATATTCAGTTCCTTTTGGTTTTGGCCTGCATCATTAAGGCGGTAGACCGGCATGCAGATTTGCTTCGTCAGAGTGCATCGGATGTGGGAAATGACCACAGACTTGGCGCAAATGAGGCGCCTCCGGCTATCATTTCTGTATTCTTAGGTGAACAGCTGGAGGATGTTGTGAAACAGTTGGTTGAAACAGGAGAGGCAGCCCGCTGCTTAGAGGGTGGTAAACTGGAAACAGGCGTTTCTACGCTGCCTGATTTTACCAAGGATGCTACAGACAGAAACAGAACCTCACCTTTTGCCTTTACAGGTAATAAGTTTGAGTTCCGTATGGTGGGTTCGGCAGATTCTATTGCAAGTCCCAACACCACGTTGAATGCAATTGTCGCAGAAGCATTTTGTGAGGCGGCTGATGTTCTGGAGAAAGCAGAAGATTTCGATTTGGCAGTGCATGATCTGATTAAGGAATATTTGACAAAGCATCAGAGAATTATCTTTAACGGCGACGGCTACTCTGATGAATGGGTGGCAGAAGCGCAGAGAAGAGGACTTCCCAACATTAAGTCTATGGTTGAAGCTGTGGATACGCTGACAACGGAGAAGTCTGTTAAATTATTCCATAAATTTGGTATTTTTACAGAGGCAGAACTGGAATCTCGGGAAGAGATTCTTTATGAGACCTATGCAAAGACCATCAACATAGAAGCGCTTACCATGATTGATATGGCTTCCAAGCAGATTATACCGGCAGTTATCCGGTACACCAAGTCACTGGCGGATACTGTGATTGCAGTGAGGGACGCAGGTGCAGATGCATCCGCACAGGCGGATTTGTTAAAGGAGGTTTCCGATAAGCTGTCTGCCATGAAGGCTGCGCTTGCAAAGTTGGAAGAGGTGGAAGCAAAGGCAGGCACAATCGGTAATGCGAAGGAACAGGCATTTTATTATAAAGATGTGGTGAAGGAAGTCATGGAAGAACTCCGTACACCTGTAGATGAAGCAGAAATGCTGGTTGATAAGCAGGTATGGCCTGTACCCACTTACGGAGATTTGATTTTTGAAGTATAAAATGCAAGGAATGCTGTATTTGGTGGATTAAGTCTACATTAATGAGAAAATTGAAATGAGAAAAGCCTCCCGTAAAATGCATCCGGGAGGCTTTTGTGAAATCAGTCAACCTTCACTTCCATATAGCCAAGAAGTTTACTCATATCATATTCAGAAACAATTCCCAGATTGGAATCATAAAACTTGCCGTCATAGTGTACCAGGTAATGACAGTAGAGTCCCATTTTTTCCATTAGGATACAGCATTTAGGAAGCGTTGCATTATGTCCTTCTGTGTATACAATAATGTCACTGTGATCAATTCCATAATAATTGAGAGCGGAAATCACGCGTCCCATGGTTGCCTGCCATTCACGGCAGTCCATGACGCTGATTACCTCGGCAAGTGTAACACCTGCCAGCATAGCGACACAGGACTGACCACAGAGTCCATCCTCGGGCTGGATGATAACATCAATACCATCAATTTTACGGATGGGATTTTCGAAACTGTATGGGCTGTTCTGATTCATCTGAATCAGGCTTCCGGTAATGTGCAACAGGATCTTGTGAACCTGAGCAGTGTCGATATGAGAAACATCTTCATCCTGAAGATGAATTTTATAGTTGCCCTTTGCCTCAGGTATAAGCTCACAATCAATGATCTTATTGTCCAGGACGATATCTGCTTTGATCACATCGCGTTTTCGGCAGACTTCCCAGACGTTAAATGGGATGCGGATTGTGTAAAGCGCATCCTGCTTTTCGATTTTGCCGTCGAAAAAATACCTCATAAATATTAACCTCCTAAATTTCAATACATGTGTAGCCTTCCCGTACCTCAAAGATAACAAATTTTTCAGAGGTTGAAAACATCTTTTTTTAAGGAAAGCAAAAAGTATTGAAAAAAAAACAGCATGTCAAAAAAGTAACAAACTTTATAAAAAAAATTTTAAAAAATACTTGCCAAACACGTTTTTATTTTGTATAATACCAAAGTAATCGACATTGGGCTATCGCCAAACGGTAAGGCAACGGACTCTGACTCCGTCATTTCAAGGTTCGAATCCTTGTAGCCCAGCTAAAGCGCCCGCTGGAAAAATTCCAGTGGGTTTTTGCGTGTCTTGGGATGTTGTGTCGATGCGGATTTCAAAGAAAGCAGAGCTATAGTGACGGTAAAAGAAGCTGTTGCAAAGCGTTTTGTTGTGTTATACTAAATATAACATAAGTTAAAGATGTATTTTTAACCGCATAAATGCACGGAGGTATGCAGAATTTATCTCTAGAGAAATTGGAAGAAAAGTAGGGAGATTACAACAAAAACGGGAAAAAAGCGATTATGATGATTTCTACCTTGCTTCAAAGGAGGAGACCATAGAGCAAATTTAGAGTGCGAATGAAGTTATTGCCAACATAAAAAATATTTGGGCAAGGAAGAACGGAACAGGACGGTAAAAGAAGATGTATAGTTATAAAAGCAGAATTAGATACAGTGAGCTGGATGAGACGGGACAATTAAGGTTGGAATCCCTGCTTGATTATTTTCAGGATTGTTCTACTTTTCATTCAGAGGATATTGGACTGGGAGTAGACTATTTAAAAGAACGGAATATGGTCTGGGTCATGTCCTCATGGCAGATTGTGGTGGAACGTTTTCCGAAGCTTTGCGAGATGGTTACGGTAGGAACAGCTCCCTATGAATTTAAAGGTTTTGTGGGATTTAGAAATTTTTTGATGACGGATGAGGAAGGAAAATGGCTTGCCTGCGCGAATACCATCTGGAGTCTTTTGGACACCAGAACGGGAAAACCAGTAAGACCTACCGAAGAAATGGTGAAGGGTTATGCGCTGGAGCCAAAGCTTAATATGGATTATGCACCTAGAAGGATACAGATTCCCAAGGAGATGGAGAGGCAGGATGCCGTGCAGATTAAGACCCATCATCTGGACACCAATCATCATGTAAACAATGGGCAGTTCGTTAGGATCGCATTGGACAGTCTGCTAAAGAATTGCAGGGTGAAGCAGCTGCGGGCAGAGTACAAAAAACAGGTGATGCTGGGGGATGTATTGATTCCCTATACAAAGGAAACAGAAAATGGGATTTATGTCATTGTGCTGAAAGATACAGAAGAGAATGTCTGTTGTACGGTGGAGCTGCAGGAAGAAAGGGATTGAAAAAGTGTTGCGATTGGGAGAAAGACAGGAATTAGCGATTGTTAAGGAAGTGACCTTCGGGGTTTATCTGGCAGATCCGGGGGACTTGGAGAATACGGAAGAAAAAGTACTCCTGCCAGGGAAGGAAGTGCCGGAAAACGCGCAGGTCGGGGACAGAATCAGCGTTTTTATTTACAGAGATTCAAAGGACCGCATGATAGCGACCACCAGAGAGCCACAGCTTTCTGTAGGTCAGACAGCAGTGCTTAAGGTAAAGGAAGTAGGGAGGATTGGAGCCTTCCTTGAATGGGAACTGGAAAAGGATCTGCTGCTTCCGTTCAAGGAACAGACCAGAGCAGTTAAGGAAGGGGAAGAATGTCTGGTTGCTCTATATATCGATAAGAGCGGACGGCTCTGCACCACAATGAAGGTATACCCTTATCTTAGGCTTGACAGTCCTTATCAAAAGGATGACCGAGTTGCGGGCAGGGTTTATGAAGTTACAGAAAGGTACGGGGTGTATGTAGCTGTGGACGATTGTTACAGTGCATTGATTCCCAAGGCGGAACCGGTAAGCGGTCTTTTGGCAGGCGACCGAATAGAGGCAAGGGTGGCACAGGTGCTTGAGGACGGAAAGCTGACGCTAAGTCTTCGGGAAAAGGCTTACATCCAGATGAACAGTGATGCCCTTCGTATTATGGAAATGATCAAAGCACAGGGAGGAAAGCTTCCTTTTAATGATAAGGCGGATCCTGCGCTTATAAGAAATGCGACAGGTATGAGCAAGAATGAATTTAAGCGGGCAGTGGGAAATTTATACAAGCAAAGGCTGATCGTGATAGAATCTGACGGAATAAAAATGGTATAGGGAGGGAGTGCTGATGAACAGTAAAAAAGCAAATTGGGCATTCCTGATAACCATAATCGGCTATTTTGTCATGGTCATCGTGATTGGTATGTTTTTTCCGTTCGTTATAGATGATCTGGTGCTCGGCAATCTTGCCTGTGAGGCGGTAGTGGTGCTTCCGGTTTTGATTTTTGCACTGGCATCAAAAGAGAAGCTGATATCATTTTTAGGGTTTCGCAGAATCAAATTCCGTTCTGTATTAATGATAGGGCTGTTTACTTTCCTCAGTATGCCGGTTCTGTCTTTGCTGAATCTGTTTACGCAGTTCTGGGTGAAAAATGAAATAGCTGATACCCTTGGCAGTCAGCAGGGGAAAATTCCTTTTACACTTATGTACCTGTCGGTAGGGATTATTGCGCCGGTCTTTGAAGAGATTGCATGCAGGGGTGCATATTATCGTTCTTATTGTAAATCGGGAAGTGCATTTAAAGCGATGATGTTGTCTGCTGTGATCTTTGCGCTGGTTCATATGAACTTTAATCAGGCGGCGTATGCCTTTATCATGGGGATATTTGCGGTGCTTTTGGTGGAGGCGACAGGAAGCTTATGGGCATCTGTTTTGTATCATGGTTTTATCAATGGCAGTCAGGTGATTCTTCTTTATACAGTGCTGGAGGAAGGAGTGGATGCGTACAGTGAAAATATGGCGCTTACGCCTGAACTTCTGATGTGTGCAATTGGCGTTTATGTGATTTTTACGGCAGTGACTCTGCCGTTGGCATGGGCGGTGCTTGTGTGGATTGGCAGAACGGAAGGAAGAAGCCAGATCTTATCAGATCTCTGGACAAAGAGAAAACAACGGATGCCGCATGCTGCAGGACATTCTGATGTGAAAGAAAAGAAGGATAAGATGGTTACCTTACCCTTCTTGTTGGCAGTTGCTATCTGTCTTGTTGTTATGACAGGATTCATCGGCATTATTTTGGAACAGATCGTACAATTGATTTTCATGAGACTTGCGTCTTAGACAAACAAATCAATGTTACCGCCTATGTGAGGATTTACGGACAGTTCCATGGAGCGGTCCATCATTTGGATAAGACTTTCTCCTGCGCTCTCGGAGTTTTCAAGCGCCTTGTCAAGTACAGCGAGACCTACTTGATTCATGACCTGTGTATTGGCTAAGGCAGTTGATAATTCTGGAATATTCATTTTATCATCCCTTTCTTTTAAAAAATGGTAAGGCAGATTTTAAAAGAAATCATACCTATGATAAGTATATCACAGATCAGCAAAAAGTGGAATATCCGGTTCCCGGTTTTGCTGATCTGCTTTTGTGTAGGTTGTATATTTTTTCAAATTGGAAAAATCCGTCAAAAGCCATAAAAAATACACAAAAACATTGCAAATGACGGTAGATTTTTTTGTACATTTATATTAAAATGAAAAAAGGAGTTTCATTGGGGGAAACTTAAAAGATGCTGATTTTCATAAAATATTGTTGAATTTGTATAGCACTTTAAAAGGCAGAAGGAGTGGGGTAAATGATTTCTAACCAGATATTGCAGAATACGATTGAAGGGCTAAAAACGATTGCGAGAGTAGATTTCTGTGTAATGGATACGGATGGAAAGGAAGCGGCTTCTACCGCTGTCAATATGTCTGAGTGCGGTCCCGAGACAGTGGAATTTGCCAAATCTCCGGCAGACTCCCAGGAAATACAGGGGTATCAGTACTTCAAGATATATGATGAGCAACAGCTTGAATACATATTGATTGCCGCCGGAACTGGAGAGGACGCATACATGGTCGGGAAGATGGCGGCATTCCAGATACAGAATTTGCTGGTGGCTTATAAGGAGCGTTTCGATAAGGATAACTTTATCAAGAACCTGCTCCTTGATAATCTGCTTTTAATCGATATTTACAGCCGTGCTAAGAAGCTTCATATTCAGACGGATGTCAAGCGCGTAGTCATGATTGTTGAAACTGCTAACGGGAAAGACAGCAATGTGCTAGAGGCGCTGAGGACTTTTTTTGGAAACAGCAGTAAAGATTTTATTACGGCTGTGGATGAAAACAATGTGATTGTGGTGAAAGATCTCTCTGATGGGGATCACGCGAAGGATATTGAAAGGTCGGCAGGCGGCATGGAAACCTTCCTTATGCGGGAAGGAATGACGGGCATACATATTGCATATGGAACTGTGGTCAGGGAAATCAAAGAAGTCAGCCGCTCCTATAAGGAAGCCAAAATGGCGATGGATGTAGGTAAAATATTCTTTGATGAGAGAAATATCATTGCGTACAGTGAGCTGGGAATCGGGCGTCTTATTTATCAGCTGCCCATACCGCTTTGCAAGATGTTCATCAGGGAAATCTTTGGAGGCAAGAGCCCGGATGAGTTTGACGAGGAAACGCTTACCACCATCAATAAATTCTTTGAGAACAGTCTGAACGTATCCGAGACGTCCAGACAGTTGTTCATTCATAGAAATACATTGGTGTATCGTCTGGATAAACTGCAGAAGAGCACTGGTCTTGATTTGCGCGTCTTTGAGGATGCGATTACGTTTCGGATTGCGCTCATGGTAGTGAAATACATGAATTATATGGAGAGTCTTGAGTACTAAGTTATTGAACAGGGAAATACAGGTGGAGGATAATTGTGACAAAAGGTGATGTAAAAACCAAAAGGAGAAAAAAGCAGGCAGCTGGAAGCGGCGAGATTATTACATTGACGAATGTGAGCAAGGCATATGCCACAGGCGCTCCGGCGCTTAACGGAGTCGATTTACATATCAATAAAGGTGAATTTGTATTTATTGTGGGGGACAGCGGTTCTGGAAAATCAACCATGATTAAGCTTCTTCTTCGGGAATTGGTCCCGACTTCCGGTGAAATCAATGTAATGGGATATGATTTGGTGCGTATCCGTCATAGAAAGATACCAAAATTTAGAAGGAATCTTGGTATTGTGTTTCAGGATTTCCGTCTTTTGAAGGATCGGAATGTTTATGAAAATGTAGCTTTTGCCCAGAGGATCATTCAGGTATCCAGCAAGGACATCAAGAGAAATGTTCCTAGTATTTTGGCTACGGTGGGGCTTGCCGGTAAATATAAGGCAAAGCCGAGACAGCTTTCGGGAGGGGAGCAGCAAAGAGTGGCAATCGCCAGAGCGCTGGTAAACCGTCCTACGATTCTGCTGGCAGATGAACCTACCGGAAATCTGGATCCTAAGAACTCATGGGAAATCATGAAGCTGCTGGAGCAGATCAATGAAAACGGAACTACTGTGCTGGTAGTGACCCATAATCGTGAGATTGTAAATGCAATGCAGAAGCGGGTAGTTACGATGAAGAAAGGCGTCATTGTCAGCGACGAAGAAAAAGGTGGTTATATCGATGAGGATTAGTACATTTTTTTATACCATCAAACAGGGGTTTGTCAATATATTCAGAAATAAATGGTTTTCATTGGCATCCATAGCTACGATAGGCGCCTGCCTGTTTTTGTTTGGTCTGTTTTATGCTATTCTTACGAATTTTCAGAATATTGTAAAGACGGCACAGGAAGGGGTTTCGGTCACAGTCTTTTTTGATGAGGGGATCAGTCAGGAAAGAATTGAAGAAATAGGCGTGTTGATTGATAAACGGACAGAAGTATCAAAAAAGAGGTTTATTTCCGCTGATGAAGCATGGGCAGATTTCAAAGAAGAATACCTTGGAGAGTATGCAGACGGATTTACAGAAAATCCGCTGGCAGACTCAGCAAACTTTCAGATTTATCTGAATGATGTATCCATGCAGCCTGCACTGGTAACTTATCTGGAAGGGCTTGAGGGAATCAGGACGGTAAATCGGTCTGAGGTCACGGCATCTACGCTGACAGGCGTAAATGCGCTGGTAGCATATGTGTCTGTGGGAATCATTGCGATTTTGTTTGCCGTATCCATTTTCCTGATAAGTAATACGGTAACCATAGGAATCTCCGTAAGAAAAGAGGAGATTACGATTATGAAATACATCGGAGCGACAGACTTCTTTGTGCGCTCGCCTTTTGTGATCGAGGGTATGCTGATTGGTGTGATTGGCGCACTGATACCGATGGGGATTATCTATGTTCTTTATAACAAAGTAATCGAATATATTATGCAGAGATTTTCAACTTTGACGAAGTTATTGTCATTTCTGCCTGTGGAGACGATTTTTGCCACACTGCTGCCTATGTCTATCGTTATGGGCGTAGGCATTGGTTTCCTCGGCAGTATTACAACCGTTAGGAAGCATCTGAAAGTATAATTGAGATTAGCTGAGGGTACATTCACTTTTCTTGATTTGTACGCGTGTCAAGGCATGCAGATGGGAGTAAAACATGAAGCGTTTGAAGAAAGCATTTTGTGTGCTTATAGGTCTTTTGCTGGTTCTGGGGGCTGCGGATAAGTATAAAACCACTGTATATGCCAGTGAACTGACAAATGACAGCATTAAGCAGAAAGAAGAAGAGATAAACAGGGCGAAAGAAGAGAAAAAGGAACTTCAGAGTGGACTTACCAATGTCAAAGAGCTGAAGAAGGAGCTGGAAAATTCTAAGGCAGATCTTGCCAGCTATGTTGCCAAGTTAGATGAAGATCTTTCTAATGTACAGGCGAAAATTGACGAACTGAAGACCTTGATTGGGGAAAAGGAAGGGCAGATCGCGGAGAAGACGAAAGAGCTGGAAGATGCGCTGAAAGTACAGCAGGCGCAGTATGAAGCAATGAAGTCCCGAATCAAATTTATGTATGAAAAGGGCGATATGCTTTATCTGGAACTTGTCTTTGTGGCAGACAGCTTCGGCGAAATGTTGAACAAGGCGGATTATATTGAAAAGTTGTCCTCCTATGACCGCAAAATGTTAGATGAGTATGTGGCGTATGCAGAGTATGTTGCCTTGTGCAAAGAAGGGCTTGAGGAAGAAAAAAGTGTTTTGGACGAGGCGCAGGCAGCAGTGGAAGAAGAGGAAGCAGCGCTTAATGAGTTGATCTCCATCAAGGAACAGGAGATGTACAAAATGACTTCTGATATACAGAGCAAGGAAGCGGCGATTCGGGAATATGAGGCGGAGATTGCATCTCAGAATGAAACCATTAAGGCGCTGGAAGCTGCTGTTGCAGAGGAAAGAAAGAAGCTGGCGGAAGAACAGGGACGAAAATACGACGGCGGTATGTTTACCTGGCCGGCGCCATCTTATACGAGAATTTCAGACGAGTATGGATATCGGCAGCATCCGATTTTAGGGGTTCAGCAGTTCCATAATGGGCTGGATATGGCAGCGCCGGGGGGAAGTGCGATTCTGGCTGCTTATGACGGCAAGGTGGTAGCCGCTACTTATAGCAGCAGTATGGGAAATTATATCATGATAGACCATGGAGACAGCCTTTATACAATTTACATGCATGCTTCGGCTCTTTATGTTTCAAAGGGGGCGGAGGTGTCAAAGGGAGATAAGATAGCGGCAGTTGGAAGCACGGGGCGTTCAACAGGAAATCATCTGCATTTCAGCGTACGCCTGAATGGGAATTATGTGAACCCATGGAATTATCTGCGTGGGTAAGTAAATTCGGATTGGAGTGGTTATAAGTGGACAGATCAGAAGAAGTAGACAACAAAGCAGAATCCTTGGCAGAACTGAACGAGGAAAATAAAAATCAAAAAGCTTCCAGGGAATTTCGGAATGGAGTGATTACGGGAAGCCTGGTGGCGGCGCTTTTATTGATTGGCATTTATGCCGGCAGTATGGCATATCAGATGTATAAAGTGCGCGAAGCCCGGGCAGATGTGATTGAGAGCGATGAAAGCGTGATCAACCAGGATACCCTTCAAAAGATGAAGGTCATAGAGGATGCGATTGCGGATTATTATTATTATGAAGATAATATTTCATATGAAGGGCTGCAGGATGGTATCTATAAAGGAATGGTAAATTCATTGGGCGATCCCTATTCAGAATATTATTCTAAAGAAGAGCTGGAAGAGGTCATGAGCAGCAACATGGGCATTTCGTATGGAATTGGCGCCTATATTTCCATTAACAAGCAGATGAATATGGCAATGATCAGTGGAGTTATGGAGGAATCGCCGGCGCTGGATGCGGGTTTAAGAGAAGGAGATATCATTTATGAGGTAGATGGGGAATCCACCCAAGGCATGAGCCTGACGCAGGTAGTCAGCCGTGTGAAAGGAAAAGAAAATACGAATGTGCATCTCACCATATACAGAGAAAGTGAGAATGACCTTCTGGAAATGGACATCAAAAGAGCCAAGCGCCTTGAGACTACTACGGTGGATTATGGCATGCTGGAAGATACGGATCAGTTGGGCTATCTGCGTATCCGGGAATTTGACAGTGTGACGGTGGATCAGTTTACGGAAGCCATGGCAGAGCTTAAGGGGCACGGCATGAAAGGGATGATACTGGATCTTAGAAGTAATCCCGGAGGTGATCTGGCAGCAGTAGTTGAAATTGCAAGAAAAATTTTGCCAGAAGGATTGATTGTATATACGGAAGATAAGGCGGGCAATCGCAAGGAATATACCGGTGACGGGAAAAGAGAGATTGATATTCCTCTGGTGGTGCTGGTTAACGAATATTCGGCAAGCGCTTCGGAGATACTGGCAGGCGCCATTCAGGATTACAATAAAGGAACGCTCATCGGTACGACCACATATGGAAAAGGAATCGTCCAGCAGATCCAGAAGCTGGATGACGGCACAGCCCTGAAGCTGACCATCAGCGCTTACTATACCCCGGCAGGAAGGAACATCCACGGAATCGGAATCGAGCCGGATATTGAACTTGAATATGATTATGAAGCAAGTGAAAATGAAGGGATTGATAATCAGGTAGAAAAGGCAATTGAAATCCTAGAAGGGAAAATAGAATAAATCAGCTTGAAAGTACAGAACAAAAGTTCGATTTTGCTCTGTACTTTTTTTTTATAGTTTGATATAATAACATAACGTATTGCAAAGAAGGAGAAATGGAATGATTCATTCTGAAATTAGGTCTTATATTCATAGCCATAAAAAAGAATTATTTAACAAATTAGTAAAAGCAAGAAAAGGAAATGAATATAAAGAAGAGAATTTTAAGATCAATTATGCAGTTATATTAAATGAATTATTTCAAACGCTAGGTATTGAAGGAAAAATAAAGGTAGAGAATGAGCTTACAGTATTGGAGGGAAGGATTGACTCCTTATATGGCAATTTTTTGATTGAATATAAATATCCCTCAAGAATTTCTGGTTCAAATAAAGATGTAAACAAGAAATTTATAGAGCAAGTACAAAGACAAATAAATGGATTTGAGATAAAAACAGGAATACCTTCCAATAGAGTAATGGGAGTTGTTTTTGATGGATATTATGCTATTTACATAAGAAAGCATGGGGAAGATTGGGATGTTGGCATGCCGCAGGAGATGACGGTTGACTCACATGAATTATTTCTTATGAGGTTGATATCCATTAATTTTGGTGGGAAGGCTTTGATTGCAGAAAACCTGGTCAATGATTTTGGCTCAGCCAGTTTACAGTCAATTCGGGCTATATCGATGTTGTATAAGAAATTGGAAGATAATACAGAGCAAAATAAAGCAAAATTATTATTTGAGCAATGGCAGACGCTTTATCGTGAAGTTTGTGGGTATAGTTTTGAAACAAAGGATTTAAAGATAAAGAATTTAAAGAAGCAGTATGAGTTGGAAGGGGATGGGATTCATTATGGACATTTAATTTTTGCTATTCAGACCTATTTTTCTTTACTGATAAAAATATTGTCGTTGAACATATTGACATACTTAAAAGGTAATCCATTTACAGATAAATATGGTTTTCACGTAGAGGACTTAAAGGAATTAAGGAATGACTTTATTGATCTTGAAGAGGGAAGCAGGTTTCGACGGCTTGGAATTTCAAATTTTTTAGAAGGAGATTTATTCAGCTGGTATCTTTATCTTTGGGATGAAGAGATAAGCATTTTTTTACGGACATTGATAGAAACCTTTTCAGAATATGATTATTCCATTATTATTCTGGAAAGTGATATTAGCAGAGACCTTTTGAAGAACTTATACTATGAATTGCTGCCATCTGTATTGCGTAAAAATTTGGGGGAATTTTATACACCGGACTGGCTTGCAGAATTTTTGATAGAGGATATAGAATCTTCCATAAATGTAGATAGCGTATTTTTGGATCCTACATGTGGTTCCGGTACTTTTTTAGTTATTTTAATAAAAAAAATAATGAATCAATTTGGGGATGATTGCTTATCAGAAAATCTATTAAGAATGATTGTTAATAACGTACGGGGATATGACTTAAATCCACTGGCTGTCATATGCGCACGCGCAAATTATATAATCGCACTAGGCGGACTGTTATCTGACTTAGAAACACCTATTGAGATTCCCGTATATTTGTGCGATGCAATGCTAACGATTTTAGAAGGATATGAAGAAAATGAGGAATGCTATATTATTCCGACGAAGGCGGAAGTCTTCATGATTCCTAAAAAGCTTGTTGATATTAAAAAAATCAATGATGTGCTTGATCTTGTCAATGACTGTATTCGAAGAGGAGTCGGAAAAAGTATATTTGAAAAGCTGTTAAAGACAAACCTGCCTATACTAAGCGATCAGCTATCAGAAAGAGAACATCAAATACTTTTAGGTTTTTATGAGAAGATGGAAGAACTAAATAGAAGAAATCTAGATGGGGTTTGGGCAAATGTCATAAAAAACGCGTTTGCACCAGTGTTCCAAAAAAAGGTGGATTATGTAATTGGAAATCCTCCGTGGATAGATTGGCAGAATCTTCCAGAGAATTATAGAGATTCTATCCAAAATTATTGGTATGATTACCGCGTGTTTGATCATAAGGGACAAAAGGCACAGTTGGGAAGTGCCCATGATGATATATCTGTACTTATGACATATGTAATCATGGATCATTTTCTGAAGGATGGAGGAAGATTAGCTTTTGTAATAAATCAGAATTTGCTGCAGGCATCCGGAGGCGGTGATGGTTTCAGGAAGTTTATGATCAAAGAAAAGATTCCAGTAAGTGTAAAATCGGTAAATGATTTTGTTGATGTTGAGCCATTTAGGAGTTTGGGAGTAAATAATAAAACGGCAACTATCGTGTTAAAGAAAAATGAGAAGACGCAATATCCGATTATCTATAAAAAATGGCATAGATGTGGGAAAAAGACAATTGGTGCGAACGAGGCAAAAGAAGTTATTTTTTCAGAAAGAATAAAAGAAAAAATCTTGTATGCTTCACCAATTAATGAATATAATTCGCCATGGCTGATTGCGGCGACAGAGGAGAAAAAAGTATTTGAGAAGATGGTAAATAGGGAAGGAAATCCGGCTTATCGAGCAAGAAAGGGAGTAGATACCAGTGCGAATGCTGTATTTTGGGTAAAAGAGAAGAAGAAAGTAAATTCAAAAATAGTCTTTGTAAATAATTCACCCGAAAACAGTCGTAAAGGCGTCAGGCGCATATGTGACTTCCCAATAGAAAAGGATGTCATATATCCACTGTTAAGGGGAAAGGACGTAAAAAAATGGAGATATGAATTGCAATATTCGATAATCCTTCCTTATACTGACGATGGAAAGGTGATTGTCAAAGAAGAACTGTTAACACAATACCCGAACACATTTGATTATTTCTTTGAGGAAAGGCATGCGTTTATTCCAGTTTTGAGGGAAAGAGCTACCTATAAAAAATTTATTTTAAGGCAGGATGAAGGAGCACCGGAGTACGCATTATATAATATTGGGAAATATACCTTTTCGCCCTATAAGGTCATATGGAAAGCTCTGGACAAAGGTGTGTCAGCAGTTACCGTTTCAAAGGATGAGGGACGAATGATTATACCTGATCATAATTTGCTGATGATTCCATTGGAGGATGAGACAGAAGCGTACTATCTGACGGGAGTATTAAATGCAGACATTATATCACAATTTGTGAATGCATATGTGGCATGGTTCATATCGGGTCATATTCTGGAAAGAATTAATATACCGAAGTATCGTAAAGAGAACAAGCTGCATAAGGAAATTGCGGATTTGTCGAAAATTGCGCACATGGAAATAGATAATGAAGAAAAGCTGCGAAAAGTCGAGATACAACTAGACAAAAAAGTAAAAATGCTGCTTTTCATGTGAATTCATGGAGGAACTATTTGTGGACCATTTTAAATTAGTATCTGAATATCAGCCCACTGGCGATCAGCCCCGGGCGATTGCCGATTTGGTGGAAGGTTTTCAAAACGGAAATCAGTTTCAGACATTGCTGGGTGTGACCGGCTCAGGAAAAACATTTACTATGGCGAATGTGATTGCGGCACTGAACAAACCGACACTTATCATTGCTCATAATAAGACCCTTGCCGGTCAGCTTTATGGGGAATTTAAGGAGTTTTTTCCGGAAAATGCAGTAGAATACTTTGTATCCTATTACGACTATTATCAGCCGGAAGCATACGTACCGTCCTCTGACACTTATATTGCGAAGGATTCTTCAATCAATGATGAGATAGAGAAGCTGCGTCTGTCGGCGACGGCATCCCTGTCGGAGAGAAAGGATGTCATTGTGGTTGCCAGTGTATCCTGCATTTATGGTCTGGGAAGTCCTGATGATTATCAGGAAATGATTGTTTCACTTCGCCCGGGTATGATCAAGGATCGGGATCAGGTCATAAGAGAGCTGATTGACATACAGTATGATAGAAATGATCTGGATTTGGAGAGAGGCTGTTTCAGGGTCAGAGGAGATGTGGTGGAAATATACCCTGCACAGGGCGGCGATTATCTGATCCGTGTGGAGTTTTTTGGAGATGAGATAGACAGGATTGCACAGACGGATCCGCTTACGGGGCAGGTTCATGCGACACTTGAGCACATATCCATCTTTCCGGCCTCTCATTATGTAGTTCCGCAGGAAAAAATCAATGCCGCATGTAAGAATATAGAGATTGAATTGGAAGAAAGAATCCGCTTCTTTAAAGGGGAGGACAAGCTTTTAGAGGCGCAGAGGATATCAGAGAGGACTAATTTTGATATCGAGATGCTTAAGGAAACAGGATTTTGTTCGGGAATTGAAAATTATTCCCGGCATTTGGCGGGGATGCCGGCAGGTGCTATGCCCCATACGCTGATGGATTATTTCGGAGATGATTATCTGATTATCATAGATGAGTCCCACATAACCATACCGCAGATTGGAGCTATGTTCACGGGGGACCGTTCCCGTAAAACTACTCTGGTGGATTACGGATTTCGGCTTCCTTCTGCACTGGACAACAGACCCTTGTGCTTTGCAGAATTTGAGCAGCATATCGACCAGATGATGTTCGTGTCGGCAACGCCGTCTGCTTATGAAAGGGATCATGAACTGCTCCGCACAGAGCAGATCATCCGCCCAACCGGACTTCTTGACCCTGAGATTTCTGTGCGTCCTGTACAGGGGCAGATTGATGATCTGATTGGGGAAATAAACAAAGAGACACAGAAGCATCATAAAGTGCTGGTGACTACGCTGACCAAACGGATGGCGGAGGATCTTACTTCTTATATGAATGACGTAGGAATCAGGGTCAAGTATCTCCACTCTGATATTGATACCCTTGAGCGGGCAGAAATCATTAGGGACATGCGCCTTGACGTTTTTGACGTGCTGGTGGGAATCAATCTTTTAAGGGAAGGTCTGGATATTCCCGAAATTTCTCTGGTTGCCATTCTGGACGCAGATAAAGAAGGATTTTTGCGATCTGAAACTTCCTTGATACAGACGGTAGGTCGTGCGGCAAGAAATGCAGAAGGTCATGTAATCATGTATGCCGATCACATGACGGATTCCATGAATGCGGCGATTAAGGAGACCAATAGGAGACGCAGCATCCAACAAAAATATAACGAGGAACATGGTATTACGCCTACCACGATTAAAAAGGCTGTACGGGATCTGATCAGTATATCCAAAGTGATTGCGAAGGAAGAACTGCAATTTGAAAAGGATCCTGAATCTATGAACCGAGGAGAATTGGAGAAACTGATTGGCAAGATTGAGAAGCAAATGAAGAAAGCGGCGGCAGATCTCAACTTTGAGATGGCAGCAGAGCTGCGTGATAAGATGGTAGAGCTTAAGAAGAAGCTCAAGGAGCTGGACGATGAAAATGGATGAAGAAAGACGGTAGGAAAAGATACTTGATAGAAAGGTTTGGTTGTTGAGATGAAATTATCCGATAAACATGTGGAAGTGCCGAAAATGCGACCGAGGGAGTTTATTAAGATACGGGGCGCTAACGAACATAATTTGAAGGAATTGAATGTGGATATTCCGCGGAATGAGCTGGTAGTGCTTACAGGGCTGTCAGGTTCTGGGAAGTCCTCTCTTGCCTTTGATACAATTTATGCGGAGGGGCAGAGAAGGTATATGGAGTCCCTTTCTTCTTATGCGAGGCAGTTTTTGGGGCAGATGGAAAAACCAAATGTAGAAAAGATAGAAGGGCTGTCGCCGGCAATTTCGATTGATCAGAAGTCTACTAACCGGAATCCTCGTTCTACCGTAGGGACCGTGACGGAAATTTACGATTATTTCAGGCTTCTGTATGCGAGGATTGGTATTCCTCATTGTCCCAATTGCGGAAAGGAAATTAAGAAGCAAAGCGTCGATCAGATGGTGGATCAAATCATGGAACTTGCGGAAGGAACCCGGATTCAGCTGCTTGCACCTGTGGTTCGCGGCAGGAAAGGCGAGCACAGTAAAGTATTTGACCGTGCAAAGAGAAGCGGGTATGTTCGTGTGCGTGTGGACGGCAATCTGTATGAACTGACGGAAGAAATCAAGCTTGATAAAAACATTAAGCACAGTATAGAGGTGGTGGTTGACCGACTTGTGATTAAACCCGGCATAGAGAGAAGACTCACAGATTCTATTGAAGATGTTCTCGCGCTGGCTGAAGGACTGTTGATGGTGGATGTCATTGATGGTGAGACCATTCAGTTCAGTCAGAGTTTTGCCTGTCCCGACTGTGGAATCAGTATAAGCGAGATCGAGCCTAGAAGCTTTTCCTTTAACAATCCTTTTGGCGCCTGCCCGGTATGTTTCGGGCTGGGGTACAAAATGGAGTTTGATCCTGATTTAATGATTCCTGATAAGACCCTAAGCCTCAGCGAAGGTGCAATCCAAGTGATGGGATGGCAGTCCAGCAGTGAACCGGGCAGCTTTACCAATGCCGTCCTGCAGGCGCTTTCCAAAGAATATAAATTCAGCTTAGATACCCCGATAGAGGATTTGCCTGACAAAATTTATCATATACTGATTCACGGGACAGGAGGCAGAGAGGTACAGGTTCATTATAAGGGACAGCGGGGGGAAGGCATTTATCCTGTGGCATTTGAAGGTTTGATTAAAAATATGGAACGAAAGTACAGGGAGACCGGTTCTGATATTATCAAGCAGGAATATGAAACCTTTATGCGCATCACACCCTGTAAGGAATGCGAAGGAATGCGGCTCAAAAGAGAGTCTTTGGCGGTTACAGTATGTGATAAAAATATTTATGAGATTACTTCTTTGTCAATCCGGGATCTTTTTGCTTTCCTTGGAGAGATGGAACTTTCCAGACAACAGCTGCTGATTGGAAAGCAGGTGCTGAAAGAAATTAATGCAAGGGTAGGCTTTCTGATAGATGTAGGATTGGACTATTTATCTCTTTCAAGGGCAACAGGAACACTTTCGGGCGGAGAAGCGCAGCGAATCCGCCTTGCCACGCAGATTGGCTCTGGTCTGGTAGGGGTATGTTATATTTTGGATGAACCCAGTATCGGACTTCACCAGAAAGACAATGATAAATTATTAAACACGCTGAAAAACCTTAGAGATCTTGGAAATACGCTTATTGTGGTTGAGCATGATGAAGATACGATGCTGGAGGCAGATTATGTTGTGGATATCGGTCCGGGTGCCGGGTCACATGGCGGACAAGTGGTGGCGCAGGGCACTGCCAGGGAAATCATGGAGGTGGAGGAATCTGTTACGGGACAGTATTTAAGTGGAAGGAAGCAGGTTCCAGTGCCTGAGGTGCGCCGAAAACCTAAGGGATGGCTGTCGGTGACAGGAGCCAGGGAGAATAATCTTAAAAATGTTTCTGTGAAGATTCCTCTGGGCGTGATGACCTGCGTGACAGGAGTTTCCGGCTCAGGAAAAAGTTCACTGGTCAATGAAATTATCTATAAAAGACTTGCAAGGGATCTAAACCGCGCCAGGACGATTCCCGGAAAGCATAAGAACATTACAGGCGTTGATAAGCTGGATAAAGTCATTGATATTGACCAGTCGCCCATTGGAAGAACACCGCGGTCCAATCCTGCCACCTATACAGGGGTTTTTGACATGATTAGAGATTTATTTGCGGGAACGCCGGATGCCAAGGCGAGAGGTTACAAAAAGGGCAGATTCAGCTTCAATGTGAAAGGCGGACGATGTGAGGCGTGCGGCGGAGACGGTATTCTAAAGATTGAAATGCATTTTTTGCCTGATGTCTATGTGCCCTGTGAAGTCTGCGGCGGCAAGCGTTATAACAGGGAAACGCTTGAGGTGAAATATAAAGGAAAGAATATTTATGATGTCCTGGATATGACGGTGGAGGAGGCGGTGCCGTTTTTTGAAAATCTGCCTTCTATCCGCAGAAAAATAGAAACCTTAAATGATGTTGGTCTTTCCTATGTTAAACTGGGACAGCCTTCCACCACCTTGTCGGGAGGAGAAGCACAGAGAATCAAGCTTGCCACGGAGTTGAGCAAGCGCAGCACAGGAAATACGATTTATATCCTGGATGAGCCAACTACCGGTCTTCATTTTGCAGATGTGCATAAGTTGGTTGAAATTCTGCATAGGCTTGCAGATGGAGGAAATACCGTGTTGGTGATTGAGCATAATCTGGATGTCATCAAAACAGCAGATTATATAATCGACATGGGACCGGACGGAGGTGACAGAGGAGGGGAAGTGGTCGTTTCGGGAACACCGGAAGAGGTTGCGGAGAGTCCCAATTCCTATACCGGACAGTATGTGAAAAAAATGTTGAAAAAGTATAAAGAAAATAAAGAAAAGTACCGATAAACATTCTAGAGCATGGATGCAGCATAGGAAACGGATGGAGCCGTTTTACATGCTGCGTCTGTTTTTATTAATTTTTTGTGAAATCTATTTGAAAAAAATTTTGTATGGGTTATAATAACTGCATATGCGTCTGATTATAATTGATTTTTATTTAAAATAGAAAGGGGTACAACGCAATGCAGTACACAGATATCGGAATCGATTTGGGAACCGCCAGTATATTGGTTTACATCAGAGGGAGAGGAGTCGTTTTAAAGGAGCCCTCAGTTGTAGCTTTTGATAGAGACACGAATCGCATCAAGGCAATTGGAGAAGATGCAAGACTGATGCTGGGAAGAACACCGGGAAATATCGTAGCTGTCCGTCCTTTACGTCAGGGTGTCATTTCCGATTACAAAGTAACGGAACAAATGATGAAATATTTTATCCAGAAGGCGCTTGGAAAGAAAACCTTCAGGAAGCCAAGAATTGCTGTCTGTGTACCCAGCGGTGTTACCGAAGTAGAAAAGAAAGCGGTTGAGGACGCTACGCTTCAGGCAGGAGCAAGGGAAGTATCCATTATTGAAGAACCAATTGCGGCGGCAATAGGGGCAGGTATAGATATTTCCAAACCTTGCGGGAATATGATCGTGGATATCGGAGGCGGCACTTCCGACATTGCAGTTATCTCTTTGGGAGGAACGGTGGTCAGCGCTTCTATTAAAATAGCGGGGGATGATTTTGACGAAGCCCTTGTGCGGTATATGAGAAAGAAGCATAATCTGCTGATTGGTGAAAGAACAGCGGAGGATATCAAGATAAAAATTGGTTCTGCGTTTAAACGCGCGGAAGTGGATTATATGGATGTAAGGGGACGTAATCTGGTTACAGGTCTCCCCAAAACACTCAAGGTCTCTTCTGAAGAGACAGAAGAAGCGCTTAAGGAAACTACAGCACAGATTATTGAGACAATTCACAGCGTGCTCGAAAAGACACCGCCGGAATTGGCAGCAGATATTGCAGACAGAGGAATCGTGCTTACAGGAGGTGGGAGCCTTCTTAGAGGACTGGAAGATTTGATTGCAGAAAGAACGGGAATCAATACCATGACGGCAGAAGATCCCATGACGGCAGTTGCAATCGGCACAGGAAAATATGTGGAATTCCTTGCAGGTTATAGAGAAGATTAAAAAGTCAGTGTCTGGCAGACAGACATTTTTGACGGAAAGGTGATTTATGGTTAAGGGGTTGTATACGGCCTATACAGGCATGTTGAATGAACAGCACAGAATGGATGTGCTTACCAACAATCTGGCAAATGCAGATACCAATGGATTTAAAAAGGAAGGCGCTACCAGCCAGGCATTTGATGCGATTCTGGCATATAAGATTAAGGATTCTTCAGAGAATGCACGTCTCGCCAGAAGACTTGGAGTCAATCATCCAGGCGTAAAAATTGGGGAAGGATACACGGACTTTTCACAGGGACCGATTAAATCCACAGGAAATACTTTTGATTTAGCGCTGACAGATGCGGGCTTCTTTGCGGTTGAGTTTACAAGTAAATCGGGAGAAACTTCCATAAAGTATACAAGAGACGGCGATTTTACGCTGACGGAAGATGGACGTCTTGTTACAAGAGATGGGGATCCGGTGCTGGATGAAAATGGTTCTTACATTGAAATCAATCAGCTTCTTCCGACAGAAATCAACAGCAGCGGGCAGATTATTCAGGATGGAAATGTAGTAGCGACCATTCAGGTTACGGACTTTGAAAATTATGATTATCTGGAACGTTATGGAGAAAATTATTTTCAACCCATAGAGGGCGCCGAGGAGAAAGAGGCGGCAGCGGAAGTCCGTTCGGGATATCTGGAGACGTCTAACATATCAGTGGTAACAGAAATGGTCAATATGATTACGGTTTCTCGTGCTTATGAGAGTAATCAGAAGGTCATTACAACATACGACAGCACATTAGAAATAGCAGCGAATCAGCTTGGTAGAATTTAAGGAGGCAATACATGGTTAGGAGTTTATGGACTGCGGCAACAGGTATGAATGCCCAGCAGACAAATGTAGATACGATAGCAAACAATTTATCAAATGTCAATACGGTAGGGTATAAGGCACAAGTAGCACAGTTTAAATCATTGCTTTATCAGACATTACAGACGGCTACGACCACAGCTAATGGGGATCCCAAACCGACCAGCTCCCAAGTGGGCTTAGGTGTAAGGAATTCATCCATTAATTCCATATTTACACAGGGAAGTCTCCTTTCCTCAAACAGTGACACCTCATTTGCGATAGAAGGGGCAGGATATTTTGCAATCCGTGGGGCAGACGGAGAAACAAATTATACCCGTAACGGCGATTTTACATGGGCTACCAATGGAAATGGCACGATGATTCTAACCAATCATGATGGTCTCCCGGTTTTGAGTTCTACTGGGACGACGATTACGCTGGATGCCAATCGTATAACCAGCAGAATTACCATCAGCACGGATGGAACTCTTCATTATCCTGATGCCAACGGAAATCCGCAGTCATTGGGAGTTACCATAGGAATGTATCAGTTCAACAATCCGGGCGGACTTGTGAGAAAAGGCGATACCTTATGGCAGGTTTCTGCAGCAAGCGGTGAAGCGTTGAATGAAGCAACCAATAACAATGTGGTAAAAAGTAGAATGGTCCAGAATTATCTGGAGGGTTCTAACGTTCAGGTTGCAGACGAAATGGTAAATCTGATTGTAGCACAGCGTGCTTACGAGATGAATTCCAAGGCAATCACCACTACAGATGAAATGATGCAGACGGCAAATAACCTGAAGAGATAGGCTGAATGAAAACTTAGATAATAGAAAGGAAGTATACGGATGGATATCGGTGGAGTTTCTTCTTTGTATACAGATTATCTGCAGAACCAAAGTACAGCAGAGACAAAACTAAAAGAGACAATCAATGGGACGGATTATTCTCAGGCTTCGGAGGATGAACTGCTCAGCGCATGTAAACAGTTTGAGGCGTATTTCTTGGAACAGGTGTTCAAAGAGATGGAAAAAACAGTGGATTGTTTGAAGGCTGATCAGGGCAGCAATCCTAACAATAATCTGGTAGATTATTTTGGAGACAACGCGATTCAGGAATTGGCGGCAACGTCCACAGAGCTGCAGGGTCTTGGTCTTGCACAGACTTTGTATGAGCAGATGAAGCGAAATTATAATTTATAAAAGAGAGACAAAAGAAATAAAGGCTGCTAAAATGAGACGGATTTCCGTCTTGTTTGGCAGCCTTTTTATCGGTGGGAGGATTTTTCTTGGAAATAGTCACGGGGTATGTAGAGCACATTATCTATCAAAACAAGGAGAACGGATATGCAGTCATGTCATTGACTGTGGATGGAGAAGAACTGGTCTGTGTCGGAAATTTCCAGTCTGTAGAAATCGGAGAGACCTTGAAGCTTAAAGGGAACTTTGTTGAGCACCCTATGTATGGTCATCAGCTTAAAGTGGAAAGTTTTGAGGTGACGGCGCCCGATGATGTGATCAGTATGGAGCGCTATCTTGCATCAGGTGCAATTAAAGGCATCGGAGAGGCGATGGCGGCGCGGATCATCAAAAAATTTGGAAAAGATACCTTTCGGGTAATGGAGGAGGAGCCGGAACGCCTTGCTGAGGTAAAAGGAATCAGCGAGAGGAGGGCGCAGGAAATTGCTTTGCAGATGACGGAAAAAAAGGACATGCGTGAAGCCTTTGTTTTTCTGCAGAAATACGGTATTTCTAATACACTGGCAGTTAAGATTTATCGTCAATATGGCATGAACCTATATGGGGTCATGAGAGAAAATCCATATAAATTGGCGGAAGATATTGAAGGGGTCGGATTCCGGATTGCAGATGAAATTGCAGGGAAAATAGGCATCCACACGGATTCTGATTTTCGTATACGAAGCGGGGTGCTGTATACGCTGCTGCAGGCGACAGGAGAAGGTCATCTTTACCTTCCGGCAGATTTGCTTGGACTAAGAGCGGCAGAGCTGCTAAATCTCTCTCCAGAGATGATAGATTCTCAGTTGGCGAACCTTGCCATGGATAAGAAGATTGTAATTAAACTGAAGGGGGAAGAAAAACGAGTTTATGCATCGTCTTATTATTATGCAGAATTAAGCTGTGCGCGGATGCTCCATGACTTAAATGTAAGCATGACAGAAGAACTGCTTCCGGCAGAAGAAGAGAAGGTGAAAGCGCTCTTGCATTCCATGGAAGTGGAACAGGGATTAGAACTGGATGAATTGCAAAGGCAGGCAGTGCTTCAAAGTGTAAAGTCCGGTCTTATGATTTTGTCAGGAGGTCCGGGAACGGGAAAGACGACTACGATCAATACGATTATTCGATATTTTGAGATAGAGGGGATGGATATTCTACTGGCGGCGCCTACGGGCAGGGCGGCAAAACGGATGACGGAGGCTACTGGATATGAAGCCCGGACGATTCACAGGCTCCTTGAGATTAATGGGGGAATGATAGAAGAAGGGAAACATACTCAGTTTGAACGGAATGAGGAAAATCCTCTAGAAGCAGATGTGATTATCATTGATGAAATGTCTATGGTGGATATTCATCTATTTAAGGCGCTTCTTGCTGCGGTCAGTGTGGGTACACGGCTGATTATGGTGGGAGACGTGGATCAGCTGCCGAGTGTAGGACCAGGGCAGGTTTTGCAGGATTTGATAGAAAGTAAAGCATTTCCGGTAGTCATTCTCAAAAAAATCTTCCGACAGGCGGGTGAGAGCGACATAGTAGTCAATGCGCATAAAATAAACCGAGGGGAGGACATTGCGCTAAACAATAAAAGCAGAGATTTCTTCTTTTTGGAAAGAGGAGATGTGAATGTGATTTATAAACATATGATTCAGCTAATCAGGGAGAAGCTTCCTCCTTATGTGGATGCAGGACCATACGATATTCAGGTGCTGACACCTATGCGGAAAGGAAATCTTGGAGTAGAGGTTTTGAATGGGATCCTCCAGAAATATCTGAATCCGCCATCTCCTTCCAAAAAAGAATATGCGCCAGGCGAGAGACTTTTCAGAGTTGGTGATAAGGTAATGCAGATTAAGAATAATTACCAGATTTCGTGGGAAGTGGTAAGTAAATATGGCATACCTATAGATAAGGGCATGGGTGTATTTAACGGAGATATGGGAATTATTATAGATATTGATGAATCTGCCATGAGTCTTACGGTAGAATATGATGAGCATAAAAGAGTTGAATATCCTTTTGCAGGTCTGGATGAAATTGAGCTAGCTTATGCGGTGACCATTCATAAATCCCAAGGGAGTGAGTATCCTGCGGTTATACTTCCACTCTTATCCGGTCCTCAGATGCTTTTTAACAGAAATCTTCTGTATACTGCAGTAACCCGTGCCAGAAAATGTGTTACGATTCTTGGCAGCCGACATACAGTACTTCAAATGATTGAAAACGAAAAGCAGCATAAACGATACACGAGCCTGTGCGATAGGATAAAAGAAATAGAGAGCAGGGAGGGACAATGGCAATAGGAGGGAAGATACTTGATCTCTTGTTTCCCAGAAGATGTGTGGTGTGCGATGAAGTCACGGATCAGACGAAGAGCGTTGTATGCAGAAAGTGCAAAGGAAGGATTTTGTATATCAAGGAGCCGTGCTGTCTGAAATGCGGGAAACAGTTAAGGGACAGGGAGCAGGAGTATTGCAGAGATTGTGGGAACCATGCGCATTTATATGTACAGGGAACAGCGCTATATGACTATGGAAGTATGTCGGACTCCATATTTCGTTTTAAATATGCCGGCAGAATGGAATATGCAGATTTTTATGGTAGAGAACTTTACGAAAAAAAGGCGGGATGGCTGTCTTTTATACGACCGGATGCACTGGTGCCGGTTCCTATACATGAATCCAAAAAAAGAAAGCGCGGATATAATCAGGCAGAGTTGATTGCAAGGCATCTTTCAAGGCTTTCTGGGATTCCAGTAAACAATTCTCTAATCTTCAGATCAAAGCGGACAGCGCCTCTTAAAGACCTGAGTCACTCCGAAAGGCAAAATAATTTGAAAAGGGCTTTTAAAATCCGGCAAAATGATGTAAAATTAAGTACGATTGTTATTATAGACGATATATACACTACGGGAAGTACGATCGATGCAATGACAGAAGTGCTGCATCAGGCAGGCATTGCGAGGGTTTACTTTATGGCATTGACGGTAGGAAGAGGCATTTAAGGTTGCGGTTTACATCGATGTAATAAAAATCTTTGAAATTCTGATGGGATGTGAAAGGCAACGAATTAAGGCGAAAGCGACAAATACAGGAGGTAGGATTATGAATGTACGTAATTGTAGGAAGTGCGGCAGAGTATTTAACTATGTTATGGGACCTATTGTATGTCCACGCTGCAAAGAAGATCTGGAAGGCAAATTCCAGGAAGTAAAGAAATACGTTCAGGATAATCCGGGTGCGGATATTACGGAGGTGTCTCACGAATGTGATGTTGAGCCGTCACAGATCCGTCAATGGATTCGGGAAGAACGTCTTCAGTTTGCAGATGACTCACCGATCAGACTTCCCTGTGAAAGCTGTGGAGCCATGATCAAATCAGGAAGATTTTGTGAAAATTGCAAAAGAGAAATGAGCAATGAGTTCAATCATGCGATAGGAAGAGACAAACCGAAGATAGCGGAGAGCAAACCGCTTCCCAAAAAGAGTGAACGAGATAAAATGCGTTTTCTTTAATAAAAACAGGTCATGGCATGCATGGGCACGCCATGACTGCTGGAAGGTACAAAGATATGATAAATGAAGAAAAGGTCATCCTTATGACCAAGCTGGCTTCCTATGAATCCAATGAAGGAAAAAAGGATATCCGGACCGTAAATTACTTTAGGGGTGATTACATTGGATTTCAGGTTTTAAAGTCAGTGATTGCTGCTACGATTTCTTTCTTTGCATTGTTTGCAGTTTATGCTTTTTACAATTTTGAGCAGCTGATGCAGGATGTTTATAAGATGGATTTGCTGGAGTATGGTAAGAGTATTGTTGTACTATATTTGTGCGCAGTAGGAGGATATGGAGTTATTTCCTACATCTTATACAACATCAAATACAGCAAAGCGAAAAACAGTTTGAAGCACTATTATAACAATCTGAAAAGACTATCGAGTATGTATGATAAATAATGAGGAAGACCATATGACAACCTTACTTGTTGCAAAACAGTACATTAAAAATTTTATCAGTAAATATGAAGTATATTTAAAGCCGTTGATGAAATTGGTTCTGGCGCTTGCGGCGCTGATGATGATTAACGGAAAAATCGGTTATATGCATAGGCTGGATAGCATATCCATCGTACTTATTGTATCATTGATGTGCTCTTTCATGCCTGCTAATTTTATTATTTTTGTGGCGGCGGCATTTACAGTCCTTCATATGTATGCTTTGTCGTTAGAGTGTGCGGCTGTAACACTGGTTCTTTTCTTGGTGATGTTTCTGCTTTATTTTAGGTTTTCACCTAAGGATACGCTGGTGGTTCTGCTGACCCCTATGTGCTTTATCCTCAAGATTCCATATGTAATGCCTCTTGCCATGGGGCTTTTAGGAACGCCAGCCAGTGCTGTTTCCGTAGGATGTGGTGTTATGGTCAGCTATACGATTGGCTATGTTGCTGATAATGCGACAGCGCTCTCAGCAATGGATACAGAGGATATGGCGACAAAATTCAGATTTTTGATAGACGGATTTATCGATAACAAGCAGATGATGCTCACGATTGCTGCTTTCGCAGCAACCATTATTCTTGTTTATGTGATTAAGAGAATGGCAATCGATCATGCATGGACGATTGCGATTATTGCAGGTGCACTTGCAGATGTAATGATTTTGCTGGTCGGTGAGCTAATGTTTGATACAAATGTATCTATTGCCGGAATTATAATCGGAACTGTCTTTTCTGTATTAATTGCGAAAGCAGTTGAGTTTTTTGCTTTCTATGTGGATTACAGCCGGACGGAAAAGGTGCAGTTTGAAGATGATGAATATTATTATTATGTAAAGGCTGTACCTAAAATTACGGTTGCAACACCATCTAAAACGGTTAAGAGAATCAATTCTTCCAAAAAGAAATATTCCGGCGGTCAATCTAGAAAATAAAAAGGATAGAATAACCAAATGGCGCGTGGATTAGAGCTTGTGGAAACATACCTGTCACGGGTATCAGGAATCAGATGGACTGATATTGTGGAGATAATTATTATCTCCTTTCTTCTATATCATATATTAGTATGGATTAAAAATACAAAAGCATGGTCGCTGCTGAAGGGTATTCTCGTAATTGCGGTATTTATATTGATTGCTGCATATTTTGAGATGAATACAATTCTCTGGATCGTACAGAATATGTTCGGCGTGGCGGTGACTGCGGTGATTGTAATTTTGCAGCCAGAGCTTAGAAAAGCAGTGGAGGAACTTGGAAGAAAAAATATCATTAGTGCCATTATTCCTTTTGAACTGGGAAGGACTTTAGAGGAAGGAAGATTTTCAGATAAGACGATTAATGAAATTGCAAAGGCATGTGTGGAGATGGGCAAGGTGAAAACCGGTGCCCTTATTGTCGTGGAGCAGGAGCAGAAGCTGACGGAATACGAAAGAACAGGGATCGATGTGGATGGTATTGTGACCAGTCAGCTGCTTATCAATATCTTTGAGCATAATACGCCGCTGCACGACGGAGCTGTTATCGTTAGAGGAAACAGAATCATATCGGCAACATGTTATCTGCCGTTGTCAGACAACATGCGTCTTAGCAAGGATTTAGGAACCAGGCACAGAGCAGGTGTCGGCATTTCAGAAGTAACCGATTCCCTTACGGTTATCGTGTCTGAGGAGACAGGAAAAATAAGTGTGGCGTATGGCGGAAATCTGGAACGTGGCTTAAATAGCGATACCCTGAAGGAGAAACTCAGAACAATACAGAACAAACCGGAGGAAGAAAGCCGGAAGAGAATTCTGTGGAAGGGACGGTCTAAAGGTGAAAAATAAGCTGACGAAAAATATGGGTTTGAAATTGGCATCTGTTTTTCTTGCAGTTGTATTGTGGTTTGTGGTCAACAGCGTCAATGACCCGACGGAATCCCATTCCTATAATAATATACCGGTGAAGCTCCTTAATGTAGAATTGATTACGGATTCCGGTCAAGTGTATGAAGTGTTAGAGGGCAGTGATGTAATCAGCAGAGTGTCGATTAGGGCGCCCCGCTCTGTCCACAACGAATTAAAAGAAGAAAATATCATTGCAACGGCTGATGTCAGGGAGTTGAGCAGCCTTGATACGATTTCCATTAAACTCTCGACGAATTTATATGCTAGTAAGATAACCAGTATTACCGGAAGTACAGATACGGTAAAACTTAATATAGAAGATAAGAGAAGCAAGGCACTGACTCTTAGGGCGACCACATCCGGTCAGGTAGAAGATGGATATCTGATAGGAGAAGTCACGACGGATCAGAATCTGGTCAGAATCTCGGGACCACAGTCGGTAATCGACCAAGTGGTGCGCGCGTCTGCTGATATTAATGTCAGCGGTATGACCAGCGACATTGTGACGAATGCGGAAATTAAATTGTATGATGCGGAAGATCAGGAAGTCACCAATGCAAACATCACCCAGAATATCAAGTCGGTGGGAGTAAAGGTGAGCATTCTCCAGAAGGCTTCCGTTCCAGTTAATTTTAGTGTCAGTGGAGAACCTGCGCCGGGCTTTAGGGCAACCGGAGAGATTGAAGGAAATGGCGGAACGATTGTCATAGCCGGTAAATCTAATGCAATCAGAGGGGTGTCATCCATTGAAATACCTGCAGAGGCATTGAATATTGCAGATCAGACAGAAGATTACACAGCACAGATAGATATCCGTGAATATCTGCCGGATAATATCCATCTGGCAAGTTCAGAAGATGCGGTAAGGACGATTACAGTGCGTATAGAGCCTGAAGTATCCAAGAAGCTGGAAATTAGGGAAGAGAAGGTCAGGGTGGTCAATGTTCCTGAGGGATATGATGCAAGTATAGCAGGTCTTGAGGAAAGTTTTGGGATAGAAGTGATTGGACTTTCCAAAGATGTGGCTGGATTACAGGCAAACAGTATATCTGGTGTGGTAGATATACAAAAATGGATGCAGCAGGAAGGGCTGGAAGAGCCGGAGCCGGGCTATTATACGGTGGAGGTTGATTTTGGACTGCCAAGTGAAGTAACGCTGCTTGAACCTGTAACGGTATCATTGCACATTGCAGAGAAAGAGGAAGAATAGAGAAAGGATATAGGTAGAAACATGGGAAGATTATTTGGTACGGATGGCGTCAGAGGAGTGGCAAATGATGAACTGACACCGCTTCTTGCCATGCAGCTTGGGCAGGCAGGCGCATACGTTCTTACAAGGGAAAATATGCATAAGCCCACAATTATGGTGGGGTGCGATACTAGAATTTCAGGGGATATGCTTGCCAATGCGCTGATGGCGGGTATTTGCTCTGTGGGGGCAAATGCCGTTTACGTAGGCGTGATTCCAACTCCGGCGGTGGCATATCTCACCAGAAAATATAAGGTAGATGCAGGTGTAGTCATATCTGCCTCACACAATCCGGTGGAATTCAACGGCATTAAATTTTTTGACGGAAACGGTTATAAACTGCCGGATGCCCTGGAGGACGAAATAGAAGCAATCATTAAAAGCGATATGAACGGCATTAAATTTCCAATTGGCTCAAATGTAGGAAAGATTAAGTACCGGACAGATGCGAGGGAAGAATACATTAATCATTCGATTCAGGCTGTCAATATTGACTTGTCAGGACTTAAAATCGTAGTGGATTGTGCAGAGGGCGCTTCTTATTATACCTCTGTTGAGGCGCTCAAGGAATTAGGCGGAAATATTGTAGCAATTCACAACATGCCGGACGGTACCAATATCAATGCCAACTGCGGTTCTACCCATATGGAAGAGCTAAAGGCAAGGGTGGTTTATGAAAAAGCAAATGTGGGTCTTGCTTTTGATGGAGATGCCGACAGACTCCTTGCCGTTGATGAACAGGGAAATGTGGTAGACGGTGATCAGATTATGGCAATCGTGGGCAATCACATGAAAGAAAGCGGTGACCTTACCAATGATACAATTGTCGCCACTGTTATGAGTAATCTGGGATTTTTTCTTATGGCGGAAAAGAATGGGATTAAAATGGAACAGACAAAGGTAGGCGACAGGTATGTCCTTGAAAGGATGCGGGAGATTGGTGCCAGTCTTGGAGGAGAACAGTCTGGTCATATTATATTCCTGAAAGAAAATACCACGGGAGACGGTCTTCTGAGCGCACTTCATCTTTTAAAAGTCATGGTTGAAACGGGTAAAACTTTATCAGAGTTGGCATCTGTCATGGAGGTACTGCCTCAGGCGCTTGTGAATGCAAAAGTACCGAATCACAAAAAAGAAAGATATATGGAATATCCTGAAATTGCAGATGCAATCGGAAAGCTGAATGAAAAATTTGCAGGTGAGGGAAGAGTTTTGATCCGTCCTTCCGGAACGGAACCACTTGTTCGTGTCATGATTGAAGGAAAGGATCAGAAAATGATAGAAGAAGATGCAAGGCAGCTGGCGGAACTGATCCAGAACATTATGCTGTAGTCGACAGCTATAACTGGTACTTGAGAAAGATTCCAAAAAATGTTATAGTAATAAAAGAGGGATTTTGACGGGTATATCAGGCAGACAGGAAATTGGAGGGAAATGGTATGGTAAGCCAAAAGGTGGTCATTAAGAATCCAACAGGTCTTCACTTAAGACCAGCCGGCATCTTATGTAAGGAGGCAATGCAGTTTAAGTCATTGATAACTTTTACGTTTAAAGATAACACTGCAAATGCAAAAAGCGTATTAAGCGTATTGGGTGCCTGCGTCAAATGCGGTGATGAAATTGAATTCATCTGTGAGGGAGAAGATGAAGTTGAGGCGCTTCAAACTCTGGTAAGCGCAATTGAAAATGGTTTAGGCGAATAAACCTGAAAACTCGGGAAGAGTATATGTAAACCAAGCCGGTCCGTTTTATCTGGATCGGCTTTCTATTAACATACGAATGCCTCGCGCAGCGTGGCATTCGTTGTTGCTTGGCAGGAAAATTTTTGGGGGAATGCAGACTTTTATGTGGAGGACAGAATATGCTGAATTATAAACGATATAAGAAAAACCCTGTGGTGGATTATCCAGAAAGGAAATGGCCGGACAAAGAAATTGAGAAAGCGCCTATCTGGTGCAGCGTAGATTTAAGGGATGGCAATCAGGCACTGATCGACCCTATGGTGGTCAGTGAAAAAATAGAAATGTTTCAGTACCTGATCAAGCTGGGATTTAAAGAGATTGAGATTGGATTCCCGGCAGCCAGCCAGATTGAGTATGATTTCCTGCGACAATTGATTGAAAGGAAGATGATACCGGATGATGTGCGGGTACAGGTGCTTACCCAATGCCGTGAGGAACTGATTGATCGTACTTTTGCATCTATAGAAGGATGTAAAGAAGCAATCGTGCATATCTACAATTCTACCTCAACCCTGCAGAGGGATGTGGTATTTGGTATGAGCCGTGAGGAAATCATAGATATTGCAGTCAAAGGGACTCTGATGGTAAAAGAACGCGCGGCAAAATTTCCAGGAAAGATTATTCTGGAGTACTCGCCGGAAAGCTTTACAGGTACGGAACTGGATTTTGCTCTTGAAATCTGTACTGCTGTCCAGGAAGCATGGGAGGCTACGAAAGAAAACCCAATCATTATCAACCTTCCTTCCACGGTGGAGATGAATACGCCTAATGTGTATGCGGATCAGATAGAATGGATGAATTCCCATTTTAAGAACAGGGAAAGCATCATCCTAAGTGTGCATCCACATAATGACAGAGGGACAGGGGTGGCATCGGCAGAGTTGGCAATGTTGGCGGGTGCAGAGCGTGTAGAGGGAACCTTGTTCGGAAACGGAGAGAGAACCGGAAACGTGGATGTGCTTAACATTGCCTACAATATGTTTTCTCAGGGAATTAACCCAGAACTTCATATTGAGAAGGTCAATGAGAGTATTGAAATCTATGAGAGATGCTGTAAGATACCTATACATCCCAGACACCCGTATGCAGGAAAGCTGGTGTTTACTGCCTTTTCTGGTTCCCATCAGGACGCTATCAATAAGGGCGTGAAAGCAATGAAGGAGAGAGGAACAGAACATTGGCAGGTGCCTTATCTTCCAATTGATCCGTCGGATATTGGAAGAGAGTATGAGCCAATTGTCAGAATTAATTCCCAGTCGGGAAAGGGCGGCGTTGCTTTTGTTATGGACACTTATTTTGGATTCAAGCTGCCGAAAGGAATGCACAGGGAATTTGCAAATGTCATTCAGGCAATTTCCGAAAAACAGGGAGAGGTTTCTCCGGATGAGATTATGCAGGCGTTCCGAAGGGAATACCTGGAAAAGAAAGAACCAATTCATTTCCGTAAGCTGCGGGTGGATGATTTAAGCGATGAGGTTCAGTCGGAATTTGATACGCGGGTATTTGTGACCTATACAGATGCAGGAGTCGAAAAGAGATTTGAGGCAGTCGGAAACGGACCAATCGATGCGGTACAGAGGGGACTGCAGCAAGAACTTGGCACTAGGATTAAGATTTTGGATTATGAGGAACATGCTTTGCAGAGCGGTTCTAATTCCCAGGCGGCAGCTTATATTCATTTGCTGGATGCGGACAGTGGAAACGTCACCTATGGTGTTGGCGTTAGCTCCAATATTACAAGAGCGTCTGTGCGTGCAATTTTCTCGGCAGTCAACAGAATGGAGATTGGTGAAAAGAAATAGTGGGGATGTAGTCCAGCCCACAAGGGCGGCGCAGCAGGACAGACAGAGCGCATGCGGATAGGGAACGCGCGGCTGACAGTGCATACTATCATTTCAAGTCTCGTCTGCAAATCGGATTTCACTAACAGAATTGGATATAGGTATTTCAAAGCGAACGGGTCGGAGCCAAGCGGCATCCTGCCTAACGGCTCCTAATCCGGCATCCATGCCGGATTTCCCTGATATCGACCAATTCTGTAAGTGAAATTGCCGATTTTTCGCCAGAGACTTGAAATGATAGTATGCACTGTCAGCCGCGCGTTCCCTATCCGCATGCGCTCTGTCTGTCCTGCTGCGCCGCCCTTGTGGGCTGGACTAGTGTGAAAAATTAAGTATATGAAATAGAAAAAACCCTCCGGAGTTTCCGGAGGGCTTTGTAATTGTATAAGAATGATTTTAATCAGCTTCGATTGTCTTTCCGTCTACTGTGAAGGTATCACCGTCTTCCAAGATGCAGACCATAGTCTTTCCTGTGTTTAACTTGATTTCATTTCCGGCATCATCGTAGTATCTGGTAGCGCCGTAGTCGGAAGTCTTTTCCCATGTTACATGGATGCCTTTGCCGTTGGTGAAGAACCAGCCATCGCGGGTGGTGTCGTGGCACTGGAAGGCAAGGTAACCTTTCTGGTCTCTTACTTCAAAGTAAGTGTTCTGAATCAGCAGGTTTTTAAAGGATAGCTGCTGGTTGTTGGCCAAGTCTATATGAGGCCCATCGCTGTCACCGGATAAGTGCTGATATCTGTCGTATAATCCTGTTGACTCGTTATATACAAAGTAACAGTTTGTAACAGGGTAAGCGGGGGACATATCGACTTTAGAAGCAGTAATCGCATCTGAGTACTGATCCAAGGTATTAGGCTCTTTGTCAGAAGCGAACATGTAATGCTGTTCGTCCGCATATCCGTCTCTGTATTCCAAAGGATAACCGTAATGAGAAGCGGCGTCCTTAATTCTATCAGTAGAGGTAAATGCATTGTCGGTTGAATTCTTTGCAGAATCTCTGAAAGTTGCGTTTCCGTATTCGATACAGTTGATATTCTGTGTATCGGATCTTCCGATAATGTCATCTATGTAGAAGGGACCGCCGTAATGAATGTAGATCGCATCCCATTCAAATGCCCAATATACGTAGTAGTCACGGCAGCTTCTGATGTTGCCAAGTTTTTGTACGTTGCTCCAATCTTCAAAAACACCCATTAGCCTCGTCATGCTGCCTTCAACGTTGCATTCATAAAGGACAGATGCTTTTGAAATATCATACTGACTTGCTGTTTTGGAATTGGGAATCATAACAGCAATAGGACGGGTCTTTGCAATGTTTTCATCCACCCATTCATTGGTAAGTCTGCTTCTTACCATTCCCTCTGCGGGAGGAGTTTCAGAATCTGCAGAATCTTGAGCCTGTGTCTCGTTCTCTTCAGGTGCACCGGGCTGAGCTTCAATAATAGGCTCAACAATCGGGGTTGATGCCTCTTCAGATTTACCACAACCAAACAATAAAAGAGATGAGGATAAGGCTACAAGAAAAAGAACTTGTAATCTTTTCATCATGTTTCCTCACTTTCAATTCGTAAAAATAGTGATTGTAATCAAATCACACGGTTATTATTATAGCATATAAGATAGCGGGAGTCACTAGTAAATTGTGTAAAAACTTATACAAATATATTAAGAAATTATTACGGGAAATATAAAGTACCACTATGGGTAAATTTTTTTGTCCAGCGAATAAACAGAATGGATGGACACCGCCAAATGCCGTGCACGCACGCGCCTGGTCTGGTGCCTGCGGGAATAAATAATAATGGTAACTACTTGTGTAAAATGGATTTAAAGGGTAAAATATAAAGCAGACATTGAAAAAATGTGAAAGGAACATGTAAGTGATGAATAAAATTATCGTAACAGGATGTAACGGACAGCTGGGGCGTGCAATCAATCATGAGCTTATGGGAAAACATGATATTGAATTTGTCAACACAGATGTGGCTGAGCTGGATATCACCAACATTGACAAGGTTATGGAGCTTGCAAGAGAAGTAAGACCATATGCAATTATCAATTGCGCCGCCCACACAGGGGTGGATGCCTGCGAGGACGAATGGGACAAGGCATACCGTATCAATGCCATCGGTCCTAGGAATTTGAGCATTGCAGCTTCAGAGACAGGCGCAAAAATGGTGCATATCTCTACTGATTATATATTTGACGGCAAGGCGGATAAACCATACACAGAATTTGACAGACCCAATCCCCAGGGAGCATACGGCACTACCAAGCTGGCAGGGGAGAACATGGTAAAGGATTTTGCTGATCGATATTTTATCTTAAGGACGGCATGGCTTTATGGCGACGGAAAGAACTTTGTAAAGACAATGCTCAGGCTTTCCGAAAGCAATGATCAGGTCAGGGTAGTCGGTGATCAGGTGGGAAGTCCTACCAGCGCGAAGGAACTGGCAGCAGCGATTGCAGATCTTCTTTTCACGGAAAATTATGGTCTGTTCCATGCGACCTGTGAGGGAAGCTGCTCCTGGGCGCAGTTTGCAGAGGAAATCTTTCAGTATGCCGGCAAGACTACCAAAGTGGAAGCAATTACGACAGAAGAATTTGGTGCAAAGGCGCCTCGCCCAGCGTACTCGATTCTTGAAAATTATATGTTTAAATTGACTACTGATTATAAGTTTGCAGACTGGCATGATGCTTTGGCTGCTTATATGAAGGAACTGATATAAAATGAACTTTATGGAACAACTACTTCAAAATAGAATTTTTATTTCCGCTGCCATTGGATGGCTGGTGGCACAGGTGTTAAAAACGCTGATCCATTTCATACTCACCAAGAAACTGGTGGCGGAGAGGATGGTAGGCGGCGGCGGTATGCCCAGTTCTCATTCCGCAACAGTCTGTGCGCTGGCGACTGCTACCGGAATGCAGTACGGCGGCGGTGGATTTGAATTTGCTGTAACGGTCATGCTTGCTATCATTGTCATGTACGATGCTATGGGCGTCCGCAGGGAAACCGGAAAGCAGGGGCAGGTATTGAATGAGATGATGGAAGTTTTTATGAACATGGGAAAGCAGATCAGCGCGGAAGCCAAATTGAAGGAGTTCGTGGGGCATACACCGCTCCAGGTGCTCATGGGAGCGATATTAGGAATCGTGATAGCGGTTATAATCATGAGTATATAGCAAATAAGATTGTAAGAAGATAAAGGAGATCAATATGCAGAAAATAGCTTTCATTACAGGTATCACAGGACAGGATGGCTCCTACCTGGCAGAGTTTTTGCTGGAGAAGGGATATGAAGTACATGGTCTTGTCAGAAGGCATAGTATCAGCAATACGGCAAGAATCGACCATATTTTATCCTCAAGCTATAACAATGTAAAATTTTTCCTCCATTATGCAGACACGACGGATTCCAGCAATCTGATGCGGCTTATAGCGGAGATTCGCCCTACGGAAGTGTATAATCTGGCAGCTCAGTCACACGTTGGCGTATCCTTTGATGTGCCTGAGTATACAGCAGAGGCTACTGGGGTAAGCACGCTTAAGCTTCTTGAGGCGATCCGCGTAAATGGAGGGAATTGCAGATACTATCAGGCATCCACATCGGAATTGTTCGGAGGACTTCCTGAGACAGCGCCTCAGAGTGAGGCGACACCGTTTTACCCCAAGAGTCCTTATGGCGTGGCAAAGCTCTACTCCTACTGGATTACCGTCAATTACAGGGAATCTTATAACTTATTTGCCTGCAATGGTATTTTATTCAATCATGAATCTCCGAGACGGGGAGAGAATTTTGTCACACGAAAGATTACCCTTGCCATTGCAAATATCATTGCCGGAAAGCAGGAGAAGCTTTCTCTTGGCAATATGAATGCAAAGCGCGACTGGGGGTATGCTGGCGACTACGTGGAAGGAATGTGGTTGATGCTCCAGCAGGATGCACCGGATGATTATGTGCTTGCTACCAATGAGACGCACACAGTCAGGGAATTTGTGGAAGCTGCCTTTAAGGAACTGGGCATTACGATCAGATGGGAAGGCACAGGCGTAGATGAAAAGGGATTGGATGCAGATACCGGAAAACTGCTGGTAGATGTTAACCCTGAGTTCTATCGTCCTGCCGAAGTAGAATTTTTGTGGGGTAATGCATCCAAGGCAGAAAAAAAGCTGGGATGGAAACGAAAAGTGGATTTTGAAGGTCTGGTAGCCATGATGATGGACAATGACATGAAGGAAATCACAAAAATGAGTTGCAGCGAATATAAAGAAAGCAGGAAGTAAGATAGGGATACAAAAGTAGAAGAGGAAAGTCGGATGTTTTCGGTGATACTCATTTGGTTGTATATGCTGTTTACCTGTTATGTGATTGGCTTTGTCTGTATCAGAATCTTAACAGGAAGAGATGCATATCAGTGCAGAAAAGAAACCAGTTACCTATATGCGGGTATAGGAGCAGTCACTGTCTATGCCCAGTTTTTCAGTATATTCTGGAAGGTTGGGCTGATGGCAAATTTGATACTGCTCCTTATCTGTATCTTGTGTGTTGTGGTTTTCAGAAGGCAGTTTTTAGAGGAACTGCATACATGCAGATTGACGATTTCACCAATCAAGGTGGTCTTCATTCTGGTGTTGTTTTTGGTATTTGCCTATGGAACTTCCACAGGTGTGATTCATTATGATACAGGTCTATATCATGCGCAGAGCATTCGGTGGATAGAGGAATACGGCGTAGTACCGGGGCTGGGCAATCTGCACAGCCGTCTTGCCTATAACAGTGCGGCGTTCTGCCTGTCGGCGTTTTACAGTATGGCGTTTCTGGGAGGGCAGTCTTATCACTGCTGCGCGGGATTTCTGGCATTTCTACTTGCGCTGGTCTGCATGGAGGCATTCACGAAGGAACGGATCAAAAGACCTCGGCTTTCGGATTTTGCAAGGCTTACTGCCGTATACTATCTTTTGATTATATTTGACGAAATGGTATCGCCGGCATCAGATTATTTTATGGTGCTGCTGGTATTTTATATCATTATCCGGTGGCTGGATCTGATGGAAAGGAAGGAAACGCTTTACCTGCCTTATGCACTTCTTAGTGTGCTTGGAGTGGTGGTACTTACGGTCAAGCTCTCCGGCGCGCTGATCTTGCTGCTAGTGCTTAAGCCGGCATTCATGATGATAAAAGAAAAGAGGGGAAAGGAAATTTTCCGCTTCTTAGGGCTGGGCGTTTTGGCAGTGCTGCCTTTTCTCGTACGGAATGTGATTTTATCAGGATGGCTGATTTATCCATTTACGGCATTAGACTTTTTTACATTTGATTTTAAAATTCCTAAGGGAATGGCAGAATATGATGCAAGAGAGATACAGGTGTACGGCAGAGGATTTTCCGATGTAGAGAGATATGGGGAAGCCATCACAGACTGGCTGCCCGAATGGATTGGAAGCCTTGATGGGACGAACAAAGTCTTTTTGGCAATGGCGCTTGGCGGAGTCGTTCTGCTCATACTGCTGGCTGTATATGCTGTTCTGAAAAAGAAGAAGGATATGTTAGATTTTCTCCACGCGGCGGGGACGCTTGCTGTATGCTTTTTGTTCTGGCTTTTCAGTGCGCCACTGATTCGGTATGGATGTGTGTTTTTGTGGCTGCTGCCAGTACTGGTGTGGGGATATCTATATGTAAAAATCAGTCCCCACCTGGACAGGTTTAAAATATATTTTATTTTATTGGCAGTATTCGGGCTTTATAAACTATCTGCTTTTGGTACGGAAGTTTATAAGGGAGCTTCTGCCAGATATTTAATTTATCAAAAAGACTATGAAAATTTTGAGACGACGGCTTATGAGCTGCATGGAATCACTTTTTATTATCCTGTTTCAGGAGACAGGGTGGGATATAGAGATTTTCCTTCGGCACCTCAAAAGGCGGAAGACATCTTTTTGGGAGACTCCATAGAAGATGGATTTAAGGATGTCATTCATAGTTAGATGGGATAATATCAATTATAAAATCGAGGAAGGAGCTCGTGTAATGGAAAAGACAGATAAGATTTATGTGGCTGGTCACAGAGGGCTGGTAGGAAGTGCAATCGTAAGGAACCTGAAGGAAAAGGGTTATACAAATATCATAGGAAGGACCCATAAAGAGTTGGATCTGACCGACCAGGTGATGGTGCGGGAATTTTTTGAAGCCGAAAAGCCGGATGTCGTAGTCTTAGCGGCAGCCAAGGTGGGCGGCATCAATGCTAACAACACAGCCCCCGCTGATTTTGCTTATCAGAACATGCAGATTCAATGTAATGTGATCGACTGCTGTCACAAGTATCAGGTAAAAAAGCTACTCTTTTTGGGAAGCACCTGTATCTATCCCAAGATGGCGCCCCAGCCGATTCCAGAGGATGCGCTTTTGACGGGCCCCCTTGAGGAGACCAATGAGGCTTATGCAATTGCCAAGATAGCGGGACTTGAGATGTGTAAATTTTATAAGAGACAGTATGGGGACGATTTTATCAGTTGTATGCCGACGAATCTGTACGGACCTCATGACAATTATGATCTTGAGGGGTCTCATGTAATGCCTGCCATGATCCGTAAATTTCATGAGGCAAAGGTAAGCAATGCGCCTGCGGTAGAGCTCTGGGGAACAGGTACACCCCTTCGGGAATTTCTTTATGTGGATGATATGGCGGACGCCTGTGTATTTCTCCTTGAGAATTACAGCGGTGAACAGCATGTGAATATAGGAACTGGCAAAGAGGTCACGATCAAGGAGCTTGCAGAGGCTGTGAAAAAGGCAGTAGGCTATGAGGGTGAGATTCTATGGAATAAAGACATGCCGGACGGAACACCAAGAAAGCTTACCAATGTGGATAAGCTCCACGGGCTGGGATGGATGCATAAGGTAGAACTTGAAGAAGGTGTGGAACTGGCTTATCAGTGGTTCAAAGACCATGTGGACAGCGCAAGGATGTGATAATCAGATATTAAAAAAGGCCCTAAGGTGTGTGGATCATACCTTAGGGCTTTCTTGCCCTATAGGAGCATACTCCCTATAAAGCAAAATCCTTAGGGGGAGGCGCACTTGGCGCAAAAGGAAAATAGTTACAGTCGTTTTACATAGATCGTGTCGATTTTCTCAAGGCTGGGAGCATGATAGGCAAGGTCGGCAACTGTAACGAACATGGCATCTAAGGGCAGATCCATGTCAAGTTTTAGCTGTAATTGCTTTACCCTATCGAGAAACTGGCGGGCAAGGGAAAGAACCCTGCTTGTATCATGCGGTTTTGCAGACAGAAAATTTAAGTCAAGCAGTGCCTGTTCGGATTGTGACAAGGCAAGGTATAGTTTTTCTGACAGGTTTTCTGCAAAAGAAGGAGCGTCCATATCTTCCTCTTTAATGGAAAAAGAGGATATGGCATTCTCTGCTTTCATTGAAGAACCTTCCCTTAGCAGGTCAGCCAGACATATTTCGCCTTTGCAGCATGCATCGGTATTTTTCCTTGCAGAAAAGCATCCATTTACAATGGGTATCCGGTAATTTCCTCCACAGTCATAAAAAAGCTGATAGATAAATTGGGAACAGACCATGGGCTTGCCCGTATGATGGAGGAGCTTTTGATGAATAAAGCGGTCGAGCATAAGGATACCTGCTTCCAATATAAGTTCTGTACAATTGAGAATCTGGAAAGAGGGGATGATCTTATGATAAATAAGAAGCCCTCCTAGAAGAAATAGCCCAGGGAAGTCATAGAAGGCATCCGATTGCAGGTATGCATCTGCAGATTGCTTGAGGGGCGCAAAGCAAAGCTCCGGTACATGGCGCATGAGATAAGCTTTATGTCCCTGCCGGTCATTATCCTGAAGAGAGATTTTATTGACCTGGGGACCGTCGGCAAGGATTTCCACAATGGAATCCTCTGAATAGACCATGGAGGCATGTGTCACTTCTGCGTTGGTAAGATAGGCAATCGATTTGCTCAGCCAGGTTTCGCCTGCAAAAAATAAGATCATATCTCCTTTTTGTAATGTTGTTTTCATTATCATTCCTCCTTTTGATTTATGGACTTAACAGCACAGAGCTGTAAAAAACGCCGTTTTTGAACTCGAATTGCGCAGCACCGTTGTACTTTTCTGCAATTTTGCTGATAGACACTGTGCCGATTCCAGTGCGGGATTTTTTTGCCGATGCAAAACCGTCTTTGCAGCGCTCTGGGAGCTGGGTACAGGTGTTATCTAAGGCAACGATAATCATGGAATTCATGGGCTTTATGCAAAGGGAAATAAAAGGGTCTGGCACAGATTCCCGCATGCAGGCTTCCAAAGCGTTTTCCAAAAGGTTTCCGAACAGGATAACGGCGTCAGAAGAAAGGATTTTGTTTTCCGGGGGATAGTCGATGTCAGCCAAAAAGCGGATTTGATGGTTTTTTGCCATATTTTCGTAATAGACGATCAAAGCATTCAGTGCGTAATCCTCGCAATAGGTGATAGTCGAATCAGAGGGGAGCGTGGAAATATATTCATGAATATAATCCGAAAGTTTTTGGTAATCCTTGCTTTGCAGAAAGGACTGCATAACAGATAAATGCTGCCGCAGATCGTGCCTTGCAATCCTTGCTTCCTCTATACGGCAATTTAAGTTTTCATATCGAATGGACTGCATGGCAAGATGATGGTTTTCCTCTTCCAGAAGCAGTTTATCATTACATTCTTTGAGAAGCTGTAAAATCAGGAAGGTGACAAAAAGAGCGCCCAGATTGAACAATAATGCAAAAATAACATTACTGTTTTTGGCGGAAAAAGCCATAATACCTCCGTTGGCATAGAGATTATAATAATAGGAAAGGCAAAAGGTTGCAGGAACCAGCCAGAGAAAACGCCAGTATCTGTTATTATCTGCCTCGTTAATCAGTGGACCAATCTTTTTTGTCATCATCTGATACATAAAGGGAAATGTAAACAAATAAACAAAGAGCAATAAGATGCTGGATAAAAGAGAATAGCGTTCGGCGGAAGGAAACGGTAAAAAATGAGTCAGTCCGTTTACGATGATTGCCTTAAAACTTCCATAATTTAAAATCGTCAGCAAGACGAAGAGCAAAATACTGACAGGAAGCTTAAGGCAGATGACATACAGGGCAAGATATGCACCTATCCATAAGACGGTAATGATTTTGGCAGCAGGTAGACCTTGAATCGTTAACAGTCTGCAAATGAAGACGGTCAAAAACAACAGAGGTATAAGTAAATAGGTCTTTAAGCATGAAAAACGGAAATGACTCCGAAAAGGAGACAGCGCCAAGATAAGGCAGGGGGTCAGATCCAACAAAACATATAGGAAGATTTTTAAAATTTTAATAGGTTCCATTACTGATTGCTCCTGACTTTTGAGAAAATATAATTGTAATAGATTTGGGACAGCCGTCCGCAATCTTTTTGCCGTATGGGGATGTGTTCCCCTTCGCTGGTTACAAAATCCAGATTTTCTATTCGGATCATATGATCCATATTGACAAGGCAGCCACGGTAGCACACAAGAAACTGGGGATACGGCAGAAGGGTCTTAATGAATCTTTCAAAGGAAATCCGGGAACGCAAAAGGGAACACCCACGGGCATGAATCTGGACGTAATGACCGGAGGCATCGCAGTAGATGATATCCTTTAAAAAAACCTTAAGCTGCTCTCTGCCGCAGGCAATCTGGATGCATTGTTTCTCCAGCAGCATATTCAGATTGAGCAGGGACATGGTTTCTACTATTTGCGTATAAGTCACAGGTTTAACGATATAATCAGACGCACGGACTTTGTAACAGTCTATTGCATAGTCCCTGCTTGCTGTGATAAATATGATAGACACAGAAGAATCGAGCTGGCGGATTTTTCTGGCTGTATCCAATCCGTTCATGGTATGCATAAAATAATCGATCAGAATCAGTTCATATAAACCTTCTGCAAAATGCGCAATAAACTGCTCACCGCTTTCAAATTTCTCAATTACAGTGGATTCGGGACATAAGACTTCATGAAAATATCGGCAAAGATAGTTTGCAATGATTACACCGTCGTCGGCTGAGTCGTCAATAATTGCAATTCGCATTTAAAAACCCCCTTACCTTTAAATTATACTTTAAGAGATGAGAAAAATGGGGATTTTTGTAAGTGTTCTGCTTAATTTTGTCAGAATATACAAAACAGAAAAACCTGCTTGTCATTATTGGCATAGATTATTGTAGAATTTGGAAACTTTTAAAAAAAATATACAAATGTATTAAAATACCATTTCATTACAGGATTATTACAGGGATGTCACAATATAAAATTTCGTTGCCAAAACAGTGTCTCTTAATGCCACATACTTTTTTAAGGGGATTGCTCTGCTATAATGAAGGCGTAGTTGAGGGTAAGAATTCATTGAAAAATAGTTTCTTTGAGACTTTGCCTAAAGCCAAAAATGTATTGAAGGAGGAAATGAAATGGGACAGAAAATGGTAGTATTGGAGGGAAAGACATTCTCAATTGAATTGCAGTCAATGTTGGGATCTTCAGGATATGGCTGGTGCCTGTCAGGGCTGCCGAAAGGAATTATCCTTTTAGGAGAAGACAGGATTGCTACAGGACCGGCAGTATCCTCCACCTTGCAGAAATTCTATTTTGGAGTATCGTCGGCAGAAGAAGCAGAAGGGGAACTTACTTTTGCCATGGCATGTACCTTTGAGCCAACACGGGTCGAAAGGGAATACAAAGTGGCATTGAGCATCATTCCCAGCAACTCAGATGAGTTTGTTTCTTACAGCGAAAATGCAAATGAATTATATGGATTTGCAGGCAACCAGGCAAATGCATGCAATACAATGAATAGTGCCATTCCCTATGGCGTTCTTCCTCCATGGGAGCGGGCGCCGAAGTTCCCACTGGTGACAGCATATGGTCTGCCGCAGCCTACAATCTCTTGTATGGATTATGGATATCCTTGTGGGGTACAGGATGCATGGGTAGATTATACAAATAATGGTGGAGCACAGGATGCAGGCATGAAGTATGGGTATTTCTGCGGAGTGCAGGATGCGGTTATGAAGTATGGGTATCCCTGTGGTATGCAGTCCGTGATAAATGAGCCATTTATTAGCAAACGCCGCCATCCCAATGGTTAAGGAGGAAGCAATATGAAGTACAAACCGATTACCTGCGTATGGGAAGTGACGATGGGATGTAATATGCGGTGCGGTCATTGCGGCTCTTCCTGCGCAGAGGCGCTTTTGGATGAGCTTAGTACAGAGGAAGCATTGAACCTTTGCGACCAGATAGCGGAATTGGGATTGAACTGGATCACGATTTCAGGAGGGGAGCCGCTTACGAGGAAAGATGTTCCGATGCTGGTGGAACGCCTTTCGTCATCAGGGGTAGCCGTAAATATCATTACAAACGGCTGGCTACTTGGCGGAGAAACTGCACAGAAGTTAAAGGAAAGTGGAATTTCTACTGTCGCTATCAGCATTGACGGCACGCCTGAGATTCATGACAGTATCAGAAAAGAAGGAGCTTTTGAACATGCCAAAAACGCCTTTTTAGCCATGGAGAAGCTAGGCATTTATACGGGGGCAGTTACCACTATCACCAAACAGAACATCAATATCCTGAATGAACTGAAAGAAGAGCTGATTAAGATGGGAGTTAAGAGCTGGCAGATCCAGCTGGGTCTTCCCATGGGAAGCCTTAAGGAACGCCCCGACTGGGTGCTGGAGCCAACACAGATTAGGGATATCATTGATTTTGCCTATGACACAGCAAAAGAGGGACGAATTGCAATCTATTTGGCTGATTGTATTGGTTACTATACCAAAAAGGAAATAGAAATCAAGAAGATTGCTTACCAGACGAATCTAATCGCCTCTTGGGATGGCTGTAATGCAGGTACCCGGGGATTTGGCATTCTGCAAAATGGCGATATTCTGGGATGCACCTCCATCCGCTCCAAGGAGTTTATTGAAGGCAATATCAGGCAGCACACGTTGCGGGAAATCTGGGAAGATGAAAACAATTTCCTCTGGCGCAGAAAAATGACCAAGGACAAATTAAATGGCGCCTGCAGAAACTGTGTTTATGGCAGCAAATGCTTGGGCGGATGTCCCAACACCAGGCTGACCATGAACGGCGATATTTATTCCGAAAACCAGTATTGTGCCTATCACCTGTCTTTCAAGCAGATGGAGGATAAGTATGCTGTATGTAAGGATGCAGAATCTTTATTTAAGCTGGCAGACGCCTTAATGCGGCAGGGCGATTATCAGGAGGCGGCATTTGCACTTGGACAAGTGCTGCAGCTCGACCCAGAAAATGCAGACGCGCTAAAGGAAAAAGGCTACTGTGAATTTATGTGCGGCAATTATGATTCCTGCCTTGAGGCAAATGAAAAAGTGCTTAAAACAAATGAGAAAGATTCCTATGCCCTTGGGGGCTATGCAATGGCGCTTTTCCAAATGGGACAGAAAGGAGAAGGTCTCAAAAAAATGCGGCAGGCAGTAGAATTGACTGGAGGAAGAGATCAGGATTTGATACAAGATTTACGATTCATGCTGGCAAATGAAAGCAGATAAATAAAAACATGAAAGATATCCCTGGCTTGATTCGGCGGCTGGGGATATTTTTGCGTAACATTTCAAGTGCAGCAGGAGCGACATGACATCTAAACTGTTACATTATTTGTTGTATGGAGAAAGTGTTTCGTCTTGCTGTGGGTACTGGATTTGCCATCGGCACTTAGGCACCGCCCTGCGGACACGTCCCTATTTAACCTTTCCAGGCTCTGGCGAAAAATCGGTAATTTCACTTACAGAATTGGTCGATACCAGGGGAATCCGGCATGGATGCCGGATTAGCAGCCGTGCGGCACGGATGCCGCTTGGCTGCGCCCCGTCCGTCTTGAAATACCTATAGTCAATTCTGTTAGTGAAATCCGATTTGAAGACGAGACTGGAAAGGTTAAATAGGGACGTGTCCGCAGGGCGGTGCCTAAGTGCCGATGGCAAATCCAGTACCCACAGCAAGACAGAGGGGCAGCCCCGCCAACAAAGATTTTTAAACCTATATGTTTACATTTCAAAATTTTTTTCCTTTTTATTAGATAGCCGGCTAAAAAAGAAAAAGGAGAAAAAATATGGAACAATTGAATTTAAAATTAACCCTAAACAGCAATGGCTCGATCACAGCCAACTGGTCCCGCATTTCCAATGCTGCGCGGTATCATGCGTATATGCGTATTCCGGGGCAGGATCACACTATTTATAATGAGACCAATCTGACGACCACGACCTATACCAGTCAGCCAGATCTTAAGGCGAATGAGAAGTATAAGGTTGTGGTAGTGGCTTATACGTCGTCGGGGGCAAGCATCACATCAGATGGAGCGGAAGTGTTGATTCTTTCCGATTTTTATGACCACATTCCGTTGGCGGTTCCGGCAAATATAAGTGCAACGGCATCCGCTACGTCCGTTGTGGTCAGCTTTGATAAAGTTGCGCGGGCGAGCAGTTATGATATTTTGTTTGACAATGTTGTCTACAGTATAACAAGCTCTCTTCAGAGAATCAGTAAGACGATTACCGGGCTTAAGCCGAAGACGAGCCATACTTATGCTGTGAGAGCAAAGAATGTAAATAAGACAGGATCCTACAGCAGTACAAGAACCATCACGACACTGCCCCAGACACCGTCGGTTCCCACAAACGTCACGCACACTTCCACGGATAATTCTGTCACGGTGAGCTGGCCGGCGGTGAGCGGAGCTACCGGATATGATGTGCTATTTAATGGCACGACATATGCTGAGACAAAGACTTCTAGAACTTTTACCGGTCTTGCGGCTAACACCGCTTATTCTTATCAGGTCCGTTCCAAAAATGCGGACGGTGCCAGTGCGTACGGACCGGCGCAGACGGTAAGGACAGCGCCAAAAGCGCCTGCAAGTGTCAGCGCAAGTACGAATGAAAATTCTGTGACGGTGAGCTGGCCGGCAGTAAGCGGAGCCACCAGTTATGATGTGTTATTTGATGGCAAGACTTACCGTGTGACCACCAATTCCTTAAAGGTAAGCGGTCTTTCTCCTAATACCAGCCACACCTATCAGGTCCGTGCGAACAATGCCAACGGTTCCGGTTCCTACGGCAGTGCAAAGACGGTCAAGACGGCGCCTAAAGTGCCCAACCCGATCACACAGTCAAGTACGAAAAATTCTGTGACAGTTGGATGGGATGCAGTGCCCGGCGCCACTTCCTATGACCTTCTGTTTAATGGCGCGACCTATAGGGTAACAGGAACATCCAAGACGGTCACTGGGCTGAATCCAGGTACCAATTATTCCTATCAGGTCCGTGCAAACAATGCGGACGGATCCAGTTCCTACAGCAGTGCAGGGACAGCATCCACACTGCCCAATGCGCCGGGGATGCCGTTGAATGTAAAAATAAGCGCTGCGGCTGAGTCAATCACATTAAGTTGGACTGCCGCGTACGGAGCTACCAGCTATGAGGTGATGGTTGGAAGTACGGTGCACGAGGTGAAAGGTACATCGGCGACTATTACCGGACTTACCTCCTTTACAAGCTATGCCTGCAAGGTGCGTGCAAAGAATGCAGGAGGAACCAGTGCATACACGGATGTTCAGAACGTGAGGACACAGGCGAAGACACCGGAAAATATAACGGCAGTTGCCTTACGGGATTCTGTTACCGTCAGCTGGGATGCAGTGAGCGGAGCCACCAGCTATGATGTGAAGTTTGACGGCGCTGTCCGAAATGTAAAGGGGACAACGATTACCATTACCGGTCTGAAATCCAGTACCAATTATACATACTCTGTATGTTCAAGGTATGGAACAGCAGCCAGCTTCTACAGCACAGAACGGACGGTTAAAACCCTTCCCGGCGCACCGGCTGTGCCTGCAAATGTTACGGCAAGCGCAACCGTCAATTCTGTGAAGATCAGCTGGAGCGCGGTATCGGGAGCTACCGGTTATGATGTCATGTGCGGAAACAAGGCTTATCAGACGACAGGAACCTCCCTTACCATCAACAGCCTGACGTCCAATACAGATTATACATATCAGGTGCGTGCAAAAAATACAGGAGGAGCAGGCGCTTACTCCGCCTTAAAGACCATAAGGACACTGCCGGCAGCGCCGACTAATGTAACTGCGACAGCGCAGCAGACCACGGTTACGGTAAAATGGGATACGGTAAGCGGTGCGAATAACTATACCGTGCTGTTTGACGGAACAGAGAGAACCATTTATGGAACTTCTGTCACTATTTCAAATCTGACACCCAACACAAGACACACTTATGCGGTGAAAGCAAACTGCAGCGGAGGATCCAGTTCTTACTCTACACAGCAGGCAATTATGACGCTGCCCGCTGCGCCGGGGACGCCCGTAAATGTGAGGGCAAGTGCAACAGCAAGCGCGGCAACTGTTCTATGGGATGCGGTATCGGGAGCGAACAGTTATGAAGTATTATTTCATAATACGACTTATACGACAACAGCGACAAGCATAGTAATACCTAAATTGGAGGCAAATACCAGTTATAGTTATCAAGTCCGTGCAAAAAATGCCGGAGGAACAGGTCCTTATTCTGCTCGACAGACAATCAAGACCAAGGAAATAGCGCCTGCCATGCCAACCAATTTGAGAGCCAATTCAATTACATCAAATTCATTTACACTTTCGTGGGATAAAGTGACAGGGGCAGCCAGCTATGATGTTCAAGTTGGGGACAATACTTACAGCGTAACAGGAACATCTAAAACAATAACGGGGTTACGGCAAACTTCAACCTATAGCTGTAAAGTCCGTGCGAGAAATTCCGGAGGAGTAAGCGCATATACTGCGGTTCTAAATGTAAAAACGCTTATCGCTCCGCCGCCGACACCTACACATGTGAGCGCAGTGGCTACGACGAATTCCGTTACGGTAAACTGGGGCTATTCTGGTGGTGCATCCAGTTATGAAGTGCGCTTGGGAAATACCGTTTATAGCATAGTAGGTTTTACAAAAACGATTACAGAGCTTGAACCTGGAACAGAGTACTCCTATTCCGTACGGGCGAGAAATGCGGGAGGTGTCAGCGCATACAGTGCAATTCAGACTGTCACCACATTTTTAGAAGCGCCCACAGGCGTCAGCGCCACATCCACGTTAAATACGGTGACGGTGAGCTGGGATGTGATGGATAAAGCGCTCAGCTATGATGTACAGTTTGACGGTGTAGATACATCCGTATCGGCAAGCGTACCTCAAAGCATGCAGATGCGCGCTGCTGCAGGGGATGCTGCGCGAGGCGTCCGCCGCATGTCTCAAGTATTTTACGGTTTAAAACCGAATACAGAACATACTTACTGTGTCAGAGCCAATAACGCAGCTGGTCCCAGCGCCTACAGTCCTCTTCAGAGTATCAAAACCCAAATCAGCAAATGGAGCGGGCTTGCGGGCACAGTCCTGCCCAAAACCTATCCTGACGGAAGGGTTTCCCATACAGGACTGGATCCTGTAAACGCTGTGACAGGCGCTTTCTTGTGGAGCTATACGCTTCTTAGGGATTACGGAAGGGATAACCTGCACTTTACCATCATGTATGATTCCCAGCGGGATGAAGCGGTAACAATGCTTGGAAAAGGATGGACCCACTCCTTCAATTATCTTTTGTACAAGGATGAGGAATACTTTTATTTCAGCACCCCTTATGACGTGGTGATTCCTTTCAGGATAGACGAGGTTAATGACGGCTATCAGCAGGCGGAAGAAATGCAGGAGAGTTATACCTTTGCAAAGAAAGAGGATGGTTCCTATGTCATCACAGCGGCTGACGGTGCGGCATATGTGTTTGATGAAAACCTGCGCCTTGGCAGCATCATGGACGGCGGATCAGCAGCCTTTTTATTTACGGCGGATGAAAAGGGACAGAACGTCTGTATAGAGGGCAGACATGGCAGGATGTTTACGTTGACTTATCAGAATGGACATATCACTGGCGTGTCAGATGCACTGGGTAACAAAATCGGTTTCACCTATGAGGCAAATCATCTGACAGCATTGTCTGATCCAGCCGGAAACAGGATGCATTTTGCCTATGATGACAAGCATAGACTGCTGGAGGTTGAGGATTTCTCCGGGGAGCCTTACTTGACAAATCAATATGACCAATGGGGCAGAGTCATTGCCCAGAGCGTTGCCGGAAGGGGAGAAAGCACTGCCGCCTATGACACGGATGAGGGAGTGACCATCTTTACAGATGAATTGGGAAATGAGACAAAATATCATTATAATACGAATCTGCAGGTTACCCGGGTAGAATACGGGGAAAGCGGCATTGAGAAAAATTACAATGAAAAAGGACAGCTGACCGTACAGGTGGATGCCCTAAACCGTACCACCCAGATGCTTTATGACGAATGCGGACGGATGAACTGCGTGATCTATCCTGACGGGACAAGGGAAGAACTTTCCTACAACAGCAGCAATTATCCTGTAAAGGTGGTAAACCGGGATGGAACAGAGAGCATCTATGGCTATGATGAGAGAAACAATCTGATCTTGGCCCAGGATGAACGGGGAAATGTATGCTCCTATGTTTATGATGAGAACGACAACCTGACATCTTATACGGATAAAGAAGGCAACGTGTGGAGCTACGTTTATGATGAGGAGAATCATTTACAAAGCGCGCAGGATCCGGAGGGCAACAGCTATGGTTATACCCATGACCACCTTGGAAGGATGACCTCTTACACCACCCCTGCCGGCAGGACCACTTCTTATCAATATTCTGCAGCCGGCGATCTGACTGGTATTGTGGATGAGGAAGGAACCCTTTTGTTTACGTATGACGGCAATGGAAGCCGCACCGGCGTGACAGACAAGATGGGGAACAAGCAGCGTCTGGAATACAATGAGATGGGGCAGATCCTGCTTGCCACGGACTTTATGGGAAAAGAATATCAGTTTGCCTACGATCAGAAAGGAAATCTAATCACTGTGACTGACCCCTTGGGATACAGCGTTCACTATGAGTATGACGCTATGGGAAACAGGGTATCCTGTACCGACCAGAATGGAAATACCACCCGCTATTTCTTTGATGCGGCAAATCAGCTGACGGAAATAAGGGATGCCCAGGATGGCTCCGTGAGATACACCTATGACACTATGGGACAGGTGAAGACCGTTACAGATCCCATGGAACACCAGACGGCGTACGCTTACGATCCGGCAGGGCGCATCATCAGTGTGATGAATGCAATGAAGCAGAGCGTAAGCTACACTTACGACCAGATGGGCAATCTTCTGACCAAGATGGACGAAGAGGGCGCAGTCACAACATACACTTATGATAAAGAAAACAGGCTGCTTACGATCCAAAATGAGGCTGGCACAACCTCCTTTACCTATGATAAGCTGGGAAGAATCGTTTCTGTGCTGGATGCCGAGAATCATACGAAAACAGCACAGTATGACGGGGATGACCACCTCATGGTATCTACAGACGAAGAGGGAAACCAGACTACTTACTGTTACGATGAGATGGGACGCTTAACTGAGAAAACAGCGCCGGACGGCGGAACGACTGCTTACGCCTACGACAAGAACGGCAACTGCACCAAGGTCACCGATGCGGAGGGTAACGTAACAGAATATGATTACAATGCCAATGGTCAGCTGATCAAGATCACAGATCCGCTGGGACAGGAGACAAATTATGTTTATGACGACAAGGGACAACTCCTTTCCGTCACCGATGCCAACGGCGGAACGACATCATTTTCTTATGATGGCAACGGAAATCTGACCGGACGGGTGAATCCTTTAGGAGGAGAGGCAGTCTATCTCTACGACAGTCTAAACCGTCTGATTTCAGCCACAGATGAGGAAGGGAACCAGTGCACATACACCTATGACGCAGCCGGGAACAGAATCTCATATACCGATGCAAACGGCAGCAGATGGGTCTATACCTACAATGCACTTCATCAGTTGATTCATGTGATCAATGAGGAGAACGACAAGCTGACCTACAGCTACACCAATACAGGGAAGATAGCAAAGGTGACAGACCCGGAAGGGGCGGAAACAAGCTACCAGTATGATGCTGTTGGCAGGATGATCCAGATGTCTGATGCCTTAGGGAACAGCATGAGCTTTACCTACGATGCTTTAGGCAGAATCTTAAGTCAGACCGATGCAAACGGCAATGTAACAGAATACAGCTATTCTCCTGCCGGGAACCTGCTCAGTATCAAAGACCCGGAGGGCGGCGCGACAGTTTACACTTACGATGGGGCAGGACAGGTGCTGACAGAAACAGATCCTGTGGGCAATATGACCTCTTATGAATATAATGCCCTGGGACAGGCAGTTTCCGTCACTAACGCCATGGGAGATAAGCTTACTTTCGCCTATACACCTACAGGTCGGATTGCATCCGTTACAAACCCGGAGGGCGGCGTTACCAGCTATGCTTATGATGCCTGCGGCAACCTGACGCAGATCACGGATGCCCTCGGCAATGTTACAAACTTCGAGTATGATGCCATGAACAACCAGATCAAGGAGTATCTGTCCGATTCAGGGGAGCAGAAGGCAGTGACCGTTTACCAGTATGACTTAAAGGGCAGGAGAATCAGGGAGATCAACCCGCTTCTGGACGAAAAGGCATACACCTATGACGGCAACGGCAACATCGTCACCATTACGGATGAGGAAGCCGGAGTGACCACTGTCCGCTATGACCTGAATAACAGACCCGTATATATGGGCTACAGCGATGGGAAGGAAGCTCTTTTCCGCTACAACAAGCGGGGCGAGCTGGTGGAGCTTACCGACTGGAACGGCACCGCCACGGTGGAGCATGACCAGCTGGGAAGACCGGTAAAGGTGACAGATCCGGAGGGCAGAAGCGCTTCTTACGGTTATGATGCCACAGGCAGCCTTACCAGCATCACCTATCCCGATGGCAGCACGGTCCATTATGGCTATGACAGGAATCGTCGCCTCACTACGGTGACAGAGGGAGAAGAAGAGACCGCCCGGTATGCATATGACCCGGCAGGACAGCTCCTTTCCCTGACCCAGCCCGGCAGCACTGCCGCATACGGCTACAATGCCTGCGGACTGCCTGTGAGCGCAAGGTACCAGATGGAAGACGGGACCGTTATGCAGGAGACCCTTTCCTACGACAACATGGGACGCATCACTGCATCCTTAAGGGAAGGCAGTTCTACGGCGCTTACAAGAAGCGCAGAATATACCTACGACAGCGTGGG
>JAIDFQ010000073.1 GCA_029054245.1 Lachnospiraceae bacterium | reverse complement strand
TGTAATAAGCAAATTTTAAACCACCATTTTTTGGTAAAATTCAACCGCCAGCATAAAATTGATTGTTTGGGGTGATTCTGGAGTGTGTCCGAGGGGGCGCGCCCCCTCGGACACACTCCAGAATCAGTCTTTAAAAATTGTTTTTCTGTTTGCCATTCTATAGCTTTCTCCTGAGAGTTTTATGATCTGGCAACGATACATAAGCCTGTCAAGTATGGCAGTGGCAAGGACTTCGTCATCAAGTCTCTGAGCCCATTCAGTGGGTGCCTTGTTTGTCGTGATTATGATGGAGGCCTTCTCATGCAGTGTGTTTACCAGATTGAAGAAAGCGTTTGCCTCCTCCTTCTTCATGGGAAACATCATGATGTCGTCTATTGCGAGCAGATGCAGTTTGAGAAGGCGGTTGTATGCGGCCAGGCACGTGGGCGTCAGATCCTTGAGGCGTATGGTTGTTACGAGGTCCTCCATTGTCATTACCGTCGCCCGGAACCCGGCCATGACAGCCTCATGCACCAGTCCTGAGGCGATATACGTCTTGCCTGTGCCGGATGGACCCATGAGTATTATGTTGTATGCCTGCTCCATCCATGTCAGTTCCCGGAGTTCCCTCATGCGCGACTCGGACAAAGAGTGGGAGTGGTTGAAGTCAAAATCATCAAGATTGTGCCTGGGGGGCAGATTGGCGGCTCTGAGGCGTTTCTGCAGATCTTTCTGCTCACGTGATGCCACTTCGGATTCAAGCACTGAACACAAAAACTCTGAGTGTGTGAGTTCCCTCTCCCGGGCTTCTATGCAATGACGCTCCACAACCTTGGGGACATGGTATAGCCTGAGTCTTGAGCACTGCTCCTTTATCTTCTGGATTGTAGTCATATGGTAGTGGTCAATATGTCGTCGTAGGTCTTGATCTGTGATCTCTCGGGAATCTGGTCTCCCATGATGTCCATGACCGGTGACGGTGAGGGATCAAAGGGTTTCGCCATGATTGGCTTATTCATCCGTATCCTCTCTCCCTCGGCTACATCCATGAGCATGCGGGCATTGTAGGCGCCAGCTTCCAGACACGTCTGCAATGCGTCTGCAAGCGTCTGGTCATCATATCGGTGACTCTCCCGCTCTATTACCCTCAGATTGTCGCGGAAATAGCGCGGCTTGCCTTCCTGCACCCTGTCAAGCCACTCCGAGGCCGCCTCGCAGGAGGGGAGCATCTTCTCAACCAGTTTCCTGTAATCATCCAGACTCACGGAGGGATGGCGCAGATGGTTGAAGTTACGGACAAGGCTCCCTTTGTCCATGCTGTAGGGATGGGAGGCGATGGTCTTGCCGCTTTCTGTAGAGTAGATGTTTACCATATTATCTTTATGTTCCACATATACCTGTGTATCACGCCCACGGTAAGTTCCGGACGGCACGGTGTAGAAGCAACCGTCAAACATTATGGTATTGTCCTGACGCACTACTCTCTGCTCCATGGTCTGATCCGGTATGGACGGTATTGCAGTGTAAGGCGTAAGGGCCTTAATCTCATAGGCAAAGACCTCCGACGGAATACGTCTTATGCCGTGGTGCTCGGTGCCGTTTGCCGTCCGCTCAAGCCATGCGACAGCCTCCCTGTTCAGAGTCTCGATATCCTTGAATTCACGTCCGGACAGGAAATTGCGCTTGACATACCTCACCACGTTCTCAACCTTCCCCTTGCTCTGTGGATCCGACTTACGGCAGAAGATGACATCCAGGCCTTCCGATGATATGAACGACCGGAACCGTGCTGTAAGCCTGTAGTCGCCCAAATTCTCGTCATGGATGAACACACGGTCCTGATCATATATGATTTTCTTCGGTTTCCCTCCAAAATATTGGAAGGCAAGCTGATGGGCATATATTGCTGTAACCGTTGTGAAGGGTGTGCGGCTGAAATACACGAACTTGTATCTCGAACGACTCAGGACCATGACAAAGAAATACACCTTGACACTGCCGCCATCGGCACGCCTGACCCATTTTTCTCCAAAGTCCACCTGCGCATACTCTCCGTAGGGTGGTTCCGGCAGCTTGTTCATCTCCCTGACACCCTCCTCCGCTTTCGGGATGTTATGCGTGAGTCTCAGCCGGCGCACGAAGTTGAACACGGTCTTCGCGGTCACATTGCAAAGATCAGGATACGCTTCCTTCAGCCTGTCATGCACACGCGCCGCTGACACTTCCGGATATTTTGTGAGGTATGCCACGACATAATCCTCGTAAGCGTCAAGCTTGTGGCTGTAATGTCTGTTGTAGCTCTGGCTCGACACAAACTCATCGTAGTTCATCGACGCATACAGTGATACTGTATGCCTGTCAATATTAAGCCTGCGAGAAATCTCACTGTAATTTAGGCCATCTGAAATAAATTCATTAATTTTGCTCCACATGGTGAGTTTTGATAGTTTGTCATGCTCTTCCATAGGCGTTTGTTTTTTTGGTTTGCAATCCTAAAATTACAAACGCCTTTTTTTATTTCCAAACATGATTGAGTTGGCGGTTGAATTTTACCAACCATCGGTTATTCAACCTTACCAAGTTTTGTGGATGCAAATTTACCGATTACATCTTCGAGTGCCACTTCGGTGCATGGTGTGTAAGCCGAAGGATAAGGCACTACCGGTTCTATTCTGAACAGTTCACCTTGTGTCTGATTGGCGATGCAGTTCGCAACGGTTTCCGTGTTTCCTCCCCAGCTGAAATAAGCTATAAGGATTTTGTTGGGGTTGGCTGCTCCGAGTGAGAGCGGGGCAATAGTCGCCGCAATGACGGCAATAGCAAGCAAAATTGTTTTTCTCATAATGTGTCAGTAATTTTTTGCAAAGTTACAGACACGATGACAATGGGTTGTTATGATATTTTCGGAGGGAACAACCGTTTTTACTG
>JAIDFQ010000072.1 GCA_029054245.1 Lachnospiraceae bacterium | reverse complement strand
CGGTGAGGAGTTATTTGGTTTTAGTAACAAAAACATGCCGTGTTTATGCGGCTTGTGGCGTTTCGCAAACGCCTAATAAATCATAATATATGGAGGTATGGTATGGACTACAAAAAGACAGCCGAAGAAATTTTAAAACTCGTTGGCGGCGAAAAAAACGTTGCAAGTGTTACAAACTGTATGACACGCCTGCGCTTCAATTTGAATGATGCAAAAAAAGCAAATGTAGAGGCGATTAAAAAAGTAAAGGGTGTTCAGGGCGTTGTCACCAAAAATGGTCAATTTCAGATCGTAATCGGAACGGATGTGGGAAATGTCTGTGAAGAAATCAAGAAACTGGGTAAATTTGAGGAGAATGCTTCATCCGATGGTGAAAAAAACACGGGTATCATTGCTGCATTTTTTGGCACTCTGACGGCGATCTTTCAGCCGATTATCCCAGCCCTTGCCGGTTCCGGTATGATCAAGGCGCTGCTTGCTTTGCTGGTGGCATTTAAGCTGGTGGATTCTGGTTCTCAGACCTATCAGATTTTTAACGCGTTTGGTGATGCACTGTTTGCATTTATGCCGTTTATTCTTGCTTTTTCGGCAGCAAAACGCTTTAAATGTAATCCTTATGTTTCCGCTGTACTTGCCGGTGTGCTTCTGCACTCCAGTTTTGTGGGTTTAAATACCGGCGATCCGGTACACCTTTTCGGTTTCATTCCAGTTACCATGATTTCTTACGGCGGAAGCGTCGTGCCGATTCTGCTGATCGTATGGGTGCAATCCTACATTGAAAGGTTTGCAAACAAGATATCACCCAAGCCAGTGAAAATCTTCTTAGCGCCTATGATTACGATTATCGTGACAGGTATCATTGGCATTACCATTGCCGGACCGCTGGGCAATCTGGTAGGTCAGGTGATTGCAATTGGCTTTAACTGGCTAAATGATTATGCCGGATGGGTCATTCCTGTACTGATGGGAACCTTCTGTCCTTTCTTTGTAATGACGGGTATGCATTATTGTTTTGCACCTATTCAGACGATTCAGTATGCAACGCTTGGATATGGCACAATCTTAGGTCCCGGTATGCTTGCTTCTAATATTGCGCAAGGCACTGCCGCTTTGGTAGTAGGCGCTAAGTCCAAAAACAAAGATTTAAAGCAGCTTGGCTTTTCTTCCGGTGTTACTGGACTGATGGGTATTACGGAACCTGCTCTTTACGGTGTAAACTTACGTCTTAAAAAGCCTTTATACGCATCTATGATTGGCGGATGCGCAGCCGGTCTGTATGCTGGCATTACCGGTATTCACACCTTTTCCTCTACCACGGCAGGTATTTTCGCATTGCCTGTATACATTGGCGGTGACAGCTTTGCCAACGTAATCAACGCTGCCATTACCATTGTGATTTCCATGGTGGTAACAGCAATTGCAACTTTGATCATCGGCTTTGATGATCCTGTAGAGGAGCAGTCAGAGGAACCTGCCATTTCTGAAAAGGATGCGGCTTTCGTAAAGGCACAGGGGATGAAAATCAGTATCGATTCTCCCGTTGAAGGGAAGATCATTCCTTTATCTGAGGTAAAGGATGAGGTGTTTTCCGATGAAATCGTAGGAAAGGGCGCGGCTGTTGTGCCTGCAAAGGGTGAGATTCATGCACCTGTAGAGGGCGAAATCGCATCTATGTTTGATACAGGTCATGCTCTTGGCATGTTGACGAAGGACGGTGTGGAGCTGCTGATCCATGTGGGGTTAAATACGGTGGAGCTAAAAGGAAAATATTTTAAGATTCATGCAAAACAAGGCGATCATGTAAAGAAGGGGGATCTTTTGATTTCCTTTGATATCGAAGGCATTCAAAAAGCCGGCTATGACGTGACCACGCCTGTATTGGTAACCAATACCGCAGATTATATGGATGTTCTGGCAAAGCAGGAAGGAAACGCCGGAAAGGATTTGATCACTGTCATTAAATAACGCAAAGGAGCGTGATATCTATGAGTTTTCCAGCTGATTTTTTGTGGGGCGGCGCAATCGCCGCCAATCAATGTGAAGGCGCATATCTGGAGGACGGCAAGGGGTTGTCCATTCAGGATGTGATGCCTAAGGGGATCATGGGTCCTGTGACGGAAGAGCCTGTACCGGAAAACTTGAAGCTTGTAGGGATTGATTTTTACCATCGGTACGAGGAGGATATCCGCCTCCTCGCCCAGATGGGCTTTAAGGTTTTTCGTATGTCTATTGCATGGAGCAGGATCTTTCCCAAAGGAGATGAAGAAGAACCCAACGAAAAGGGACTTCAGTTCTATGATAAGGTATTTGATACCTGCAGAGCATATGGCATTGAACCGATGGTCACGCTTTCTCATTATGAGACGCCTCTTCATCTGGCGAAAACCTATGACGGATGGAGAGACCGTCGATTGATTGGCTTTTTTGAACGTTATTGCCGGGTCGTCTTTGACAGGTATAAGGATAAAGTAAAATATTGGATGACCTTTAATGAAATCAACGCCTTATGGCATTTTCCTTTAATGGGTGCAGGTATCTGGACGCCCAAGGACCAGCTTTCTGATCAGGACAAATATCAGGCGGCGCATCATGAGTTTGTGGCAAGCGCGCTGGCAACCAGGCTGCTTCACGAAACGATTCCTGATGCCAAAATGGGATGTATGGTTTTAGGGGCGCTGAGCTATCCCATGACGCCTAAGCCAGAGGATATGATTGCGATGCTGAAGGCTGACAGAAAGGTCATGTTCTTTTGTGATGTGCAGGCAAGAGGGTATTATCCTGCTTACATTAAAAAGGAGTGGGAGAAGAATGGTATTTCCATTAAAATGGAGCCTGGTGATGAAGAATTGCTTCATCATACTGTGGATTATATTTCTTTCAGCTACTATATGAGTAAATGTACCGCTGCGGACTGCTCCCAGTACAGTAAGGGCGCTGGAAATCTGACAAGCGGTGTAAAGAACCCTTATTTGAAAGAAAGTGAATGGGGATGGCAGATTGATCCTGAAGGGCTGCGCTACACATTGAATTATTTTTATGATCGTTACCAGAAACCTCTTTTTGTAGCAGAAAACGGTCTGGGCGCTGTGGACACACTGATTCAAAATGATGCAGGTGAGTTTACTGTGGAGGATGATTACCGGATTGAATATATGAAAAATCACCTTCTTGCGGTGGAAGAAGCCTTAGAGGAAGGTGTGGATGTGATGGGATATGCGGCGTGGGGCTGTATTGATGTAGTCAGCGCTTCCACTGCCCAGCTCAAAAAACGGTATGGTTTTATTTATGTGGATCGGAATGAAGACGGTTCAGGGTCTCTGGCACGGTATAAGAAAAAAAGCTTTGATTGGTACAAAGCGGTAATTGAAACGAACGGAATTGCTTTACACGCCTAGCGTTAAAGGTGCTGCACAAGAACCGTCATCTGACGGCGGCAGCACCTTTTTGTTTTTGTTGTGCCCACCATTTTGCAATGGTCCGCCATTGATTTAACCTTTCTTATATGTTTTGAAATGATGTTAAGACGCAATAGCTGTGCTGCTATTTAGCGGTGTCAATGCTTACATTGATACTTTGGAAGATATACTCTAGCCGCTGTTTGGAATTTTTGAGCAAATAAAGAATCAGTTCTTCTTTTCCGGGGGTATAGCGGTACACTGGAATGGCAACGCTGATAGCCGCAATTATGGTACCGTTCTTGCGTAGGGGAACAGCCAGGCATCGGATGTTTTGTTCGCATTCTTCGATTTCACAGGAAAATCCGCAGGAATGTGCCTGGTTTAACTGAGCGGCAAGAGCGTCAAAATCTGTGATGGTTTTAGGAGTCAGAGGACGGAGACCTTTTGGGTAAAGCTTCATCAAATCGTCCAGAGTGCAGTCTGTTAACAGCGCTTTTCCAATTCCGGTGCTGTAAGCAGGCAGACCGAGTCCCACGGCGGCAGCCATGCGGATGGATTCAGGGGAATCTGCCTTGGCGATATAGAAAGCGTTTCCGCTTTTTAAGGTGGCAAAATGGGAAGTTTCGGAACACGCATTCGTAATATTTTGGAGCTCTCTTTTGATTTCCTTCATAGTATCAAAGTTTTCCAGATAAGCGTTTCCAATCTGGAAGGCATAGGAGCCGATGGTATATTTGCCGCTGACAGGGTCGATGGACAGATAATGGCGATGGACCAGTGTGCGCAGGATGGGGAGCACACTGTTCTTCGCCATATCCATTTGCTGGCAGATTTCTGTAAGGTCAAATCCATCTTTTCCGCTTTCGGCGATAAGCTCTAGTGCATCTAAAACACGGGTAGTGGAACGGTGTTCGTTTGAATTAGCCATGTGATTTCTCCTTGTGTTATATTTTGAATATAGTTCATATATAGCATAAGGGAAGCGAACGGTCAAATCCAACGTACGTAGAAAAGAATGTTTACATTATGTAATTTTAGAATTTTAATAGGATTTTCATTGTTTATTTGTTGTGATTGGTGTAGTATAATCGTTTTTAAATGTTGACTGGCATAGGGACGATCTGTCGTTGACAGTTTAGCTGTATGATAGAAAACAAACCTGAACGGCGATCATATCAAGGAAAGGGAGCATAAATGTCTTATAAGATATTGATTATTGATGATGATACCGAACTTCTTAAAATGTTGAGAAAATATTTTGAAATAAAAAAATATGAAATAATTACGGCGGAGAATGGAGCAGAGGGGTTAAGCAAAATGAAACTACAGCCAGATATCATATTACTGGATGTAAATATGCCGAAAATTGATGGGATAGAGGTATGCAGAAGGATACGGGATAAAGTTGCCTGCCCTATTTTATTTTTGACCGCACGAGTAGAAGAACAGGACGTCGTGAATGGGCTTTCTTCGGGAGGCGATGATTATATTTTAAAGCCGTTTAGTTTGAAAGAGCTAGATGCAAGGATTACGGCGCATCTGAAACGGGAGATACGGCGTAAAAGCAGGACAGAATGTTGCTTTCAGGGGGAGCTTTCTATTGATTATAAGGCAAAAACCGTGCAGATTCACGCAGATTACCTGGAGCTGACCAGACTGGAATACGGAATCATTGAATTTTTGACCATGAATACGGGAATGGTTTTTGATAAAGACAGGATTTATGAGAAAGTCTGCGGATTTGACGCAGAGGGTGACAGCAGGGTAATTACAGAGCTGATCCGCAGAATCAGAAAAAAGTTTCAGCAATATACAGAAACAGAGTATATTGAAACCGTATGGGGGATGGGATACCGATGGACAAAATAAGAAATCTTTCCGTAAGAAAAACAATCATTTTATATATGGTATTTGCTTTATTATGCAGTTTTCTTTTCTCGGCAGTCATTTTCAGGATTGCCGAACGGACGCAGATGCTTATTTGGTGGAAGTATGTGGATGAAGAAGCATATTTTAAAGTAGTGGAAAGAGTAGGTCCTTATCATGTAGCGGATATTCCGAGACCAAGCTCTTATGAGATGACACAGTCAGATTATTTCGGGTCAGAGCTTTGTGATTTTTTGCAGACTTATGCCGTGTTGGTTCTGTCTATGGCAGGAAGTTGTGTGGCAGTTTTCCTCTTTTACCAGAACAAGCTAAAAAAGCCGATTGAAGAACTGGCGCAAGCCTCGAAAAAGATTGCGGAGAATCATCTGGATTTTGACATGACCTATGAAAACAAGGACGAGATGGGGGTACTTTGCAAGGAGTTTGAGCGGATGCGGAGGCAGCTTGTCAGAAACAATCAGATATTATGGACGACGATTGAGGAAGAAAAGATGCTGCGGGCGGCTATCGCGCACGAAATACGCGCTCCATTGTCCGTTTTGAAAGGGTATCAGGAAATGCTGATGGAGTATCTGCCGAGTGCGGATATAGATATGGAACAGGCAATGGAAATGCTGTCAGAAAGCGGACGTCAGATTGAACGTATGGATACTTTTGTAGAAGCAATGCGAAAAATGAGCAGTTTAGAAAAACGGGAATTGATTGCGGGAGATATTTCTGCCAGATGGCTAGAGGAAGTTATCCAGGCAGAACTTGTTATTATGGAAAAAGAGTATGGGAAACAATGTATGCTACAGATGTCGGCGTCAAAGGAAGTATTTTGCGGAGATAAGGAAATTATTTTGGAGGTAACGGAAAATCTGCTGTCAAATGCCTTTCGTTATGGGAAACAGCAAATCGCAATTATGGTAAAGGCAGGATATTCTGAATTAAGTATCTGTGTCAGGGATGACGGCGATGGCTTTAGGGAAGAGGCAGAAAAAATTACGGAAGCGTTTTATGGACAGAATGTGAAAGACAGCTTGAAGCATGCGGGAATCGGAATGTATATCAGCAGGCTGTATTGTGAAAAACATGGGGGAAAATTAGTTTTGGGAAACGATGAACAGGGAGGGGCTGTGGTAACAGCAATATTCCGTCGGATTGCGTAAGGAATCCGACGTTTTTCTTTTCGTTGTCTTTTTGTTGTGACTTCTCTTTTAAAATGGAATCAGTAAGAATAAGGAGGCAGAATTATGTGGTCGATTTTGAAAAGAGAGGTAAGGAATTATATCAAAAAACCTCTGTTCTGGGTAGGTATCGCTATTGTGGCTTTCATGGTATTTCAAAATGTAAATCCCTATCTGGATATTCATTACCTTGCGAATGGGGAAACCATTGTGAATGATTATCCGGAAACCTTTCGTGATGGGGATGTTTGTGAGGGATATGTGCCGACAGAGGAAGGGCTAAGACGGAAGATATGGGAGGAGCAGATACGAGAAGACTTGATTTCCGAATTCGAGATGGACAATGTGAAAGCACAAGCCGAGATCAATAAAATAAGAGAAATGGATATTATGACAGCTTGTGAGTATTTGGAAAAATATCGCTTCCATGGCGCATATTATGTTTATGCGAATACAGCCTATCGCAAAGGAACACGTGAAGAAATTAATTCTTATATTTCAGAAAAACTGGAAAACGAGACATTCTCGTTTTACTTTTCAAGGAAATTTGTTGATTTTGCAGGACTGTTTATGGGATTTTTTGCAACGGTTTTATTATCCGTTTTGTATATGCAGGATACAAGGAAGAATACCTATGAGTTTCTTCATACAAAGCCTGTAAGTGCGGGAAATTACCTGTTAGGTAAGGTGGGGGGAGGTTTTACAGTATGTTTGATTGCGCTGTCAATCTTAAATCTAAGCTTCTGGATTTTATGTTCCTTATTGACAAAGAAGCAAGGATTTGAAGTGCGATTAACGGATTTTCTGTCGGCGACTTGTTTATATATCCTGCCGAATATGCTGATGATTGTAAGCCTCTATAGTTTGATTTCATTGCTATTTAAAAGTCCGCTGCCCGCAGTGCCGCTTTTGTTTCTTTACATAGTGTATTCAAATATGGGAAGTAGGAACGCAAAGGGCGTATATGGATATTATGGCAGACCGTTAGCGATTATGGTGCGGTTCCCGGGGACATTTTTTGATACTGCTCCCCCGCCAATGGCATTGCTGAATCAGAGTTTCCTGGTCTTAGCCGCCATCTGCATGATCTTTCTCTCAATGCAGATATGGAAAAGGAGGCGGGTATATTGATGCATGAAATCAAAATCTCCCTTCCGTTTCAAAAACAAGCCTATGCAGTACTTTTTGTCTTGATATTGAGCCTTGTCAGAGGGATAACTTACTCTTATGAAATAGGGATTGCATTAGAGGCTCCAATGGCGATACTTGCTGCCTCGTTTTGTGCAGATACTTATACACAGGAGATTACCAGCAAACGGTCTGAAATACAGCGGCTGTACCCAATGAAAAAGAGAATTTATTCGATATACAAAAGGATTGTGATACAGGAAATATTTTTGCTAGCTGTCGCAGTCGCTGGATATGGATTGTTTTATATATTTCAAAATCCCAGAATAGTTGGAATAGGAGAAAACAGCTCAGAAAATGAAATATGCCAGTTCCTTGTATACTTTGCCGCTATTGCTGTCACGCTTGTCGTCTGGGGGCTTTTATCGAATTTGCTTTCCTGCCTGTTTCGGAATATGTGGATGGGAATTGGCGGCTGCCTGATGCTGTGTCTTATTACAAATTCCAGCATCGGCGTCAGATATTTTGGAGCATGGAATCTATTTTCCTATACATTCAGAAGTATAGAAAATAGCAGCAATTATAGTTGGATATGCGGGAAAATTGTTTGTATTTGTATTGGAATAATGACAGTGGCAGCATTGCCTAAAATCATGGAGAAAAGAGGGTAAGACTATGGGGATTAAGATAGAGGATTTAACAGTAACATTTAAAAATAAAGTAACAGCAATCAATCATGCTGATTTGGATATTCCAAAAGGAATCTTTGGACTATTAGGGGAAAATGGAGCAGGAAAAACAACGTTGATGCGGGTGCTTACAACTGTGTTATCACCAACCAGCGGAACAGTAACCTTAGATGGAATACTCTACAACGAGGGAAATTATGAAAAAATACAGAGAAAGATAGGATATCTGCCACAGGAGATTGACCTATATCCAAGCCTGACATTACAGGAATGCCTGGAATATATGGGGAACTTATCTGGTATATCCAAACAGACATATAAAGAACGCATCCAATACTATCTTGAAATGACAAGCCTGTCAGAGCATCGCAGAAAGAAGATGAAACAATTATCAGGCGGCATGAAACGGAGAGTCGGGCTTGTTGGGGCACTTTTAAATGAGCCGGAATTTTTAATTGTCGATGAACCAACAACTGGATTAGATCCTGAAGAACGTATCCGTATTAGAAATTTGCTGGTTGATTTCTCAAAAGGACGTACCGTTTTGCTTTCGACCCATGTGGTGGAAGATTTGGCAGCCACCTGCAATCAGCTTGCCGTCATGAAAAAGGGGAAATTTCTTTATTCAGGAAACATGAGAGAACTGTTGGAACAGGCAAAAGGTCACATTTGGATTTGTAAAGCAAAGGATGAAATAATGGCAAGGAAACTGGAGAAAGAATATCATGTTTCATCAAAACAGTATGTCGGTAACGAATTACAAATAAAATTAATCAGTGAAGTGCCGCCCCAAATTGAATGCAGTTCTTGTGAGGCAACGCTTGAGGATGCTTACATTTATATTTCCAACAAAGAATCATGAGATAGTGGAAAAATGCAAGGAAACCGGATTATTTTTTTGATTCCCCTGGCAGTATGAGCACGGAGGACATTAAGTAAAAGGGTAGGGAGAGCACCATAAAGTACACATACCGGAATTCCGTTGCGACAGGGGTCGCGATAAGTACCGTTAAAAGCAGCGCCACGCTTGGAAGGTAGAGGATCAGCTTCTTTTTTTCCGAGCGGATAAAGGCGCTTCCGATACAGAAGATCAGCACCCAGCACGCCACGCCCATGCTCCAGAGGGTTCCGTAAAGGGGAAGCATTCCACCGAGTTTGATGGCGATTTCCTTTGCTTTGACGACCAAAGGACCGCCGATTAATGGGGTGTGCGACACGCCCAGGGTAGTGGCGCTTACGCCTTCAGCCTCTGCTACCAGATAGAAGGAATCGGGGTACCAGTAGCCGTAAGTCTGATGGATATAAGCAGTCAGGTAATCGCCCGGGTAGCGCAGCAAAAGGGATGCCCACAATTTTAGAAACTCTCCTTTGTGTGCTGCCAAATAGTCCTGATTTCCGGCGCGCACAAGTTCTTTGATATTGTCTGCAAAATAAGGATCATATAATTCTTTGATGTAAGTAAGATCCACCACCTGTTCAATCAGTGTCCGTTGCGCAGCAGTTAATTCTCTGTCATTGCAGATTACAGCGGTGACCTGCTGAACCGGAATGGAAAGTGATTCGACCAGATCTGGCTGTATCACATGCAGACGATTCATGACAGGGTACTTGATGATGGCGGCAGTAAGAAGGATGCCGCACAAAACGGGAAACATGCTCTTTTTCCTTTTTCTAAAATAGAAGAAGAGAAAAGGAAGGCACAGGAGAAAGGCATACCAGCCGTTTGAGCGGAAAAGACACAGCGCAAGACCGCAGATGCCGAAAATACACAGATCAAAGACGTCGGTTTTTTTGAGAAGCCTTAAGAGGGCACACCCAAAACCAAGCACTGCCGCCGCAAAAAGGATATCCTTCCAGATGGTGACGGAGTACACTGCATGATAGGGCACCAGTGCATAAAACAGAGTGATGACAAAACAGATAACAGGTCTTACCCGATATTGTCTCAAGGTTCCGATAAAATAGGATATGCTGAGGGATAGCATGCACATCTGAAAAAAGGTATAAAAAGACAGGGCAACAAGCATGCTGCCAGTTATCTTAAGACCTATGGTATAAAAAAGTTTGATCAGAAGCGTATGTATGAAAGGATGATGGTTGCTGTATGGAATCACCCCCAGCACTTGTTCAAACTGGTTCAGGCTGTCAGGGGTCATGATCCCTGGATACTGATAAAGAAAATAGGGGAGCCAGCAGAGCATGCAGAGTAAAAATGCACACAGAACGGTGTGCTTTCTATAAAAAGTTAGGAGCCGGTTTGTGCATGAAGAAAGAAATCTACAGCGGCAGGCAGCGCTAGTTTGGCAATCCGTGTTGTCATAGCAGTCTGTAAAAAGCAACGAACGCAAGGAAACAATATCCATGGTCATGGAAAACAGAAATCTCAGCAAATAATAAAAAATGATGGTAAAACCTATGAATACAGAACAAAGGATTCCGAGTCTAAACAAAGGATTGGTTAAGGTTTCTATATAATGTGGATAATCTACAGCCATGTAAAGGAGCGTGAAAAGCACCGCAGTGATGATTGAGACGCGGATCAGCTGTCGTTTGTTCTCACAGGCGGATTTAGAGAATCTTTCATCTGCATATAAGTAGAAAATAAAGCTTAATGCAAAAAAGAGCAGGGTAAGGATATTGCCAGGCTCCATGCGGCTGGCTTTCATCAGTGCCCATGTAGTGAAAAAGCCTTGAACGGCTTTGAAAATCGGTCTGCGCTTTGGCATGGCATTCATTACAATAACTCCTGTTCTAAAAATAAATCCTGTGATATGATATATAGTGTATTATAAAACACTATAGTTGAAAGTGACAAAGTTGTCAATCGTATATAAAGGAGAAGACACATGCAGAAGGATGAGCATTCCACAATTTCGATTAGTCTATGTATGATCGTGAAGAATGAAGAGAGGGTCTTAAGACGCTGCCTTGATAGTATCAGGGACTTGATGGATGAGATCATTATTGTAGATACCGGATCCACAGACAGGACGAAAGAGATTGGGGCAGAATATACGGACAAAATTTATGATTTTGCATGGACAGGCGATTTTTCTGAAGCAAGGAATTTTTCTTTTTCCAAAGCAGGATGTGATTATATTTATGTAGCGGATGCGGATGAGGTGCTTGATAAAGAGAACCGGGAGAAGTTCAGGATCTTAAAGGAAACGCTGGTGGATGAGGTGGAAATTGTGCAGATGTACTACGGGAATCAGCTTTCTCATGGTACGGTGTATAATTATGACAAAGAACTTCGTCCTAAGCTTTTTAAAAGGTGCCGCAGCTTTTGCTGGATCGAACCGGTGCATGAGACCGTGCGGCTCCTTCCGGTGGTCTTTGACAGTGACATTGAAATCACCCACCTGCCGGAAAACAATCATGCTGGAAGAGATATGGAAATCTTTGCAAGAATGACGGATAAGGGGCAGGCATTATCTGGGCGCCTTGTCACCATGTATGCAAAGGAACTGCTTATCTCCGGCGGGGAAAAGGAACTGCAAAGGGCGGAGGATTATTTTACCCGCATAGCGGATGACGGGGAGAGGTCGCAGGATCAGATGAAGGAAGCTGTTTGCGTGGTGGTTCGCGGAGCAAGATTGCGGGGGGATTTTCTTAAGATGTACCGCTATGCCATGAAGGATGTAGCAAGTGAGGGGGTAAGTGAAGTCTGCTATGAACTGGGAGAATACTATTTTGGACAGGGAGATTTCACGGAGGCGGCAATTTGGTTTTATAATGCGGCGTATGAGACCCAGAGCATTTTGAATATTCACAGCAGCAGTGACCTGCCTCTTAAGGGACTGGCGCGGTGCTATGAAAAGATGGGAATGGGGGAACAGGCGAAGGAGTATTACGAAGAAGCCACGAAAGCTTTTACAGATTTTTTGCATAAAATATAACAGCCAATGTTTCCCTTAAAAATTATCAAATCACAATCGGGATTTCGATACGATGCCCTTTTTAATAATGCCAGAGTTAGCGGAATTTGGGATTTTGTTAATAATAGTAATCCGAGATTCCCGTCCAAAGGGGAAAGACAGATACAAACAGAATAAAACATCATAGAGAAAGTGACGATACAAAAGCAGGAAGAGCAGAGATGTTCTTCCTGTTTTTTACGTGGAAGCAGAACAGCCGGCGGGGAACAGGCTATAGGGATGGAAGCTACCCGCATAATACCTGTCACGGAAGGGGAAATCGCACGGCTTAATGAGATACTGGTGCCGTTAGTGAAACCACGCTTGTTGCTGACGTTCCCGATACATACAAGCTGACAGGGCAGGACGAAATATCTAAGATCTATTCCTTTCCGAAATCATACGCCAGCTACCGCAAGCCGAGGGCAGCCAGCACAGAGCAGAGGGAACGGGCAAGGCAGATGATGATTGCAAAGAATAAGACAAACGGAGGGAGGAGGAAATTTGATAGAGATATGAGTGTGATTGTGGTATTCTATTAGACATACAAACAGGAATTGACAGGAGAATAGGCATGGAAAATCCAATAGAACAGATAACCTCTTTCATTTCCGGTAAAATATAATTGCAAATTATGCCTAAAAAGTGGCGAACTGCGCCAAAGTCACATTTTTAAGTAAATTTTTTGATATGATAGAACTGCCCATGTGGACGCGGCATGGTGGAATCCGTTTTCAGGATTGCCGGTAATCTGAACAACGGTGTGAAGAAGCTGCAAAAGGGATCGCTGATCAGAGATATTAAGGAGCGTGAGAAAACTTATGGAAAAAGCGCATTTTGAAGAAATACGGAAGATCTGGGAGTTTTATGAGGAATTAAATGAAATTGTGTACGTTGCGGATATGGACAGTCATGAACTGGTCTATATGAACCGGCTGGCAAGAGAGTTATATGGGCTGCAATCCATGGAGGAAATAAAAGGGAAAAAATGTCATGAGGTTATTTCTGATAGTTCAAATCCCTGTGCAGCGTGTAATAACAAACGTCTGGAGACGGGATATTTTCTGGAAGAAGTATGTTACAGACCGGTCATCGGGAAAAAACTGCTGCTAAAGAATACTGTACTGGAAGCGGACGGCAGAAAATACCGCTTTGAGCTTGCCGTAAATATCGGGGAATGGAGCGGACTGGAAAAGAAATATGAATTAAACGAAGCTATGATCAACGAAGGACTGCGGATTGCGCTGGCGGCGCCGACACCGGAAAAATCCATCGAAGTGCTGATGGAATATATCGGGCAGTATTTTGAGAGCGAGAGAGCTTACATTTTTGAGGAACTGGAAAACGGAATCTGCCGGAATACCTACGAGTGGTGCGCAGGAGGCGTTGCGTCGCAAAAGGAGAAACTACAGAATGTGCCTGTGGAGGTAGTGTCTTTGTGGTATAAGAGATTTTTGAACGGGAAAAGCGTTATTGTCAGCAATGTGGAAAAGATCCGTGAAAAAGATCCCGACGTCTATGAATATTTGAAGCCGCAGAATATAAAATCGCTGGTGGTAAGTCCTCTGATCAGTGAGAAGGAAATTATCGGTTTTTATGGTGTTGACAACCCCCCTGAAAAATTTTTAAGCCATATTACACATATGCTTCAGATTCTGGGGTATTTTCTGGTTTCCGTCCTTCGGCGCCGGAATCTGGTCAGGAGGCTGGAGGAATTGTGCTTTCAGGATCAGCTTACGGGAATCGGAAACCGCCACGCCATGGCTGACGCCGCTTCAAAGGCAGACCCTGAGAAGAGCCTTGGAATTCTGTACTGCGATGTGATGGGCCTGAAAAGAGAAAACGATTCCATGGGGCATGGAGCGGGGGATGCGCTTTTGATCCGCGCAAGCGAATGTCTGCAAAGAGCGTTTGGCGACTATGCCCTGTTTCGTGTAGGTGGAGACGAATTTCTCGTTCTGTGTGAAGGAATTTCCCGGGAGGAGCTGCAGGAGAAAGTAGAAGCGATGAAAGCGGATATGTACAGGTCAAATGCGCTTATGGCCCTCGGCTTTGTATGGCGCAGGGACGGGAAAGAAAATATGGATACTCTGATTGCCGAAGCGGACAGGCAGATGTATGCGGATAAGATGGAATGGTATACAAAAAGATCCGATATTTTGCTGGGAAAGGAGATATAATTGTATGTTGGGGGGATCGGTTTATGTAGCGTTGATTCGGTTTGCGGTCAGCCTTGCAGGAGTGATTTTATTGTTTTCCAGGATGAGTGAATCACGGTTTGGGAGGAAAAGAACCATCGTCTGTTATGCAGGATTCAGTGCAATTTTGATTATTTTGGCATGTATCTGGTATGTGGTGGATTGGGAAAGCTGTGTGCGGATTGTGGCTTTTGGAATGTATGTGTGTTTTGGGGTCTTTGCCATTTTCATAAGCAGAGATTCCGTTTATCTGTCTATTTATAAGCTGGCGTTGACTTTTTACCTGTTGGCTGTATTTCTGATCGGCGGACTGGAGGTTTCCATTGTATTTTTTCACAGGAATGTATGGGCAGACGTTATTACGCGTATACTACTCATTCTGATAATGACATTTTTTATAGAAAAGAAGCTAAAAAGCTCCATTAAGGATTTTAGCGATTATGTGGAGAAAGAGGTAGATAAGTTCAGTGTCGCCGTTATGATTGTCAGCATTCTTTTTGGAATCGGATTTATCCTAAATCCGAGTATTAACGTAAATACTCCATATCGCCTTTATCAGATCATTACAAACTTTGTTCTGACAGGCACTTTGCAGCTTCTTATGTTCCGGTTCTATCTGCATATTGGTAAAGAAAAGGAATATGAGAGAGAAAACCAGCTGATACAGATGAATCACAGGCTTTTGGAACGCCAGATTGAGATTCTGGAAGAATCTGTGGAATCCGGAAGAAGGATTCGTCATGATGTAAGGCATCATAACGCCGTGATCGCGGAGTATGTGCGTAGAGGGCAGAAGGATGAGCTGCTGCAATTTTTAAAGGAGTATGACAGGGAAACAAATCAGGGCGCGGCGGAGACCATATGCGCCAATTCCGCAGTCAATAATATTCTTTCGGCCTATACCAGAAAGGCGGAAAATGAGCAGATCAGGGTCAGGCTTGACATTGAGATTGGAAAGAATCTGGCGATACCGAATATTGATCTGGTTACAATTCTTGCAAATGCTTATGAGAATGCAATTTACGCCTGCATGGAAGTGAAGAAGCATACGGACGAGAGGGAATGCATGATTCATTTAATGGTCAGAAAAAGAAAAAATAAACTGATTATCTTCTGCAGCAATACATGTAGAATGGAAACCGAATTAAAGAACGGGCAGCCGAAAGCGGAATTTACGGGAGGCATCGGAGTTTCAAGCATTATCAAGACGGCAGAAAAGTATGACGGGGAATACGATTTTAAAAATGATAACGGGGTGTTCATTTTGAGACTGATTATGAACATTCCGTCGGATCTATAGCCGGACAGAAAGGAGGAAAACGATGTATTTGATAGCGCTTTGTGACGATGAGCCGGCAGAGTTGGAGAAAACAGAAAAATTGTTGGGCGACTATGAGAAAAAATTTCCTGGTTTGGAATTTATGACCCGATGCTTTGAAAGCGCCGAGGAACTGCTCTGTCTGGTCAGAGAGAAGAATTATATCCCCGATCTGATTTTTATGGATATCTATATGCCGGATAAAAAAAGCAATTCCAATCCTTTGGGAATAGAAGCAGCAAAGGAGCTTCGCAATATGAACTATAAAGGAAAGATTGTCTTCCTCACTACATCCAAAGAGTATGCGCTCGAGGCGTTCGATGTGGACGCATTGCAATATATGGTAAAGCCGGTTTCAAAAGAAAAATTATTTTCGGTACTTAACCGCTTCCTGAACAATATAGAAGAGGAACGAAAGAAATATATTCTGTTACGAATTGAGGGAAAGCTTGTAAGAGTGTCATTAAATGACATTGTATACTGCGAAGCGCAGGGAAAAAGACAATGCCTTTATCTTGCGGATGGCACGCAGTATATTCTGCGAATGACCATGACAGAGCTTTACGAACAGCTTTCCAAATGTCAGGAGTTTGCAAAAATCGGAGCCGCTTTTATTGTTAATATCGGATGTATCGGGACTCTGAACGCAAAGGAAATCTGTATGGATAACGGAAGAAAAATTTATCTGCCGCGAGGTACTTATAAGGGGTTAAGGGAGCAGTATTTTAACTATTATTGCAGGGAAGTAAACAGGTAGGGGAGGCGGGAGAAACAGGGATTTAGCGTTGATTTAGGAAATCTTAGGGTTGTAGGAGCGGATAAAGACGGTAAGCCTGTAAAGCGCTTGATGAACCGTAAAAGAAGCGGATTTGCGCCGCTTCTTTTTTATGTTCATGATCCTGTCTGTGTCAGAATTACTTTTTAAGCTGTAAACCGTCTTTGAAGGCTTCTCCCACTCTTTCACCCACCTTATAGTAGCCGTGTGTATAAGGGTCAAAGGCGATTGCGTTTACCAGAGACATATCAATCTTGTCTCCAACCATAACCTTTTCGTCTGCTGTGACATTTACTACCTTGCCGATGACGCCGCAGCCGTATTCACCGTCCTGATATTCAATAAATTCACATTCTAAGCAGAGCGGGAATTCATTGATGATCGGAGCGTCCACAATTTCAGATTTGCTGGCAGTAAGACCACTGTTCTCCAATTTGTTTGAAACCTTATTGCCTGACGCAACGCCAAAGTAGTCTGCTTCAACTACGTGGGCGGCATCAGCAATGCTTACCGTGAAAGCGCCTCTTGCCTTGATATTTTTAACGGTTTTGTGTGTTTCCGTTAAATTGAGGGCGACATTGCCTCTCGCCTGCATGGTGCCCCACGCAGCATTCATGACATTGACACTGCCATCTTCATTGTAGGTTGCTACCATTAATACCGGCATCGGAAAGATACCTTCTGTTATGTTGAGCTTCTTTCTCATTGTAATTACCCCGTTTCTTGTATAGGATTGACAGAACTTACGTCCTTATATATAATTGTAGCAGGTAACTTAAAAAATACAAGTACTATCTTAAAGGAAAGCGTAAAATGATAAAGAATTATATAAAGGAAGCAAATTTTGAAGACACAGGATTCAGCTATACACTGTCGCTTATATCTGGCAAGCATAAGATGGTCATTCTTTACTGTCTGATGGAGTTTGGCGTTGTGAGATTCAACGAATTAAAAAGATATCTGAAAAATGTGTCGGATAAAACACTTAGCAATAACTTAAAAGAGCTGGAGGCTGACCAGCTCATTATCAGAAAAGAATATCCCCAGATACCGCCCAAGGTTGAATACAGTTTGAGCGCGAGGGGGAAATCTCTTATGAATGTTTTAGACCAATTGTGTGTCTGGGGTGAAAATAATAGGCAATAATGCTTGCAGGTATGGCTGGATAATGTTACCATAGGTGGCAGGGATTTAAGCGCATAAATATAATTTGAAGCAAAAAGAGGATAGATGATGAGCTGGGAAAAGAATGTGAGGAAGGTAGAACCCTATGTTGCAGGGGAGCAGCCGAAAGCAGAGGGCGTGATAAAGTTAAACACAAACGAATGCCCTTATCCGCCGGCGCCGGGGGTTAAGCGGATTGCCGAAAATTTGGATTGTGACAGGCTGCGCCTTTATCCTGATATGAATGCGGAAAAGCTGGTGAATGCACTGGCGGAGTACTATCATGTATCGCCTGCCCAAGTCTTTGTGGGAGTTGGGTCGGATGATGTATTGGCAATGGCGTTTTTGACTTTTTTTAATGGCGGGCTGCCGATCTTGTTTCCTGATATTACCTACTCTTTTTATGATGTGTGGGCAGAGCTTTTCAGGATACCCTATAGAACATGCGCGTTGGATGAAAACTTTTGCATAAAAAAGGAAGATTATCTGACGCCTAACGGAGGCATCATCATTCCAAATCCCAACGCGCCTACCGGGGTATTGGAAGATACAGACCTGTTTGAAGAGATTGTCTTGGCAAATCCGGATTCAGTGGTGATCGTTGATGAGGCATATGTGGATTTTGGCGGCAGGAGCATGGTGCCTTATGTGAATCAATATGATAATCTGATGGTGGTACAGACGTTTTCCAAATCCCGGGCGATGGCGGGGATGCGGATTGGTTTTGCCATTGCAAATGAAAAGCTGATCGGATATTTAAAGGATGTGAAGTTCTCCTTCAATTCCTACACCATGAATATGCCGGCAATTGAAATGGGAACGGCAGCGGTTTTAGAGGATGCTTATTTTAATGAGATTGTGGGAAAAATCATAAAAACAAGGGAATGGACGAAGGGACAGCTGCGAAGGCTTGGCTTTTCTTTTGCGGATTCCCAGAGCAATTTCCTGTTTGTCACACATGAAAGGGTTCCCGCAGAGGAGATTTTTCTTGCTTTAAAGAAGAACGATATTTATGTAAGGTATTGGAACAAACCCAGAATAGACAACCATCTGCGCATTACCATAGGGACGGATGAACAGATGGAGAAGCTGGTTGCATTTTTAGAAGATTATTTAAATGGAGGAAAAGATGATTAAGACGATTTTAAAAGGTGTAGTGATGGGGACGGCAAATATTATTCCCGGTGTCAGCGGAGGGACCATGGCGGTTTCTATGGGGATTTATGATAAGCTGATTCATTGTCTGACCCATTTGTTCAAGGAATTTAAGGAAAGTATCAAGTTTTTGATTCCGGTTGCGATTGGAATGGGGATTGCGCTGGTGGGGCTATCCTTTATTATTGAACCTGCGTTTGCCCATTTCCCGCTGCAGACGAATTGCTTGTTTGTGGGTCTGATTGTGGGAGGACTTCCGGCAGTCATCAAGAAGGTAAAGGGAAAAGGCGTCAAGGTAAGCTATGTGATTCCCTTTTTGATTTTCTTTGGGGTGGTAGTCGGAATGGCGGCTATTGGAGAACAGGAAGGTGCGGCTGCGGATCTTTCCTTTAATCTCTGGTCGGTCATCAAGCTATTTGTTGTGGGCATCGTTGCCTCTGCAACCATGGTGATTCCGGGGGTGAGCGGATCTATGATGTTGCTGCTTATGGGATATTACAATCCAATTGTGGCTTCTATCAAGAATTTTGTAACAGCCTTGGTGGCTTTTGATGTAAACGGTATTTTGCAGGGATGCGGCGTCTTGGTTCCCATGGGACTTGGAATCGTGGTTGGTATTTTTGCCATTGCAAAGCTGATTGAGATTATTTTTGAAAAATTCCCCATTCAGGCATATTGGGCAATCATCGGCTTGATCGTGGCATCGCCCTTTGCCATCTTTTTATTAGGAGAAATAGGAACCATCACTGTGGCAAGTGTGCTGGTGAGCGTGGTGACATTTGCAGTTGGATTTGTGGTAGCGATGAAGCTGGGAGAATAAGTTGGAAGCATATACAGATTTTGCGGGTGTGTATGACATTTTCATGGATGATACGCCTTATGAGGAGTGGGCGGATTTTCTGGTGTTTTTGATTGAAAAGTACGGAATTTCTGCACCATCGGTGTTTCATTTAGAGAAGGGTGCTGACAGCGCCGGACATACGGAAGAAATAAGGGAAGAGATTTTAAAAAGCGAACGGAATCTGGTGCTGGACTTAGGGTGCGGAACCGGAACGCTGACGGAGCTTTTATATCATAAGGGCTATGATATGATTGGTGTGGACAGTTCTGAGGATATGCTGAGCATTGCCCTTGCCAAAAAAGAAAAATCGGGCAGCGAGATTCTGTATCTGTGCCAGGATATGCGGGAATTGGACCTATACTGCACGATTGGTACCGTGGTGTGCGTCTGTGATTCCGTCAACTATCTTTTAGAGAATGAGGATGTGGAGGATACTTTTACGCTGGTCCACAATTATTTGTATCCTGGCGGTATTTTCATTTTTGATTTTAATACGGTTTATAAATATGAAAAAGTCATCGGAGATACGACCATTGCAGAAAATAGGGAAGAATGCAGTTTTATATGGGAAAACTATTACCATGAGGAAGAACGGATCAATGAATATGATCTGACCATTTTTGCGAAGGAAGATTCAGGACTGTTCCGCCGCTTTTCGGAGACGCATTTTCAGAGGGGATATACGCTTTCTGAAATGACTGCTTTTGTAGAGAAAGCAGGGATGGAAGTGGTGATTGTGCTGGATGCAGACACGCATAAAGAGCCACGGGAGGATAGTGAGCGGATTTATGTGGTGGCACGGGAGCGTGGGAAAGCACATGAGGATACGGTCATATAATAGAAAGGGATTTAGGATGTCGGATTATATTGTCAGGGCAACAGCTGCGAATGCCCAGATCAGAGCGTTTGCAGCAACCACCAGAAATTTAGTGGATACAGCAAGAAAAGCGCATGATACCAGTCCGGTAGTAAGTGCCGCCCTTGGGCGGCTTATGACCGGAGGCGTGATGATGGGGGCAATGCTGAAGGGGGACAAGGATTTGCTGACTTTACAGGCCACCGGAGATGGACCATTAAAAGGAATGACCGTCACGGCTGACAGCAGGGGAAATGTAAAGGGTTATGCAAACAGTCCCCAGGTAATGCTCCCTCCTAATGCGTTGGGGAAATTGGATGTGGGCGGAGCCGTGGGGCAGGGGCTTTTGCGCGTAATTAAGGACATGGGATTAAAAGAGCCTTATGTGGGGCAGACTGTATTGCAGACAGGAGAGATTGCAGAGGATCTTACGTATTATTTTGCAACCTCCGAGCAGGTGCCTTCCAGTGTGGGGCTGGGCGTTCTGATGGAAAAGGACAATACCGTGAAACAGGCGGGCGGCTTTATCATCCAGCTGATGCCTTTTACTGAGGACAAAGTGATTGCGCTGTTGGAACAAAATCTGGCGGAATTTTCTTCCGTGACCCAGGTTCTGGATGAAGGAAAGTCGCCGGAAGAGATGCTGGGGATTCTTCTAAAAGGTCTGGATCTGGAAATCACAGATACTATGCCTGCGCAGTTTTATTGTAACTGTGACAAAAAGAGAGTGGAGAAGGCAATCATTAGTATCGGCAAAAAGGATATTCAGGAAATGATCTCAGATAATAAAAGCATCGAGGTCAACTGTCATTTCTGCAATACTTCCTACACCTTTTCTGTGGAGGAGCTTAAGGAACTGTTAAAAAAGAGCAGATGATAAGACTGCGTGAGAAAGCGTCACCAGTCGATGATGAGGAATTGCATATGGAGCATGGATTTGTAAAGGTAGCGGCGGTCACGCCGAAGATGAAGGTGGCGGACACCATTTATAACAGAGAACAGATTTGTGCAGGAATAAAAGAGGCTTCCGGGGCGGGCGCGAAAGTGATCGTTTTCCCGGAGCTTTGTATAAGTGGCTATACCTGCGGTGATTTGTTTTTGCAGGAGAGGCTTCTTACGTCCTGTAAGGAGGCGCTTGCCGAGATCGCAGCGTGCACAAAGGGGATAGATGCGCTTATCTTTGTGGGGGTTCCCATGGAGCGGGAAGGGAAGCTGTATAATACAGCAGCAGCGCTTTATGACGGGCAGGTGCTTAGTTTTATTCCCAAAACATTTATCCCATCTTATGGGGAGTTCTATGAGACGAGACACTTTGCACCGGGAAACAAAGAGGCGGCAATCCTGTTGTTTCAAGGAGAGCCGGTTCCTTTCGGTACGAATGTCCTGTTAGAAGCAGATGGGATGGACGGGCTTGTGGTAGGATGTGAGATTTGTGAGGATATCTGGGCGCCAAATGCGCCGGGAATTTCCCATGCACTGGCAGGAGCTACCCTGCTTGTCAACTTGTCTGCCTCCAATGAGACCATCGGCAAGGATGCCTACCGGGAAATGCTGGTTAAATCCTCCAGCGCCAAGCTGATTGCGGGATATGTGTATTGCAGCGGCGGAGAAGGAGAATCTACCCAGGATCTAGTCTTTGGCGGTCACAATATTATAGCAGAAAATGGAACCGTGCTTGCCCAGGGCAAACGCTTTGAGAGTCAGATTCTGTATGGGGATATTGATGTAAGCAGGCTGCGGATGGAGCGCAGAAGAATGAATACCTTTGCCTGCGATACCCGCCGGGACTATGTGGTTCTTCCCTTTTCCATACAAAAAGACAAGACCAGACTTACTAGGACATTCCCGGCTATGCCCTTTGTGCCTGTTGATAGAAGTGAGCGGGAAAAACGCTGCGAAGAAATTCTGTCTATCCAGTCCATGGGATTGAAAAAGCGATACGACCACACTGGATGCCGCAAGGCGGTAATCGGCGTCTCCGGTGGACTGGACTCCACCCTTGCCCTTCTGGTTACAGCAAGAACGTTTGACCTGTTAAAAATAGAGCGCAAAAATATCATTGCAGTTACTATGCCATGTTTTGGAACCACAGACAGGACCTATGACAATGCATGCAGGCTGGCGGAAGTTCTTGGCGCAGCACTGAAAGAAGTAGATATCAAAGAAGCTGTTATGATTCACTTTAAAGAGATTGGGCAGAATCTGGAATGTCATGATGTGACCTATGAAAATGGGCAGGCAAGAGAGAGGACACAGGTTCTTATGGATATTGCCAATCAGGAAAGCGGCATGGTCATCGGCACTGGCGATATGTCAGAACTAGCGTTAGGCTGGGCGACTTACAATGGCGACCACATGTCTATGTACGGCGTAAATGCAGGCGTCCCCAAGACTTTGGTGCGCCATCTGGTACAATATTATGCAGATACTTGTGGAAACCTGGAGCTGACACAGATTCTTAAAGACGTGCTGGATACTCCCGTAAGTCCTGAACTGCTCCCTCCTGTAGATGGCGTGATTTCGCAGAAAACAGAAGACTTGGTGGGACCTTACGAACTCCATGACTTTTTCTTGTATTATATGCTCCGGTGCGGGTTTGAGCCGTCCAAGATCTTCCGCATTGCGAAACAGTCTTTTGCAGGGCAGTATGAGGATACGGAAATTCTTAAATGGATGAAGATTTTTTACAATCGTTTTTTCAGCCAGCAATTCAAACGTTCCTGCCTGCCGGACGGACCAAAAGTTGGAAGCGTGGCTCTGTCGCCCAGAGGAGATTTGAGAATGCCTTCTGATGCCTGTGTGCGTGTGTGGATGGAGCAGATCGAAGAGCTCTTTGATGGGCGGGCTTTTTAGGCAAAAGGGGGAACCGTCACGACAAAGATTCTTCCGCGTCGGACGAAACTTCGGCGGACTTTCTGTCCGCTGAATCCTTTTTCCTTAATAAGATTTTTTTGGAGGTTTTGTGCGGCATTATTCAAAAAATATATCATAAATCTGGCATTCTACGGCATCTTTACAAACAAAGCGTTCAGCCTCGATATCATAATTTGGTATTTCCCCGTTCGCAAATGTAATATTATACAAATTAGCGTTAACAGCATTTCCAAAAAGAGTCGTGTCAGGAGTTTTATCAGTTAGTCCGATGATCCTAAAGCCATTGCCATTATAAGAACCTGAAAACGGATTCTTGGATGTTCCTATTGGGGTTCATTCTTCATCAGATATTTCTATGTCTTTGGAGTCTGCTTGCTCGTCTGTTTTTGATGAACTGTTTTCTTTTGCTGTACTTTCCTTTGTAATACTTACACTTCCTTTTGCTTTATGTCCTGTAACTGATACAGTATAGGTACCGCTATCCTTTATCGCAACTTGAAAGGTGGAAGTTGGAATATCACTTTCTTCATATATGGGTTTATCCTCTCCTTTTTGGAGTGAAATGGCAACACTTCCCGATTTGCTTGTTACATCGAAATGAACGATATCCCCATCTTTTAATTCTAAGTTTTGCGTATCTGTCATATTCAATATTTCATATTCCATAATAAGCTGATTTTCATTCCCTGTGCGGCTGCCATCAAATCTAGAAGCACAGGCAGTGAGGGAAGCAGTTAGTATCAGTGCCCAAAATAAACAAATATTCTTCATTGTACCTGCCGCCTTTCATTGTTTATATTCCGTCTATCCAAAGAAAGATATATAAATCTTTCGTTTGCTGAGTTATTCAGCGTTATTATCTTATCATATATGTATACATAGTTCTATTAAATTTTCCTTAAACTTCCTTTGACTTATTTTGGTTTTTCTTGATCTGTCTTGCCTGTTACCTCTATAATCCCATCACCGAATAAAAAACTCACATCCAAGGCATAAATCCCTTTTTCCCATAATACTATAGTAAAAAGAATGTAACGGGGATAGCCTATGAGCTCCAAGACCAAAATTGTTGTACTTCATCTGAAAGAATTAATATATACCGGTATCTTTGCTTTGCTGGGAATATTATTTATCATTCTCCTGATTATCATGTTCGTGCCCAAGGATAAAAAGGAAAACTCCGCAGTGGAGACCCCTTCCGCTTCTTACGTGCCCGGCATCTACACCACATCCCTGATTTTAAATGACAATGCAGTAGATGTGGAAGTGACAGTGGATGAAACCAACATCAACGATATCCGCATCGTAAACTTAGATGAAGCTGTGACAACGATGTTCCCCCTGTTAGAGCCGTCCTTCGACGACCTTGCAAGCCAGATCATCAAAAACCAGTCACTAGACAGCATTACTTACTCAGATGACAACAAATATACCTCCATGGTCCTGCTAAACGCAATCAAGACCTCCTTAGAAAAGGCAGCACTCCCTACCCCTACAGCCTCCCCTTCCCCGACCTGATCGTGTAATGCCCTTTTATGCTTTGGAATTACCTTGAAAGGAGACGGCGATATAAAACGCAGCGGCGGCATGACCCACAAAGCAGCACCCTCCGTCAGGGCGGAAGCAATCCCGCAGCGTTAAATGGGCATACGTCTATTACGGAGCCTTATGGAAAGCGATTAGAAGGACTTAACAGCCTTAAGACGATTCAGCAATCGACGGACAGGAAGTCCGTCGAAGGCGTAACTGCCCCATGGATGGGGCAATACGCCGTTTGCGTCTGGTACAAATACCTACCAAAAGGCTGTTTAGCCCTTCTTATCGCTGTACATAGGACCGTCATAGACGTATGCCCATTTAACGCTGCGGGATTGCTTCCGCCCTGACGGAGGGTGCTGCTTTGTGGGTCATGCCGCCGCTGCGTTTTATATCGCAATCCTTTCACATTTTCTATTGACAAAGTCGCAGCAGGATTGTTATTATTATACGGAACAAAGGCGTTCTTATTGCAGCAGGCGTATGCCGATGCTGGTATAGGAACGCCTTTTGCCATAATAGAAAGAAAGGAATGGATCGATTATGAGGAAACATTATTCAAAAGAGGATATTATGGAATTGGTGGGCGATGAAGATGTGGAATTTATCAGGCTCCAGTTTACAGATATGTTCGGCAGTCTTAAAAATGTAGCGATAACTGCCAGTCAGCTTGAAAAGGCACTGGATAATAAATGTATGTTTGACGGTTCTTCCATAGAGGGATTTGTGCGGATTGAGGAGTCGGATATGTATCTTTATCCAGATTTGAGCACGTTGGAGATATTCCCATGGAGACCTCAGCAGGGAAAGGTGGCGAGGCTGATTTGTGATGTGTACCGCCCGAGCGGAGAGCCCTTTGAGGGGGATCCCAGATATATTTTAAAGCGTGCCATCAAGGAAGCCGCAGATATGGGATATACGTTTGAAGTGGGACCAGAATGCGAGTTTTTCTTATTTCATACAGATGAGAACGGCATGCCGACCACACTGACCCACGAGAAAGCGGGATATTTTGATTTAGGGCCGCTGGATTTAGGGGAAAATGCAAGAAGGGATATGGTCTTAAATCTGGAGGATATGGGATTTGTGGTTGAGGCGTCTCACCATGAAGTGGCGCCTGCCCAGCACGAGATTGATTTTCAATATGATGAGGCGCTAGCCACAGCCGACAACATCATGACATTTAAGCTGGCAGTCAAGACCATCGCCAAAAGGCATGGACTGCATGCAACTTTTATGCCTAAACCGAAGTTCGGCGTAAATGGATCGGGAATGCATATTAATATGTCTTTATCAAAGGATGGAAAGAATATTTTCCATGACCCTTCCGATAAGCTGGGATTAAGCCAAGAAGCGTATTACTTTATTGGAGGAATCATCCGGCATATGAAAGGAATGACCGCTATCACCAATCCCCTCGTGAATTCCTACAAAAGGCTGGTACCGGGATATGAAGCGCCGGTTTATATTGCATGGAGCGCAACCAACAGAAGTCCATTGATCCGTATTCCTGCATCACGTGGGGAGGGTACGAGGATTGAACTGCGCTGCCCCGATCCATCGGCAAATCCTTATCTGGCGCTGGCGGTATGCCTGCGCGCAGGATTGGATGGAATTGCCAATAAAATAGAGCCTCCGGCAAGTGTGGACCGCAATATTTTTGCCATGACAGAGGAAGAGAAAAAAAGCCTGGCCATTGAAGCTATTCCCGGCACATTAATTGAAGCCGTGTATGAACTGGAAAAAGATGTGTTCATCCAGGAGGTGCTTGGCAGGCACGTATCAGAGAAATATATGGAAGCCAAAAAGGCAGAGTGGGCGAACTATCGGGCACAGGTCACAGACTGGGAAATCAATCAGTATCTGAACCAGTTTTAAGGGCAATAAATATAAAGACAGGCTTTACTGTTACAAAATAGGAGGAGGTGTGTCAATGACCGGTGTGATTGTAGTCCTCCCCAAAATAGATGATGCAAAAAAGATGAAGAATCTTCTGGTCAGGAATGGCATTTCAGTAGCAGGTGCCTGTACCACAGGCGCACAGGCCATGACGCTGGCGGACAATTTGAATGATGGCATTATTCTATGTGGGTATAAACTGACGGATATGCTTTACTCCCAACTGCGTGAATATCTGCCCCGGGGATTTGAAATGTTGCTTATAGCATCCCCGCATATCATAAATGGCGGTATGGTAGAAGGGGAAATCATATGCCTGTCCATGCCTCTTAAGGTTCATGATTTGATCAATACCATCGATATGATGATTCAGACGATTGAACGGCGCAGGCGCAGGCTTAGGGCAAAGCCCAAGGAGAGAGATGCAAAGGAAATGGAAATGATCAAAGATGCAAAAGAGGTTCTGATGAACCGGAACCATATGACGGAGGAAGAGGCACATAAGTACATACAAAAATGCAGTATGGATAGTGGAACCAATATGGTGGAGACGGCACAGATGGTGCTTACCATGATGAAAGCATAAGAGATGTCAGATTTAGAAAAAATTGGGAGAAGCTGCTTTCTCAAGGGTGATCAGGCTGGCGGATTCAGAAAGAAATTCCTGTGTGGTCAGCATGGATTTCTGCTGTTGTTCCAGTCTGGCATTTTGGAAGTTCTTCCGATATTCCTTTGGGGTACATCCATATTGTTTGTGGAAGCCTTTATTAAAATATTTGGTATCAGAGAAACCGCAGCTGATACCGATATCAAGGAGCGGGTAATCGGTAAGAAGTAAAAGCTGCCGTGCCCTCTCACAGCGTAGCTTTGTGACATAGTCCTGAAAGGTCACGCCAAAGCATTCTTTGAAAAAATGGGACAAATAGTACAGGTCAAGCTTCTCCTGTCCGGCGATATCGGACAGGAGAAGCTTTTCTGTATAATGGGTTTCGATGTAGCAAAGGATATTTCGCATGCGCGTTCCTTTTGTCAGGAAGGATTTCTTTTCTTTTTCTGGAATGGGATGATGCGCCTGCGTGCTTAGCAGGTAGAAAAACAATTGATTGATGAGGGAAGCGCATTTAAGGGAACTGTAATCTTCTTTGCCGTAATAAGCACGGGCAAGATCAAGCAAAAGCTCCCGGACGTGCTTACAGACCGCCGGATTTAGGGAGCAGGAAAGCAGGGAAACATCAAATTCTGTTTGTTCCATTTGGGGATAGTAAGAAGTAAAAAAGGCAGGTGATACCTGCAGGGAAAGGATGAGAGCAGGCACATCCGCTTTCAACTCGTGGCTGCCAAAAGGGTTCATGACAAAAATGTCCCCTGCCGAAAGGGCGCTTGTCCCATCAGGGGTTATGAGTGAAAAAGAACCTTCTACAACAAGACTGATCTCGTAATCCTTGTGGATATGGGGAGTACGGTATAGAAGATTTACGAGAAATATATGGAAATTGCTGTTATTATGGGAAATAATTTCGTACTCGCTTTTCATTTGTCTCTACTTTCTCCGTTTCTGGGTACTTTTTTTAATTTTATATGAAAACCACAAATTTGTCATGTTTTTATCGCAAATTAAGCCCGAAAAAAGAAAGGGTTTCTGGTATGCTTTTTATAATACAAAGCGGTAGAGCAAAAACAACCAGAAAAGGAGAAACAAGATGAGTAAATTTAAGTTTTCTGTGGGACCTTGGAATGTACATGCAGGAGCAGATTCCTATGGACCGGCAACTAGGCAGGAGATTGATTTTGACACAAAACTTGCGAAATTTGCAGAGTTGGGATTTTCCGCAATTCAGTTTCATGATGATGATGCCGTTCCAAACATCAATGCGTATACGGAGGAAGAGATTAAGGAAAAGGCAGCAGCGTTAAAGAAAAAGCTGGATAAATACAATCTGGCAGCAGAGTTCGTGGCGCCCCGTCTGTGGATGGATGATCATACGATAGATGGCGGCTTTATGAGCACATCTGAAAAGGACAGGGAATATGCAATGTGGAGGGCATACCGCTCCATTGATATTGCAAAGGAGCTGGGCTGCGATATGATCGTACTCTGGCTGGCGAGGGAAGGGACGCTTTGTGCAGAAAGTAAATCACCCGTGTGGGCGACAAAGCAGCTGATCGCGGCAATCAACAAGATGCTGGAATATGATCCAAAAATTCGCGTCTGTATCGAGCCTAAGCCCAACGAGCCCATTGATCGCAGCATCTGCGGCACGATAGGGCATGTGATGGCAGTTTCTGCAGCCACCATCGATCCTTCCCGCGTAGGCGGTAATCTGGAAAGCGCCCATGCAATTCTTGCCGGATTGGATCCGGCGCATGAGATCGGTTTTGCACTTGCCATGGGCAAACTTATGACGGTACATCTGAATGACCAGAACGGCATCCGCTATGATCAGGATAAAACTTTTGGAGTGGAAAACCTGCGTGCAGCCTTTAATCAGGTAAAGGTGCTCAAAGAAAATGGGTACGGCGATCATGGTGAATATGTAGGGCTGGATGTGAAGGCAATGCGAACCACAAGGGATGAGGATAGCTATAAGCATCTTGAGAACAGTCTTAGCATTTTTAAATATCTGGAGGAGAAGGCGGACAAATTTGATTACGAATTCCAGAAGAAATGCGTAGCAAACAGAGATTTTGAAGCACTGGAGATGTATGTGATGAAGCTGTTAATGGGCGTTGAATAAGGAAAAGACAAGTGCGTATATAATGCATATGCATAAAACAGATATGTAAAGCGGATACATATAGCGGGTACACAAGGGAGAATGACAAATGGGTAAAAAAGTGATCGTAGCGGGGCACATCTGCCTGGATATTACGCCGGTGTTCCCTGATCGGAAAGTGGAGGCGATTGGAGAAATCTTAACGCCCGGCAGGCTCCTTAGGATGGGAGGCGTGGATGTCCATACGGGAGGAGCCGTTGCCAACACAGGGCTTGCCATGAAATTCTTGGGCGCGGATGTTGCACTTATGGGAAAAGTGGGGAAGGATGCATTTGGCGATATGGTCTGTGATATTCTGGAAAAGCATGGCGCAGGCGAGAGAATGATACGTATCGATGGCGAATCTACATCCTATTCTGTGGTGCTTGCCATTCCTGGAATAGACCGGATCTTTTTACATAATCCTGGTGCAAACGATACCTTTTGCGCCGAAGATATCAGGCAGGAGGAGATGGAAGGTGCGGCGCTTTTTCATTTCGGTTATCCGCCGCTGATGAAGATGATGTATGAAAGGGAGGGGGAAGAACTGCTGTCTGTATTTAAAAAGGCAAAGGCAGCCGGTGCTGCCATATCCCTTGACATGGCGGCGGTGGATCCCGAGTCGGAGGCGGGGAAGGCAGAATGGAATCAAATCTTAAAAAAAACGCTGCCTTATGTAGATTTTTTTGTCCCAAGCGCGGAGGAACTTTTGTTTATGCTTGATGGGGAAAAGTTTAGCCGGCTGGCCGGGCAGGCGCAGGGAAGGGATCTTACCAAGATATTGGATATCGAGAAAGATATCAGACCTCTTGCCAATCAATGCATGGCATATGGGGCAAAGGTCGTGCTGATTAAGTGCGGCGTCCCGGGAATGTATTACCGTACGGCAGACGCGCAGTGCCTTTCGGGTGTAGGAGGGAGGATGGGATTATGTATTTCCGAATGGGCGGATAAGGAAGGATTTGAGGCAAGCTATGTACCCGAACAGGTGCTTTCCGGCACCGGTGCAGGAGATACCAGCATTGCGGCTTTTCTTACCGCAGCGCTTTTAGGGGAGACGCTGGAAGACGCCGTTCGTTTGGCGGCAGCAGCGGGAGCATCCTGTGTGGCAGCTTACGATGCTTTAAGCGGTCTGAAATCTTTTAAGGCATTAAAAGAGAAGATTGCCGCAGGATGGGAAAAGGTGAATATTCCTTAAAGCAGGCAGAAAAAGACAATATTGAAACCATAAGTCAGACCTGTTACAGAAAAAGAGGTGAAAATATGCTGGTAAATATGAATGATATTCTGCTGCCTGCGAAAGAAGGCGGCTATGGAAAAGATAGAATTGTTTGGAACTGCAAACAAAGCATAAGGATGTAACAGTTCATTCTTGCCGCAGGGAACAAGACCTGCCATGAGCCAGCTGACTGTTTGTGGCAGACCATATCCCTTGCGGCAGAGTGTCTTACTTGATAGGATGCCGAATCACTGTGCGCAATTTTGAAGGTGCAGTCCGTCGGGGATCACTTAAATAGATTTCATGATGGAAACGCGTTTCTGAAAGATCAGGAGAATAGCCGTTTGCAGATAAATATTCATCCATCAGTCTGATCGTGGCAGGTTCCTCGTCGTAGCTGCCAACATGCATGCAATGTACGCAGAGTCCTTCATGGTAAGGAAAGAACACTGCCTTAGAAAAATCGCTGTGCTTTTTTTGGGATGCCTCGCGGACTGCCCAGTCAAATTCTTTTTCTGTGACAAATTCAGGCAGCCGTATCATGGAAATCCATTCAAAGTTTTCTTTGTGTGCGTAATCGATCGTATCACGGCATTCCTGTCTCCAGAGTCCTTCCAGAGGCGGGACAACGTAGGAGAAATAGCCGTCTATTTTGTGGCTGCTCTTGTAACTCATTTTGATGGTAAAGGCAATTCCATACAGTAATCCGATTGCTTCTTTGTATGCGCCCTCAGGATCATTTGGGTCGCCGTGCCCTTTTACGGCGACATAATTCATTGCCGGTATATCCACGATACAGGGCTTTTTGGGCGGAAGATAAAATTCCTTGTATTCTTTCTTATAATCAAATGCCATGTGATCTTGTTCCTCCTTTATAATATTTATTCCAGCGAGGTTTTGGACGGCATCAGTCCAAGAAGTTCGCGTTGTTTTTTTTGGCTGAAACCTCTTAGTACCAGTTTGTAAGAACGTTCCAGCATGTCTTTTAGAAGTTCATCCGGCACTTCTCCGTCGGGATTTATGGAATTCCAGTGTACTTTGTTCATGTAGTAGCCCGGAAGGATATCGGGGTACTGATTCCTTAGAAAATCCCCTTCTGATGGTTCCAGCTTCAGAGTGATGTAATAGGGCTTATTGTCGTTGTTAAGGCAGACGGCGGCAAACATTTTTCCGCCAATCTGATAGCGGATCCAGTTCCAGTCAGCCTGTAGGTCTTTTGTCACGCTCGGCATGGAGAGCAGGTATTCATCGATCCAGGGATATTTCATGTTTGGCGTTTCCTTTCTGATAGTTGTACTAAATGGCGTTAATTCCTTTGTGCATTGATGTTTGGTTCAAGTCTGATAGCGCTTTAATGTGCTGCGCAGAGCAAGGCAAAGTTCTTTCCGAATGCTTTCCGGCTCTAAAAGTTCTGCCTGGTCGCGAAAGGATAAAAGCCATGTAATCAGATTTTCCTTATTTGTATAGTCTGCATGAAACAGCAGTCTTCCGTCTTCCTGCTCTTCAAAGCATGCCGTTCCGAATTCTTCAACCAGGCGCCACTTACATTTGGCATCAAACAACACTTTTACCCGAATGCCTCCGGGAAAAATCTGTTCATTTTTAAAATCAGGCAATGCCGCCGGATTTTTGATAAAGTGCTTGTCTGATAGTTGGAGCGTGTCCATGCGGTTTAGCTTGAACAGTCGAAAATCCTTGCGGCTGTTGCAAAACCCCCATAGATACCAGCTGGACCAGCGAAAAATCAGATAGTATGGCGCAATTGTCCTTGTGGATTCGCCCTGTGGAGAATAATAGAGAAAGGACAATTCCCGGCAGCTGTCAATGGCGTTTCGGATTAATTCGATTTTAGGCGCAAGCGAATCTTTGTACCAGGAGGAAAGATCGATCAGCACAGATTGATTGCCGGTCAAAAAGTCTGATGACCCATAGGAGAGTTTTTCCATAAGCTGTCCGTAGCGGTTCGTGCCGTTGATACTGTCAAGACTCCGCAGTCCTGCCAGAATGTCCTGCATCTCTGCGTTGGTGAGCAAAGTGCGCTCTATCTTGTAATTTTCCATAATGGAAATGCCTCCGTTTGCCCCCTGGCGTGTCATGATGGGGATTCCGGCCTGGCACAGGTCGTCGATGTCCCGGCTGATGGTCCGTCTGGAAACTTCAAACTGCTCTGCCAGATAGGGGGCGGTGACGACATCTTTTTGCAGAAGGATGGATAAAATGCCAATCAATCTGTCTATTTTCATAGCGTTATCCTCTTTTTCATAAGATTAGCATAATAAACATGACATCAGTGTGTCTTGTTTTAATCATAGCACAAAACAACGTAAAATAAAATTTTTAAGATGAGACTTGAAAAGATAAAGTGTGCCGTCACTCTTCCGAGTCGTCCCGCCGTCCATGCTGCTGCCTGCCCTTGGGCTGTACTGTTACGGAATTGACGTGGGAAATAAATTCTGATAGATTTGTTATAAAGAAGTCGGATGATATTACGAAAATTAATTTCAACAAGGAGAAAATGAGTATGAAAGTATTAATGATCAATGGAAGCCCGAGGGCAAATGGAAACACTTATGTTGCCCTGAATGAGATGGAAAAGGTTTTTGCAAAGGAGGGGCTAGAAACAGAAATTTTGCATATCGGGAATAAAGATATTCGCGGATGCATCAGTTGCGGTCAGTGTGCCTCAAAAGGGAGATGTGTCTTTGAGGATGCAGTGAATGAAGCGGCACAGAAATTTGAAGCGTGTGATGGGCTTGTGGTAGGCAGCCCGGTATATTATGCTTCTGCAAATGCCACGTTGGTCGCCTTTTTGACCAGACTTTTCTACAGCACACATTTTGATAAGACGATGAAGGTGGGGGCAGCCGTTGCAGCGGCAAGACGAGGAGGTCTTACGGCTACCTATGATGAACTCAATAAATTTTTTGGAATTTGCGGGATGCCCATAGCCTCCGGTCAATATTGGAATGGAATCCATGGCGCTGCGCCCGGCGAAGCTGGTCAGGACGTGGAAGGTCTGCAGATGATGCGTACCCTTGCGCAGAATATGGCATTTTTGATGAAGAGCATTGCCCTTGGAAAGGAAAAATATGGCGTGCCGGTGAAGGAGCCGTTTTCACGGATGAATTTTATCCGCTAAATCAACTATGAAAAGGGAAGAGCAGATGGAAGCTGAAAAATGCATGCCGGATATGGTGACTCTGGTGCAGAAATTTGCCCCAAAGATACCGATTGCGATTACCCGGGATATCGGGCATGGGACAGACGCAAAGGCAGTTCTGATCGGCAGGAAATTAAGCATTGCCTCTACAGCACAGACTTTTTGATGATACCAAGTCCCAGCGGATAAGGTCCTGTATGCACGCCGATGGTAGCTCCGATCTGATAGATTGGAAGCTCCTGTAAACCGTATTTTTCGCCCAATGTTTTCAGCGCCATGTCGCGGTAGGATATGGCTTCCTCATAGTCATAGCCGAAACCTACGGCGATGCTGAAATCTTCAATGGAATCTCCCTGTTCTTTCAGATAATTTAAAACCAGATCAATGGTCTTTTCCATGGATTTTTTACGACTTCTGGCAATGCCTGAGGGGAAGATTTCTCCCTGTTTTAAGGTGATGATAGGGCGGATGCCAAGGACGCTGCCGGCAATTCCGGCAACTTTGCCGATTCTTCCGCCGTGTTGTAAATATTCCATATTTCCTACGGTGAAGAAGATTCGTCCCGTGGACTTGATTTCTTCCAGCCGGCTAGCCGTCTCTTTATATCCAGCGCCGCTTTCTTGCATGCGCACCGCTTCTAAGACATAAAGTCCCTGCAATACCGTATTGACTGTAGCGTCAATTACCGTAATCTGCGCATCAGGATAAGTCTCCAGCAGCATATTTTTGGCATTGACGGCGGACTGCATGGAACCGCTGAATTTGGTGGTGATACAGATGCAGATGATGGGTAGCTTCTGCTTGATGATAGGAAGAAACGCATCTGCATAATCCTGAACAGAGGGCATGGAGGACTTGGGATAGATCTTAGATTCCGCCACCATCTTCTGATAAAAGTCGCGGATTCCGATTTCTTCTATTTCTTTCTGATAATGTTCATCATCAAAAGATACATAAAAAGGCACAACCGTAACGTTTTTTTCTTTTGTCAGCTGGGGCGGCAGATCACAGGCCCCATCGCTGATAATATGAAATTTCTTGTCCATATATTCCACAATATCCTTCCATGATTACTTCTTCGTAATGTAAATTTTTATAACCATAACAGTCAACTCATAAGATTGAACAGTAACAAAATCTTATTTTCAACAATACATTATCACTTCTAGTAGAATTTATCAATATGAAATACCACAATGACATCATGTTTCGAAATATATTTACCCCATAATGTAGTTTTTAAAACTAAATATATCTTTAAAAACTGATTATAGAATCTTTAGAAGTTCTTAAGAATAACAGGCGGATGTTGTTTAGGTTTTTGAGGTATTCTCTTTTTGTAATCCGTTATATATGGCAAACGGGGAGCCAGCCAAGGCTGAACTGTAATGTAAATCAGGAAGGATGTGCGGAATATGACAATGGAATTGATTATGCAGTATTTTGCGAGGTATGGTGGAATTGCCATTTTTGTAATTGTGCTCCTGGAGTATTTGAATCTGCCGGGATTTCCAGCGGGGGTTATCATGCCTCTTGCCGGATTGTGGGCGGCAAGGGGGAATATTAGATTCATCCCTGCGCTTTTGATCACGGTGGCGGCAGGTCTTACGGGAAGTATGATTTTGTATTACCTGGGCTATAAAGGGGGAGAGCTGTTTTTACAGAAGTATTTGAATAAATTCCCCAAGCAGAGACCGGCGATAGAAAAGAAGCTTGCCTGGATCCGAAATAAGGGCAGCGTAGGTATTTTTGTAAGTAAGCTGGTTCCTATGGTAAGAACGTTAGTTTCTATACCGGCAGGGGTCTCAAAGATGAATCTGGTGCAGTATACGGTCAGTTCCACACTTGGAATTTTTGTTTGGAACTTGTTTTTTGTAGGGGCAGGATATTATCTTGGAGATGCTGTCCTTCATTATCTGGCATAAGGAGGCGACAGGATGAAGATTGCAATGATGACAAATAATTATAAACCCTTTGTGGCAGGGGTGCCGATTTCCATAGAAAGACTGACTGACAGTTTAAGAAGCTTAGGACATGAGGTGGTGGTTTTTGCCCCCAGTTATGATGAACAGGAAGAAGAGACGGATGTAGTAAGATATAAAGCACTGATACGGGGGGTGACAGGCGGATTTTCTGTGCCGAATAGCCTGGATTTTGAAATAGAACGCAGATTTAAGGAAGGGGACTTTGATGTTATACATGTGCATCACCCCATGATGATTGGACACACGGCAAAATACCTTTCATGGAAATATCATGTGCCAATGGTATTTACTTATCACACGAGATATGAACAGTACTTGCATTATGTTGGACTTTCAAAGCTTCAAGGAATCATGCCTGCCTATATAAGAAGCTATACAAAGAACTGTGACATGGTCATTGCGCCGACGCCGCTGATGAAGGAATATTTAGGGCAGATACAGCCGGACGCAGATATTCAAGTACTTCCTACAGGGCTTCCAAAGGACAGCTTCGTGCCAAAGGAGGAGAAGACAATGCTTCTTCGTAAGGCACTGGCAGGAGAAAAAAATCATTTATTCTGTACGGTGGCAAGGCTTGCAAAGGAAAAGAATCTTGTATTTTTGCTGAATTGTATGAAGATGCTGAAAGATTTATGGGGAAGTGATTTTAGGCTAGTCCTAATTGGTGATGGGCCCCAGCGGTCAGAATTGGAGAAAAGGGCTGGCAAACTGGGAATTAGAGATGAAGTGATTTTTGCCGGGAAAATACCAAATCAGGAGATTAAGAATTACTGTCATGCATCAGACTTGTTTTTGTTTCCCTCTTTGTCGGAGACACAGGGAATCGTACTGCTTGAGTCAATGGCGGCAGGCACGCCAGTGGTCGCACTCCGCGCCACGGGAACCCAGGATGTGGTCGTAAACGGACAAAACGGATATATGACAGATGTGTCAGAGAGAGAGTTTACCAATAAGCTGATGGATATTTTGGAGAAAAAGGAAATTGATCTGCTGCGTCAAGGAGCGTTAGAGACAGCCCAGCGCTACAGCAGCATGCAAATTGCCAAAGAGGCAATATTGGTTTATGCGCAGGCGATTTACAAAAGAAATGAAAAACAGCGGCTTAATCATAAAAATAGGAATGGAAAGAAAGATATGGTATACTTGGGATGATACCGACTGATTACTAAAATTCTTAAGGGGGACACCATGGAAGTATACCATATTTTAATTGTGGAAGATGACAAAGAAATTCGAGAGGGAATTGAAATTTATTTAAAAAATCAGGGATATGTTGTATATCAGGCAGCAGACGGCATAGAAGGGCTTGAGAGAATCAAGCAGGAGGAGATCCATCTGGCAATTGTGGATGTGATGATGCCCCGTATGGACGGAATTACGATGATGATGAAAGTAAGGGAACAAGGCTATGAATTTCCTGTCATCATGCTTTCGGCAAAGTCTGAGGAAGTGGATAAGATTATGGGATTGAATATGGGGGCGGATGATTATGTGACAAAGCCCTTTACCACGATGGAGCTACTTGCCAGAGTCAATTCCCATCTGCGCCGATATGCAAAGTTTTTAGAAGCGGTGGGAGACAAAAAGCAGAATGACAAGGTCTATGTCATCGGCGGACTTGAACTTAACGAGGAGACGGTGGAGTGCAGTGTGGATGGAAAGCCTGTAAAGCTGACGCCTTTAGAATTTAAGATTCTCCTTCTATTGATGAAAAATCCGGGCAGAGTGTACAGTGCAGAGGAAATTTATGAGAGAGTCTGGAATGAGCAGGCAATCAATACGGATACCATTATGGTACATGTAAGAAAAATAAGAGAAAAAATAGAAATCAATCCGAAGGAACCAAAATATTTAAAGGTGGTGTGGGGTGTTGGATACAAAATCGAAAAGCAGTAAAAAGTTCAGTTTTTTAGCGGCAGGAGCTATTGTGGCTCTTTCGGTAGTGGTGTTTATTGCGTTTTATCCTGTGCTTGAAAAACAGGCAATGGAATATTATACAGGAGAGCTTAGGAGCGACCATTTTCTGAAGCAGTTCTACTGGAGCAATCTGATTCTTTACAAAAGCATGCTGGATAAGACACAGCAAGAGGCGGTTCCTTATTCGGAATTATATTTGACGATAGAGGAACGAGATCTGTTGCCAGAGGAGATGGCGTCTGCGCAGAATTTTGAAACGGATAGAACGGCAAAAGAACTGAAGGAAGAGTTGATGCAGAATTTTGATGCATATATGGGCGAGCTGAAAAATGAAATTATGGAGGGAATTGCCAAAAGTGCGGACTACTGCGTGATTGACCACAGCACCGGTGAAATCATGAAAAATACGGGCAGAAACATCGAGAAGCTGTTTACAGATAAAAAATTCAAAGGAGAGGATGCTTCGTACGTGTATTATGCCATGATGACGTACGACGGTGTTGGAAATCTTTCGGATGTGTCGGTGCTGGATGAAAAACCGGACGAACTTTTAAAGTGTCTCCAGAGTGTTATGTCAAGAGAGTGGCTTAAGAGTGATTTTAATAGTTTTATGAGCGATTCGCTATATTATCAGACGGTTTTCAATTTCTATAATGACAAGACGCAAGTGACCTATCGTGTAACAGACAGACCGAAAGATATGACCTTCATCTATGCATTGACTGGGGAACAGAAGGATGCGCTGTGTATATCTGTGGGTGGGAGCGCAAATACGGCTATGGCGGGATATGAGTGGAAAATAGAAAGCGCATATGAGCGTGCAGGCGCTGTATATATTTTGAATTGCATTTTGATTGTGCTTGCCATTGCGGCGCTGCTGCTGACTAGATCGAAAAGGTATTGCCTGCATAAATTAGAGGGCGTTTCCCTCCATCTTGAAGTCAGCCTGTTTTCTATGATGTGTATGTTTTTTGGCTTTTGCTATATTATAGTGAGGCTGGTCGGATATACCAATAGTGGCATTTTGAATGAGATATACGGCAAGTACTTGGCGTTTTTGCCCTATGGGTATTATGCGATTTTGACAGGAATAATTAATGTGACAGTCCTGGCGGTGTATTTTGGAGTATGGTATTACTTTGCCACATCCCTTGGGGAAGTGTTTGACTTAGGGCTGTGGGGATTTTTGAGAGAACGAAGCATAATCGTAAAGCTTGCTCGTTGGTTCATGGATGGATGTAGAAACCGGAAAGAAAGATTCAAGGAAGAAATCCTCCATGTGGATTTAGGAGAAAGTGCGGAAAAGACAATCAAGAAACTGATTTTTATTAACTTTATATTCCTTGCAGTGGTATGTTTTATGTGGATGTTCGGATGGATGGCACTGATTCTTTACACAATTGTGCTTTATGTTGCTTTGAAAAAGTACGTGCAGAAAATACAGGAACAGTATCAAAAGCTTTTCCAGGCGACCAGATCTATTGCGGAGGGAAATCTGCAGACACAGTTTGAAGAAGACTGGGGAATCTTTGAATCTTACAAGGAGGAACTTTCCAAAATACAGGATGGCTTTAAGATGGCAGTGGAAGAGGAGGTAAAAAGTCAGAGAATGAAAACAGAGCTTCTTACCAATGTATCCCATGATTTAAAGACCCCCCTTACGGCAATCACGACTTATATAGAATTGCTTGAATCAGAGAATCTTACGCCCGAGCAGAGGGAAGAGTATCTTGGAGTGCTGAAAAAGAAATCAGCAAGACTTAAACACCTGATAGATGATTTGTTTGAAGTGAGTAAGGCAAGCAGCGGTAATATTACCTTCCATCCGGTGGAGGTAGATATCTGCCACCTGATGCGTCAGGTCTATCTGGAATATGAGGACCGGATAGAAGAGTCAGGGCTGGTTTTCCGATTTTATGTACCGGAGGAGAAAGTCATCCTTCAGCTTGACCCGCAGAAAACATACCGCATTTTTGAGAATCTATACACTAACATCATTAAATATGCTATGCCCAATACCAGAGTCTATATAAATGCCAAGAAGACGGAAGGCGGTATCGATATTGAGATTAAGAATATGTCGGCATCGGAACTGAACATACCGGCGGAAAATTTGACAGAGCGGTTTGTGCGCGGCGATAGTGCAAGGAACACCGAAGGCAGCGGGTTAGGGCTCGCCATAGCGACCAGTTTTGTGGAATTGCAGGGGGGTAAGATGAAGGTGGAGATTGATGGGGATTTATTTAAGGTTAAGATCAGGTGGTAGGACAATATAAGAACAGAATGCTCCGTGCAGTCTTAATCAATCGATTGCACGGAGCTTTTTAGATACGTAAAACAGGGACTGACATCTTAAGCGGTGCCAGCTGCCGTGTGTTCCTCCGGGATATTCATAAAAGTGAACCGAGACACCGGCAATACGGCATAGCCGCACTCTTCCCAGAACTGGCACTGTATCTATTATACAATAATTTCCGGCTCTGTCTAGTGGGATTCTATATGATTACATTCTTGAAGCATGAGAGAGCTGATCCCGCAGAGAAGCAAGTTCATCAGCCATTTCTTTAATAGTAGCATTCTGATTTTCGATAGTGGCATTCTGATTTTCGATAGTGGCATTTTGATTTTCGATAGTAGCATTTTGATTTTCGATAGTAGCATTCTGATTCTCAATAATAGTGTTTTTGTCCTCAATGGTAATGTTTAGACTTTCTATTTTACTTATCTTTGCATCTAACATGTTCTGAACAGAACGTTGTCTGCGGTAGAAATCTTCTCTTGCTTCACATTGCAGACGGATGGTTTCTTCCTGGCTGAGCTGGTAAATGGTAGAAGAGGCTTCGTTAATGAATTCATCTTGTTTTGCAATCATTTTTAATTCCTCCCATGTGGTTGCCTTGAAAAGGGATGCCCAATCGTTCAGATGGTACTGTTGGTCTTCCTCGGTAGCTAAATCTATACGAGTTAAGTTTAACACAGAAAGACACATTTTGTCACTATATATTGTAAAATTTTTGGTGTTCATAAATTGATAGGTAGAGTAAAACTCAGGATATTCAGGAAAAAGTGTAAAATCAAGAAGACCAATCTGGATAGCAGGTTTTACAGCACTGTAATCAGCGCCGGAATTGAGGTTATCAAAGGTACGACTTAGGTAACTTAGAGAACGTTCCGGCCAGTTACGTTCATTGATGACTTGCATTTCCAGATTAATTAGGGTGTGGTCATTCAATGTGACGGAGATATCAAGAAAGAAGGTTTTGTCGTTGATGGATTCACCTAATATAATTGGGTTGGTGATGACTACCGACCGGACTTCGATGGGAAGAAGGTGGAGAAGAGAACAGATAAGCCCTTTTAAAACATGATTGCTGCGTTGAAGGAGCGCTCGGAAGAGATAATCATTTGTCATAGGAATCTTAAGCGGACCGGTTGCCGAAAGCCATTCATTTTTATCATCAGGAAAGGAATTTGAGGCGACAGGGCGCGTGTTTGTAGTTTGAATCATAGAGTGTCCTCCTTGGAATAAAAGATGTTACAGAATTGTGTAAAGAATAATTTTAGAAATATAAATAGAAAAATGCCTGTAAAAGAGTTATAGCATAGAAATATCTGGAATACAACAATTACTTGATTAGAAGGATATAGAAAAAAATTCATCATGGGCAGTAAGGTTGCTGTTCAAAGCACAAGATATGGTAAATAAATTTTTGGATACCGGAGTTAAATTCAATATTTTGTATTGTGCATGTGTAACAGTATAGCCTTGTTTTATAACACGAAAAAAGTTTCTTGACACGAATCCGAAATCGGACTATACTATAAGAGTCCGTTTTCGGACTTTGTGTAATGGGGATGCAGGTAAATAAGATAAAACTCAGAAGGTCAAAGTTATTCTGGAGGTGTGATATGGAAAAAAGGGGCGCTGGTGAATGCCTGGCGGAGTACAACGGCATTATAAAGGAAAATGAGGATATATACCGTAATCTTGCTAAAATATTGGGATTATCGGAATGTAGTTTTTGGATTTTATATACGCTTAGGACCAACGATACGGAGCTTGTCCAAAGCGAAGTATGTGCGTATATGTATCAACCGAAACAAACCATTAATTCCGCATTAAAGAAAATGGAATCAGATGGTTACATTAAACTGGAGCAAGGGAATGATCATAGGAGCAAGCGGATTTCACTTACCGCAGGCGGAATCCGCCTTTGCGAAAGAACGGTTGACAGAGTCATTGAGAGTGAGCGCGGAGCGCTAGAGTGTATGACGGCTGAGGAACAAGAACTGTTCTTGTCGCTTTTTCATAAATATACAGACCTGTTGAAACAGGCTATGCAGGATATTTCACAGAAAGAATGAGGTAACAGAGGTTAAAAGAAAGTTATGAGCGTACAATTATCAGAACATTTTACTTATAAAAAATTATTTCGCTTTTGTCTGCCGACGATTGCGATGATGCTGTGCACATCTCTTTATGGAATCGTTGATGGTTACTTTGTCTCAAATTATGTTGGAAAGACAGCCTTTGCAGCGGTCAATTTGATTATGCCCTTTCTTATGATTCTGGGCTGTTTCGGGTTTATGATTGGCACAGGCGGCAGTGCGCTGGTGGGAAAAACGCTGGGGGAGGGTGCAAGGGAGAGAGCGGACCGCTACTTTACCATGATGGTGTACCTCACCCTTATTTTAGGAATGGCGCTGACATTGATCGGTGTTATTTTTATGCGTCCGATTTCTTATATGCTGGGGGCGACGGATGCTATGATAGAGGACTGCGTGGTGTATGGCAGAATCATGAATGCCTTCAACATTGCGTTTATGCTTCAATATTTATTTCAGAGTTTTTTCGTCACGGCAGAAAAACCCATACTTGGATTTATGGCGACAGTGGCAGCAGGGGTGACGAACATGGTGCTGGATGCCTTGTTCATAGCTGTGTTTCATTGGGGCGTGGCGGGGGCTGCATGGGCATCTGTGATTGGGCAGTGCATCGGCGGAGTTTTACCGCTCATTTATTTTTTGCACCCTAACGGAAGTCTGCTACAGCTTAAAAAAACAGGGATTGAAGTGTCGGTCTTACTGAAAGCCTGCTTGAATGGGTCGTCTGAACTGATGACAAATATATCCACATCTATTGTAGGTATGCTGTATAATTTTCAGTTGATTAAATATGCAGGTGAAAACGGGATTGCTGCTTACGGTGTCGTTATGTATACACAGATGATTTTTGCCGCTGTTTTTCTTGGCTATACGATAGGAACAGGACCGATCATCAGTTATCATTACGGTGCAGGCAATCACGCTGAACTGAAAAATATGTTAAAGAAGAGTATCCTGATTATGCTGGGAAGCGGTACTGCCATGCTTTTTCTGGCAAGAACCCTCGCCCCTTTGCTTTCTGGTTTTTTTGTAGGATATGATGCAGACTTATTTTTGATGACCAGTAATGCCCTTGCAATCTATGCATTTTCCTTTGTTTTGTATGGCATTAATGTGTTTGCATCTTCCTTTTTCACGGCACTCAATGACGGCGGGGTGTCGGCGGCAATTGCTTTTTTGCGTACGCTGCTGTTTCAGACGCTTGCAGTATTGATCTTGCCGCTCCTTTTTGGACTCAATGGCATCTGGTGGGCGATTACCGTTGCGGAAGCTTTTGCACTGGTTATTTCATCCGTATTTTTAGCCGCAAAGAGAAAAAAATATCACTATCTGTAACTTGCATTCCAAACCGTCCAGCGTTTGAGCTGTTGCTGGATTTATGTACCGCCCCTGTGGGCTATACGGTTACAGATTTACAGAGCAGCATATAATAACCGGGTTGATTTTATATAAAATGTGTGATACGTTTACTAAGAAAAGAGATAAATAATGTTGGCTTATGTAGCAAGCACAGCACTTGGCTGATTGCTGGCGGAAATAAAGTCAAAAATGAAATAGAGGTAAACGTATGACGATCAAGGAAATTGCCGAGATGGCGAAGGTTTCTCCGGCAACAGTGTCTAATGTACTAAATCACCGTAATAATGTGGGGGAAGATACCAGAGAGAGGATTTTGCAGATCTGCCAGGAAAATGGGTATGATATTCATAAGGGAAAAAGGAAGAAACCAGCAGGAGATGCGAATACGATATTGTTTAATTTCAGTGATTATGAGCGGAACTTTTATCTGAAGATCATACATGGCATCAGTGATTATGTTTATTCCAGAGATTATGATTTGATAATCTGTACAAATAGATCCTGCGAGAAATTTATGGATCCATCACATACCTGCGGAACCATTATGCTGGATATGAAGTGCAAGGATTCCACCCTGATTCAGAAGGCGAACGAGGGATATCCGATTGTGGCGCTGGATCGGATCATGAATGTTCCGAACATCAAGAGTGTGGTAGTCAACAACTACAGTCCTATGTCGGAACTGGTTCAGGGGCTGGTGGATAAGGGCTATCGACGGTTTGGCTATATAGCTGGCATTGATACGCTGGATAATCAGGAGCGTTATCAGGCTTTGAAGGATGTATTGCAGAAGAATGGCATTATATTTAGCCGGGAGAACTATTTTCTGGGAGATTATTATGAAAAGAGTGGTTATCGGTCGGCGAGGCTGATGCTGTTATCCGATAATATTCCAGAGGTTTTGGTGTGTGCTAATGATAATATGGCGATCGGAGCCATGAAAGCGTTAAGACAGGAGGGAATGAAGATCCCTGGGGACATTGCAGTAACAGGTTTTGACGGTACGGAGATGGCGGAGGTTATGGGACTTACTACCGTAGATATTCCAGATTACGAGAGAGGCTATCTTGCCGCACAGTTCTTGTTACAGAATATTGCAGGCGGCAGCAGCTTTGAAGTGTTTAAAATAGCGGCAAAGGTTCATTGGAGAACGTCTACCAGATAATAAAAAGAAGATTTCATGATAGAAACGAATCGAGTTGAAAAGGCAGAGAAAAAATTCTCTGTCTTTTTGTTTTGGACAAAATCCTGCGAAAATTAACTATAATATAATTTTTGATTTTACTAAAATAGTAGTAAATGTTTATATTTTTTACTAAAATAATTTCAATAATGAGTTATTATGTATAAACAATATAGGTTTAAATAGTGTAAAAAGTAGAAAAGTGACAAGAGGGATTGACGAATTAGTAAAATTTATATAAAGTATGGTTATCAAGTAACCGGAAAATATAAGGAGGGTATAAAATGAAAATAGGAAAAATCGTATCATTGTTTTTGACGGCTGTACTAGGAACATCCATGTTATTAAGTGGATGCGGATCTAAGGGAGGATCTGATGCATCCAATTCGGAGGATGGGAAAGCAACAGGGAAGATTACCATCTTCCAGCAGAAGACAGAGATTTATGATCAGCTTAAGGAAATGGCAGCAGCCTATGAAGAGGAAACCGGTGTTGAAGTTGAGGTTTGGCAGATTTCCGGGGATGATTATTATCAGAATTTAAAGACATACATGTCCAGTGAATCTGGTCCAACCGTATTTTCACTTTCTTCCAGCACGGAGATCGCTGAGATGTCTGATTATCTGGAGGACATCGGCGACTTGGGTTTCTTGGACAAGATCAATGACGATCTTATTGCAAAGAGCAGCGGCAAGACCATTGGCATTCCGATGACAGCAGAGGGGTTCGGACTTGTTTACAACAAAGATCTGGTGAGCGCAGATACGATCAGTTCTACAGATGCGCTGGTATCTTTGATTCAGGAAGCGGGAACAAATAATATGACAGGATTGGGACTTTCCCAGGAAGCATACTTCCTTATTGGACAAATCCTAAACACGCCATTTGCATTACAGGAGGATCCGGTTTCGTTTTGCCAGGATGTATATTCTGGAAAAGTAAACATAGCGGATGTTGAAGAGTTTAAGGAGCTTGGAAAGGTCTTTGAAGCAATAAAGGAAAGCCAGAAGAATCCAATGGAAGTATCCTATGATCAGAACTGTGGCGATTTTGCAACGGGTAAAGCACAGATGATTCATCAAGGCAATTGGTGCTACTCTTTATTTTCATCCTATGAGGTGGACTTCGATATGGGAATGGCGCCCCTGCCCATCGCAGGCAATAAATCTATTGCAGTAGGCGTTCCTTCTGTATGGTGTGTGAACATTGATGCTTCTGATAACGACAAGCAGCTTGCAAAGGATTTCCTGAACTGGTTATACACAAGCGAGACAGGTACAGATTATCTTACCAACAAATTTGGGTTTATTCCGGTGGTAGACGGTATGGTATCTGAAAACCTTGATCCGCTATCTTCGGCAGTATCGGATGCGATTGCAGAGGGAGATATTATTCCGTGGACATTTAACGAAGAGTGGCCGGCAGGCATTATCACAACTTATCTGGTACAGAATGCACAGGAATATTTCTCTTCTGATATGACAACGGATGCATTTTTAAGAGCATTAAACGATTCATTTGTAACAGCAGCAAACGAATAATGAAAAACATATAAACCAGGTGCAGGCGCTGCTCTACGCGGCGTCTGGCCAATCAAAAGGAATGGGTGATAAGATGAAGATAAAAAAAGGCTGGTATGCATTATTTACGGCTCCGTTAATGATTATGTTCACGATAATTGTAATCATTCCGTTTTTTAAGGGAATGGGTTATTCTCTTGTTTCCTGGGATGGGCTTGCAAAAAGTGAAAAGGTATTCGTAGGCGTTTCCAATTATACAAAGATATTTTCAGATAAACAATTTCTTACATCCATCGTAAGGACAACTGCATTTACGTTGATCACAGTTGTGATCGTGAATGTATTAGCGCTTATATTTGCTGTTCTTGTAACAACAAAACTGAAGGTGCGTAATGTGGCAAGAACCATGCTGTTTTTACCGTATTTGATTGGCGGGCTGATATTAGGCTACATCTGGCAGTATGTTTTGGGAGATGCCATGAGTGCCCTGGGGGAAATGACAGGACTGACTAATGTATTTTTCAACTGGCTGGTGGATAAGGATATGGCATTTTGTGCTATGATCCTAGTGTCTATGTGGCAGATGGCGGGTTATATGATGATCGTATATATTGCAGGCCTTGAGGCGATATCAGATGACGTGATAGAAGCGGCGCAGGTTGACGGGGCAGGCTTTTGGAGGACCATAATGAACATTAAGCTCCCGCTGATTATGTCTTCTATTACCATTTGCCTGTTCTTGACATTGTCCAACTGCTTCAAAATTTATGACGTTAACGTTTCGCTGACAGGCGGAGGTCCAAACAATGCAACGGAAATGGTGTCCATGAATATTTTCAATGAAATATTTACCAAAAGTCATTTTGGATATGGACAGGCAAAAGCGATTGTATTTTTTGTCATCATTGCTTTGATTACATTGATTCAGGTTAAGGTCACCGGAGATAAGGAGGTATCTGCATAATGAAAAAAAATCCAGTAGGGAAAGTAATAATTAATATTCTGGTTATATTGTTCTGCTGCATTTATTTATTTCCGGTCTATATGGTGATTGTAAATGCATTTAAAAGCCGCGCTGAACTGTATGAAAATATTTTTGCGCTTCCAAGCAGCCTTACGCTTACGTATTTCCAGGGCGCGTTAAAGAAAATGGATTTCATCATGGCGTTTAAGAACTCTCTGATCGTAACAATCGTTGCAGTACTAATTATTGTCGTCTTAAGTGCAATGACGGCATGGATGTTTGTCCGTTCTAGAAATAAGCTGAGCAAAATACTTTATAACATGCTGATCCTGACTATGTTGATTCCGTTCCAGACAATCATGATGCCTTTGATGCAGGAAATGAATCAGTTCGGAAAGCTTTTTGGGATTCCTTTTAAGGATTCCCTTGGAGGACTGATTTTCATGTATGTTGGATTCGGAGCGGGAATGGGTGTGTTTCTTTTCCACGGGTTTATCAAATCATCGGTTCCAGTTTCGTTGGAAGAAGCGGCAATTATCGATGGCTGTAATATATGGCAGCTTTTTTGGAGAATTGTTTTTCCGATTTTGAAATCTATTACGGTTACCGTGATTATTCTGGATGTAATCTGGATCTGGAACGATTATCTTTTGCCGTCATTGACGCTGACCAGTATTAAGAATAAGACGATTCCCCTGGCAATGTCGTTGTTCTTTGGACAGTATAACATTGAGTGGAATATGGCTATGGCGGCGTTGACATTTACGATTATTCCGGTAATCATTTTCTATCTGTTATGCCAGAAACATATCATCAAAGGTGTTGCAGCAGGAGCAGTAAAGGGCTAAGGAAAGGAAGCATGTATGGGTAAAATTTATCAGGTAAGGGAGTTTGAAATAGATGAAAAAAACCTGCAGCTGCAGGAGACGATTTTTCACAATGCAAATGGGTATATTGGTGTCCGGGGAACTCTGGAAGAAGGAGTCCCAAAGGATTGGGATACTATGCGCGGAACATATATCAATGGATTTTACGATATTGCACCGATGAAACAGGCGGAAAAACTCTGCAATCTGATTGAAGATAAAGAGAGTATGTTAAATACCGCAGACACCCAGACCATTGAGATAAACTTTGGGGGACAACCCTTTTCCATGATTGGTCAGAAGCGGTGCAGCTGCACAAGAACGCTGGATATGGAAAAAGGCATTACAAATCGAAAAGTAGACTGGGTCAGTGAAGAAGGAAAGCAAGTGAATTTTGACATTACCAGAATGGCTTCTTTTGAAGAGAGATCCTTGTTTACCATCGATTATCGTTTCTGGTCAGTGGATTTTGATGGAATAGTAGAGATACATTCAAAACATTTGGGGCTGGTAAAGAATTATTTTAATCCCAAGGATCCAAGGCTGGCAGGTGAGTGCCATGAACATCTTAAAAAAGAAGAGGCTCACAAATGGGAATCCGGTGGCTGTCTTGTCAGCGCTACTGCAAGGAGTAATCTCAAGGTGGCAAGCGGGGCGGTGAATGTGGTGATGTTGAATCATGTGCACCAGGAGGCGAACCACATAGGATATGATGAGACGGTACATAAGATCGACGCTTTCTATCGCTTTCGTATAAAGCCGGGAGACGAGGTAAGAATCTTAAAGTATAGTATTTTTGAAGATTCCATTCGTCATGAGGACTGTCTGAAAGTGGCGGAGGAAAAGCTTGCCCTGGTGGTGGAACAGGGAATTGATTATTACTATGAGAAGCAAAAGGATTTCTTAAAGGAATTCTGGAACAATTCCACATTGGAGATTATGGGCGATGAGGAGCTGAATGCTTCGGTTTGTTTTAATATGTATCAGCTTTTGCAGTCCGCAGGCTACGATGGATATTCCAGCATAGCGGCAAAGGGGTTAAGTGGAGAAGGATACGAGGGACATTATTTCTGGGATACGGAAATGTTCATGGTTCCATACTTTGCACTGACAAATCCGAAGATTGCAAGAAAGCTGCTGGAGTTTAGGTATAAAACGCTTAATCAGGCAAAGGATAATGCAAAGCTCTTAGGTCACAAGAAAGGGGTCCTGTTTCCCTGGCGAACCATTACAGGAAGAGAGTGCTCCGGTTATTATCCATCAGGAACAGCCCAGTATCACATCGATGGAGATATTGCCTATGCGGTAATCCTTTACTATAAGGCAACAGGCGACTGGACGTTTATGAAGGAAATGGGGATGAAAATCCTTTTGGAAACCAACCGGCTGTGGCTGGATGTTGGAAATTTTTGCAAAGGTCAGTTTCACATTAATTGTGTAACGGGACCGGATGAATATACTTGTATGGTAAACAACAATTATTTCACCAACGCCTGTGCAAAATACAGTTTGGAATGGTTTGGAAAGTTGGCGGAGAGATTTGCAAAAGAAGAAGCCGAATGGAAGCGTTTTGCGGAAGAAAATAGGTTGACGGATGCAGAGCTAAAGGAAATGGAGGCAGCGCAGGATGAGATGTTCCTGCCATACGATGAGGAGCTGGGAATCAATCCTCAGGATGATTCTTTCCTGCAAAAGCCCATATGGGATCTTGCCCATACGGACAAAGAGAACTTTCCTCTTCTTCTCCACTATCATCCATTACATCTCTATCGCTATCAGGTGTGCAAGCAGGCAGATACAGTTTTGGCACATTATCTTTTTCCAGACTATCAGGATAGGCAGACCGAAGAAAAATCCTTTTTATATTACGAGAAGATCACCACACACGATTCCTCACTTTCAACCTGTGTGTTTAGTATCGTAGCGTCAAAATTAGGTCTAAAGGAAAAAGCTTACAGATATTTTGGGGATTCCGCCAAGATGGATCTGTTAAATACACATAAGAACACCAAAGATGGCATCCATGCAGCAAACATGGGCGGGTGTTATATGGCGATTGTAAATGGATTTGCCATGCTGCGGGCGGAAGAAGAGAAGCTTATCCTGGCGCCTTCTTTGCCAAAGGCATGGGAAGGATACCGATTTAGGATTCGCTATCACGGAAGCCTTCTGGAAATCAGCGTAGGCAAGAGGACTTGCCGTATAGAGCGGATGGAAGGCGCTGCCGTACCGGTAGAGCTCTATGGTCAGCAGTATGTGTTGGATGAGAAAAACAGCGTAGTGGAAGTAGCCTGTAAAGAGAAATGAAAAGAGGGTGACGTTATGCAACATGGTGTAATTCCGGTAAAGACAAAGAAGCCGACAGATGCAAAATTACATACTTATATTTTAGATAATTTTGAAGAGATAGACGCAAATAGAAGGCGTCCGCTGGTGCTGATCTGCCCGGGGGGAGGATATGAATTCACTTCTGACCGTGAAGGTGAAGCGGTGGCGGTACAGTATATGGCACGAGGCTTTCATGCCTGTATACTGCGCTACAGCGTAGCGCCGGCGGAATTTCCCCAGTCATTATGTGAGCTGGCATGGAGTGTTTCCTATTTAAGAGAGCATGCGAAAGAATATGGCATAAAAGAAGATAAAATCATTGTATCCGGCTTCTCAGCCGGAGGGCATCTGGCGGCATGTCTGGGAGTGTTCTGGAATCAGGAATGGCTGGAAAAAGAAACTGGACTTTCACGGGAACAGATGAGAGTAAATGGATTGCTTTTATCTTATCCTGTTATTACATCTGGAGCCTATGCCCATCAGGGAAGCATTGAAAATCTTATGGGAATGAAAAAAAGTGTGGAATTAAAGGAGCTCCTCAGTCTGGAACATCAGGTGAGTAAAAATGTGCCGCCGGTCTTTATCTGGCATACACTGACGGATCAGTCTGTACCGGTACAGAATACATTAATGTTCGCACAGGCCCTTGTAGAGAACCAAATTTCTGTAGAAATGCATATTTTTCCAGAGGGGCTGCATGGACTGTCCCTTGCGAATGAAGAAACAAAGATTACGAAGGAAGGATTCGGCATTCAGAAGCGCTGTCAAGACTGGATCAATCTTGCCGGCAAATGGATAGCTGACCTGTAGTGGAGGAAAAAATGAAGTTTAAAGGAATCATATTTGATCTGGATGGAGTATTGGTCCATACGGATAAACTCCATTATCGTGCATGGAAAAAGATTGCCGATGCACGCGGCATCTCATTTAATGAAGAGATGAATAACCTGCTGCGGGGCGTAAGCAGAATGGAAAGTCTTGAGATTATTCTCCGCAATTATCATGGACCGGCACTTTCGGAAGATGAAAAGCTGGCTATTGCAGAAGAGAAAAATTCTTATTATAAAGAAGAACTTAAGGCTATGACGCCGGCAGATGTGACGGAGGAAGTCAGAGAAGCGCTGAGTGCTTTGAAGGCGGCAGGAATGAAAGTGGCTATTGGTTCTTCCAGCAAAAATACGAAGTTCATCTTAAAGCAAGTGGGACTTTATCGGTTATTTGACGCAGTTTCTGATGGAACCAACATTAGGAAATCAAAACCAGATCCGGAGGTGTTCTTAAAAGCGGCAGAGTATATTTCTCTTGCACCGTCAGAGTGCTTGGTGGTAGAGGATGCTGTTGCAGGGATCGAAGCGGCAAAGAGCGGCGGAATGAAAGCTGCTGGGATCGGAGATGCCGCTTCCTATGAAAAAACGGATTATCGGCTGGCTACTTTTGCCAACCTTAAGGATATTGTGTTATGATTTATTTCATATGCTCGGGATTTCGGAATAAGGCACTGACCATAAGCTACGACGATAGCTTATGGTCAGATGTGCATTTGCAAAAAATTCTGAAATGCTACAGGATGAGATTATAGATTTTCATATATTTTAATAAACGCTTTTGTATAGAGCAATGGATTTTCCGGTGCAATTCCTGTAGTAAGATAGTTAAATAAAAGCTTAATCGGTTTGGAACCTTGTTGAAAAGGTTGCTGGCAAATCGTAGCAGATATAACTCCCTGACGTATTAATTCTTTGACAGGCTTATTCACATCAAAACAAATAATTTTCATTTCTTTTTCACGCTTCAAATCCAGGACCGCTTGACATCCTGCATGTACGCCGGCAGCGGTGAAACACAAAGCGTTCAGATCAGGATATTTTTCAAGAAGTTGACAAGTAACGTGGTAGCTTTTGAGTTCATCATCATGATTTTCTACAATTTCAAGGAGTTCTATTTGAGGGTAGCGCTTCGAAATTGTACTTAAAAATCCGCCGATACGTTCGGTGTGGCAAAATACCATAGAAGATCCAGTAACAATGCCAGCCTTAGCTGATCCACCTGTAAGCAGCCCCATAAATCCTCCGGCAACACGACCGCTTTCATAATAGTTGCTCCCTACATAAAATATTCGTTTTGAATTTTGAATATCTGTATTAGTAGTAGCAGTAGGAATTCCCATTTCAAATAGTTCATCAATTTTACGGGCTATTTTGGGAGTATTGCAAGGGGCTATAATAAGACCGTTGATGCCATCTCTTACAAATTCGTCAATAATATCAATTTGCTCTTGATCATTAAAGGCTGATTGCTTTACAAGAATACGGCAGCCATATCCGGACAAGTTACGTTGCTGGTAAGTAACACCGTCCATAACGTCTTTCCAGAAGAGATTTTTACTATTTGCACCAAGAAGTAAAATCCCGATTGTAATTTTCTTTTTTTGGGCAGCTAATGCCATCCCCGCTTTATTTGGCTGATAGTTCAATTCACGCGCGATTTCGCGGACGCGCTGTTCTGTTTCAGGCTTTACAGCGCCACGGTGGTTAAGAACACGGTCAACAGTTCCCCTAGATACTCCTGCTAAAGCAGCAACTTCTTTTGATGTAACCATATATACTTCCTACACTTTATTCCTATATTTTTGTCATAAACTTGGATTGTTTCACGTCCTATACTTATTAAAATAGCATGGAAATGAGTAATAGTCAAACATATAGGGCGCGTGCACACACAAAAATATAGTTATAAAAAACCTGTAGAAATAATGGCATTGGATATATTGACCAAAAAATAATCCACCACCTTCTTCTTTTGTGTCAAAAATAACATACAAAATAATACTTACATTTACAAGCATATATAAATATTGTACGATGCTATTTACAGATAGCGTGCACGTGAACGCAAGAAAAAAGAAGAATGGGGAGTGGTGTGAGTGGGTAATGCAAAACAATTGCTTGAAATGAAGAATATATGCAAGGCATTTCCAGGAGTGGTTGCACTAAATGGCGTTTCTTTTGATTTGCATGAAGGAGAAGTACATGCATTAATGGGTGAAAATGGCGCTGGCAAATCCACATTGATGAAAATTTTAGCAGGAACCTATAAACAGGATTCGGGTGACATCGTATATAAAGGTGAAATACTTGAAAGAAGAGACGAAAAAGTTATGCTGTCGATGGGTGTAGCAATTATCCATCAAGAATTGTCGTATGTTCCATATTTAACTATTGCGGAGAACTTGTTCCTTGGAAGGGAAATTGTTCATCATGGAGTCTTACATCAAAAGGAAATGAATGAGAAGGCGGCAGAGTGGCTGGCTAATGTAGGAGTAGATTTAAATCCGAAGAGGCTTATGAAGAGTCTGATGGTATCAGAACAGCAGATGGTGGAAATTGCAAAAGCAATATCATACGATGCCAATATTATTGTTATGGACGAGCCGACATCAGCAATTACGGATAGGGAGGTAGAAAACCTTTTTAAGGTTATAGCAGATTTGAAGGCAAAGGGGGTAGGTATCATTTACATATCCCATAAAATGGATGAAATTTTGAGAATCAGCGACAGAGTGACGGTATTCCGTGACGGATGTCTGGTGGATACGTTTCAGTCAAATGAGGTAGATATCGATCAGATCATTATCGCAATGGTAGGACGCAAATTGACAGATGTTTTTCCACAGAGGAACGTGGAGCCAGGTGAAGAGATGCTCCGAATAGATGGTCTGACAAGAAGAGGGGTTTTTGAGGATGTATCTTTTTCGGTACGGCGGGGAGAAGTGCTAGGTGTTGCGGGTCTAATGGGTGCCGGAAGAACGGAAGTTATGCGATGTGTTTGCGGATTAGATAAATTTGACAGGGGGGAAATTTATGTAAATGGTAAAGCGGTAAAGATTCGGACACCTAAGGATGCAATTGCAAACGGAATTGGGCTGATTAATGAGGATCGGAAAGGGGTTGGACTGGTTCTGCCTTTATCTGTTAAGCATAATTTGACTCTTTCAAATTTAAATAAATATTTTAAAACCCCACTATTGGTTAGCAGGAAAGAGAATGAACTTGCTGATAAGGAGATTAAGGAATTATATATTAAAACGCCAGGGAGGAATTATCCGGTGGGCAATCTTTCAGGTGGCAATCAGCAAAAAGTAGTTTTAGGTAAAGTCATGCTGGATGAATCAGAAATATTGATTATGGACGAGCCTACGAGAGGAATCGACGTAGGCGCTAAGGTGGAGATCTATCATTTGATAAATAATTTTGTTAAAAATGGGAAAGCGGTAATCGTGATATCTTCGGAAATGCCGGAACTGATTGGTCTTTCAGATCGCATCGTAATCATGCATGAGGGGAAACTTGTTGGGAAAATCGATGAAAAACAGAATATTACCCAAGAAAAAATCATGGAATATGTCATGAAATAATAGAAGAACAGAGAGGCGGGAAAAGAATGAATAGGAACAATTTCTCAAAGGCAGGTGCAGGAGAAACTATGAAAATTATTTTTCGGAAATATGCTATTGTATTTGCACTAATCATTTTGATAGCAATACTTTCCGTTATTTCAGACAAATTTTTTACATTTACAAATTTTGTTACGATTTTGACACAAACTTCAATTAATGCCTTATTGGCAATTGGCGTTACTTTTGTAATATTAACAGGCGGGATTGATCTATCTGTTGGTTCTATGCTGGCGGCATCAGGGGTAGCATTTGCAATAATTGCGAAAGTGGATGGTAATGGGGCAGCATTATATCCTCCGATCCTGGCTGTTTTTGCAGGGATTTTTACTGGAGTGCTATTTGGCTTTTTGAATGGATTAATTGTAGCAAAGGCAAAAGTGGCTCCTTTTATCGTGACTTTAGGAACCATGACTATTTCCAGAGGGATAGCGCTTATCGTAGCAGATGGACGACCTGTTTCTGGGATATCTTCTGTATTTAAAAGTTTTGGAAGCGGTAGTATTGGCGGTATTCCATATCTTGTAATAATAATGATCATGGTATCTGTCATAGCCATATTCATTTTAGGGAAAACAAAGTTTGGGAGATACATTTATGCAGTAGGAGGAAATGAAGAGGCTGCCAGGGCTTCTGGGATACCTGCATCGAATGTAAAAATGATGGTATACATAATTTGTGGTTTTATGGCGGGGCTATCAGGTATAATGCAGGCTTGCCGTGTCGTAGTCGGGCAGCCGAATGCAGGAGAGGGTTATGAATTACAAGCGATTTCAGCAGTTGTGATTGGCGGCACTGCACTTTCCGGTGGAATCGGAAAAATGTGGGGAACAATTGTAGGTGCATTTATTATTGGTGTTTTAGGCAATGGTCTTGACCTGCTAGGCGTGTCCTCATATTGGCAAAAAGTAATCAGCGGGATTATCATTATAGCCGCAGTACTATTGGACCGTGCTGATAAGAAATGATGGTATCGTTATAAGATTACAGAATGATTTATTCTGTAGTTTTAAATAAAAAACATAGGAGGAAAAGTAAATGAAAAAATTATTAGTAGCTATGGTGTTGGGGGCAGCAGTAGCAATGTTTGCTGGCTGTGGACAGCAAGCGGAAGAAACACCGGTTTCGACTGAAACAACAGCACAGGAAACCGTGGAGGCGCCATCAGAGACGGCCGAGGAGGACACAAAAGTAGAGGAAATGGCAGACGAAATGACCTTTGGCTATCTTATTTGCAATGAGCGGACGGCATTTATGTTGGATCTTATTCAGGGTACCCAAGATAAATGTGATGAGTTGGGGATTAAACTTATTGTGAATGACTCTGATATGGATCCGGCAAAGCAGATTTCGCAGGCAGAAAGTATGATTAGCCAGCAGGTTGATGCAATAATTGTGACAGCGGCTGATGCAGAAGCATGTGTTCCAATTATTGAAAAATGCAATGCAGCAAATATTCCTGTAGTTGGTGTCTGCAATACTTTTAGTGGAGATTTGCAGCCGGACGCATTTGTGGGATCCAATGATAATCAGTCAGCAGAACTGGCGGTGTCAGCTTTGTGTGAGGCGTTAGGCGGCAAAGGGAAAATCGGCATGATCAGTGGTGTTGCAGGCCAATCGTCGGAAGTAATTCGTGGCGAAGCAACGAAAAGGCTTCTTTCTGAAAAATATCCGGATGTTGAGTTAGTGGTAGAAGATACTGGAAGCTGGACTAGGGATGGGGCTATGACATTGACAGAGAATTGGATCCAGAAATATGGTGAAGAAGGTTTAGATGCAATATTTTGCCAAAATGACGAGATGGCAATTGGAACTTGCAATGCATTGGATAATGCAGGGCTATCAGGAAAAATTTTGGTATCAGGTATTGATTTGATACCGGAATCGAAAGAGTATCTTGAAAGCGGCAAAATGTATGCAGATGTTTTTCAGGATGGCTATGGACAGGGATTCAAGGCAGTGGAAGTGGCTTTTGGGCTGGCGAATGGGGAAAATGTAGGGGGTGAGACATGGATTCCGTTCGAATTAGTTACAAAAGAGAACATGGCTGATTATTTTGAATAAACAGGGATGGCAGAGCGAAATCTGACATTTCGCTCGCCTCCTCAGCGTAAAACGCTTCGGAATGGAGGAAAAAATGAGTGAAGAAAAGTTGAATATACAATGGCCGGATTGGAAATTGGATGGTGAATATATAGAAAGCTGTAGTTGTGATGTAAGCTGCCCATGCCTTGTCAGTGCGCAAGCGCATAATACAATATTACCTGATTATCTTCCTTGTGATGTTATATTAAGCTTTATTATTGATAAAGGGCATTTTGAAGATGTGGTATTAGATGGATGTAAATTTGTAGTAGCGTTTTCCACTCCTCGGGAGATGTGTTTAAAAAATTGGACAACTGCTTACTATATTGATGCAAAAACAGCAAAGCAGCAGGCAGCGCTTACAAAAATTGTAACAGGACAAGTAGGCGGTCCGACTGCTGGGATGGCAGACCACACCGAGGAAAATTATGGGGTTAAATTAGTAGATATCAGCTACGAACGTCCAGATATATATGGAAGGGAAGCGGAAATACCGGGCATAATGAAAGTTAAAATAAAGGCAAAAATAGGGCAGCATGATAATATGCCTATTGTTTATGAAAATGCCAGTGATATTGCGTATGTTGTTACACAGTCCTATGGCACAGATGTAAGGTACAACGACAATATGAAGGTGATGAACAATACGGGACGTAATGCATTTTATGGGCGTTATGTGTGGGTTCCGGATTCCCCAATCGGTATAAAATATGATCGGTATGAAAAATAGAACGGGAAACATATAAAAAGAAAATGGAGACTGCTATGCTGAACTTATGCTTGGCATAGCAGTTTCTGTTACAATAAGCTGACTCGCGAAGCGCGGCAGCGTTTGTTGCAATAAGCTGACTCGCGAAGCGCGGCAGCGTTTGTTAGTTCATAGGAGATGATAGATTATGAAAAAAATAATGGCAGCAGGAATTATCCTTTCCGTACTTGGTATGGTCCTTGCACTTGTACCGCAGTTCATTTTGCCGGTGTGTGATACGATGGTTGGATTACCAAATGGAAATTTCGTACCAATGGGATGCCATTACATGGGGATTGTTGTTACAATGGGAGGTATATTGGCTGCACTTACCGGATTTTCCTTAGCCATTATCCATAGCGCAGATGCAGCATTGGTATTAGGGATTTGGTCAGTCGTGGACTCTTTTGCGACCGTTATAGTGTCGATCGGTGTTATTGGTACATGTAAAAATGCAAAGATGCCATGCCGCATGGGAACACAGCCAGCGGTTCTTTTGTTATGTGCATTGATTACGATAGTTGGTGCTGTAGAGGTTTTTTGGGGGATAAAAAGAAAAAAGGGAGGGGTGTAGTATGGGTGCAAAACGTTTGAATGTTCCAAGGTTAGCTTTTTTAAATATAGTCCATAGACCAGTACGTGCGATCGGGCTTATTGTGATTGTTGCTGCTTTTGCTTTTGTCATTTTTGGTGGGAATATGTTGAATACTAGTTTAAAAACTGGAATAGATAATATGGCAGATCGACTTGGGGCAGACTTGATGGTGATTCCGAAAGGCGCAGATCAAAATTTGGAAAATTCATTATTGCGCAGTGAGCCAAGCACATTCTATATGGAAGATAATATAGTGTGCCGACTTGCATTGATGGATGGTGTTGAAAAAGCATCTTATCAGCTTTTTATTGCGTCGCTCGACGCAGCATGTTGTACAGAACCTGTTCAGCTCATCGGTTATGATCCGGAAACGGATTTTATCATAAAGCCTTGGATGGTGAACAGTATGACGGGAGAGCTTTCGTTTGGGGATGTCGTTGTGGGGAATCTTGTATTGGCGGAACCAGGCGATGAAGTTACATTTTTTGGGCAGCCCTTTAAGGTGGCAGCCAAATTGGATAAGACTGGAATGGGATTTGATTCCTCTATTTTTATGACGGCAGATACGGCACAACATATGATTGATTTATCTGGCGAACGGGCTGTGCATCCGGCAGGTGATTCACAAGATCTGATTTCAGCTGTTTTTTTGAAGATTAAAAATGATACAGATTTACATCAGATTGTAGATCAGATTACGAAAAGCTATGAAAACGTAGAAGTAGTGATATCGGATGATTTTATGAGTAATATTTCAAACAAGCTTAATAAAACAAGTGGAATTACCTATGTAGTGGCTATTTTCTTGTGGATTGCTGCTATTTTGGTTTTGCTGTTTGTTTTTTCCATTACTTTTAATGAGCGTAAAAGGGAATTTGCCCTATTGGCTGCTTTAGGCGCTGACCGGAAGAGGTTAACTGGCATAATTATGTGTGAATCGTTGATGATTGCGGCAGCGGGTACAATTTGTGGGATTTTTATTACAGGTTTGATTTTGTTTCCATTTCAAACATTGATATCCGTTTCTATGGAGCTGCCCTATTTGATGCCAGACTTCATGTCAATAATAAAGAATCTGTTTGTGAGTGTGGTAATTTCAATCAGTATGGGACCTATTGCCTGCTTTTATTCAGCCATGCGCATGAGCAAAACGGATACATATTTTATTTTGAGGGAGAATGAATAATGCTATTACAATGCGTGCAAGTAACGAGGCAATATAGACAAAAAGGGAAGGTTTTGTGTACAGCTGTAAAGGATGCAAGTTTTGATATTTATAAAGATGATTTTATAAGTATTATAGGAAGATCAGGCAGTGGAAAGTCCACTTTATTGAATATGATTGCTGGTTTGCTATGCCCTACAGCTGGAACTATTTTAATAGAAGGAAATGATGTCTGGGCGAGTGATGAGAGAAAAATCGCTTTATTGAGAAATTTTAAATTAGGATATATTCCACAAGGTACGAGTTTATTGGGGAATTTAACAGCAATTGATAATGTGCGGTTGCCATACTTTCTGTATAAGCGTAAGGGTGATGGGGTAAAACGGGCTAAAGAATTATTGGAAAGGGTAGGGCTTAAAGGCTATGAAAACAGATACCCATCAGAACTTTCTGGTGGGGAAATGAAGCGTGTGGCGATAGCCAGGGCATTGATGAATGATCCGGTATTGCTTCTTGCAGATGAGCCGACAGCTGATATAGATGAGGAAACAACGGGCAGTATTATGGAACTTTTTGCTGAAATATGCTCTGACAGAACAGCAATTCTGATGGCAACTCATGAGCTTGAAAATATAAAGTACGGAAAGCGTGTACTAAAAATGTCCAGTGGGGTGCTGACAGAAGAAGAAATTGAGATATATAAAAAGAGATAACAGATTGAGGGGGTATCATGGATCAGAAAAGAAAAAAATATTTTGATAAAGAGCGGGCTGTAGTCTTTGCGATTATTATTATACTTACTATAGCGTCATGGATATATACAGCAAGGGCTTCGGTATCTAGTGATGGCATGTCAATGGATATGACAGGGGCCATAGATCCGGAAATGGATGCAAAGATGGCCGGGCGTTTGACAGAAACAGCATGGAAACCGGCTATGTTACCCTTTTCGATGTTTGTGCCTATGTGGGTGGTTATGTGTATTGGCATGATGCTCCCTACAGCAGTGCCTATGATTTTCGCATTCGATACAGTCAGTAAACGTCGCAGGAAGCAAGGTTTTGGTAATTCTTCCAGCTATTTATTTATTGGTGGCTATATACTTTTGTGGGTATTGTTTGGCATAATATGCTGGTTGGCAGGGGAAGGGATCATGCTTCTTATTGGGAATCGGTTTACCAGTTGGGTACATACTCTTTGGGGGGTGGCGGTTGTTTTTTTATTTGCTGGAATTTATCAATTAAGTCCGTTCAAAAATGCATGTATGAAAGGATGCCAACATCCATTATCATTCATAATGCATAATTGGAAGACAGGGGCTTGGGGCGCCTTGCTTATGGGGATGAAGCATGGCATTGAGTGCATTGGTTGCTGCTGGGCGCTCATGATTGTCCTTTTTCCTTTGGGGATGATGAATTTATTTTGGATGGGTTTATTTACACTGATTATGTTTTTTGAAAAAAATGCTAAGTTCGGTACATTATTGGCTAAAATTGTAGGGTGGCTTTTATTGGCTGCAGGTATTATGCTCCTTGTATTAGGCGGTGTTATGGCATTCATTTAGCCCTTTTGTTTATAGACCCTTTTTCGACTTTTGACATACTAATCATTTGTTTGGGCGCCCAAGTCTCCTTCTCCCGCAAATAGCTGCGCCCCTCCTTGCTTTCATAACCAGCATCGGCAGTATGATTTTCAAAATCCTGCATTGCCTAAAGAACATTTCTGGCATATAATGATAAGACCGAAGAGACCGTGAGAGGAAAAGAGATTGGAAAAACAAAAGCTATTAAAACAGTACTTTGGGTATGATTCCTTCCGGGAAGGGCAGGAATATCTGATTGACAGCATTTTAGAGGGGAAGGATGTGCTGGGGATTATGCCTACTGGAGCAGGGAAGTCTTTGTGTTATCAGATTCCGGCGCTTATGATGGAAGGCATCACCCTTGTCATTTCTCCGCTTATTTCCCTGATGAAGGATCAGGTGGAGGGGCTGAATCAGGCGGGGATTCATGCAGCATATCTAAACAGTTCCTTGACGCCGGGACAGTACAGAAAGGCGCTTTCTTATGCCAGGGAAGGCAGATATCCGATTATTTATGTGGCGCCGGAAAGGCTTTTGACGGAAGAATTTCTAGATTTTGCCATGCATACACGTATTGCGATGGTGGCAGTGGATGAAGCCCACTGCGTTTCACAGTGGGGGCAGGATTTCAGACCCAGCTATTTAAAGATAACAGAGTTTATAGACACTCTTTCGGCAAGACCGGTAGTGGCAGCGTTTACGGCAACTGCAACAAAGGAAGTGAAGGAAGATATCATAGATATTTTAATGTTGCGGGAACCTGCACTTATCACCACTGGATTTGACAGAAAGAACCTGTATTTCGGTGTGATGTCGCCAAAGGACAGATATGGTGCAATCAAAAACTATCTGGAATGTCACCCGGATGAGAGTGGGATTGTCTACTGTCTTACCAGAAAAATGGTGGAAGAGGTTTGTGAGAAGCTTATGGATGACGGTTTTGTCGTCACGAAATATCATGCAGGGCTTGCGGATGCAGAGCGTAAAAGGAATCAGGAAGACTTTATTTATGACAAAAAGCCGGTGATGGTGGCGACCAATGCCTTTGGTATGGGAATTGACAAGTCAAATGTGCGCTTTGTACTTCACTACGGCATGCCGAAAAATCTGGAATCCTATTATCAGGAGGCAGGAAGAGGAGGAAGGGATGGTCAGCCGGCGGAGTGCATTCTTTTGTACAGCGGTCAGGATGTGATTACCAATCAATTTTTTATTGATCATAATCAGGACAATCAGGAGCTTGATGAAGTCACAAGGCAGATCGTCATGGAAAGGGACAGGGAAAGGCTGCGCATGATGACCTTTTACTGTTTTACCAATGAGTGCCTTAGGGACTATATTCTGCGGTATTTTGGAGAATATGGCAGCAATTACTGTGGGAACTGTTCTAACTGTTTAAGTCAGTTTGAGACAGTAGAAGTAACACAAATGGCAAAAGCATTGCTTGGATGTGTGGAGGAATGCCGTCAAAGATATGGAGTAAACGTCATCATTGATACCGTTCACGGGGCAAATACAGCAAAAATCAGAGGGTACCGGATGAACAATAATTCCTTCTACGGAAGTCTGAAACAGGTTCCTGCCTATAAACTGCGGCAGATTATGAATTACCTTCAGATGAAAGGATACTTGACATTGACCAATGATGAATATGCCATTGTGAAACTTTCGGAAAAGTCGGCAGCAGTTTTGAACGGGCAGGAAACCATTTTAATGAAGATGGCAAAGGAGCAGGAGCATCCGGCAAAGGTAAAATCGGATAAGACATCTGCTGGCGGAAAGAAGGGGGCGAAAGGACTTTCCATGCCTGGCAGGGAGTTTTCACAGGAAGAAGAACTTTTGTTTGAAAAATTAAGGGCGCTAAGAATGGAGATTGCAAGAGAAGAAAAGGTACCTCCGTATATTGTTTTTTCGGATAAATCATTGACCCATATGTGTATGGCAAGACCGAAGAACAGAGCGCAGATGCTTACGATATCAGGGGTTGGTGAATACAAGTACGAGAAGTATGGAGAGAGATTTCTTGCATGCCTGCAGGAAACGTGATGAGAAAGGCGGAGTATGAAGGTCTTAAAGAAGATAGGCACTTTTTTTCTATTATTGCTTGTGTTGTTTACAAGTCTGGTGCTTCTTTGCGCGTTCAGACCAGACGTTACGCAGGCACTGGCAGGATTTTTGTATCCGGACAGATTTAGGGACGCGGTGACGGTGATAAGCGTAAGCGATGATACCGGGCAGAGGGAACCGGGCACACAGCAGGAAACGGAAACGTCTTATAACACCGTTAATGAGATGGACGATGATCAGCAGACAGATGGGACGGGTCAGATAGATCTGTTCCTACAGGGAGATACATCCGGGCAGGAAAGGGGCATGGGGTCGGAAGAAGCAGAAGAAACGGGATTAGGTTTAACGACCAATGTCAGTCCCGAATATGTTTCGCCACAGCAGACTGACATGACGATACCTGAGAACGTATCTGGCAGAAACGGCTATCAGCGGGTTCAGGATGAAAGAGAACAGGTTGAAGATGATGCCGCAAAGACACTGGAAAGTCAGCTCGGCGTGGGTGAAACAGGTGACGGTCTTATTTTTGATGCCGTTTATTATCCTTATTACGGAATGCTGGATGAAAAGGGGCGCCATCTTTATCGGCAGATTTATGCAAATGCCAATGCACTTAATTCAGTATTTGCACCGGTGGAACCGATTCAGGCATCGCAGCTTAGAAATATTTTTGCTGCAGTTTACAATGACCACCCCGAGCTTTTCTGGATGGAGACAGTTTATAACTGCAAATACCGAAGAGACGGGCAATGCGTGGAAATTGACCTTAAGTTTAACCGCACAGCCCAGAATTTGGATCAGGCAAAAGAAATTTTTAATGAAAAGGTAAACGCTATTTTAAATCAGGCTTATAACCTAGAAAATGATTATGAAAAAGAAAAGTTCGTTCATGATGCGCTCCTTGATCAAATGTCCTATAATCTGAGGGCAGAGATGAATCAGAGCGCCTATGGGGCACTGGTGAATGGTCAGACAGTCTGTGCCGGATATGCCAGGGCATTTCAATATTTATTACAGCAGTTGGGAATCCCCTGTTATTACTGTACCGGCTATGCAGGAGAGAATCATGCGTGGAACATCGTTGAATTAGAGGATGGCTATTATAATGTGGATCTTACGTGGGACGATACGGAAGGCGGCAGATATGAATATTTTAATAAGACCGATCAGGATTACGCGGGAACCCACGCAAGGCAGGAACTTTCCGTATATCTCCCGCCTTGTAACGGACAACGTTACCGCAGTCAGACGCCTTCTTCTGACCAGACAGGGATGCAGGGTAATTTAAGAAGCCTGGAGGAAACGGGCATGACGGAGGCAGATATTCTGTACAACCTTTCGGATTATTATAATAACTGTTATCATCAGATTGCAGCGATTGGGAAGGGAAATTATGAATTTGCGAATGTGATAGAAGGGAAGACGCTGGCACAGGAGCTGGATGCGGCCTACAGGACAGAAGGCTACAGACAAGGATATATGGAGGATGCGATGGAAGCCGTCTTGGCATCTTCCTGTGAAATGGATTTGAGAATCGAAGAACTTGCAGGCGGCAGATATCTTGTCACGCACGCAGTCAGGATGAAGTAAGGGACAGCACATGAAAGGTGAGAACAAACCTTTCATGTGCTGTCAGTTTACGAGTATCCTATGCCATGCAGTATACAAAAAAGGCACTTTTTGCATACTGCATGGCATATAAAACTATAATGCTATGCATAAAATTGTGGTATATTATGCATATAGAAATGTCTTTGCCGGACTAAAGTGAAACCACATCAAGCAGCCAAAAAGAACAGGGGGAAGATATTATGAAGTTTACAAAAATGCATGGATGCGGAAACGACTACATATACGTAGATGGTGCAAAGGAACAGATTCCGCAGGAGCAAAAGCCTGAAATCGTAAAACGCCTAAGCGATAGACATTTCGGCATTGGGGGAGACGGCGTTATCTTTATCAATCCGTCCAAAGAAGCTGATTTCGAGATGGAAATGTATAATATGGACGGCTCAAGAGCAGAAATGTGCGGGAACGGCATCCGCTGCGTGGCAAAATTTGTTTATGATGAAGGGTTGACGGATAAAACCTCCATCAGCGTAATCAGCTGCGGCAAAATCAAGTACCTTGATTTATTTTTGGAGGATGGGAGGGTATCGACTGTAAAGGTCAACATGGGAACGCCCATACTGAAGGCGTCGGATATTCCGGTAATTTCCGATGGGGATAAGGTCATTAGAGAACGAATAGAGGTAGAGGACAAAATCTACGAAATGACATGTGTGTCAATGGGGAATCCTCATGCTGTCATCTTTATGGATGATGTGTCAACTCTCTTTCTCGACAAAATCGGACCTCTTTTTGAAAATCATGTACGCTTTCCGAAACGAATCAATACAGAATTTGTAAAAGTGCTGGATAAAGAGCATGTGGAGATGCGTGTATGGGAACGAGGGACAGGGGAAACCTTAGCCTGCGGTACCGGCGCATGTGCTGTCACGGTTGCCTGCATATTAAATGGTTTGACTAAGGAACAGGTTACTGTTAAACTATTAGGAGGAAATTTGCAGATTCAGTGGGACCGGAAAGACAATGTGGTATATATGACAGGACCGGCGGTCACTGTTTTTAAAGGTGAAATATCCATATAAAGGAAAAGCTGAAAGTCTAAAGCAGATACAGGAGGAAAACAATATGTTCAAGATCAACGACAATTATTTAAAACTTCCCGGGAGTTATCTTTTTTCAACCATTGGGAAAAAGGTAAATGCATATGCGGCGGCAAACCCCGATAAGAAGATTATCCGCCTTGGAATCGGCGATGTGACACAGCCCTTAGCGCCAGCGATCATCACAGCGCTTCACGGAGCGGTTGACGAGATGGCAAAGGCAGAGACATTTAAGGGCTATGCGCCTGACCTTGGTTATGAATTTCTTAGAAACGCCATTGCCGACAATGATTATAAGGCGAGGGGATGCCAGATCTCTGCGGATGAGATTTTTGTATCTGACGGTGCGAAATGTGATTCGGGAAATATTCAGGAAATATTTAGCGTAGATAACAGGATTGCTGTCTGCGATCCGGTATATCCCGTATATGTAGATACCAATGTCATGGCAGGAAGAACTGGCACCTATGACAGCGCAAAAGAGGTATGGAGCGATGTGATTTACATGCCCTGTGTGGCGGAGAATGATTTTGCGCCTCAGCTTCCCAAGGAAACGCCGGACTTGATTTACTTATGCTTTCCTAATAATCCTACTGGTTCCACAATCACGAAAGCGCAGCTTCAGGAATGGGTGGATTATGCAAATAAGGTAGGGGCAGTAATCATTTACGACGCCGCTTATGAGGCGTATATTTCAGAGGAGGATGTGCCCCATTCTATTTATGAATGCGAAGGTGCAAGAAGCTGTGCCATTGAACTGCGCTCTTTCTCAAAGAACGCTGGATTTACAGGGGTGCGTCTTGGATTTACGGTAATCCCTAAGGAACTGAAATGCGGTGATGTTTCCCTGCATTCCTTGTGGGCAAGAAGGCATGGCACTAAGTATAACGGAGCGCCTTACATTGTACAGCGTGCCGGAGAAGCTGTTTACTCAAAAGAGGGAAAAGCCCAGTTAAAGCAACAGGTCGCTTACTATATGAACAATGCAAAGTATATTTTGGAAGGTTTAAAGAGTGCAGGCTACACGGTATCCGGCGGCGTGAACGCGCCGTATATTTGGCTGAAAGCGCCTGAACAGATGACCAGCTGGGAATTCTTTGATTATCTGCTTGAAAATGCAAATGTGGTGGGAACCCCCGGTTCAGGCTTTGGACCTAGCGGTGAGACTTACTTCAGGCTGACTGCTTTTGGAAGCTATGAAAACACGGTAGAGGCAGTGGATCGAATCAAAGCACTGTAATACACAAAGATGATTATAAATTTTAGAAAGAGTTGTTACCGGGGATTCCGGCAACAACTTTTTCTGTAAGATACGATGCCTGATAAGTAGATACGTGTAGCTAAAGTGACCAGCTGAGGGCAGGCTTCTTTTTTATTTAAATAACATGAATTCCATAAAATGATGCAGCTTTATACGTACCAATGAAGAGGGAGGAAAAGGTGAACGAACATCAATTTGAAGAAGCTGTGGCACGAATGGTTCGGGGAGACAAAACGGGTTTAAAAGAAATTTACGAAAACTATGTGGGGTATATATACCGGATTATTTATGAGGTGCTGCGGAATAAAGAAAATGCAGAGGATGTGACCAGTGATTTTTTTATAAGGCTTTGGGACAAGGCGGAGCAGTTTAAGCCTGGCAGCGGTCACAAAGGCTATCTTGCCGTTATGGCGAGAAATATGGCAATTGATTTTTTGAGAAAACACAAAAAAGAGGAATTGACGGCGCTGATGCAGGATTTAGGTGCAGGTGCGGAGGAAGAGAAGTGCCAGGGCGCTTGGCTTGCTCCCCAAGATGTAGGCAGCAGCGTGGAGCAGGAGGTGGTTGAAAACATGGCCATCACGCAGGCGCTCGATCTGCTAAAGCCTTCGGAACGCCAGATTGTCAGCCTTAAAATTTTAGGAGAACTTACATTTAAAGAAATTGCACAGTGCATGGAGATTCCCATGGGAACTGTGACTTGGAAATATCAGAATGCGATTAAAAAATTAAGGAGGTGTGGATATGAGCAAGGATTTTGAACAGGCGTATAAAGAATTGGTACAAAGCGAAATCCCGGATCTGTGGGACAGAATTGAAGCAGGATTATCGGAAAAATCCACACCAGAAAAAAAGGAAGAGATCCCTTCAGAAAAGAAGAAAAAGATTTATTTCAGAAGATATACGGGTATGGCAGCAGCGGTACTTTGTGTTGCGCTGATTGTCCCGGCAGCATTATTCTTAGGGCAGCAGGGGCAAAAGAGCAGCTATCTTGAGATGGCGGAAGACCACAGCGGCGCGGAAACAAGCAGCGAGGTGACAGAATGCGCACCAGAAGAAGGCGAGGGGGTTAAAGCAGATAGGGAGCCCTATGAGGCGACAGCCGGCGGAGGGGAATTCATGACAGAAACTGCAGCAGATGCCGGTGAGGATACGGTGCAGGATATGGCGGCTGTGGAAGAAAGCGTATCGAATATAATGGAGGATGAAGAGAAGAAAATGGAGAATAGAGCCCAAAGTGCAGAGGCAGAATCTTTGTCTGCACCGAAACAAAGGGGGGTGGCAGAACTTGAGGATGGCGCTGTCATAGAAAAGGTAACGGCGGATGTCATAGAGGGAACCGCCCAGCTTGATGACAACGAGAACGTTAAGTCTATGGGGATTGTGTATACGGCAGTGGTTCTTAAGGATGAAGCCGGCTGTTTTGAAGAAGGACAACAGATAGCGATTTTTGTGCCGGTATATTCTTCAGCAGCATTGATTGAGGGTAGTATATTTGAAGTCGATCTGATTTATAGAGAAGATGCGGAATATCCATTTGAATTAAAAGCAATACGCTAAGAAAAATTTGTAAACAAAAGAAACGACATTTCTATGAAGGAAACCGCCGCTGTCAATATGACAGCGGCGGCTTGCTTTACAAGTTTATCGGCTTTTTTATGAAACATTGCTATTGCGGTCCGATATATTCATCTTTGCTTAATCCTAAAATTAAGGTAAATATAGTGGGCAGGAACACAAGTCCAATCCCGAATCCAGTGCCTTTGCCAAAGGCTTTGGCAAGCTTTAAGTTCAGTATGATCATAATGACAAAATTGACACAGGGTACAAACGTAAGCAGGAATAGCCAGCCGCTGCCCCATGCAATGTCAAACAGGCAATATTGGCTGTAAAAAGGTATCAGACATGCCCATCCGGGTTTACCCGCTTTTACAAATATTTTCCACATTGCAATGAGAGTTAAAACGAGAATTGCAAGTACAAAAATAGAGTAAACCGTAAGAACACCGGTACCAACTGCAGCATACATTGCATCATACGAATCGTATGTAGCATAACCAGATATCATTTTTATTTCCTCCCTCTAGTAAGAATCGGGCATCAAGTCCCTATATCTATTTATAATATAGAATGATAGAAATAATGTCAATTTTATTCTGCATGAAATCATATATAATGAAAACGATGGAAGCTTGTATAAAAATCTGGATATAAAGAACGGGCTGGTGATGATGGCAACGGTTTTAGTGTTTACCATGGTTGGCAGCTATGTATCCAGCTTGGTTCCCAATACAGCAATGGGAAATTTTTCTGTGTTCATGACGCTTCTTTTAGGAATCAAGTTTATTGTCAGACCGGTTATGACGACTAAGGAGGCAATGGAGGCGGTGTCAGCCCGCAAGAGGGTAATCCAGTCCGTTATATGCGGATGTATGATTGGCTTTATCTGCGGTTTTGTGGGGGCTGGCGGAGGCATGATGATGCTTCTGATTTTAACCTCTGTATTGGGATATGAATTGAAGACAGCGGTAGGTACCAGTGTGTTTATTATGGCGTTTACAGCATTTACCGGTGCACTTTCGCATTTTGCAATCGGCGGTGCACCGGATATCATGATTTTGATTATGTGCGTGGTCTTTACCTTATTGTGGGCAAGGATTGCAGCCCGGTTTGCCAACAAGGCATCTGCAATCACCCTAAACCGCGCAACAGGTGTGATATTGGCGGTTCTTGGAAGTGTGATATTAGCAGTCAATTATCTGTTCTGATATTTGAAAATGGAGGCGGGTGCGCAGCCAGTATGCTACCTTAAGAGCGCATCTGCCAGATTGGAAAGTGCTTTCACATCTTCTTCCTTCAGTGCACCGCGGATCGTCACAGAAGTATCCAGCATAGAAATGTCTTTCATCTGGGAAAGAAGTTCGGTCATGGCCCGGCTGGCAGAAGGAGCCCAAGAGCCGTTCTCAATCAATGCAACGGTTCGCTTCTGATAATTTTTGCCCTTCAAATGATGCAGGAAATCTTCCATAAAGGGCATGACGCCGCCATTGTAGGAAGAAGCGGCAAGAACGATCTTTCCGTAGCGGAAAGCGTCTTCCAGAGCCTCTGCCATATCAACCCTTGCAAGGTCGGCGATAGTAATTTTGGGGCAGCCTTTGTCAGCTAAGATATCTTTTAATTTATGAGCGGCGCCGGCAGTATTGCCATGAAGGGAAGCGTAGGCAATAAAGACGCCTTCTGATTCGGGTTCATAGCTGCTCCAGATTTGGTATTTGCTTAAATAGTAGTCCAGATTTTCCGTTAATACGGGACCATGAAGAGGGCAAATAATCTGAATGTCCAAAGCAGCAGCTTTTTTCAGTACGGTCTGCACAGGTGCGCCGAATTTACCTACAATATTAAAGTAATATCTCCTTGCTTCGCAAGTCCAGTCTTCTTCTGTATCCAAAGAACCGAATTTGCCAAAAGCATCTGCACTGAACAAAACCTTGTCGAAGCTGTCATAAGTGAACATGACTTCCGGCCAGTGGACCATCGGGGTCATGATGAAGTGAAGTTCATGCTTACCAAGAGAGAGAACATCCCCTTCTTTTACCGTAAGGGCGGAGTCGAAATTTAAATCAAAGTATTGTGCAAGCATTGGAAAGGTTTTGGCATTGCCTACCAGCTGAACGCCGGGATATTTTTCAAGAAATGCCTTGATGCTGGATGCATGGTCGGGTTCCACGTGGGAAACCACCAGATAGTCAGGGCGTCTGCCGTTTAGAGCTGTTTCAAGCGCTGTAAGGTATTCGTCTTTTTTCCTTTGGTCAACCGTGTCCATTACTGCGATTTTTTCATCGAGTATGACATAGGAATTATAAGACATGCCGTTAGGCACGATATACTGTCCTTCAAAAAGGTCGATATCCTTATCATTCACCCCAATATAGAAAATGTCATCTGTAATCATGTCGATACCTCCAATTTTTGTATTTTAATATGAGCATGTCCGCAAAACACGGTATTTGCCTAAGACTGCTCTCTAAGTGACCAACTCAAGCATCATTATACACAAAAAAGCGATATATGTCATGGGGAACAGTAAAAAAATATAATGGGATAAAAAAAGTCAATAAAATTGATTAAAAACACACCTTGTAAGGAGCAGTTGACTATGATAAAGTTTAAGCCTCATATGGTTTACATGTAAAAGAGGAACTAAGGACGGAGGAATCATTATGAATGCAGCAGAAAAGTATGGAAAATCTTATTTTATGCCCCCCGAGGTGACCTATGACTGGGTGAAGAAAGATACGATTGACGCACCGCCTATCTGGTGCAGTGTGGATTTAAGGGATGGAAATCAGGCGCTTATAGAGCCTATGGGTCTTGAGGAGAAGCTGGCGTTTTTTAGGATGCTTGTGCGGATTGGATTTAAGGAAATCGAAGTGGGATTTCCAGCAGCATCTGATACGGAATATCAATTTGTGAGGGCGCTTATAGAACGAAAGATGATACCGGAAGATGTGACCATTCAGGTTCTGACGCAGGCAAGGGAACATATCATCCGAAAAACTTTTGAGGCTTTGGAGGGTGCTCCTTCGGCGGTGGTGCATTTGTATAATTCTACTTCTGTGGCACAAAGAGAGCAGGTATTTAAAAAATCGAAGGAAGAAGTAAAGCAGCTGGCTGTGGACGGGGCAAAGCTGCTTCGGGAGATTGCAGAGGAAACAGAAGGAAATTATATCTTTGAATATAGTCCGGAGAGCTTTCCGGGAACGGAAGTCGATTATGCGGTGGAGGTTTGTAATGCAGTGCTTGATGTGTGGCAGCCGGACGAAAACTGCAAGGCGATTATCAATATCCCAACTACAGTGCAGATTGCAATGCCTCATGTGTTCGCATGCCAGGTTGAATATATTCATAAACATTTGAAATACAGAGATGCAGTGATACTGAGCGTACATCCACACAATGACAGAGGGTGTGGTATAAGTGATGCGGAGTTTGGCGTTCTGGCAGGTGCTGACCGCGTGGAAGGGACGCTTTTTGGAAACGGCGAGAGGACTGGCAATGTGGATGTAGTTACCTTGGCGATGAATATGGTATGTCATGGCGTGGATTCAGGACTTGACTTTACAGAAATCAGCAAAGTGAGGGAAACTTATGAACTGCTTACAGGAATGAAGGTCTATGAAAGGACACCCTATGCAGGGGATCTTGTTTTTACAGCTTTTTCAGGTTCACATCAGGATGCCATTTCTAAAGGGATGGCATGGCGTGCTGCCGGAAAGAGCGGAAAACGGTGGGATGTGCCCTATCTTCCGATTGACCCGGAAGATTTAGGAAGAGAATATGAATCTGATGTGATCCGAATCAACAGCCAGTCAGGAAAGGGCGGCATTGCATTTATTTTAAAACAAAATTTTGGTATAGGCCTGCCGGATAAGATGAAGGAAGAAGTGGGATATCTGATGAAAGGAATTTCCGATCAGAGGCATAAGGAGCTTTTGCCGGAAGACATTTATCGGATTTTTGAGGATCATTACATTAATCAGAGGGAGATCTTTGATATTCCTGAATGCCATTTCAGACAAGTGGAGGATGGAATTATTGCAGAGGTGACCATTGAACAGAACAAAGAGCGTAGAGTGATAGAGACGTCGGGAAACGGCAGATTGGATGCGGTCAGCAATGCGATCAAGCTTTATTTTGGTATCAGCTATGAATTGTCAGTCTATGAGGAGCATGCCGTGTCAAGAGGATCTTCGTCAAAGGCCGCTGCGTATGTGGGGATTCTATGCAACGGAAAAATGTATTGGGGAGTGGGAATCGATGAAGATATCATTAAAAGTTCTGTTGCTGCACTGGTTTCTGCAGGGAACAAGACCGCGCGGGGAGAGAATGTGAGAGAAGGAAGGGAAGAGCGGATCGTGGATATTATGCGTTATGTGCAGAACCATTATAAAGATGTGACATTAGAGAACCTTTCCGAGAATTTCCACCTTTCCAGTCCATATCTTTCTAAATACATTAAAGAGCATACCGGAGCAACGTTCCAGGAGGCGGTCAAAAAGGCGAGGATGAAGAAAGCAAGAGCCATGCTTAGAGAGACGAATCAGACGGTTGAAAGCATTGCAGCAGGCGTGGGGTATGAGACGGTAGAGCATTTTAACAGGCTTTTTAAAAAATCTTACGGTATGACACCAGTACAGTTCCGGCGACAGCATAAATAATCTGAAGGACCTACTATTCTTTTCCGGGGAAATACGCTATAATGTGAACATTGGGTAAATCAATTATCGTGGATCTGTCAAAAGAGAGGACTGTCTTTATTGAGCAGGTTTTGGAGTAAGATTTTATTGATTTTATAGTTGAAAATCGGTTGTCTATTTAGTACAATTAATTTGTTGATGCAAATGTGATGCGGACGGTCTGCGTGATTTGCAGAGTGTTATACTTGGACGAAAAGGAGAGGCAGAGATGGAGTTTATGTTGTTGGCAGGAGGATTACTTGTTATTATCATTGCAGTGGTTGTTTCGGTGGTGTCTTCCGTGGTTTCGGCTGTAGCAGCAGATCAGGACATAGAAGACTAATACAGCAGATTTTTTAGGGGCTGTCGCACGAATTGAAATTTGTGCGGCAGCCCCGTTTGATTCAATAAGCTGATTCACAAAGGGTTTCAACGTTTGATGTGAAAGATTCAGAAAGAAATTAGCTGTTTTGCATTTTTTGCACATAAATAGGTGGAAAATGAAAATGAAATCTGGTAAAATGTTATAAAATAGCGGCGTGAAAGCTATGGGACATGGGAGGATCATAGAGTGAAGAAAAAAGGTATGGATTTAAAGAAACAGGCAGTGAAAGTGCCTGAAAAAGCACCAAAAGAACAGAAGAAGACATCTGAGAATAAACAAAAGAAAAGTAAAAATCCAATTCTTTTCTTTAGAAGAATCCGCTTTAAACTGATTGCGTCTTTCCTGATACCGGTTATTTTTATTATTGTACTGGGTGTGATCTCTTATCAAAAAGCATCCAGTCAGATTATAGCGAGCTATGAAACGTCAGCGGAGCAGACGGTTGGTATGATGAATCAATATTTGTCCCTTGCTTTTGATACAGTACAGACCAAGTATAAAGAATACTTAAATGATGATACGCTTAAACAGTTTTACAGAGGGCTTTATGATAATGACAATGTGAAGCATTCCTATGTTCCTGTAGAGTATCGGGATACATTCAGTAAAGCAGCAACGGGGGATGCGTTGGTTTCCAACATTTATATGTTGTCAGATACCCAGGCATCCATCACGACCACGCAGACGTCGGAGCCTAATCTGTACACGGCGTTTATAGAGACGCCTCAGGGTCAGATGGTATATGATGATCAGTACAAATTCTTTTTGTTTGGCAATCAATGCGGAATTGATGAACAGCTAAGGACGGATCAGGACCAGTATGGGGCGAGAATGGTAAGGTATTTTACCAATGAGCGGGCTGTCCTGATGATTGATATCAGTAAGAGTGTGATTGAAGATACCATTGCTTCCTTAGATGCGGGTGAAGGCAGCGTGACAGGCTTTGTTACTTGTGACGGAACAGAATATATCTCTTCGGCGTCTGAAGGGATTGAAGGGAATGTTTTTGTTGGAAAATCTTATGTGGATGCGGCATTTGCCAGCGAAGAGACCAGTGGATTTTCTTATGTGGAGGATAATACATATTTATTCCTGTACTCGGCGATCGAAGGCAGAAATGCGCTGATTTGTGCCTTGATTCCGAGGGAGACGATTATTGGACAGACGGCGGATATACAGCAGTTTTCCATTTTCCTGGTGGTACTTGCCAGTTTGATTGCGATCTTGCTTGGTTCTATACTGGCGGGGCAGTATGGCGGCGCAATTTACGATATGATCCGCAAGCTGAAAAAGGTATCGGAAGGTGATCTTACCGTTGAGGTGAAGACCAGACGCAAGGATGAATTCAACTTGCTTGCGGAAGGGATTACAGATATGACCACACACATGAAAAAGCTTGTTGCCAGTGTCAAGGATGTCAATGGGGAATTGACCGGAGCAGTTAGCGGTATGTCGGCAGCTTCTGACAGCTTTGTGAAATCTTCAAGGGATATCCAGTTGGAGATTTCGGAAATGAGACAGGGAATCGGGAAGATGGACGATGAATCGGAAGACTGTCTGAAACAGATGGATGCACTGTCCGGTAGAATCGGGGAAGTGGCGGATAATTCCGGTCAGATCAATGTGTTGGCAAAAGGGGCAAAGCAGGTGATTGAAACAGGTATGGATTCTGTGACGCAGCTCAAAGACAGTACGGGATCGACTATAACGATAACATCTAATATTATTGACTCAATTGAAAATCTGGAAGATAAGTCGAAATCAATCGGAACGATTATTGAAGCAATCAATGAGATTGCCGAGCAGACAAATCTGCTATCTTTGAATGCATCCATTGAAGCGGCAAGAGCGGGAAGCGCAGGCAGAGGGTTTGCCGTAGTGGCACAGGAAATCAAGAAGCTGGCGGATGAGTCGATTTCTTCTTCATCACAGATTGCCCGGATTGTGGAGGAAATTGAGAATCAGACGAAAGAGGCAGCAGCAGTGGCGAAACAGGCGGAAGGCATTGTGGATGAGCAGCAAAGGGCTGTATCTATGACGACGGCTTCCTTTGACCGTATTGGCGAACAGGTATCAGAGCTTTTAAAGGCGCTTAATCTGATTAATGACAATGTTGCAAACATGGAAGATGACCGCAATGCAACCTTGTCTGCGATATCTGCAATCTCAGCAGTTTCGGCACAGACAGCGGCAGGGTCAGAGAATGTTTACGACACTGCAAAACAGCAGCTGATAGCAGTGGAAGAACTAGACAAGGCGGCTGAAATACTTGAAAAGAGATCCAAAGAGCTCTCTGAATTGCTGGAAGTATTTAAAGTTTAAAAGGGTTTTTTACAATTGGATCCTGCTTACGGGGTATCTTTTGGATTTTTCCGTATGCAGGATCTTTTTTAAGAAATAATTTAGATTCCTTTATATTACGTTAATTGATTTATGACATAGAAAGAAGTAGGATAGAAAACAGAATAAATTAAAGGGTGTGACTGTAAATGAGAGAAAAAATATATCGGTTCATGCAGGGCAGATATGGAGGAGACCAGCTGAATCGTTTTTTGATGGTGATGGTTTTGCTCTGCTTTGCCGTATCACTGTTTGGCGGAAGAGTGTTTTATCTGATTGGGACGGCTCTTCTGGTATATGCTTATTTTAGGATATTTTCTAAGAATATATATAAACGAAGAGCAGAAAATACAGCTTATCTGCGCTATACGTATAAGGTGCGGCAGAATATTGCCACTTGGAAAAGGGATATGGAACAGCGCAGGACACATCATATTTACAAATGTCCATCCTGTAGACAGAAGATAAGGATTCCCAGGGGCAAAGGAAAAATCGAAATCAGATGCCCCAAGTGCGGTCAGACCTTTATTAAAAAAAGTTAAGTATTGTAAGTCAGACAGGAGAATGCCATGTTCGGATATATCATTGTCAATAAGGGGGATATGAAATTTAAAGAGTTTGATATTTATCATTCTTATTACTGCGGGCTTTGTCAGACTTTAAGAAAGCAGCATGGAATGGCAGGACAGCTTTGCCTGACGTATGACATGACCTTCTTGGTGATGCTGCTCGGCAGTCTGTATGAGCCGGAAACGGAGGAGGCGGCGGTGAAGTGTGTGGTCCATCCTTTTGAAAAGCACGCGGTCAGGACGAATGTGTTTTCGGAATATGGAGCAGACATGAATGTGCTTTTTGCTTATTATAAGTGCAGGGATGATTGGGAGGATGAAAAAAAGATAACGCGGTTGGCATATGGAAAGCTTCTGAAACGCGCAAGCAGGAAAATCTGCATCAAATACGGCGAAAAAGCAAGAAGGATCACCGCTCTTATGCGCGAATTTACAATGGAGGAGAAGAAGCAAAACCAAGATATCGACCTTATGGCAGGGATTTTTGGGAAGATCATGGGGGAGGTCATGGCTGTTCGGGAGGATGAATGGCAGGAAAATCTACAGATTATGGGGAACTATCTGGGGAAGTTTATTTATCTTCTGGATGCCTATGAGGATGTGGAGGAGGATATAAAGGAGAAAAGGTATAATCCTCTTTTTAAAAAATATCATGATCCGGATTTTGAAGAGGAAATCAAAACCCTTCTTACCATGATGATGGCGGGATGCTGCAGGGAATTTGAAAAGCTTCCCATCATAGAAAATTCGGAAATCTTAAGAAATATTTTGTATTCCGGTATCTGGTATCGGTATGAAATGGTCAGACAGAAAAGGGAAGCGGACCAGATAAGAAAAACAGCAGGAAACGGGGAATAGAAAATGCGTGATCCGTATGAAGTTCTGGGTGTTTCCAGAACGGCCACAGAGGAAGAGATAAAAAAAGCGTATAAAGCGCTCAGCAGGAAATATCATCCTGATGCAAACGTCAATAATCCGCATAAAGAAGAGGCAGAGGAAAGGTTCAAGGAGATACAGCAGGCTTATCAGCAGATTATGAAGGAACGCACAGAAGGATATAGTTATCAAAACAGCAATGCATCTGGGGGGTATGGAGGAACTTACAGAGACTTTGGGGGATTTGGAGATTTTGGAAGTTTCGGAGGTTTTGGATATGGCAATACGGGAACAGGATATGAAGAGGATGGTCATCTGCGTGCAGCAGGTAATTACGTGAGAAACGGCTATTACAAGGAAGCAAGAAATGTGCTTGATGGCATGGAGGAGCATGTGCGCAGTGCAAGGTGGTATTATTACAGTGCATTGGCACACGCAGGACTTGGCAATCAGGTGTCCGCGCTAGAGCATGCCAGACGGGCGCAGGCATTAGAACCAGATAATCGGGATTACAGTAATCTGGTTTATCAATTTGAAAACGGAGGTACTTGGTACCGTCAAAGGCAGTATACTTATGGTCAGCCATATACAGGCGGGAGCAGCTTTTGCCTGAAATTATGTATTGCGAACCTGCTCTGCAATCTCTGCTGCGGAGGCGGAGGATTGTGCTGCGGCGGTAGCCCTTACTATCGATATTGAGATAATAGGGAGTGTCAGTTACTTTTCGCAGTTTGACCAGAGCTATCCTGTGCGGACGATTGGTCTGCCTGTGAAAAATAACCGATAGCCACAAATCTAAAAACAAAAAATGGGAATCCCCTTGACAAAGCGATCATCTTATAATAAAATATTTTTTGTTGCAGATAATAGCAATGGATGTGCGTTTAGCTCAGCTGGATAGAGCGTTTGGCTACGGACCAAAAGGTCGGGGGTTCGAATCCTCTAACGCACGTTTCTAAGTCCCATAAGGTACCTGCGGGTTTTTGGATGATAATTTGCAAAAAGAGCGGGGAATGGTGCGCATGTTTTAAACGTGGGCACTTTTTTTATAGAAAAGTTTCATAAGGATGGTCCTTAAAGCGCGGCGCTTGCCGATACGTGATAGGAAATCAGGAAAAGGATGGAAGACGATGGAGCAAAGCAGACAGAAGAAAATTGCAGCAATCAATGATTTGACCGGTTTTGGAAGATGCGCACTTGCGGTATCGATACCGGTCATTTCTCATCTGAAAGTTCAGTGCTGTCCGGTACCGACGTCTATTTTATCTAATCATGTGGGGTATCAGGAATATTTTTTTGATGATTATACAAAGAAGCTGCCGGCATACTTTGCAATGTGGGAAAAGCTGGATTTAAAGTTTGATGGTATTATGTCAGGATTTCTCGGATCGAGTGCGCAGATTGCGCTTGTGGAGAAGTTTGTGGGACAGTTTTCAAAGGAAGGGACGATCGTTATTGTTGATCCAGTGATGGGAGATCATGGCAAAATTGCTGAAACTTATACGGAAGAAATGTGCTGTGGTATGCGCCGTTTGGTATCCCTTGCAGATATCATTACGCCGAATCTGACGGAAGCATGCAAATTAACAGATACGCCTTATCGGGAGAAGGGATGGAAAAAGACGGAATTATTTGCGATGGCAGAAAAGCTGCGTGGCATGGGACCTGAAAAAATTGTAATTACTGGTATACCTCAAGGAAAATTCATAGCAAACTATATGTATCAGGAAAAAGAAGAACCAGTGCTGTTTAGGACTTACAGGGAGGGAACTGAGCGATGCGGGACAGGGGATTTATTTGCGTCAATCATTGCGGCGGATGCGGTGAATGGAGTGTCTTTTGTGGAATCGGTGAAAAAAGCTTCGTTGTTTGTCAAAAAATGTATCATAAGATCCATGGAGATGGGAGTTGAGCAAAAGAACGGTGTTTGCTTTGAGGAAATACTGCATCTGTTGAAATGCTAGATCGCATTCAATGAGGAGGTAATTGATTTGTACGTGTGATGAAGCGTATAGATGGGAGTAGGAAATGAAACGATTTTTCAATTGCTTGTTCAAAATTATATTTGGGCGTACACTGATTATTATTTTAATGGTATTATTGCAGATCTTTGTTCTGATCGCAAGTTTTCTTGAACTTCGCAGCTACGTTCCTTTCATCTGGGAAAGCATGAATGTGTTAGGGGCGTTGCTGATTATTTTTATTGTTAATCGGGATGAGCCTGCGGAGTTCAAAATGAGCTGGATTATTCCGCTGTGCCTGTTTCCGGTGCTAGGTGCATTGATCTATATTTTTGTTGTAGGAAATTTTAGCGGAATCGGATTGAAAACCAAGCTGGACAGGCGCATGAATGAGACGAAAGGGTTGCTTTATACAAAGAAGGAGACGAAGGAGGCGATCAAGGATTGCTCCGTCCGTTTGAAAGGATTTGCGCATTATATGGAGCATACGGCAGGGTTTGCAGCCTATCATGAGTCCGGCGCGGTATATTACCCGATAGGGGAGGATAAGTTTGCAGATTTGCTGACTGAGCTGAAAAAGGCGGAAAGATTTATTTTTCTGGAGTATTTTATTATAGAGCGGGGCACTATGTGGAATGCGGTGCTTGATATTTTGAAGGAAAAGGTAAAAGAGAAAGTGGAGGTTCGCATCATGTATGACGGGATGTGTTCTATCATGCTTTTGCCTTATAAATATCCAGAAAAGCTGCGGGCATATGGAATCAAAGCGAAAATGTTCGCGCCAATTGTCCCGTTTTTATCCACTAGCCAGAACAATCGCGATCACAGAAAAGTAGTGGTGATCGATGGAAAGGTCGCATTTACAGGTGGTGTGAATCTGGCAGATGAGTATATTAATCAGGTAGAGCGGTTCGGACATTGGAAAGATGTGGCGGTCAAAATTACAGGGGATGCGGTCAGAAGCTTTACGATTATGTATCTTCAGATGTGGAATGTTTCAGAAAAAGGCAGCGAAGATTACGAAAAATATCTTAAGGGTATTACTTATGAAAGTCCCCTCTTCCATGATGGATTTGTGATTCCTTATGGGGAGACGCCGACCAGAAGCACAGAAGTCGGGAAGACGGTTTACGAATCGATTATTGAAAGCGCAGTAAAATATGTGCATATCATGACACCGTATTTTATTGTGGATAGAGAGTTTTTGGACAGCATGCGGTACGCGGCGCGCAGAGGCGTCGAAGTCTCTATGATACTTCCCCATATTCCTGATAAGAAGGTAGTCTATTATATTGCCAGAACTTTTTATCCGGAGTTGCTTGAAGCGGGGATTAACGTATATGAATATACGCCGGGATTTGTACATGCCAAAGCATTCGTTTCGGATGACATCAGTGCAACCGTGGGAACCATCAATTTAGATTATCGGAGCTTTTATCATCATTTTGAATGCGGTGTTTATTTTTATAATCATTCTGTGGTGGCGAAGGTGGAAGAGGATTTTCAGAATACATTGTTGAAGTGCCAGAAAGTTACTATGGATTATTACAAGAAGATTCCGCTTTATCAGAAGATGGTAGGGAGGGTGTCAAGGTTGCTGGCGCCGCTTTTGTAGATAGATGCAGCAGTACCGGCAGTATATGGACGCTGTCCTTTTACTGCCGGTACTGTCAGTTTATTCCCGCGAGCAACGCGCCAAGTGGCTGCTTGCAGACATTTGGCGACTGCCGCAAGGGTCAAAGTGGAGCTAACCCATGGTAACTAGGATCTCATAGGATTCTTTTCCTGGCACATAAGGGATAATGCAGCCTTCAATGGGACTGCCGTCTACATAAATGCTCTTGATGCCCTTTTCCACTTTGCCGGGATTTGTGACTTTGATATGATAGGTTCCTTCCCGGAATTTTCTTGTGATTTCAAAGTCACCGAATTCTTTGGGGACACAGGGATTGATGCAAAGACCCTTGTGGGTAGGGGATACACCCAGAATATATTGGGAAATATTGATAAAGGTCCATGCGGCAGTGCCAGTGAGCCAGCTATTTTTTGCCTCGCCGTGGTTTTTGGCATCTTTTCCGGCAATCATCTGGGAATATGCATAAGGTTCCGTCCGGTGTATCTCGCTGATCTCTTCAAGATAGGACGGACAAGTCTTCCGGTAAATTTCAAAGGCGCGTTCTCCCCGTCCGATTATGGTTTCAGCAATGGAAACCCAAGGATTGTTATGGCAGAAGATACCAGCATTTTCCTTGTACCCAGGAGGATATGAGGTGACTTCGCCAAGCTCTAAATGATACTTGGTGTATGCGGGCTGAAGAATCATCACGCCATATTCGGTATCCAGTTTTTCTTTTACAGAGTCAAGGGCTTTTTCGGCAAAGCCTTCCTTTACGCCGATTCCGGCAAGCACGCAAAATCCCTGGGGTTCAATAAAAATCTGTCCTTCTTCGCATTCTTTAGAGCCTACTTTTTGCCCATATGCATCATATGCGCGCAGAAACCATTCGCCGTCCCAGCCGTCTTTTAATATCGCATCATACATGATCTGCACTTCCTGCCTTGCCCGGTCAGCTTCCGACTGATTTTCGCATAGTTCGCACAGCTTAGCGTACTCTTCTGCATATTTGACGAACATGCCGGCAATAAAGATTGATTCTGCAACGGGACCTTCGCTGGGACCGAAGGTCTGGAAGGATTCGCCAGGATGCTCTGAAAAGCAGTTCAGGTTCAGACAATCGTTCCAGTCAGCCCGCCCGATCAGGGGAAGGGAATGGGGACCTTTATGAGTTAAAGTGTAGTCGAAGGAACGTCTTAAGTGGTCCATAAGCGGCGCACTTAAGCCTTCATCACAGTCAAAGGGAACCTGTTCGGTTAAGATTGAGAAATCGCCGGTTTCTTTGATATAGGCACTGGTACAGGCAATCAGCCATAAGGGATCATCGTTAAAGCCGCTTCCGATATCGGAATTGCCCTTTTTGGTAAGGGGCTGATATTGGTGGTAGGCACTGCCGTCAGGAAACTGGGTGGAAGCAATGTCTATGATCCTTTCCCTTGCACGGTCGGGGATTAAGTGTACGAAGCCTAACAGATCTTGGCAGGAATCCCTAAATCCCATACCTCTTCCGATGCCCGATTCATAGTAAGATGCAGAGCGGGACATATTGAAAGTTACCATGCATTGATACTGGTGCCAGATATTGACCATACGGTCAACTTTTTCGTTGGAAGATTTAATGGTAAATTTGGACAGAAGTTCTGTCCAGTACATATTCAGCTTGGTAAACGCATTTTCCACATCTGCGTCTGTACGGTATTTGTCCAGCAAGGCAAAGGCAGGAGCCTTGTTGATGATACCGCATTGCTCCCATTTGTTTTCCGCTGGGATTTCTATGTAGCCGAGGACGAAGACAAGGGATCTGGTTTCGCCGGGTGCAAGGGTGAGATCAATCTGATGGGAAGCGATGGGAGACCAGCCGCTTGCAACAGAGTTGGTACATGCACCTTTTTCGACCACTTCGGGCAGAGGATTCCCCCTGTAAGCGCCGAGGAAGGCATCGCGGTCTGTATCAAAACCATTTATTTTGGCATTGACGGAATATACAGCGTAGTGATTACGGCGCTCTCGGTATTCGGTTTTATGAAAAATAGTGGAATCAACAATTTCTACTTCTCCAGTATTTAGATTACGCTGAAAGTTTTTCATGTCATCATCGGCATTCCACAGGCACCATTCAACATAAGAGAAGATGGAAACGGTCTTGGTTATAGCGGATTCGTTGGTCAGCTTTAGCTGGCTGATTTCGCAGGCGTCGTCCATGGGAACAAAAGTGAGCACGGATGCGCTTAAATTGTTTTTGGATGAGGTAAAGCGGCTATATCCAGTGCCGTGACGGCATTCGTAGGTGTCGAGAGGAGTCTGTGTAGGCTGCCATCCTGGATTCCAGATGGTATCGCCTTCTTTTATATAGAAATATTTGCCGTTTGCATCTGGCGGTACATTATTGTAGCGGTAGCGGGTCAGGCGGAGCAGCTTTGCATCTTTATAAAAGGAATAACCGCCGCAGGTGTTGGATATCAGACTAAAAAAATCCCGGCAGCCCAGATAGTTGATCCAGGGCAGCGGTGTTTTCGGGGTAGTGATTACATATTCCCGGTTTGAATCATCAAAATAGCCATATTTCATAATGTTTTCTCCTTTTCCTTGATTCTTTGAGCAATCTTTAAGGTTTCTTCCTAATCAATCTGCTGAATAAGTGGAAATTAAATACAGAAAACGTTTAAGTAATTGATATAATCAGAATTATACATAAAATATTGGGGTTACGCAAGGAATAATTATACATTTTATATAATTTTGAACATAAAATAGAAAAAAGCAAAAAAGAAACATAAGAAAATAATTATGTTGAAGGGCAGTTTTCGTATTTATTAAGTAAAAAACACCACTACTCAGGTATAAAATATGCAAAAAAGTATGCTTTAATATGTGCATCATTACTAAAAATATCAAAAATGCATAAAAAAATCAAAAATAATGTTGCAAAACTGTGAAAAATATTATACACTTAACATACGAAAACGATTAAGTAAATAGATGAGGGATAAAGGAAGAGGAAAGCATGGTATCGATGAAGGATATTTCAACGCTCTGTGGGGTGTCTGTAGCGACAGTGAGTAAGGCGTTGAATGATCACAAGGACATTGGTGAGGAAACAAAAGCGCATATCAGACAGGTGGCAAAAGAATTGGGATATTCCCCCAATGCAGCTGCAAAGTCGTTAAAGACCAACAGGACTTATAATCTGGGGGTGCTCTTTGCAGATGAAGCCATGAGCGGTCTTACGCATGATTACTTTTCCCATGTGCTGGACAGTTTTAAGAATACGGTAGAAGAAAATGGGTATGACATCACCTTCATTAACTGCTCCAAAAAGAGAATTGGAAGAATGTCTTATTTGGAGCACAGCAGGTACCGGGGGTTTGATGGAGTTGTGATTGCTTGTGTGGATTTCTATGATCCAGAGGTGGAGGAATTGGTCAGAAGTGAGATACCGGTGGTGACCATCGATCACCTTTTTAACAATCGATGTGCCATCATCTCGGATAACATTAAAGGAATGAAAGATCTGGTTCATTATGTATATGACATGGGGCACCGGAAAATCGCATACATACATGGCGCCGACTCAGCGGTTACGCAAAGCAGGCTATCTTCTTTTCATCATACCTGTGAGGAACTTGGAATCGATATTCCGGCACAGTATGTAAGGGAGGCTCCCTACCGTGATACCAAAGGAACCTACGAGGAAACAGAAAAACTCCTTGCACTTAAGAACCCGCCCACTTGTATTTTATATCCGGATGACTTTGCCTGCCTGGGTGGAATCAATGCGATTCATGCAAGGGGAATGAAGATACCGGAAGATATCTCAATTGCAGGATACGATGGAGCAAGGATTGCAAGGCATTTTGAACCGCAGCTTACAACTTTAAAGCAGGATACACGACAGCTTGGAAGTCTGGCAGCTGAGAAACTTATTAACCTGATCGAAAGACCAAAGACGACCTTGATTGAGCAGATTGTTGTGACGGGAGAAGTGATTCCTGGAACTTCGGTGAAGAAAATTTAGGTTTTCGTAATGGCATTTAGAAGAATAGATACAACAGGTTCTATTATTCTTTATATAAATGCAGCAGCAATTAAATTTGATTCAAATTATAAAGGGAGGATAAACCATGAAGAAGAAATTACTCAGTGCAATGCTTATTACAGCGATGACCGCCGGCTTATTAGCAGGATGCGGCGGCGCTAAGGATGAAACAAATGCGGATGCAGGTACACCCGCCCAGGAACAGCAGCAGGAAGCGGCAGCGCCTGAAGAAGAGGCGCCTGCGCAGGTTGAAGCAGCGGCAGCAGATGAGGGAAAAGTCCTGAACATTTATTGCTGGAATGATGAATTTAAGAGACGTATTCAGGATCACTATCCAGGTTATACAGCCGATGCCAGTGATGCGACGAAAGGGACGATAGGTGATGTGACGGTGGTTTGGAATATTACGCCGAATGATGACAACGCTTATCAGAACAATCTGGATGAAACATTGCTTAAACAAGCAGATGCAGCAGCTGACAGCAAAATTGATATCTTCCTTGTGGAGGCAGATTATGCATTAAAATATGTAGACACAGAATATACCATGCCGGTTGCTGATCTTGGCATTACAGATGCCGATCTTGCAAATCAGTATCAGTACACTAAAGATATCGTTACAGATTCAAACGGCGTATTGAAAGGCGTTTCATGGCAGGGCTGCCCTGGCGCAATGTTCTACAGCCGTGAAGTTGCCAAAGAAGTATTTGGGACAGACGATCCGGCAGAAGTGCAGAAATATGTTGCTGACTGGGATACCTTTACCGAGACAGCTGCAACACTTAAGGATGCAGGCTATTCCATCATTTCTTCTGTAAATGACAGTTACCGCGTATATTCTAACAATGTAACCTCTAAGTGGGTAGAAGGCGGCAAGATCAATATCGACGATAACATCATGAAATGGGTGGAAGATTCTAAAGCTATGGTAGATGCAGGCGAAACGAATACGTATGAATTGTGGAGCGATGACTGGAGCAAAGGTTTCTATCCTGAAGGCAAGGTATTTTGTTACTTTGGTCCTGCATGGTTCATCAACTTCTCTATGGCGGCTGATGCTGAGGGCAGCATCGGTAATGCCGGCGGATGGGCAGCAACAGAAGGACCGCAGGGATTCTTCTGGGGCGGTACATGGATCTGCGCAGCAACTGGCACAGACAATGCAAGCCTTATTAAGGATATCATGCTTCAAATGACGTGCAACGAAGATATTATGAAGGAAATCGTAGTGGCTGATGATGACTTTGTAAACAATAAGCCGGCAATGGAAGCGATGGCAGCTGATACAGGTTACTCCAGCAAGATTCTTGGAGGACAGAATCCCCTTGGTATGTACTGCGCAGGCGTTGAAGGTCTTGACTTAAGTAATCTGTCGATTTACGATCAGGGATGTAATGAGGAATTCCAAAATGCGATGAAGAATTACTTTGACGGTAATACAGACTTAAACGGAGCATTGGATTTGTTCTACAAAGCAGTGGTAGAGAAATATCCCGATTTAACATATTAATCATAAATCTACTCTTATAGAAAGTTATATGTTTATGGCTGTGCCTGCCTGAATGAACAGGCAGGCATGGCTTTTCAAAAGGGCAAAACAGAATTGGCAGCAGGGTTTTACAGAGGAAGTAAAGGGTTGCTGCGAGCTTTGTGATAAAAGAAGATAAATAGGTGGAGGTGGTTGCTATGAAGACTGCAAGGAGAGGAAAGGTTGTAAGCTATAATAAATGGGGGTACATTTTTCTGATTCCGTTTGTATCAGTGTATCTGATTTTTCAGTTTATCCCTCTGGCGAGTACGATCTATAATAGCTTCTTTGAAAATTATCGTTCTGGTCTTACCCAGATTGGACCTAATTTTGTGGGAATTGAAAACTACAAAACCATTGTGGTAAACGGGGATCTCATTACATATGCGGAAAATACGCTGATTATGTGGGTAATGGGTTTTGTCCCGCAGATTATTGTATCGCTCCTGCTTGCGGCATGGTTTTCAAATCCAAGTTTAAGGCTTAAGGGGCAGAGGTTCTTCAAGACGGTTATTTATCTGCCGAATCTGATCATGGCATCTGCGTTTGCTATGTTGTTTTTCACCTTGTTTGCAGACGGCGGTCCAGTCAATTCCATATTGATGCAGGCGGGTATATTGAAAGAACCTTACAAATTTATGTCGAATGTCTGGAGCGCAAGAACGTTGGTTGCGTTCATGAACTTCCTGATGTGGTTTGGCAATACGACGATTTTGCTGATGGCTGGTATGATGGGAATCGATACGGCGCTTTTTGAAGCAGCGGAAGTGGATGGGGCAACCTCCGCGCAGGCGTTCTTTAAGATTACGCTGCCTCTGCTGCGTCCTATTTTGGTTTATGTGATGATCACTTCCCTGATCGGCGGATTGCAGATGTTCGACGTTCCCCAGATTCTGACCAATGCTACCGGTGATCCCATGCGTTCGACTATGACGCTCATTATGTATCTGAATAAACATTTGTACAGTAAAAACTATGGATTGGGCGGAGCGCTTTCAGTGGTTATGTTCATTGTCACGGCTATCCTTAGTATGATTGTATATAAGTTTACAAATAAGAAGGTCGATTAGGAGGTGATGGTATGAGAAATAATAAAGATTCAAAACTGAAAAAGGGCATGAACGTAAATGCAAGAAGAACCATCGCTTACATTGTGTTGATTGTTATTTCTTTCCTGTGTCTGTTCTGGTTTTATGTACTTTTCATTAATGCGACTAGGGCGCATGCTGAACTGACCAAAGGATTTACACCTATTCCCGGATCGAATCTGTGGACGAACTGGAAGAATTTAAGCGCTGGCAGGGCGGCAAGCGCATTGCCTATATGGTATGGCTTATTCAACAGCTTTTTCATATCGACGCTCAGTGCAGCCTTGTGCACTTATTTTTCAACAATGACGGCATACGCGATTCATGCTTATGAATTTAAATTGAAGAAATTTATGTTTACCTTTATCCTCATGATTATGATGATACCCACCCAGGTGACGGCATTAGGATTCTTGCAGCTGGTAGGAAAGATGAAGTTGGATGACTCATTCATTCCGTTAATCGTGCCTTCGATAGCGGCACCGATCACCTTCTTTTATATGAAGCAGTATATGGAAAGTTCTCTGCCGCTATCATTGATAGAAGCAGCACGCATTGACGGATCGGGAGAATTTAGGACCTTTAATTCCATCGTGCTTCCGCTGATGAAGCCGGCAATTGCAGTGCAGGCAATTTTCACATTTGTTTCCAGCTGGAACAATTATTTTACACCTGCGCTGATTCTGCACACAGATAAAAAGAAGACACTGCCTATCTTGATTGCACAGCTGCGTTCCACCGACTGGCTGAAATTTGATATGGGGCAGGTATACGTGATGATTGTATTTTCGATTTTGCCGATTATTCTCATCTATATGTTCCTCTCAAAGTACATTGTGCAGGGAGTGGCGATGGGAAGTGTGAAAGGATAATATTGAAAAGCTTTGAGAGCCGGCATTTGCCGGCTCATTTTTGTGATAAAAAATGATATTTCTGTAAGAATAAGGCAGAAAAGAATAAAAATGCTTTTGGTAAATCATATATAAAAAATACAGCGGTTGACTTCTAATAAAAAAAGGAATATGCTGAACACAAATGATTTTGAAGAGGAAGTGGATCCATGCAGGGAATTGTGTATGATGCGACGAAAATAAAGGTATGCCAGGCATTTTATGAAATCTGTGATTATGCGGGACTTTCCAGGGAATGGGCAGATGCGCTGTGGAAGGATATTTTGTCCCAAGGGCAGATTTACGAGGAACTCATATACTATATTGAGCATCATACGTTTATGGATAAATTGAATGTATGCGGTTATACGCTCTGCGATCTGTATGTATGGCAGATGAACCGATATAATCTGATTAAAGATACGGGAAAGAACTCCAGAACCTGTAACAAAGAGAAAATGGCAATGCAGGCATTTCGGACGATGGCAGATTTAATGGAGAATCCTGAAAAAGGGCTAAGAAAACTGGATTATGGGCAGGGCATGGATAAACTGTGATTTGCCATAGGGAAGACCGCGGAGGGGAGTATGACAAAAACTGAATTTATGACGCAGCTGCACAGAGCGTTGAACGGAAGGTTGGGAAGCGTGGAGGCGGCGCCGCATGTGGAGTATTATCAGCAGTATATTGAAATTGAAGTGCGCGGCGGCAGGACGGAAGAGGAGGTCATCGATGAACTTGGAAGTCCAAGACTGATTGCAAAAAGCATTGCAGATCTGGCGGACCGGAACAAACAGGGGAATTCATATGGCGAAAAGGCATTAGAATATGGTACGCAAATTTTGAAATTTGGAATAAAAGCAGGAAAACGCTGTGCAGAGTTTGGACTAAATGCTGTGGATAAAGCAAAAGTATGGTTTAAACAGTTATAATGAAAATGGGTACTAAAGTACTACAAAACAAAAGTATAAAAGGTTCCTGTTTAGAAAATACTACTCCTGTAACCTAAAGAATCAGGAGGAAACAAATATGTCTAAGAATGATTATCAGAACAACCAGAACAATCAGAATCAGGAAAACAAATCCAACCAGAATAGCCAGAACAGCCAGAAGAACAGCTCTTCTAATTCTTCTAACTGCAAAGACAACAACAAAAAGAACAACGAGTTTTAGTTCGGCGGACCGATTGGCATCTTGTATCGGTATTTAGTGGATTTGCAGAAAAGGCACCCTTTTGTGGGTGCCTTTTCGATGTTATAGTTTGTTCAGACCGCAAGGGGAGCAGGATAGGACGGCGTGAGGTTAGGAAAGGCGATGGTATCTGTAGGCGGCGCATATTTCATCTTTGCAAGTCTCGTCTTCAAATCAGATTTCACTAACAGAATGGATTTATGTGTTTCAATGCGTACGGGTCGGAGCTGGCGGCATCCGTGCCGCGTGGCTCCTAAAATCGCCATCCATGGCGATTTTTCCCTAGGGGTTTTACATTCTGCAAGTGAAATTACTGATTTTTCGCCAGAGCCTTGCAAAACGGCAGCTTTTTGATTAACATAACAAACCTAAGCTCTTTCTATACAAAAAAAATCGATTGTGGTATAATTCTTAAGAAATTTGTATGATAATGATACATTTAAGAAATGAGGCGTTTATGAAACGATATGAACTGATAGCTCCCTGCCATTTCGGTCTGGAATCCGTATTAAAACGTGAAATTACAGATTTAGGGTATGATGTTATAAAAGTGGAAGATGGCAGAGTCACCTTCATAGGCGATGCGGAGGCGGTCTGCCGAGCCAATATATTCCTGCGCACGGCAGAACGTATTTTAATTAAAGCGGGAAGCTTTCGGGCAGAGACCTTCGAGGAACTTTTCCAGGGTACGAAAAACATACCTTGGGAGGAGATGATACCTTCAGATGGAAGATTCTGGGTCACCAAGGCGGCAAGTGTCAAGAGTAAGCTGTTTAGTCCTTCGGATATTCAGTCCATTATGAAAAAAGCTATGGTAGAGCGTATGAAAGAGGTTTACCATATGGAGTGGTTTCCTGAAAGCGGCGCATCATTCCCGATCAGGGTGTTCTTGATGAAGGATGAAGTGACGGCGGCGCTGGATACCACGGGGGAGTCCTTGCACAAAAGGGGATACCGGAAGCTGACGGCAAAAGCGCCTATCGCAGAAAATCTTGCGGCGGCGCTCATTATGCTTACGCCATGGAAGGGGGACCGTATTTTGGTGGATCCTTTTTGTGGGAGCGGCACTTTTCCGATTGAAGCAGCTATGATGGCGGCAAATATCGCGCCGGGTATGAACCGGAATTTTACCGCCCAGAGCTGGACGCATATGATTCCGGCGAAGGAGTGGTATGATGCAGTAGATGAGGCAAGAGAAGAGATTGTGATGGATGTACATACGGATATCCAAGGGTATGATATTGATGATAAAATGGTGTCCATTGCAAGAGAAAATGCAAGACTTGCAGGGGTGGATAAGATGATTCACTTTCAGAAAAGAGATTTAAGGGAGCTTCGTCACAGCAAAAAGTACGGTTTCATTATTACCAATCCTCCTTATGGAGAACGGATAGAAGAAAAGAAAAATCTGCCTGAATTATATGGCGCAATCGGAGAGCGGTTCAGAGCATTGGACGCATGGTCGTTGTATCTGATCACAGCATATGAACAGGCAGAAGATATGATTGGAATCAAGGCGGCAAAGAACAGGAAAATATATAATGGAATGATGAAAACTTATTTTTACCAGTTCCCTGGTCCTAAGCCGCCGAAGAGAAAGTAATAGGAGTATTCGATGCAGCTTGATTTGATGAAAAAGGCGGCGATAGGCAGCGCTGTTTTTGCTGCCGCCGCGATGGGATTGATTCTATATATGTCTGCAGGGAAAGTCATAACGATTTCAGATGTGGCACAGGATGAAGTGCGCAGGGATGATTCTTATATGCAGGAAGACGCATCCGATGAGCAGGGACTTATATTTGCTTCCGGCAAGGAGGATAACAGCGATCTTGGCATTCCTCTTCCCAAGGAGTGCAGGGCGGAGGACATCGTTATTGAAAATCACTATATGGATCAGGAACTCTGCATATTGATAAATGGGGTTACGTCAGAATTTTACGAGGAGAATGCAATTTTAGGAAATCGTGAAATGATAAGACAGGGCGTATGCGAAGAGATAGAAGACGGTATACAGCTTCGATTTATGTTGACAGGCATATTTGAATACCGTACTATTTTAGAAAATAATGATTTATTTATCAGCTTTCTAAACCCAAGGGAAATGTATGATAAAATCGTTGTAATCGATCCTGCCTGTGGAGGAGCAGACAGCGGTTATATAAAAGACGGCTTTTATGAAAAGGAAATTAATCTAAAGATTGCTCAGAAACTAAAGGAAAAGCTGGACGGAACCGATATTAAAGCATATTATACAAGGATGGATGATGTAAATCCCACACAGGAAGAGCGGGTGAAGCTGGCGAACGAGACCAGAGCCGACATGTATATCCGCATTCAGGTAGATGCAGATGAGGACAGCAACGTTTATGGAACGACTGTGGTGTATAACAGAGATTATTTCATTCCGGGTTTTGGAAATGTGGAACTGGCAGATCTTTTGGAAAGAGAAGTTGTGACCAGCATAAAAGGGAAGGCACTGGGGCTTGAAGAAGCGGAAACGCAGGAGTACACACTAAATAATGTGAAGATACCGGGAGCCTGTGTCAAAACGGGATATATTACGAATATGCAGGAGGCGATCCTGCTCGGGAGAGATGATTATCAGGAAAAAATAGCTTCCGGCATTTACAATGCGATTATAAAAGTGTACGAAGAAACAGATTGAAGGTTTCTGTGAAAAAGTTTTCGATAGCGGAAAAGGTAAAGGAGTTGTTTATTATGCAAAAGATTATTTTTGCCACAGGTAATGCCGGGAAAATGAAGGAAATTAGAATGATCTTGTCTGACCTTGAAGTGAAAGGTCAAGCCGTGGAGATTCTCTCCATGAAAGAGGCAGGAATTGAGCCGAGGATAGAGGAAACTGGAAAAAGCTTTGTGGAAAATGCGGTCATAAAAGCAAAAGCAGTTGCTGCGGTCGCACAGGGGGCGCTTGTATTGGCGGATGATTCTGGGCTGGAGGTTGACTATCTGAACAAGGAACCGGGAATTTACTCAGCCAGATATATGGGGGAAGATACACCATATAGTGAAAAGAACAAAAATCTGATCGAACGTCTTGACGGGGTCAGGGAGGAAGAACGGACGGCAAGATTTGTATGTGCCATTGCCTGTGTCCTTCCAGACGGTAATGTGTTGACGAAGGAAGCGACGATAGAAGGCAGAATCGGATATGAGGAAAAAGGCGAAAACGGTTTTGGATATGATCCGATTTTTATGGTACCTGCCTATGGAAAAAGCACTGCAGAGCTGGCGGAAGAGGAGAAAAATGCAATCAGCCATAGAGGAAAGGCGTTGCGTGCAATGAAGGAAGAATTGCAAGATTATTTTGGCAGATAGACGGAAAATGGAAGAAATGTGGAGAAGCATATATGAAGGTTTTGATTGTCAGCGATACGCATCGCAAAAATGACAATTACATAAAAGTGTTGGAGAGAGTAGCACCGGTGGACATGGTTATCCACTGTGGGGACATTGAAGGCAGCGAATATCTGATTGCAGAGAGTGCCGGCTGTCCGGTCCAGATGGTAACAGGAAATAATGACTTCTTTTCGGATCTTCCGAGGGAAAAGGAATTTATGATAGGAAAGTACAAAATCTGGCTTACCCACGGGCATAATTATTATGTTTCCATGAGCAATGAAAATCTAAAGCATGAGGCGAGGATGCGCGGGGTGGATATTGTGATGTATGGGCATACACATAGACCGGTAATCGACTTATCAGGAGATATAGTAGCAGTCAACCCAGGCAGCCTTACATACCCCAGACAGGAGGGGAGAAGACCTTCCTATGCAATCATGGATCTTGACAGAGATGGGAAGGCACACTTTACCATTCACTATCTCTAACTTAAGTGTGGAAACATTTTTAAAAAAAATATATTTTTTAAAAGTTTCTTGTTGACAGAAGCATAGTCATATCTTATAATATATCTTGCGTTGCGTAAGAGTGTGCAACAGGAAACCAGCGGGGTGTGGCTCAGCTTGGCTAGAGCGCCTGGTTTGGGACCAGGAGGTCGCAGGTTCGAATCCTGTCACCCCGACTTAAAGCGCATTATAATCTGCGGGTGTAGTTCAATGGTAGAACACCAGCCTTCCAAGCTGGATACGTGGGTTCGATTCCCATCACCCGCTTTTGCATATGTAGTATCATGACAGAAGATGTCATGTTGCCATGTGCTGTGTGTCCATAGCTCAGCTGGATAGAGCAACGGCCTTCTAAGCCGTGGGTCGGGGGTTCGAATCCCTTTGGGCACGTTTGGTATGTTGATCATATCATCAATGCATGGTGGGTATGGCGCAGTCGGCTAGCGCGCCAGATTGTGGCTCTGGAGGCCGAGGGTTCGAGTCCCTCTATCCACCCTTTGCCAAGGCTTGTTAATCAGACAGGCTATTGTCCAAAGCACAGGCTTGGTGTTTTTAATGGGCTATCGCCAAGCGGTAAGGCACAGGACTTTGACTCCTGCATTCGCTGGTTCGAATCCAGCTAGCCCAGTTACATATAAATATGGGCCACTAGCTCAGGTGGTAGAGCACTTGACTTTTAATCAAGTTGTCCGGGGTTCGAGTCCCCGGTGGCTCATCTAAAAGAAAAATCAGTTTATCTGGTTTTCTTTTTTTACCCAAATGTTGATCAATAAGTATTGTAGGAAGGAGATTATATTAATATGGAAACAGCAGAAATAACAAGAGAAAACAAAATGGGAATTATGCCGGTCAATCAATTGCTTGTCAGCATGTCCCTGCCCATGATGATTTCCATGCTGGTGCAGGCGCTATATAACATTGTTGATAGTATTTTTGTGTCTAGAATTAATGAAAATGCTTTGACAGCGGTATCGTTGGCGTTTCCGATACAGACCCTGATGATTGCCCTTGGGGCAGGAACGGGCGTGGGAATCAATGCACTATTGTCACGGTCACTGGGGGAAAAGGATTATGAAAAGGCTAATAAATCGGCTGCCAACGGTGTGTTCCTGGCGGTGGTCAATTATATTATTTTCCTGCTGGTGGGACTATTTGTGACAGGTCCTTTTTACTTAAGCCAGACGAATGATGCCCAGATTCTGGAATACGGCAGGGCGTATCTGACCATTGTCTGCTGCTGTTCTTTTGGCGTGTATGCGCAGTTCGTCTATGAGCGGCTCCTGCAGTCAACAGGAAATACCTTTTACACCATGATTACGCAGGGGGTAGGCGCAATCATCAATATTATTTTAGATCCTATTTTCATTTTTGGATATTTTGGTGTTCCACGTATGGGAGTTGCCGGTGCGGCAGTTGCCACTGTTATTGGGCAGATTATTGCCGGTGTGATTGCCTTTATCATTAACGAAAAGAAGAATACAGAGATCAAGGTACAGCTTCGGGGATTTCGTCCCGACTTAACCATTATCAAACAGATCTATCAGGTGGGAATTCCGTCTATTATCATGCAGGCAATCGGATCTGTCATGACCTATGGCATGAACAAGATTTTGCTAGGGTTTACGAACACTGCAGCGGCGGTATTCGGCGCTTACTTTAAGCTTCAGAGTTTTATTTTTATGCCAGTATTTGGTCTTAACAACGGCATGGTGCCTATTGTGGCTTATAATTACGGCGCAGGCAAAAAGGACAGGCTGATCAAGACGGTAAAATTAAGTATTTTTTATGCAATCTGTCTGATGTTCATTGGATTTGTGGTCTTTCAGGTATTTCCCACGCAGCTCCTTCTGATGTTTGACGCGTCCGACACGATGCTTGCAATTGGTGTTCCGGCACTGCGCATCATCAGCTGCAGCTTCCTTTTGGCGGGCTTTTGTATTATCTGCGGAACTATGTTCCAGGCGCTGGGAAATGGGGTGTACAGCATGGTCGTATCCATTGCAAGACAGCTTGTGGTGCTGCTGCCAGTGGCGTATCTTTTATCCCTGACGGGGAATGTAACCTATGTCTGGCTTGCTTTTCCCATTGCAGAACTGATGTCTTTGATACTTTCTGCGTTCTTTTTGGTGCGTATATATCATAAGGTGATTAAACATATCGGTAATGAGGCGTAACAGTGCATTACCGCAATGACACAACATAGTAGGATTGCACGGGATAAGATAGAGAGGGTGTAAATCTATGACGTTTTGTGAAGGAGGAAAGGGATGATTGAAATTTCTAACATCACAAAGAAATTTGAACATTTCATTTGTCTTGATCGTGTGTCCATGACCATTCCTGACGGAACGATTTACGGGCTGGTGGGGGAGAATGGGGCAGGAAAGAGTACGCTCCTACGTTTGATTGCTGATATCTATAGACCAGATGAAGGCGAGATCAGGATTGATGGAGACAAGCTCCCTCATGTGGCGGCAAAGCAAAAGGTTTTTTATATGCCGGATAGCCAGTATTATGAGAAGAAGGCAACGCCCCTTACCATAGGGGGCTTTTACAGGAAGTTTTATCCTGAATTTGCCATGGAGGAATACCGCTATCTTTTAGAGCAATTCGGACTGGATGAGGGTGCCTTGGTAGAGACTTTTTCCAAAGGAATGAAAAAGCAGATGTTCATTGGAGCGGCAATTTGTGCCAACACCAAATATCTCTTGTGTGATGAGGTTTTTGACGGGCTGGATCCGCAGATCAGAATCACGGTGAATGACCTTTTAAAGAATGCAGCAGCAGGCAGAAATATGACGATTCTGATTGTGTCACATTATCTGGAGGAGCTTAACAAAATCTGCAGTATGAGGGGATTTCTGCACCGCGGCAGGGTTCTTAGTAAAGAGGAATGGGATGGATTGGCGTTGGAGGCGGGGAGAGCATGAAAAGGCTTAAGGTACTGCTGGGTCTTTGGATGGAAGATCTAAAAAGTAAGCTATGGATGATCGTGGCGGTCTGGTATCTGCTGGGGATGCTTTGCCTGCTTTTTTCCGCCAAGATGACGATTCCCGTTGGAGAGGTGAGGAGCCTTTATGTGGGACCTGGAAATACGTCTTTTTTTGCCGCAATGATCGTGCTGGGAATTTTGATGGGGACAGGCGCATTTCGCTATCTGTACACAGAGCCGCAGGCGGATCTGTATTTGAGCCTGCCTTTTTCAAGAAGTCAGCTGTTTGCGGTGGGATATCTGAATAATTTTTTGATTTTTGCAATTCCGGCGGTGATATGCAGACTTTTATTTTTCCGCATTTCTCTTTCCATGGGATATTGTAAGTACGAGGACAGTGTATCTTCGGTGTGGGCAGGATGTCTGGTTCTTGTGCTGGGATTTTTATTTGTGATGAGTTTGTCCATGCTTGCTGCCATTTGGGCGAGGGGCGGTGTGTATGTGGGCAGTCTGCTGGTGCTGTTTGTTTTGGGACCGGGAGCGGGGCTTACACTGGCAGAAAAGATGCTTGAGATGTTTGTGCCTTCCTTTTACCGTTTGGAAATACTGGAACGATTAAAAGGTTATCTTTCCCCCGTTACGTTGCTTAAAAACATAACGGGAATAGAGGAATATGCGGACGGCGCTGGCTGGGCGATGGATGCACATTTGCCTTATCTTCTGTATTTGGCAGTTGCAGTTGTCTTTCTTTTGCTGATAAATCTGATCTTTTTCAGGATACGTCCTGCAGAGCCTAAAAGCGGGGCATTTACCTTCCGTGTTGCAAGGTGGTTTGTGCGATATAGCTGTGTGATTCTTGCGGTGCTCTGGTTTGTAGATCTTCTTCAGATTTTTTCTTTTGGCGTTTTTTCGTGGGCACCGGTGATTGCGGGGGTACTGATAGGTACTGTGCTTGTGCATGGACTTGTAAATATCCTTATCGCCCAGGATGCAAAAAGGTTTTTGTCCGGCAAATGGCATTTGCTGGCGGAAACAGTGCTGATGTTTCTTTTGCTCATTGGTTTTTCTTTGTGGGGAAAATGGGAACGGACGATTCCTGCGAAGGAGAATGTGTCTTCCATGGCAGTTGCCCTGACGGCACTTAAAAGCGGAGATGACAGTGAGCAGATATTGCAGAACATGCAGCTTACCGGCAGGCAGATGCAGGCAGCCTATGACTGGATCAATGGAAATGATGGGGAAAAAGCAGCGGATTATGAAGTTCTGGTAAAGTACGAGGAGACGAATGGGAAGCAAAGCTATTTCAGGTATGATATCCCTTGGTATGCGCTTTACGGCTTTGAGGAGATTTTTGCAAGCTGGGCGTACAAGGAGGGAACGTATCAGGGGCTTCGTCTGGATTCTATGAAGTATTACGAGATCCGCTGGACCAACGGCATAGAAAGCTACACCTTGGATTTAAAGGAGCAGGAGCGTCAGGAATTATGGGAGGCATATAGGGAAGATCTGGGCAGACTATCGTTTTCGGATGTCCGGCGGCAGACACCGATTGGGCGTATCACATTTGTTTCCACAAAAAGCCAAGGGGATGTGACGGCAGACATTTATCCCGGATATACACGCATTTGTTCGCTCTTAGAGGAATACGGCATTGCCGCGCAAAAAGAGCTGAAGGATTATGACATCATGAAAATCGTAGTGGACAAATATATGTTGACGGAGGGGCTTTTCTATAACGTAAATTCGCTGGAATGGGAAAAGACAATCACGGACAAGGAATCCGTAAAGACATTGGCCGAAGTGCTTTTCTGCGAGGAATTGTGCGAGGATTATCAATTAAATGAGAAGAACTTTCAAATGGAATTTACCGTATATTACCGTGATTCAGACGGAAGGACGGTAGACCATGTAAAGTGCAGGGCGCAGGCGGATCCGGCAGAGAATGAAGTGCTGAAGGAACTTTTGAGATAAGGGACGAAATGGCATCCCGCGGGTGTTGTTTTGATGAAATGAGAGGACAGGGAATGAGGGGAAGACCGAAGGAGTACAGAGGACAAAAAATCATTGCAGAGCTCTCGGCAAAGCTAGTGCCGCCGAACAATCATTATCCTGACTGCATCTGCATGCTGGTACTGACAAGTCAACATTTATATGTGTTGGAGGATAATTTTGACGGGACTTATGAGACTCATTTTGCATTCGTACTAAGGGAAATCGACAGCATCGAGATTGAAACTTGGGAGCAGGCTTCCGGTTTAAAGGGCAGCGGAGAGATTATGCCTACTTTTGCAATCATACTGATCTATTGGTGCAGTATTATGTTTTCCCTGCCCAGTGGGAAATCAAGCAGGGTGGTGAAGCAAAAATATATAACCATCAAATATCATACGGAGCAGGGGAAAAAGGAAAAGATCTATTTTCACATACCGGATGGCGCTAAAACCTTTATAAAGATGTTTGAAAAGACGAAGGCAGCCTATGGGCAGGGGATTTTTTAGGTGGATTATTCGGCGGTATAATATTTAAGAAAAAGTTGACAGCATCTTTAGTGAATGATAAGATAGTCTACGTGGGTATGACAAGTCTGCACAAAGACTTGTATGAGCGGGTATGGCGGAATTGGCAGACGCGCCAGATTTAGGTTCTGGTGGGAGACCGTGCAGGTTCAAGTCCTGTTACCCGCACCAGATAATGATAATCCGAACCCGGTTCCAATCGGGGACGGCTTCGGATTTTTAGTATATCTTGAGTGCTAAAGCAAAAGTGGCAGTATCGTAAATGATACCGCCACTTTTGCCATATATCGCCTTTCTTATTCAGTTGTCAAGGTACAATGCCGCACAGGGGCGGCGTGAAATTTTGCTTATAATCAATCACATTTCCTTTGTGTACCGCTGCTGCCGCTTTAACTCCGCCAGCACCTCCGGCGGGATACGGTCAACCAGCCTTTGAATGTTCTGCAATTTGCTTTCCAGCTTCGCCCGTTCCATGCGGTCTTTCATCTTGCCGCTTTCGCTGGCTCTGGCTCTCGCTTCCAGCTTTTTGTTTTCTTCCAGTAAATCCGCAATCGTCACTATTCCGAACGTTCGTAAATCCAGTTTATCAGAAAAAAATGTAAATCACGGATTGTTGCGAGAATTGCATTTTCTCAAAGTCTATACTTTTGAAATTGCATTTCTGCAATTAACCTGTATAATGGAAACATATGGAGGAGGTGCGTATTTATGGCTTTACCCGGAACTCCCGGACAGCGGATTTCAGACCTTTGCAACGGGCGGCATATCCCACAAAAGGAACTGGCAAAGAAAATAGGAATTTCCCCCTCCCAGTTGAGCCGGATCGTCAGTGGGGAAACAAAGACGGTCAGTAGTGATAAATTAAAAGTAGCTGAAAGCGGCACAAGCCTATGCTTACAAGAGAACAGATAGCTTTCTTTATATACCGTTTCCGAAAATTTGATGTGACAAAGCGGGAACAGCGGCAAAGACTGATTGACAGTAAAACGAAATGATATTTGCATTAAAAATAACATTTTTTGTCATGAAATGTTCTAAGAAAAAGGGCGTTCCGCCGCCGCCCTTTTAGTTTTCTCATCGTTCTCCATCATGGAGTATATATGATGATATAAGGAGAATAAAGATATGAATATAAAAAAAGAACTTGAAACGAAAGTAGGTATAGCAAACAGTATCTATCTAAATAACATTGAAATTGACCCACTCACAATTAAGGCAATTATGATAAATGAAGTTGTCCCCGCTGACCCCTTACAGGATTTTTATGGAATCCCCGACGCTGATTATCTGAAAACAACGATTCCTCTTTTGCAAGGGGCGGGAACAGAGGTGAATTCTATACAAGACATATTACAAATGGGTATCTATATCACAAATGCTGTAAAAACCCCAAAGACAGAATATGCCATTGACAAAAGCAGTATTGAAAATAGTCTGCCTTATTTAGAAGCAGAACTTTCTTTATTCCCCAATGTAAAGGTTATTATGCTGATGGGGGATGTTGCAAAGAAAGCCTTTAACATGATTACGAAAAAGTCAACAAAGAAAAATGTTATTCCTGCTGTTTCCACCTATAAATTGCGAAGTAGCGAAATCTATTATGAGGGTATTAGAGTGATGCCGTCCTACATAATGACAGGGGGAAATATTTTAATTGAAAAGTCAAAAGTAACAATGGCAACCGAGGACATTGCCACTATGTTAGAAATAATCAAGTAAAAACAAAAATCATTAAGTCGAAATTTATTTATTGATGCTCTTTCAGCCAGCGGACCGCGCAGTGCGCCAAACAGGCGGAACCGATTGGACAGACATTCTCATTGAACCGAACCTTCGGGTTGTGGGCAGGGGCATCACCCCGTTCATCTTCATACCCTGCCGAGAGATACATGAATACGCTGGGGACTTTCTCCGCAATAGTCGCAAAGTCCTCAGAAGCACTGGCTGACGTGTCGGGAACAGGAGTCAGACCGGGTATCGGCAGCTCTTCCATATAGCCTACTACCTCGTCGGTCATGGCGGGATCACAGATTAGCGGCGGCACTTCAGAGATCATCTCGATCTTTGCTGACCCCCCGAATACCTCTGCGGTTTTTTGGACAGTTTCCTTCAGCCGATGGACTAGTTTTTCACGGCTGGCGCTGTCATTGGTGCGCAGGGTTCCTTGGAGGACGGCGGTATCAGGGATTATGTTAGGTGCCGAACCTGCAGAAAAATTGCCGATGGTCAGCACGCAGGCTTTGCTGGGATCTGCCTCCCGGGCAATCAACGATTCCAGGGTAAGGTAAATATGGACGCCGATATTGATTGGATCGATGGAGCTGTGAGGATATGCGCCGTGGGCACCCCTACCATGAACCGTGATACGAAAACCATCCACCGAGTACATCATGGTTCCGCCGCTGTTGTACATGAATAAGCCCACCGGCATCCTGCCGGAACCGACATGATAGGCAAGGGCGGCATCCACACCATCAAGTATTCCATTTGCCAGCATATCCTTTGCCCCTTCAAAGGTTTCCTCCGCAGACTGGAACATAAACCGGACCCTGCCAGAGAGTATGTCTTCCTTTTCTTTTAGCATCTTTGCCGCTGTCAGCAGCATTGCCGCATGGAAATCGTGACCGCAGGTATGGGCCTCCGTGCCGGTTGGGCAGGCAAAGCTTTCGCCGCTTTCCTCCGGCATGGGCAGCGCATCCATATCCGCCCGGAGCAGGATCGTCCTGCCCCCTTTCGGACCTAATTCTGCGGTCACGCCATGCCCGCAGGGATGCGCATCCAGACCATATTCTCTTAACTGATTCATGACGTAGGTTTGTCCTTTGGGCATATGCAGACCCACCTCTGCGTTGCTGTGCAGCCAGCGGCGGTGGGTGATTGTTTCCTCGCGCAGTTCTAGTGCCCGTTCATAAAAATTCATAACATTACCTCCTTCATTTGCCACGAAAAATTAAGAAACATGTGTTAATAAATTGTAACAAAGGGCGTTGGCAGCGTCAACACCGTTTAACGCATGTCTTGTTTATAGTTTGCCTAAGTTTGTCCACTTTGATACGGCAATTATTCATTACATCAGTTCCAGTAATGAGATACAGCTATGACAAACTACCGCAAACAACAACGTGGGCAGCGTAACTTTCAGAATCAAGTATACATGTTTCGGCAAAGTGACAAATTGATAAAGGAAGACATTTTGTGTATAATCCCGAGTTTGACACTTGTGAACGTAAAAAACGGCTACAGTTCCAGTAATTATGCGGGCTGTAGCCATTT
>JAIDFQ010000071.1 GCA_029054245.1 Lachnospiraceae bacterium | reverse complement strand
ATAAATAAAATGCTAAGTCATAGATTCTGATCTATGGCTTAGCACTACTTTTTTACTTCAACTCCGAAAGACAGGTATTAAAGTCCTAAAGTAAAGCTGTCTATCATTTTTTCTATCAAAAGCTTTTTGACATAGACATCATAACTTAGCATGGAAATAAAGGAAAAAAGCTGCAACTTTTCGCGATCCTGCTCTGGGGCATCTTGAAATGTACCTTGAGAGAGATCAAATTTCTTAAGAATATTTTCCTGTAGATCAGCAATCGCGCCCTTTTCAAGGCTAAATACCTCTTCATAGATGTTACCCAGACTCAGCTCCTTGCTGTTTTGAAAATATTTTTCTGTGATGGGTTTCAAAAGCTTTTGAATATCGCCGATTGAGAGTATTCCCTTAAAATAGTAAATAAAAATAAGTACTAGTATATGCTCCTTACTATACTTTTTCTTGACAGGAGGCGGAAGAAGATCATTTTTCGCATAATTATTTATCATGGTCTTAGTAAGGATTTTATCCTCCTGTGGATTCCTGGTAGAGCTCCGCAGTTTACTTTCCATAAAAGTAGTAACCTGATCCATATAGAGATCGATATTAGGAATATCCTCCAGATTAATATGCTGTATTCGTCCCAAACTGTCAATAATACTATTTATCAAATCTTCCCGGTCGATGGTCATACAAATCCTGCCTCGCTTGTCCTAAAAAGGAATAAAAATATATAAGTAAGTTACAATCCCTATTATATAGTATTTAAAACCACATGACAAGTTTCAAGTTCATAAAATTTAATCTGGGAGATGGTTTCACAGTGGATGGCACATCCCTATGACTGGTACAGTTTATAACTGGTACAGTCTATAACTGGTACAGTCTATAACTGGCAGGCGGATCCCCCACAGACGGCAGCACACTTTATCGTTTCAAGTCTCGTCTTCAAATTGGATTTCACTAACAGAATGTGGCGAGGTGTTTCAAGGCGTACGGGGCGGAGCCTAGCGGCATCCGTGCCGCGTGGCTCCTAAAATCGCCATCCATGGCGATTTTCCCCTAGAAATTCAACATTCTGTAAGTGAAATTGCCAATTTTCCGCCAGAGCCTTGAAACGATAAAGTGTGTTGCCGTCTGTGGGGAATCCGCCTGCCAGTTATAAACTGTACCAGTCATAGGGATGTGCCATCCTGAGACCGCCGCCCTTCGCCCTAATGACCATGGCATAAGCGTGCGGCACCGCTAGCATATCATTCCAGTTTAAGTTGTGTACTGGTTCACTATAACCAGAGTAAGGCAAAGAAAGAAGGATGTAGTCAAGGAGCAAGGGTGTTTTGGGAGGGCGCGGCTATGGAAGGGGATCCGGCAGCAGACAGGTTACTTATCTATGACGGAGCCTTATGGAAAGCGATTAGAAGGGCTTAACAGCTCTTCCATACCCAGCAATCGGCGGACAGGAGGTCCGACGAAGGCGTAATTTGACCCATGGATGGGTCAATACGCCGTTTGCGTCCGCTGTCAGTCTCCCACAAGAGCTGTTTAGCCCTTCTTATTGCTGAACATAGGATTCGCTATAGATAAGTAACCTGTCTGCTGCCGGATCCCCTTCCATAGCCGCGCCCTCCCAAAACACCCTTGCGGTCCAAACAGTAAAATTTTTAAACTTTTCAAAAAATTTGAAGACATATGAAAAAACAAATCGTTATAATAAATGAAAGCAAGCAGAAAGTGAGGTGGGAAAAATAAGTACGATGGAAAAAGAGGCAGTCTGTACGGAGAAAAGGCTTGCCGAATTGATTGATACATATGATAAACTTGTTTTTTCCATCTGCTATAAGCTTACCGGCGATTATTTTGCGGCAGAAGATCTGACCCAGGAAACATTTTTATCAGCTTTTCAGAAATATGGTACATTTGATGGCGAAAACGAAAAAGCATGGATTTGCAGAATTGCCACAAATAAGAGCATTGATTATTTAAGAAGTGCAAGCCGCAGGAATGTTCCGGTAGAGGATACCTTTTTTGAATTGACGGTAGAGCAGAGGGGATCTCCCGAGGAAATCTGCATAGAAGAGGAGGTTAAAAGTCAGCTGGAAAAAAAATGTAATGCACTTAAGCCGCCTTACAATGAAGTGGCGAGAGCGTATTACCTGGAGGAACGAAGTCCGAAAGAAATAGCAGCAAAACAGGGAAAGAGCATCAAGACGGTGCAGACCCAGATCTACAGGGCAAAGCAGATGCTTAAGAAGATTTACGGAAAGGAGGAACCGGCATGAACAAATACCCGACGGATGAGGAATTAGAACTTTTTATCAGTCAGATGGAGCAGCAGGAATTGTATGCGCCGAAATATATGAAAGAACAGATTTTAAGTCAGGCATTTCCAAAACAAACCGTGGAAGTATTGCCAAAGTCTGGGAGCAGTCAGGGACCGGTTCGGCTTGTGGCATATCGTCTTAAAATTATAGCCGGAATGGCGGCGGCAATTTTCATGCTGCTTGTGATTCCTTCGCTTGGAATGGACAGTGAATACAGGATGGCAAAAGATATGGAAGATTGGGAACAAGAAGAGGCAGCATGGGCGAAGGAACAGGATGGGTTATATTTAAACGGTTTGCTGAATGAAAACGCGTGGCGGATCAATCAAAGAATAAATGGCTGGTTTGGGCAGATGAACGGTCTGCAGACTGGAAACCGGCAGGAGCTTGAAAATGGAGGAAATTTAGATGAAAACTAAGAAAAAGAACAGATTTTTTACTTTTTGTATGGCATGTATGCCGGGAGCAGGTCAGATGTATATGGGGTTTATGAAGATGGGCTTAAGTATGATGCTGTTGTTTATACTTACCATTATCGTTGCAACATGGATGAATTTAGGTGTCATTGCAAGCTTATGTGTAGTAGAATGGTGCTACAGCTTTTTCCATGCAAATCATTTGGCGAGTTTAAGCGATGAGGAATTTGGAAACGTGAAAGATGAATATTTTTTTGGAATAGATGCACTTCCCGGTATGAAATCTTTTGTTGAAAAGTATCATAAGTGGGTTGCATACGGATTGATTTTAATTGGTTTCAGCCTGTTGTGGAGCACGATGATAGATCTCTTGCGCGGAATACTGCCGGAGCAGTATTACTTTATTACCAGAATCATGTGGAAGATAGGCAATTATATTCCGAGTCTGGTAATCGGAGGTGTCATTATCTTTCTGGGGATAAAGATGATTGGAGGAAAGAAGATGGAGGTGGCAGAGGAAAAGAAGGAAATGGAAGAAAAGAGAATCGATGGAGAAAGCAGGCAAAACGGGCAGCAGGAGGAAGGATGATGGAGAAGCAGATGATAAGAATACGAAGGGTGGGCTCCGTCACCTTTGGTCTCATCCTGATTGCTATAGGGGTGCTGTACCTGATGCATTTGTTTCTGCCCAGGCTGGAATACTGGATAATTTTTAGGTTCTGGCCGATTATTCTGATTGTACTGGGTATAGAGGTGCTTCTTGGAAGTAGGCAGAAAACTTATGAGGTACGGAATGAAAAAGGACAGATTTTGGAACAGAATAAAGTGGTCTATGATGTGGCAGCGATTCTGCTTACCGTGGTATTGACGGGATTTGCCATGATTATGGGAATCATGGATTGGGCAATCATGTATTCTTGCGATTTTTACTTTTAAAAATGGTAAGGGACCAGATAAAGAAAAGGGACTGTATAAAGTGCTGTAAAGTACTTAATATAGTCTCTTTTTTTATTCCACTCGTTTACCAGGAAGGGAGCGCACTATATTAATACGGCAGACCGCCTTCTTTTTGGCGTTGAAATTTTGGTGCAATAAAAAAATCCTTAGACTGGAATAAAGTGGAATGATATAATAAATCATATTGAGTGTGGCAGAGGATTAGGACTCTGGGAAAGGGGAAGAAATGCGAAAAAGAATTACGGCAGGTTTGATGGGGCTGTGCATGATGTTACTGTCAATATTTGCAGGATTGACAGCGGAGACGATAGCCTATGCGGCGGGGACGACTCTTATTGTTCATTATGGTGGACGGAGCGATGGAAATTATGACGGCTGGAATTTGTGGATCTGGGAAGAGGGAAAGGACGGGCAACAGGTGGATTTTACAGGCTCCGATTCCTTCGGGCAGGTAGCTGTTTATCAAAGCAACAATGCGCCTGCTAAAATCGGCTTTATTGTGCGCTTAAATGAATGGGCACAAAAGGATGTGGAAGACGACCGTTTTGTGGTAATGGATCAGGAGGTAGTTGAGATCTGGGTGACCAGCGGGGAGGCAGAATTTACGACACAAGCGCCGGAAGGGGCAAAGACTTATGACTTTGCATCGGTAGAGGAAGCAAGGATGAAACTTTATGAGGAAGAAGATGCAATTAAGTTGAATGTGCATTTTTACAATTTTGAGGAAAGCTATAGCAGCGATACCTTGGAAGCCTTTGCATGGCAAGGCGAGGAGGCAGGAGGCGCCTACCCTTATGTGGAAACTGACGAGTTCGGAGCAGTATTTCACGTGGGTCTAAAACCCGGGGAGGGCGTAGATACAGCGGGGCTGCGGATTCTGCAAAATGGCGCGGACGATGCAATTTCGGCGAGAAAGATTGATTTGAGCAAGGCGGAAGATAACGTTCTCGATGTTTACACGGTGGAAGGAAATCCGGCAGTCTGGTATAGCAAAGAAGAAGTGAATTATCGTCCGGTGATTGCAGATGCTTATTTTGGGGAGACAACGAGCAAACAGATCATCTTTACGCTTTCCCAGCCTATCGATACGGCGGATGAGACGCAGGGGAGCAAGTTTACAGTGACAGATGATCAGGGTATGAGTTACCCAATAGTAAAAGTATGGTCTGAGGATCCCAAGATAGAAAAAACGGCATACTTGATTATGAAGGAGCCGCTTGATCTGTCAAAGAATTATATGATTAATAGAGAGGATTATGAAGGGTGTCAGGTATCTATGAGTAAAGTGATAGGATCTACTTATTTTGATGAAGCATTTGCCTATGACGGAGATGACCTAGGGGCAGTTTATACGAAGGAAGGCACGAAATTCAGAGTATGGGCGCCTACAGCGGAGGAAGTTTCCTTAAATCTTTATGAGGAAGGGGACGGAGACAACCTGCTGGAATCCATTCCCATGGAGGCGGACGAAAAGGGTACATGGGTCTGTGAAAAGCAGGGAGATCTGAACGGAAGATATTATACCTATTCCATTAAGATAAATGATGCAGTAAACGAAGCTGTGGATCTGTATGCGAGAAGCACCGGTGTGAACGGCAATAGAGGCATGATTCTGGATCTTCGTGCAACAGACCCGGAAGGATTTGAAAACGATGTGCGTCCGGAATTTGAAAATGATACAGATGCGGTAATTTATGAGATTCACGTCAGGGATCTGTCTTCGGATCCTTCTTCGGGTATTCAAAATGTAGGAAAGTTTCTGGGATTTACCGAAAAGGGAACGGTCAACAGCGAGGGACTGGCAACAGGGCTGGATCACATGAAGGATCTGGGCGTCACCCATGTACAGATTCTTCCGAGTTATGATTACGCCACGGTGGATGAGAGCAAACTTGACACAGCCCAGTTCAACTGGGGATATGATCCGAAAAACTATAATGTTCCAGAAGGCTCTTATAGTACGGATCCATATCATGGTGAAGTGCGTGTAAAGGAAATGAAGCAGATGATACAGACGCTCCATGAAAATGACATACGGGTAATCATGGATGTGGTGTATAATCATACCTTTAGTACCGAGGAATCATGGTTCCAGAAAACCGTTCCAGATTATTATTACCGCAAAAACGGAGATGCTTATTCCAATGCATCGGGCTGTGGGAACGAGACTGCCTCTGAGCGTGCCATGATGCGGAAGTATATGATTGATTCTGTCGTTTACTGGGCGGAAGAATATCACATTGACGGCTTCCGCTTTGATCTTATGGGCATACATGATACGGAGACTATGATGGCAATCAGGGCGGCGCTGGATGAGGTAGACCCTTCTATTATGGTTTACGGTGAAGGATGGACCAGCGGGGATGCTGCAATAGAATCCTCTCTCCAGGCGACGAAAAACCATACTTATCAAATGGACAGGGTAGGCGCTTTCAGTGATGATATCCGCGATGGAATCAGAGGAAATGTCTTTTATCCCTTAGATACAGGATTTGTAAGCGGAAAAGAAGGACTGGAAGAAAGAATCAAATTCAGCGTAGTGGGAGCTACGGAAAATGAACAGGTGGATTTGTCTGCTAACGAAAACAGCAGTAATTTCTGGGCAGCACAGCCTGGGCAGAGCATCAATTATGTATCCTGTCATGATAATCTGACGCTTTGGGATAAGTTGACTGTTTCTAATGAAGGGGTTAGTGAAGAAGACCGCATTAAAATGAACAAATTGTCAAGCGCTATCGTCTTTACATCACAGGGAGTTCCCTTCTTCCAGGCAGGTGAGGAAATGCTTCGCACGAAGCCTTCACAGACGGCAGAAGGAGGCGTGGATGAGAACAGTTATAGTGCACCGGATGCCACCAACAGCCTGAAATGGGATAATAAAGGTAATGTGCTGGATATCTATGAGTATTATAAAGGCTTGATTGCATTCCGCAAGGCGCACGGTGCGCTGCGCATGACTACGGCAGAAGAGATTCAAGAGAATCTTACCTTTATAGACGGACTTGATGCAAATGTGGTGGCTTATCTCATTGAGAATAGCCCGAATCAGGAAATCGCCGAGGATGTTTTTATAATCTATAATGCCAATAAAGATAAAGTAAGTGTTCCCCTTCCCGAAGGAGAATGGGAAATCTACATAAACGGTGAAAAAGCAGGCTGTGAGGTAATTGGCACAGCAAGCGGAAGCGTTACGGTGGAAGGAATTTCTGCTATGGCGCTGACGAGGGGCATTTCGGAGCATGCAAAGCAGATTGGGACTACATCACAGGCAGACGGCAAAGGAAATGGAGAATCTGGTTTTTCAGCCGGTAATCTTTTGTTATGTCTGGGAGGAATCTGCCTGGCGGTGGCGGGCGTATTTGGCTACAAAAAAGCAGGTAAAAATAAGGAATAGAAGTGATTAGACATGATTTTTTGTGTAGAAGACGATAATGGTGTTCGCGATTTGATGATATATACTTTGAATTCCGTTGGATTTGAGGCAAAAGGCTTTACCGATAGCGCAGGTTTTTTTGGTGCGCTAAAAAACGAAATGCCAGAGCTTGTCATGCTTGATATTATGCTGCCTGGTGAGGATGGCATTGCGATACTGAATCGCCTGCGCAGCGCGGCTGCTACCGCAGAGCTTCCGGTGATTATGGCGACAGCGAAAGGAACGGAATATGATAAGGTAATCGGTCTTGACTTAGGCGCCGATGATTATCTTGTAAAGCCTTTTGGAATGATGGAAATGGTATCCCGCATAAAGGCTGTGCTGCGCCGGAGCAGACCGAAAGAAGATACACGTATTCTGCGGGTAGGACGTATTGAATTGAACATAGGCGAGCACACGGTTTCCACAGGCGGAGAACGGATTGTGCTTACATTAAAGGAATATGAGCTGCTTCGGATATTGATGGATAATTTGGGCAGGGTATTTACGCGGGAGCAACTTTTACAAAGCGTTTGGGGGGCGGCATATGCAGGAGAAACTCGTACAGTGGATGTTCATATTGGAACCCTGCGCTCAAAACTTGGCGTTTGCGGAGAGTATATCAAGACCGTCCGGGGCGTAGGATACCGTATGGAGGCTAAGGTATGACGAAACGTATTTTCAAGTCGATTTGTATCGTTGCCCTTATCGTTTTTCTTTCTTCCATAGTGTTGTTCATGGGTGTGCTTTACAATTATTTTTCAAACATTCAGCGCAGTCAGTTAAGGATGCAGACCAATCTTGCTGCCCAGGGAGCTGCCAATGAGGGGATGAAATATTTTGAAGGACTTGATGTGACAGATTACCGAATTACGTGGATCGGTACGGATGGCGCTGTTTTGTACGACAGCAAATCGGACTCTGCTGAAATGGAGAATCATCTAAAGCGGGAAGAAATCAGACAGGCACTTTCAGAAGGGACTGGTGAAAGTTCACGCTATTCGATCACTTTGTTGGAGCGCGCAATCTATTGCGCCCGGCGCTTACAAGATGGCACGGTGCTGCGGCTTTCTATTACGCAGAATACATTGCTTACATTGCTTCTTGGAATGATGCAGCCTATATGTATGATTTTCGCCGCAGCGTTGGGGCTGTCACTGGTATTGGCGTTCCGTCTGTCTAAGGCAATCGTGAAGCCTCTCAATGAGTTAAATCTGGATGAACCATTGAATAATGATGAATATGACGAATTGACGCCTCTGCTAAAGCGGATTGCTGGGCAGCAGTGTCAGATCCGAAAGCAGGGGGAAGAATTGAGGCAGAAACAAAATGAGTTTGATGCTGTCACGACAGGAATGGCGGAAGGAATTGTCCTCCTTAATGAAAAAAAGATTATTCTGAGTATGAATCCTGCCGCTATGCGTCTTTTTGGTGCGGAGCGCTCCTGCGTGGGCAAATATCTATTGTCGGTTAATCGCAGTTTGGAACTGCAGGAACTTTTGCAAAAAGCCGGTGATGGAAAACATGCTGAAATGCTGATGGATCTTGCCGGTGGAACATACCAGCTTGATGCAAGCCCTGTTTTGTCAGAAAATCTGGTTTCTGGCGTTGTTCTTTTGATGCTGGATGTGACGGAAAAGGAAAAAGCCGAACGAATGCGCCGTGAGTTTACGGCAAATGTGTCCCATGAACTGAAAACACCGCTTCATACGATTTTAGGCAGTGCGGAGCTGATAGCAGGAGGTATGGTGAAGCAGGAGGATATTCCCGGGTTTTCAAGGCGGATTTATACAGAGGCGCAGCGATTGATCCGTTTGGTTGAGGATATCATCAGGCTATCCCATTTGGACGAGGGTGTGGATGATATGAAATGGGAGAACGTTGACCTCTATTTGTTGGTGGGTGAAACGGTACATGCTCTTTTGCCAGAGGCAGAAGATGCGGATATTCAAATAGATTTTTGCGGTGAAACCGCCATTGTTTATGGCGTCAGGCAGCTTCTGCTAAGTATCGTTTTCAATCTTTGTGATAATGCCATTAAGTATAATCACAAAGGTGGTTCCGTTTCTATAACTGTGGAAAGTAAGAAAAATCATGTCATTCTTTCGGTGGCTGATACAGGCATCGGTATATCGGCCAAACATCAGGAGCGTATCTTTGAACGGTTTTACCGGGTCGATAAAAGTCATTCCAAAGAAATCGGCGGCACTGGCTTAGGACTGTCTATAGTCAAACACGCAGCAAAGCTGCACGATGCAGCGATTGAGCTATATAGCGCTGCAGGAAGTGGCACCACAATTAGGGTTTGCTTTCCGCTTTACAAGAATTTTACAAAACTCTGATAACGGATTTGATGTACATGAGATAAAATGTATTCCATAAAATCATAAAAGGGGTATGCGATTTATGGACATTTTTAATGTACTTACACTAGTCGGAGGCTTAAGTATGTTCCTGTTTGGCATGAACATCATGGGGCAGGCTTTAGAGCGCCGGGCAGGGGGCAATCTCCGGTCGCTGCTTGGCAAACTTACTACAAACAAAGCAGCAGGTCTTTTAACCGGGATGGGGATCACGGCAGTGATTCAAAGCTCTTCGGCGACAACGGTCATGGTCGTAGGCTTTGTAAATTCCGGTCTCATGACATTAAAACAGGCGATTAATGTTATCATGGGAGCGAATATTGGTACGACAGTGACGGCATGGGTTCTAAGCCTTGCAGGAATTGACAGCAGCAATGTGTTTGTAAACCTTTTAAAGCCGTCCTCCTTTGCGCCGGTTCTGGCTATGGTCGGTATCATTTTCTATATGTTCTGCAATAATAGCAGGAAAAAAGACATCGGTATGATTTTACTGGGGTTTGCTACGCTGATGTTCGGTATGGAAGCAATGTCAGGCGCTGTTTCTGGGCTCCGCAGTGTTCCAGGGTTCCAGAATCTTTTTCTCATGTTTCAAAATCCAGTTCTTGGCGTACTGGCAGGTACGATTCTTACAGCTATTATTCAGTCGAGTTCTGCTTCTGTCGGTATTTTACAGGCATTGGCTGTTACGGGGCAGATTTCGTACGGTGCGGCGATCCCTATTATTATGGGACAAAATATTGGCACTTGCGTAACTGCCATGATTTCATCGGTGGGGGCAAATAAAAACGCGAAGCGTGCTGCCATGTTGCATTTGGCGTTCAATGTAATTGGAACAGCAGTCTGGATTACGGTCTTTTGTCTGATAAAGGTCATTTTCAATCCTTCGTTTTTAAATGAACCTGCTTCTTTGTTTGGCATTGCCGTGGCGCACACCATTTTTAATATTTTATGTACGATTCTAATGCTGCCTGTGTCTGGCGTTTTTGAAAAGCTGGTAAAGTGGCTTGTGCCGGACGCGAAGCAGCCGGAAATGCAATCGGAATTGGATGAGCGTTTACTTACCACTCCTCCGATTGCCCTGGAACGCTGCCGTAAGGTGGCGGCTGAGATGGCACAGACTGCCGTGAGCGCATTAAAAGAAAGCGTGATTTATTTGCAGCATAATGATGCGCCAGAACTTGCGGCATCCATCCGGGAAAAAGAAGAAAAGACAGATTATTATGAGGATATTTTGGGAACTTACCTGGTAAAATTGAGTGCAAAACAAATCAGTGAATCTGACAGTGCGGAAGCTGCGAAGCTTTTGAAGATAATCGGAGATTTTGAAAGAATTTCTGATCACGCAGTGAATATTTTAGAGTCCGCAGAAGAATTGAAGAAAAAAGGACTGGCGTTCACACCCGCTGCGGTGTCGGAACTTCAAATCCTTGCTATGGCGATAAGTGAAATTCTAGATTTGACACTCACCGCTTTTTTGTTAAATGATCCGAAAGCGGCATCTATGGTAGAGCCGCTGGAACAGGTGATTGATCAGATGAAAGAGCAGCTGCGTACACGTCACATCCTACGTTTACAGAAGGGAGCCTGTTCCATTGACGTAGGTTTTGTATGGTCAGACTTGCTTACTAATTTAGAGCGTACATCCGATCACTGTTCCAATATTGCCGGCTGTGTTATTGATATGACACGTTATAATATGAATATCCACGAATCACTTCGCAGTATAAGAAATGACAGTGAGGGCTTTCGGCAAAAATTCAGGGCATATGCCAACAAATATTCTTTCAGTCAATTATAGTGCAGGATATATGATAAAGTCCTTAAGCGAATATTGTTAACCCTGCGGTTCCCCATTTATTTCCATCAGATTTCGGGGATGTTTGTGAAACAAAATATCTTTCTGTTTTACACTGGAAACATGGGTATAAATTTCAGTCGTGCTGATGGAACTGTGTCCAAGCATTCTCTGGATATAGCGGATATCTACGTCCTGTTCTAAAAGGAGGGTGGCAAAGGAGTGACGGAACATGTGGGGTGTGATATGCTGCTTCATGCCGGAGAGTTTTGCATAGTGATTAATCATAAAACGGACAGACTGATCCGATAGTTTATGCTGCAGCTTATTCACAAAAAAGTATCCGCAGCGGTCGATTTCCTCTTTGAAGGTTTCCTCGTATAGCGTCAGTGCGGAAATGACGTCAGGATTACCAATCTGCAAAATCCTTTCCTTTGCCCCTTTTCCATAAATCAGCACGTTGCTACTCTTTAAATCAATATCTGCAGGTCGCAGTGAGCACAGCTCAGAAATCCGCATGCCGGTTGCGAACAATAATTCAATGACGGCGATATCCCTGATGCAGCAGTGCCGTTGATATTCGGTTTTTGCCTTTTCCTTCTGTTCATAAAGGGTAGACAGAAAGGTTTGGATGGAATGAAAGGGGATTGTCTTCGGCAGGAGCTTTGCCTCCCGGAAGCGGATGTCCAGTTTGGAAAAAGGATTTTCCTCCAGCAGCTCTTTATATTCCATATAATGAAAAAAAGCTTTCAGGCTTGCAATTTTTCGTTTGACAGTCTTGGGCTTATACTGCTTATGAAGACTGGTGATGAACCTATCGACGATATCCTTTGAAAAACAGTCGGAGGAATGGGAACAATAGTTCCTGTATTGATTTAAGTCGATTTGGTATGCTTTTAAAGTCTTGACGTCTAAACGTTTCCGAAATTGGCAATATTCAATGTATTCATGAATGGATTTTTTTAAAGTTTGCATAAACGCTGCCTTTCTTTGTCGTTTTTCATTATTATGCATGGATAGGCAGAAAATGTCTATGGAATATTAAAGCGGAATTAAAGTTCTATAATGATTTTTGATTAATAAACGGGAATGATACGAGTGAAAAAACATTTATAATTTGATTGTTAACAGAAAAGAAGTTTGCTAAAATAATGATAAAGAAGCAGGAATGAAAAGGAGGGAGGAAAAGTGGTTGAAAATATTACTTATAAGTAATATAATGAAAACACCAAACGTCAGATGAATAAAAAAGATGCTTTAAATGTTTTAGCAAAGAACTTAGAAGAATATTTACAGCAAGGCTTTCGTTTCCATCCCGCCTTTATGAAGGAGTTTAAGGAGTTATTGCATAATGCAAGTGGAAGCGAGAAAGAAATTTTTTCATTGCTTATCAAACAGCTGAATTTTGTCAAAATGTTGAAAAATCAGGTATATACAGCAGATGGAAATGAGATAATTAAATATTTAGAAGGGGAGTATTATTCTCTGCATTTATCAGGTAAAAACTTTAATTTTCGATTACTTATGACTTTGGATGAAAAAGGTATTGGCAAATAGATATAGTGAAATGTAAAGCAAGAGGTGTTGACGTGAGTAATAAATTTAATTCTTATTCTTTTGGATTGAGCGATTTGTTGGAGTTATTTGAAAATGATATAGCGGTATCAGATATTAATGCTTCTAAGATTTTGGGAAGCATTTCAGCTTCAATCGTAAGAAAAAGAGTAGAATTGAATATGACGCAAAAAGAATTTGCTGTTTATGTGGGCGTCAGTCAGGGGATGGTATCAAAATGGGAAGGCGGAGATTACAACTTTTCCATAAAATCACTTGCAGAAATTGCAGAAAAGCTAGATATGGAATTAAAAGTAAACTTGGACGCAGTAAGGAAAGACTTTCAAGTAAAATCTATTCAAATTTCGGATATTTCATATGTAGTATCTGAACGGAAGAAATTTATTGGAAAGACTTCTAAAGTAAATGAATATAAATCAAAAAGCAAAATGATAGAAAATAAGAGTAATTGCAAGTTTTATAGTTTTGAAGACCGGTTAGAAATGTGAGGGAGGTAGAGTTATGTTACAGTTTACAAATGGATTTTCATGTGCCATGAATCAGGAAAAGGAAGAACTCGTTATCAGCTTTGTCCAACAGATTCCAGAAATTGGAGAAGATGGAATAACAAATAATGTAAGAGTTGAAGAAGTGGTTAATCTGGTTATGGGAAAAGTGACTGCACAAAATTTATTGAATGGATTAATTGAAATGCTGGAAGATGACAATGAGGAAGGATAATAGCATAAATTTATACAAATGACAATTTTACAGGAGGCACAATGGAAACAATTATACATATGGACGGCGCGATTTTAATGTTCCTTCAGGAATCGGTGCGGAATGTTATTTTAGACCCCATTATGAAGCTGATTACAACGTTGGGAAATGCAGGCATTTTATGGATTATTCTGACTATTCTTCTGCTGATTCCAGAAAGGACAAGGAAAATAGGATGGATGAGTGCCAGCGCCCTGCTTTTTTCCCTGTTGATCAACAACATCGTGCTTAAGAATCTGGTGGCGCGTGTCAGACCCTACAATGCGATAGAAGGGTTGATTCCCATCATAAAGAAACCATCAGAATTTTCATTTCCATCCGGTCATGCAGCAAGTTCCTTCGCCAGTGCCTGCATCTTATACCGGAAACTGCCGAAGAAATTTGGCATACCAATATTGATTCTTGCTATCCTTATCTCATTTTCCCGTCTGTACGTGGGTGTACATTATCCTACAGATGTCCTGGCGGGGGCAGTGACAGGCATCATCTGCAGCTGCTTGGGAGAATGGTTAGTGAATCAGATACAAAAACGGAATGATTCCCTGTCGGTGACATAAATGGTGGTTGTTTTCCCCTCCTTTGCCCAACCAGTGAACAATAACGAAAGGTTCCGGTATTTGAAAAATAGGAAAAACAAGAAAAAGAGTATACATAGACAGACACTTGATGGTATATTTAAACTATGAAAACACGACAGGAGGATCGAAATGAAAGCGAAAGTTTATTTTTCCAGAACCATTACACCAGAAAAAGTGCTGGAGCTCTACCAGATATTAGGAAAACAGCTTCCAGGCAAAGTAGCAATTAAACTGCATTCCGGTGAAACGGGTAACCAGAACTTTTTGAAACCAGATTTCTGGAAGCCTGTCATTGACCATATAGGCGGGACAGTGGTGGAGTGCAATACAGCTTACGAAGGGACTCGCGATACTACGGAGAAACATTTAAAGACGATGGAGGAGCACGGGTGGAGCAAGTATTTTGATGTTGATCTGTTGGATGCGGAAGGACCGGATAAGGAACTTGCGATTCCAAATGGCAAAAAGATCCAGAAAAATTTTGTAGGAAAGAACATTGAAAAATATGATTCCATGCTGGTGCTGTCTCACTTTAAGGGGCATCCCATGGGCGGTTTTGGCGGTGCCATTAAACAGCTTTCAATCGGCGTGGCATCCTCCTTTGGAAAGGCATATATTCACGGCGTAGGCGATACAGAGGCATTCTGGACATCCGACCATGATTCCTTCCTTGAATCCATGGCGGATGCAGCTTCCTCAGTGGTGGCGTATTTCCGCGGCAATGCTGTTTATATCAATGTCATGAAAAATATGTCGGTTGATTGTGACTGCTGTGCAGTTGCAGAAGATCCCTGCATGAAAGATATTGGTATTTTGATTTCGGATGATCCTATTGCCATTGATCAGGCTTGTCTGGATTTGGTTTATGCAGCAGATGATCCTGGACGGGATCATTTGCTTGAACGCATTGAATCTCGAAACGGCGTGCATACAGTTGAGGCTGCTGCCGAATTGGGATTCGGTACCCGTGAATATGAACTGGTTGAAGTAGATTGATTTCCGCCGGCAATGAAATAGGCGGCTGAGAAACAGGCATTTGGCGAATGCCGCAGGAACCAAAAACCCCACCGCAAGCGAACACCACCGCAAGCGGTGGGGTTTTTGATTATTTGTTCTTGTGCTTTCCGCCGAAAGCGAACCAGCCGATCAAGGCGAGAAATGCGAGTGCAACAAACATCCAGCCCACCAGCAGCAGGGGATTATTTGTCGCTGTTGCCTGTGGGGCAAACATATCCCAGTATCCTTTCAGATAAATCACCACAATGAGAACAGGAATTCCATAGGTCATATATCCTTGCACGAACAGTGGGAATTTTTTTCCGTTGCCGGAGTTGGCTTCCTCAATAAAATGATCCCATCCCCATCCCCGCTTTTGTGTACAGAACATCAGATACACAAGGGAGCCTAAGGGAAGCAGGTTGTTTGAAACCAGAAAGTCTTCCAAATCCATGATACCAGTTCCAGCGCCTAACGGCTGGATGCCAGAAAGTACGTTAAACCCGAGCACTGCCGGCATGGATAGGAGGATAACCAGAAGGATATTGATGAGTACTGCCTTGGAACGGGAGATTCCGAACAGATCGATGGCAAAGGAAATAATATTTTCAAATACAGCGATAACAGTGGATAGTGCTGCAAATGACAGGAACAGGAAAAATAAAGTGCCCCATATCCTTCCGCCGGTCATCTGGTTAAAAATTTGAGGAAGGGTAATAAAAATCAGTGATGGGCCTGCATCAGGCTCTATGCCAAATGAAAAGCAGGCAGGGATAATAATCATGCCAGCCATTAAAGCCACGAAGGTGTCTAATATTCCGATACTGGCAGCTTCGCCTGCAAGAGAACGGTTTTTGTCCAGGTAACTTCCAAAGATTGCCATTGCGCCGATGCCGAGGCTTAATGTAAAGAATGCCTGTGACATTGCGCCGAATATGATATTTCCGATTCCCGCTTCTTTCATCTTTTGGAAATCAGGTATTAAGTAAAACTTCACACCTTCTATGGCACCGGGAAGACGTACGGAATGAACAGCAAGAACTACGATGAGGGCAAGAAGTGCAATCATCATGATTTTTGTGATTCGTTCCACGCCTTTTTGCACGCCGAAAGAACATACGCCAAAAGCAAGGAGAACCGTAAGGATCATCCAGAAAGTAAGGATTCCGGGCGAAGAGAGCATTTCATTAAAACGATTCACGATAACCTTAGCGTCCATGGAAGAAGAATTAAAATCTCCTTTTGCGCAGCGGAAGCAGTAATACATCATCCAGCCGGCAACCATGGTATAGAACATCATCAACAGGTAATTGCCTGCCATTCCGAACCAGCCGTAATGATGCCACTTGGTACCTTCCGGCTCTAAAACCTTGAAGGATGTGGCACAGCTTTTCTGACTGCCTCGTCCTACCGAAAATTCACATACCATGATGGGCCAACCCATAAGAATCAGAAAAATCAGATAGATGATGATAAAGGTGGCGCCTCCGAATCTCCCTGCCATATAGGGAAACTTCCATACATTTCCAATACCCACTGCACAGCCGGCGGATACCAGTATAAATCCAAGGCGGCTGCCAAATTTTTCTCTCGATTTCATTTGTTTTCTCCCTCGTAGATGTTATAATGATTTTATTAGCATAAGGATAACTCACGAAGCGAGGCATCCGTTGTTATTATACTGGTTAGCGCGCATGCTGTCAATTTGAGGCACGGAGTGATACGCGAAGTACAGAATATACAAGAATAAGGAATAAAGCAATGAAAAAAAACTTTAAAAAGAAACAACATCATCAGAAAGAATCTGACTTAATTGAATTTGATTTGGATAAGGAAGAAAATGTAGATTTTGAAGAAGACGAAGATGATTTTGAAGAGGATATTGAGTGGGAAGAGGAATTTTCGGCAAGTGGTGATAAAAAGGCCATGCTTTTTTTGGCAGCAGGCGGTGTGTGTGTTGCTGTGGTATTGATTGTTGTTTTTGCTGTTTTTTTCCTAAAAAGCAAAGAAGAGAGGGAAGCAGTGCAGGCACAGATGAATCTTGAAAGTGTGGAGCAGCAGCCAAGTGGTGAGGAAGAGACGGATACTTCTTTGGTGCAGGAAGAAATGGCTGATGATGGGCAGGCGAAAGAAGACAGCAATGCTAAAATAGAGCCTGACGCATCTGCCGGTCCAAAGGTGCAGGAAGAGATTTCGGTGGGGGCGCTGGATGACGCCCAAGATCCCCAGGCAGACGGCGCTGCGGGAACAGAAGCAAACGGTGCGGAGGTTACGGTATCTGCCATCAGCAAGGATGAAACTGGCAGCATTACCATGGGAATTGATGTTTCCAAATATCAGGGAACAATCGATTGGGCGAAGGTAAAGGAAGCAGGCGTGGAGTTTGCCATGATCCGTGTAGGATACAGGGCAAAGTCCACGGGTGAAATATTTGAGGATCCCACTGCCAGATACAATATGCAGGAAGCGCAGGCAGCAGGAATCAAGCTTGGGGCATACTTTTTCTCTTCCGCGGTCACACAGGAGGAGGCAAGGCAGGAAGCAGCATTTACAAAGGATATTATTGCAAAGTATAAGATCACCTATCCGGTAGCTTATAACTGCGAAGACTTTGAATCGCCGGACAGCAGGCAATACGGGCTGGATGCGGGGACAAGAACGAGTCTTGCATGCGCTTTTCTGGATGAGATTCAGGCGGCAGGCTATACGCCCATGTTCTATGCCGCAAAAGGGGAGCTTGAGGGCAGCGCCAAGTGGGATACCCAGACACTTGCCGGCAAGTACAAAATATGGGTGGCACAGTATCCTGAGCAGCCATATCCTGCGACAGGCGCATCCAGCTATACGGGAACCCATGCGATGTGGCAGTACACCAGTCAAGGGACGGTGGCAGGCATAGCAAAGAAGACGGATGTCAACCTTGCTTATTTTGGCTATACAAAGGAAGCGGAAGCAAAGGATGAAACACCGGCAGAGGTGGTGGAGGCAAATCCTGAGGTAGGGATTATTTTTACAGAGGTCAATGAGACGGTGACGGCGAAGCAGGAGACCAATCTGCGCTCTGAGCCAAGTACCTTAAATGATGCTTCCATTGTGGGCAGGCTGGTGCATGGTGATACGGCGACCAGGACAGGCATTGGGCATAACGGCTGGTCAAGAGTCATCTATAATGGGCAGACGCTGTATGCGGTTTCCAGTTATCTTACTACGAATATGGAAGATACCGGACAGCAGGCGCCGCCCCAGGGACCGGTTTATACGCCTGTAAGTGAGTCGGTGACGGCTAAGATGGAGACCAACTTAAGGACAGAGCCGAGCACGTCGAACCCAGACACTGTGGTGGGGCTTTTGCATAACGGTGAGGTGCTTACCAGAACCGCTGTTGGCGACAATGGATGGTCACAGCTTGATTACAACGGACAGACGGTTTATGCTGTCAGCAGTTATCTGACTTTGGTGGAATAAATAGTAGGAGAGCAGTATGCAGATACGAAACGATTTTAATACTTTTTCCGGAAGGGAATATCACAATTCCCATACCCATCATATCACCAAATGCTTGCATGAAGAAGAGCATAAGAAGCATGAGACGGGAGCTTTAGGCACAAGGAAGGATACCTCAGATGCAGATACAGGCGCAGGGCAGAAAGCACAGCAGGATGTGGTATTTGCGCATGGCACCGGTTTAGGCAGGCAGAATGTTTCAATGAAAAAGGGTTTGGGAATGCTAAAGGGAATATGGGATTCCATGGGGGATGAGGAGACGGAAAAGTCCGAGGAGGCGTCTGCACCAGGGCAAAAAGGTTTCTTTCATAATCCGATTACAGCCGCGGTGTTTGCCTTTCAATCCGCTGTCTCTGATCGGATTGTTAGTAAGTGGGAAGGCACTAGGGATAAGATAAAGGTTCATATCAAATCAGCCTTTAGGCGTTTTGGCAGAGACCGCGAATCTTTTGGAGCTTTGTCGGATCCTAAAGGGCGTTTTACAAAAAACGGGGATGCACAGGATAAGTATGATCAAAAGCCGGAAAATGGAACGAGGAGAAAAGTACAGGACCTGCGCACTGCTGCTATGGCAGATACCCATCTTATGGATTCCTACAGCAAAACAGGAGAATACTGTCGTCTGAATGAGAACCTCACATACCAGAAAAATAAGATGGCAGAAGGGGCAGAAAAGCTTGATAAACCGCTGTGAAAAAGGTATACTTATACCAAGCTTCTTTGGGGGCAGGGAAGCAAAAAAATCTGGGAGAGATTACTATGGGTTACGAGGCAATACCTTACGAGAAGAGAATCAAGGACAACATTAGAAATTATTCCTTATCGAATCTGTATGATATGGAAATGATTAAAAAGTATCTTATGAATCTGGCGGATATGCTAGAGATCAATGTACTGCTGACAGATCGCCACGGAGAAAAGGAAATCGTGATAGGAGATGGCTTTTTAGGCTTTCATCCCCAGGTCGAGAGTGAGCCGGGAAGAAAAATACGTGTTCAAAACCGTACAATTGGACATCTATACATAAAAGAACTTGCCCCGGGCAGGGATGAGCGGCTGATTAAGGAGATGGTGGACGGTACCGTGACGCTCTTAGCAAGGCTGGGCGAGGAGGTATATCTTCATCGCGAAGGCAGTATTTATATGGAAGAGCTGGAAAAACAGCTTGAGGATAAGAAGCATAAGATATCCCAGGATGAGCGGGAAGATATCCTGACGGGGGTTTACAACAAGATTTATTTTGAGAACAGGATGAAGGTCATTGACCGGTCGGAAGTAGTGCCGGTGGCAGTCATTAATGTAAATATCAACGATTGGAAGTTTGCCAATGACCATTTTGGGGATGAGGAGAGCGACCGTCTGATTAAGATTGTGGCGGATATCCTAAAGGAGGAGGCAGGGTCTTATTTTATAACAGGCAGGGTTGACGGAGATGCGTTTGGCGTTCTGATTCCTATGGCGGAAGACGGGGAGGCGGAAGCGTTTGCCGCCCGGATACAGGATAGGTGCAATTCCTATGAGGATGCACACCTAGCCCCGTCGGTGGCGGTGGGAATCGTGTATAAGACGAACATAGAGGAGATTTTGGAAGAACGCCTTTCGGATGCAGAGTATGAAATGTTCAACAACAAGTTTGAGATTAAGAATGCTGCCGGGTACCGGGAGAGACTGGAAAAGGGAATAAAAGCCTAAAAAATGGCGAAGAAAATAGGGACACTGTATAAGCGGGAAGGCATCAGCTGGATACAGGTCCCTTTTTTATATTTCTAAACTATTTATTAAATCATCCCAACAGAGCAAAAGTGAGAAATTAAGAGAAAATAAGAGTAAAAATGAGTATAATGGTTAAAAGTATAGAAAATGAACTTGTAATACCGTTTGCAAAGAAAAGCATATAAAACTAATATAAGTTTTAGCAATTAGCACTCGATATAAATGAGTGCTAACAAGGAATAAAAGCGAAAGAAAAGATTCAAACGAAAATAAAGGAGGCAGTCAAAATGAAGTTAGTACCATTAGCAGACAGAGTTGTATTAAAACAGTTAGTAGCAGAAGAGACTACGAAGTCGGGTATCGTTTTACCCGGACAGAACAAGGAAAAACCGCAGCAGGCAGAAGTCGTTGCAGTAGGTCCTGGCGGTGTGGTAGACGGTAAGGAAGTTAAGATGGAAGTAAAGGTTGGCGATCAGGTCATTTATTCCAAATATGCAGGAACAGATGTGAAGATCGAAGACGAAGAGTATATCATTGTAAAGCAGAGTGATATTCTGGCAGTGATCCAGTAAGCAGAAGGAAAGGAAGCAAGGAGGAAAAAACAATGGCAAAGGAAATTAAATACGGAGCAGAAGCTCGTGCAGCGCTTGAATCAGGTGTAAACCAACTGGCAGATACAGTAAGAGTGACATTAGGACCGAAAGGAAGAAATGTGGTACTCGATAAGTCATTTGGTGCACCGCTTATCACAAATGACGGTGTTACCATCGCGAAGGAAATTGAACTTGAAGACGCTTTTGAAAATATGGGCGCACAGTTGGTGAAAGAAGTTGCAACCAAGACGAATGATGTGGCGGGTGACGGTACCACCACAGCAACGGTTCTTGCACAGGCAATGGTAAATGCAGGAATGAAGAACCTGGCAGCAGGCGCTAACCCGATCATTTTAAGAAAGGGTATGAAGAAAGCTACCGATACAGCTGTTGATGCAATCGCAAAGATGAGCTCAAAAGTAAAAGGCAAAGAGCACATCGCAAGAGTAGCAGCAATCTCTGCAGGAGATGATGAAGTAGGACAGTTGGTTGCAGATGCAATGGAAAAAGTTTCAGGCGACGGTGTCATCACGATTGAAGAAAGCAAGACCATGCAGACAGAACTTGACCTGGTAGAAGGTATGCAGTTTGACAGAGGATACATTTCTGCATATATGGCTACAGACATGGATAAGATGGAAGCTGTTCTTGAAAATCCTTATATTTTGATTACAGATAAGAAGATTTCCAATATCCAGGAGATCCTGCCTTTGTTAGAGCAGATCGTTCAGTCAGGCGCAAAACTTCTCATTATTGCTGAGGACGTGGAAGGCGAAGCGCTTACCACACTGATTGTAAACAAACTGCGCGGAACTTTCAATGTAGTAGCAGTTAAAGCTCCCGGCTATGGTGACAGAAGAAAAGCTATGCTGGAAGATATTGCAATTCTTACAGGTGGTCAGGTCATCAGTGAGGAACTTGGTCTTGATTTGAAAGAAACCACAATGGATCAGTTAGGACGTGCAAAGTCTGTTAAGGTTCAGAAGGAGAACACAGTTATCGTTGATGGTGAAGGTGATAAGGCGGCAATTGCAGCAAGAATCAATCAGATCAAAGGACAGATTGAGGAGACCACTTCTGATTTCGATAGAGAAAAATTACAGGAAAGACTTGCAAAACTGGCAGGCGGCGTAGCAGTTATCCGTGTAGGCGCTGCTACTGAAACTGAAATGAAAGAAGCAAAATTACGCCTTGAAGATGCACTTGCAGCTACCAGGGCAGCAGTGGATGAGGGAATCATCTGCGGCGGCGGCGCTGCTTATATCCACGCGGCAAAAGAAGTTGCAAAGCTGGCAGACACCATGGAAGGCGATGAAAAGACTGGCGCTCAGATCGTTCTGAAAGCATTAGAAGCTCCTTTGTATCACATCGTAGCAAATGCAGGACTGGAAGGCAGTGTAATCATCAACAAGGTAAGCGAGTCTGAAGTCGGCGTTGGATTTGACGCTCTGAAGGAAGAGTACGTAGATATGGTAGCAGCAGGTATTCTTGATCCTGCCAAGGTTACAAGAAGCGCTCTTCAGAATGCAACAAGTGTTGCATCTACTCTGCTCACAACAGAATCTGTTGTTGCAAACATTAAAGAAGATGCACCTGCAATGCCTGCAGGCGGCGCAGGAATGGGCGGCATGATGTAAATAGCGGAAACCGCAAAAAAATAATTCGTATTTATAGACAGGTATGTTATAATAAATGGCATACCTGTCTTTTTGATATTTAGACGGTTCACTAACTGTGTTGTTATAATTTACAGGCACTTTCGTTGACGAAATTTATAAAAGAATATATAATATCTTAAACTATGCATAATAGCGTATACTGTATGTATCTGAGGATGTGAGTGTATGACAGAAGAAAAAGATACGAAACAAACTAAAAAGGAAGTAGTTTTTGATGATGGCAGAATTGAAGCCATTCAGGAATTTCAAAGTCCCGAACAATTATACAGGGACTTAATTTCGCGTGTCCAGAAGTATCATCCTTCGGATGATACTTCTCTAATAGAAAAGGCATATCACTTGGCGGCAAAAGCCCATGAAAATCAGGTGAGAAAATCGGGGGAACCCTACATTATCCATCCCTTATGTGTGGCAATCATACTTGCAGATCTGGAAATGGACAAAGAGACCATAGCCGCAGGACTTTTGCATGATGTGATAGAAGACACGATTATGACGGAGGAGGAGATAAGCGAACAGTTTGGAAGCGATGTCGCCCTTCTTGTGGATGGCGTGACGAAATTAGAACAGCTTAATTTCATGAATGAAAACGGCAATAAGACCTTAGACCGCATTGAGATGCAGGCTGAAAACCTCCGTAAGATGTTCCTTGCTATGGCAAAAGATATCAGGGTAATCATTATCAAGCTGGCAGACAGGCTGCACAACATGCGTACTTTAAAATACAAAAGTGTTGAGAGTCAGCAGCGGATCGCACGGGAAACGATGGAGATTTATGCACCCATAGCCCAGAGGCTTGGAATATCCAAAATCAAAGTAGAGCTGGATGATCTGTCTTTAAAATATCTGGAGCCGGAGGCTTATTACGATCTTGTGGATAAGATTGCCGTGCGCAAGAGTGTCCGCGAAAAATATATTCAGAATATTGTAGATGAAGTGAGCGAGCATATCAAACATGCAGGCATCAAAGCGCAGATCGATGGACGCGTCAAGCACTTTTTCAGCATTTACAAGAAAATGAAAAACCAAAGTAAGACCATCGATCAGATTTATGACCTCTTTGCAGTCCGCATTATTGTAGATACGGTGAAAGACTGTTATGCTGCCCTGGGAGTCATCCATGAGATGTATAAGCCCATACCGGGACGCTTTAAGGATTACATCGCCATGCCAAAGGCAAATATGTATCAGTCTCTTCACACGACGCTGATCGGCAGCAGCGGTCAGCCTTTTGAGATACAGATCCGCACCTATGAAATGCACAAGGCGGCAGAGTACGGCATTGCCGCTCACTGGAAATATAAAGTTGCCTCGGACGGCAAAAAGATAGAGGATTCAGAGGAAGAAAAGCTGTCCTGGCTTAGGCAGATTCTGGAATGGCAGAGGGATATGTCTGACAATAAAGAGTTTATGAATCTGCTAAAGAGTGATCTGGATCTGTTTTCGGACAGTGTTTACTGCTTTACCCCTACAGGGGAAGTGAAGAATCTTCCGGCAGGGTCTACACCCATTGATTTTGCCTACAGCATCCACAGTGCGGTGGGAAATAAGATGATAGGAGCAAGAGTCAACGGCAAACTGGTGACCATCGATTATGAAATTAAAAATGGCGACCGGATTGAAATACTGACTTCCCAGAATTCAAAGGGACCCAGCCGGGACTGGCTGAATGTGGTAAAAAGCACCCAGGCCCACAATAAGATCAATCAATGGTTTAAAAATGAATTTAAAGAAGAAAATATCATTAAAGGCAAGGAACTTTTAAATGCCTACTGCAAGGCGAAAGCCATCAATATGCCAGATATCATGAAACCTGAATATATGGAAGGCATTATGCGCAAATACGGATTCCGAGACTGGGATTCCGTTCTGGCGGCGGTAGGTCACGGTGGTCTCAAAGAAGGGCAGATCATCAATAAGATGATGGAACTGTACATGAAGGACCATAAAAAGAAGCTGACCAATGAAGAGGTTCTTTCTTCCATTGCGGAAAATGATTCGCCCCAGAGACATGCACAGATGAAATCAAAGGGCGGAATCGTTGTAAAAGGCATTCATGATGTGGCGGTCAGGTTTTCCAAATGCTGTTCTCCTGTGCCGGGGGATGAGATTATTGGATTTGTAACCAGAGGCAGAGGCGTTTCCATTCACAGAACAGACTGCATCAATGTAATCAACCTGCCTGAGATGGAAAGGGAAAGACTGATCGATGCGGATTGGGAAGACTCGCCGGATGAAGTGACCAATGAAAAGTATCTGGCAGAAATCAAAATTTACGCCAATAATCGAAATGGTCTTTTGGCAGATGTGTCCCGCGCACTGACAGAGAAGAATATTGATATTCTTGTCATGAACACGAGGATCAATAAGCAGGGGCTTGCAACCATGGCGACCTCTTTTGAAATCAGCAACAGGGAAGAACTGAACCGGATTATCGACAAGATCAGATCCATTGAAAGTGTGGTAGATATAGAAAGGACTACGGGATAAGGAGGTGTAGATGATGGCAGGATTAAAGATTGGACGAATCGTGCTGGGCGTATGTCAGACGAACTGTTATTTTGTGTATGAAGAAGGGGATAATAAGACGATTGTTATTGATCCGGCAGACAAGGGCGGTTATATTTATGATAAGCTTAGCGAGAAAGGGTTTACAGTGGAAGCAATCCTTTTGACGCATGGTCATTTTGATCATATATGGGGCGTTGAAGAGTTGAAAGAACGTTCCGGTGCAAAAGTATATGCTTATGAAGAGGAAAAAGAGGTTTGTGAGCATGCATCCGTTAATTACTCTGAAAATACTGGCAGAACATGTGAGATAAAAGCGGATGTTTATGCAAAGGATGGGGAGGAAATCTCTGCTGCCGGAATGACCTGCCGTCTGCTTGCAACGCCTGGGCATACAAAGGGCAGCTGCTGTTATTATTTTGAGAATGATAAAATATTGTTAAGTGGGGATACTCTATTTCAGGAATCAGTGGGCAGGACGGATTTGCCTACAGGCAGTATGAGTGCACTGGTGCGTTCTGTCAGAGAAAAGCTGATGCCCCTTCCTGATGAGGTAAAGGTATATCCGGGTCATGGAGAGGCGACTTCAATTGGACATGAAAAAAAATATAATCCTTTTCTATAAAAATGTCACAAAAAACAGATTTGTTTCGTTTTATAGATAAACAGCGTAAGCGGAAAGGAAAAAAGGATGGCGGTCAGGAGAAGAGTATTAACAGCAGTAATTGGTCTTATGGCGTGTATCGCATTTGCCGGATGCGGTAAAAAGGAAGAAGTGGTTCCAGAACCTGTGCAGGAGGAAAAACTAGAGGCGACGCCGGATGTGGTAGAAGCGCCTACGGCTTCTGCACAGAATACTGCCTTCATTTCTCAGCGGAAGGAAGTGGACGGCAGGATGCAGAGTTATCTTACGGGAGAGTGGAAGAGCAAGGAAGTGGTAAACAGGCGTCCCATTGCGGTCATGATTCCAAATAACTCGGCGGCAATGCCCCAGTATGGGATTTCCAGGGCGAGCATTATTTATGAAGCACCGGTTGAGGGAAGAATTACCAGATTGATGGCAGTATTTGAAGATTTTGATGATCTGGACAAAATCGGTCCTGTGCGCAGCAGCCGCGATTATTTTTTGTATGTTGCCATGGGCTATGAGGCAATCTACTGTAACTGGGGGCTTGCAAGACCTTATGTGGAAGAGCTTATAAACCGCAGTACGGTTCAGAATATCAGCGCGGCGGTGGAAGGAATCAATAAACCTGCCCACGAAGCTTTTGACAGGGTCAGCCGTCCGGGATATGCGACGGAATTTACGGGATATCTGTTTATTGACGGTATGAAGAAAGCGGCGGACAGGCTTGGCTATAATTGGAATTACGATAAGGCGTATGTACCGCCCTTTATCTTTTCGGCGGAAGGGATAAGAGCAGAGGAGCATTATCAGGATAAACCGAATGCATCTGTGTGTTATCCGGGCGGTCAGACAGGAAATAAGGGAGGCTATGGCGCCTACAACCCCTATTTCGAGTACAATGCGCAGGATGGTCTGTATTATCGATACCAGAACGGAAAAGCGCAGAAGGATGAAATGAACGGTGAACAGCTTGCCGTTTCAAATGTGGTATTTCAGTACTGCCATGGCGAGGTGAGAGACTCCCATGATTATCTTGCGTTTGGCGTTCACGGAGAAGGTGATGCGATCGTCTTTACCGGAGGGAAGGTTATTAAGGGAACTTGGAAACGCTATGACGGAGACGCAACGCCCGCCAAGTTCTTTGACGAAAATGGAAAAGAAATCATCTTTAATCAGGGGAAGACCTGGGTGTGCTGTATCTGGCAGGAGTATGGAGAATTCGTAGAATATAAATAAAAGATAATGGCTGGACGGTTACTGACAATAGGAAAAACAATGATGCCTGTGGTTTACAACCACAGGCGTTTTGTGTATAATAACTTTTGGATGTTGTTCTATGGACAATGTTTAAGAACATTGAAAAGTAAATAGGAACAATGAAACTGTCATTGTTTCCCTAATCTAGCGCCATGACCTTCTGGGAATTGTTGTGAAAGTGTAAGGCAGAAGGTTGACGAGGAAAAGAGTGATCGAAAATTCGGCGGGTGCTCTTTCGTACCGCCTCCGGTGCGAGATATACCGGCAAATATGCGGGTGACTGCAAAACAAATACGGTATAGCGGAGGAATGCCATCAGAGAGGTAGATGCATTGAATATGGGGATATCTTATGAGGCATGATGTAAGGATGAAAATGAAGCACAAAAAGCGCATTGGGCGTGGGTGCAGCATAGAATAAAACATAGAAAGATGAGGGAAACGAAAATGTGTGGAATTATTGGATATACAGGAAAAGGAAACGCCAGGGAAATCATGCTGGATGCGCTGGAGCTTCTGGAGTACAGAGGTTATGACAGTGCTGGCATTGCACTTTTGGGCGATGAAGGCACACAGATTGTAAAACGTGCGGGAAGAGTAAAGGATTTGAGGAATCTGTGTGCAGAGAAAGAACCGAAAGGGCAGTGTGGGATCGGTCATACCAGATGGGCGACTCATGGAGGCGTATGCGACGAAAATGCACATCCGCATAGATTTGGCAGGGTCACGCTGATTCATAACGGTATCATTGAAAACTACAGGGAGCTGATAGAAAAGTATGCTCTGGAAGGGCAGCTTGCTTCAGAGACAGACAGTGAAGTGGTGGCAGCGGTGCTGGAGCACTTTTATTCAGGGGATCCTTATTCGGCAATCCGCAGGACGGTGCTGAAGCTGAAGGGGACTTTTGCGCTTGCGATCATGTTCGACGACCAGCCAGATAAAATATTTGCAGTCCGCAATGTAAGCCCGATTGTAGCGGCAGTTACGAAGGATGGGGCTATGCTGTCCTCGGACGTGGCGGCAATCGTGCCTTTTACCACAGATTATTTTGTTTTGCCTGAATTTCATGTCATCTGCATGTCGCCTGATGGAATCGATATGTTTGATTTGTCTGGGGACAGAGCACAGATCGAATGGCTCAAGGTTGACTGGGATGTGAGCCGCAGCGGCAAGGGCGGATATCCTTTTTACATGGAAAAGGAGATCATGGAGCAGCCTAAAGTGATAGAGGAGACCATTTTGCCCAGAATCAAGGAGGGGAAACCTGATTTTTCAGAGGAAGGCATACCGGATGAAATGCTTGCAGAGTGCAAACGAATCTGCGTGATTGCCTGCGGAACAGCTATGCATGCTGGATTGGTAGGAAAGAGTCTGATTCAGGCGATAATCGGTATCCACGTAGATGTTGTAATGGCTTCTGAATTTATGTACAATGATCCAGTGGTGGATAAAGAAACATTGGTAATTGCAATCTCACAGTCGGGGGAGACCATTGACACGCTGGAAGCCCTAAAGTTTGCAAGAAAATGTGGTTCACCCAGTATTTCTATCGTAAATGTAAAAGGCGCGTCCATTGCAAGGGCAAGCGAGTATGTCATTTATACCAATGCGGGACCTGAAATTGCAGTGGCGAGCACCAAGGCGTATACGACGCAGCTGGCAGTTCTTTATCTGATTACGGCAAGAATGGCGATGGCGAGAGGACTTTGGAGTGAGGAAGAACTTTCAGGGTTTATGAGTGAACTTAAGAGGGTTCCGGAGGTGATGGAAGCGGTTCTTGATACGAGAGAGGAGATTCACCGCCTGTCTGGTACGATCTTAAATGCAAGGGATGTGTTTATGATTGGCAGAGGCTTAGATTATTCTATCCTTCTTGAAGGCTCACTGAAACTGAAGGAAATTTCCTATATTCATTCGGAAGCATATGCATCCGGTGAATTAAAGCATGGTACGATTGCGCTGATTACCGAGGATACACCGGTAGTTGCCGTTGTGACGCAGGAAAAATTAAAGAGCAAGGAGTTATCCAATATCAGGGAAGTGCAGTCCAGAGGAGCGAGAGTCGTGCTTCTGATCAAAGCAAGTGAGACGTTGGATGAGGGAGAGCAGTGGAGCTGTGTCTACAGGCTTCCGGTGATGGAGGATCCATTCATGGTGATGCCTGCATCTGTCGTTTTACAGCTGATTGCTTATTACGTTTCACTTGATAAAGGACTGGATGTGGATAAACCGAGAAATCTGGCAAAGGTAGTAACTGTAGAATAAAGAACAGGGAAACAATGACAAAGATGAAAGAAAATTTTATTGGGATCACCGTAAATCAAGCAGGATTTGAGTATGATATTCATTCTCTGGTAAAAGCATTTTATCCTGCGCAGGATGTGAAGGTGTTCATGGAAAATGAAAACAAAGAAAGTTCAGGTCCGGGGCTGCCGGATCTGGATATCCATTTTACAAAGGAAGCTGTTTTGCTTACCCTGATCGCAGGGGAAGGTGCAACGGCTTCTTTTGGTGGGAAAAAAATAGAACTATTGGAGGATATGCCAAGACCGGAAATCAAAAATCGTTTGAAGCAGCTTTTGTACCAGGCGCTTTCCGAGCATACAGGAAAGCAGCTTCCCTGGGGAACGCTTACCGGGATCCGCCCGACAAAGATTCCCATGACCATGTTGGAGGAAGGCAGAACGGATGAGGAGATCATGGCGTATATGAAGGCTGCCTATTTTATCAGTGATGAGAAGGGAAATCTGGCGATAGAGATTGCAAAGAGAGAAAGAGAACTGTTGAAAACACTGCATTATGAAGACGGTTACAGTCTGTACATCGGGATTCCATTTTGCCCTACTACATGTTTATACTGCTCTTTCACTTCATACCCCATTGTTTCATGGAAAAAAAGAGTAGATGAATATTTAGATGCGCTGGATAAAGAAATAGAATTTGCAGCGGAATATTACAAAGATAAAGTACTGGATACGATTTACATCGGCGGCGGCACACCTACCACGCTGGAGGCTTGCGAACTATCTAGGCTGCTTGCAAAGATAAAAGAAAGTTTTGATCTTTCCCACTTAAAGGAGTTTACGGTGGAGGCAGGACGTGCGGACAGCATGACACCGGACAAGCTGCAGACGCTGAAAGAAGGCGGAGTCACTAGGATTTCTGTAAATCCACAGACGATGAAGCAGGAAACGTTGGACTTGATTGGAAGAAAACATACCGTGGAGCAGGTGAAAGAAGCCTTTAAGATGGCTAGAGAAGCCGGGTTTTCCAATATCAACATGGATTTGATTTTAGGTCTGCCTGGGGAGAGCGCGTTGGACGTGCATCACACCATGGAAGAGATAGAAAAGCTGAATCCTGACAGTCTTACCGTCCATTCGCTGGCAATCAAGCGCGCTTCGAGACTTAGCCAGTGGATAGAGGAAAACGGCATTTCCACGCTGAACAATACAGATGAAACCATGCATATAACTTTAGAGGGAGCAGAAAAAATGGATATGGTTCCTTATTACCTATACCGCCAGAAGAACATGTCCGGCAATTTTGAAAATGTGGGATATGCAAGGGAAGGAAAGTTTGGAATCTATAATATATTGATTATGGAGGAGAAACAGACCATCGTGGCGTTGGGAGCGGGAAGCATCACCAAACGGGTTTTTCCGGATGGCAGGATAGAACGCTGTGATAATGTAAAGGATGTAAATCTTTATATAGAAAAAATTGATGAAATGATTGAGAGAAAGCGAAAACTGCTATTATGAGGGGTGATACCAAATTTGGTATTGACAGATGCAACATAATGCGCGATAGTCAAATATAGGTCTAGAGTGGGAAAACTACAATCCCGTAAAATTTATCCATGGTATTACAAAAGATAATTCGTGAGGGAATTAGTTCATGCGTAGTAGTTATGAAGATTTTTTACGGCGGTTAAATCAATATAGGCAGAGTCTGAATATGACCCAGGAAGAGACGAGCCATGCACTTGGAATCACACAGAGCCAGTTCAGCAAAATGGAACTCGGCAAAACGATCATGCCATACAAATCACTGAAACTTTTGATCGGCATGGGCTGGGATGTGGATTACCTTGTCACAGGAAAGGAATCTGCCCGCAACATCTCCGGTTTAAGAAATGTTGTGATGCGTGTGGAAGAGGAAAACAGGATCAAACTGCTTGACACTGTTGTATGGTTGTTAAAGCAGGGGCTGGATAAGAGCGCTTCTGATTGGGATTTTGAGACAAAATGTGAAATTGAAATATTGAAAATGAAAGCAAATGGCGGATCATCAGATTCGGTTCTATACAAAATCAGAAAAATCTCGGGTATGGCGCAGATACCGATGGCTGAAAAGTTGGGCGTCAATATCAAGAAGTACCGTATGTTGGAGAAAAATGAAGTCAACCCTGATGCGGAGTTGTTGTTCCGAATTTATGAAGTGACTGGATGTAAACCAAGTCTGCTGATCAACTATGACAATGTAGAAAATGTAATCATAGATGATCTGTGGAATCAGATTGCGCTGCCGGTTCAAAGGCAGATTCTGTTTCTCACAGAGCAGCTATTATGGTTTGTTAGAATGTAGGGGAATGTCATGAAGAAAACAGTATTAATCATTGAAGATAACAAAACCCAGTTAGAGATGCTCAAAAAACTGGTTTTAGAAGTGAATGCAGAAGCGGTGGTTTACACTGCCAGTGAGGTAAATGTTGCCTATCAGATTATGATGGAAAAGAACGTTGATGCATTTCTGGTAGATATTATTCTGGATGTCACCAAACCGGGAGATACCTCCGGAATCAAGATCGTCGAAAAAATCAGGACGATACCTCAATACATGTTTGCCCCAGTAATTTTCATCACGTCACTTGAGGACACGACCAGATACACCTATACAGATCTGAACTGCCTTGGCTATGTAGAAAAGCCCTTTGCACCAGAAAGTGTCAAGCAGCTTGTAAAAAGAGCATTATATTTTTCCACTGAAAAAGAGACCGAAAAAGACGCCGTGCACTGTTTTAGAAAAGAAGGAATTCTATATCCCATCAAGATAAAGAACATAGTCTACATAGAAAGTATCAATCACGTCGTAAACATTTATCTATCCGAAGGCGGAGCACTGACCATTCCTTACAGACCTTGCAAACAACTCCTGGATGATATAAATGCAAGCGTCCTGATCCAATGCAGCAGAAACGCAATCGTCAACAAAGATTACATCCTGAACATTGATTTAGCAAACCGATACATCGCCCTAAAAGACAGACCAACCCTAATAGAAATCGGAATCACCTACAAAAGAAAAATACTAGCGGAGTACGTAAATGGTTACTAACATCTGCCTATTACTAGAGGCACTATCAATCGTCCTATGCCTACACTACCTATACGACGAAAAATTCAAACTAGATATCGAAACGACAAGTTTACTGGCGATATACATGATAATTATGACCATAATGAATTATTATGAGCTGCCCAAGATATATTCAATGTTTATTTATCCGATTATAGTAGCTTATTGTGGCGTTAAATTTGGTTTGAAATTATGGGAAATAATCATAAATTTGACATTGTGTATTATCATTGTTGGTGTAATTCAAATGATAGTAACATTACCTTTTTACTATTTGCTGAATGTACAATTGGTTTCAAATTATAAACTGCTATTCATGAATTGTGCTGCTTTTCTCACGGTTCTATTTTTGGTACCACGATTAAAAGTTAACAGGGTGGTTGCTTTTCTGAAAAATAAGGAAAGAATATTAATTATTTCAATTACTATATGTCTTATAGTAACGTTTTTTTGCTTGCTTACATATAAACAATTTATACAGGTAGAACTGAATCAAACAATATTGCTTTTTGCATGTATGATTTTCATTTTTGCGTTGACGGGTCAATTAAACCAGTACAAAATAAAGTCCAAGGAGGTAGAAACAGAACTTAGAGTGTATAAATTGTATTCAGAATCTTTTCAAAGCTTAATTGACAGTATACGATTTAAACAACACGAATTTGAGAATCATATTACTACGATTGATAACCTGCATTATATGTTTAATACATATGAGGAATTAGTGAATGAACAAGAAAAATACTGTCAGCAGATAAGAGAAGAAAATCGTTTCAACAAATTGCTCAGAAAGGGAAATCCAATCATTATTAGTTTTCTGTATGGAAAATTGATAGAAATCGACAAAAAAGGAATAGACGTTGCATATGAGATTAGTATTGAGGATTTGGATATCGGTGTACCAATTTACAGAATAGTTGAAGTGCTGGGAAACTTACTTAAAAATGCTGTAGAAGCTATAGAAAAGACACCTAATCTAAATAAAATCTATATCCACATGATTGAGATAGATGATTTATTTGAAATGGAAGTAAGAAATGAAAGCCTCTACATACAACCTAATGACATCGGTTGTTTCTTCACCAAAGGATATAGCAAAAAAGGAGCGAATCGAGGTCTGGGACTATACAATGTAAATAATATATGTCAAGAATACGGACTCCAAGTTTATTTTGAAAATAAAGAAATTGATGGGCAAAACTGGCTGTCCTTCAAAATATCCAATAGGCTACCGGATAAACAAACCTAAGATTCGGGAGATAAAAGAGACCGGGAAAGAAGATGCCTGCCGCCGCTATCAAATATCCTCACGACTCCTTATGGAAAGAGATTAGAAATTCTTAGAATCCCTTCGATACCAGCAAAAATCGGACAGGATGTCCGATTTAGGCGCACATTTGGTCATGGATGACCAAGTGCGCCGTTTGCGTCTGCTGGTAATTGTTTAGACAAGGGATTCTTAGAATTTCTTATCTCTGCACATAGGAACCGTGAGGATATTTGATAGCGGCGGCAGGCATCTTCTTTCCCGGTCTCTTTTATCTCCCGAATCTGAACAAGGATGTCACTCCCTAATGAAAGCATAAAATAAAAAAGCTGCATTCATGATGTTAAATCGCAAATGCAGCTTCCTATTATTTCTCTACCGGATATTCATACTCACCAAAAAAAATCGCGCTGGTAATATCATAACTTACCCAAGCCCCCCAAGCCATACATCCTAACAATAAGGGTCTAGCAAGCCTTATAAGCTTCTCTTTCATAACCAAAAACCTCCTTCTTTTGTACTTTTGCCGCCACCAACTGTAACGTATTTAATATAATAACCCAGAACCCACAAGTAAAATAAGAGTTCTCAGGAACTATATACATAAGAGTCAAATAAAAAAAGATAATCAAGAACGCCTGAACCTTAACCTTTTTAATACATCCTGCGCTCAGCGGTCTATGAACCACTGAAGTAACCGGTCCCACATAATAATTACACAGCATACACACAAACAATAATATCAATTGAAACACCTTATTCACCGGTATCAAAGGAAGCGCCATCATGGACAAAAACATATAAGCAAAAGAAACCAGAAAACAAGTAATATATTTTTTACAATGAAGTCCTCCCGTTGCTGTCCGCAGAAGCAGCATAACCGTTACAGAAAAAAGATATTTACCCAAATCATGTCTGAATAACAAACCCATAATCAATAATTTGCTAAACTCAGAAGCAAATGTTTTCCATGTATATTGAAGCTGTGCAATCTGAAAATCACTGAACTGATAATTTTCTTTTAAAAATTCTTGCATAGAAATCACCTCCCTCTTTTGGACAGTTAAAGTCTACTATAAATTGCTCAAAAATTACGTTTTTTAACTGAATGAGAATAAAAGGTATCTAAATTACATGCCAAATTGCGTCTTAATGTGTAATGGAGTATTTAAACCTACGAAAAATACAATTCAGTCAAAATATGAAATTTCTCCCAAAAAAGAGATAAAATAGTAATGTAAAAACTTGTTAGGGACATGCAAAAGATAAAAGCGCAGGATGTAGCGCTTAGGAACTATCAAGAGAAAACAGAAACTAGGAATGGAGGTACAAAATGTCATATTCATGTAAAGATATTGGATTTAGAGTACGTCACTTACGAGAATCGAATAACTATACAAGAGACGTATTGGCAGAAAAAGTGGATATTTCCGCAAAATTTCTTTACGAAATTGAAATGGGGAAGAAAGGATTTACGGTAGAGATACTGTACAAACTTTCAAAAGCTTTAAACGTAAGCTCAGACTACATACTGACTGGTAATGAAACGAACAAGATACCAGAGAAGATGGTAGACACGCTTGAATGCTTCGATTCAGACCAGATGGGGCGCGTACAGGAAATTTTGAAAGTCGTGCATAAAATGTGCATAGACAATGAAAAGTAAAAACAGAATATGAAAAGTACAGGGGCTGACTTCTATAAGGAGGTCAGCCCTTGTCGGTTTATATGGAAGATGATGATACTAGACATAGATGCCATGATTCCACAAGATCATCTTATTTCTATCCTATTGACGAAAGCAAAGCATAAGGGATATACTTAAAATCAAGTTAGTGGCTACTAATATGAAACAGCCGCATTTTTTAAAATCTTTAGTTAGATTATGCTAACTGACATTGGGACAGCAAAAGGAGGGCGTTTTATGGTGAAAATAACAGTGGGCATAGAAGGAATGGCATGTGGTATGTGTGAGGCACATATAAATGATGCTGTGAGGAATGCCTTTCAGGTAAAAAAGGTGACAAGTTCGCATACAAAGCAGCAGACGTTCATTATTGCAGAGAAAGACATCCCGGAGCAGGAACTTAAAAGTGTGGTGGCAAAGGCAGGCTATGATGTTATATCAGTAAGCAGTGAGCCATATGACAAGAAAGGGCTGTTTTCTGTGTTCAGGGGGTGACGCCATGCAGGTTTTTCAGGGAGGTATGATATCGTTCCTTGGTACGGTGTGGAATATATGCTGGAAGTATGATGTGAGATGAAAGGAGAGCATTATGAAAAACACTGACATGAAACTGCATCTGGGAGATGTTCAGGAAACGGCTCTGATACCCCTTGCAATCAGGGCAGCCGAAACAGGAAGGAAAAAAGCGCGCATTAGCGATCAGAAAGCAGTGGGGGTGAGAAAAAAATTTTTTCATGAGGCAAAACGGGAGCAGATACTGGCTGCGGATATTCTTGCGGCAGGATGGACGGACTGCATTCCCAAAGGGGATATTGTGATCGTGATTGCCGAAGGATTATTTATGCATTTTTCAAAGGAACAGGTAAAAATCTGCTGAACAGCATCACGGGCTCGTTTGGCAGGGGATTTCTTCTTGCGGAGCTGATGCACATCTGGGATTATTGTGTTGATTTTTGAAACTAATTTATCAAATTTTCATAATTGGACAATTGACGTCCCATAGGTAACTTGCTATAATCAAATCAAAGCATAGAAATTCTAACGAAAATTCGTTCTCACATCTGATTTTCTAAGAAGCACACCGTTCAAGTGCTGACATCTGATTTAGAATCCTTGCTTTAATCATCAATCAATCACATAAGGCAGGGAACAAATCAAGCCATTTCGTATGGAGACGGCTCCTTGCCTGTCCGGCGAAAGGAGAAAGTTTATGGACGAATTTGCGAAATACCAGGCGGCAAAAGAAGACATGCCGGTGTATTACACTTATAAGGACAGGGTCTTCCGATTGCTATTTAAGGATAAGAGGCGGCTTTTAGAACTTTATAACGGGCTAAATGGCACAAACTACAGCAATGCGGAAGAACTTATAGTCAATACCCTTGAAAATGCGATTTTCATTAAAATGAAGAATGATCTTTCTTTTATTATAGACAGCAGCATGAACCTATATGAGCATCAGTCCAGTTACTGTCCGAACATGCCGCTGAGGGGTTTTCTTTATCTGGCTGATTTATACAAAAAGCAGATCAAAGATGTGGATTTGAGCGTCAGCCGACTGATTAAGATTCCGACACCTCACTATGTTGTGTTTTACAATGGGCATAATCATAAAAAGGAAGAATTTACGATGAAGCTTTCGGACGCCTTTGAAAATGATGCAGATGGGTGTTTAGAAATGGTTGTTCGTGTTATCAATATCAATTTTGGGTATAATCAGGAACTGTTCAGTAAATGCCAGTCCTTATATGGATATGCTTATTTTGTGGATTGTATACGTCAAAACCTTACTGTGATGGAATTGAGGCAGGCGGTGGAATCAGCAGTGAATGAATGTATCGAGAGAAATATATTAAGGGAATTCCTTCTCGAACAGAAAGCGGAGGTTATAACCATGTCGATTTATGAATACAATGAGGAATATGTGAGAAAGACGCTTTATGAGGATGGGAAGATAGAAGGAAAGATAGAAGGAGAAGGGCGTCTTGTCCAATTAATGAAGATGCTTTTGGAGGAAGGAAAAGAAGAAGAACTAAAGAAAGGGATTGTGGATCAGGGATACAGAGAACAGTTATATGCAGAAAGAAATTTATGAGAAAAGCTATGCTGGCAGGGAATGCCGTCCAAGGCTTGCCCAGACGGCTTCGTAATTGTTCTCTGCACAGATTTTGCATAGGTTGTAATCTCAGCTGATCATTCCCCCGAGCATGCCGCTCCCACAGCATAGCATGAGCACTGTGAAAAAATTTCCGGAAATATCTTTTATACCATGATTTACAATCAGGGAGACGATGATAAGGATGGTAAAATAAAGTCCGCCCATGAGCAGTCCCCACAGGAATTTTCGGTTTCCCTCTCTTTTGCCGGCGAGAAAACCGGCAAGAAAAGTGACGATTATGTAGATGCCGATAATACAGATGGACACGATTTTTTCTGACAGACCAAACCGATAGAGCATAAGGGAAAGTAAAAGCAGCAGCCCGGTGGTGAGCAGATAGGATATGAGCAGACATTTTAAGATAAAGGTGATGCGTGAACTTAAATTCAGTTTCTTTAACATGGCAGCCTCCCACTTTTTCTAGAAATTCCTTTAGAAAGAGTTTACAAATTCTTTATACTACAATCATATGTACGAACTTGACAGAGAATACCCGAATATTGTAATATTTGCATAAGCTGCCTTAAGGGGCAGGGCAATACTATAAAATAAGGAGTGATTTTATTTTGGATACCGATGGTGTCATACAGTTGTTTGCTTTATTGATTCTACTGTGTTTATCCGGTTTCTTTTCATCTGCGGAGACAGCGCTTACCACAGCGAACCGGGTACGGCTTAAAACGCTGGCAGATGACGGGAATAAGCGTGCCCAGACAGCGCTTGATGTGCTTGAAAAATATGGCAAGATGCTCAGCGCTATTCTTATAGGAAATAATATCGTCAATATCTCCGCTTCTTCACTGGCAACCACGCTGGCAATCAGGATCCACCTTTCCGTGGGGATTGCAACTGGCGCGCTGACCGTGTTCGTTCTGATCTTTGGAGAAATTGTTCCCAAAAATGTAGCCATGGTCTATTCGGAAAAACTGGCGCTTTTTTACGCATCTATGATAGCCGGACTTATGAAAGTGATGACGCCGGTCATTTTTTTAGTAGATAAAGTGTCAAGCGGGCTTTTAAAATTATTACATATAGATACGAGTAAAAGAACCGCCATGACAGAGACAGAGCTTCGCACTTATGTGGAGGTCAGCCATGAGGACGGTGTGATCGAGTCTGAAGAGCGAGAGATGATTTATAATGTGTTTGACTTCAGCGATGCGGTTGCGAAGGATATTATGATACCCAGAATCGACATGGCGACGGTAAACGTAGACGCCGGTTATGATGAGGTCATGGAACTGTTCAAGGAATGCATGTACACCAGAATCCCTGTTTATCAGGAAGATAAAGATAACATCATTGGTCTTATCAATATAAAGGATTTCATTTTGGTGGAGAACAAAGAACAATTCAGTATCAGAAATATCATGCGCCAGGCCTATTATACCTATGAATTTAAAAAGACGGCAGATCTTTTGATAGAAATGCGTGAAAAGCGTGTCAATGTATCCTTTGTGCTAAACGAATATGGAGCAGCAGTAGGTATGATTACCTTAGAGGACCTGCTCGAAGAAATCGTAGGTGAAATCCGTGACGAGTACGACGAGGATGAAGAAGAACTGATCCAGCAGATAGAGGAAAGAGTCTATCTGGTAGAAGGAAGCATGAAGCTGAGCGATATCAATGATGAACTTGGCACCCTTCTTTCTTCCGAAGATTATGACTCCATCGGCGGTCTCATCATAGAAAATCTGGACCGTCTCCCCGAAGACGGCGAGACAATCACCACAGCCCAGAACATTACCTTAGAAGTGCAGGGAATCAATCAGAACCGCATTGTAAAAGTCCTGATGACCCTTCCCGAAAAAATCAAAGAGACCGAAGATACAGGCAATGCTTCCCCCTCTGCAAAAGAAGAAGAGACGGCAAAAGAAGCAGACAACGAATAAATAAGGTATACGTAACAGTTCAGCCCGCAAGGATGGCGCAGTAGAGGATAGGAAGCCTCACAGGCTTTGGACCGCGCAGCTGACCGCACCAAAGCCTGTGAGGCTTCCTATCCTCTACTGCGCCGTCCTTGCGGGCTGAACTGTTACAGGTATACAACATTTTTTTCACAAAATACTTTTCCAAATACACCGACTATGCTATACTATACAAATACAGGTTCAGCAAAAGGAGAAATGATTATGAAGCGTATTAAAACATTAGCAACAAGAGACTTAAAGGAATCCATGAAGAAAGGTGGCTGCGGAGAGTGCCAAACTTCCTGCCAGTCAGCTTGTAAGACTTCCTGTACAGTAGGAAACCAGAGCTGCGAAAAGGTTAAATAAGCGCCGGAAAATAGGATAGTGAATGTAAGCAGCGGCAGGCGTCGCTGCTTATTGTGTGTTGTGCAAAATGGAAGGATAAGAGAAGTGGTACATCAATATAAAAATAATGGTTATAATATTGTCCTTGACGTGAACAGCGGATCGGTACACGTGGTGGATGATGTGGTATATGATTTGATTCCCCTTGTGGAGAAGGCTTTTGAAGAGGGCAGAAGCAATGAGGAAGTGCAGAATGTCTGTTTGGAAGAACTTAAGGACAGACATTTGCCTGATGATGTAAAGGACGCATTTTTACAGATTCTGGAACTAAAGGAAGCTGGGATGCTTTTTGCTCCCGATATTTACGAGAATTATATCATAGATTTTAAGAAAAGAGAGACGGTGGTTAAGGCATTGTGCCTGCATATTGCCCATGACTGCAATCTTGCCTGCCGGTATTGTTTTGCGGAAGAAGGGGAATACCATGGCAAAAGGGCGCTTATGAGTTATGAGGTGGGGAAAAAGGCGCTGGACTTTTTGGTTAAGAATTCGGGGAACCGTGTCAATCTTGAAGTGGATTTCTTTGGCGGGGAACCGCTTATGAATTGGCAGGTAGTAAAGGACCTGGTGGCTTATGGCAGGAGTCTGGAGGAACCTAATCACAAGAAATTCCGCTTTACGCTTACCACAAACGGCATTCTGCTAAATGATGAGATTATGGAATTTGCCAATAAAGAGATGTCCAACATCGTTTTAAGCATTGACGGAAGAAAGGAAATCAATGACTTGATGCGGCCTTATAGAGGCGGTCAGGGAAGCTATGATACCATTGTTCCCAAGTTTAAGAAGGTGGCAGAGAGCAGAGAGCAGATGAATTATTATGTGCGCGGCACCTTTACCAGAAATAATCTGGATTTTGCAAAAGATGTTGCGCATCTGGCTGATTTAGGATTTAAACAGATTTCGGTGGAGCCGGTAGTGGCGGAGCCGTCGGATGATTATGCGCTTAGGGAGGAAGACATTCCGGCACTGCTTGCGGAGTATGACAGGCTTGCTGTGGAGCTTATAAATAGAAGAAAAGAAGGAAAAGGTGTTAATTTTTTCCATTTTATGATAGACTTGGAGGGTGGACCCTGTGTCGCAAAGAGACTCTCGGGCTGTGGTTCGGGAACGGAATACTTGGCAGTTACGCCATGGGGAGATTTGTATCCCTGCCACCAGTTTGTGGGGAAGGAAGAATTCCTTATGGGAAATGTGGACGAGGGCATCACAAAGACGGATATAAGGGATGAATTTAAGACCTGCAACGTGTATGCAAAGGAAAAGTGCAGAAACTGTTTTGCAAAGTTTTACTGCAGCGGTGGATGTGCGGCAAATTCTTACAATTTCCATGGACATATTAATGATGCTTATGATTTGGGATGTGAATTGCAAAGAAAGCGCATTGAATGCGCAATTATGATAAAAGCGGCGCTTGCCGACTCAGAAGGAGAAGAAAGTGATGAAGAAGAGTAAAGCAATTGTTATTTTGCTGGTATTTTTACTGCTTCTTGGCGGTTTTGGATATACCGCAGCAGTAGGGATTGGGGCGGACGGCTCCGGTTCGGCAGCCAGCATCAATCTCGGTCTTGACTTAGAGGGAGGTGTCAGCATCACCTATCAGGCAGTGGGGGAGGAGGATCCCAGCGCTGAGGATATGGCAGACACGATCTACAAGCTGCAGAAACGTGTGGAAGGATACAGCACAGAGGCAGTGGTATATCAGGAAGGCGCGGACCGAATTAACATTGAGATTCCCGGTGTGTCAGATGCCAATGCGATTTTGGAGGATCTTGGAAAACCGGGCTCTCTGTATTTTATTGCAGAGTATGATTCGGAAGGAAATCTGAATTATCAGGCAATTGGTATGGACGAGGCTGGGAAAATGGTTTATTCCATGAATAAGACCATTGAGGAACTACAAAAGGACGGTTCCATCGTACTTGTAGGAACAGATGTAAAGAACGCGCAGGCGCGTTCCATCACAGATAATATGCAAAACAGCCAGTTTGTCGTAGACTTAAGCATGACAGATGAAGGAACAACAAAATTTGCAGAGGCAACAGCTAAGGCATATCAGAATGGTGAATCAATAGCAATTTACTATGATGGAGAAATCATCAGCGCTCCCAATGTAAATGCATCCATCAATGATGGACAGGCACAGATTTCAGGAAGCTTCACCTATGAAGAGGCACAGCAGCTTGCTTCAACTATCCGTATCGGCGGTCTTAAGCTGGAATTGGAAGAACTTCACTCCAAGATTGTAGGTGCACAGCTAGGAGAGGAAGCGATTTCTACCAGCATCAAGGCAGCGGCAGTGGGCTTTGCGATTATCGTAGTTTTTATGATTGCAGTTTATTATTTATCTGGTGCTGCAGCCAGCCTTGCACTGGCGCTTTATGTGGAACTGATTGTCATTCTGCTGGATGCATTTGAGATTACGCTGACTTTGCCGGGTATTGCAGGTATCATTCTTTCTATCGGTATGGCGGTGGATGCAAATGTCATTATTTTTGCCCGTATCAGAGAAGAACTTGCTAGGGGTAAGTCTGTGAAAGAAGCGATTAATACAGGTTATAAGAAAGCAACTTCCGCCATTTTGGATGGAAATATTACGACATTGATTGCGGCAGCAGTGCTGGGCATCTTAGGCTCTGGTACGATTAAAGGATTTGCAGCAACGCTTGCATTAGGTATCATTCTTTCCATGTTCACAGCGATGGTAGTGACAAGACTGCTGATGAAGTCATTTTATGCCATTGGTTTGCAGAGCGTGAAGCTGTATGGTGTTGCAAAAGAGAAAAAGCCAATCAACTTTACTTCCAAAAGGACAATCTTCTTTGGAATTTCTATTGCCATGATTGTGGCAGGCTTTGTGTTTATGGGCGTCAATAGTGCAAAGGGAAGCGGTGTATTGAATTATAGTCTTGAGTTTGTGGGCGGAACGTCAACCAATGTGACTTTTAATGATGATATGGCGCTTACGGATATTGATGCACAGGTGGTTCCTCTGATTGAAGAAATCACAGGTGATGGAAATGTGCAGACACAAAAGATTGAGGGAACTTGTGAGGTTATTTTCAAGACACGTACCTTGACGACACAGGAGAGGGAAACCTTTAAGACAGTGATGGTGGAACAGTTTGCAGTGGATGCGGACAAGATCACTACAGAGACCATTAGTTCTACGGTCAGCAGCGAGATGAAAACAGATGCCATTTTGGCAGTTATCGTGGCTGCACTGTGTATGCTTTTGTACATCTGGCTTAGATTTAAGGATATCCGTTTTGGGGCAAGCTCTGTCATCGCACTGATTCATGATGTGCTGGTGGTGCTGGCGTTCTATGCGATTGTGAGGGTATCTGTAGGAAATACATTTATTGCATGTATGCTGACCATTGTAGGTTATTCCATTAATGCGACGATCGTTATCTTTGACCGTATTCGTGAGAATATGAACAATATGGGAAGAAAAGAATCTTTGGATGATATGGTAAATGCAAGTATTACCCAGACCCTTTCCAGAAGTATTTTTACTTCTCTTACAACTTTCATCATGGTTGCAGCGCTATATGTATTCGGCGTATCTTCCGTAAAAGAATTTGCGCTGCCGTTGATGGCGGGTATCCTCTGTGGTACTTACTCATCTATATGCATTACAGGCGCTTTGTATCTGGTGCTTCGTAAGGTATTTCCGCAGAAGTCGGCTGCTTAACACCGATGAGCATATAAGCGTTCCGGGTGAGCCGGGACGCTTATTTTTATTCAAACACTGGCACGCGAAGCGTGACAGCGTTTGAGTCTTAAGGGAAAAGATATGACAAATGGCTGAATTAGGAGAAGATATGGCAAAGTGGATGGTAGCTGCCAAGAAGGCAGATTTTGATGAAATAGCAAAGAAATATCATATTACGCCGGTATTGGCGAGGATTATGAGAAATAGGGATATTGTGGGGGATACGGAGATTGAAAAGTTTCTGCACGGCGGTTTGGAAGATCTTCATTCTCCTTTTCTGATGAAGGATATGGAACGGGCAGCAGGATTGATCCTAAAAAAAATCCGGGAGGGAAAGCCCATTAGGATCATTGGAGATTATGATGTGGACGGTATTTGTGCCACCTACATTCTTCTTACAGGAATCCGTGCGCTTGCAGGGAAGGCGGATACCGTCATTCCCCACAGGATAAAGGATGGTTACGGGCTGAATGAGAGTCTGATTGAGGATGCCGTAGAGGATGGCATCGATACCATCATCACCTGTGACAATGGCATTGCAGCGGCTGAGCCGATTCAGAAGGCGAAGCATATGGGGATGACGGTGGTAGTGACGGATCACCATGAGGTGCCCTTTGAAGAGAACGGGGAAGAAAGAAATTATCTACTCCCAGAGGCAGATGCCGTGGTAGATCCCAAACAGCAGGCATGTGGTTATCCTTTTAAGCAGATTTGCGGCGCGGTGGTAGCCGCCAAGCTGGTACAGTCCATGCTCTTAATGGATGGGTCTAAAGAGGCAGATCCTGCGGGATATAAGACATTGATGGATGAGATGCTTTCCTTTGGTGCACTTGCCACAGTCTGCGATGTAATGGAACTGAAAGATGAAAACAGGATTATTGTCAAAAAGGGGCTTTCTCTTATGGCGAAGACGAAAAATGCCGGGCTGAAAGCGCTGCTTATGGTCAATGGAATCGAGGATAAGGAATTGTCGCCTTATCATGCGGGTTTCATCATTGGTCCTTGTATGAATGCCACGGGAAGGCTGGATACGGCAAAGCGGGCATTAGCTCTTTTTGAGGAGAAAGACTGGAAAAATGCGGTGACGATTGCTGGTGATTTAAAGAGTCTGAATGACAGCCGCAAACAAATGACAGAGGCAGGGGTGAAGGAAGCGATAGCCCAGGTGGAAGAAACGAAAGCCAGCGGAGACAGGGTGCTGGTAGTTTATCTACCGGACTGTCATGAAAGTCTGGCAGGCATTATTGCTGGAAAGGTCAGAGAAAAGTATGGGAAACCGGCTTTTGTGCTGACGAAGGGCGAGGAAGGCGTAAAGGGAAGTGGACGTTCCATCGAGGCTTACAACATGTATGAGGAGATGAATGCCTGCAAAGAACTGTTTACCCGATACGGTGGGCATAAGATGGCAGCGGGGCTTTCCCTGCGGGGAGAGGCGGATGTGGAGACATTCAGGAAAGCGTTGAATGAAAACTGCCGCCTTACAGAGGAAGATTTTGAAGAAATCGTACATATTGATGTGCCCTTGCCCCTTGCCTATGCAGACCGGAATTTCATCAAGGAATTGTCCTTGTTGGAGCCGTTTGGCGTGGGAAATCCCAAACCCCTTTTTGCAAGGAAGGATATCAGCCTTCTTTCCGGCAGAAAGATGGGAAAAAACAAAAATGTTGGAAAATATAAAATTGCCGATGAAAACGGTATATGTTATGAAATGATTTACTTTGGTGATTTGGAAGCATTCGATGACTTTTTACAGGAGAAGTGTGGTGCGCACACGGTGAGAAGCTTATATGAAAGCGGCATCCGTATCGGGGATGCTGTGATTGGTATGGCGTATTATCCTGACCTTAATTATTATGCGGGAAGAGAATCGGTCCAGATTGTGATGCAGCATTACTGTTAACCTGCCATGATAATCGGCGGCGCGCCGTGGGTGGATCTTTATGCATCACACGCCAATATATTTCGTTAACTGGCTATAAAATGGAATGCAAAAGCCTCCGGGGGATGCCGGAGGCTTTGCATTCTTATGAGGGGGGAGATAGTGAGTTGTTCAACTATCTTGATTATTATCATAAAGGGTAAATGTGTATAAAATGTGTCCGATTTATGATAAAAATATAAAATCCTCTAAACAAAAAATTAAGCACATCAAAAAAAATTAAAAACATATACTAACTTAAGTGAAGCGGATTTTACTAGATTGAAAAAAGCGCATAATCGTGCTATCTTATTATAAGGAAAATAGATTGTTCGGAGGCAGAGTGCGGCTCATGAGATGTGAAGAACTGTTAAAAGGGCTTTCCTATGAATGTATAAGAGGAAACAAAGACAGAGAAATTACGGAAGTGGTATACGATTCCAGAAAGCTGTCGGAAGGCTGTTTATTTATCTGTATCTGCGGTTACAACGTGGACGGACACAGCTTTGCGAAAGAGGCAGCCGAAAAAAAGGCAGCGGTCCTCGTGGTTTCAAAGGATGTGTTTCTTCCGGCAGAAAGTGACATTACGGTGATCAGGGTGGAAGATACCAGATATGCCATGGCATTCATTGCTGCCGCTTATTTCGGCCATCCGGCTGACAGGCTTAAGGTGATCGGGATTACAGGAACAAAGGGAAAGACCACTACCACTTATCTGATTAAATCCATTCTGGAAGGGGCAGGTTATAAGGTGGGGCTTGTGGGAACCATTGAGACCATCATAGGAGATCGGCATATTCCTGCCAACAATACGACACCGGAGTCCTTCCTTCTTCAAAAATATTTTAAGGAAATGGAAGAGGCAGGCTGTGAAATCGTTGTGATGGAGGTGGCATCCCAGGGGCTCAAGCTTCACAGGACCCAAGGGTTTACCTTTGAAATCGGTATTTTTACTAATTTAGAGCCAGATCATATCGGTCCTAATGAACATGCGGACTTTGAAGAATATCGGGCATGCAAAGGACTTTTATTTAAGCAGTGCAGGTTGGGAATTGTAAACAGGGATGATGCCCATGTGCAGGCAGTTCTTGAAGGGCATACCTGCCGGATTGAGACCTATGGTTTTGATTCCGGAGCAGATCTTTATGCGGAAGATTTGAAGCTGATTCATACACCGGGAGAGCTTGGTATAGATTTTAAGGTAAAGACAAAAGAAGGGGAAAGCTTTGAGGTAGAAGTGCCTGCGCCGGGACGGTTCAGCGTTTACAATGCGCTTACGGCGATTGCTGTGTGCAGACATTTCAAGGTGGAAGTGCCCCAGATACAGAAGGCGCTTTTGGGCGCCCATGTAAAGGGAAGGATTGAAATGGTGCCGGTATCGGATCAGTTTACGCTGTTGATCGATTATGCGCATAATGCCATGAGCTTAAAAAGCCTTTTGACCACACTTCGGGAATATGAACCGAAGCGGCTTGTGTGTTTGTTTGGATGCGGCGGGAATCGTTCTAAAATACGTCGCTTTGAGATGGGGGAGGTTAGCGGAAATTATGCCGACTTGACCATTATTACTTCGGATAACCCCAGGTTTGAAAAACCCCAAGATATTATAGAGGACATTAAGGTGGGTATGCAAAAGACCAGCGGCAGATATATTGAGATCTGCGACAGAAAAGAGGCCATCGCGTATGCCATCGACAATGGTCAGCCAGGAGATATTATTGTGCTGGCGGGAAAAGGACACGAAGATTATCAGGAGATTGAGGGCGTTAAGTATCCCATGGATGAAAGAGTCCTGATTAAAGATATACTTGAGAAACGGCGTTGAATCACAGACGCCCAGAATGAGGAAGAACAGATTCGTATGACCAAGGGCAGATATGCAAATATCATTGTGGATATTTCCCATGAAAAAGTAGATAAACCTTTTCAATACAAGATTCCTGAAAAGCTGCAGGGAAAGCTGGCGGAAGGGATTTGTGTCCAGATTCCCTTTGGAATGGGAAACCGTCTGCGCAGAGGATATGTGGTGGAGATTACGGATCAGGCACAATTCCCAGATGAGAAACAAAAATCGATTGCTGGTATTGTAAATGACAGCATGCCGGTGGAAGCTGATCTGATCAGGCTTGCAGCATGGATGAAGGATACCTACGGCTCTACCATGATTGCGGCGCTTAAGACGGTACTTCCAGTGAAGCAGACCATGAAACAGAAGGAGAAGAAGACCATCGTGCGGCTTTTGACGGCGGAAGAGACCCGTTCTGTTTTAGGGGAATGTTTAAGGAAACATCAGACGGCAAAGGCGCGGGTGCTGGAAGAGTTATGTAGGGAACGGACGCTTCCCTATGAACTGGTGACAGGAAAGCTAAATGTTGCCCCTGCAGCCTTAAAGAGTTTGCAGGAGCAGGGCGTGGTTGCGGTGGAAAAAGAAAGCTATTATAGAAATCCGGTGAAGACTGAGACTATCCGCGATGGTGTAACCACCCGGGAGGATGGGAAAGTCTTAAGCGGAGAGCAGGAAGAAATATGCCGTAAGATTTTTTTGGATTATGACCAGGAAAAACGAAAGACTTATCTGGTGCATGGAATTACAGGAAGCGGAAAGACGGAGGTCTATTTAGCCCTGATAGAGGGAATGATAGAAAGAGGGAAGCAGTGTATCATGCTGATTCCAGAAATTGCGCTCACCTACCAGACGCTGCTTCGTTTTTATAAAAGATTCGGTGACAGAGTATCAGTGATGAATTCCACTTTGTCAGCAGGCGAAAAGTATGACCAGTGTGAGCGGGCAAAAAAAGGTGAGATCGATGTGATCATCGGTCCCCGTTCCGCCTTGTTCGTCCCCTTTCCCAACTTGGGGATGATCGTGATAGATGAGGAGCATGAGCCAAGTTATAAAAGTGAGACCATGCCCCGTTACCATGCCAGAGAGACCGCGGAGTATCTGGCAAAGCAAAAGCATGCAAGCTTAGTTTTGGGATCGGCAACTCCTTCCCTGGAGGCTTATTACAGGGCAAAGGATGGAACCTATGAATTATTCACACTAAGCCGCAGGCTGACCGGCGGAGCCCTGGCGCCGGTTTCCATTGTCGATTTAAGACAAGAGCTAAGGAGTGGGAACCGTTCTATTTTCAGCAGGAAACTGCAGGATTTGATTGAGGATAGAATGGAAAAGAAAGAACAGATCATGCTTTTCTTAAATCGGAGAGGCTATGCGGGATTTGTATCCTGCCGTTCTTGTGGATTTGTGATGAAGTGTCCACACTGTGATGTATCCTTGTCCCAGCACATGGGCGGGAAAATGGTGTGCCATTATTGTGGCTATGAAACCGCCCAGCCTAAAAAATGTCCTTCCTGTTCCTCTCCCTATATCTTAGGATTCAAGGCTGGAACCCAACAGATAGAACAGCAGCTGTTAAAGAGGTTTCCAGGCATAAAGGCGCTTCGGATGGATGCAGATACCACTCGGACCAAGGACAGTTATGAGAAGATTCTTACGTCATTTGCCCAGAGGGAAGCGGATGTGCTGGTGGGGACGCAGATGATTGTGAAAGGGCATGATTTCCCAAATGTGACACTGGTGGGGGTGCTGGCGGCAGATTTGTCTTTAAATGACAGTGATTACCGTGCCGGGGAGAGAACCTTCCAGCTTCTTACGCAGGCGGCGGGAAGAGCTGGAAGAGGCTCTAAACCGGGAGAAGCGCTGATACAGACTTACAGACCGGATCATTACAGTATTATCCGGGCAGCGGCGCAGGATTATGAAGCGTTTTATGAGGAAGAAGTTCTTTATAGGGAGCTTGGGGCGTATCCGCCTGCCGCCCATATGCTGGCGGTGCTTATTACAACGCCGGATGAAATAAGGGGCGAAGCGCTGGCGGGGAAGGTTGCGGCGATTGCCAAGACGGAAGCAGCGGAAAAAGCGGATGTGCTTGATGGAAGTAAGACGCAAAAAATAGGTGAGGCGAAAAAGAAAGCAGCAATTGACAGAGGGCAGACGGCGGTGATTGGACCGGCAAAAGCGTCTATCGGAAAGATCAACGACATTTACCGTTTTGTGATCTACTGTAAATCTCCCAATTATGCAAAGCTGACGGCGATAAAGGATAAAATAGAGCAGAAGTCGGAGCTTCTGGAACTGAAGGATGAAAACATACAATTTGATTTTGACCCTATAGATCGATATTAATAAAAGAAAGGAAAAAGAAAAATGGCACTCAGAAACATAAGAGAAATAGGTGATCCGGTTTTAAATAAGGTATGTAAGGAAGTAAAGGAGATTACGGACCGGACCAAGGAATTGATTGAGGATATGTTCGACACCATGTATGAAGCGGACGGTGTGGGACTGGCAGCTCCACAGGTGGGGGTTTTAAAGAGAATTGTCACCATAGATGTGACAGGGGAGGATCCCATTCTTTTGATTAATCCGGTGATCTTGGAAAGCAGCGGGGAGCAGACAGGGAACGAAGGATGCCTCAGCGTGCCGGGTAAGACTGGTGTGGTGACGAGACCCAATTATGTGAAGGTAAAAGCTTATGATGAAAATTTAGAGCCCTTTGAGCTGGAGGGAACGGAACTGCTTGCCCGTGCCATCTGTCATGAGCTGGAACATTTGGAAGGTCATCTTTATGTGGAGAGAGTGGAAGGGGAACTGATGAACACGGCTGACCTGTATGATCAGGAAGAAGAATGATTAGATTTATGACGGAAAATGCAGCATGTGATAAATACCATGCGATAGCGGAGGTGGAAGATGAAGATTGTATATATGGGAACCCCGGATTTTGCGGTAGCGCCTTTAGAGGCGATCATAGAAGCAGGACATGAAGTGAGCGCTGTCGTCACCCAGCCGGATAAACAAAAGGGAAGAGGCAGGGAAGTGCAGATGACGCCGGTGAAGGAATGTGCACTAAGACACGGCATACCGGTATTTCAGCCGGTAAAGATCAGGGAAAAGGAGGCTGTGAAACAGCTTTCAAAGTATTCAGCAGATATTTTCGTGGTTGCAGCATTCGGGCAGATTCTGTCAGAGGAAATCTTAAATATGCCAGCCTTTGGGTGTATCAATATTCATGCTTCTTTACTTCCCGCCTATCGCGGTGCGGCGCCGATTCAGTGGGTGATTTTAAATGGAGAAACAAAAACCGGCGTCACCATTCAGCAGATGGAAAAAGGAATTGATACTGGCGATATGCTCTTAAAGGCTGTGGTTCCTATAGCCCCAAAGGAGACGGGAGAGAGCCTACATGATAAGCTGATGGAAGCTGGCGCGCAGTTGATAGTGGAGGCGCTTTCTAAGATTGAAAAGAGAGAATTAACGCCTGAAAAGCAAAACGACGCATTCGCTTCTCATGCAGCAAGGCTTACCAAGTCCATGGGAGAAATCGACTGGAATAAAGAAGCAAAAGTGATTGAGCGGCTGGTGCGAGGGCTAAATTCCTGGCCCAGCGCCTATACCTATTATCATGGTAAGACCTTGAAGATTTGGGAGGCAGACGTGATAGAGGCAGCTGCAGAAGACGCCGGAGCATACGAACCAGGATGTGTTGCCAATGTGGAAAAAGATTTTTTTGACGTTTATACAGGCAAAGAACTTCTGCGCATCCGGGTTTTGCAGCTTGAAGGAAAGCGGCGCATGACGGTCAGAGAGTTTCTGGCAGGTTATGAGGTGACGCCGGGGATGATATTTGGCAGGAAAGGAGAAAAATAACAAATGTTTGGATACTATTTTGATCCCACTTATATTCTGGTACTGATTGGCGCCCTTTTATGCATCTTTGCAAGTTCAAGGGTAAACAGCACGTACAGCAAATATGCAAAGATTCGTGCCAAGAGAGGATATACCGGAGCAGAAGCGGCACAGAAAATTCTGCAAATGTCCGGCATTTATGATGTACAGATTCAGCAAGTGGCAGGAAATCTGACGGATCATTACGATCCTGCCCATAAGGTGCTTAGATTGTCCGATTCTGTGTATGGTTCTTATTCTGTTGCCGCCATTGGAGTGGCAGCGCATGAATGTGGACATGCCCTGCAGCACAAGGAAGGGTATCTGCCCTTAAAGATTCGCTCTGCGCTGGTGCCTGCTGCAAATATCGGATCAAAATTAGGACTTCCCATTGTGATTTTAGGACTTATCCTGGGACTTGGCTTTGAACTTCCGGGAGGAGGATATTTTTCTCTTGCTGAAATCGGCATATGGATATTTTCGCTTGCAGTTCTGTTTCAGATCATTACGCTGCCGGTTGAATTCAATGCTTCGGGAAGAGCGCTTAAGATGCTTGGAAACTATGGAATCATGGGGGAAGATGAGGTGGGCAGCTGTAGGCGTGTGCTTGGTGCGGCGGCGCTTACCTATGTAGCGGCAGCAGCAGCATCCATTCTGCAGCTTCTAAGACTGGTGCTGCTTTCAGGAAGCCGGCGGAGAAGAGATTAGCATAAATAAGGATAGGGGACGCGGACAGAAAGGAAAGTTGTTCAAGTGGATAATACGAGAGAACTGGTCTTAGATGTGCTGCTGGAGATTTTGGAAGAAGGAAGCTACAGCCATCTGGTGATCAGGGATGTGCTTGATAAATATAATTACAGCAAGACCAGAGATAAGGCATTTGTAAAGAGAATGGTGGAGGGTACCTTGGAGCGGCTGATTCAGATTGACTATATTCTGGATCAGTTTTCCAAAGTACCCGTTTCACGGATGAAGCCGCTTATTAGGAATTTGATGCGCATGAGCGTTTACCAGTTGCTTTTCATGGACAGCATTCCTGACGGGGCGGTCTGCAATGAGGCTGTGAAGCTGGCAGGAAAGAGAGGGTTTAAGGGACTTGCAGGATTTGTAAACGGTGTTTTAAGGAACATCGCAAGGAACAAGGACAGGCTTCCTTATCCTGACCGGGACAAAGACGAGATACGCTATTTTTCCGTCAGGTATTCCATGCCGGAGTGGCTGGTAGAAAAATGGATTCTATCATATGGACGGGAAAAGACGAGCTGCATGTTGGAATCGCTTTTAAAGGAGCGTCCGGTAACTGTGCGTTTTAGGCAAGAGCAGAAAAATGCCGAAAAGGATGTGTGGATCAAAGAGCTGAAGGAGACGGGAGCACAAGTAAAGGAACATCCATATCTTCCGTATGCTTACGTGCTCGATCATGCGGCTGGAATCAAAAATCTGCCCGGCTATGCACAGGGCTGGTTTACCGTGCAGGATGTGAGTAGTATGCTGGTGGCAGAGGCGGCAGGTATTGAAAAAACAGGTGTTACTGATGACTTTCTAGTGGTGGATGCGTGTGCTGCTCCCGGAGGAAAGTCGATGCATATAGCGGAAAAGCTGTGCGGAAAAGGAAAAGTGATCGCAAGGGATTTATCCGAGTATAAGGTATCGATGATCAGAGATAATATAAGAAGAATGGGGTATGAGAATATAGAAGCCCAGGTTTATGATGCCTGCAAGATGGATGAATCTCTGCTTGGCAGAGCGGATGTGGTTCTGGCGGATGTGCCCTGTTCAGGATTAGGCATTATTGGGAAAAAGCGGGATATCAAGTATCGCATCACGGAAGAGGGAATAAAAGAACTTATCATACTACAGCGAAAGATTTTGGATGTGGTGTGGCAGTATGTAAAGCCGGGAGGTGTGTTGATTTACAGCACCTGCACGATCAATCCTGATGAAAATGACCATATGGCGGAATGGATCTTGGCGCATGATTCGTTTGAACTTGAAAGTCTTACGCCCTTTCTGCCAAAAGTGATTTCTGGGGGAGAAAAAACAGGTTTGTTGCAGCTCTTTCCAGGAATTCACGAAACAGACGGCTTCTTTTTGGCAAGATTTCGCCGTAAAAAATGAAACGTATTGTCAACGCAAGCCCGGTGTACATGCAGGCATATCTGCCGATGTACAGCGTGAAAAGATTAGTAGAAAGATGAAGACGATGCAGGATATTAAATCACTTACATTGGAAGAATTAAAGAATGAAATGGCACTGCTTGGAGAAAAGCCTTTCAGGGCGAAGCAGATTTATCAGTGGATGCATGAAAAGCTGGTCCGCAGTTTTGACGAGATGACGAATCTGTCCCTTTCGCTTAGAGAAAAGCTTGCTAAGCAGTATTCATTTACGGCTTTGAAACAGGTGTGTGTACAGGAATCTGCTTTAGATGGTACGAAAAAGTATCTTTTTGAACTTGGGGACGGAAAGTTGGTGGAGAGCGTCTTTATGAGATATAAGCATGGAAACAGTGTCTGCATCTCTTCGCAGGTGGGATGCCGTATGGGATGTGCCTTCTGCGCTTCTACCCTGGACGGACTGGAGCGGTCGCTTATGCCCTCGGAAATGCTGGATCAGGTGTATGCAATCACATATCTGACGGGAGAGCGGGTTTCCAATGTGGTGGTCATGGGAACGGGAGAGCCGCTTGATAATTATGACAATCTTTTAAGATTTTTGATGCTTATCACAGATGAGAATGGATTACATATCAGTCAACGCAGCATTACCGTATCCACATGTGGGTTGGTGGATGGAATGCGGCGTCTGGCAGATGAGCAGCTTCAGATTACGCTGGCATTGTCGCTCCACGCGTCGACGGATGAAAAGCGGAGAAAGCTGATGCCTGTTGCAAACAGATATTCTATTGCGGAGTTGATGGAGGCATGTGAGTATTATTTTGAAAAGACAGGCAGGCGTATCACATTTGAATATGCGCTGGTAAGCGGTGTCAATGACAACTTAGAGGATGCCAGCGAGCTTCTATTCCTAATAAAAGGCATGAACTGCCATGTGAATCTAATACCGGTAAATCCTATAAAAGAGCGGGATTACGTACAGTCTGAGGCGTCTTTTATTACTGCATTTAAAAATAAACTTGCAAAAAATGGAATAAATGTTACTATTAGAAGGGAAATGGGAAGAGATATTGACGGTGCATGCGGGCAGCTTCGGAGAAGGCAAAAGGCATTGCAATAGGAGGTAAAACCGTGTTACGATCCTTTTCTGTGACAGATATAGGAAAAAAGCGAAAATTAAATCAAGATTTTGTATATGTATCGGAGACCTCTGTTGGAAATCTTCCTAATGTATTTGTTGTTGCCGATGGTATGGGAGGGCATAATGCAGGAGATTATGCTTCCAAATGTACAGTGGAGACCATGGTCAGGGAGATCAGGGGATGCTTTGAAAAGAATCCGATCAGGATTTTAGGCAAGGCAATCATGGCAGCGAATGACCAGATCCGGCGTAAGGCAAAGGAAGATAACAGCCTTTACGGGATGGGCAGCACAGTGGTGGCGGCAACCTGCCTTGGGCACTATCTGCAGGTGGCAAATGTTGGAGACAGCAGGCTTTACATCATAAATGAGGAAATCAGGCAGGTTACCAGAGACCATTCATTGGTGGAGGAAATGATCCGTTTGGGCGGTCTTGACCGCGCCGCGGCAAGAAATCATCCTGATAAAAATATCATTACGAGAGCCATCGGCGCACTCGACACAGTGGAAATAGATTTTTTCCATGAGGAATTAAGACCGGGGGACATCGTACTTATGTGTTCTGACGGTTTGACCAATATGCTGGAGGATGAGGAAATCAGCGAGATTATAAAAGCATATCCTTCTTTGGAAGAGAGAGCTCGGAAACTGGTGGAAGCAGCCAATCGTAATGGCGGGAAAGATAATATTGCGGTAATACTGATCAATGTATTCGCAAAAGAATGATGATGTAAGAGGTAGATATGGTTAAGATAGGAATGATAATCGGAGATAGATACGAAATATTGGAAAAAATCGGCACGGGCGGCATGTCCGATGTCTATAAGGCAAAGGATCATAAGTTGAATCGTCTGGTGGCAGTAAAGGTTCTGAAGCAGGAATTCAGCGAAAATGCCAATTTTGTATCGAAATTCAGGATTGAAGCCCAGGCGGCAGCCGGGCTTGCGCATCCCAACATTGTAAATGTATATGATGTAGGGGAAGAGAATGGAATCTACTTTATTGTGATGGAATTGGTAGAGGGCATCACCCTAAAAAAATATATAGAAAAGAAAGCAAGGCTTTCTGTGAAAGAAGCTGTCAGCATTGCCATCCAGGTGAGCATGGGCATTGAAGCAGCACATAACAACCATATTATCCACAGAGACATCAAGCCGCAGAATATTATTATTTCCAAAGAAGGAAAAGTGAAGGTGACGGATTTTGGAATTGCCAAAGCTGCCACCAGCAATACCATCACATCAAATGTTATGGGATCTGTCCATTATACGTCTCCCGAGCAGGCAAGGGGAGGATATTCTGATGAAAAGAGTGATATCTATTCACTTGGTGTTACCATGTTTGAAATGCTTACCGGCAGGGTGCCGTTTAACGGAGAGACGACGGTGGCAATTGCCATTAAGCATATCCAGGAGGAGATGCCTTCTCCTAGAGAGTATATTTCAGAAATTCCCGTAAGTGTGGAGCAGATTGTATTTAAGTGTTGTCAGAAGAGCCCAGACCGCAGATATCAGTCTATGGGAGAGCTTATTGTGGACTTAAAGCAGTCACTCATGACACCGGATGAAGATTTTGTAAAGGTAATCGACCCTGATGAAGAGGGCTCCACAAAGATGATTACGGACAATGACATGGAAAGGATCAAGAAGCAGTCCAAGTACAGGGACAGCATGGAAGAGGCGATGCATCTTCGCAAAGAAGCGGATGTGAAGAAATCAGCCAAAAAGAGATATGTCATTGAGGAAGAAGAAGAGGAAGAAGAAGACGAAGAATATTATGAGTCCGAATATGAGTACTACGAGGACGATGATGAGGATGATGATGAAGAAGAGGATGACGATTATGATCCCAAGATGGAGCGGCTTACAACCACGCTTGCAATCATAGCGGCAATCTTAGTGGGGTGTATCGTCTTATTCCTGGTAGGAAATGCTTTTGGACTTTTCGAGGCTGATTTATTTGGGCAGAGTAGTGAGCAGACTGCAGAACAGGAAGAAGAGGAAAAAGAGCAGGTTGAGATGATTGAAGTCGTCGGGAAGAAGATTGACGACGTGAAAGTTCAATTATTAAATCTTGGTTTAACACCAGAAATTGAATATGAAGAAAGCACCCAGTATGAAGCAGGAATCGTTATGAAGGCAAGTGCAAATGCCGGAACGATGATTACGGAAGGGGATAATGTAGTTTTGACGGTAAGCGCCGGTTCCGAAGGGGTGGAGATACCGGATGTGGTAGGGATGTCAGAGGCGGAGGCGGTTGCAACCTTGAGTAAGGAAGGCTTTACCGTCAATAAGACCAGCGGGTATGATGCATACATTAAGGAAGGAAATATCATTACCCAGTCACCTTCGTCAGGCTCCAAAGCGCCAGCTGGAACAGCAGTGACCATTTGCATCAGTATGGGAAAGGACAAAGTCCCAGTACCAGATCTGATGGGGAAGAGTGAAGAGGAAGCCATGGCGATGCTGATAGAGGCAAAGCTTGAGCTTGGCGTCGTCACAGAAACGAACCATGAAAATCCCGACTTGTCGGGACTTGTATGTTACCAGAGTTATTCCGCCGGTTCTTCTGTAGCGGAGGGTACGAAGGTGGATATCAGCATTAGTTTAGGACCTGCCCAGGCAACATATAAGTTCACTGACAGTATTGCAGGACCCACGCCGGAAGAAGATTCGGGTTACAAATCTGGCACCATGGTGACGGTTACACTGATGGCAGACGATGGAACGCAGCTTTTAAGCACACAGACGGCATCTTTTCCCGTTCAGCAGCAGAATATCACAGGAATCAGGATAGGAACGGGGTATGTTCTTTTTCAATATGTGAACACCACTGAGACCACCACAGTTACCAATGAGGACGGCAGCCAGTCAACGATAGAGGGGACTTCAGAGAACAAAGAAGTCAGAAGACCCATTCAGTTTGCTGCAGAATAGGATTACACGTGTTATGAAAGGGAAGATCATAAAGGGAATTGCCGGTTTTTATTATGTGCATACGCCTGTGGGTGTGGCAGAGTGCAAGGCAAAGGGGATTTTCAGAAAGGATAAGATAAAGCCCCTGGTTGGGGATGATGTGGAGATTGAACTGTCTGGTGATGTGCCTCTTACAGGGAATATCATCAAAATCCTGCCAAGACAGAGTGTGTTGATTAGACCGGCATCTGCCAATATCGATCAGGCGCTGGTGATTTTTGCCATTGTAAAGCCCAATCCCAACTATAATCTTTTAGATCGATTTCTCATTACCATGGAGCAGCAGGCACTGAAAGCAGTCATCTGTTTCAATAAAAAAGATCTTGCATCCTTGGAGGAACAAAAGGACCTTGAAAAGGCATATGGAGAATGCGGATATCAGGTTTTATTCGTGAGCGGCACGGGCAGGCAGGGAATGGATGAAATCAGAAAATGCCTGATGGGAAAGACGACTGTAGTAGCCGGTCCAAGCGGTGTGGGAAAGTCGACAATCATTAATGCACTCTACCCGGATGCAAACATGGAAACCGGTGAAATCAGCCGGAAGATTGACCGCGGAAAACATACAACCAGACATGCGCAGTTATTTGCTCTTGATGAAAGTACTTTTATTATGGATACACCTGGGTTTACATCCCTAAATCTGGGAGAGATGGAAAAGGAAGAATTGCAGGGGTATTATCCCGAATTTGCAGAGTATGAGAAGAATTGTCGTTTTGGAGGGTGCTCCCACATAAGTGAGCCGGTGTGCGGCGTTAAAGATGCACTGGAAGCGGGGAAGATCAGTCAGGTGCGTTACCGCAATTATGCTGTGTTATATGAAGAGCTGAAAAATAGAAAGAAATATTGAAATAATGAAAGAATATTTTTATAGACAAAAGGATTAAAAGAATCGATAATGCCTTTAAAATTGTGTAGCAGATTATGTAGTAAAAATATAGAGAAAGGCGAATATCCTTGTAAATAAAGGATTTTCGGATAGGTATCATCAGATATGAAACTAGGAATCGTAGGATTGCCAAATGTAGGAAAGAGCACATTATTCAATTCACTGACAAAAGCAGGTGCAGAATCTGCCAATTATCCGTTTTGTACCATAGATCCCAATGTGGGTGTGGTAGCGGTTCCTGATGAGCGGTTAAAGCTTCTTGGAGATATGTATCAATCTAAAAAGGTTACGCCTGCGGTTATTGAGTTCGTGGATATTGCCGGACTTGTAAAGGGCGCCTCCAAAGGGGAGGGGCTTGGAAACCAGTTTTTAAGCAACATTAGAGAAGTAGACGCGGTGGTGCATGTAGTGCGGTGCTTTGAGGATACCAATGTGGTACATGTGGACGGAACCATTGATCCCCTTAGGGATATTGAAACCATTGATTTGGAATTGATTTTCTCTGATATAGAGATTCTTGAGAGAAGAATTGCCAAAACAGGCAAGGCGGCAAGGATGGACAAGTCTCTTGCCAAGGAAGCGGCGCTTTTAGAGGCACTGAAAGCCCATCTGGAAGAAGGGAAGCTTGCAAGGAGCTTTGTGACGGAGGATGAGGATGAACTACTTCTTTTAAATTCCTATAATCTTTTGACCTACAAACCGGTTATTTTTGCGGCAAATGTGGGTGAAGATGATCTGTCCGATGACGGGGCGGGGAATGTAGGCGTGAAGGCTGTGCGGGAATTTGCAGCAGAAAACGGAAGCGAGGTATTTGTCATCTGCGCCCAGATTGAGCAGGAGATTTCGGAGCTCGATGAGGAAGAAAAAGCGATGTTCCTGGAAGATTTAGGACTTGAGGAGTCTGGACTTGAAAAACTGATCAAGGCAAGCTATCATCTGCTTGGACTGCATAGTTTCTTGACGGCGGGAGAGGATGAGACCAGGGCGTGGACCATCAAGATCGGTACCAAGGCGCCACAGGCGGCAGGAAAGATACATACCGATTTTGAAAGGGGTTTTATCAAGGCTGAGGTGGTGAATTATAAAGATCTGCTGGAACAGGGATCTTTGGCGGCAGCAAGAGAAAAAGGTCTTGTGGGTATGGAAGGAAAGGATTATGTTGTAAAAGACGGGGACGTGATTTTGTTCCGCTTTAACGTGTAATATGGGTGGATGAAATGGATATCATGGATATTGATTTTCCCAATTTGGGAATCTATCTGAAGAATGTGCCGAAGAGCTTTTCTGTGTTTGGCTTTGAGATTGCCCTTTACGGGGTGATTATCGGAATTGGTGTTCTGCTCGGCATATTGATAGCAGCGCAAGTTGCGAAGAAAACAGGGCAGGATCCGGATTTATATTGGGATTTTGCCATTTATGCAGTTATCTTTTCCATTATTGGAGCGAGAATCTACTATGTAGTGTTCGCGTGGGATCAATACAAGGATAACCTGCTAAGTGTCTTCAATATCAGACAGGGCGGACTTGCCATTTACGGCGGAGTGATTGCTGCGTTTATTACCCTGTTTGTTTATGCGAAGATAAAAAAGCAGAATGCCCTTCGGATGGCTGACACAGGCGTGGTGGGATTGATTTTAGGACAGGCGATTGGAAGATGGGGGAATTTTACCAACAGGGAAGTGTTCGGGGAATATACAGATAATCTTTTAGCGATGCGTCTTCCTGCTGCGGCGGTCAGAAGCAGTGATATTTCCGAGTCCATTGCGGCGCATATTACGGAGGGAGTGAATTATATTCAGGTTCATCCTACTTTTCTCTATGAAAGCTTGTGGAATCTGTTTATTTTGATTCTCCTTTTACTTTATTGGAAGCACAAGAGGTTTGAGGGTGAAATTGCATTGTTATATCTGGGGGGTTACGGTCTCGGAAGGGCGTGGATTGAGGGAATCAGGACAGATCAGCTCTTTATTCCCCATACGACGGTTCCCGTTTCTTTGGTTCTTGCAATTGTGTTGTTCGTTGGCGCTGTCATCGGTGATGTGGTCATTCGGCTACGGCTCAAAAATGAAAAGCAAATTATGGAAAAATAAAAAAATTTTTTAAGGGTGATTCCCCATATCTAGTAATTCAAATTTATCTTGGCACTAGATATGGGGAATTTTGCTAAAATAAACGAAAAAACCAGTATTTATGCGCTCTGTAAGGTCATACAGGGTGCATTTTTTTTCTTGCGCTCGGCTCCAAATTGAGGTAGAATGTATCTAAAAGTGGTGGAAAGTGGTAGATAGTGTTTTAAAAGTGGGTGAAAGTGGTATAAATGATCCCGTTCTTTCCGTGGCAGACCATTTTGTAAAGCAAAGGCAGGAGCAGCAATCCGTCACGTGCCGAAAGGGATGGGCGGATGCCTGGAACGGGTGAATGCATATGTTTATGGGAGAATACAACCATACAATAGATGCTAAGGGCAGACTGATCATTCCTTCCAAGTTCCGCGATGTATTGGGCGATGAATTTGTGGTGACAAAGGGAATGGATGGCTGTCTATTTGTGTTTGATCAGCCCGAATGGCAGGCTTTTGAAGAAAAATTACGTGGATTACCAATGATAGACAAAGAAGCACGGCAGTTTACCCGCTTTTTCCTTGCCGGTGCAGCCAGCGTGGAAGTGGACAAGCAGGGAAGGATCCTTTTGCCGGCAGTGCTTCGGGAATTTGCAGGAATCACCAAAGATACGGTGCTTGTAGGTGTGGGAAACCGGGTGGAAATCTGGAGTAAGGACAGATGGGAAGGCACAGTTACCTACCAGGATATGGAGGAAATCTCTAAGCACATGATAGAACTTGGAATCGGTATTTGATAAAGGAGCATCCATGGCTTTTAAGCACACATCCGTATTGCTTGAGGAAACAATCGAAGGACTGAATATAAAGCCGGAAGGGGTCTATGTAGACGGAACCTTAGGCGGCGGCGGACACTCCCAGGAAATCGCCGGAAGACTTTTAAAAGGCGGAAGACTGATTGGAATCGATCAGGATGATGCAGCGATTAGGGCGGCAGGTGAGCGGCTTTTGCCCTTCGGGGACAAAGTTACGATTGTCAGGAGCAATTATAGAAATACCAAAGCAGTTCTTTGTTCACTTGGCATCACGGGGATGGATGGAATGATACTGGATTTGGGGGTATCGTCTTATCAGCTGGACACCCAGGAGAGGGGATTTTCCTATCGGTTCGACACGCCTCTTGATATGAGGATGGACATGCGTCAGAGCCTTACGGCGAAGGAAATCGTCAATTATTATGAGGAAATGGAACTGTTCCGTGTCATCAGGGACTATGGCGAAGAGAAATTTGCAAAGAATATAGCCAAGCACATTGTTATAGAAAGACAAAAGAAGCCTATCGAGACTACAGGCGAACTCAACGAAATCATAAGAGCTTCTATTCCGGCAAAAATGCGGGCAGAGGGCGGACATCCTTCCAAGCGTACTTTTCAGGCAATCAGGATTGAATGCAACCAAGAACTGGAAGTTTTAAAGGAGTCTTTGGATGAATTGATTGATCTGCTGAACCCAGGAGGAAGGCTCTGCATCATTACCTTTCATTCATTGGAAGACCGAATCGTGAAGAATGCATTCAGACAGGCGGCAAATCCTTGTACATGTCCTCCCTCATTTCCGGTATGTGTATGCGGGAAGAGGAGCAGAGGAAAAGTCGTAACAGGAAAGCCAGTCCTGCCAGGGAAAGAGGAACAGGAAGAAAATCCAAGATCGAAGAGTGCAAAGCTAAGAATATTTGAGAAAGTATCAGTATAGAGGAGATTAAAAGATGGCAGTAGATGAAAGAGCCAGAAGAAGAGCTGCATATAAAAACGGCGTTTATGTGCAGGGAAATACTGCCAGAAGACTTCAGGCAGTGCCTGATAGAACAAACGAACCGGTAAGGAAAGTAAGCGCCAGGACGCGCAAGAACCGGGAACGCGCAAAGCATATGAACATTGGTTCTGTACTCTCCATGGCAGTTGCCATGGTGGCGGCAGGCTTTATACTTACGTGGTATCTGACGCTGCAGTCGGATATCACCAACAGCATCAAGCACATCGCGGCGTTAGAGAGTGAGCTAAATCAGCTGAAGCGTGACAATGACGAAAATTACAGTAGAATAACAAGTGATATTGATTTGGAGGAAGTGAAAAGAGTCGCCATTCAGGAACTTGGCATGACTTATGCCAAGGAAGGACAGATTGTGACCTTCAATGGTGAGGGAAGTGATTATGTAAGGCAGACAGGAGATATTCCGAATTAGGCAGGTGTAATTTTGGACAGCAAAAAGAGGTACAGTAAATTTACAATTAAGATGCAAAAAAAGCTGGTAGTGCTATTTTTAGGTGTGCTACTGGCTTTTGTGGGGTTATCCTACCGGCTGTTTGCCATTACCAGAGATAATGGCGAGCAGTACAAAAAGCAAGTTTTATCCCAGCAAAGGTATGACAGTACTACGCTCCCGGCGAAGAGAGGTACAATCTACGATGCAAACGGAAGTATCCTGGCAACCAGCGAAAAGGTTTATAACGTGATTTTGGATGCGGTGGCAGTGACCGAGAAGGAAGAATACTTAGAGCCCACACTTAATGCACTGAGGAGCCAGCTGGGAATTGACACCACTAGCGTGCGTACTTATATTGAGGCGAATAAGGACACTTCCCGCTACCGTGTGCTTGCCAGACGCTTGGAATATGAGCAGATACAGGAATTTATCGAACTACAGAATGCGGATGATTCTCTTATTAAAGGAATTTGGTTTGAAGAAGAGTATAAGAGAACCTATCCGGGAAACAGCCTTGCCTGTGATGTGATTGGCTTTACCACCAGCGACAATGTGGGTTCCTATGGATTGGAAGAGTATTACAATGATATTCTGTCGGGAACACCAGGCAGGGAATACGGATATTTGAATGATGATTCTAACCTGCAAAGGACGACGATTCCCGCTGAAGATGGAAACAGCATTGTCTCCACGATAGACAATAATATTCAGAGAATAGTAGAAAAATACTTGAAAAAATTTGATGAAGAATACCATGATAATGCACACGAGGGCTTTGGCGCTTTAAATATAGGCTGTATCATTATGGAAGTAAATACCGGAAAAATTCTGGCAATGGCAAGTTATCCCACCTTTGATTTAAATGATACCAGAAACACCCAGGCGCTCATAGGGATGCCCATTTTGGATGAGCAGGGGAAAAGGACCGGAGAATATATCAATGCAGACAATGTGAAGGCGATAGAGGAGGATAATGACGCGTTTTATAGACAGCTGAATGCTTTGTGGAAAAATTTCTGTATCAGCGATACCTATGAACCGGGTTCTGTCTCAAAGCCATTTACTGTAGCAGCAGGAATAGAAAGCGGGAGCATTACCGGCGAAGAAAAATACAACTGTGAGGGAAAACTCCATGTGGGTGACCATGATATCAAGTGTCATAACACATGGGGCGATGGGACTTTGTCTGTCGCAGAAGGAATAGAGCGGTCTTGCAACGTCAATATGATGTATATTGCTGCGGCGACAGGGGTAGATGTTTTTACGGAATTCCAGCATATTTTTAATATTGGACTTAAGACAAACATTGATTTGGCGGGAGAAGCAAGAACGGCAAGTGTGGTTTTCAACAAAGATACGATGGGTCCTACCGATCTTGCAACCAACAGCTTTGGACAGGGATATAATGCCACCATGATCCAGATGATAAGCGGATTCTGTTCTTTAATTAACGGAGGATATTATTACGAACCGCACCTGGTAAGCAAGATTATCAGTCCGTCAGGCGCTACCGTGCAGAATATTGAGCCAAGAATCTTAAAGCAGACAATTTCTGAAAGTACTTCGGCAAAGGTGCGGGAAATGTGCAATCTGGTGGTGTCCGGGGAAAAAGGAACCGGAAAGACGGCAAGACCTGCCGGGTATCTGATTGGAGGCAAAACGGGAACAGCCGAGACCCTGCCCCGCGGCAACCACGAATATGTGGTATCCTTTTTGGGATATGCGCCCATTGATGATCCTCAGATTGCCATTTATGTGGTGGTAGACAGACCCAATGTTCCGGGCGCCATTATGGATGATGCAAAATTTGCCACAAGAATTGTGAGAAGCATTCTTACGGAAGTTCTTCCTTATAAGGGCATTTTCATGACAGAACCGCTTTCAGATAAAGAAATAGAAGAGCTTGAAGCTCTGCAGATTGAAATTATGACGCCTCCGGTTTCGGAAGAACCAGAGGGAGAAGAAGGCGGGGAGGGCAGTTCACCGGATGGAACAGCTGGTGAGGGGAATCCCGAAGCGTCTAATGAAGATGGGGAGGGTGAAGGGACTTCGCCCAATGAAATATGGAAAACCTTCCCAATCGATCCGGCTACGGGCTATGCAGTAAATCCCAATACAGGAGAATACGTGGATCCTGATACGGGGCATGTCTTTGGCGGAAGCTATGATCTGGGACAAAGTGTAGGAGGAGAAGGGGCGGAAGCAACGCCATCCCCACAACAGGCGCCGGAAGAATAAAGAAGCATCTTGATAGAATAACCTCATAGAATTGGTAATAGATTATAATAATACCTTTTCTATGAGGTTTTTATGGTTAAAAACAAAACCTATAACAGAAAAAAGATCGTCACGATTTTTTTTGCATGCCTGCTCATCTTTACCATTCTTGCGGGGCGGCTGGTCTATCTGATGGTTTTTCAGTCAGATCACTATACGGAAAAGGCGAAGGAGCTTCACGAAAGGGAGAGGAGCATTAAAGCGGCAAGAGGAAGGATACTGGATGTGAACGGAACCGTTATCGCGGATAATAAAACTGTCTGTACGATTTCCGTCATACATAACCAAATCAAGGATCCTGATAGAATCGTGGAAGTCCTTTGCAAAGAGCTTGGTCTTTCGGAGGAATATGTGCGAAACCGTGTTGAAAAGTATTCATCTATAGAAAGAATCAAAAGCAATGTGGATAAAGAGATTGGGGACGCCATCAGAGCTTATAATCTGGAAGGCGTTAAGGTGGATGAAGATTATAAGCGCTATTATCCCTATGACTTTCTGGCATCGAAGGTGCTTGGATTTACAGGGGGCGATAATCAGGGAATCATAGGCCTGGAAGTAAAATATGAGGAGTACTTAAAAGGGGAAGACGGCATGATTCTCACCATTACCGATGCAAAGGGGGTGGAGCTTGATGCGGCTGGAGAGGAAAGGGTGGAACCGGTTGCCGGCAATGACCTTTATTTAAGTCTGGATATGAATATTCAAAGCTATGCCACCCAGCTTGCGAAGCAGGTTATGGAGACGAAACAGGCGGACCGGGTATCCATCATCGTTATGAATCCGCAGAATGGAGAGCTTATGGCAATGGTGGATGTGCCGGAGTTTGATTTAAACCAGCCCTATACGCTGCCGGAAGAGACAGACACTACAGGGCTTTCGGAAGAAAAAAAACAGGAGTTATTGAATGGAATGTGGCGGAATGGATGCATCAGTGATACCTATGAACCGGGATCTACGTTTAAGATTATAACGGCGGCAGCCGGTTTAGAGGGGGGAGTGGTTACCACGGAGGATCAGTTCAGCTGTCCGGGATTTATTATGGTGGAAGATAGGAAGATACGATGTCATAAGATTGCGGGGCATGGGGCGGAGAACTTCGTGCAGGCGACTATGAACAGCTGTAACCCAGTGTTTACGGAAATGGTGCTGGCAGATATTTGGGGCGGGATTAATGAATGGCGCCGGCAGGGTAGCAGAAAGGGGGCTTGAGGGCAGTCGGTGTACAGGAGGCGGCATATAGAATCGTTTCAAGTCTCATCTCAAAATTGGATTTCACTAACAGAATGTATTTGAGTTTTTCAAAGAGGTCGGGGCGGAGCCCGGCGGCATCCGTGCCGCGAGGCTCCTAAAATCGCCATCCATGGCGATTTTGCCCTAGGGAATCAACATTCTGTAAGTGAAATATGCCAATTTTTCGCAGAGACTTGAAACGATTCTATATGCCGCCTCCTGTACACCGACTGCCCTCAAGCCCCCTTTCTGCTATCCTGTCGGCGCCATTCATTAATCCCGCCCCAAACATCTGCCAGAGGAAGGCAATTTTATTTATAAATTTTCCCTTGCAAAATGTCAAGAGGACATAAAACAAGGGAAATGTGATTTGACTTATTCTTTTATTATCCCAGGATTGCCTGGTCATTGGTGAATTCTTCGCCGCTTGCTGCTTCAAATTTCTGAAGGAGATCTTTAACAGTGAGGCGTTTTTTCTCTTCTCCTTTGATATCCAGAATGATTTTTCCGTCCATCAGCATAATTAGGCGGTTTCCGTGAACGATGGCGTCTTTCATGTTGTGGGTGATCATAAGGGTGGTCAGGTGATCCTTTCCTACGATGTATTCTGTGGTTTCTAAGACTTTTGCCGCGGTTTTGGGGTCAAGGGCAGCGGTGTGCTCGTCTAAAAGGAGGAGTTTGGGTTTCTTTAGGGTTGCCATGAGCAGTGTCAGTGCCTGGCGCTGTCCGCCGGATAGAAGCCCTACTTTGGAGGTAAGCCGGGTTTCCAGCCCTAAATCCAGTATTTTTAGGAGCTCTTTATATTCCTCACGTTCCTTTTTGGTGATGCCTGGGGTCAGAAAGCGGGTATTGCCGCGGCGTTTTGCAAGCGCAAGATTTTCTTCAATCCCCATAGTTGCGGCGGTGCCAGTCATAGGATCTTGGAAAACCCGTCCCAAGAACTTTGCGCGCTTGTGTTCGGGCAGCTTGGTGACATCAATGCCGTCGATTAGGATCTGACCAGCATCTACCGTCCATGCACCTGCAATGGCATTCATCATGGTTGATTTTCCAGCCCCGTTTCCTCCGATGACGGTGACAAAGTCGCCATCCTCAAGGGTTAAGGAAAAATTATCTAAAGCAAGTTTTTCGTTTACCGTTCCAGGATTGAAAACTTTTGTGACATTCTTAATTTCAAGCATTGTCTTTACCTCCCTTCTTTACGATGGCTTTGCTGAAATATTTGCTTTTCCAGTAGGGAATGGCAAGGAAGACGGCAACGATCAAAGCAGTCAGTAATTTCAGATTGTCGGTGTCTACGATTCCCATCCAGACTACGGTCTGAAGCACGATATAGTAAAGGATGGAGCCTAGAGCGACACTGATCAGCTTAAGTGCAAAGTTGTGGAAGATGCGGCCGAAGACAGCTTCGCCGATGATGACCGCGGCAAGTCCGATTACGATAGCGCCGCGTCCCATATTGATGTCGGCAAATCCCTGATACTGTGCAAGCAGTGCGCCGGAGAGCCCGACAAGACCGTTTGAGATCATCAGCCCCAGGACCTTGGAAAAGTTGGTGTTGATTCCCTGGGCACGGGACATGTTGCCATTGCATCCGGTTGCCCGCAGGGCGCATCCAAGTTCTGTGCCGAAGAACCAATAAAGAAGAGCTACTAATATAAGGGTACAGATTGCAACTACAAAAATTGTATTTTGGTAGAAGGGTACGCCTTTGATATATCTAGAACAAACCAGAAGGTTGTATTTGTCAACGTTGATTGCCTGATTGGCCTTTCCCATAATTTTTAAGTTTACGGAGTAAAGACCTAATTGGGTCAGAATACCAGATAAGATAGCGGGGATGCCCATAAAGGTGTGAAAAAGTCCTGTTACCAGTCCGGTCAGCATACCAGCTAACGTTGCTATAAGCATAGAAACAAAAACGTTTTGTCCGGAAACCATCATCATGATGCAGACTGCACCGCCGGTACAAAGGGAGCCGTCAACGGTCAGATCGGCAACGTCAAGAATGCGGTATGTAATGTAAATACCGATTGCCGTGATGCCCCATATAAGCCCTTGCGCAAGGGTTCCCGGCATGGAATTAAGTAAGTGTAAGATGTTCATGATTACCTCCATTTATCCACAATTAAAATTGGTGGACATGCACTTGTTTTAAATTTAACAAAAGCAGCGAGAGAATAAATTCCCCCGCTGTCTGTTTATGAATCAATAAGCTCATTTGCCGGCGGTTATTCGCCGATTGCTACGTAATCATCGGGAACGGTGATGTTCAATGCTTCACAGTTTGCAGCGTTGTATTTCTTGGTAAAAGTAGGTGCGTATTCGATCGGCATGGTGGAGATGTCAGCTCCTTCTGCAAGGATCTTTGCAGCCATTTTACCGGTAGCAACACCGATATCATAATAGCTGATTGACAAGGTAGCAACACCACAGCCTGCACAGATTCCTTCTTCACCTGCGACTACTGGTACACCGGCAGGAAGACAGATGTTGTTGATTAATTCTGCATTGGATGCAGCAGTGTTGTCGGTAGGAACGTAGATGACATCAACAGAAGAAGCAGCATTTGTCACAACTGCGGAAATATCGTTGGAGTCTGAGAAAGAATAATATTCACAGCTGTAGCCTTTTTCTTCCAAGAATGTTTTGATGGTGTCAACCTGATACTGTGAATTTGCCTCAGCGGAACAGTAGATCAGACCTACCGTCTTTGCGTCAGGGAATAATTCTGCAAGCATATCAGCCTGACCGTCAAGCGGAGCTAAGTCAGAAGTACCGGAAATATTTCCGCCCACGGTTCCGGTAAAGTTATCAATATCCAGCGCTACGCCGTATTCTGTAACGGATGTTCCAAGAATAGGAATTTCATTCGTTCCGGCAGCTGCCGCCTGCAGGGCAGGAGTTGCGTTGGCGAGAATCAGATCGGTATCGCTGGAAATAAAGCTGTTGATGATGGTAGAACAGGTATTGGAATCACCCTGTGCGTTCTGGATGTCAAAAGTGACCTGATCGCCCAGTTCTTCTTTCAGGGCATCCATAAAGCCCTCTGTAGCAGCATCTAATGCTTCATGCTGTACAAGCTGGCAGATGCCTACCTTGTAAGCAGCGCCGTCTGTAGCAGCGGTTTCAACAGAGAGTTCTGTTTCTCCGCCTTCGGTAGAATCTGTGCCGCTTTCTTTCGTGGATGCTTCCTGTGTGGCAGGAGCAGGGCTTCCGCAGGCAACAAGACCGCTGACCATGACTGCGGTTAAAAATAATACAAGTGCTTTTTTCATAATGTTTCCTCCCAAAAAGATATTACAATGAAATAGATCACTGCGTATCAGATTATACAGCTTTAAAGCACTAAAGTCAATGTTATTTTATGGTGTTTTAGGGATTTCATAACAGAAATTGGATATGCGTATAGTCCGCCTTGCCCAAAGGAAAACAGGGCGTTTGATATCGCTATATGTTTAACAGCCGTTCGTAGATATTAGTTATGATTTCTGCCCGTATCAGAAGAATCAATATAATGGATATGGATAATCCGTAAAGCAGACTGAATAAACGTTTTTTATTTGTAGGAACAGCTGATAGCCAGGAGAGTGCCATACATAAATAAGGAATAAATAGCAATTGCGTATCCTCTGATGTTAAATACCATTCTGTAAAGAAGAGGATAAAAGGAAATGAAGCGATTAAATTAGCGAACCATTTGTTTAGATGGATATGCCATATTAAAAAACCGCAAAAGGGCGTAATCATAGCAATACAACTCCACAAAACAATTTGAGATTTTGGGAAAAATTTTAAAAATAATATGGTATATCCATAATAAGCAGATAACATTCCCACAAAAAAGACAAAAGAACGCACTGCTGCAAATAGAGGCGACTTTGAAAGAATGGCTATGAATGCAGCCGCCCAAACCCAAATCCCAAATCGTGCCATGACATCATCAAAGATAGGAAAACGGTATGTGATATTCGGCACATCTACAAGTTTGGCTGTTATCCCCAGAAAAATACCAATGACAAATGGCAAAATAATTGAACGCTTCTTTGGTGCTTTCGACATTGCCGCCTCCTATAAACATAAAGAGTTTATTCATTATGGTTCGTAAATAATGTCTTTATAACCAACAGCGTTTCCATATTTTCCCCGATTCCGAGACGTTCTGCGCTGTGATTATTTCATATTTTACCATTATACAACAGACCATCTACGTCTTCAAGAATCCTCCAAAAGTTAAGAAAATGAATGAGGGAGCAAGCGTGTTGAGGGAAGGGAGGGCGCATGAGGGCAGCTGGGGATTGGCGCGGACGGTAAAAAACCTATAGAGAGCCCCTGGGAAAGCGATTAGAAGGACTTAACAGCCTTTCAATTTCCAGCAATCGCCGGATAGGAGGTCCGGCGAAGGCGTAATTTGACCCATGGATGGGTCAATACGCCGTTTGCGTCCGGTACCAATATCTAAATAAAGGCTGTTTAGCCCTTCTTATCGCTGTACATGGGGCCGCTATAGTTTTTTTACCGTCCGCGCCAATCCCCAGCTGCCCTCATGCGCCCTCCCTTTCCTCAACACACTTGCGGTCTACAGTCTTTGACATCCGGTCTACTCTCAAAACCGAAACATATTTACATCCAGCATGAATATATTAAAGTAAAACTTGATAGGTGAAGAGGTATAAGCAATCACCAGATGAGAACAAGTATGATGGAAAAAAAGGAAATGCAAAGCCGTATACAACTCCATCTTTTGGAACTGTTGGAAGAGAGGGGATTAATCAGCGCTTCAGAGATGAATGCGGCAAAGGTGCTTCTTGAAAAGGAGGCTTGGCATGGAAGCGTACTTTTGCGGAAGGGAGCAGGAAGTGGAAAGAGTGGGGATTTATAACAGGTGCAGTACGGAGGAGGAAAGTCAGATGAATGCGCTTGCCACCCAGGTGTTTGAAAGCCGGGAGATAGCAGAAAAAAGAGGGTGGAAGATAGCGGAGCAGTATGTGGAATCTCAGACGGGTACAGTGGCATATAAGCGCAGCGAGTATCAGAGGCTGCTGGAAGATATGGAAAGGGACAGATTTGATATTGTTATGATCAAGTCCATTGACAGGCTTACGCGCTCAGCAAAAGATTGGTATTTTTTCTTAAGCAGACTCACGGAGAATCGATTGAGATTGTATATATATATAGAAGGAAAATTTTATACACCGGATGATAATCTGATCTCTGGCATTAAGGCAATATTGGCGGAGGATTTTAGCAGGGAGCTTTCCAAGAAGATTAAGAATGCGCACAGGAGAAGGCAGGAGAAGAAGAGCGGATGCAACATTACCTGTGAGATGTTCGGATGGAATAAGGTGGAGAAGGACAGGTATGAGATTAATGAGGAGGAGGCGGAGTATTACAGGACGGCATTTGCGTTGGCGAAGGAGGGAAAGGGATTTTATACCATAAGCCGGATTTTGTATGAGCTTGGCGCCAGGGGGAAGAAGGGGCAGAGGATATCGGAAGTCCAGTGGAGGAAAATGCTGTACACGCCAAGGGCGCACGGAACCATGATTTTGAACACGAGAACTTACAATTTTGATACCAAGCGGTATGAGGAGGTGCCGAAAGAGGACTGGATCGTGATGGAAGGTGCGCTTCCTCCCATAGTTTCAAAGGAATATCAGGAGGAGGTGACTGCCATCCTGCAAAAAAAAGCAGTGCAGCGGCAGGTGGGAGGCGGCAACTGCCATGGGGGAAGGGATGGAAAATATGAGCTCACCAGAAAATTAAAATGCGCGGAGTGCGGGCGGTTTTATTACAGGACCTGTTACACACAGGGCAAGGGAAAAAAGGTGGTATGGAAATGCGCTACCTTTTTAGAAAGCGGAAGAAAAAAAGGAGAAGGAAAGCAAAAGGAAAAGTCTCCTGGATGTGATAATATCAATCTTACGGAAGATATGCTTTTATCCTGCGTGGAAGGGGCGGTTTTGCAACACTGGGGAGGAGTTGGGGAGGAGGGAAGGATGCTTGCCGATATCCTGGGTGTGCTGAGGCGGGTATTTGAAGCACAGGATGGGCAGGGGGAATTGAAAAAGGTTCAAAAGGAGCATAAAAAACTGATGTCCAGAAAAGAACTGCTGGTGGAAAAGCTTCTAAACGGTGTCATCAGCGACGAAGATTATGGAAAATATAGTGTGGATTTGAATGAGCGGTTAAAACGGCTGGAAACAAAAATAGACGGAATAATGCGGACCTGCCTGCAATATAATAACTATGAGGCGCGTCTTGAAAAGATAGAGGCAGTCATTCGGGCGGAGGCGCTGATCATAAAAGCAGAGATGAAAGAATTTTTACGGCAGATACATCAGATTGAGGTACATAAGGACGGGGAATTACTGATTACTTTTGACAAAGAGGGGGAATGCCGGGAAAGGGTTTTTTATGGTAGGCGTGATTAAAGTTGTGTAAACACCTGTAACCCGGTGTTTATTACGGTAGGGCTGCGTCTGGGGGTGGAAAATTATTATCATTACTTTACCCAGTTTGGTCTGTTGAACAAAACCGGTGTGGATCTGCCGGGGGAGGCGGGGACCATCATGCATAAAATGGAAGATATGAAAGCAGTGGAGCTGGCAACAGTATCCTTCGGGCAGTCTTTTCAGATTACCCCCATACAGCTTATCACAACGGCATCTTCCATTGTAAACGGCGGGAGGAGGATCACGCCGCACTTTGCCGTTATGACCGCAAATAGGGAGGGAACAGAGATAGAAAGGTTCTCTTATCCGGTCAAGGAGCATATCGTATCGGAGGAGACTTCTGCCACTATGCGGATGATGTTAGAACAGGTGGTTGAAAATGGATCCGGCAAGAATGGATATGTAGAGGGGGCAAGAGTGGGGGGAAAGACGGCGACCAGCCAGACGCTCCCTAGAGGAAGCGGAAGATATATTGCTTCTTTTGTTGGATTTGCGCCGGCAGATGATCCACAGGTAATCGCACTTGTCATCATTCACAATCCGCAAGGCCTTTATTATGGAGGACAGGTGGCGGCGCCAGTGGTAAGGCAGCTTTTTGAAAATATTCTTCCTTATTTGGGAAAAATGGATTATAATTGAGAGGTGCAGGCAATGGCAGGCAGTTTTATTATTGTGCCCATATTGATTTCATTTGTGCTCAGCGCGGCACTTGGACCCCTTATCATCCCTCTGCTTAGAAGGATGAAGGCAGGTCAGACCGTCAGGGAGGACGGACCGAGCACACATCTGAAAAAAACAGGAACACCCACAATGGGAGGGATCCTGATTATGGTCAGTGTGGCAGTTACATCTGTGCTATATGTAAAAGACTATCCGAAGATTGCGCCAGTTCTATTTCTGACGCTGGGGTTCGGGCTGATTGGATTTTTGGATGATTATATCAAGGTGGTGCTCCAGCGTTCAATGGGACTTAGACCATGGCAGAAAATGTTTTTGCAGATCGTGGTGACAGGGCTGTTTGCGTATTACTTACGCAGTGCGGCAGGCGTATCCCTTTCGATGCGGATTCCTTTCTTAAAAGGTTATTTTGTGGATTTTGGCTGGCTTGATATCCCGCTTTTGTTTATCGTTGTAATCGGCACTGTAAATGGAACGAATTTTACGGATGGGCTGGATGGTCTTGCAAGCAGCGTGACCGTGATGGTGGCAACCTTTTTCACGGTGGCGGCAGTTGGAACGGGGGCGGGAATCGCACCGATTACCTGTGCGGTGACGGGGGCGCTTTTAGGATTTCTTCTGTTCAATGTGCATCCCGCAAGTGTGTTCATGGGAGATACCGGATCGCTTGCTCTTGGCGGGTTTGTAGCCGGCTGTGCCTACATGATGCATATGCCGTTGTTTCTGCCTATTGTGGGATTTATCTATGTAGTGGAAGTTTTGTCTGTGATTATACAGGTCGTTTACTATAGGGTAAGCGGAGGAAAGAGAATATTCAAAATGGCGCCGCTCCATCATCACTTTGAATTGTGCGGATGGAAGGAAACGAAGGTGGTGGCAGTTTTTTCAATTGTTACTGCAATGCTCTGCCTTCTCGCCGTATTAGGATTATAAAGGGATACAAGGAGGCTTATATGGATATACAGGGAAAAAAGGTTCTGGTAGTGGGGAGCGGCAAAAGCGGCATCGGCGCGGCACATCTCCTTGCGAGCGTGGGAGCGCAGCCGGTGCTGTTTGACGGCAATGATAAGCTGAGCAGGGAAGAAATCATTGAGAAATCGCAGCTGCCAGAGCTTGTTGTTTTGCTGGGATGTGTGCCGGAGGAGGTCAAGAAGGAGATTGCACTTGTGGTAATAAGCCCCGGTGTTCCGGTTGATGCCCCTATGCTTGAAGAATTCAGAAAAACACAAATTCCCATCTGGGGGGAAATAGAGCTGGCTTATACCTTTGCGAAAGGAAAGGTAGCGGCAATCACAGGAACGAATGGAAAGACGACTACAACCACTTTGGTGGGACAGATTATGGAAGCGTATTATGATTCTGTCTATGTAGTGGGAAATATTGGGAATCCATATACAGAGGTTGCTTTAGAGACAAAGGAGGATTCGGTTACGGTTGCAGAAATCAGCAGCTTCCAGCTAGAGACAATTCACACGTTTAAACCGGCTGTGTCGGCAATTTTAAATATCACACCGGATCATTTGAACCGCCACCATACGATGGAATGTTACGTAAGAACCAAAGAAGAGATTGCAAGGAACCAGACGGAGGAAGACACTTGTGTTTTGAACTATGAGGATCCTTATACCAGGGCATTTGGAGACAGGAGCCCGGCAAAGGTGGTTTTCTTTTCCTCCAAGAGAGAATTGGAAGAGGGAATCTATCTTGAAGGAGAGGAAATCTTTCTGGCAGAGAAGTGCTTTGAAAAGGGAAGAGAAGCGCAAAGGCTGATGAACATTCACGACATGAAGCTTGTGGGGATGTGCAATGTGGAAAATGTGATGGCAGCCATTGCAATCTGCCGTGGGATGGATGTGCCGATGGAGATTATTCTTAAAACGATTCGCGAATTTAAGGCGGTGGAGCACCGGATCGAATTTGTCGCCACCAAAAACGGCGTAGATTTCTACAATGATTCAAAGGGAACCAATCCAGATGCGGCAATACAGGGAATCCGTGCAATGAACCGTCCTACCGTGCTGATTGGAGGCGGTTATGATAAGCAGAGCGAGTATGACGAATGGATAGAAGCTTTTGATGGAAAGGTGAAGGCATTTGTCCTTATTGGTCAGACAAAAGAAAAAATTGCCGCCTGTGCAAAGGCGCATGGCATATCCAACATCCTTCTGGCAGATACCTTTGAGGAAGCTTTTGAACTTAGTGTGAAGCAGGCTGTGCCCGGAGATGCGGTATTGCTGTCCCCGGCATGCGCAAGCTGGGGGATGTTCCCCAATTATGAGGTGCGGGGACAGATGTTTAAAGAGTTGGTTTTAAAGATTGGAGTTTAGCGGTTTTGGCAGAAAGAAGATATGGAAACAATCTAAGAAGGAGGAACAAAGGGCAGCAGGAGTCATTTTTTGATTACACATTGCTGTTCATTGTACTGTTTTTACTTGCTTTTGGTCTGGTGATGCTTTACTCGACCAGCTCCTACGACGGAAGCCAGCAGGGTGATCCGGCGTTTTACTTAAAAAGGCAGCTTACGTCCACGATTATCGGGCTGGGGTCCATGATGGTGGTTGCCAATATTCCATACCATTTTTGGGAACATTTTGCCGTCCTGGGGTATGTGGCATCTATTATCTTAATTCTCCTTATTATTCCCTTTGGCTATGAGGCGAACGGTGCAAAGCGGTGGCTTAGGGTGGCGGGTATGTCTATTCAGCCGGCGGAGATCGCAAAGCTTGGCATGATTTTATTTCTCGCAAGCCTGATCTGCCGGATGGGGCGGAAGATTAGAACGGGGAAGGGATTTATGATTGTGTTGATGATACCGATGCCCATTTGCCTTCTGGTGTGGAAGGTTACGGAAAATATGAGTTCTGCCATCATTATTTTCGGTATTGCAGCGCTGATGCTGTTTGTCTCAAGCCCCGACTATAAGCGTTTTATCCTGCTTGGTCTGGCGGGGGCGGCGGTGTGCGTGCTAGCCGTCTTTGTGATTGTGAATCTGGCGGATTCCGGCAGTCTTGGCGTACGTGGTACGCGTATATTGGCATGGCTGGACCCGGAGGCATATGCCAGCGGCAAGGGCTTTCAGACGCTGCAGGCGCTATATGCCATAGGTTCCGGCGGTATTTTGGGAAAGGGGCTTGGGCAGAGCATGCAGAAGCTGGGATTTTTGCCGGAGGCTCAGAATGATATGATTTTTTCTATTATATGTGAAGAATTGGGACTGTTTGGAGCAATTTCTATTTTACTTTTATTCATCCTTCTGATCTGGCGTTTTATGGTGATTGCCAACAATGCTCAGGATTTGTTCGGAGCGCTTTTGGTGGTGGGGGTCATGGGGCATATCGCGATACAGGTTATCTTAAATGTGGCGGTGGTGACCAACACGATTCCCAATACCGGTATTTCCCTTCCCTTTATCAGCTATGGAGGCTCGTCCGTGCTGTTCCTTTTAGTGGAAATAGGAATCGTGCTGAGCGTGGGAAGAGGCATACGGCTGAAAGATTTATAGTACAAGGTGCATTCTAAGAGCGCTTACATATAGTAGAATAGGTCTAACTTTTAAACCGGAAGGCAGAAGGTGAGAATTTGGATGCTATTCATATCAGAGGAGGAAACGCTCTTTTCGGAGAAACAAAGATACAAGGCTCTAAAAATGCTGTGCTGCCGGTAATGGCAGCCGCTCTTTTGATAGAGGACGTCTGTGTCATAGAGAACTGTCCCTGTATTTCGGATGTGCACCATATGCAGCAGCTGCTCTTAGGCGTAGGCTGTAAGGTGAGCCGTACAGGGCAGGCGCTTATGATCGATGCGCGGAATCTGTCGGAGGATACCATGTCAGGCGAAAATGTCACCGGCATGCGATCCTCTATTACGCTGCTTGGCGCAATGCTTGCCAGAATGGGGGAAGTGACGATGGCTTATCCCGGCGGATGTGTGATTGGGGAAAGACCCATCGATCTGCATCTGAATGCACTGCGCAGAATGGGCGTTTCTATATATGAAAAGGAAGGCTGTTTTACGGCAAGGGTCAAGGAACTTGAGGGAACGGTGATCAGACTTCCGATTTCCAGCGTGGGCGCTACAGAAAATGTGATTCTTGCGTCTGTCATGGCAAAGGGAGTGACGGTACTTCAGAATGCCGCCATGGAGCCGGAAATCGTTACCCTGTGTGAGTTTTTGCGGGAAGCAGGGGCTGTCATTGAGGGAATCGGCGGTTCGGTGCTGATCATTCAGGGAGGACATAAGCTGCATGGGATACGTTTCCGCATACCGGCAGACCGGATCGTGGCGGGAACTTATCTGATGAGTGTACTTGGCGCTGGCGGGCATATTTTTTTGGAAGATGCGCCTGTGGCACAGATGCGAAGTATGTTGAAGGCAGCGGAGGAGATTGGGGCGCAGGTTCACATCTTCCGGGAAGGACTGAATGTGATTGCGGATGAGAACAAAAGAGCCATTCCTTATCTAAAAACGGAAATCTACCCAGGATTCCCCACCGATATGCAGTCGCCGCTGATGGCAGTTTTAGCGACGGCAAAAGGCGTCAGTGTTATTGAAGAGACGATTTTTGAGAACCGCTTCCATATTGTGGAGCAGCTTAAAAAAATGGGGGCATGCATTGAGATGAAAGGAAAGCGCAAAGCTGTGATCGTGGGCGTGGATAGCCTCCTGGGCTGTGAGGTGACGGCACAGGAACTGAGGGGAGGAGCGGCGCTTGTGATTGCCGGTGTTATGGCGCTTGGAGAAACAGTCGTAAAGAACTGCCACTTTATCGAGCGTGGATACGAAGATATCTGCAGAGACTATCAGAATCTTGGCGTGACTATTTACACGGGATAAGTGTGCTCCGGCAGGAATGGAAGGCTTACATGGCAAAAAAGAAGCTGAAAAGAAACAAACAGAATAAAAAAATAAATACGGAGTCGGCAAAAAGAAAGGAAAAGGTCAGCCCGGGGGAGTATCTTAAAGGACATAAGAGTCTTTTTATTATCGGCGGGATGCTCATAGCCCTTTTTGCGGCGTTTGTGGCAGTGTTTGTCTACATTATAACAAACTATACGGTTACAACAGTATATGTAGAGGGCAATATCCATTACACCAATGAAGAAATCATAGATATGGTAATGGAAGGGCATTATGGGAATAATTCCCTTCTTTTATCCTTAAAGTATAAGGACAAGAGTATCGTGGATGTGCCATTTATCGAAAAAATGGACGTGTCTGTCTTGGATCCCAATACCATTAAGATTGAGGTTTATGAGAAGGCGCTGGCTGGATATGTGGAATATCTGGAGCGGTATATGTACTTTGACAAAGACGGCATTGTGGTGGAGAGCTCCTTTGAAAAGACAGAAGGCGTCCCCATGGTGGCAGGTCTTAAGTTCGATTATGTGGTGGTACATGAGTATCTTCCAGTGGAGAACGAAGCGATTTTTGCATCCATTTTGAATATTACCCAGTTGGTAAATAAGTACAACCTTTCGGTGGACAGGATTTATTTCGGAAGCGATGGGTCGCTGACGCTGTATTTTGACGAGGTGAAGGCGGCGCTTGGAGCAGGGGACAATCTGGACGAGAAGATCATGAAGCTTCAGTATATGCTTCCCAGCCTTGTGGGGAAGAAGGGAACCCTCCATATGGAAAATTATACCGAAGAAACGAAAAAAACATCTTTTGAACCGGATAAAAGGGTGGACGAAACACCCGAAACTTAAAAAAACTAAAATTTGTGGTTGATAATTGAAGAAAAAGATTATATGATAGTCTATATGAGTTTATTAAAATGGCATGTTATGTATATTTGATATGGGAATGATGAAGGAGGAAATACCCTTGCTGGAAATTAAGACGAACGATGCTGAATCTGCTGCCAAGATTATTGTGATTGGTGTAGGTGGCGCAGGTAATAATGCTGTCAATAGAATGGTAGATGAAAGTATTACCGGGGTTGAGTTTATCGGTATCAATACAGATAAACAGGCACTGCAGTTATGCAGGGCACCCAAATTGTTACAAATAGGCGAGAAGCTGACCAAAGGATTGGGCGCCGGCGCTAAGCCGGAGATTGGAGAGAAAGCGGCTGAAGAGAGCAGTGAAGAAATCGCAGCTGCGTTAAAGGGCGCGGATATGGTATTCGTTACCTGTGGTATGGGAGGCGGCACCGGAACAGGCGCGGCTCCTGTAGTTGCCAAGCTGGCAAAGGATATGGGGATTCTTACGGTAGGCGTTGTGACGAAGCCGTTCCGTTTTGAGGCGAAAGCCCGTATGGTCAATGCTCTAAATGGAATCGATAAGATCAAGGACAATGTGGATACCTTGATTGTGATTCCTAATGATAAACTGCTTGAAATCGTGGACAGAAGGACAACCATGCCGGATGCCCTTAAGAAAGCAGATGAAGTACTTCAGCAGGCGGTTCAGGGAATTACGGATTTGATTAATGTTCCAGCGGTAATCAACCTTGACTTTGCAGATGTTCAGACGGTCATGAAGGATAAGGGAATTGCACACATCGGTATCGGTGAAGGAAAAGGTGATGATAAGGCAAGCGAAGCTGTTAAGATGGCGGTGGAAAGCCCGCTTCTTGAGACAACGATTTCTGGTGCGACCCATGTTATCATCAATGTATCGGGTGATATTACCCTTGCGGATGCATCTGACGCAGCAAGTTATGTACAGGAGCTTGCAGGGGATGATGTCAACATTATCTTCGGTGCGATGTATGATGAGACGAAGGGGGACAGCTGCAGGATTACTGTAATTGCTACAGGGCTTGAGGATGAGACGCTGCCTACCAATAAGCCAATCTCACCTTATAGTACTTTTTCAGGCAAATATATGAAACCTGTTACGCCCAATGTAGCATTACGTGGTACAGGTATGTCAGACGGTGCGAATGGGAATCCGGGACACGCTGTTCAAAATGCAGGACAAGCGCCCAGAAGACCGGTTTCAGGAATCAATAGTCCTGGGGATATCAGAAGTAATGTTGCGGACAAGCCGCTCAAAATACCGGATTTTCTGCAGAAGAGATAAAAGATGAATATTTTTTATTGGAAGTTCAAAGGCTGTATACCAGAAGGTGTGCAGCTTTTTGTTAACATAAGGATGGCACGCGAAGCTTAGCATCCGTTGTTTGCAGATGAGCATAGGAGGATTTGCAGTCATGCCGCCGCTAGGGTGGCAGTTAGGTGGGACTTATTCTGGCACAGCAAAAAGGGATGGATAGAGAAAGGAAAGAGGATATGAAAAAGGATTTAAAATGTGCAGAAAGATGTATCAGATTTATTGATGAGAGTGTAAGCTGTTACCATGCAATCGGCAATGTGGAGCGGCGGCTTGTGGAGAGTGGATTTACCGAGCTTAAGGAAAAGGATGAGTGGGAGATTAAAAGTGGACAAAGCTATTATGTGAAGCGGGGAGGTTCATCCTTGATTGCATTCAGAATGCCGGAGGATGACATGAAGGGATTCCACATGATGGCATCCCACAGCGATTCTCCGTCCTTCAAAGTGAAGACCAATCCGGAAATGACGGTGGAGGATCAGTATCTTAAGCTGAATACGGAAGGATATGGCGGCATGATTTATTCTACGTGGTTTGACAGGAGTCTTTCGGTGGCGGGAAGGGTCGTGACCGGCAGCAAAGATGGGCTTAAGGAGGTCAATGTGAACATAGAGGAAGATCTGCTTGTCATTCCCAGTCTTGCCATTCACATGAACCGTGATGCCAATAAAGGCACAGAGTTTAATCCTCAGATTGATCTGCTGCCGCTTATGGGAAGCTGTGAGGCGAAGGGATGGCTGGCGCAAAAGCTTGCTCTTTGCGCAGGCGTGCAGAAGGAAGAGATTTTGGGAGAAGACTTGTTTTTGTATGTCAGGGAAAAGGGAAGAATTGCTGGAGCTTGTCAGGAATTGATACTGGCGCCCAGACTGGATGATCTGGAATGTGTATACGCCTCCTTGGAGGCAATCTTGGAAGAAAAGCCCAAGGAATATTGTGCGATGTGTGTGATTTTCAATAATGAAGAAGTGGGCAGCCATACCAGGCAGGGGGCAGCATCTACTTTTCTGAAGGACACCTTGGAAAGAATCGGGGAGAGCATCGGGAAAACCAGGAGCGATTATTTGAGGCTCTTGGCAGACAGCTTTATGATATCTGCCGATAATGCCCATGCGCTACACCCAAATCATGGGGAAAAGGCAGATCCGGTAAACCGTCCGGTGCTAAATGGAGGTATTGTGATCAAGCATCACGGGGGACAGAAGTATACCACTGACGGATATTCGGAAGCGGTCATGAAGGAACTGTGCCGGGAGGCAGGGGTGCCATTCCAGCATTATTATAATCGGTCGGATATTGCGGGAGGATCTACGCTTGGAAATATTTCAGCGGGACAGGTGTCAGTACCAGCGGTGGATATCGGACTGGCGCAGCTTGCCATGCATTCAGCGGTGGAGACGGGGGGAAGCGCAGATGTGGGGTATCTGGTGGAGGTGTTGAAGTGGTTTTGTAGGGGGTAGGGAGGCGGAGCAGCTTTGGGTGGTTGTTCTGGGCGGAATCAGGCAGCGGTGTTGCCCTCACACAGGCGACGGCGTATGGTATCGTTTCAAGTCTCAGCTTAAAATCGGATTTCACTAACAGAATGTATATAGGTGTTTCAAACCGGTCGGGTCGGAGTCGGCGGCATCCGTGCCGCGAGACTCCTAAAATCGCCATCCATGGCGATTTTCCCCTGGGTCTTTCACATTCTGTAAGTGAAATTTCCGATTTTTCGCAGAGACTTGAAACGATACCATACGCCGTCGTCTGTGTGAGGGCAACACCGCTGTCTGATTCCGCCCAGAACAACCACCCAAATCAGCTCCGCATGGACCTGACGGTCCATATCAAAACCACTACGTGTCAGCTATATTTATGTGGTTTGATTCACTTCTTATTTCTACGTGTAGTAAATGAAGTGATGGCTCCGTATGAGCATTCACTTTTAGGAATAACGTAGGCGTGGGGAAGTTCTTCATTTGCAAGGCAGGAGTAACGTAGAGGCGGCATCATGTGCAGGCAGTCATATGTGCGGGGCTTATGGGAAGAGATTAGAAGGGCTTAGCATCCCATTGGATATCAGCAATGGGCGGACAGGAGGTTCGCCCAAGGCGTAATTTGACCCATGGATGGGTCAATACGCCGTTTGCGTCCGGCTGGTATTTTCTTACAAGGGATGCTTAGCCCTTCTTATCTCTGTACATAGCCCCGCACATATGACTGCCTGCACATGATGCCCACACCCCCTCCATCCCCTCCCTTCAAATAGCAATCCATGTCGCAATGCCGCGATGAATAACCCCCCTTAAAGGACAATGTTTTGACAAATTATGAAGGCATTAATGTTTATAATGAACAAGTACATAAGAAATGGAGGTGAAGGATTGCAAAGTGCAATTACAAGGTACCATTTATATTGACAGCATATTTTTGCTGAATCTGGTTATGGATTTATATCTGCTTACACTTACTGCCAGAATACTTGGAAAAACTGCCACGTATCCGAGGATTTTTGCAGGAAGTGCTGTCGGAGCGGCGGGATACTGCATTGCTTTGTGTCTGCCGGGAATCCCATATATGCTGAAGGTACTGCTGGGGATGGTTCCTGTAGGAATGCTGATGATAAAAATTACGTGTAGGACAAAGGGCATTAAGGAACTGCTTCGTGCTTTGGGGTATCTTTACCTATTATCGTTTTTTATGGGTGGGTTCATAATCTTTCTTAAGGGAAAAAGCAGGCAGATTGCGGAACATGGAGATTCGGCAGCTGTGATTGCAGGAATCGGGTTTGTAGGATTTGTAATCTTTAGGAAGCTGGTCGAAGCATACCGAAGGCGGCAGAAAGAGCATTTCTGTCAGGTCAGCATTCCGGGGGATGCTGGTGTCGTAACGGTTGCTGCGCTGATCGATACCGGAAATGGTCTGGTGGATCCTGTCAGCCAAAAACCGGTGGCGATATTGGATGCAGATAGGTGGGAAGGCTTGAGAAGGTGGATGAAGCCGGAAAAATATAAGATTATTCCCTACCACAGCATTGGAAAGGACAGCGGTATGCTGGAGGGATATGAGATTGATACCATGGAAATAAGCACAAGTACGGGTAAGAAACAGTTTGACAAAGTAATTATTGCAGTTTTTAAGGGAAAGGTGTCCAGAAAAGGCAGCTATCAGATGATATTGCCGCCGGAATTATCGATATAGACATTTAAGCTAGAGGAGGAAGTTAAGAATGGTTTTTAAGGTAGCTATCCCAGGTAAATTTCAGTTTAAGCTTTACCGGAGGGAACCTAATTTTTTATTGACAAGGCAGGGAGATGTACATTACATAGGTGGTTCGGAGGTTCTTCCGCCCCCGCTTGAGAGCGAAAAGGAAAATGCCGTCATCAGCGACTTGGGAACAGAGTATGAAGATGAGGCAAAGTCCATTTTGATTGAGCATAATCTGCGGCTGGTGGTTTACATTGCGAAGAAATTCGACAATACGGGGGTGGGTGTGGAGGATCTGATCTCCATAGGGACGATTGGACTGATTAAATCCATCAATACCTTTAACCCAGAAAAGAATATCAAGCTTGCCACTTACGCATCAAGATGCATTGAAAATGAGATATTGATGTATCTGCGCAGAAATAATAAGACGAAGCTGGAGGTTTCCATCGATGAGCCCTTAAATGTAGACTGGGATGGAAATGAGCTGCTTCTTTCTGATATCTTGGGGACAGATGAAGATGTCATTTACAAGGATATCGAGAGCGAAGTGGAGTGCAAGCTGCTCTTAAAGGCAATCGATAAGTTGACGGAAAGGGAAAAGACCATCATCAACTTAAGATTCGGACTTGGCACCCCGGACGGGCAGGAGATGACCCAGAAGGAAGTGGCGGAACTCCTTGGCATTTCTCAATCCTATATTTCCAGATTGGAAAAAAAGATCATGAAAAGGCTGAAAAAGGAACTTCTGCGGGAAAGTTACTGAGGGGCAGCGCGGGGAATCTCTGTAGAAGACTTATGATAGGAAAGGGCAGGGGCTGGTTTACGAATCAGCCCCGTTTTTCCGTTTAAGAGGCTTGCGGGGGCGGCGCTTCTGGTATATTAACAGCGGATATCCACGATGATAATATCCGGACCAATCTGCTTAATATCTTTATAGGGGATACAGATATCCGGCTCGGTGCAAAGCAGGTTAAAGAATTTATTGCCGCTGTGGATGAATACTTTGCAGATATGTCCGCTGCACTGGTCAAATTCCAAATCAGAAATTCTCCCTAACTTTTTGCAATCCCGCATATTGATTACATCTTTGCATTTTAATTCAGAAAAGAGCATATCCGCAGCCTTTCTTGTTTGGTATATTTTATTCTATGCAGAAAACAGAAAAAGGTTCAGCAGACTTTGCTTTGCGGTTGTGATATACCATTATCAACAGAAAATATGATACAAAACGGGTGCAAAGTCTTTTGGATGGTAAATTGGCTTTGTGCCTTTTTTATGTGCCTGGAAAAATCTGCCTGACTTGTCTTACATAAAGATGAAAAAGGGGTCAAAAATAATGAATATTTTCCTGCCAATTTGTGAATGATTTTTATTACAAATATTTGTCTTGTATAAGACAAGATTTGGAAATGATGCAGGAGGAAAATAGAACATGGCACAGGGTAAAGTTGAGATATGCGGGGTGAATACGGCGAAGCTCCCCCTTTTGAAAGCGGAGGAGAAGGAGAAGTTGTTCGCACAGATAGAGTCGGGGGACAGGGAGGCAAGGGAAAAATACATTGAAGGGAATCTCCGTCTTGTCCTAAGTGTGATCAAACGTTTTTCATCCAGCAATGAAAATGTGGACGATCTATTTCAAATCGGCTGCATTGGACTGATTAAAGCGATAGACAATTTTGACTCAACGCTGAATGTCAAATTCAGTACTTATGCCGTACCTATGATTATTGGGGAAATTAGGAGGTTTCTTCGGGATAACAACACCATCCGCGTGAGCAGGTCTTTAAAGGATACGGCTTATAAAGCAATTTATGCCAAGGAAAATTTAATCAAGCAGAACATGAAAGAACCCACCATCAATGAGATTGCAGCAGAAATCGGCATATCCAAGGAAGATATTGTGTATGCACTGGATGCAATTCAAAACCCCATGAGTCTGTATGAACCAATCTTCACAGACGGCGGAGATGCATTGTATGTGATGGATCAGATCAGCGATAAGAAGAATAAAGAAGAAAACTGGGTCGAGCATCTATCCTTGAGCGAGGCGATGAAGAGACTTGGGGAGCGGGAGCGGGAAATCATCAGCCTCCGTTTTTTTGAGGGCAAGACACAGATGGAGGTGGCGGAAATGATTGGGATTTCCCAGGCGCAGGTGTCAAGGCTTGAAAAAAATGCACTGCGGGCAATGAAAAATTATTTGACGGCATAAAAGGAAATTAGCTTTGGTTTCCATAAATTAGTTGACATAATTTGTAAATCGGAATATAATGGTATTATTATCAATATAATGTACAGCTACGATTATCTGTAAACCAGTGGAGGAAATCATATGAAATGTCCGTTTTGCGGTCACGAGAATACCAGAGTGATTGATTCAAGACCGGCGGAGGATAATAATTCCATAAGACGCCGCAGAGTCTGTGATGAGTGCGACAAGCGATTTACTACTTACGAAAAGGTGGAGACCATTCCCCTGATTGTCATCAAGAAGGACGATAACAGGGAAACGTATGACAGGTCCAAGATTGAAGCAGGAGTGTTGCGTGCCTGTCATAAAAGACCAATCAGCGCCAACCAGATTAAAAAGCTGGTGGACGATGTGGAGACGGAAATCTTCAATAAAGAAGAGAAGGAAATTCCCAGCCGTGTGATCGGTGAGCTTGTGATGAACAAGCTGAAGGATTTGGAGGCAGTGGCATACGTGCGTTTTGCTTCCGTGTATAGAGAATTTAAGGATATCAACACCTTTATGGATGAGTTGAAAAAGGTTTTGGAATAAAGGGCGGCGCAGCAAAGCCGCTTAAAGTGTATAATAGATAGAAACCCCCTTTTGGTCAGGCAGGGAACGTCTGACAAAAGGGGGTTTTGATTTTGCATGAAAATGCTTCCTTGAAAGCATGATTCACGGGGGAGGTGTGCGACGGCTTAAGTTCTGTATAGCATAATAAAGCAGTTAATGCTTGAACAATAAAAGCTTGTATACTTCAACATCAAGAACAGCGGCGATATCGAACAGCAGATCCATTGATATTTTGCGCACGATATTTGGCGCTTCGATGGCACTGATATGAGAACGGCTGATGCCGAGCATTTCGGCTAACTGTTCCTGCGTCAGCTTTGCATGCTTTCTGTAATAGGCTATATTGTAACCTATTTCGATGTACTTATCTGTGTGATTAAAGTTACTTTTTCTCTCTTCCATCTGAAAATCTCCTTAAAGTATATTTTAATGTGATATGTAAGAAAATAACATCTTAAAATCTATCTATAATTTCTATGAAACACAAAAGCCAGGAAAATCTTTAGAGATTGATTAAACTGGTTTTTTTCGCATGCAAAAATCCCGTAAAAAACGACAAAAATCACCAAGTTTCTGTTTTTGACGTTCTTAAGTATTAAAATTTTAAATTAATGTCACAAAAATTGCAATGCAATTAATAAAAATTAAGAAAATAGGAACGGAAGTAAGTTATGAAAAGAAAAATAATGTATTTTGCAGCAATATTTCTGTTGCTGTTTTCAATAATCAGGTGGGATGTATTTGCCCAGGAAAAGCTTGTAGAAGAAGATATCTATATTGTTTTTGTGGTAGATCACAGTGGTTCAATGAATGAGCAGGATAGTCAGAATGTGATATCCGATACACTCAAAGCATTTGTGGATACCTTGCAGAGCGAAGAGGTTCAGGTTGGATATATTGCTTATAATGACAGAATCATAACCAGCCATCAGCCAGTTTCTATACAAGATAAGGAACAGGGTGAGAAATTGAAGGAAGCAATCGGTGAGGCTCCCAATAAAGGCGAGACAGACATTGGAATAGGCTTGGGAGAGGCATACCGGATGCTTGAAAAATGTCAAGGGAAAAGGATGATTGTGTTGATTTCTGATGGTGAGACGGATCTTACGCATTCCGACACAGGAAGAATAAAGGAGGACTCTGACAGAGACGTACAGGAAATAGTATTAAAGTGCAGAGAGGGAGAAATCCCAATCTCTACCATTTTTTTTGGAGAAGAGAAGGAAGCAAATGTCCAGGAACTTAAGGATGTGTCAATGCGGACTGCCGGAAAAAGTTATTTGATACAGGAAACAGATGAATTGCCCGGGGTATTGTGCGATGTGCTTTATAGCGGTCCATCCTACAGTGTATATGAGGCGGGAAGCAGTATTTATGGTGAGGGAAACCAGAAAATCAGCTATGAACCGGCAGTGTATGCGGACGAATTGACAGTGCTGCTTTTATCGGACAAAGACATTAATCATGTTGATATCGTGCAAAATGCGGAAACTGAAAACGTTACCACAACGGAAACGCCCTCATTAGAGATTTCAGGGAAATATGCCATAGGCAGACTGAGAGGCGTGAAAGGACCGGTCAACATAGGATTTGACACAGGGCAAAGTCAGAGAATGACGGTGTATATAATCGGCAGGCGCAGCATTACCCCAATTTTGGAATGGCAGGAGGAGATTTATAAGAATCAACTGCTTGATTTTAAAATTAGACTTGAAGATAGGAATAGAGATGCTGTTAAGAATGTAAATTATGATACCGCAGCATGGCAGGCGGAGTTTAAAAATTTGCAGACAGGTGAAGTGATTCAGGCAGAAATCATAGGGAATGGACAGGAATTATCAGGAACCGTATGTTTTCACAATTCAGGCGAGTATCTATTAAGCCTTAACTTCCTGGAAAATGTTCAGAGCACTTACATAAGTGAAAGTATCAATGTTTTAAATGTGCTGCCAGGCAGTATATCCTCAAAAGAAGTCGGGCTTTTGACGATTTCGGGACAGCAGACTGTTACATTGAAGGAATATTTTACGGATTCAGATGATGATACACTTTACTTTGAATTGCAGGAGGTACCGGAGGACATTGTAAAAGCAGAAATCCAAGGGACGCTTCTTTTGATTGAACCTGAAGGAAGGGGAAGAGGCGAAATTAAGCTTTTGATTTCTGACGGGGAAGGAAGCCTGGTGGGAAGTATTCCGGTAAGAGTTAAATCACTTCCAGAGGCGTACTGGCAGGTATTGGTGGCACTTATATGCGTGCTGGCTTTTTGTATCATTAAAATCTGGACAAAGCGAAACAAGGTGATTTTGATTCCAGAGCAGATGGAATCAAAAAATGAAGGCGCATTTACAGGTAAGCTGAATGCTTATTTTACACTTCTCCCGGAAGAAATGGAAGAAATTCCGCCGTTAACCTTTGCGCTTCATCCCATCCGAGAGAAGAAGATTGCAATGGCTGATATGTTTTCGGATTATCCTGAGCTTATTGATGTGCTTACCCTTGATGAAATATATTTGTTCCCGGCAGAAAACAGGCAAATGATACTTTACCATAAAAGTGATTCCACGATTATGATAGGAAATTCTATTGTCTGCCGGAAAATGCAGTATTTGGTCAGCTATGGAAATGTAATATATATAACTTCCAAGGATGGAACCTGTGAATTGGAAGTACATTATATATCCATGATTTAAAAAGAAAGAGAGGTATAGGAATGGATGTAATAACCCAGACAAACAGAACGATTCTGTTTGAAGAAATCAATCCAGAAAAGAAAGATCTTTTAACCTTGATTGGGGATGTTAAAGGGAAGAACAGTCTGGATGATGACAAAGTGAAGGAAATCAACGAGGAACTTTTAGTGGGAAGTTTTGATGAATTTCTGGAAAAATTTGCGCCGGTGGTGTACTCCTTCTTCAACGCAAACAACCAGAAGGTTATGTACAGCTTAAAGAAGCCGGAAAATATACCGGACAATTGCATCACAGAAATCCCCCTCAATATGGACAATGATTTTCTGAAAATGCTCCTCACCCTGATTGAAACAAAGGGAGCTATGGGAATTGCCAATGTGGATTTCAAATTTGAAAAAATATTGGATATGATTTCACCCAAGAAGATTATGGATGACATCAGGCAGTCCAGAAAAGAAATTCAGTATGTATATGGACAGTATGAATCGCTGGATGACGGGGACCCCAAGAAACTTGATATGGGGGATAAGCTGAATTATATGTTTGAACAGGCAAGTCAGAATTACAACAATGTCATGGCGATGCTTCCTCTTGCAATAGAGGATATCAAAACAAGGCTCTTGCTTGGAGATTCGGGTAAGGAGGAGAGCGGACAGGTATTTAAGGCAGGGCTTCTCAGCATGGGAGACGACGGCGAATTAAAAATACTGGAAGTAAGCAAAGAAGAAAATACCCAGCTCGCCATTGTAGATGACAGTGCCAATACAGGGCTGATTTCAGCGTTTAAAGATGATTACGATGCCCTTAACGAAAATCAGTCTGATTATGTGAGAGAACTGGTGGTGCGCACCTTCTGCCCCCTTACATCTACATTAGAAAGCGAAGTGAACGTAGAGCAGGAAATTGCTAACTACAATAATTACTTGGATTTTTATAAGCAGACAAAAGATGACTTTGTCAAGGTTGTAAAGCCGTTGATAGAGAAAATGCTTGGGGTAAAGACATTTTTTGATCAGTATAAAGTAAAAGAAAATGGGATGAAGCCGAAACTGCTGGTCACGAATAACAAGCTTGAGCAGCAAGTAAAAGCGCATAATCTTCCCCGCCTTGTCACTTACTTAAACACAGTCAATGACAAAAATGAATTTGACAATACCCTTTGGTTTGCAATCGTGCCAAATGTGGAATTGGAGCAGAGCAAGGGGGTCAAGCTGCAGAGAATCCGTTTTGCAGGAAACGAAAAGGTGGAAAAGGATGACCAGAATACAATGGAAAGCCTTGCTAATCTGATGAATGCTATGTATCCCTACAAGGTCACCACTTTCTTCAGCTTTCAACCGGGGGAAGAGGCTACGTTCAGTGCTATGGCATCTTCCGGTGTTGAAAAGTACAAGGAAAAATGCGGCTTATTGATGAAAAGGGAATACAGTGAATTTGTTGTACCGTGTATTCCGAATATCACGGTGATTCCCAAAGATAAATCAGGTTTGATCCTTGATAAGAAGATGATTATGAGTGAAGAAGGCGCAGCCGTACTTTCTAAAGAAAAAGAAGATATCATGAAGCTTTGGATTGAGGGCGTCTATATTGGAGCAGCTTATGTGGCAGCAGGTCTGGTAGCAGCATGGCAGTGCCCAGGATATCTGAAGGAGAGATTCCCAAGGACCTCAAGAAATTATCCAGGTGTCCGTTTTGATGTGGAGGCAGGCGACCATGCACTGTCTGCTACGACTACAATGACAAAGGAAATTTCTGGATTTACAAATACAATCAAAAATGACATCAATGTAAACGGATTTGGTTTTGTATTTTCCTCTGAAAATGCCAAGTACCAGGGGAAAGATATCAGAAATATCATGGTTTATAAGGCAAGAAACCTGCAGATAAACGAAAATGAATTTGAACCAATCTATAAAACACTTGTAAGTACTTATGTGGAGCGTATCTTGCGTTTCTACAGCAATGATTTCAAGAAGGACAATATTTTGAAGTTCTTCAGTAACAATCCTGACAGCCAAAAGAGCAAATGGGGAGCGGACAGAGAATATGTCAATTCCATTTTGCAGGAGGGTGATGAACTGTCCTATGAAATCGATGATACCGCGGGAATTTGTAATATACTCATCGCCTTTAATAACAATACAAAGAATCTGAAGGTTGAGATGAGTAAAAAAACAAGTTAATAAATACCCAGGAAACAAAAGGAGGAAAAAGAAATGGGATTACGACTGAAAATTGAAGGAAACGAGACCATCCAGTTAAACGAGACGATCGTGACGGGAGTAAAGTATGGGGCAGACATTCCGAAGGACTCCAATGCCCGCTCCACAGATCTTGGAGCCACCATCATGATCACAGGCAAGATTCTCGCAGCGGTAGGTGGAGAGGCGGCGGACGACACCATGAAGATTGCAAAGTGGGCATTGGTGCCTGCTGAAAATGCAGACTGCTACAGAAGATTGGAAATTGATGTAGTGTCAGCGTCACAGGTGGTAAGACAGGTAAACCTTCCCAATGCGTTTGTGATTGGATATGAGGAAGACTTTGCTGATGAGTCAGGTGTTGGCACCTTCACCCTTCTGGTAAAACAGAAAAAGGACAAGATGACGACCCTTGCATTTGAAGGCGGATTCGCCGGCGAATAAAACAAACAGAAAGAGAGGATATGAAAAATGGGATTCAGATTAAAAATTGAAGGCGGCGCAGCTATTGAATTGAAGGAGCAGAGCATTACATCCGTAAAGTTCCGGGCAGATATTCCCAAGGATTCCAATGCCCGTTCTACAGACTTAGGTTCAACGGTAGAGATTACCGGAAAAATACTGACTGCAGTTGATGGTGAACCCTTTGACGCAACAAAGGAAATTGGGAAATGGGCACTGGTTCCTGCGGAGAAAGCAGATTGCTACAGAAAAGTTACAATTGATGTCATCGCAGCATCTCAGGAGGTAAGAAAGTATACCTATCCTAATGCGTTCGTGGTGGATTACAGAGAAGACTATGGTGACGAAGCAGGTGTGGGTACTTTTTATCTTATGATTAAGCAGAAAAAGGATAAAATGGCAAACGTTGCGGTAGAAGGCGGATATGCTGTATAGCAGTCAGAGCTTGTCTTAAGGGAGCTGCCTTATGGCAGCTTCCCTGTTAAAGAAAAGGATTTAAGCCACGGACAGGATGGGATTTTTTATGAATTATTATGAAGTTCTAGGGGTTAGCAGTACCTCATCCCAGGAGGAAATCAAGAAGGCATATCGAAAGCTGTCGCGGAAATATCATCCTGATAATGCAGGAGAGCAGAAAAGAGAGCTGTTCGACCAAGTACAGGAAGCCTATGATGTGCTGGGGGATAAAGAAAAAAGAGAAGCTTATGACCTGATGATGGCAGGCGGCAGCACAATAAGACAGGAAAAAGAAGAACAAAAAAGAACCAGTCAGAAAAAAGAAAACAATTACAGGGATATGTCGGCATTTTTCAGCGGCAGGTATCAAAACAGCTTTGAACAGTTTTTTGGCTTTCATCCTGGGGAAAAAGGAAAAGAGCAGAAAAAGTCAGATAATCCTGTAAATACAGATAAATTATTTGAAGCTTTTTTTAAAGTAAAGTGACGGATAGGCAAAAGAGGTATCTTTGATGGATGTGGAGAGTGGAACATGGGTAAGAAGATAACGGATGCATGCATCATGCTGTGTATGGCGGCGCTGGCGGTATATGTTGCAGTCTATCAGGCGCCGATTTGGTGGAAATGGCTGCTTTTTATCCTGCTCATGACAGGAGCCATAGCAGCGCTGAATGATTTGATCGATCAGTTTGCACCCCGGAGCAGAGAAAAGAAATATGGGATGACGGAGGAAACTGATTGCAGAATCAGAGAATTGATTCTTCTGGACGAAAATGAAAAACCTGTAAAGGCATGGGATCTTGCTGGAAAAGTTTCATTTTTAATAGGAAGAGACAGCCCTGAGGAACCGGTGGACGCGGATCTAGATGAATGTGAATACAGTGCGCTGATCGATTACCAGCATGCAGTTCTAAATTATTGTATGGATTCCTGGTTCATAGAAGATTTAAATTCATTAAATGGCGTACGAATTCGGAAAGTGGACGATGGCGTGTGCTATAAGATCATGAATAGCAGACCTTGCCGGTTAATGCCGGGAGATGTGATTTACATTGCAAACACAAAATTACTGATTACGTGAAAGAGAGGATGAGAGCAATGAGTTTAATGAGATGTCCCAATGGTCATATGTTCAGTACAAGAAAATATGGAACTACATGTCCTTACTGCAATATGGAGACTGCCGCTATGGAGGATGCCAAGGCTCCGGCTGGTTTTGAAGCGCCAGTAGAGCTTTTAGAGGAGGAGGTATCACCGGTCTGCGGCTGGCTGGTATGCATTGAGGGGGCGAGAGTAGGAAAGGACTACAAGATTAAGAATGGCAAGAACTTTGTAGGCAGAGGGGATGACATGGATATACAGATTCTGGGTGATAATGAGATATCCAGGAAGAATCATACAATCATTGTGTATGATGCAAAAAAGAAAAATACAGTGATACTGCCGGGGGATGCTGCCGGTATCGCGTATCTTAACCGGGAAGCGGTGTATGTACCGAAAGACCTGATGCCATATGACACCATAGAGCTTGGAAAAAGCAAATTTGTATTCGTCCCCTTTTGCGGAGAACACTTTGAATGGAATGATGTAAAAAAATGACATGGCAGATAGTGATATTTATATTGGTTACAAGTGTGATTGCCAGAGGCATCTTTCAAATGTTGGGGGATAAAGAGACCTATGATGCGTCGGACGGAATAGGGGAGACGACCGGAAACAAAGATGTGCAGGCGGATGCGATGGAGCTTACTGTTACGGATGCGGGCAAGCTGGCGGTCATGGCGGATGGAATAGGAAAGGAAAACACGGGAAAGGTATGTGCTGGATTAGCAGTAAGGGAATTTATGGAGGCGTTCTCTTTTTATAAAGCAATCCACAATCCAGAGTATTTCTTTGAGAGAACCATGTACAGCATCCACAGGAATATGCAGAAGGTCTTAGAGGAGCGGCATGGAGGTGCCAGTGTGGGCGTTATTTTATTAAAAGAGGGCAGGCTGTATTATGCCATGGCAGGGCAGATTAAGATCGCGATGTTTCGGAAGGGAGAATTGATTCCGTTAAGCGAAGGTCAGACCATCAGTGTTCTTGCACAGAGAGCTTATAAGGATGGCAAAATAAGCAGACAGGATACCATATGGTCCATGGAAGATGAAGGCGTTTGGAATTATGTGGGGAAGGATGGCTTTCATCAGATGGAGGTATGTGAAGTACCAGTGGAACTGAAAAAAGGCGATCTGGTGGTGATGATGACGAAGGGAATCTTTGAAGAAGTTTCCTATGCGGAACTGGAAAAGATATTGGCAAGTCCGGCTCTGACGGCGCAGGAGAAGGCGGACCGGATTATCCGCAAGGCTGAATGGTCAAATTCCCAGGATAAGGAAAACGGAAGTATCATGGTACTTCTTACCGATGGGGCAATGCGCGGGTAGATAAATGTAATCTTTCGGACAAGGAGAAGGAAATGAGAAAAGAAAACGCAGGCTTTCGAACAGCTTTCCTGTCAGAAGAAGGGTCGAAATTATTAAATAGAGATTATTTTGCATATGTGGAGTTAGACAATCTTGCCTGCTATGTAGCGGCAGACAGCTTGGACGATGAAAATGCCAAAAACAGTGCGGAAATTGTTGTAAAAACAATTTTGAGGGAGTTTACGGAGCACCCATCCATGTCTACGCTTTCCATAAAAAGAAATTTGAAGAAAGCCCATAGAGAGCTTATTTCAGATAAAGATGGTATGCGTCTTAGAGCAAGCGTTTCTGTGTTTATCACTGATTATGTGAAATTCCGGTATGCCAGTGTGGGAAACAGCAGAGCTTTGCTGATCAGGAATGACCGCATCCTTTATGAAAGCAAAGACCAGTCTTTGACAGAGAATATGGTGGAAGATGAAATTCTTCCCAAGGATAAAGCGGCGCTCCATGAAGAAAGGAATAACCTGTATTCCTATCTTGGTAAGACAGGGAAACAGCCGCAAATTCAGATTTCGCGTAAGAAAAAGCTGGCAAATGGAGATATCCTTATTCTGGATACCAGAGGAATCTGGGAAAACTGTGATAATGCAGAACTTCTTGACTGTGCAAAGGAAGTGAGCGCTCCCCAGGAACTGGCTGACAATGTAGAAGAACTCATTTTAGGTAAGCTAAAGAGAGAAATTGATAACTATACGATTTCCGTTACCTTTGTGGACAAGGTATATCTCAATCCCAAAAAGCGGATGAGCCTTAAAAAGATTCTTGCTATTGTCATTCCCATCGCTGTGATTTTGCTAGTGGTTCTGATTGCATTTTTGGTGCGCTGGCGCATTCGGGAAGGCAAGCGGAAAGATATGGAACAGTATATTGCAAGTGCGGAAGGATATGTCTCCTATCACAATTTTGAAAAGGCAAGTGAGGAATACAAGGAGGCACAGTCCTTGGCGAAAGCCCTGAAAGCGGAAAAGGATCAGGAAGAGATAGAAGAGATGCTTCTTTTTTTAGAGCAGATCATTCAGGGCGATGCAGCTATGGCAGATGAGGACTACGAAAAGGCAGGAGATTTTTATCAAAAAGCCCAGGAACTTTCAGAAAAAATGGGGAATACAGGCAGAGATTATCTGAAGGAACAGCAGGAAAAAATAGCGGACTATCAGGAAGTATTTGAACTGTTGGATTCAGGTGAGCGCAAGGAAGACTATGGAGACTATGCCGGCGCCATAGAGCTGTACAAGCAGGCAAAATCCATGGCGGGCAGGCTTTATGACAAGGAAACCAGAAACGAGGCGTTAGAAAAGCAAAGAGCAGCGGAGGAAAAGCTTGAAGAATTAAGGCAGGAGGAACTTGCCGCACTGGAAGAACGTATCCAGAAAGCAATAGAGGAGGAACAGGTGGCACAGGAACTGGAAGATCAGAGCCTTATGAATGATAAGAAAAATGCGCTGGAGATTGAGAGTAAAGGCAATGAGCTTATGAAGGAAGAGGATTATCTAAGCGCCATTACTTATTTTGAGACAGCCATGGGCATGTATGAAGATTTGGAAATGCCGGAGAGAGTTAAGACCCTTTCCGCTCAGATAGAGTCCTGCAAAAAACTAAACGAGGAAGCCAAGCGGAAAGCTGCCGAGGAAGCGGAAAAGCAGTCGAAAGAAGCGGAAGCGGCACAGGAGGCAAACAAGGCAGCCGAGGAAGCAAGGCAGGCAGTTTCAGATTTGAAGGAAGCCCAGACGAATCAGGCGCTGGAAGATGCCAAGAAGGCAGCCGAGGAAGCCAAAAAAGCAGCCGAAGAAGCGAAAAAGGCAGCCGAGAGCAAAGGGGACAAAGAGGAGACAGACAAGGATAAGGAAGAAGGCGGCAGCCCGGAAGAGCCGAAACCGGATGAGAATGTTCCGCAGGAAGGGGATAACAGCTAAGCGATGGGGCAATATACATACAGATTATCTAGAGATCATAAAGAAAAGGCAGAACCGAAGGATGTATATCGTTTGGAAGAGCTGCAGGGGATGACCACCTATCAGCTTAAGGAGATCTGTCATAAACAGAGGCTTGTCGTGCCCATGGGGACACGCCTTGACAGGGATGAATTAATTCGTTTTATTATGCGTTACCGCGGAATCCGAGAATATAGGCAGATCAAGGATTTTGCACAGGACGGCATGGAAAAGCTTCAGAATTTTATCAATAAGATTAATCTTAAAATAGACAATCAGACCCAGATTGCCTTTCCGGCACACCTTGTTTTGTATGAAGGAGAATCTGTTGCGCTGACAGATCATTACGAAATCAGCAGTGATGGACAGTTGTATGAGGGGAATGTGCTGTTGGTGGATGAAAATTTCCAGATTTATACCTGCTTTTATATAAAGCGAGTGGAGGATGGAGGGTTTTTCCTGCTAAAGGGGAAGGGTGTTCCCATTCTGAAAGCGGAGGGGCACAGATACTCACTGTTATATTTTGAAAGAGAAGAGGTTTCAGAAGTCCTTTATGAAATTTACAGCGGAAATGAGGTCAGCATACCAAGTCAGGCAGTCTGCGTTCTCACACCCCTTCTGGCAGTGGACATCAAGGAGCCGGAGGAGACGGAACTGCCCCTTATTATTGATTTTGGCAGTGCCAATACCACTCTTGGCATTTATTGTGCGGATGGCAGCACAAGAATTGTCAAGACACCGGATGTAAGCGGCAGACATTACAGGGAAAAGGAGATGCTTCCCAGTATCATTGGAATCAAGGGGATAGAAGAGGGAAAGCCGGTTTACTGTTTTGGGCATGAAGCAAAGCAGATGGCGGCACATTCTTATCAGGATGAGGACATACCGCTGTTTTATGATATCAAGCGCTGGATCAGTGCGCCGGAGCGGATGCAGCAGGTGGTTACGACAGGAGGCATCAAGCTACAGCTTAAGCGTAAGGAAATGCTTGCCGCATTTATGCAGTATTTGATTGATACGGCGCAGCAACAGTTTAAGTGCAGGTTTAAAAATATTCAGCTGCTTGCCCCTGTCAGACAGACGGAGCGATTTGCAGGAATTTTTAAAGAGCTTCTGCCGGATCAAAACGTGGAATGTACCTTGGATGAGGGCATGGCGGTTCTGTTCCACAGCATCAACGAATTGATCGAATCCGGCAGATATCAGGACGGCGTCTGGTATAAAGCGCTTATCATGGACTGCGGAGGCGGCACCACAGATCTGACTTCAGGAAAATTCCGCATCCGTAATAACCGGGTATCTTATGAAGTGGATCTGGAAACAGGATATGAAAACGGAAATACGAATTTCGGGGGAAATAATTTGACTTTCCGTATTTTACAGCTGGTCAAAATAAGACTTCTCGAGGCATTGGGATATCAACAGTTTCACTTTGACTTAGAGTCTTTTATAGGAGGAAGAAGCAGAGTCTATGAAAGCATAGGCAGACTGTATGAGGAAGCGGAGGAGATAATTCCCACCCGCTTTGCGGAATATGAGCGAAAGAGCAGGGAAGAGTATTTCAGGGTAAAAAATAACTACTACTACTTGTTCGGCATCGCAGAAACCATTAAGGAAAGCTTTTTCCAAAAATCCTTTCAGTATGAACTGCAGATAGGTACAGAAAGGGAGAAAACCAGGGAAAAAGGAATTCTGCTTGACAAATGGAGACTGTCCATCACAGAAGAAGACAGGATTATGCCCTTAAGGAAAGAAGTCTCTTTTACCCTTTATCTGTATGAAATTGAAAATCTGCTTCGACCGGATATATATGGGCTGATGGACAGGTTTTTGGAAAGGCTGTTTGCAGAGGGAGAATTATCGGAGTACGGGATGCTGAAGCTGACAGGACAATCCTGCAAATCCAGCCTGTTTACGGAGGCATTAAAAGAATATGTGCCCGGAAGACTGATCAGAAATGAGCGCGGTACAGATAAGGGAAGTGAACTGAAAATGTGCTGTCTGGAAGGAGCGGTCAGCTATTTCAAGAATTGTAAGCTGGGCTATATGAAAATCAATCAGGGATGCAGGGTGAATGCCCTCCCCTATGAAGTGATGGCATATACCCATGAAAACAAAGAGAAAATCTTGATTCACAGTCTGGAAAAGGAGCAGGATATCGGATACATTTCCAGATTTAAAATCGGAGAGCAACTGGATTTGTATCTGCATGACGAAAAGGGACATAAATTAAAGGTCTACCATTTTAAATACAATATGGCGGATTTTGCTAAGGTGACCCAGGAAGATATCGATGAACGGTATGCAGGAAGTGTTATTCAGGAGGAAACGGATACCATTTTGGAAGGTGAGATTAAGTTCTTTGTCTGGCCATCTAAGGAAAAATGGGGATTTCTGGTGCTTCCGGTGCTGCGTGAAAATGATCTGTTAAGGCAGGGGGAGGAAACCTTCTTTGCCTTTGAAGATGATACATGGGAAGAAAACTTTTTTGACGGAAGGAAGTAGCCTATGCCTGATATGGAGGAATTAATCAAAAGAGAAGTAAACCAGATTACAGACCTAAAAGAACGGGTGGCGTTTAAGGATATCGTGGAACAGATTTTTTTATCTTTGTATGAAACAAACAAGGAGATGTACAGCGTACTGGAGCATCGGATCATGGATGATCTTGCATTTGATATTAACCGCTACCGCATCTGTACGGGAATTGTAGAAAAGGAATATGTTGACAGATCCCACCATCTGCTGACGCCCATGCGGGAGCAGGATTTGGCAGAAAAGGTTTATGACATAAGGAGCATGGGAAAAGAATTTCTGGAAAAGGGCAGCTGCTATGTAAAGACCTTGTTCATGGAGTGCGATTTTACGCAGATTCAGAAACTTCTTCAAAGGGAAACCTTCGGCGGCAGAATCAGGACCGATAAGGCAGATTATCCGGCAGAATTTGTGTTGAAAATAAAAGAAATTTATTTAGCGGAAATTGCCCATTTGTATGAGGTGTTCATCAGCAATGGAATTCCATGGCAGACGGTGAATGCGCCCTATCTGCATAAGTTTGTGGATGTCTACCTTGTAAGCGATGGGCTTTTGAACCTCCCTAGGGGAGAAAGAATTGTGGATATTAAGCCGGAGCTTGCAGAATTTGGGGAGCGGGCACATGAAAACTATATCCCTATCTGGAATATCAGAAGAACCGTCATGGAGGGCGCAGGTTTCCCTGTTCCCTGCGAAGACCATAAAAGCTATGAGCATACGATCTCCCTAAAAGAACATGGGGATGAGCATGTCTATTTGATTGATGATGTAAGACATGTAATCAGCGTCCGCCAGACGTCAAAGCGTCTGATGATTATGGGAGATGAACCGGACGCAAAGAGATGGCAGGTATATGTGATCTGTAGCGGTGAGAATCGAAAATTTGAGCATTTTACCTATCCGGTCATGACCAACCAGCGGAAGGATGAGTTTGTAGAGCGCTTTTTTAAACGTCAGGGAAGGAACGTGAAGACGGCTTCGGAGCTTACCCGGTTTATCCGGGGATTTGAATTGGAGGAATATGTTTCATTTGAGGGCTATGAGCTTACAGAAAGAAGCGGCAGGATGCCGGAAACCTATTCTATGAACAGCTTTATCATAGATGAAATCCGGGATTATGAATACAAAAAATGCCTGTTGCTGAAATTCAGAGGCAAGGGAAGACATCCTTTTTTGTTTCGGGATGTGATGAGCTTTCTTGTCTCAGAGGTACAGCTCTTGTACCCAGAGTATCTGTGTGAAGGAGTGCTTTTGTGAGATGAATTATCTGTGGGAAATTATGCTGGCGGCAAAAGAGCAGGGAATAAGCGAAGATGAGATAAATTTTAAGGTCGCCCGTAAATATAGTCCTTATATGGAACTATCCGAGGAATTCTTAAATAAGGTAAAGCTTGAGGAACCCTATACGGTGGAAATCAATCCCTATTACCGATTCCAGCCAATTTTTCAGTACATGTTTCATCCTGACTTAGAGGATGATCCTTCTCTTCGCAGCGGTCTTTTTCAGCTTCTGATGCATCAGCTTGCGGAAAATGATTTAAAGATGGGGATGACCAGAGAGGAATACTATAAAAAGCTGTTAGGTGAGGCGATAAGTGGGCAGGTTTATGGAAGAGAAGCAACGGATGCTTTTACACTCTTTACGGGAAAGGAAAGAGAAACGCTTCTGGAGGGAATGCTTATGCTGTACCGGACAGGGGAAAGTCTTACCTTGTTCAGACATGTGATGTGTGCGTTGATTTCCGACTGCATTGTGTATAACAGCAATGAAGATCCCTTTCAAATCCTTATTTATATAGGAAAGAAAAAAACCGAAGAGCTTGAACGTAAGAACGAGTTTATCATCAAACAGTTCCTGGGAATCCAATACCAAGCGGATTTATATTATGAATATCATTTTGGCATTATCGGTATCGGAGAGACCATGGAGGTGGGAGAAATCGCAATCTGTTAGGAGGTATGTCATTTGTTTAAATTTGAATCCCCAGTCTTTGTACATAAAAACATTTTGAAAAAGGATATGCTGGACGAACTTCGGGACTACCCCCTACAGATCAGCAGGATGATGCTGGAAGGCTGTGACGACGGGGTGCTTAAAGGGACAGAGATCACATGGGAAAATCATCTTTTGAAAGTAAATCCTGGTCTGATCCTGCATGGAGGCAACATCTACCGAATGGAGGAAGCCTGTAGTATCAACTGTCCTTGCTCAGACCAGCTTACCTTTATCAAGGTACGCTTTATCACTATGGATTATGAGAAGGACCGTATAGGCGGATTGGGGGACGTTTATATGGATGAAGTTCCGCCAGAGAACGGGGAAATAGAGCTTGGTAGGTTCCGCCTTCAGGAGGGTGCGCGCCTTAGGACGGAGTATGAGAATTTTGATGATTATCAGACGGAGTTTGATACGGTGAACAGAATCCACATGCCTTTTATCGGAGAAGGCGGTCCCGGGCTTTGGTCAGGACTTCTCATGGAATATGCTTATGAACTGCTAAAGACAGGAACGGACAATCTCTACGATAACTGCTTTGCCATGCAGATTCTGGGCACAAAGGGGAAGATCGCCCGGGAACTTACTGCCTGGTATGTGGAAAAGAGTGTAGGAAAAAAGGCGACAGATTTTTCCAACGTTTTTTTCTATGAAAGGCTCCGGGGCATATTGAGAGAGAGGAAAAACGGTAACAGCGACTTAGATAAAAAGCAAGGGCATACAAGGCAGATGCTGCTTTTGTAAAAGCGCAGGAGGTTTGGGAGGGAAAAATATGGAATATGTAGATGAACGGATTGCAATGCTCGAGAGGGAAAGCAGAAGACTAAAAAAGGAAGAGGCAGAAAAATTAAGTGCGGCGGCAGCAGAGAAGGATAATCCTGTGCCGAAGATGACGCTGGAAGAGATGCTGGATGGCGTGAAAAATGGAATGGTGGCATTTCAAGATGGGCAAACCTGTACTTTTGAGACCAGAGTTTATTTTGAAGATCAGATTCCCATGGTACTGATCAAGGATTTTTACACCGGTGTGGAAGAGACGCAGGCGGTGGCTATTTTCGTAAACCATGAGCAGAATGCCAGCCAGATTCTTACGGTGGCTGACAGACCCATGGAGAAGCAAAGCATCGGAAAGTGGAAGAAACAGCTGGTGAGCGGTATGAGGGCGATGAACACCTTTGCAGAGGTAAAGAAAGAAATCGTACTGGAAAATCTGGACTATCTGATTTACCGGACACCCACAGGAAAAGGCTGGACGCATAATATTATTTTCCGCATCCGATTTGGCAGCAACAAAATAGTGGGGAATTATAACTGCTTTGAGAAGGATAAGGATACTTACGGGCTTCTGCTGGAAGCGCTGGTGCTAAGGCTCAATGAACTGTTATCTATGCCGCTTCAGGGAACCTTGGAAGGAGAGTAAGCACAGGATGAAAAACGCGATTACTTATAAAGATATATATCTGTCTTTGGGAGAGGTAATTTCGATTGAGGAACTAGAGATTCTGCAAAGACCAAATCATCACGGCGAACTGCACTTATCGGCAGTATTGGATGATGAGCCGGAGGAGATGGCATTTTATGAGATGCCGGAAACAGTCACCGTTCATTACAGAGAAGACGACAAGGAGAAGATACTCTTTAAAGGAATCATAGCGGACAGCAGTATGAAGCGAGTGGGCAACCATAGGGAAGTGAAGCTTACGGCATATGATGCCACATGGATTTTGGATACCAAACAAAAAACCAGATCCTTTCAAAATACGTCTCGAACCACACATTCTGTCATTGCAGAAATCATGGAAGCCTATTCTGGGTGTATCTGCATAAAAAATATTCCAGAGGAGCCAATTGGGCAGATTTGGTTTCAGTATGAGGAAACCGACTGGGAATTTCTAGCCCGCTTCGTCAGCGCTTATTCCGACAGGCTGTATGCAGATGCCACTTACCAAAGCGCCCGTTTTCAGGCAGGACTTTCAGCTGCTTACATAGATGTGGATTGGGAAAAGAATCCCTACCACATGGGGAAAGACTTGGAGCGGTATGACTACTTATCTAAGAACGGCTTTCCAGATCTAATCCCTCAGCAGTTCGTGGAATATTTCATTGACAGCTATGAACTGTATACCTTGGGCAGCAGGATCCGGTTTAAGGGGGCAACGTGGTATATTGGCAGCCTGCGGCGGACATTGAAAGAAGGATTACTGGTATGTACCTATGAACTTAGACAAAAGCAGGCAATGCTTGCCACCCGCAAGTATAACAGACGGATTACCGGTATTTCTGTAGATGGGAAGACTGTTCAGATCAACAGAGACAAGGTGCGGGTCACCTTAAACGGCGATATGACCCGTGAACAGGGAACCTATTGGTTTCCCTTTTCAACGGTGGCGGCATCCTCGGACGGCAGCGGCTGGTATAGCATGCCGGAAGTAGGGGACAGTATCCGCGTATACTTTCCCACCAAGGATGAGAAGGAAGCCTATGTAATCACAAAACATGACAGCCATATGCCTGCTGCCCCAGGGGGCAGCGGATCAGGTGACAGGGCATCAGGAGGCAGCTCCGGCAGCAGCGCTTCAGGCGGCGGAGGTGCGCCGGGAGGCGGGGGCAGCTCTTCGGGAGGAGGCAGTTCTTCAGGAGGAGGCGGAGGCTTTGCAGGCGGCGCCGGCGCCGGAGGAGGGGCAGCCGCCGCCGGGGGAGTATTGGCGACAGGAGCGGCGGCAGCAGCGCTTGCGGCGGCTGGGGAAGGCGCAGAGAAAAAGGAGAATCCCATGGACGACCCTTCCAAGAGAAATATTTTCACGAAGGATGGGAACGTGGTGCAGATGGTGCCCAGCGGTGTTATTTTATCGGCGGGGGAAGCCAGTGTTACCATGTATAAAACGGGAAATATCAATTTTATAGCCCCGGCAGGCATTACAATCAATGCGGGGAAACAGTTAAGCATCAATGGGGAGCGAATCAATCTTTCAGCAGGAACTGTGTTGGAACTGAAAAATAATGCCGGCTCAGATATCAAGATGTTTTCTCAGTCTATCTCTTTAAAGGCAAAAGAAATATACGAGAATTAGTTTAGATTCATTTGCAAGGAGGAACAGAAATTATGGCTTATGGTCTGCATGATTTGGATCTTACAGGATTACAGATCAAAACAATCCTTTCAGTGCACATTCATCATAAACCGGGTGAACATGGAAAAATGGAACTTCAAGCAGACTTGGGAGAAGAAAACGGGGACTTTCCTATTCATGAGACGAACAGTGGTCAGAAAATTACTCTTTTTGAAAATAAAGATGGAAAAAGAAAGCCTATTTTCAGCGGTGTCATTACCGGACTATGGGTGAAGAGCGAAGGAAAAAGTTTTCATGTTAAGGTGACGGCATATACCCATAGTTATCTGATGGATATCCAGAAAAAATCCCGTTCCTTCCAGGACACCTCCATGTCATTAGGGACGCTGGTGTCTGGAATCGTAAAGGAATACGGCGGGCAATCCCAAATCCTATTTGGGGATAGTGCAATAGGCGAGATTGCCGTTCAGTACGATGAAACGGACTGGCATTTTATCAAGCGGATGCTGTCTGAGCGGCATATACCGCTGGTCTGCAGCGAAGTCAGGGACAATATCTGCTTATATATGGGTATTGCTCAGATACCTGCAGAACCGGAAGTGTTGTCGGTGGAAAATGTATGGAAGGATATGGATGAGCTGTCTTATTGGCGGGAAGCCGGGGAAGGATTGGCGGATGAGAACTTTATTTCCTATCGAATCAAGCTTGATAACCACGTCATGCTTTATGGAGAGGCAGATTTCAGGGGAAGAAGCTTAAGTGTTGCAGAAATAGAATATATTACCGATGGCAGCACAGTGTATGAGTTCGTCACTTTAAGGAAAAAGATGGGCATCCTGCAAAAGGTTATTTATCCTATGGAACTGGTAGGCACTGCATTGGAAGGGACCATTCTGAATGTAAAAGGGGAAAAAGTGCAGATTCACTTAAAAATCGATGATTCCAATTCGGGAAATGACTGCTATTGGTTTCCATTTTCAACGCCTTCTGCGTCTTCGGACGGAAGCGGATGGTACTGCATGCCGGAGAAGGGGGATCGGGTAAGGGTCTATTTTCCCTCGAAAAAGACAAGCGAGGTAATCGCAATCAGTGCCGTCAGCACTTATAATCCGCCTTCAGCAGCAGGAAGCAGCAAGGAGGACAGAGCAGAAAAAAGCGCCGGAAATTCTGGAAGCAGCAGTTCGGGCAACGGTAGTTCAGGAGACAGCTTAGGAGGCGGAGGAGACTTTAGCACTGCATGGGGAGGCAATTTTGGTGCAGGGACAGCAGGAACAATGCAGGGGATGGCAGGAGCAGCGATAGGTGCGGCAGCAGGCGCACTGGCACAGCAGGCAGGCACAGAAAGGGATGAGGATGCCGGCAAGGATAAGATGGGCGATCCTGCCACCAAATATCTGCGGGTGCCCAGTGGTCAGGAAGTGAAATTATCACCTAAAGGAATCGAAGTGATCTGCAGTGGCGGAAGCGCCAAAATCGAGGTGCTCAAAAGCGGCAGGATCAACATCTCAGCAGCCGACAGCATTCAGATTACAGCCCAAAATAAAATCACAATGCGTGCAAAATACACATTGAAAGTACAGTGCAAGAAAAATGCATCTCTTGCCTCCTTGAAGGGAGGAAGCATCCAGATGAATAAGCAGGGAAAGCTGGAAATTAAAGGTACGGAAGTTTACGTGAACTAGGAATAAATCATGCAGTTAAACGGCGGATGAAGGAAAGGATAGGAAATGACGAGAGCAGAAGCATGGGAAAAATTTCAGGCAGTTCATCAGGACAGGCAGGAAGAACTGCGGCAGACCTTTTGGGAAACTCTGCGGGTGAAACTGGACGATCTGGTGCAATGTATCTTTGATGCATTTGAAGAAATTGCAGGGCAGGCAGACAATCAGAAAAAAGAAGATAATACGTATTTCCTTTTTTCTCTGCAAAGATGTGATCTGTTGGATAAAAAGGCGATTGTCCGGCTGGATGTTATGGGGATGGAATGGTATCTGGACGAAAATCCGCTGTCTGTTAATTTTGATATTACCTTTCTGTTTCAGGAGTATTTTAGCTGGCAGAATCAGCTCCTTACAGATATGCGCGAATACATGGGAAAGGTCAACAAGTATGATGTCAGTGCGCTGATACAGAATGAGATTATGATAAGCAACCAGATTATTGCGCACATCCTGCGGTTTGCATTTCGCAGCCTGGAACAGCAGGAGAGTTTCAAACGGATCAAAAAGCCGCCCTTCTGGACCGTACAGTGGGGAGAATACAGAGATTACAGCGAAATCGTTGTGCAAGTGAAAAGAGATACAAGGGGGCAGGAAGCATGGGAGGACAGATTGAGCCAGTATGACCAGAATTCAGCTATTCTGACGGCAGATTATTGGTATAGGGAAAACCTGACGGACGGGGACTGCCGGGAAAAGAATATGCGTTTTACTGTCTTTGAAGAATGCAGATTGAAGGGAATCGATTTTGGAAAGACAGATCTTTGGGGGACAAGATTCTTAAGGTGCCGGATCGAAGGATGCAATTTCACCGGCGCCCACCTTCAGCAGACGGATTTTGAAGACTGCGAACTGGTTGAGAATAATTTTAAGGATGCAGAGCTTTTGCAGGCATCTTTTTCAAGGGAAGGTTTTGGACCGGAGCAGTTTGATGATAAGCAGCTGGCGGAGCTTTTGATTGTGGACAGGACGAAAAAGGAGGCGGCGGAGGGATGAACCGGTATTTTTTTATGGAACAGGATAACACGCTGATGGATGTGATCGGTCTTCGGAACTTTGATATTTATGGAAAACGCCATATCTTTACGCGGGAAGATGCAGGGAAAATAAATGATGTCACGCCGCTATACTTGGACGGGACCAAGGGAGAATGTGCCCCGGATTTTATCAAAAGTCCTGTATACATGGTATCTGAAAAAGCCAAGAGGGTCATCGATATGTATGAGGATGAACCGGTGTCCAAGAAGGTCGTGCTGATCCATAAGGAGGAAGGGAGAGAGCTTATTTATTTTCATCTGCTCCTTAGCGAGATCGAAGCGGTGGATGATGCCACGGAATACTATCCAAACGGAATGGAAAAAAGACTGTACTTAAACAGAAGCAGAATCGGCGGTCACAAGGCATTTCTGCTCGCAGACAGCAGAATCAGGCTTCCGGTAGTAAGTCTTGAGGTCGTAGAAAGCTTATTGAGACGACAGGTAATGGGCGTTACTTTTAAAGAAATCGAGGTGAGATAAGTGGCAGGGATAGATGAAACTTATATCGTGCATTGTGCGGATACGAAATGTAATTTTGGAATGCGGGAAAGCAAGCTGGTTCTTGAAGCAAGCCATGGGGTCTTTTTGAAAAAGCGGGCACAGGTCACAATCAAAGACTGTAAGTCTGAAAACGTGATTTGTTTTGGGGGATGTTCGAGTCCGGAAAATCCGAAGACAATAGAAACCGCTAAGCAGCTGGCAAGGGAAGTGGCGGAAACGACGGGAATAGACTTTGAAGATCAGGTGGAGGAAATCTTCACGCAGGAATTAGGAGATGGAAAAAAGCATATGGCGTGTTTGGGGGAGTGCATACCTGAAATCGTATCGGTTAAGTGGGACAAGGAAAAGGAAGATGTCTATGTGGAGCCGGGAAAGAAAGCGCTGATTGGCAGGGCGACACTTACTTGTAAATACGGCGGAATCATAGAGATCATTACTACAGGACAGCCGGAATAGAGATAATCCGCCGATGAAGACAACCAAGGAGGAAAATTCGGACCATGATGTTAACATACCATAATCTGGATATTGAAATACAGACGGAAGGAATCATCAGCATTGATTCCCTTCATATCATGCAAAGGCTGAATGACCATGGAAAGGTCATGATACGGGCAGTCGTGGAGGAAGAACGGGCAATAGAGATTGTAGAGCAGGCGGCAGGCAGTCTGTCTGTCCATATCAGACGCCGTGATGAGAAGAAGCATACCATATTCTGCGGAAAGATCGAAGAAATCAAAGCGGAAAAGGAAAGCGGTCTGTTCTATTTATGTATGCATTTTACCGGATATACCAGAGAATGGGATCTCACAGACAAAAGTCAGAGCTTTTGCCGGGGAAATGAGACCTATGCGCAGGTTCTTTCAAAGGCGCTGTCAGAGTATGGAAAAGCGCGGATTAAGGATGAAGTGACCAATGGGATGAGGATTCCGGGCATGCTGATGCAGTATGAGGAGACGGACTGGAACTTCCTAAAGAGGCTTGCCAGCCACTTCTCCACTTTTATCCTTGCAGACAATACGGCGCAGTGGGGCAGGGCATATTTCGGGATCCCGCATATGGATCATGGGACCGTGCTGGAAGAGGAAGAGTATACCCTGCTAAAAGGAATGGAACATTATGAAAAATCAGATCATGCAGCAGATATCCTGCCCCAGGAGAGGATGCGCTGGCGGCTTAGGAGCCGCAGGCATATGCAGTTTGGCGAACAGGTGGCGTTGGGACATATCGAGACTGTGGTGACGGCAGTTGATATAAGGACGGTTAAGGGTGAGCTTGTCTATGAATATGAACTTTCCAGAAGGAAGGGCATCTTTACGGACAGGAAGACCAATCCAAGGATCTTCGGCATGAGCATACCGGCTACTGTAAAGGAGAGGAAAGGGAACCAGGTCAGGGTACAGCTGGATATAGATGCCTCTTATGAACCCGCAGAGGACCTTAAATGGTTCACTTATGCCATAGAAACCAGCAACTTTTACTGTATGCCGGAGGAGGGGAGCAGGGTCCATATCTACTTCCCGGACCATGAAGAACAGAGCGCAATGGCAGTCCATGCCCTGAGGGTGGGGAGAAAATCCGGCAGCAGGATTGCAGGAGAAGGAAACCAAAGCAGCAAAACAGGAAGCGGAAGCGCCCCCTGTGCTGGTCATGAAGATGCCACTGCCGGTTCGTCGGGAAATGCAGGAAGTCCACTCCCTGCAGGAAGCAGTATGGGCAGTGGGGGAAGTGCGCCCTTAGGAGGAACTCCGGGAGCTGCTGCAGCTATGGGGGCAGCGACAGCTCCGCAGCCGGAAGTGGAAGGACCGGAGGCTGGAGAAAAGAATCCCGACTATAAAGTATTCTCCGACCCCAGCGGATCTTATATGGAACTGGCGCCCTATGGCATCACGTTTTCGCCCGGAGGCGGATCAGCGTCAATGATGCTGCAAGGGACGGGGACATTGTCGCTGTCAGGTCTCTCCATCAATTTCTACAGCGGCAAAAATAATATTTTTGTGGGATTAGGAAATCCGGGAAATGTGGAAACGGTCAATATGAGTGCGGCGGACAGCATACGGATGGTCCTCATGAATGGGGACAGCCAGATTACCATGAGCGAAGAGATTAATATCCTGGCTGCTTTTGTGCGCAAGGATGCGGAATTAAAGAATCCGGCACTTCCGCCTGCCAGCCTTGTACGCGCCAGCCTGACAGCTATGGATGCGCGGAACCGTGCGGCGAGAAATCTGAATCCCCAGAATGCCCTGACCAAAACGGCGCTTAATTATAAGATGCAGCTTGAGGCAAAGGAGTCAGCGGCAAAGTCGAAGATTGCAGAGGGAGCCGTCACTGTAGTCGGGGTGGTTGCCTTTGTGGCAGTCTTAGCAGCTACCGGCGGTGCGGCTACGCCTGTAGCAGCTGGTATTATTGCAGCTACTGGTTCCTTTGCGACTGTATCAGGTATATCCGATATTTCAGAAGGAGTCAGTGACCTGGATAAGGTGGAAAATGGAGACTTATCCCGCTCCCTTAATATGATGCGGGATACCGTGTTCGGAGGAAATGAAGAAGCCTATCAGATTGCAAAAAGTGTTAATAATATGGTATTCAGCGTAGTCACCTGCAAATCAATCAGAGTGAATCTTGCGTCCTCTGCAAATGTGGCAACAGCAAGTAAACTCGTAGCCACGCTCCAAAAGGTGGAGACTTTCAGGAAGCAGCACCAGACTGCATTAAAGGTCCTTAACTGTGCGCAGGATTTTGCTTCCGCATGCTACGAAGAGTATCAGTATACCGGCTCTCTTGACGCAAAGAATGTAATGATCAATATGGGGGCAAGCAGTCTGAAGGGGGTGGCAATGAACAGTCTGCGCTTTGGAGACGAAGACCCCAATTTTTACATAGATACTATAAGAAAAGTAACCAACGGCATCATCGGAGCAGGTGCAGGAACGGCAATCGATGCTGGAAGATGCGATCTTACAGGATATGAGTTTAACCAGACGGAGAGCTTCCTGCAGAATATGCGGATGGCGACATTCAATGAGATGATTGCGGATCCATTGGATGCCGTATCGGGCAGCTTCCTCATTGCGGAAACCGATTTATTCCTGCCGGATGTGAGGGAACCCGTCCGCCTGGAGCGTAGCTACAGCTCTACAAGGAAGGATGCGGGGTGGCTGGGGAAGGGATGGCACTTCGCATATGAAGGCAGGCTGTATGAAGACGGGGATATCATCCATGGACAGCTGCCCGACGGATTCTGCGTGGCTTTTTGGCAAACCGGGGAGGGATTTAGGGATATCCTTGGCAATGGCAGGTATGCCCTCAGGCGGGAAACCGGACAGATGGAGTGGGTGGTCGCAGACTGCCACCAGCATAAGGCGTACAGCTATACAGGAGAGGGGCTCCTCGCGGCAGTGACGGACAGGAACGGGCAGAACCTTGTCCTGTCCTATCAGGACGGACTGCTGTGCCGGATGCAGACCGGGTTCGGATATACGGTGGACTTCAGCTTCAGGGACGGGAAGCTCTCCTCCATGCAGGATGACATGGGAAGGAGCCTTAAGTATCGGTACACGGACGGCATGCTGACAGAAGTGGTCCATATGGACGGGGGAGTGACGAAATACCAGTATTCGGAAGACGGCTATCTGACGCGTCCCATTGACCAGACGGGGCTTGACTATCTGGTGAACCAGTACGACGGGATGGGGAGGGTCATATCCCAGAGGCTTGCGAACGGAGAGGAATACAGGATGGCCTACCATGACAGGGAGCGGAAGGTCTGCATGGAATACAGCGCCTGTCCCGGGGAGCGGCAGTATTTCTATAATGAGGAGCATGTCATCAGCATGGTGGCTTATCCCGACGGGAGCAGGAAAAGCTTTGCATATGACGGGAAAGGAAACCGCATCCGGGAGACGGACCGGCTGGGGAGGAGCATCTGCCGGCAGTATGACGACTGCGGGCGCCTTATCCGGGAGACCAGACCGGAAGGGCTGGAGACGAGCTATACTTATGACCGTGCCGGGGATCTGGTGTCCGTCCGTGACAACGGGGGGCGGGAAAAGCTGTCCTTTTATGATGCCCGCCATAACCTGATCATTAGGAAGGAAAAGACGGCGGAAGGGCATTATATCGAAGAAAGCTACGGCTATGACCACATGGGGCGGCTCATAAGCCAGAGCGACGGGGAGGGGCATGTGACCGCCTACCGCTACAGGGAGGACAGCGTCTATCCGTCCGTGACCGTCTACGGCGACGGCAGCGAGCTTGGATGTGAATACAGCAGGGATGGTAGGCGGCTTGCCGAAGACGACGGGGCAGTACGGTGGGAGTATGCCTATAACAGGGGCGGCTACCGCACCATGGAGCGGGACGGGGAAGGCAATGAGACCCATTTCCTGTATGACGGGATGGGGAGGAAGCTCGCCATGTACACGCCCCGGCAGTGGAAGGAGAAGAAGGGAGGGCGCACGGATTACCGGTATGATTTCCTGAACCGCCTGGCGGACACGGTCTACCCTGACGGAAGCCATGAGAGGATGTTCTGGGACGGGGAAGGGAATATCAGGAAGAAGGTCCATCCCAATGCCTATGATGAAAAGACGAAGGACGGGGAGGGAACCGTCTATGACTATGACCTGGATAACAGGCTGATCCGTATCCACTATCCAGACGGCGGCGTGGAGCGGCTGTTTTATGATGCGGCAGGGAACAGGACCGGGCATGTGTTGCCGGAGCAGTATGAGGAAGGATCGGATGATGGGGCAGGCTGGACATACGGCTATGATGAGGGGAACCGCCTGGTCTCGGTCACGGGACCTGACGGCGTCCTGGAGCATACTTATGCCTATGACCTGTGGGGGAACTGCATCCGCAGGACAGATGGGAAGGGATGCAGCACTTACTATGCCTACGACCTTGCAGGGAGGCTCATCAGGGAGCTGGCGCCTGCCGGGGAAGAGGCGGGGAACGTCAGCTACCGCATGACTTCTTACGCCTATGACGATAACGGGAACCGCATAAAGGAAGTAAGGCATGGGGGAAGATACGGGGCAGAGGGGCAGCTCCTTACGGAAGGGGAAGACCTGACGCTGACCTTCGCCTATGATGCAAGGAACCGGCTGGTGCGTGTGGAGGATGGCCTGGGGGCAAGGGTCTCCTACCGCTATGATGCAAGGGGGAACCGGATCAGCGAGGAAGAAGTAATCAGTACCAGCGGCGAGACCGGAAAAGGGACCGTTCTCAGGAGGATACTGTACAGTTATGACCGGGCAGGAAGGCTGAAAGAGAAAAAGGAATTTCTTGACAGCGGTCTTGTGGACAAGGATCCTGTGCCGGATACGGCAGTGACCAGATACAGCTATGATGAAAACGGCAACCGGACAGGAATCATAACCCCGGAAGGATACCGTATCAGCCGCTGCTATGACGGCAGGGACAGAATCATAGAAGAGTGCGTAGAGGACAGGGAAAACAATATCAGGCGGACTACCTATATCTCCTATGACAAAGCAGGAAATATCCTTTCGGTCAGGCAGGAAGGGAAGGACGGACAGGCACGGGAGGTCTCCTATGGCTATGACCTGAAGGACAGGCTGGTCCATGCGGAGGAATTTGACGGACCGGTATTTGACCTGACCTACGATAAGAATGACA
>JAIDFQ010000070.1 GCA_029054245.1 Lachnospiraceae bacterium | reverse complement strand
GAGACTGGAAACGATAGTGGGTGAGGCAAGAGGCGAAGCTCCCGTTTGGTGGTGTCCTGCTGCCTGTGCCGTGCCGCCCCTATGGACCGAACCGCTCCGGCTGCGTGTATGCCCTTGGAAACTGTTGGTATACAAAGTTTAAATAATTTTAATTTTTTGTTGAAATAACTATGTAATATGGCTTATAATGTATGTAGTTGACATAATATAAGGGACGCATAGGAGAGCATGTTATGACATCGTTAATGTTTGATGAACGAAGATTTAATAGGGAGGTATCATTTTGCAGAGTGTATAGTATGACGAGCAAGGAGAAGCTTGAAAAACTTTTTCTGCAGAACAGGATATCTTATTTTATAGAGTGGCAGGATCGGTCTTTTGTTTCAAGGCTATTTGGAGGCGATAGGAAAAAGGAAAAAAATACATTTACAATCCGCATCAATGAAGCAGATGTAGAGCGGGCGACAGAGCTTGTTCAGGGAATGGAATCCGTCAAGCTAAAAAAGGTTAGGGATGATTGATAGAGGTAAATAAGTTGGAAACCCTGGGTACTGGTACCTGGGGTTTTTATCATGCACAGGGTGCGCATGGAAGCCTGCGGTCTGCAGCATGTGTTCCACGCGCCGGCAGGGAGAATCTTTCCTGCCATATAATAAAATAATTGGAAGTGATGATTGTATACAGAAGAATTGAAAGGAAAGAAGATATGAGTCAGAAGGATTACGCGGACAACAGATCATCGTCAAGGAAAGAAAAGAATCAGCAGCCGGCAAAGAAAGAGACACTTTGTCCGGTTTACAAAAAGTGCGGCGCCTGCCAACTTTTGCATATGGATTATAAGAAGCAGCTGGATTGGAAGAGAGGACGACTTACCGCACTTTTAAAACCATATGGAAAGCTGGAGGGGATTCTCGGCATGGAGATGCCGGAACATTACCGTCATAAGGTACATGCAGTATTTGGTAGAGACAGTAAGGGAAAGGTTATTTCCGGCGTCTATAAAGAGGGGACGCATATCATCGTTCCAGTGGAAAATTGCCTTCTGGAAAATAAAAAGGCAGATGCAATCATACAGACCGTCAGGGATTTGCTGAAATCCTTTAAAATCAAGACCTATGATGAAGATACTGGCTATGGGCTTCTGCGGCATGTGCTGGTAAGGGTGGGATACAGCACAGGACAGATTATGGTCGTGCTGGTGTTAGCCTCTCCCATTCTGCCGTCCAAAAATAATTTTGTGAAGGCGCTTCGGAAAGTGCATCCTGAGATTACGACGGTGGTGGTAAATGTGAATGACAAAAAGACCAGCATAGTCTTAGGAGACAGGGAACAGGTGATTTACGGACCAGGACATATTGAAGACCAGCTTTGTGGCATGACTTTTAAAATATCACCGAAATCCTTTTATCAGGTAAATCCGGTGCAGACGGAGGTGCTTTACCAGAAAGCCATTGCCTTTGCAGGGCTTTCTGGAAGAGAAGTGGTTCTGGATGCATACTGCGGCACTGGGACGATCGGGATGCTTGCATCGCCTCATGCAGGCAGCGTAATTGGCGTGGAGCTGAACAGGGATGCCGTGCGGGATGCCATAGCCGGGGCAAAAAGAAACCATTTGTCAAATATCCGGTTTTATCAGGCAGATGCAGGAGATTTCATGGTGCAGATGGCTGCTTTAGGTGAAAAAGTGGACGTGGTCCTTATGGATCCGCCGCGCACAGGGAGCAGTGAAAAGTTCCTCACAGCGCTGGTTAAGTTGAAGCCGCGGAAGGTGGTCTATATTTCGTGTAATCCGGAAACCTTGGTGAGAGATCTGAAATATTTGTGCGGGAAAGGGTATCGGATGGAGACGGGAGTGGGGGTAGATATGTTTCCGTTTACGAAACATGTTGAGACGGTTGTAATGCTTTCCCACAAAAAACCCGACAGCGTAATCAACGTAAAAGTGGAGTTTGGCGAGGGTGAAGGTAAAGTACCGCTTGATAATATCGCCAAGAGAGCCGAAGCGTACAAGCCAAAAGAGCGGGGTACATACAAGATGATTAAGGAGTATATAGAAGCGAAGTATGGCTTCAAAGTACATACCGCATATATCGCAGAGGTAAAAAGGGAGTTAGGATTGCCGATGTATGATGCCCCTAATGCGGTAGAGAAATTGAAACAGCCGAGGAAACATCCAACGGCGGAGAAAGTGGAAGCGATAAAGGATGCTTTGAAGCACTTTGAGGTTATTTAAAACCGTGAGCGTATCATTAGAAATAGTGGTACGCTTATTTTTTCGCTTATTTGCATCTTTGAATATACTGGTATCTATCTATATAATAAAAGCAAAAAGGACGGTGACATTTATGAGAGAAAAGAAAAATCATTTATATGTTGATAGTGAGGAACGGAGCATTTTATTACATAGTCTTGTGGAACTGAAAAATCAGCTCATTCAGCAGGGCAGATATACAGATTGTGTTGATGAACTTATTTTCAAAGTTATCCATGCACCTGTAAAAAAGTTAAGGGTAGAACTGGCAGGAGGAAGTGATGTGCGATAAGGAATTTAAAGAACTGGTGAAAATAGCGGTCGAGAAACTAAAAGACGAATCTGTATTGAAACTGTTAAAAGCGGATGCAAGTTATCAAAAGGACAGTAATAATGAGGGGAGTGCAGAGGATGCTTTTAATCAGCTTGATTTAACGAAGAAACAGAGGGCTGTTTGCCAACGCCTTTTAGATTGCAGGGATAAGCAGGATTTTGAATACGGAACTCATGCGTATATTGCAGGGCTGATAGATGCGTTTCATATTATGGCAGTGTTGTTTCCAGAAAAATGGGATACAGAGAGAATAAGGAAAGCCTTATCATATAAGAGCAGATAAAAACAGAATAGACTTTTACATAGCCGATTGGTGTAGTTTAAAAACAGCCAGTCGGCTTTTTTATTGTCATAAATCCTTTACATAGCCACCTTGACAAAGTGGCTAAATTTATGCGAAAGGAGGACGCACCTATGTCAAATTGCAAAGTAATTGCTCTGACAAACCAGAAAGGCGGTGTTGGTTATGAAAAGCTATATATTATGCAAAGCTGGAGATGGAAATCTTTATGAATAAAGGATTCTCTGGTTGATTTACTTTCCATAATCCATCACGATTTAAGTGTATTTTTATCAAATCACTTAAGGAGGAACACAAGGTGGAAAATTCAACTTTGCAGCAACTAATCAACCAAACTAAGGAAGCGCTCATTCAGGCAGGTGCATCCAACTATTACCAAAGCGTATTTAAAACTCTTACAAAGCAACTTTTACTCTATGCCGAAAAACACGATACCGATTCTTTCAGCATGGACTTTGGATTACAGTTTTTGGAAGATCATTATTCCATGTCATCTAAAATCAAACAGAAAAAATGGTGTGCAGCCTATTCCCGCTGTATAAATGCTTTGGCAGAATACCAACGCTCAGGAAATGTCACCCTCTATCTTGTTATGGATAAAAGGGCATATATCTTTCCGGAAGGATTCAAAGACAGCGCAGGAGCATATATTTCCCATCGGGAGAAAATCGGAATCATCAAAAAATCGAATAAGATTTTCAGTTTATATCTGGAACGTTTTTTTGCCTTTTTAAAGAAGAGAAATATTTCTTCTCTGGATACATTGTCCCTTAAAGATGTTTTAGATTTCATGACATCTTTGAGCTGTTATGAAAAACCAACCATAAATCATACAATGCGTGCGGTACGATATTATCTGAAATACTGCTATGAGAATGGTTTTATGGGAAAAGAGATGTTCTCAAAACTTCCCAACCCTCATTATAACAGACAGAGCCGCCTGCCTTCCTCGTATTCTGCGGACGAGGTAACAAAGCTTCTTGATTCGATTGATCTTGGAAATCCTTGCGGGGTCCGTGATTATGCCATTATCCTGCTCATTGCAAGACTTGGTCTGCGCAGCAGCGATGTTGCAAATCTCAGGTTTTCTAACATCGACTGGGAGAAAGAAGTCATCCGGCTGACCCAGGTAAAAACCGGAAATCCATTAGAACTTCCCCTTCTTACAGATGTTGGTGAAGCAATCATCAATTATCTGAAGAACGCAAGGCCAAAAACTGATTCGGATCATGTGTTTGTGAGACAGGTCCCACCTTATACGAATTTTAATCCGGGTGCAGTCGGTGCCCTTGTAAGAGTCCATCTCCAGAAATCAGGAATCCATCTTGAAGGGAAAAAGAAAGGTTCCCATACGCTTCGCCACAGCCTTGCAAGCTGTCTGCTGGAACATGAGATTCCGCTTCCTGTTATTTCGGAAATCCTGGGACATACAACCACTGAAACAACAATGGCCTATCTTCGTATTGATATCAGCGAACTTAGGAAATGTGCATTGGAGGTGGCAATCTAACATGACAAGAATCAAAAAATCTCCAACAATGACAGGCCCTTTTGCCGAAACTATCAATGAATTCATTCAATACAAAAGAAGCGCCGGTTTTAAATACGCAGATGAGCCGAAATGCTTATCCCGGTTTTGTCGTTTCAGTGAAGAACAGGGTGTCACAGAAATAGAAATATCCCGTTCTCTTGCGGAGAAATGGATAGCCCCCAGGGAAGGTGAATCTGAAAAAAGCCGTTCACACCGCATTACCTGCATAAGACAGTTTGCCATCTACTTGAATAACCTCGGATATGATGCTTATATCGTGCCGGAAATAAAAGGATTGAATCATAATTCATTTGTACCTTATATATTTACACACGAACCGATAACTTCTGTAATCAAAGCCGCAGATGAAACAGAACCACGGGAGGTTGCAAGGAACATGCATCTGGCATTGCCTGTGATTTTTAGGATTCTTTATGGCTGTGGACTTCGGGTATCAGAAGTTGTAGGGCTTCGCTACAAGGATGTAAACCTCAAAGAAGGGATTCTTACAATCCGGGGAGCCAAAACGGATCGTGACCGATATATCCCTTTATCAGATTCCGTGAAAAAAGCGTGTATGTCCTACGCAGATAAAATCTGGTGGGAAAGAGACAGTGACTTTTTCTTTCCTGCACCCGACAAGACCATGATCAGTCCCATGACTGTATATCAAAGATACCGCAGATATCTGGAAGCTGCTGGTATTTCACATGGTGGAAAAGGCCAGGGCCCTCGTCTGCACGATATCCGTCACACATTCGCAGTCCATGTTTTGCAAAAGTGGATCAAAGAAGAAGCTGATCTGACGGCTATGCTCCCGATTCTTTCCACATATATGGGACACAAAACAGTGCGGTCAACGGCTGGGTATTTACGCCTGACAGCAGAAGTTTATCCGGATTTGATGAAGAAAGTGGAAAGGTCATGTGCATATGTTATCCCGGAGGTATGCTATGAAGGAAACTGATTTCGCACGATATCTGACTCAGTTCCTGTCAGTGTATCTTCCGGGCCAGGTCGGCAGTAAACGTAATACCCAGCTGGCATACAGGGATTCATTCTCTTTATTTTTAAGGTACTGCAGAGACCGGGAGAATCTTCCTCCAGAAAAACTGACGGTTGCAAAAGTGGACAGGGAACTGATCCTCCGCTTTCTACTGAGGTGCTATAATAAAGTAGTAACGGGAGTGGCTAATGAGATATAATTAAAATAATAAGGAAAGAGGTACTCATTA
>JAIDFQ010000007.1 GCA_029054245.1 Lachnospiraceae bacterium | reverse complement strand
TAGATATTGTCTACCCATCTGCCATCGTCGGTGAGGCGGTCGTTCCATTTCTTGCTGTCGCCCGGTTCGATTCCTATGAGGTCAAGATAATCAAACCTGAAATTCGGGAAATTTTTATGAATCGGAAGACTTTTGCCAAACATGAGCAATCCGGCCATGGTAAGCCCCTCCACGCCCTTATGAGTGTCTATGGAGTAGCCGCCCATTTGCATCAAAAAATCCTTGTCGGATAAATCTTCGTAAGGGTGCCCCGGATTCATGTTCTGAAATGACTGACGATATTTGCGAAGAGTCTCAGAGTCAATGTCGTCGAGTCCATAGCCTTCCATTATCTGAGAATCGACATTATCACTGCTGTCTCGGATAAGCATTGCGAGTTCCTCCGACGTGACATGCCTGTCGCCCTCATGCAGTCTTTTATAAGTGCCACCCTGAAGGTCGTTGTTTATAAATATCGGCTTTTGTCGATAATAAGCCTCCGGTACATTTATATAGATAACATCAACTCCATCCACTTCTACAGGCTGCACATCGCTGTCCATAAGTACACAACGGTTTACCTTCTGAGGATTATGCAGCATATTGAAGAGGTCGGTGACAAGTTTATCAGAATCTCCGACACCAACAATGGAAAATCTGTCAGGCTGTTGCTTTGACTTATCTTCATCGATTCCAAGCAGGATTACTCCTCCGCGTGTATTTGCAAATGCAGAGTATGTCTCCCACAGATTGGAAGGAAGTGAATTCTTCTTGCATTTCTTCATTTCAAGGTTCAAACCCTCGCCCTGAAGCATCAGTCGCTTTATGTCGTCAGATGTTATCATAACTGATTAAATTCGATAGAAGATTATCATTTGAACTTGAGGCTCTGTTACTATATCATTCCATTGGTTTAATCATCTTTTCGATGAAGTCGATCTCGGGTTGGTCAAGCTCATATTTCTTGTAGAGCTGCCGGTCTATTTCTTCGATGGATTTGCTCCAGTCGATGTCGGAGTTCTCGGTGAAATCCTGAAGGGGGACAAATTTCCAAGTTTCCTTCGAGTTATCTTGGGTTACTTTCAATATACCCAACATTACCCTTGCGAACTTTGAACAAATATACTTATATGCCGATACAGCCTCTGATTTTTTATCAAATGCTCCAAAGCTTATAAAACTTTGAGTAACCCCGATAAGGGGTTCCCCGATAAGGGGTTCCCCGATAAGGGGCGTCGATAACACTTCTCCAATTGCTCCGGTTCCGTTAGATTTGGGTACAATTACCTTGTATTTAAACATATTCGGATGTTCTTCGAGAAATCTTAACGGTATCGTACGATATGTCCTTACGTTTTTAATTAGACCAAGAATAGTAATGTCCGTACTATCAATCTTTTCCTCACTAAAAATATCTAATGAGAAAATAGATGTAGTTAGACGTCTCTCTCTGCCATTACTTCCAATTTTTGACCTAAGCATAGGTCTCTCGTGAAATAATGTGTCCAAATTAAACTTATTCTGAGGATATATAATGGATTCGATTGACTTAAATCCATTATAATTCATGACGTTATTCAGAATTCTGTTTAACTCCGGATACTTTGTATAGACTCCAATTCCTCCTTTAGTAGAATTATTGTCATACATTGTTACAGTCACACCACCCTTGATATCCACATTAGGAAATACCTCTTCACTTTTAGTCTTATACCAAATAACTCTGAAATGATTATCATTAAGAATTCTTTCATTCCACTCCTTGGGCGTTTTGCCAGCATTGAACAAGAATCGCCCAGGAGTAATCATGGAGGAGACAGAGCCTAAGCGAGAAGCACTATCTATAAATAAATGATATACTGGAGCATCGCTTGTATCTTCTTTCTTTTCCTGATACGGCGGATTACCGACGACGGCGTCGAATTTTATCATATTCTTGAATATTTTTCTGTCGAGTTTTATGTTTGCTTTGCAGTCCACTTTTTCCCACCATTCGGGACGAACCACATCGCGTTCAAAGATTTTGGAGTCAAAGCGCAACACTTCTACAAGGTCAGCGAGATAGGTGTCAGTAGGGGAAAGTTGTTCCTTCTCTCCGACTTTAATGACTTTCTTCTTAACGAGCTCGGCCTTGTTCACTTCCCAATGTGGGCAGATCGCATTAACCTGAATCTCGCGTCCATCATCATGACGGCGGAATCCTACAAGCGTTCTGCGTGTTATGGCACGAGCCATAGGCGTTTTACATACCACAAAGATATTGTCATTCAGGATTGAGTCCCAAATAACCTTGTCATCACGCTCAGCCTTGTCTATAAGTCCGTAACGGACATACTCTGTCTTCCAAAGTTTGTAGAGTGAATATGTCAAATACAGGGGGTACAAACCTGTCTTGGAATTTATTTCCAACAGACGTGCATCATAGTTGCCGAATACATCGGCTGTGACAACGCCTTGATCAACAAAGCGGGGCCATTTATATTCGACTTCGGTGCCGTTCTCATTCCGAATCTCAACATTCGGTTGAGAGAAGTCTTCGTTATAGAATGACCATCCGCCGATTGTATCCGACAGGTGCATATTGACCACACGCCACGGGGTCAATACCGTCTCCTTGTCAGGATTGTGGAAATAACTGAATACTGTAGCTATACGCTCGATACGTTCTTCCACATCCATCCGGTCGGCTGCTCTTGTAAGTGAGCGGATACGCTTTGCCGCCTCTCGGAAAATAACCGGGTCGTAGCTGTCGCGTATGGCGTCGAAATCATCTTTTGTGATTCCCGCAGGCATAAATTCATCCCACGACGGCTGGTCGACCAGTGTGGTGAAGTTGGATATTGACAATTCTGTATCCTCCTGACCCTCTACAATTTCAGCACCATATACCAGAAGAGGAATACGAATGGAAAGACCTCGAAGAACGGAAATACGAGCTTTTTTCTGTTCCCGTTCCGCCCGTTTTTTATCCAAAGCCTCCTGTTCTTCCGGAGTCAGCGGTTTCTTCTGTTTCTTTTTCTTCTCAGCCTTCTTTGCAGTAGCCTTTTCTTCATCGGTCATGGGTTTGTAGCCGACATCAATAGTATCCGGCTTCGGAAGGTTTGGCGTTGTGCCGATTTTCCCGCTGATTCTGTCTAACGCGGCAAGGGCGTCCTTGCCGAGATGAACCAATGTCTCCGATGAATAGAGACTGTTGTCGGCATAGCCACTCTGTACTGCCCGCGCTACATACACATCCTTCAGCTGGGCGAATAGTCTTGACGGTTCATACGGCACCATGCCACCTTCTTCAAGAGAGATGACAGGACAGAATTTGAGGAATTCGCCAAGTTCCTCTTCTTCCTCTTCCTGAGTCCCCTTGACGAATGCCATAGATCCTGAACCTTTGGCCCGGACAGCCATTTTTGCTGTTTCAGCAACTACACGCAGTGCTCTCGAAGGAGCGAAGTCAAACACGTAGCACTCTCGTTTTTGCTCTCCGTCGAGTACGGCATGAGTCTGGACGCGGAAAATGGTCTGCATATAAGTTGCAGCCGTAGTCATTTCCGATCCTTTCAGATAGAAGACGGCAGTCCATTGAGGCACACTTACTCCGGTGGTCAGTTTGCCACACGAAAGAGTTATGGTGTAGTCGTTATTCTTGATAGCATCTTCCACCTCCTGCAAAGCCTCTCCGTTGGGGTCTTCGATATTGCCGTCACCTGCTACATTTACAACCTTAAACCCATTGAATATAGGATGTTTATAAAGCAGTTTTTCAAGTGCGGCAGCCTCTTTCACGCCGGGCACAATCCAGAAGGTATGCTTGAATTTATTCCGAAATTCCTCTGTTGAGTATGGATAATTGCTATTCTCATCCTCCCTTACCAACATATTGAGGAAATCATTGACCGCGTCTTCATGAATAAAGCGGCCAATCATATCTTTTGATGGCAGCTTTTCTCCATCTTTCTTGATCTCACCGGTCCATGTCCGGAAGAACTCGTTGAATTTAAACTCGGAAGTGTCGGTGTCTTCATTATCCTGCATTACCTTCGACAAGTCGAAAGTAAACAGATTCATGTGGGGCAGATCTGCATATGGATTGGGGTCGCCGCAATGCTCTTCATCCCATTGGGCCTTGGCCTGCTGCTCCTTCACATAGTCCCAAGTATATATTTCCTCATCTTTGAAATCATCGTATAGATTAAAAGGTGTGCCTGACAGTGAGAGCATGACGGTATTCTCTTTTTTCAGGCGGTCGATTACATTTTGGCCACGCTGTGTTTTGGTACCTTCATGAGCCTCATCAACCACAACCATATCCCAGTTGTAGTTCATGATGTCACGCTTCAATGGATCGTCATTGCCTCCACCGACAAGTTTTGACAAACGCAAAAATTGCATGGACACGAAGAAAACCAATCTCTTACCCTTTTTTACCCCCTTTATGAGTGAATAAAAGTCACCCTCCGAATCTTTGTCTTCAAGATTTCGAGAACCGTAGGAATATGTGTCGAGCTGATTGTAGAAAATCTTTTTGAAGTCTTCTCTCCAGCCTTTGTCAACAACAGGACGATGTGTCACAATCAGAATTGTTTTCACAAGAGGCCTATTCGGTTTCTTCGGGTCACTCTCACCGAGACGGCGAGCCACTTCAAGGGCACTCAGCGTTTTGCCAAATCGCATCTTAGCGTTCCACAAAAACTTTTTACCGGTCTTGGTGGAAAATCTGTTTATGGCATCATCTATCGCTTTCTTTTGTTCCGGGCGGAAATCAATGGGCTTAATGCCGGGCTCAGGTCTGCCTTCAATTGTCCTGCGTCCATTGGTTGCAGCCTGAATAGCCGCATTCACCTGAGCCGGAGTTACAGGCATCCACAGATCAATCTTCTCCTTCTCGCTTTTAAGATAATGAGGTTCATAACCTGAATCCGACAAGATGTCTATTATCGTCCTTGCTTTGAAACAATCCGTGCCCTTCACCGTGGAATATGTGGTAGGCATTGCGAGAAGGATTTCATAGTCCAGATCCTTTGCCCAGTTGGTTTGGCGCAGCTTCTCATCCACAAGGTCGCAGAGCATGTCCATATCCTGATACTCTTGGGCTATTTCGGCATTCACAAAGAATTCCCCAATTTTCAATAGTCCTTTGTGCTTATGGTCATTTACCTTAAGCACATATAAGA
>JAIDFQ010000069.1 GCA_029054245.1 Lachnospiraceae bacterium | reverse complement strand
TCCCTGTCATGGTAGGCTGCCCGGTAGGTATCGCCGTTTGCAAGGGTCTGCAGGATGACCCTTCCCATCTCATCATACTCGTTGACCAGATAGGTGAGCCCTGTCTGGTCGGTGGGGCGGACAAGGTATCCTTCCTGTGAATATTCATAACGGGTCACGCCTCCGTCCATATGCACCACTTCCGTGAGCAGGTCCCCTTCATAGCGGTAGCCGATGCTGCGCCCCGTTTCATCTTTCATCTGTGTCAGCTTCCCATCATCGAATGTGAAGCTGACCGTATGCCCCAGAGGGGTCTCCATCTTTTCAGGATATCCCCCCTGATAGGAGAAGCGCAGGCTCTGGCCGTTCCTGTCCGTCACTGCCTGGAGGAGTCCTTCTGCATCATAGCAGTAATCCTTATGCTCATGCAGATCCACGGCATGCCAGGTTTCCGTCATGCCGTCATGGGACAAGGCGAACCTTCCGTTCCCTATGATATCGGCTAATCCCTCCTCCGTCCAGAGAAAGGCTACCGCTTCTTCTGCCCGTAGAGTGATAGATGCACTCCAACCAGATGGAACCCCTTATCCGCCAAAATCAAAGTGCGGTTTGTTCCTCTCCCACAATGTACCGTCTAACAACAGCCTCAACTAGCAAATTCCTTTAAATGTTCACAAAATTCCAGCGCATCATTTTCATTAATATATGAATAAATATTTTTTATTTCTTCTTCTGTAAAAAAATTTCTCACATAAATGTTAAACAACCACTTAGGCTCTTTCTGATTATTCCTTATTCTTTTTAAAATCTTAATAGAACTGTTGAGAATTTCATATCGATAAACTGGTAACATACTTATACTTTTTATTTTTTCGTTAATCTGCAATAACAAATCAGAAAGTTCCTTTTCTCTTATATTCCAAATTTCCCACTCTTCTTCACAATATTTGTAGTAAAAATAATCTTTCTCCATATGTTTTATCAATTCATCCTTCGTGTTTGCAATCAAACAAATTGCATTTATATCAGAATCGTAAGAAATAGAACAAGAATAAACATTTTCTTTGCTCAACTCAATAATAATCTCATTCATTATTGCACTCAATTGTTCTTCAAAATGCTCCAAACAATGCATCCTATCGTTAAATGAATCAACAAACTCCAATAGTTCCTCTTTCATATCTGTTTCTAATTGCTTTCGAACCACTTGTACAAATATTTCTTTATCACCCTCTGTTAATATATGCATCTCGAAATCAAACCAAAATCCAAACATCACATCATTTTCATTATAAAGCATTTTGAAAACAGGATTTTTCATTTTATCTTTTACAGACAATGACGGTTGCATGCCATTTCTAATCAAAAGCAATGCCATACTAATTGTATTAGCACAGTTTATTGCCGTACCATACATTCCACTTGCTGGTGACTCTATGCTTGTATCAATTCCCTTATCTAACAAAAACTGTGCTATTTCCTCATTTCCAAAACGTACAGCATCGTGTAGTAATGTACCATCTGCTATAGTCAGTTGATTAATCAACTCAGGATTATCATCTAAAAGCTGAATGACTACATCATTACTTTTTTTTCTAATAGCTTCTCTTACCAATGACATTACATTTCCCATAATATACTAATTCTCCTTTTATTTTTATGCATTTATAGACGTTTGCGAAACGTCAGAACCCACATAGATACATGGTTCATTTTGTTGCCAAATAAATCATTCCCTCAATGGTTCATAGTAAAATAGAATTGTCTAGAAACTATCAACCAAACCACCAAAAAGATTCGTGCTCCACACGAGTTCTTCCTTGTTCGGATTCAAGGTTGCGAACGAGCATCGCGCATTTCGCAATTACCTAAATGTATTTGAAAAGTATTATACTTTTCATAAACACATCTTAAAAGAGGAATCTTATCTTTAGCAATATGTTTGGCTAACCACAATATATAGTAGTGGCTCTCAAGCTTTAAATTGGTGGCTCCCAAGCTTTAGAATAATCACACTAGAATCATAATACGTCACAGGATTATTTCCACAATAAGCATACAGATTCAGTCTATCTCCTCTGTAAGTATCCTCTTGTGTGAATCTTCCAATTAATGGATTATAGTATCTCGCCCTTAAATAATACTGATTCGTCTCCTAATCATACTACTGACCCGTATACAAGATGCGGCATTGATATCCTCCTTCTTCTCCAGCACATTTCCAAATGCATCTTAGAAATAATTCTATTCACGAAACTTTAACCCATACTTTAATAATGCTTCATAAAAGTCTATATCCATTTCATGTAACTCATTTTCCTCGTGCAAATACATTGTGGCTGTACTCTGACATACGCCTTCCTTTACTTGAAAGCCGATAAAATCTCCCGTTTCGAAATCAACAACTGGTAAGAATTTTTTTTCTAAGACCCATTCTTTTACTACATTATCTTTGATGTAAAACATACCATTGCTATCGCAAGAATACACTATGACAAATCCAAAATAACCTCCACCATATTGCTTTATAAAATTTTTGTATGCCTTTGGCAGTTTTACTTCATAGTAATCTTCTATACTTTCAATTATTTTATCATTTACTTTACCATCTGACTCTAAAGCAAACAATTTGGATTCCTTTTCTGCAATCTCCTCAACCTTATTTTGAAAATAACATTTATCCATATCTATAATCCGCCTTTCTGCGAAAGGCACCAATGGAGTTATGAAACCCTCCATCTGCTTTTCGCTTTCTAAATCTATTTCTTTTCTGATATTATTCTCTTATATGACTGACACACTACAGAACACGCGGAGGTGAGTGGCGGGGCTGCATAGCGGCGCCCCCGCATATCTATATGTCGTCAGTCATCCGTTAAGGCATCAATGAATGGCGTATTACCGTAGCCCATAAACTTATCTCTTCCAAAGTCGTCTCGATTTTGCCGGATGACCAGTCACTGTCAGTTTTATAACGATAAATCATCAGGATGTTATTTTGTGTCATTTAAAATTCTTAAAAACAACTGCTGTGGACTGGATGTCCACAAAACATGAATCTTTGCCTGCATTGGTATTACTGATTCCCACAGCCGTACAGAGTATAAGCAGGCTCGCTTTTCTTCCTTTTCCAAAGGATTGCAGGAGTTGTGTGACTGGCTTGCAAAATATCACTGTACCGACGTCTGTATGGAATCTACCGGCAAGTACTGGATTCCTGTTTTCAATATTTTGGAGAAGAATAATATCTGGATTACTCTTTCCCACCCCAAATATACCAAGCCTCAAAAGGGCAACAAGACTGACCGTAAGGATGCCAAGTGGATTTGCGACTTATATATGTGCGGAATGGTCAAACCTTCCTTTATCCCGCCTGCCAACATCCGTGAATTAAGAAATCTGGTAAGATACCGGTATAAACTCATCTGTATGACTACCGACGAAAAGAATCGTGCACAAAATTGTCTTACCGTATCCAACTTGAAGCTGGATGATGTCTTTTCTGATGTATTTGGTAAATCTTCCCGTTCTATTACAGAACAGATTTTACAACACTCCGGGAAAACCTTTGATGTGGCGCCTTTTGTTGATGGCAGGTGTCAAACTCCAATCGAAGAAATACAGGATGCTGTTGATGGTGCCATCTCTACAGAACAGGCTGTGAGGCTCAGGCAATGCCTTAATCACATCGATGAATTAGAAATGCACAAAGCAGAAATAGAACGGGAAATCTTTCGTCTCAGTGATAAATACGAAGAAGCCCTTGCTCTTATCCGAACCGTACCGGGATTCGATAAGAACCCAATGACTGCTATCCAGGTGCCCTCTGAAATCGGAGGTGATATGTCTGTATTTCCCACAGCTAAACCCTCGCCTCATGGGCTGGATGTTGTCCTCATAATGACCAAAGCAATCGCAAAATCAAATCCACTAGGATTTCCCATGCTGGTTCTTATTTTAAACCAGTTTTGGTGCAGGTTGCAAATGCTTTGATCAAATCCAAGAAACATCCTGAATTTACAACTCGCTATCGACGTATAAAAGCACGGCGTGGTCACAGGAGAGCAATCATTGCCATCTGTTGTATGCTCCTGACCGCCATCTGGCACATACTTACAGATTTAAAACCCTATTCACCGGAAGGCTTTCTTGAACAACGTCCTGTGAACGAATCAAAAATCCTGACTACTTCACAGGCACTTAATCTGCTTAAACAACGAGGATATATCATCAAAGATGATGTAGTTCCTGTTTCCTGACCAGGTGTTGTGTCTATATTTACTTTTCAAAACCACCTTTTACGATGGTTTATTTCTTATACCCTATTGTTCTTGGGTAACCTCTACTTCTTTGTTTCAAATTTCACCTCCCATTAATCATAAATCCAGTCTGGTAACAATTCATCTGCTCCTTGTTCTCTTGCTCGATACCACCAATGTAATTGCCTATCTTCCATTCTCATTTCTGCGGTTACCCCTTGATTATACAAACTTTGATGCAATGCTGCATTACTTCTATGTTCTCCTGGCAGTACTTCATGCAAAGCGCCGCCTGGCATTTGTCCACCATGATGAATATCCGGATTTCCTAATCCTCTAGGCGGATGCCCTAACAGTGCTTGTTTCATATCATTTTCGGTCCAATCTCCATCTATTCTCACTGGAGTATCCCCTGCATCATATCCAAGTCCTGTAACAACATCTGTTCCAGCCGCATCAGCACCCTCAACTGGCTCAAATTCATTTGCAGGTTGCTTTTGATAATCACTCATATTATGCCCACTAGGGTCATAATACATCACAGGATTATTCCCACAATAAGCATACAGATTCAGTCCATCTCCCCTGTAAATATCCTCTTGTGCAAATCTTCCAATTAATGGATTATAGTATCTCGCCCTTAAATAATACTGATTCGTTTCCTGATCATACTGTTGACCCGTATACAGGATACGGCTTCGTATATCTTCCTGCTTCTCTAGCACATTTCCAAAGGCATCATAAACATAGCAATTCTCAACTGCACTACTGTTTCCTGTAACATATGCCGTGCTTCCCTGCTCATCTTTATGATACGCATGGTATGCCCCATCCTCCATCGTCTGCACATGGGATAATCCTACACCCTGCATATATCTTCTTACAAGTGCATTATCCACATCGCATTCTGCAAGGATTTCACCATCCTTGAACACGAACGTGGAGGCTTTTCCATTTTCCTTTAATCCTGCACGGAGCCCTTCTCCATCATAAAGATTCTCCTGCTCTTTTCCGTCCAACGTCTTTACATACATCTGGCGGTTCAGCAGGTCATAACGGTAGCTGGCTGTCTTTTCTCCCTCCTTCTCGCTTACCAGGCTGCCATTCTCGTCATACAGATATTCCGCAATGCCCGACAGGGTTCTCTTCTCTGTCAGCTGGTTCCTTTTATTGTAGCAGTAGTCTCTCTCTAGTAGATACGGGGATTGCTCCCCATACCCCTATTCAAAACCGTACGTGCGCTATTAACGCATACGGCTTTTCACTCTATATTTCATACTCTACCTATAAAACAAACTTACCTTAATACTTGGCTCCAGCAATGGAAATGTTCGCAATAATCCATTAAAGAAGGTATCTGCTGTATAGCTTCTCTTTTGGCTCCTTCGATTTAGCCATTTAAACAGCAGCCATTTTGTTTGCATAAGAAAGCTCTTCACTTCCTTTGTATTGTCCGTTACTCCATAATACTGATAGTGCCCTCGGAGTTTGGCATTGACTGTTTTTAAATATTTGTTCTAATGGCATAATTCTATGCGTTTTCATCCATTCTTTCATCGCTTTGATTTTACTGCGGAATTTCTTCTTACTGGTCTTTACCCTACAACGGAAAAACTGTTTCTTCCCGTCCATTCTGCAATAAAACGTGAAGCCAAGAAAGTCAAAGGTATCTGGTTTTCCCTCTCCTCTTGCTTTTCGGTTTTGCCTGGCAAACCTCCCGAACTCTAATATCTTCGTCTTTTCTTCCGCCAGTTCCAGCCCATACTTCAAAAAGCGCTCTTCAAGCCTCTTTCTAAATATTTCTGCTTCATACCGGTTCTGGAAACAACATACAAAGTCATCACAATAGCGAATCAGATAACATTCTCCTGTGCATTGTCTCTTCACGATTACATCAAACCAGTTATCCAGTACATAATGCAGGTATATATTTGCAAGTATTGGACTGGCTCCATTCCCCTGCGGGGTTCCCCGTTCACTGTCAAGATATTTCCCATTTTCCATGATTCCCGCTTTTAAAAATTTCTCAATTATTTCCAGAAATTTTCTGTCCGCTATATCATGCGACAGCATCTTCATCAGCCATTCGTGGTCTACATTATCAAAGAAGCTTCTGATATCTGCTTCCACTACATAGTTTGTTTTCCGATACTGCACCATTTCTATGATTTCACGTACTGCCTGATGACAGTTCCTGTTCGGACGGAAGCCAAAACTCTCATTATAAAACTTCGGCTCATATATCTGTTCCAGTATCTGTGCAACCGCATTTTCCACCAGTTTATCTTCATAACATGAGATTCCCAGCGGTCTCATTTTGCCTTTTGTTTCCTTCGGGATATAAACCCGTCTTGTTGGGTTTGGGCGGTAGCTTCCGCTCTTCATCCGTTTTACAAGGTTCGCAAGGTTTTCTTCCAGTTCCCCCTCATAACCCTCTTTTGTCACTTTATCTATTCCATACGCTTTTCTTTTGTCCATTGTTTTATGGATTGCCCTGAGGGTATCTTCATTGATATATGACGCAAGGTTCTGTACCTTCTTGTCGGTTCTGTTTGCCTTTGCGATATTGTACTGTATTCCAAGCAACTCATTCACCATGTTTATCAGCTCTCTTTCGTCTGCATAGTTCTTAATTACTTGAAGCTATAAAGTGCACAGCCCTTTTCTCCATCTGCTTTCACAGACTTCTCCGATGCTATGGCCGTGTCGGACTTCCTGCCACTCATTTGGATTCCTGACGCATTTCTTTGTTTTGGTTTCCATACCCTTTTCAGGGAAATGACAGGACCTCAGCTGTTCCGATAACATACTTATCATCAACCTCGCCAAGTTCTCAGACTGGGGGACGCCATTATATCCTCACCTTTTCGGCTATAACAGTATTGTCTGCTGTGTAGAGAAACACATCGACCACTTCCGACCTCATAATAATTTCCCAGCTCAATCACTTCACTTTCGTTTCGGCTCTGTTGCTCCCTGTCCTACGCTTAAACCTGACGTTGCCGCTTCGGTTCCAAGGACTCGGTACAGGCGGTTGGTTAGACCTTACCTGATAGGATTTTCCTACTGTATTGTTATCAGCTTACCAAAGCTTGCAAAATCTCTTCTGCTCGCTAGGGGAAATCAGCTTTGCTGATTTCACAGTTCGCACTCCCTAATAGTTATACCGCATCTGCCTGCATTGATGGTATTACCTGAAGTTCCTCTCGTATGGAATCGCATTTATAATATTTTGCATTCCTCATCCCTTAATAAGGTTTGATTGAAATAGTGCGATACCCGTTCTCTATCCTCCCGCCTTTTAAAGGTAAATTCTCTATCATATGCGCTCTTTTTCCCTTCTTCCGGCTTCTGATAATAAAAATACAAGGGATAAACCGTTACTGTCTGCTGTATTTTAACGCCGCCGCCCCTTGTGGTTACCGTATATTCTCGCGTGTCAGCTACAATCTTTTTCACTTTTTGAAGCTGCACCATCAAAGCAGCTCCGTTTGATGAAGTCTGTAATGCATAGTCTTTGGTAATCCGCACTTTCGTTTCCCGCTTTCCTGCAAATTTTTCATTGTCAGTCCACGAAAACTCCTCAATGCTTCCTTTCAGCCCAAACATCTGGGATGCAAATTCTTCTCTTTCCTCAGGCGAAAGGACATCTTCTACTTGTTCCTTCAGATTTTTCATATAATGCTTTGCCGGAAAAGAAGCCAACATTATCACGTAGAAAAAAGGGATGGCGCCAATACCAATTCCTGCTCCTATCAATGCATTTTGAAGCACCCCCTTCAAATCCGCGCCAGCTAAAATTCCTATCAGTGCAAAAAAGATCATACTGCCCCCTATTAATAATGGAAGATAAAGCAGCGTTTGCTTTTTCAATTTCTTATCTTTTTCGTCAATCCAGCTTTTTTCTTTTTCCAGCCATTCTGCATAGTCATTGTTCATTACAAATTTCCTCCTTGTGCAGTTCATACATTAAAACTTTTTGATCTTATCGCCTCTCTAAGCGTTTCAGTTAAAGTTTTTGCTGATCATAAACTTATCATGTTTTCCTGTAATTTCCTGTATATTCAGCTTCTTCAGGAAGTATCGGGTGATATTTCTTTCAATGCATTCATCATTTTTCATGATTTACCTCCAAAATTCATTTTTAATACCGCAATAGTTCTAATTGCTAACAATGCCATTTTACAACTTAAATATCACCCAAATACAAACTTTGCAATTTTTGTCGTTTTTTACGTGATTTTTGCAGTAAGCGTACAATTTGACGTTTACCCTCCTTACCTAAAAAACTAGCCAGTTTTTTGAGTTTTTCAAAGTATGTCATGAAACACTCTAAAAGTAAGGGTCAAATCCGACGCCCACCTATAAAATTAAGCGCCGTTTAGTTGCGGCGCTTACTGTAACAGTCAGCTGGTAAAGCCTTTGACCACGGCATGAGTGGCTCCAGCTCTGATTGTTCTATATTTCCCTGTTTATCAACGAATGTGACCAATTGTTCCAGCAGATACTTGATGTAATAATACACATTTAAACCGTTTGCCCTGGCAGTTTCTGTAATGCTGTAAATGACTGCGCTCGCCTGGGCTCCGCGGACAGTATTGATCGTCATCCAGTTCTTGCGGCCGATGGTAAAATTCCTGAGTGCCCGTTCCGATGCGGAATCATCGATCGGAACCTCGCCATCCGTCAGGAACACTTTGAGGTATTCCTCCTGATTGATACTGTATGCAAGGCCTCTTGCCGTTTCACTTTTCGGAAGAACCAGTCCCTGTCTGAAAACGTCCTTTATCCACGCAAAGTATTCCTCCACCAGTGGTCTGATGGAAGTCTGCCGTTCTTTCAGGCGCTCTTTGGGAGAAAGATTTTTAAGGGCTTTTTCCAAGTCATAAATGGCTCCGATGCGTGCCAGCGCTTTATACGCCACGGAAGCTTTGACTGCTTCCCCATTCCCTTTGCCCATAGCTTTGATGGCATTGGCAAAGTGGCGTCTGGCATGGGCAAAACAGTTGGCATTGGCCAGCCCCTCCTGCTCCCTGGCAAGCTTGTGGTACTGTTCCAGGCCATCCGTCATAAGGACTCCTTTGAAATCCTTATAGTATTCTTTCGGATGATCACTGTGTCTGGTCTTCTGATACTCATACACGATGATCTTCGGACACGGACTCAGTTCTCCGGTGAGATGCACCCACATGTAGCTTTTGCTCCCTGCGGGTCTGTCATCATGGATCACTTCCAAAGGAGTCTCATCGCACTGGTTTACATGTGCCTGCAGCTGGATCCTCTTCATCAGACCGTATACCGGCTGGAAGAATCTTTCTGCCGACCACACCACCCAGTTGGACATGGTCTGTTTGGATAAATGTAATCCATTGGTCTGAAACTCCCTGGCGGTACGGTCAAGCGGACTGCTGTTCACATATTTGGAGTTGATGATCCCAGCCAGCAGGGAAGGAGTCGCGATGCTGCCGCGGTACAGGGTATCCGGGTGGTCACCGCGCAGGAATTCATCCTGATGCAGGCCATCCGTTCCCACATATACTTTGATGATGTGCTTTTCTGCGGTCCATCTGGCGGGTTCAGAACGCAGCTGCCAGCAGATCTCATCGGGCATGCTTTTATAGTTTCCTTCACCAAACAGGGCATCCAGCTTCTCTGCC
>JAIDFQ010000068.1 GCA_029054245.1 Lachnospiraceae bacterium | reverse complement strand
TTTCGTCTTTCTGATCACATACAAGCCGGTACCGGCTTTCACTCCACGGTTGGCAAATCCCAGTTCTGACAGATTGGCGCACACGTCTACTGCATCCTGATACTGCCTGCCCTCGTAGGTATAGACCTCTGTGCCGTGTCCCTCGCGGCTTCCGGATGCGTTGAAATGGATGCTGATAAACCAGTCCAGTTCCTGCCGGTTGGCAAGCGCTACAGATGCCGCAAGGTACTCGTTTTGGGTACCTGCCTGATCTATGGTGCAGTCCATCACTGTGACGCCTGCCGACCGGAGCAGGCTCATAAGAGCCTGTCCCACTAGTCTTGTATGTTCTGATTCCTTTATGATGCCGACGGCGCCATAACCGGCGCCGCTTTTTGTGTGACCGCAGTTAACTCCAACTACCATAGCATTACCCCTCTACTTCTGGAAGACCTGCAACTGACGTGAGCAGGCTGAGCACGCCTGCCAGCGCAGATGCTGAACCTACAACGATCCAGTTCACTTCTCCCATTACTGCTGCAGTTCCAATCGTGGCAACTGCTGTCTGTGCTACCGTCTTTACCGCCCTCATGCCTGCTGCCTTTGCCCATTTCATCCAATACGCTCTGAATTTCATACATTTTTCTCCTTTTCTTTAAATGATTGTAAATATCGCTGTGATAACTGCCCCTATCACTCCGCCTGCCAGCGCAGTAATGACTGCCGCCTTCACCTGTTTGTTGGTTTCTGTTGGCACTTTTTCCAGTTCTTCCAGCCGGTTCCCCTGCCGATTCAGTTCATGAAGCATGTTCTCCATACTGACCGCCATTTTATTGACAGATATGGCAAGCTCATTGATTGCTTTTATTGCCAGTTCCAGATCTTTGACACGGTACTTCAAAGAACCTATTTCATGTTCGTGAGCTTCCAGCTTAACTGCAACTTCTGTGCTATCCATTTCACCACCTCATTCCCCTAATTTTTAATGTGTATTATGGATTATCCTGCAGCCACTTTTCAGCAGCTTTTTTCCATAATTTTGGCACGGCATCAATTGCCATTTCGCCATTTTTGATTTTTGTTCCATAGAATCTTGCCATCACTCATTTCCTCCTTCCACAAGTACGCTCACAGTTTCTCCAAGGTCGGCTATGGTACCGTCCTGGATATCCTGTCCCTCTCTTATCTGTGTGATTTCTTCCTGTAACTTCTCCATGTCCGTCTTCTCCCTGATTTTCCATACCGTGTCTACGGAGCCGTCCGGCTGTAATGTGGAGGTCTCGGATTCCAGAAGCAGGTCTTCATAATTTCCGATTACGGTGCCATCCGTCATAATCTGGACAGTCTTGAGATTCTCCTGCGTAATCTTGTCCCAGTCCGACACCATTGCCGCCTTGTCTGCATAGTGGGCTTTCATATATCCCAGCGTAGCGCCTCCCTGCAGTTCAATCTGCGTGCTGTCTGCCAGCACTAATTTTGTTGTACTCATCCTTTTTCCTCTCTTTCTCCCTTTTCAGGGTATAAAAATAAGAGCCTTTCGGCTCTGGTTTACGGTTATGATATTCTTCACGAAATATTAGTTTTGCGAAGAGTCTTGGTGATTTAAGCACCAGTTTAAAAACAATCAAAAATGCAAATATAACATTTTATGATGGTGTGACAAACAGACTCAACAACACGTATGTGTATTATAATGACTTTATCGCATTACTTAACAATTGCATTGATATCAATATATCAGCACTTCCGGCGGATAATTCTGTACCTCTTTTTGATATAAATGACTTTGCTATTTCAAGAAATCAAAATATTAGAATTGAGACAAATTGGCGTTCGTTAAATGTTAAAGCAAATGGAAATAAAACGACAGTATATGCATACATGTCTAGCATTGCATCTGAAAGCCACGGATTCCAGATGGTGATTCTAATTTAATATAGTTTAAATTGCTATTTAGTTCAACAAGCCTGAATAGGTTTATGTTCATTTTTCCGATTGCTATATTCATAAAGATATTTATTAATTATTTCACGACATATGTCAACCCAATTTGTAGGTAATGCGCAACAAAACCTGTATCGCTATATATACTCAGGATATTATTTGAGATTCTTCCAATAATATGATTGCCATTAGTGTCAATTCCACTTCCTACGGCTGTATATGTAGTATGAAAATCTTCTGGAATATCAATTAAATCTTGCCATCCGTTTTGAATTGGAGTAGATAAAAGCACTATCCCTACAGTAACTATGTTGCCCGATCTGGCAAAATAAATGGTAAAAGAATCACTAGCAATTGTTTTTATTTTTGGGGTTAAGCTGGTGTTTAAATCACCAAGACTCTTCGCAAAACACAAGTTTTGCGAATCGAGTTCATCCTTAAGCTGTTTCCCCATAGTAGCATCCAACGCAGTTCCCGGAACGGTTGCTAGAAGATTTTCTGTAAGCATTGGCATTGGTCCTACTGGGCCTTGCGCACCTGTATCCCCTTTATCGCCTTTTGGTCCCTGTGCTCCTGTATCTCCTTTTTCGCCCTGTATCCCTTGAATTCCATGTTCGCCTCGCAATCCTTGCGGTCCGGTCAGTTCACCAGCATCGAGTCTTCTTCGTATCTCATTTGCTATATTGGCAGCACTTTCTGCTGCTTCATCCGCCTGTGATTCTGCTGTCCTTGCCCCCTCTGCTGCATTAATCGCTTCCTGTATTGCTGCCGTTATGCTATATCCCTCATGCTCCGGTATTTCTGTCAGATAGTTACCTTTAGGCTGGAACCTTCCAGTACACCAATCCTTTATTGCTTTTAAAACATCACTTTTCATGCTTCTACTCCTTGTTCTTTTCTATTCATTATTTATAATTATCTAGCTCAAGCACTACGCGACATGCAGCCTGCTTATCTTTCACCCACTAATTCAAACCAAGTAAAACAAAGTATAATGCTTTTGAATTACTATTTGGGTTAGTTATTTGAGTATTTACATAAAACCGCAATGGTTTTCCCTGTTCCGTCTTTCCAAGCAATTGGTAACCTGCCATCAAAAAAGACCCTAACGACAAGCTGCCTTGCCCGATAGATTCTGCTATTTTATTTTGGTCTGTTACAAGCGTATTGGTAGGCGTATTATAAGAGCTATTTGTTCTTGTATATATCCCTAATGCTAATAAATTTTTATATTCTTTATTGTTCAATTCAGAAGTGCCAAAATAATTTGACACCGATGCAGCATTACTACTACTTGAATAATTGCTGCCAAATATAATATCAATTTCTTTTATCCCATCTTCGCTGCCAATATTAAAAGGGATTACTGTATCAGCACCTGCCTCTTCATCATGCTTATAGTACCCGGGATTACCATCCGCATCCCTGCCAAATCTTATACCGCCTAGGTAGGATTCATTAAGATTGGATGTAGTCACATAGTTTTCTGGCACTTCTGTCAGATAGTCCCCTTTAGGCTGAAACCTTCCAATACACCAATCTTTTATTGCTCTCAAAATTTCACCTATCATGATTCTGATGCCTCCTCTTCTCCATTTAATATTGCTAGTGCCTTTTCATACGTAATCTCTTCCGTTATGCCAGAGCCTGCCTCAATTCCTAATTGTTCTGTGGTCAGATTCCCTTGAAGGGTCACATTGTTGATGGATGGCTTATTCTTTAACAAGTTATAGTTGTCAATTGTTCCTACTCCACTTCCCGGTACAGCACCAGTACCTTGTACGGTTGAAAGTATGCCTCCGAGTTTGTATATGGCAAGCGACGTCTCCCGGATAAAAGTGATCTTCGAAAAAAAGACCTCTTCATCTTCAACATTTACTAATTCCCTATTAGCCCCCTGTTTATAGATGTAAAGACTTGCTGCAACTCTGATTCCATTGCTATGGAATGGAGGTCCAGATAATATGACAATTTTCATTGGGGCAGATATATAAGTACTTGGATGCAGTCTACTTATCGGTAGCCATTGACAGCTAGACGAATGAAAATCACCAATATTTACAGAAACAAAAACAGCGCCTTCATATATCTCAGTGTCATCTTTAACCACAAATTGAAAGCCACCATTCAAAATATACAAGTAATAGGTTACATAATTCATTTCTGAAAGTGTTTCCGATTTAATAGGTATTGATCTCAAATTACGTGCCGTAGATTCCTGAGAGTCCCTAGATAATTCAAAATGATATAATGGCTTTCCGATTTTCTCCAACAGTTCCAGTTTCTCTGCATTCGTGTTAATCGCCGCTGCCATTCCTCCCACCAGTTCACTGACAGAATCTATCTGCCCTTGCAGATCCCTGATATCCCCTATGGTAGCAAACACCGAATTATCCACCTCAAGGGTCACATTTTCTGCATTGCTCACTGTAGTGACCAGCTGGATATAGGCTCCTGACACTGTGGTTCCTCCAAATGCAGGCATGTAGCAATTCCCTGAAGTTTCAACTGCCGCCGCATACAGAATCTCTCCGTCACCATCCTGTGCATACAGCGCCACCGTCCGCATATGATAACCTTCCGTAAGTTCTGTGTTTGTGAATACCGTTTCTACCTTTACCGAAACAGGATTTGTGCGCGAAACCTTGGAAACGCTGTTAGTCTGCTTTATGCCAGTAAGCTCCACCAAGTTTTCCAATTCTTCCAGCGTATATTCTGTATCTGATGAACGTACCTTTGTAAACACGATCTTCTCTTCCCCCGAGAGCATCCGTGCAATCAGTGCACGTCCATTTTGTGTTGTAATAAGTCTTGAAAATATAGCCATTTTCTCTCTCCTCCTATCTTGTCTCCTCTGTAATTTCTATATGTTCCATATGACTCACCGCACCTGTCGCGTGGGCATTGCAAACAGTCTCGCAATTTGCAATCTCAGCCGGCACGCCATCGTCAATGATTTCGATATGCTCCACATAACAGACCGTTCCTGCCATATAAAGGCTTTCTTCCGCGCCGCAAGGAATCTTATTTGCAGATGTTACCACCATATTGCAGGGCATCATCTCTTCAATCAGCCTGTCTAGTTCTTCTACCTGTCCTGCCTCCTCCAAATCAGTGGTAATGCCGATCTTGTATTTTAAGTACTCTTTCACTACTGAAAAGTCACTATCCCTGCAAATCTCTGAAAGCTCTTCTAAAAATGCCCGAAGCGTATAGGGAATCCGGTCAAACCATCGGAGCATTACACGTCTACGGCGTATTTCCAGCGTATCTGTTTTTAGCGGCGTTATCTTTAAAATGCGTTCAAACCTAGATATTCCATATTCATCGGCTGTTTCTATGAACTCATTTTTCAGTACCCTGTCTGCCCCATTCCACGCAAGGATAAACTCTGGATTCTCTGCGTTCAGCGTCTCCCGATTCTCCTTGAACTCCTGTAAAAACGGAGGCAGATAGGAAAGCAGATCTACTTGTCTGTTCATTCTGAAACACCCCCAAACACAGGCACCTCAAATGCTCCCAGAATGTAATTTTCTGCGTGATTGTTTAACATTGTATCTTCCACATCAATGATTCCCTGAACGCCCAATATCCGCGTTTCAATCTGGCTGATTCTTACCACCAACGTGGTGGTATCTGCCCATTCCCGCCTGAGTTCTGAAAAATAGACGTTAATCGCATCTTCTATGGCATTCCTTAATTTTGTCCAGTTATAGCCATGAGCAAAGGTTATTTTGATCTTTACGGCAATCTTCACTCCTTGTGCACTTTTTACCGTCACCAGATGTCCTATAGGCACAAGCCCGTATCCTTCCCCTCCATATTCCTCGGGATCCATCACTTTCTGCACAGTCTCAATCAACTCCTGACTGGCAGGATCAAATTCAGAATTGAGAATTGTCAGAAGGACACTGCCTCCTGTGGTCAGTTTCTTTTCCTTCGCCGCTGCATATACGGTTGCAATCCACTCCTTTACTGAATCCGGCAATGATTCTGATACGCTCCCGTACCATTCTTCTACTTCTATTGGAGGAATCATTTCTGCCGGTCGAATATCTCCGTTCCAGACCCTTGTCACCTTCGTGCATCCCACCCCGGGAATGGCATTGGTCTTTTCCAGATAATCCTTCACATTACCGCCAAAAGCTTTTACATCAAAAGACGAAAAATATCTTTGCCGCAGCTCCTCCGTTCCCTCTTCATCCTCCCCCGGAATCAGAAGTTCCGTAAGCTCTGCAGATGCAAGCCCGTTTATATACTCAATAGGCGTCATAGATCCTAAATATCGATTTCCCTCTTCGCCCTCTGTCTCACACTGAACCTTGTATCCGCCTTCCGGCAGCCTTTCTGTGACCAGATAATTAATCTGCCCAATATTAAAACGCTTTCCCGTCACATCAATATAATCTGGCAGGAATTCGCCTTTTAACACGGCATGTGTTGCACTGTATGGTACGATTCCCCTCTCCTTACACCGAAGGATAAGAAATTCCCTTGTTGCAGTGTCACCATAAGCTTCCTGAACAATAGAGTCCAGTGCTATATACAGATTCTTAAGTTCAATTGCCGTTGGAGAATGAGTGTCCCAGATTACGGATCCTTCCCGCTTGTCAAATTTGCCTGATACCCGTCCAAGCATCCTCTTTAAAAGCTCTTCATATGTAAGTTCTTCAAACATCAGATTCTCACCTCCTTATCTGCTTTCATATCACCAAAAATTGTATGCACGGTAAAATATACGCGTACGATTCCCTTCATGGATGTATCGAACTTAAAATCTCCCACCTCTTCTATCCGCACATCCCAGAGCAGTGCTTCCCTGATGCGCCGTTCCAGCTCTGGGCATACATAGGATACCGGCTGTCCAAACAAATCTTCCAGTTCGATCCCGTAATTCCATGAATAAATAAGATAGCGGTACCGCTCCGTGGAGAGAATCTTATATACTGCCTGCTCCATTGCCTCGATACCGTCTACATATCCCCTGATCAAACCGCTTTCAGGGTTCATTTCATAAGTATAGGTTGGCTGTTCTTCTATCACAAAATCCTGCCCCGGCAGGATGGTGTTTTTGGGTATCATCTTATCCTATCCTGTCCAGCACCAGATATTGCTGCCCACCCTTGTTCTGAAGCAGGATGACCTTATCACCGACCGCCAACCTATTATGTACGGTAATCTTCATCCTCTTTTTTATCTCATGGGTATGGGTAAGCCCCACAGACTCCGTGCTGCCTGAAATGGTATGCACATGCAAGGGCTCTCCTGCTCCCTCCATCACAAAGGCGAGCGCATGGCTATGCTCGTCTAGCGCTTGCTCTGTGTCAGTATCAACCGTAATCTCCGTCTCAAAGTCTGTTACACTCCTTGAAAGAGTCAGCTGCTTCCGCCCCAGTTGCATCTTCTGCTCTACATTAATCTGCAGCGGCTCTGTATTCATCACCTCTCCAAAGAAAAATCTCACTGGTTTGGATGCATCCACCGCCTCCAGTGCGCTTTGTTTTATCAATTTTAATAATTCTGCTGCATCAGGCAACAAACTCCCCTCCTCTCAATGTCAAATCCATAAAATGTTCTCCGTTTCTAAATGTGTGCTTCACCTTTTCCACAAGCATAAAATTTTCCACCTTCTGATCACCCAGATCAAGCTTTACCACCAGCAGGCTCCCAGCTCTTACCCTTACATCTCCAAATGCATTTGTAATTCTCAAATTTCTGGTTTTCTTATTATAAAGAGACAAAAGCGCCTCTGCTTTGGCTTCCCCGTTTTCTCCTTCTGAAACGGTATCGCAATACTGTAGGACGCCCCATTTATTGATATTTGCACTATCCTGCATAATCCCGTAAACCTGTCTTTTCCCTTCCTTTGCATCATCCTGGTACAGTTTGATCTTGTTATAGGTATTGCTGTCAATAGATGATGTATATTCAAAATTTTCTCCGGTAGTCTCATCAATCATCAGATACGTTCCGTTGTCATTCTGCACATACATGCCAGCTATATTCTTCACCGTTAAGCTCCCGAAATCGTCATACAGAACAAACATCTGCCTGGTATTCACCAGCGTGATATCCAAAGCATTCTGAATAATGTCAAACAACGACGTATCCATCTCCGATCTTTCGGCAATCACATAACCAGTATCTTCAATTTCACCGACATTCAGTGCAAAATCCGCCGCAATCATTTTTACCACCTCTGATGCTGTCCGATTCTCATACAGATAGGTATCCTTATTCTTAAGATACCTCAGCTGATCATATGCAGTGACGGATATCCAATTTTCCTTATCCCTTTTCTGGGTAAACACGAAGCCAAAGAAGACTTTTGCCCCATTTACCCTTAACTGCACCGCTGATCCTTCTGAAAAATCCAAGAGATGATCCGCAAGCACCCTAAAAGTAAGTTTTCCCGGCACACCCCACCGTTCCGTTGACCATTCTATTCCATCTTCTACCGCCGGAATATAGATTTCCGTTCCACTTTCCCCTGCAATAAAAAGTTCTGCCTTCATGCATCCTCCTTCATACCGCAGGCAGGCGCAAAACCTGCCCGGCTTTTATATCATAGGGACCTCCCCGAATGATTTTGCTGTTGCTGTTATAAATATCCTGGTACTTTGAACCGTCCCCGTACATTTCCTTGGCAATTCCAAAGATGGTATCACCCGGCTTGACAGTATAACTTCTGATCTTATTAGTTGACGGCGCGCTTTCACGGGACCGGGGCTGCTCCACACTCATTGTGTAAGAGGCGCTGCCATTTTCCGCTGTACCCATCACAGCCCCCTTTACCGAAACACTCTTCGTCCCATATTCCCTGTACTGCTTCAAATTAATTTTTACGGACAAATCAAAACCCTCTTCCGCATCCTCGGTAATTCGGTAATCCTCCATGGACACTTTCATATTCGTCCCGAATAATGGCGTACCATCGGGCATCATCCGTGTCACAATAAACTGGAACGGTCTCTGCCTCGTCTTGAGTTTTTCAAAATATGCAAGAAAATATGCAGCGTTGCAAAAACCTGACGTATAGACCGCAAACGGATATTCCACCTGAGGGATCGTACATTCAAATTCAATATCTGTCAGCCCCGCCGCCTTGAGCAGATTCACCTGTCCTTCATTCATCAATTTAATCGTCTTATTCTCATTTTTGATACTTAACTGTAGCCTGCCCGGCGCAATGGGCAGCAGACATTTATCCAGATAAAAATCATATCCTGTCATCTCAATGCACTCCTTCCGTAATGATATCTGCCGCCTCGCTCACGGCATCTGTCAGACCTGTTATGACGCCGTCTAAGTCCATGCCGCCGGATACGCTGTTATGGTTCGTCTGTTCAATCGTAATTGCCGCCGTGGTGAACCTGTTGACCGCCTCCTGTTCCGCAATATCCCTCATGAATTTCAAATCTTCCTCAGATACTTCCAATCCATTTCCAATCTCTTCTGTGCTGTCCAGAATATCAGATAAGTAATTGCTGTAATCAAAGTCGTCATACTGATTCAAGTCAGGAATACTGGAAATGCCTTCTATCTGCCCGCCTAACTTTGTACCTTTATTCCATGCCTCTTCATAGTCAAAGCCCTGGATATAGTAGTCTCTGGCATCCATTTTCTCCATGACTACCTCACCCTTGCCAAATTTATCCGTTACCCAGCCATCAAGCTCCGTCCGCCATCCGGCTACAGATTCAGCAAGGTTTGTGCCAAAGAGCATATCAATTCCAGATGCCAGACCTTCAAGTCCTGCAAGCGCAAGGTCAATAAACCCTACAAACAGCCTTGCAGCCGCTCCTATCGGATCTGTAAAAACATTGGCAAGGAAATTTGCGAACAATGCTATATAATTCCATAAAAGGGCAAAATCATCAATAATAAAATTTACCAGTGAAATAAATAAATTACCTATAAAGGCGGCGGCTACTGCAAAAGTTCCGCATACCTTCTGGATTGCTGTAGTAGACTCATCGCCAAAGCGGTTCATATGCACAATCAACGTAGCAATCACTGCAATCAAAGCTACAATCAGCATGATGATCCACATAACAGGACAAGCATACATGGCAGCATTCAGTCCCAGCTGCGCTGCAATTTGTTTTGCTGTTTCTTTATTCAAAACTCCCATTACTGCCGCTTTCATCATCAAAGCAGCTCCCATCGCAAGGTGGAGTCCATAATTAACTGCCTCAATTGCCTTTACCACCATTTGCCATCCATAATATATTGCCAATTCTGCCGCCACTCCCGCAATGATAGGACCTAAAGCCGCCCAATTATCTGCCACGAATCCAGCCGCAGATACAAGCAGCTCAAAAATGTGAACCGTGACACCTGCCACTACTCCAAGTGCCTGTATTAATCGATTTGCCATTTGCTGAAACTCTTCACTGTTTGCCAATTCATTCAACTTAGTAAAAACTGGCTCAAATGTCATAATCACTTGATTGTGGATAGACTGCCCGATCTGTTCAAACGTCCTCGGTAGACCTTCAAACTTGGAATTTGTTTCATCTGCCGCCGCAAACATAGCGTTCTTTAATACGTCAGCCGTAATCTGTCCTTTTGATGCCAGTTCTCCTATTCGTTCGACAGGTACATTCATGTAATCTGCAACAGACTGTATAACGGTAGGCGCCTTTCCGAAAATGCTGTTTAGTTCCGCCCCTGTAAGTGTCCCTGTCGCAAGTGCCTGTGTCAGCTGAGACGTTATATCCCGCATTTCAGCCGTAGAAGCACCAGAAATGATAAACTGTTTATTCAGCTGTTCTGAAAAAGCAACCACCTCTTCCGTAGAGTGAAAAGCATCTTTGGCAAGTGTTCCAAATCTGGCAATTGAATTTGTCATATCCAGATAAGATCCCCTTGACCTTTCCGCCGCAACAAAAATCAAATCCTGTAATTCCTCTGTGGTCCGCATTCCATCATTCATCAAGTCCAGTTTCACCTTGGAGGATGCCAGCTGATCCGATATATCGATTGCATTCATAATCTGCTGCATATTGATATATTTACCGGCTATATCACTTACCGTTTTCATCCACTTATTGGCATGTTCCTGCCCCTTCTGCGCAGTTTGACCAGCCTGTCCTTGTGATTGTTCTATTCCTGTTTGTGCAAGTGCCGGCAAGTCATCTGTTTTCCATTTCACCGGAATCCAAACCGGCTCACTGAGTCCATCCCGTTCCCCCAAAATGGCATCCAGCTGTCTTGCTGCCATCGCTGCCTGATCAAGCTGTTCCTTCGCTCCTTCCAAGGCGCCTGTATCGATATCTGTCCCTACAGCCTCACGCATGTTATAGATGGCAGCGGTATTTAAATCTGCCGCTTGAATCATTCCATAAACAACCGTGCTGAATCTGTCCTGGAGCTCAATACTTGTCATAATGGATGCCATATCATCTACCTCCTTCCTGCTTTTAAGCCTTCTATCCTCTGTTTTTCCTTTTTATCACTTTTGCACTTTGTTTCGATTGCCGCCACCACAAATGCCTTTTCCTGTTCATCCATTTCCAGGAACGCGGACGGCAGTATATGAAGCTTTATGAGGGCGTAGTATGCGAAATTCGCCTCCCAGTCGCCCTCGTCGATCAGTTTTTTGCCTCATCCACCTTATCGCTAAAAGAGACATCAAACCCCTGAAACTTCTGTATATATGCAACAAACTCACTGTATTCTCCTGGATCATCCACCATAGCCATGAGAAGGTCTTCCGGCGTTTTCACGCCATAGGAATCCTGAAGCTCTGCATCATATAGATCCGGGTAGGCTACTGATTCCGTTACTAATTTCCTGATATATTCGTTGGTTCTAAATTTCTGGCGATAGACTCCCGGCTTTCCCGTTACCTGCACCTCCATCATGCAGCTTTCCCTTAAATCCTCATTTTCTTTTGAAGAAATATGCCGGATTTCCCATAGCAATGGTTTGCCAGCATCATCACGCAGAGAACCTGTGGCCGCGTATTTCTCATTTTCCTTTACTACTTTATTTGCTTTCATAAACTTTGAAAATTTTGACATTCTTTTTCTCCTTTTCTATCCATGCCAAAAGGGCTGACGACCGTCAGCCCTCTGCACTTATTTCCTTTTTAATATTAATTTGTCACAAAACCATTCATTGCTGCAAAAGATTCCGGCATGGAGAAGTCTTCAAAGGTGAAGTTCATTTCTTCCTCTAGATAATCCCCATCCGCATCAAATTTAGCCAAGATGCCTCCATCAATGTTGCATCCCATAAGAACGATGGTCTGTCTTCCCACTACGGTAGTAGGATCCTCATTGGTAATCTGCATCTCAAAATAAGCATCCCTGCCCGTATTCTTATATTCCAGCATCATCTGCCTAAACACACTGGTATTGAAGTGGAATTTGGCGCTTCCGCTGCCGCTCCACCCGGTCGCCTTATTTCCTTTTCCTGTCTTTCCCAGAATAGGCACCTTGACCTTTGTCTTATCAAATTTTGCCTCAAGATTGATTGCCTGCATAAAATTGTAGCGTCTGCCGTTAATCGTCGCATAACACTCTGCCAGCGCTGCACTTAACGTATCGCTTGCATTCATAGTAACATTTCTCAACATATTTTATTCTCCCTTCTTATGACACTGTCACGGTCATATACAATTTATCCATGGAATTTACAACAGTAACCGCATCCGATACCACTACCGCTTTCTTGGAATCCCCCTGTGAAACTGCGATATCCGTATCCTCAAAGTCTTCAATTGCACGGATATCGCTCAGCTTCTTATGGTGTTGCACGATATCAGACCAAAGTGACACTCTTCCTGCATTGTCGTTTGGCACGACTCCAAGATACTTGGTATTGAATAATACCGCTATATCATTTGCGATCTGGTCAATCACTCTGACCGTCTGATTCTCTTTAAAGACAGCCCCCCGATCCTGTGTCTCAGTCACCATGCTGTTGATATCTGCAAGCACACGCACTGCGCTCCCTACCCGATGAAGAATAAATTTCCCTTCCTTCAATGCCTTTGCCAGCTGAGACTGAGTCACCTCCGTTTCAACCTTGAACTCACCGTCATAAATCCTGTTCTGGTTGGATTTATTTACCTGACAGCCTGCAATGACTCCAGTCACCCAATAAACAAGAGACGCCTCGCCACCATCTGTGACTTTATTTGCCACATTGACGATTCCATAATAATCAGCTGCCTTCTGATACAACACTGTCTGGAATTTCACTCCCATGTCTTCACGCATTCTCTCAGTAAATGCAGCATATAAAGACTTAACCGTGTCTTCTGTCGTTTCTACTCCTAAGGCATTAAAACGATAGCCCTCAATCTTATCCAGATAATCCTGATGAGAAGCGCCATCCGTCTCGCCGTTTGTCCCTCCTGTAAGAGGCGTTGCTGCTGTCACTGCAAGCACCGCCTCTGCTTTGAATTCCACATATTCATTAGTGTGTAATCCGGCTGCCGTCTTTACAGTCTGTTCATCCACCAACACCGTGTCAAGCATGGTCTTCACATCAAACAGTGTATCATCATCAACATTCTTCTGAATGATGATTTTCAGATCATTTCCTCTGGTACCGCTATATATTGCTTCTGCATATGTGTTTCCTGCCTTTGCTCCGCCACCGTTGAGGCGATAGGCATATAGCAGCTCTACATTTCGGAATAAATCACGCAGCCCCTTCATTTTCGGATGCGTATAGTGATATCCAAAAATCTTCTGACTATTGTTCTTAAAATCGTCATTGGTCACTTCTATGACCTTTCCTTCCTCTCCCCATTCCAGATTCAGGGGCATTGTTGCGATCCCCCTTCCTGATAAGGATATATCCGCAGAAGCTGCTGAAACAAAATTTATATATGCTCCCGGAATCGTCTTATTCTGCACGCTGAACGTGCCTCCTCCTAATGCCATTCTATTTCACCTTTCCTTTCATAAATTTTTCAATTCTTTTCTCAACCTCACCGACTGAATATGCTTTCCTGTCACAAAGAACCGCTTTTAGCACGTCCTTCCTGTCGCTAAACTTTTCTGCAGCAGTCAATTGTGAAAGCGTAAACAACTCTTCCTTCCTTTCTTCACTCGCCACAGCTTTTTTCTTTACAGCCATCTTCCACCTGTCCTTTCACTTCAATATGCCTTGTAAGGGTTCCCATTGCTTCCGTTTCTTCTTTCTTATAGACATAAAAGTCATAATTCAAAAAGAAATGTGCCACACCGTCCTTTATCTTTGCTTCCATTTTCCTTCCCCTGAGCAGGGAAGATTCCACCTTGATATACTCCAGACAATCAAACAGACGCTCAATCACCTCATTACATTCTGCCCGGATATCTGTGGTGGATGGAATATACTGGATGCAGAAGGTATTTGACCGTAAATATTTTTGCCTGGAAATCTGGGCATTTCTTTGGGCGCTGCAATAAACAAAAAAACAGGGAGCATCCATATCCTTCCCTGTCTCTTCCCTATAAACTGCATAATGATTTCCAAACGCTTCATTAAGGGCAAGACCTACTGCATCCACAATCTCACCAATCATCCATGCACCTCCTTCCATACTTTTCTCTTTTTTATGTATCTGCGCCCCTTATCTTATCTCATCTCCTTCACCTCCTTTCAGATTCACCTGCAAGTTCCTCTGGTCTTTGCTATGTACTTTTCACTGCCATATCGTCTTTTCTATAAAGTAAAAATACCCAGCCATATTCATGACCAGGTATTTCCGTAATGTATTAGAGGAATTATTGGGTTATCTCTTTTTTAACTGATTACACTATATCACAGGTTTTGTGTGTCATTCTATGTCATCTTTCATTTTTTTATAATTATGGGAATCCCCAACAGAACCGATTTTCACTAGAAATTTGCCAGCGCCCTTGTATGGATTCTATGTGCCTGTTTCCAGCTAAGTCCTATCTTTATACAAATATCCTCCCACTTCATGAGTTTTATGTATCTATACATCAGAATATCCTTTTCATCTTCATTTTCAAGCAGCTCTATCCTATCCGTTATTTCCTTACACTTCTTTATCCGCTGATATCTATATTCTATATATCTCTTTTCTTCCTGTTCAATCAATGCGGCATATCCCGATAGGTCTGTATGATTCGATGCATGAGGCATTCCATCAATGATTACAGAAGGACACATTTTGTTCAAACGTATCTCCTGCATTTTAAGTTCGCTGCGCTCCATCTGACGGACTGCTTTTTCATACTCTCTTAAATATTCCTTTTTAAGTTCTATTTCTGTAGGCTGCTCTTGCCCTTCCACTTTATTTTCTTCCTGCTTTTCTTTCATCGCTTGTCCTTTCCGACCGGCTCATACCGGTTCCTTTGTTGTTTCATTTACAGGTCTGACCTTGATGCTTTTCACTTCCATTCCAATTTGATCGGCATACAGTCTCACCAGAAGATTTTTCATATACTCGAAGCGTTCATCCGTCACTTCCATATCAAATTCCGGCATACAAACCCCACCTTTTTTGTAAAATACTATGATTGGCTGTTTGTACATCTTTCCTATGCCTGCTGCAATTTTGTACGAAGCTGCTTTTGGAAAATACCTTTCTTACTTTGTAATTGTCTCACATCGTGACAATTTAAGGTAAAAAAAGATACCATCTTTGTGCATCTTCTCCATTGTCACTTTATGTGACATTTATATAATACGTCCCCCCTCTTCTCTTGTCAACACATTTCGTGACAAATTAAGTTTACTTTTATCACGTTTCGTGATATTCTTTGTATAGTAGGGAGGTAAAATTTATGGGAGACTTTCAAACAGTTTTTAAAAAACTACGTTTATCAAGTGGATATACGCAAGCTGAACTTGCTGATCTCCTCGGAATTTCCAGAAGCAGAATTGGTATGTATGAAACAGGCGCAAGAGAACCGGATTTTGAAACGCTTGAAATAATTGCAGATTTCTTTCACGTAGATACAGATTATCTTTTAGGCAGGACAAATAAAACTGCATCAAATCCCAGTGCCAGCTACTATCTCAACGAGGAAACCGCTAGGCTTGCGCAGGAAATGTTTGAAGATGAGGACATGCGCTCCCTTTTTGATATGAAACGCAATATGCCGCCAGAGAGATTCAAAGCCCACATGGAATTTATGAAAAATTTGTACAATCAGGAAAAAGGGACTGAATTATAGTCCGTTTTATCGTACATATGATTTGTTATTATAAAAAGGGGTGATTTACATGGAAAAAATTAATGTACAACTTCTGGATATGGATACTAAAATTCCAGAACAACTAGTAAAAAATGACGATGATAGTTATACAATATTCTTAAATGCCAAACTATCGCAAGAGAAACGGCTTAAGTCTTATTACCATGCATTAACACATATAAATCAATATGATTTTGAAAAAGAGAATGTACAAGAAATAGAAGCAGAAGCGCATAAGAACTTATGAGGCAATCATGTGGCTGCAGATGGCAGATATAAAACGAAGCCGTTCAGTGCATCCCCACTAGAACCTTAACAACATAATATGCTTACCCGGGCAGCCGGGGGACGTGCTCCCATCCGTTCCGAGCCTTACGGAAGGGTGTGGTGCTTATGAGTACATATGAGGAATTTATGATCATACTGACCGTAGGTCTTCTGATTGTAGCAATTCTGAATCTGAAAAATAAGAAATAGCCGTCCTGCTCTCTGGTAAAGTTTAGGAACGGCTATTTCTTAATAGTCAACTAATTTCGCCGGGACGGGTGAAGTGCACTCACCTTCCGACTGCCTTGTTGAGTATATTATAACCAATATGCAAATTTCTGTCAAATGAAAAGCCGCCCCAGCGCTACCAACACCAGAGCGGAATCTATACCGGAAAACCCGATATATTTATACATAGGCATATGAATTATATCATTTTCCCGGGACAAAATCAAGTTACCGGGCATTTTTATGCCCAAAAACAGATATGATATACACAAGGAGGATGATGTTATGGGAAAAGTGTTACGCTGTGCTATCTACATCCGTGTCAGCACAGAGGAACAAAATCTAAACGGTCTTTCCCTCCCTGCACAGCGGAAAGCGCTCACAGAGTTCGCGCAGGCGAATGACTACACAATCGTAGGCTATTATGCCGACGAAGGCATTTCCGCCCGAAAACCCATGAAGCACCGCAAAGACTTGCTGCGGCTCCTGGAAGATGTAAAAAAAGACAAGATCGATATGATTCTTGTCACCAAACTTGACCGCTGGTTCCGCAACATCAAGGACTACAACATCACAGAGGAAATCCTTAGGGCGCACAACTGCTACTGGAAGACCATATTTGAAAACTACGACTCTTCCACCGCCAACGGGCAGATGGTCATAAATATTATGCTCTCCGTCAATCAGGCAGAATGTGACCGCACGTCAGAGCGTATCAAAGCGGTTCTGGATTATAAGCGCTCCATCGGGGAAGTGACCAGCGGACGGTGCGCCTGCTACGGCTACAAGGTAAAAGACAATCGCCTTATCAAGGATGAATCCGTCTCCCACATTGTGGAGGATGCCTACAAGCACTATTTCTCCTGCTATTCCATCCGTTCCACCATCAAATACTTAAATGGCAGATACGGCGATGCCGCCCCTTCTGACAATCAGGTAGACCGGTTCTTTAAGAACGAGACCTATGCCGGCAAGGATGGCAGCAATCTCAATTACTGCGAACCATACATATCCCTTGAGCAGTTCAATAAAATCCGGCAGATTACCGTGAGCAAGGTCTACGCTTCCGGGAACTATGAGCCATACATATTCAGTTCCCTGATCAAGTGCCCGTGGTGCGGCAATAACTACACCGGCTACCGTAAGAAACAAAAACTGAAGAACGGCGGTGAGAGCATCTACGTGAAATACCGCTGCGGAAACAAATTCAAGCGGCACAGCTGTGCCCACTTTACGGAATATAAGATTGAAGAATATATGCTGACCCATGTTTCCGCCCGTCTTGAAAGGGAAATGGCGGATATTGAGTTCAGGAAGCAGAAAGCCCAGAAACCAGATCAGTCGGAAGCAGTCCGCAGGGAAATGGACCGTCTCAATCTTCTCTTCCAGAAAGGACGGATTACGGAAGCCTATTATGATGAACAATACGAAATCCTAGAGAAGAAACTTTCCGAATACACCCGGGATTGCAGCTGTGTGCCCGAGGAACTCTACCGGGAACTTCTAGACGCTTTCAGCGGCAGCTGGCAGGAACTATACCTTACGCTGGATAAAGCCCATAAGCAGGCTTTCTGGAAAAGCACCATAAGGGATATTCAAATAGACAAGGAAACCCACCAGATCAGCGGCTTTCATTTTATCACAAAATTGGAGTAGTAAAACACCTTCACAGTAGAGTTTGAGCCCCACGCAACCTCCCTTGAATCCAAAGGCGACGGCTACGTAGTTGCTTCCCTTGGAGAAGATTCCGGTTACGTTCCCTACACTGCTTTTTCTGCAAAGCAAAGCTACATCGAAGCCAATCCAGATGTCATCCAGTCCTTCACCAACGCCCTCCAGAAGGGAATGAATTACGTAGCGTCCCACACGCCGGAGGAAATCGCCAAGGTCATCCAGCCACAATTCGAGGAAACAGACCTTGAGACACTTACCACCATCATCACCCGTTATTATGATCAGGATACCTGGAAAGATAATCTGATTTTTGAGGAAGAATCCTTCACCCTGCTTCAGAATATTTTGGAAGAAGCCGGCGAACTGCCTGAGCGTGTTCCCTATAAGGATCTGGTAACCACACAGTTTGCAGAAAACGCTGTCAAATAATAAACACCATAATCCCCTTCTTATCTTACACAAAAGGACCGGAATGTAAAAACACATCCGGTCCTTTATTGATCAGCAGGTTGCCCCGCCAACTACTGTCTTCTTTAAGATTTCCTCACGGTCTATCTTGCTATTGAGCAGTTTATCCTGCACATAGTCAAATCCAAGCCGGGCGATGGTATCTGCAAACCTTTCTCCCGAAAGTCCTTCGTCCCGGAAGAATAAGATTGCCCGCTCCGTCACTTCGATGACCTCCTCCTGGGAAGTAAAAATCTTATCCAGAGGACGTCCCTCTGCCACTTTCTTACCCCAGCGTCCGCCAATATATACTTTATACCCTACTGCGGACTCATTCACTGCACCGAAGGGACATTTTGCAATGCAGCGTCCGCAATGGTTACATGCCGTATCATCAATCCTGATCGTGCCGTCCTCCAACTTAGCAACATGAATCGGGCAATTGTTCTCCACCTGACAATTCTTACAGCCGCGGCACTTGGATAAATCAATTTCCGGTACACGCTGACCAATGATTCCCAGATCGTTCAGATCCGGCTTCACACAGTTATTCGGACAGCCCCCAACCGCAATCTTGAATTTATGAGGAAGAGACACATCATGGTATCCCGTGTAATATAAATCATGCAGCTTTTGAGACAATGCAAACGTATCGATCAGACCGTACTGACAGGTGGTTCCTTTACAGGATACCACAGGACGGACCTTTGAACCTGTACCCCCTGTCTCCAGACCTGCTTCGGCAAGAAATGCCATCAGTTCTTCCAGATCATCATAGGAAACACCCTGAATCTCCAACGTCAGCCGGGTTGTCATAGTCACCTCTCCCGAACCAAAACGCTCTGCTGCTTCTGCAACCTTTTTCTGCTCCTCGGCAGTGATCTTGCCATTGCGTGTGATCACGCGTACATTGAATACATCATCATAACGTTTATCCTGCAAGCATCCAAGCGCCTTCACCCGTTTAATATCCGCAGGAGAAAGCTTTTGCCCGTTGCGGGGAACCTTCACCTCATTGAACATCACACCGCCCTCAAGTACCAGCGTGTTGGTATAACCAAGCGCTTTCAGTCGGTTTTGAAGGAAATATCCCCTCTTGCCCTTGGTACAGACAAGCAGAAGCTTTGCATCCTTCTCCAGACCTTCTACAGGCTGCGTAACCGTAGAAAGGTTGATCCAGCGGGCATTGGGAATGCCGGGTGCCGGCTGCACATCCAAAACGGTATAATCCCTGGCAGCGCCGGAGGCATATTCTGCCGGGCTCATGCTTTCAAAAATACCATCTATTTTATTTTCTAATATGTAGCATGCTGTTACGAACGGATGAATGGCTGTTGAAAACGGAGGGGCATATGCAAAATCCAGCGTGTCAAAGTCATCCAGCTTCATCCCCTGGGAGATTCCCGTCACCGCAATGTCTACCATTTTATCCACCGCACCGGCGCCCAGCACCTGAATGCCGAGAACCTGCCGGGTTTTGGCATCCGCGGTAAGTTTTACGATAAAAGAAGATGCGCCGGGATAATAATGCGCTTTATCATCCAGAATGCACACCGCGGATACAGCCTCATACCCTGCCGCCTCCGCCTGCACCTGTGTAAGTCCCGTCCTTCCGCCGTTTAGCGCAGGAAGCAGCCGGACCACTCCGGTTCCAAGACAACCGCCGTAGCCGCTTCCTCCATCATAAAATTTCTTTGCCATTGCCCTGGCAGCAAGATTTGCCGTGGAGCCCATAGCGGACCACTGCTGCTGCCTCGTCATGGAATTTCTTACAAGGGCGCAGTCGCCTACTGCATAGACATCCGGCAGATTCGTCTTAAGCGCTTCATCTACCACAATAGTTCCCTTCACCATCTCAATTCCTGAATCTGCTAAAAAGCCTGTTGCCGGACGAACACCAATTGCCAGAATCACCACATCTGCCGGCAGCGTGCCGCTGTCTGTGAGTACACTCTCTGCGCGCTCACTTCCCTTGATCCCTTTCAGACTTACAGAAGTCAGCACACGCATTCCGCTTGCCTTTAACTGCCGTTTCGCATAATCTGCCATCTCTGCGTCAAAAGCATTGGGCATGATCTGGGGTGCTGCATCGATTACGGTAACTTCCAGCTTCAAAGCTGCAAGATTCTCCGCCACTTCCAATCCGATAAATCCGGCGCCGCATACTACTGCCCTGCGGCATTTATTCTCTTCCACATACGCCCGGATCTGCACAGCATCGTCCGGCGTACGGACACAGAAAACCCCTGGAAGACTGGTTCCTTCCACAGGCGGAACAAAGGGAACCGCTCCGGTGGCAATAATCAGCTTATCATAGCCTTCCTCAAAGACCGTTCCATCCATTTGCCTTATGGACACCTGTTTTCCTGTACTGTCCAGTCCTATCGCCTCACACCCGGTCTGTACCTGAGCGCCTGTGAGACCGGCATACTTTTCCGGTGAGTTTACAATCAATCCTTCCCTGGAAGGAATGTCACCGCCGATATAATACGGCAGCCCGCAGCCCGCATAAGAAATATCCGTACTTTTGGTAAAAATCTTCACCTCCGCCTGACAATCAAGACGCTTTAATTTTGCTGCTGCTTTTGTTCCCGCAGCAACACCTCCTAAAATCACATACTTCATCTTCTGCCCTCCTGCTACATCATATAGCCAAAATTTTCAATTAATTTTATCATAGCATTTCTGTGGTAGTTGTCAACATCCTGCCAAGTTAACCAATTCAACTGTGAAGGCTGCTTACCTGTAAAGAGCCAATGATAGTCCTATCTTATAAATCCTATGCTGAGAAATTCAGTTATTTTAATGTTGTCTGCAAAAAAGGGACCGGTTATTCTTTACGAACATAACCCGTCCCTTTTCCTGCTTCTTATAAAATAACCTTATTGTTTTTATTCTGCCTTGGCTTCCTCAGGAATTGTGAAATCCGTAGCATTATTGAAATTAAAACAGGTCATGCTGAGTTTCATTTTGGTGGTGCTCATGCTGATTCCCTCTGCCTGTTCTCCCATGCTGTCAACGATGCTGGACAACAGCTTATCCATGATCTGTGTCATATCCGTCTCATACTTTACAGGATATAAGCTAGCCTCATCGATCCACACATATTCTGTGAGTTCTCCCACATCATCCATCAGAGCTTCTAACTGACTCATATCCATTCCAAGAGAAGTAAGAGAATCCAGTGCGCCTGCTGAGAGAAGCTGCTGTTTTGCATCTTCACCTGATGTTACACAAACGTACTTATAGGCATTTGCTCCGTTTACCTCTTCCATTCCTTCTAATGTATAGACCGATCCATCATTGATTAAGGAAAGCATACTGCTGCTCGCATCATATTGCATCATATCTGCGGTGTCCACCTGCTGGCTCTGCCAGTTGGCGCCGTCATACAGATACATCATAGAAGTACCGTCCTCTGCAACTTCACCATAGATACTCTGCTGTACACTTCCTGCCGCTCCCATATCCATATTCATTTCCACTTTGATTTTTCTGGGATCGCTGAAAAGCGTCATATCCATGGACGTAACAGATTCTACAGAATCTGACTCACCGTCTGCGGAAACTTCCAGGTTCATTTCCATCAACATCTGTCCTTCCAAATTGGTTACAGATTTCATGTTCTCAAGCGCTGCCGCTAAAACATCTGTCTCTTCCGGCGCTTCTGCCCCCTGTTCTGTCTCCTCGCCAGCTTCTTCATCAGCCTCTGCAGGTGTCTCTTCTTCGGAAGGTGCCTCCTCTTCAGAAGGTGTCTCCTCTTCCTGTGTCTGTACTTCATTGCTTTCAGCAGACGTACTGGTGTCCTTTCCGCCGCATGCGGTTACCGACAATGTCAGCATAATTGCCAAAGTCAATGCCACAAATCTTTTTTTCATAATTTCTCTCCCTCTTTACTCTTACTTTTAACCGATATTATGATATCACTTAAAATTTTCTTGTCAAGTACCAAATATTGTTCCTTCTATTTCAGTAATTTCTTCCATCGGTATTTTAGTTCCGTTGTCCATTACCAAAAGTTTCTCATATCTATCTATCTTTTTAATCTTTCCTAAGACAGACTTATATGCACCTCCTGCTTTTCTTTCATCCGGCACAAAATACGTGACCGTCACCTTGGGGCAGGCAGTGATTTCCTTCTGTATCCTCTGTAGCTTTTCATCCAGCGCCGCTTTCGCATCCTCCGCCAACGCTGCACGCCTATGGGTAAGACGCTCTGTTTCCTCCAGCGCATCTTCGTAACCGCTAAGGGCGGCAAAGGGAGAAAACTGTGCTGCCCGGTTCCGTATCGTCATCTGTGGGTGGGTTTCTGAAATGTGGTGCGGAAGGCGGATGATGTCATCATAACAGCTGCTGTTAAAATCATATTTCTTCGTCATTTTCGCTTCTCTCCTTCATTATGCCTTGTGTCCGCCAATCTGCCTGTTTCTCTCCCTCGTCATGGCTCCGTCCTCAAGGTTCATTCCCTTTAGTATGGCATTTTTCCCATATTTCTTCTTAATGTCCAGCATCGCCTTCTGTATTTTCCGTTCACGCAGAAGATCCGCTTCTTCCTCCTGTTTCTGTTTCTGCACCGCCTCATAATCTGTAAAAAGATCAAGCTGTTCAAAGGCATTTTCCCTGGTGACTGTCCCCTCCTCCATTACGTGGTTTGCCGCCACCGTAACTCTTCTGACCAGCAGTTTTTTATCTACAATCTGCTCATACAGCTCGGTAACCGCTTCCAGAATCAGCTTTGTGGAAGAAGTGTGCTGAGCCAGATTCACGCTTCCATGAGCATGCTTTGGAACCTTTCGTCCATAATGATCCGTGGTGACAGGACCTTTATAATGTCTCCTGATTTGCGGATCTGACAGATTTTCTATGTCATAGCCAACGGTCAGGACCATCTGATCTGTCACCAGACCTTTATCCACCAAATCCAGAACCAGAAGGTCTGTCATTTCCCGCACGATCAGCTTCCCCTTCTCAAAACTGTAAGGGCACTGGAGCACCTGACCGGAACCAATGCTGTTGTTGTCCGGCTTATACGCCTTGACATCTGCAATCGTACAGGGTTCCCATCCCCATGCATGATCGATGAGAAGCTCCGCGTTGACACCGAACAGCTGGTAAAGCAGTTCTTCATTATAATAATCCATCGGCTTTCCCACAGAGCACCTTGCCACCTCTCCCATAGTAAAAATCCCGTTTTCTTCTAACTTGCGGGCATAACCTCTGCCCACACGCCAGAAATCCGTAATCGGGCGGTGGTTCCAAAGGAGCCTTCGGTAATCCATTTCATCCAGCTGCGCAATCCTCACTCCGTCTGCATCCGGTGTGACATGCTTTGCCACAATGTCTAATGCTACTTTGCAAAGATACAGGTTGGTGCCGATTCCCGCCGTTGCCGTGACACCTGTGCTCTGAAAGACTTCCTGCATCATGACCTTTGCCAATTCCCTGGCGCTCATCCGGCAGGCGCTCAGATAATGTGTGACATCCATGAACACCTCGTCTATGGAATAAACATGAATATCCTCAGGTGCGATATATTTCAAATAAATATGATAAATTTTCGTACTATATTCCATATAAAGCGCCATTCTGGGCGGCGCTGCGATATAAGATAGCGAAAGTTCCGGGGAAGTCCTAAGCTGCGCATCATCACAGGAAGTTCCCACAAAAGTATGCCCAGGCGCCTTCCGGCGACGCTGTGCATTGACTTCCTTTACTTTCTGCACTACCTCAAACAGCCTTGCCCTTCCAGGTATGCCATATTCTTTTAAAGAGGGGGACACTGCAAGACAGATGGTTTTTTCTGTGCGCGACGCATCAGCGACCACTAGATTTGTGGTCAGAGGATCAAGACCACGCTCTGCACATTCCACAGAAGCGTAAAACGATTTCAGATCGATTGCAATATACACATGATTTTCCTGCGCCATACCTGCTTCCTCCACTTAGAATTGCTTCTTTTATGGAGATATTTTACCAGAACTTATGTTCTTTTTCAACCATTCCGATACTGGTATTTCATGGTTAATTCAGTGCTTCCACTTCCCTATCATACCATTGACAATATAAAGACCAATACTTACAATAAGTCTTTTTTCCTATAAAAGCATGTGCTAAAAGCACTATTATCGGAAACAGCAAAGAAAAAATGATCGCGCTTACCACGCGAACTTCATCTGATTTATGTGAAACACCAATCACCTGATTATTTTCATCTAAATACACCGATATGATTTCGTCCTCTTCAAAGGTATTATCATCTGTATATTGCTTCAAATCAAATTCATATTTTTGACTGCTGTCCGTATACCAGAATGTTTCTCTATCGTATCGCGCAATATGCCCCCGCACTTCTTGCGATACTCCGTCTGGCAGCTTCGGATACATAATAAGTGACATAGCATAATCTATTGGTATCATTGCCAAGCGTAAAATCAGTACTATAATCAATATGTGTCGAAACAAATCTCTTTTGGCCAGCGCACCCTCTCTGGACGGATGTTCCTTTATATATTTCAAAATTTTTTGTATATTTCTAAAGGTAACAATCGATCTATAACTCATTATAGCCCTCCAAACAAATCAACTGACAGCCATTACCAATGCTTATTTTTACATTTTACCCTTAAATTTCTATCGTGGCAATCAGTTTTTGCATGACGGGCTTCCAAATAAGATATTGCTCAAAACTACAAAAAAAATTTCCAAACGCCACCTCCCCTTTTATCTCAAAAAGAAAGATAAAGCTGTACATACTCCCCTTTGCAGAGAAGGATTTCAAATCCATCCATGCGACTTTTCCTCCGTCCGCCTGCACTTGACCAGTTCCATAATATACATCCTGTTTCCATCTCCTCTTCATATCCTGCTGCAGCTTTTCAAGCCTGTCCGAAACAGCCATCCCTTCCGTCCCTGATTCTGCTTCTGTAACCAGACCAAAGGAAAGTACTGCATCCTCAGCCATGGTAGTCTTGATGCTCTGAGGAATCCACCGGCTTCTGTAGCCTGCTACATCATCTGCAATCTTCATATCAATAAAGGTATTCGGCAACAGCATGGAACATTTCCCTCCCAAAAGGCTTTCCCTGTGTACCCGTACCTTATCTATGCCAAGCTGAACATATTTCTTTACCTTCCGCTTCTCAAACCGCTTTTGCGCATATCTGTACCTGAATACCCCAATCACCCCAAATAATTCTTTGCACATGCCATCCTCCTGATTTTTAATGCGAGTCCTTCCTTATTACAGGTATAGAGCAGCCCGCGTCCGTTCTTCCCCTTTTACACTGGTTGGCTGCCCTATCCTGCTATGGCTGGGTACCCACATTTCCACGGCGACTCTTTCGGGCAGGGAGAAAGCAGCCGCAAATGGCATATGTAATATTACCCTCGCACATTATATCATGACCGGTCGAATCAATGATATTACCTGTAGTTCGTTTATTAAAGTAAAGATCATCATTTCTTCTTATATATGACGCCTTTTTCTTTCTATTCTAAATTTCTCATAATCCCCCATATCGTAAAGAGTCTTTTTATTTATATTTGTAAACATAGAAATAAATTTTTATGCATAGAGGCAGAATGACTATCATGCCACTCTGCCTCTATGCATACACTTCTTCTCATTTTCATTTTTCATCATTAACTAAAAGTCAAATTGGTCTTTTCAGATTCCCCAATCGGCAGAACCACTAGGGAAGTAAAAATTCCATTTTCATAAATATTCTGAAAAAATCCTCCATACCTTGCAACGATCTGCTTCACATTCTG
>JAIDFQ010000067.1 GCA_029054245.1 Lachnospiraceae bacterium | reverse complement strand
ATTTGGAGGATGGATTTATGGAATATTTCTGGCTTCTCTTTTCTGAAATGGTGTATTGAAATTGCGTAGTGGATTTGATTTAAAAAAGAGAAGTAATAAGTGAAAGCTATTAATTTGTTGTTATTGTGGATAGAATTTTAAAATTGTGGAGGTAGAAAGATTGAGTGGTAAAACTGATTATACGAAAAAATTAAAGCCGATTTACATTGATTCTATAGAAGCCAATCATCTTTATATTGATAAATGTGCTAAGAGTGCGAAGAAAGAAAGTAAGAGAACTGAATATAAAATCGGTAATAGCTGGTTTGAGTTCCAGAAGGTCAAAACAAGAAAAGCAGTTTTGAATGATAGCTTGTTTTTAAGATATATGAACAATAAGATTGTCAGGTATAGTAGTGATTTTTGCAGAGATTTTATTGTGGTCAAATTCAATTATGATGCAGAATATAGGATTGACAGTACAGAAGAGAAAGTGACTAAGCATGATTTAAGAAACATATTTTATAAGAATGGTGTGGATTATACTTTTGAAAAGAAGAATAGAAAAGGTGAGATTGTTGAAAGAATACCTATTCACTTTAAAATGCTTATGCGTTCCACTGGCAAAGCAAAACAGGGCGAATGTGTATTTGTCAGAGACAGCTTACATCATAAGGCAATAAATTTTCTAACAATGGGATTATACGACCTAATGGACAAGCAATCTAAGGATGATCCAGAGAAGGTCTTTAAACTGGTAGAATTATCAGCATATCAGACTTTAACTACTGCAACAGCAAAGGGATATATTCAAATTCCGTTAGAAAATATTCTTGTTGTAAAAGATGAAGCAGTCTATTCTGATGGGATGAACGCTGCTATTGTAAATGTAGAAGATAAAGTATATTTTAAGCCTGAATATGAATTGGATTTTGAGTCTCCAAGATTAGAGAGAATTATCAATAAAAAGGGATATACGTTTGATGAAGATAAAGCAAAAGATCATGGTTTAATTCTGATTACGGAGAAGTCAAAAGATGCTTTAAAAGGAAAGGGATTTCGTATTAATGGCAAATATCCGGGGAAACATAAGCAGATAGAGTACACAAAAAAAGAATGTGTTGTAAATAGAGTGTCGGATGCAAAAATAAAGAATATACTATTTGATGGAATGGGGTTGATAGATGAAAATGTATTTCCTAAAAATATGGACGGATTTATATATTGTCGTTCCCATTTCTTTAAAAGCTGCTTGTTTCGTGGCAATATACAAGAGTTTTTCAGAGATTATTGTGATCAACACGGTTTAGATTATGATACATATATTGTCCAAAGCGATATGTTTGGTAGAAGACTAAGGCTGAAGGATGTAAAAGTAATCATTACAGATAAATCACTTAAATGGTTAAATAAATTCGTTGATATGATGGGAGGGACAGAGAAAAAAGCGTATAAGTATTATTACAATTATATGAAGAGGTTTGATGATTACTTTTCTATTGTCAAGACTGCCCGTCCTAGTCATTGGGGTGATTTACAGTTGATGGCGTATCAGATGGATAATTCAGTCCCAACAACAGATAAGGAAGTGTTAGAACGTATTACAGAGTGTGGAGTGAATTTTTGTAATGAATTGAAAAACAGTGATATAGCATATTTGAGGTATCTGAATAAGACCAATAATGATTTTAATATCAATGACTTACTGATAGAACTTGTAGCGTGGAATTCTGATTTTTTAAAAACAGAGTTCTTCCGTAACAAAAAGAGCAGAGATATTAGCAAGTTTATCAAAGGTTGTAAAGAAGGAAGATTACCACAAATCGCAGATAATTTGACGATCATGGATAATCCGGTTGCATTACTAATGAAAGCGGTCGGTGAAGAACCTTTGGAAGAAGGCTGCTTTGAATTGATGCAGGATGGCGTTCAGTGTTATGCACCAAGATTTAATGAAGGTGAGAGGCTTGCAGCTTTTAGAAGCCCGCATAATTCGCCGAATAATATCATCCATCTTTATAATGTATATCCGAATAAGCTGATAAAATATTTTCCGAATATTGGACAGAATGTGATTGTTTTTAATGCGATAAAAACAGATACACAAGCCAGACTTTCAGGGCATGACTGTGATTCTGATTTCGTATATGTTACAAATCAGAAAGATTTAGCAGATCTTGCGAGAAAGGCGTATGTTGAGTACTCTACAATCATAAATAATGTAGATGAAAATGGTGCGAATAATTATCATTTTACATTAGAGGATTATGCGGAAATGGACAATCAGATTGCGGATGCTCAGGAATCAATAGGAACTTCCACTGATACCGCCCAGCTTGCATTAAGTTATTATTATGATGGTGGTATGGAAAGTAAGGAATTAGAAGACTGTTTTATTATTCTATCCGTAATAGGACAGATCAGCATTGACCTGGCTAAGAAATGTTTTGACATAGATGTTGTAAGGGAGATTAACCGAATCAGAAACTTGCCTTGCATGAAGAGGAATGAAATCCCTCAATTTTTTGCAAGCAATAAAAAGAGCAGAAATAATAAAGATTTTGAGGGGAAGAAAGTTATTTCTATGAATTGCCCTATGGATATTATGGCACAGATAATCGAGGACAATGTGATCGGATATGCGGATCGTGAATCACATCTCCCGTTGCGTAATTTTTGGAATCATGCCGTTATTGCCAAAGGGAATAGATATAAGAAGGATAAGTTTGTGGAAGAGGTAAGAAGTTACAATAAAACTGATAAGTGGCTTGAAAAACATGAGGCAGAAATGAGTAAAGAGACTTTTTTCTCTTTGAAAAACCGTAACATGACACAGTTACTTGCGAAAGTCAGTAAAGAACTGGATCAAGAAACTATTATGCAGCTTGTGATTTATGCTACAGATGATAATAATTCAGATGTTCGTGCAACAATCTTGAATTTTCTCTTTAAGTTGCATAGAGATGAATTCATGAATTGTTTTATAAAAAATGGTCAAAATCAGGGTGAAACTCTTGCACAAAATGCTTAGAAAGCCCGTAAATACGGCGTTTTGAAATTCCCTATAAGGGGAAGGAGAAGTATATATACATGAAAGGAACGTAAGCTGTGTAGTGTATATAATTTTCTCTCCCCGAAAATAAATATCGTACTATTGGCATTGGCGGTATCTGGTATTTGTGGAAAAATCCAGATTATAGAAAGCCGCCAGTTCCAAGCCAATATCTGTAATATTACAGTTTTCATAAATCCATCATCTTTTTACTGGCTAATGAGGTGTCACAGCCCATTATCTATTCGTCCAACTCTCCACAAGTTGGACTGTCACGCTGACTCCACTAATGCGTGACCACAAATAACAACAAATGTATCATATGGCGTTTTAAGAT
>JAIDFQ010000066.1 GCA_029054245.1 Lachnospiraceae bacterium | reverse complement strand
CGTTTCAATCATAGATGAATTTGAAAACCTTGACCTTATCGGAAATGCAAGGTCTGATTCCGTCATTTATGACCTGAAACCGCAACGAACCGGGAAAAGGGGACGACCTGCATCACATGGGAAAAAGCTTTCCATTTATGATGATTTTACGCTGTCAGATGAAAAAATAGGGGACTATTATATAGCGGTGCGTCGTGTCCTTACAAACATTTTTAGCAAAAGGGAAGTCCTTGCGTATGTAACGTCCCCTGAAAAGGCTTCCGGCATCAGACGCCTGTTTTTCAGTACAGTTTTTCCAGAACAGCTGCAGATATTCTGCGCATGGCAGGAAAAAGCCCCGCTGAACCTAACGGGAAGCATCTGGATGCAGTATATCCCGCTGTTCCTCTACACATTCAGATGGAACATAATGCCGATATCGGCATTATGTTCCTTATGCCGACATTTTTTTAATGCCGATATTTTTAGGTATTTGCTGCAGTAATGCGCTCCTACTACAGCAAATATCGGTATTAATTATTTAAGCCCAGCCAGTTTCTTGAGTACAGCTTCATTATCTGCATACTTGAATGCAATGTCATTTTTAAATACGGATCCTTCCTTTTCACCAAGCTTTCTTTGTGCCTGCCGCTTCATTTCATCGGTTGCCCTTGCATAAATCTGGGTTGTTTCCATACTCGAATGCCCAAGCCATTCCGACACAAGCGGTAATGGAACTCCTGCAAGATAAAGATGCATGGCACGCGTTCTCCTCCATAAATGGGGATGAAGATGTGGAATCCCCGCATTGATTTTCTGCGCTTTCTTCTCATATGTTTTCATAAACCGTTGCACATTATCCTGGGACATCTGGCATTTTATCCCATTCCTGACTGTATAAAACAATAACTCGTCGCTGTTTTTTTCAGCATCTGGATGGTATAGTCTACAATACTCATTATAATATGGTACTATATCTCTTGAAAGTGGCGTACACCGGTGTTTGCTTCCTTTTCCAAATATATGGGCATCGGGTTCGCCTGCTTTATTTATGACTATATTTTTAAGCCTCATGTGCAGTATTTCATCATCCCTGCACCCGCTCTCATACATCAGGGCAATAAAGAAACGGTCTCTTATGCCGGTCTTTTTATTGATATCAGGCTGTCTGAGCACAAGCTTTACATCTTCAATGGAAAGCCATATAAAATCCTTTACCCTGTCATCTTTATATCCTGTAACCCCGCATATTTCGCTATAAGCTTCAAAGGATAAGACATCCTTCTTTTGAACATACCTACAGAAGCCTTTTATATGGGAAAGCCTTTGGTTGACCGTGGTGCTTTCATTGCCGCGTTCTTCATGCAGCCATCTGAGAAAGGCAGAGATGTTCTCCTGATTGAAGTCTGAAATACAGACATCCTTAAGTTTTATTAATTTTGCATTGTCCAGAAAACCCATGTACAGGTTAAGGGCATCCCTGTATGCCTGGATCGTATGTGGGCTTTTCTGTTTTGTATCCGGAAGGTAAACGGTAAGAAAATTTTTCATCAGCCTGTAAAGCCCGGGATCCCTAACCTTCAATGCCGCCACCTTCTTTCCCATAGATGGAAGAAAACTGCTTCCAGTCTACACCTGCTGAATTCCGTATCCTTTCCGGAAGAAGATGAATGTAATAAAAAGTGTTGGTAAGCTCCGAATGTCCCATATATGTGCTTAGATATGGGAGAAGATTATTTACATCCAATCCGTTGTCAATCCATTTGATCAGGTTCCTTGTCGCAAAAGCATGTCTGAGATCATATGGTCTGGGTTTTCTATAAGTTCCAAGCCCGCTGTGTTTCCAGCAGTGCCCAAACTGCGCTGTCATCCACTTTCTGTTATACGGTCCGCCGTCATACTCAAAAAACCATGTGCGGTTACCAGCCAGCCCGTCATATTTCCTGCACAGCATGGTCATATCCCGGGACATGATTATATGGCGGTCTTTATGTTTCTTGGTCTCCCTTATGTAAATATCCCCAGTATCAAGATTTACATCGCTGCATCTGAGGCGTAATGGTTCGGAAGGCCTCATGCCGCAGCAGTACATCATCCTGAACATGGGCGATATGACAATTTCAGGCTTATATTTTTTATTGTTTGTAGACGATCCATATCCATCTACAACACAAAATAAAACCTGCAGCTCAGTATCTGTAAATATATAGGGTTCATATGCAATGCGTTTCAGTGTATAATCCTCATCCGGAATATATGCTTCCCGACCCAGAAAATTTATATATCTGCAGTACTGGCGCAGGCAGGCAATAAATGCTGCCTGTGTATTCAGGGTATATCCTTTATAAGCCAGCCATGCATCCAGCATATCTGATGTCAGTACACCGGCATCCTTGTAATTGGAGCAGCAGAAATCAATAAACGGCATGAGCGTGACTTTATATGTAGTTGTAGCGTATCCTGCCGCTTCGCGGAATTCCAGCATCTTAATGAGATAATCTTTAAGGTAGTCATTGATTGTCATTCCTGCCACCTCCTGCATATATCCCGTGTGTGACTGGTATTTCGTCAAAACCGATCGCACAGAACGCTATTTGTTCCCTGTTATAGGAAAGATATGGTTTATCTTCTTCTATACTTTTATGTCCAAGCATCTGTGAAATGGTCTCGAGCGGAATCCCCGCTTCTGACAGCTCAGTGGCAAAAGATCTTCTGAGACTGTGGAAACTCCGGCCTGGAATTTTATCAACATTCGCTGCATTAAAATATTTGTCACAAAGGCTGGAAAATGCGCCGTGTCTTTTGTCCATTGGTCTTACAGGTCCTTTTACAGTTAAAAATATTTCATTATGATTGCATTCAGGACGTCCTGTAAGTATATAGTCTGCAATGGCATTCATCACCTGACCGCTTAACGGAAGTATCAGAGGGGCGCCAGTCTTTGACTGCGCCAGATACAGCAGACCTTTATTCCAGTCGATGTCCCCAAGACAGAGTGCGCGTATGTCAACACTTCTGAGCCCGGTATCAAAAGCCAGGAGCATGATTGCATAATCGCGCAGTCCCTCAGGTGTTGTGGTATCTATGGAAGATACTGCCCTGCTGATTTCCTCCTGGGAGTATGGCGGTATTACCCTTACATGATGGCCTCTTGCATTTAACTGTGTAAAATCAAGCAGCAGATCTGTATTGCCATTATTTTTGAGATACACGGAAAGATACTTGATCGCCCGTAATGATCTTCCCATACTTCCTTTATTGGTTTTTGGCAGCTCTTTCGTAAAGAAATCCATCAAAAGGTCATCTGTTACGTCTACCTTATCAGTTCCGGTCTTATCCTCAGCAAATTTAAAGAAATGTTTCATTACTATTGACATCTCCGTCCTTGATTCACTTCTTAGCGAGTGGTAATCAAGGACTTTTTCAATAAGTTCCTTAGACTGACCAGAAACCACATACTTTCCAGGCGGGTTAAAGCAGCCGGAAAAGTCTGTTTCACCTGTTTCAGCGAGGGATACCATCATCCTGATAACACGGTGCTGGAACCTGCCATACTCATAACAGATGGATTTATCATTGACCTTTGCATCAATAAATGCATCGAAATCCGTTTTCAGTCCCGGATAGTAGGTACTAAAGCCATGCTCTGATGAAAAATGGACTATCTTCTTACAGACGGCTTCGTACTGTCCCATGCTTACTTCCTTGATGCCGTATCTTCCTGACTGACTGCAGGAGAGCATCGCTGAGGGATTGCATATCCCATTCTTTTTGGATCATAAAAACCTCCTTACTATGGAATTGATTGTTACCTCTCCATAATAAAGATTAATGCCGATATTTTTAAGGAAATATCAGCAGCTATGCGGTTTTTAAGAAAATATCGGCATTAAAAAAATGTCGGTATAAGGAACATAGAGGTCAGCTATTACGAACAAAAAAAATTCTGGTTATTATGCAGTTATATGGTACGCAGCTGTAAAGGGATTGAAATGCTGGTGAACCTAATCAACATTTCATACTGCGCCATGAAGTTATTACCCTATCAGGATG
>JAIDFQ010000065.1 GCA_029054245.1 Lachnospiraceae bacterium | reverse complement strand
AAAAGCCGCACTTTGGCTTTTGTCTGAACGCAAAGTTCACTAAAGGGTAGCAAGCGCAGCTTGCGAAGGGGAATTGTGTAGGGCAGCTTGCTGACCTTTTCCCCTTTTGGCTGTCGCAAGACAGACAACGCCCTCCGCAGGAGTCCATGCAAGTGAAACTTGCTCCCCGAAGGGCGCACATACCACCTTTGGTGGTATATCTGTGCGCACCCCGCAAACGGGGTGAATATGTTACCTCGGCTTTCCAGTTCCGTTACCCTCGTCATTCCGTACCGCCCTCGCTTTCATTTTCGGCATTTGGGAGATTGGATTGTGGGGGAGTGTTTTCTCGGCTATCCGCTTTGATTTTGGAGATAATCTGCTGACACTCCCTTGTCTGTAATGCCACCGATAAAATACGGTTTAGCTCGCCCTCGTCATAGCAGTAGCAGTCGGGGAAATACTTCGCGATAATACCACCCACGATGTACTTGTGGTGGTTCTCGGCTTTGCGTCTCTTTTCATTCTGTTTTTTCTTCTCATTGGCTACACGCTTTTTCGCCTGTTCCAATACCTGCAACGCTTTTTCCAAATTTTTGTTTGTGTCATTTTTGCTCTCAATCATTTCTGATACCTCATTCTTTCTGCATTGTGTATACAATTTCTTAAATTATTGCTTAAAATTTCTTTTAATCATCATTTACCCTCCCTTGCTGGTTCTGTGTTTTTTCCCTCGATAACTGTCGGCTGTTCTGCCTGTTCCTCTGCTTCCGATAAACTAATGATTGTGATGATATTCCCATGCGTTTCCTTCCTTTCCGCGCTGTCGCTGTTTGTAGGATATTTGTGTAATAGAAAAAGACATCTTCGTATTTGAAAATGCCTTTTTCAGATACACAGCTATTTAGTTTTTTTGATTAGAGTTTATTCACTTCCAACATAAGACGTATGCCGTCATGCAAGCCCAACCTGTATGCCGCCTTACCGTATGCCGCCCCGTTTGCGTTTAAGGAACTGAGTGCCCTGTCAACAATGCGTTTCTGTTCTTTGTCCAGTCCTGCTTTTTGCAGTTCGTCATACGCCTTGTCCTGCTCTTTCAGAGTGGCGCGGTAATACCTGTTTTTTTCGGCGGCTCTGTCTAAGGCTTTATAAGTCCTTAGCCTTACAAGTGAATCCAACAGACGTTTTGATTTTTTCATGCCCTTATTCGCTTTCACTCCCTATAAAAATTTCAGACGTAAGCGTTGCGCCCAGTCTAAAGCCCTGTGCAAAATTTGCATACTCTGTTATGTCCTCGTAGCGAAAAATCATTTCGTTCCATTTTTCAAACCGTTCTTTGTCCTCTGCCGACAGTATTCCCCTAAAATACTCCCTTTCCCCGTCGATTTTGTTTGACAGGAAGCGGTACCCTGTGTCATGGGGAACGGCTTCTTCAATGGGGCATAGGTTTCCCATGTACAGTCGTTCCAAAACGCTCATTTTATTCTCACCTCTTTTGTCTGCTGTCAAGTGTTTTGTCTGCGTGGTTTTATCCGGCATATCTCCAATGCCTGCCTTTTCTGCAAGGCGTTCCCGCATATCCAAAAGCTCCCGCTGTTTTTCCGGTGGCAGACATTTCAGTATGTCCTCATAATCCATTTCTTCCATTGGCGTGTCACACGCAATATCAAGGAGCTGCGTGTCAAGCCATTCCTGCCAAAGGTCATTGAATAAGCGCCTACTATCATTAAAGGAAAATGCGTTGTCAAAACCGACATGATTTCTGTAATACTGTAATTTTATAAAACCGTACTTTCCGGCATTGACAACGGTTAAATCCTCATTTTCAAACAGCTCCGCAAAAGCGTCCACAACCTTTTGACAGTTTTCTCTTTCCTCGTCAGTGATATAGGTCTGTTTTTTATTCATAGTGTCTCCTTTCACCGATTGGTTACTTTCTAGCTGTTTAAGCTGTAAATCCGATTAAAGAAATGTACCCTGCCCGAAAAATATTTCCGCTATTATCAGAGCACCCAAGCGGAAACCGCGTTCAAATTTTGCCTGTTCGCAACAACAGCTTTCCTCAAAATTTGTTTCCTCTATTTCTTTCAGTATCGCCTTTTGTTTGTCGTTCAGCGTTTCGGCTAATTGTTTTTGAAGTTCATTGCTTTTTTCGCATAGTGCCTGATGTTCGGGGCTTCGCCCTTCCGTTCCACTGTCTACATGAATTTGTTCGGTCAAAAGTGCTTCCAAAATCTTTCCCATTCTGTTATCCTGTCCTTTCTTTTTCGTCCACAAGCCGCTTGCAAGACGGAGCCGAACAGTGCTATAATATTTGTGCGGCTCGCCTTGCGCGGGTGGCATACTGTGAAGTGGTGCAAATACCTTTGCCGGTGGCACCACTTCCTCTATAGGTTTTCAAGGGCTTTTATCCCGTCACGCAATCCCTGTGGGCGTTTAACGTTCTTGCGCTCGCAATAATCGTCAAGGATTTTTAGTTCCTCTTTTGTTACCCGAATATCCAAACGGATATTTTTAGGATTTTCTTCGACAGGTCGCCCCCGCTTTTTGGACGGCATATACACCCCCTTTCCTTGCCGGTAAACTTATTATAATTGATTACCGACAACAATTCAAGAGTTTTTTACCGACAACAAATATGTATTATACTGAAAAGACTAAGATTTATCCGCATTTCCCGTATATCAGTTTTTCAGTCTAATAATGCTAATAATAAAGTTTTTTTGCTCGTTTATTACCATGAATTTAGGTTGCATGATACTATATATGGGTATTTTTCTGCTTGGAAAAATTATGGTTTCATTTTCTACGGTAATTACCGCAATTTTTGTTCCAAAATCGAAAAAAGCCACAACATCACTGTCATAGCCTTTTCCTACAAAATCCATTTTTTACATTACCGCCTGTTTGCAACTCAATGAAGCCACGTTTGCCCTCGGTATGTTCGGCACTCCTACAT
>JAIDFQ010000064.1 GCA_029054245.1 Lachnospiraceae bacterium | reverse complement strand
GTTCATACCATCACCCTTAATTAATAAGTATAATCTAGTATTATCCTTTATACATAAAAGAAATATATTTACTAAGTAGTTATGCGAAGATTCGGATGGAAATTAAAAATGTTTGTATATTTACAGCTAAAGAAATTTAAACGAGAAAAAAATCATTCAGAGTAAAGGATAGAAAAATGGATAGTGCATTGAGTGTGGGATTCACATTTTCGAACTACATAATGTATTTTTTTTGTTCCTTTTTGCGACAACAAATATTCCACATGACAAACACCTAATCTCATGATATACTTTAATCAAAGCATAAATTTCAACATTCTAAAACATATCTAAACGCTAAAATCAACAGCAATTACAATAAGCCTATGGGCGTCAAACGAAATCATGCTTTTATTCCAAATTAAAAATGAATAAGGCAGGAGGTTTCATGCCTATGGTAGAAGCATTGCAATATCTCCTGCGAAGGAGGTACTATGGGAAAGGAAGACATTGGGCTTAAGTCTTACTTAGAGGACGCAGAACGTTATGCAGACCTCTGGAATGGAGGTGTATTTGAGGGAAAGGAGATGGTGAAGGCAGGGCAGCTTCAGGAGATAAATCCAATTCTGCACAAGGCAGACGACAAGGGATTTCTTGAGAGAAACAGGGATTTGGTTATGAAGCAGAGCAGTGATGGGAAGTGCTTTGCTGTTTTTGCAGTCGAGAACCAGAAGACGGTGGATTATGGCATGCCGGTACGTATCATGCTTCAGGAAGCATTGGAATACAGTCATCAGATTCAGGCAATTATGAAGGATAACGAAAATGCAGACAAAGCGCTTCGACAGAGTGAGGACGGAGAAGGTGATACTTCGACTATTTATCGTGATGTAGGTGAACGTCTGTATAAAATCAGGAAAGAGGACCGTCTATATCCGGTTATGACATTGGTAGTGTATTGGGGCGAAAAAGAGTGGAAGGGACCTAGAAGCCTTCATGATATGATTGACTTTACTGCTGAAAGCAGGTCTATGGAAGAAGAATTTCGAAAATTAATCCCAGAGTATCCGTTGCGTTTTTTAGATTTGTCTACATTTGAGCATTTTGAATATTTTAAGACAGAATTAAGACCGTTATTGGAACTTTTTAGAAGACGGAATTGTAAGGAAGATTTTTTGAAGTATATAAAGGAGAATCAGGATAGTTGGAAAATGAATAATGATAGTTGGTTTATGCTAAGCCAGCTTACGCAATCTAAAAGATTAAAGAGCTTGATAAGAGAAAAGAGGCAAGAAGCCAATGCGATTGAAAAAGAGGAAAGCGAGGATAGGAGTATGCTGAAAGCACTTGATGATTTAGTAAATGATGCAAAAATGGAGGGAAAAATAGAAGGAAAGCTAGAAGGAAAAATAGAAGGAAAGATAGAAGGAAAAGCGGAGAGTATTATTGCGTTTTTGGAGGATTATGGTGAAGTTCCAGGCAGTTTAAAAGATGAGATTCTAAATCAAAAGGATTTGGCAATGATGCAGAGGTGGATTAAGCTGGCTGTGAGTTCGGGAAGTATTCAGAACTTTATAAAGGAAATGCATGTTCAGAATTAAGATGAGAACATATGCTATGTGATAAATAGTAAATAGCCCGATTGATGCAATTATGGAGTATAGGCAGAGAGGAAACTTCATTGAAAAAGAAAATATTACTGGTATTGGGAGTTGCTGGGTTGATCTTGATGATTCTATTGGCATGGTGGAATAAGAGACCTACCTATGAGGGCGGAAATATTGCACTGCAATATAATCGCGGAAAGTGGCATCTGACATACCGAAAGGAAGCAAGTTTAGTTTTTTGTCTGGAATCACGGAAGAATTCAGATTATATCTTGATTGTACCTATAGAAGATGATGGTAGTATTTTTGAAAGGTTTCATGAGGATTTTCTGGTAGAACTGACCTATCCTTATGGATTTGTGGTGGAAAAAGAAAGTAAAATAGATGTGAGGGAGGAACAGGGGTATTTATATTACAATGACTCTGTTCATGACAGAAGAGGCGATAAGGCGGATTATATTACTTTTGGCAAAAAGCTGGAAGATATCTATGTTATTGGACAGGCATATATAAATATATCAGAGGAGGACGCGGAGAAGAATGTACAGACAAGGCAGAACGAGGCATTGGAGATTCTTTCCTCCATTACATATTCAGAGCAGAAGAACATGTGGATGCTGCAAGATAAAGAGTATGAATGGTTCATTGATTATTGGGTATGGTCAGCAAAGCAAAATGAAGGAAAGTGGGAAGAGCCTGACAAGACTAAGGACAGTGTACCGGATGAAGAAACTGCAAAAAGGATAGCAGAAGAGTATGACAAGGAGAGTGGCTGGTATGAAAGGAAAAATCAAGATCTTGACTATGAGGTGAATGCAATTTATTTAGAGCAAAGCTATATATGGGTTTTGATTTATAGCCCTAAGGCACCAGAGGGACATACCGTACTTGACGGGGGAGGAGGGACAGTCAGAATTAGAAGAGATAGCGGCGAAGTTACAGATGATACAAGGGGCAGGTTTTAGAGAAACATGTATTAAAGTGCAAAAATGAATTGCAATTGATGATAGGTATGATGTCTATGAAAAGCCTGATCCGTTTAAGGTATATGTGACAGATATCGGTCTGCTGACTTCGCTTTATATATTTGAAACGCAGACCGCTCTGCCGAAAGACACTCATCTAGTTTTTTTACATGCAGCGTCAACAAACCCCTTAAACAAAGGATGAGGTCTATTAGGTCTGGATTTCAACTCTGGATGCCCCTGTGTCGCCACAAAGAAAGGATGATCCGGTAATTCACACATCTCCACAATGCGCCCATCTGGAGAAATGCCCGACAGCTTCATTCCATGTTCCGTAAGAGGAGTCCGGTAATCATTGTTCACTTCATAGCGGTGTCTATGCCGTTCATAGATGGTTTCCTCACTGTACAATTCATACGCCTTTGATGTCTTATCTAGGATACAGGGGTAAGAGCCAAGTCTTAATGTTCCCCCAATATCTTCCACGCCGTTTTGATCTGGCAAGAGGGCAATGACGGGATGAGTTGTTCCAGGATCAAGCTCAATGCTGTGGGCATCGTTAAAGCCAGCTACATTGCGGGCAAATTCTACAATAGCCAGCTGCATGCCAAGGCACAGCCCCAAGAATGGGATTTTGTGAGTTCTTGCATATGTAATAGCACAGATTTTTCCTTCGATGCCTCGGGGACCAAAGCCGCCGGGAACAAGGATGCCGTCTGCAACGCTTAAAAGTTCTTCTGCGGTTTCTTCCGTCACGGTCTCAGAGTCAACCCACTTAATATTGACGGTGACGCGATTTGAAATACCGCCGTGTTTTAAGGCTTCCACAACGCTGATGTACGCGTCATGGAGTTGTACATATTTTCCCACGATAGCAATCGTGACTTCCCCTGTAGGAGTGCGGAGGGCTTCCACCATTGTCTTCCAATCAGTAAGGTCTGGCTCAGGGCATTCTAGATGCAGGCACTCGCAGGCAACCTGGGCAAGGCGCTCATGTTCCATGGCAAGAGGTGCTTCGTACAGGTATTCCACGTCCAGATTCTGTAACACGTGGTCGTTGGGTACATTACAGAAAAGGGCAATCTTATCCTTGATGCCTTGGTCAAGGGGATGTTCGCTGCGACAGACAATGATATCAGGGCGGATGCCCATGCCCTGCAATTCCTTTACGCTTGCCTGTGTGGGCTTGGTCTTCATCTCCTGAGAGGCCTTCAGATAAGGAATCAAGGTGACATGAATTAATACCGCATTTTCGTGTCCTACTTCATGCTGGAACTGGCGGATAGATTCAAGAAAGGGCTGACTTTCAATATCCCCCACGGTTCCGCCTACCTCAATGATGGCGATTCGGGTGTCTTCATCCGTGAAATTGCGGTAAAAACGGCTTTTGATTTCATTGGTGATATGAGGGATGACCTGTACGGTGCCGCCGCCGTAATCGCCCCGCCGTTCTTTCTGTAGAACAGACCAATAAATTTTTCCTGTGGTAACATTAGAGTTTTTGTCTAAATTTTCATCAATGAACCGTTCATAATGACCAAGATCCAAGTCCGTTTCCGTTCCGTCATCCGTGACGAAGACTTCACCGTGCTGAATCGGATTCATGGTGCCGGGGTCGATGTTGATATAAGGATCGAACTTCTGCATAGTGACCTTATACCCCCGTGCTTTTAATAATCTTCCTAAAGAAGCGGCTGTGATTCCTTTGCCTAATCCAGAAACCACACCGCCAGTTACAAAAACATATTTTACTGCCATACGCTCTCCTTACGTGAAAAAGGCACTATGAGCTTTGCTCATAGCGCCTTTGCTTTGATATAGGAATTTTAGCACTGGCAGTTTTGAATGTCAATGAGAATGTGGCTTTTTATAAAAAATTGATATTAGTTCATTTCTTTTTTATGGAATAATTGATAGGGTTGTGCTACAATTAAAAACGATATTTGAAATTTGGATGAAAATAAGGAGTTTTAATTTAGGAAAGAGAACGGTTTAAACTTATGAGAATGGGATTTGACAACGAAAAGTACTTACAGATGCAGTCGGAACACATCCAAGAGCGGATTAACAAGTTTGGAGATAAATTATATCTTGAATTTGGGGGCAAATTATTTGATGATTACCATGCGTCCAGAGTCCTTCCGGGATTTGAGCCTGACAGCAAACTGCGTATGCTGATGAAGCTTTCGGACAGGGCGGAGATCGTAATTGTAATAAATGCCGCTGACATCGAAAAGAATAAGATACGCGGTGACTTAGGGATTACTTATGATGAAGATGTCCAGAGACTAATGAAAGAATTTGATAGCCGTGGTCTTTATGTTGGAAGTGTGGTGCTGACTCACTATGCAGGGCAGACGAGAGCCGCCGACTTTAAGGAAAGGCTGGAAAAAAAGGGTGTAAGAGTGTATCTTCACTATGCAATAGAAGGATACCCGTCTAACATACCGTTGATTGTCAGTGATGAAGGCTATGGAAGAAACGAATATATCGAGACCACAAGACCGCTGGTGGTAGTCACTGCGCCGGGACCGGGAAGTGGAAAGATGGCGACCTGTTTGTCACAGCTTTATCATGACAATAAGAGAGGAATAAAGGCAGGATATGCAAAATATGAGACCTTCCCAATCTGGAATATTCCCTTAAAACACCCGGTCAATCTTGCCTATGAGGCGGCAACGGCAGATTTAAATGACATTAACATGATCGACCCTTTTCATCTGGAGGCTTACGGTGAAACGACCGTTAACTACAACCGTGATATAGAAATCTTTCCTGTATTAAATGCAATCTTTGAGGGAATCTATGGTGAGAATCCCTATAAGTCGCCTACGGATATGGGTGTGAATATGGCGGGAAACTGTATTGTAGATGACGAAGTGTGCTGTGAAGCATCTTATATGGAGATCATCCGCCGCTATTATACGGCAATGAATGATGTCATCAAAGGAAAAGCAAAAGAAAATGACGTCTACAAGATAGAGCTTGTGATGAAGCAGGCAAAGATTACCACAGATGACAGGAAGGTGACAGTTGCAGCCAATAAGCGCGCTGAGGAATTGGGCGTTCCTACTGCAGCGGTAGAGCTTTCCGATGGAAGCATCATCACCTCTAAGACGACAGACCTTCTAGGGGCATCGGCAGCGTTGTTATTGAACGCGTTAAAGTATCTGGGAGGTGTGGATCACGATACACATTTGATTTCGCCTGAGGCGATTGAGCCGATTCAGGAATTAAAGACAAAATATCTGGGAGGAAAAAACCCGAGACTTCACACAGATGAGGTTCTGATTGCACTTTCCATCTCTGCTTTAAATGATAAAAATGCTAGGAGGGCGTTAGAGCAGCTTCCGAAACTGAAGGGGTGCCAGGTACACACCTCTGTGATGCTTTCGGAGGTAGATATTAAGACCTTCAAAAAGCTGGGCGTGGATTTGACCAGCGAACCAACAATAAAAGGAAAGAGTAAATAGTTAAATGAGCGATAACAATTTGAACCAGTATGACGGCGGTCACGGAAGCGGCGGCGGTCCGTCCAATAACAACAACGGAGGCAATGGAACGGGAGGGTCCGGCAAGGATCCGAGAAAGCAAAGCATTATCATGTTTGTGATTGCGGCGCTTCTGTCACTCCTATTAGTCAGCACGTTTGTCAAGATCATAACAGGGGATTCCGAGAAAGAAATCTCATACAATGAATTTATCCAGATGCTGGAAGAAGAAAAGGTGGAATCTGTTGTGATTGGAACGGACAGGGTCTATATTAAGCCAAAGGTTGAAAAGGAAGACCAGGTTCCGGTTCTGTATCTGTACGGTATGAATGCCATGATGAGTTACTATACCGGTAAGATAGAAGATGATGATACCTTGACCAACCGTCTTTTAGAGTATGACGTGGAAGTGAAAGGGCAGGTGGCAGACGGAACCAGTGCCGTCATCAGCTTTTTGCTGTCCTATGTATTCCCATTCCTGCTCATGTGGGTGCTTTTAAGCTTTTTGTTCCGTAAAATGTCTAAGGGCGGCGGTCCCATGGGCGTTGGCAAGAGCAATGCCAAGGTTTATGTGCAGAGGGAAACTGGCATCACCTTTAAGGATGTGGCAGGTGAGGACGAGGCGAAGGAGTCTTTGCAGGAAGTGGTAGATTTTTTGCACAATCCAGGCAAATACGTCAAGATCGGTGCAAAGCTTCCCAAAGGAGCGCTGTTAGTAGGACCTCCTGGAACAGGAAAGACGTTGCTTGCAAAGGCAGTGGCAGGTGAGGCGAAGGTGCCATTCTTTTCTCTTTCTGGTTCGGATTTTATTGAGCTGTATGTAGGTGTAGGCGCTTCCCGTGTAAGGGATCTATTTAAGGAGGCTACCAAAAATGCACCTTGTATCATTTTTATTGATGAGATAGATGCCATTGGGCGGAGCCGCGACAGTAAATATGGCGGCGGAAATGAGGAACGAGAGCAGACCTTGAACCAGTTGCTTTCTGAAATGGATGGTTTTGATACGTCAAAGGGGATTTTGGTGCTGGGAGCGACCAACCGTCCCGAGATTCTGGATAAAGCCCTTCTGCGCCCCGGACGTTTTGACAGAAGAATCATTGTGGATAAACCCGATTTGAAGGGAAGAGTAGAAATTTTAAAGGTACACGCAAAGGATGTGCATTTGGATGAAAGTGTGGATCTGGATGCCATTGCACTTGCCACCAGCGGCGCTGTGGGCGCTGACCTTGCAAATATGATCAATGAAGCCGCCATCAATGCGGTTCAGCATGGCAGGGAGTATGTGAGTCAGAAAGATCTGTTCGATGCAGTGGAACAGGTTCTGGTAGGCAAGGAAAAGAAAGACCGCATCATGAGCAAAGAAGAGAGAAAGATCGTTTCTTATCATGAGGTAGGGCATGCGCTTATTAGTGCTTTGCAGAAAAATTCAGAGCCGGTGCAGAAGATTACAATTGTGCCCAGAACCATGGGAGCGCTTGGATATGTCATGCATGTGCCGGAAGAGGAAAAATACCTTCAGACGGAGGCAGAACTGCATGACCGTCTGGTGAGCCTGCTTGGGGGACGTGCAGCAGAAGAAATTGTTTTTGGCAATGTGACTACGGGAGCTGCCAATGATATCGAACAGGCGACCAATATAGTTACGAACATGATTACCCGTTTTGGCATGAGCAGGCGGTTCGGACTTATGGGGCTGGCAACCGTGGAAAGCGAGTATTTGGGTGGCGGTGCAAGGCTGACCTGTAGCGACCGCACAGCGGCGGATGTCGATACAGAAGTTATGGAAACATTGAAGAAATGTTATGAGGAAGCTAAGGAACTGCTATCCGGTAACCGGGAGCTGATGGATAAGCTGGCGGCGCATCTGATTGAAAAAGAAACTATTAGCGGCAAGGAATTTATGAAGATTTACCGCAAGGAAAAGGGACTGCCAGAGCCTGAGGAAAAGGATGAAGAAGACCCGCCCAAAGGAACGGAGGATGGCAAGAAGCCTGCGGATGCAGAGGAAAAGGAAAATCTTGCAGGTGAGGAAAAACCAGCACAGGAAGAACGTGCGCAGGAGCCAGTGACAGGAAGGTTTTCCAATGCACCTTCTGATTTTTTCTAGGAAGCGCTTTTAAATAAGCTGCTAAGTGACGGAAAACGGAAACGATAAGATGGGCATCATTAGGAGTATTCGTAATGATGTCCATTTCATACTATCAGAAATGCCGTTGATTTAAGATGCAGATGTGAACTGTGATAAATGGGGATTGGAAAATGGAACAGATATTTGATATACAGGAAGAGTTAAAAAAACTCCCTAACTGCCCTGGGGTTTATATTATGCGTGATGACAAGGATAATATTATTTATGTGGGCAAAGCAATCAATCTGCATAGCCGCGTCAGATCTTATTTTCGTAAAAATATCGGAAGGGGACCCCAGATAGATAAGATGGTGACTTTGATCAGCCGTTTTGAGTATATTGTCACAGATTCGGAACTGGAAGCGCTGGTCTTAGAAAACAATCTAATCAAAGAGCATAGTCCCAAATATAATACACTGCTAAAGGATGATAAGACTTATCCGTACATTAAAGTCACCATGGGAGAAGCATATCCGAGGGTCTTGTTTTCTCGTCAGATGAAAAAAGACAAGTCCAGGTATTTTGGCCCTTACACCAGTGCCGCTGCGGTTAAGGATACCATCGATCTGATTAATAAGCTTTATCATCTGCGGACGTGCAATAAAAGCCTTCCGAAAGAATGCGGCAATGACAGGGCTTGTCTTAATTATCATATTAAACAATGCATGGCGCCTTGTCAGGGAAATATAACGAAGGAACAGTATCAGGAACAAATCCGAAAGGCGCTGGAATTTCTAAATGGAAGCTATCAGGATACACTGAAAGAACTGGAACAGAAAATGCAGGAGGCAGCACAGAAGTTGGAATTTGAGGAAGCTGCCAGATACAGGGACTTATATAACAGCGTAAAACAGATTGCTTCCAAGCAGAAGATTACCGACAGTGACGGGGAGGATAAGGACATCATTGCCCTGGCGGTTGAGGAAAAGGATGCAGTGATTCAGGTTTTCTTTATCAGGGACGGAAAACTAATTGGGAGAGAACATTTCTATATGACGCACGTGTCGGGAATGCCTAAAAAACAGATTTTGCTGGACTTCGTGAAACAGTTTTATGCGGGGACACCGTTCATCCCCAGAGAACTTATGCTTCAGGAAGAAATTGATGATACGGATGTAATTGAACAGTGGCTCACCAGAAGGAGAGGCGGCAGGGTCTATATTAAAGTGCCGAAGATAGGTACCAAAGAAAAACTAGTGGAGTTGGCTGCCAAAAATGCAGCGTTAGTTTTGAGTCAAGACAAGGAGCGGATCCGTAGGGAAGAGGGAAGAACCATTGGTGCGGTGAAAGAAATTGCCGGTCTTTTGGGGCTTAAGGAAGTAAGCCGCATGGAGGCCTACGATATCTCCAATATCAGCGGTTTTGCAAATGTAGGTTCTATGGTGGTTTATGAAAAGGGAAAGCCGAAACGCAGTGATTACAGAAAATTCAGAATCAAAACGGTGTCTGGTCCTGATGATTACGCCTGCATGAAGGAGGTTCTGACCAGAAGATTTCTTCATGGAATGGAAGAACAGAAGGTTTTTGAGGAAAAGGAGCTTGAAAAGGAATTTGGCAGCTTTACAAAATTCCCAGACCTGCTTCTTATGGACGGAGGAAAAGGGCAGGTCAATATCGCGCTGCAGGTTCTTGATGAGCTTCGCTTAAATATTCCAGTCTGCGGCATGGTAAAAGATGACAATCATAATACCAGGGGGCTTTATTTTAACAATGAGGAAATAAAAATCGACCGGAACAGCGAGGGATTTAAGCTGATTACCCGGATTCAGGACGAGGCTCATAGATTTGCAATTGAATACCATAGATCTCTGCGGTCAAAAGCGCAGGTCAAATCGGTTCTGGATGAAATTCCCGGTGTGGGACCGTCCCGGAGAAAAGCGTTGATGCGCCGCTTTAAATCCATTGAAGAAATAAAAAATGCAGATATAAACATGCTTGCGGGAGTGGATGAGATTCCGGAGACTGTGGCAAGAGGGATCTATGATTTTTTTCACAATGATGGTTCCGTTTTGCCATAAGCCCTCGTATTTGAGATTGTGATTATAAGGGGTTTATGTTACAATATCGACAGATATTGGCTTGGATTTGAAGCAAAAATAAATGATGGAGGGAAAATGAGGGTATGGCAAACGTAAAGTTAGAGCAGATTATTGAAAAGATGAAATTAGAAAATCTGACTCCTGAGCTGGACATTTCCAAAATTAAGATCACACAGCCGGATATCAACAGACCGGCGCTCCAGATGGCAGGATACTTTGAGCATTTCGAGGCGACCAGACTGCAGGTGATCGGGTTTGTGGAATATACCTATATGGAGGGGCTGCCGGAAGCAAGGAAAAAGGATATTTATAACAGGCTTCTTTCCTGTGATATACCGGCAATTGTCTTTTGCAGGGAGTTGAAACCGGATGATTTATTTATGGAGACGGCAATTGAAAATAAGGTGCCTATTCTGATGACTAAGAAAGCAACTTCTGCATTTATGGCTGAAATCATCAGATGGCTGAATGTTAAACTTGCGCCGTGCATTTCAGTCCATGGCGTTCTGGTGGATGTTTTTGGCGAAGGCGTTTTGATTACAGGTGAAAGCGGCATCGGTAAGTCGGAGGCGGCGTTGGAGTTGATTAAAAGAGGGCACCGTCTGGTAACGGATGATGCTGTTGAAATACGGAAGGTGAGCGATGATACGTTGGTAGGTTCAGCGCCGGATATCACGAAGCATTTTATTGAATTGAGGGGTATTGGTATCGTGGATGTGAAGACGTTGTTCGGTGTGTCCAGTGTCAAGGATACTCAGAATATAGACCTGGTTATCCGGCTCGAGGATTGGGATAAAGAAAAAGAATATGACAGGCTTGGTCTTGAGGAAGAATACACAGAATATCTTGGAAATAAGGTGGTTTGTCATAATATTCCCATTCGTCCGGGACGAAATCTTGCCATTATCTGTGAATCCGCGGCGATTAATCATCGTCAGAAGAAGATGGGTTACAACGCAGCGCAGGAATTATACAGAAGAGTGCAGGAATCCCTTACACGGAAACGTGATGAAGATGAGGATGATGATTAAGTTTTTCATTGGAAAAAGAATAAAACGTAAGAAAAATAATAAAGATAGAGAGAGGGTTTTTTTATGAGCAAGTATATTTTTGGAGTGGACATTGGCGGTACAACTGTAAAGATGGGGTTTTTTGATGCGGAGGGAAGTCTTCTTGAAAAATGGGAGATTCCCACAAGGAAAGAAGAGGGCGGAAGCAAGATTCTTCCTGATATAGCAGAGAGCATTAAGGGGAAGATGGCACAAAAGCAGCTTTCAGACGGGGATATCGCAGGGATAGGCGTAGGCGCACCCGGTCCCATTGACAGTGACGGCGTCGTACACAGAGCAGTAAACTTAGGATGGGGAACCTTTAGTATTAAGGAAACTTTGGAGGATCTTTTGCATATACCTGTAATGGCAGGAAATGATGCAAATGTGGCAGCCCTCGGCGAAATGTGGAAGGGAGGCGGTCAGGGAAGCAGTGACCTGATTGTAGTGACCCTTGGAACAGGCGTAGGCGGCGGTATCATTATTGGAGGAAAAGTGCTTACCGGAGTTGGCGGAGCCGGCGGTGAGATTGGACACATCCATGTACAGGATGGTGAGACACAAAGCTGCGGCTGTGGGAATAAAGGATGTCTTGAGCAGTATGCTTCCGCTACAGGAATCAAGAGACTGGCACTCAAAAAACTCAAGGAGAGCGATAAGGACAGCATCCTCCGAAATGGAGAAGTTTCTGCAAAGACGGTGTTCAACGGTGTTAAAATGAAAGATGAACTTGCCATGGAAGTGGCAGAGGAGTTTGGAAAATATTTAGGAGATGGTCTTGCCGTAATTGCCAGCGTAATCAATCCTGAGACTATTGTAATAGGCGGCGGTGTGTCGAAGGCTGGAGAAGTGCTGTTTGATTATATTAAGCCATCCTATGAAAAGAATGTTTTCCACGCCAATAGAGATGTGAAATTTGCCCTTGCAACACTTGGAAATGATGCGGGTATTTATGGAGCTGCAAAGCTGATATCTGATATCAATTAAAAAATGAGACAGCAGGTGAAGAGGTGGAAAAAAACAGTTCAGCTATTTATGAGTTTATCCGTGTTCATGTGCCGGAAGAAGATATTCTGCTAAATGAACCGATGTATAAGCATACGACTTTTCGCGTGGGGGGAGAAGCGCGGTGCCTGGTACGGATCAGTGAAGGCAGGCAGCTTGAAAAAATCATTCCATACCTTAAAGAAGTGGAGGTTCCCTATTTTGTACTTGGGAACGGAAGCAATTTGCTGGTAGGGGATAAGGGATATGAAGGAGTCATTTTACAGATAGGAAACAGGATGAATGACATGAAGGCGGAAGGCGACTGCATACGGGCAGGCGCCGGAGCGCTTTTATCCCAGGTTGCAAGATATGCGCAGGAAAACGGACTTACAGGTTTGGAATTTGCATCTGGGATTCCTGGAACGATAGGCGGAGGCGTGGTCATGAATGCCGGTGCCTATGGCGGTGAAATGAAACAGGTTGTAAAAGAAGTGACGGTTATGAGCGAGCAGGGAGAGATTCTTGTTCTTAATCGGGATGCTATGGAATTTGGATACCGTACCAGTATCATTAAGAACAGATCTTTCGTGGTGCTTGAGGTTTTGATGCATTTACAGCCGGGGAATAAGGAAGAAATTTTACAGACGATGGAAGAGCTTTCCAGAAAAAGAAGGGAGAAACAACCTCTTGAGTTTGCAAGCGCCGGCAGCACCTTCAAAAGACCGGAAGGATATTTTGCAGGGAAACTGATTATGGACGCAGGGCTGAGGGGCTACTCTATAGGCGGAGCCAGAGTCTCTGAAAAGCATTGTGGATTTGTTGTAAATACCGGCAATGCTACGGCGGCGGATGTGGCAGAGGTTATTTGGGAAGTTCAGGAGAAAGTGAAGGATAAGTTTGGGGTTGCCCTGGAAACAGAAGTGATTTTTCTGGGTGATTTTTAAGGAGGCGCGGCATGCGGTTTGTGGTAGTGACAGGTATGAGCGGCGGCGGCAAAAGTACAGCGCTTAGAATGTTGGAGGATGCCGGATTTTATTGTGTAGATAATCTTCCGGTTCCCCTGATAGAAAAATTTGTGGAATTGATTGCCACACCCGGAGGCGAGGTGAGCAAGGTCGCGCTGGGGCTGGATGTGCGTGCAGATCAGGCGTTTGCAGATGTCCAGAAGATACTCGAGAAGCTACGGGAAAACGGTTATGTTTTTGAGATTTTGTTTATGGAAGCGGGGGATCGGACGCTGTTAAAGCGTTATAAAGAGACTAGAAGAATGCATCCCCTCTCACAGGGTGGGCGGATCGAGGACGGCATCAAAAAAGAAAGAGAGATTTTGAATGATATCAGGATCAAATCAGATTATGTGATCGATACATCCAATCTGTTGACAAGAGAGTTAAAGGAAGAACTGGATAGGATTTTTGTGCAGAATGAGGAATATAACAGCCTTATGGTGACGATTCTTTCATTTGGTTTTAAACATGGCATCCCTGCAGATGCGGATCTGGTTTTTGACGTGAGATTTCTACCCAATCCTTTTTATATAGATGAGCTGAAATATAAGACGGGAAACGATCAGGAAGTTCAGGACTATGTGATGGGGTTTGTGGAGGCGCACACCTTTATCGATAAACTGTCAGATATGATAGCGTTTTTAATTCCTAATTATATCAAAGAAGGAAAATACCAGCTGGTGATTGGGATTGGATGTACCGGCGGCAAGCATAGGAGCGTTACGCTGGCGAACAGATTGTATGAGCGTATGAAGAACTGCGACGGGTGCGGGGTGAAGATTGCGCACCGGGATGTAGGACAAGGTGTATAGGAAGTAAAGGATAGAACTATGTCATTTTCATCGGATGTAAAGGAAGAACTGGAAAAGGTCATACCGGAATCCAGACACTGCCAGCTTGCGGAATTAGCGGCAATTATTCATTTTGGATGTAAAATAAAAGAGGACGGAAAAACGCAGGATGAAATTAATATTTCGTCAGAAAATCTGTTTGCTTTCAGAAAGTACTTTACATTATTGAAGAAAACCTTTATTATAAATGTTGATGTAGTCAGAATCTTACAGGCAGTTAAGGTTTGTGATGAGAGCGGGCATTTGTATCCGCTTTCGGATGAAGTAAACCCGCTTCTTATAAAAAACAGCTGTTGCAGAAGAGCTTTTCTGCGGGGCGCTTTTTTATGCATTGGTTCCATGAGCGATCCCAGGAAGGGGTATCATCTGGAATTTGTATGTGAAAATGAAGCACATGCATTGCAAATACAACAGGCAATAGGAAGCTTTGAGATTGAAGCTAAAATAGTCAGACGAAAAAAGTACCATGTAGTATATTTAAAGGAAGGTGCAGGGATTGTTGATCTTTTAAATGTCATGGGGGCGCATTTGTCTTTGATGCTGCTTGAGAATCTCAGAATCGAAAAGGAAGTAAGAAACTCTGTTAACAGGCAGGTGAACTGTGAGGCGGCGAATATTACAAAGACAGTAAATGCTGCCGGAAAACAGATAGAGGATATTTTACTTTTACAGAAAAATTACGGTTTGTCTAATTTGCCGGATAATCTGAGGCAGATGGCAGAAGCGAGGCTTGAACATCCAGAAAGTTCTCTTCAGGAATTAGGAGGATACCTTAATCCACCGGTAGGCAAGTCCGGTGTAAATCATAGACTACGAAAACTCAGTGAGATAGCTGAGAAGATTAAGGGATAAGGGAGGAGCAATATTATGATTCAAAAGTCTATTAAGATTCAATTAAACGGCGGACTTGAGGCAAGACCTGTGGCAATGCTCGTACAGGTGGCAAGTCAGCATGAAAGCTCTGTTTATATTGAAACAGACGGCAAAAAGGTGAATGCAAAGAGCATTATGGGAATGATGAGTCTTGCATTGGACAACGGGGAAGACATAACGGTAATTACGAATGGAAATGACGAGCAGGAAGCAATGAAAGATATGGAAGACTACTTAAGCGGTGAAAAGAAGTAAAGTTTGTTTCGCCGGTAACCTTATCGAACATAGGAGCAAAGCGCAGGCTTTGCTCTTTTTTATCGCGGAGCGTGTCATCCGTTGTTTTATCGTGAGCAGATTATATAAAAAGTTGAAGGGAGAATGACGATGGAGAAGAAAAAGATGCTTTTCATCTATAATCCCAAAGCCGGCAAAGCAAGGATCAGAAGCAAGCTGCTGGATATCATTGACATATTTACGAAAGCAGGCTTTGAGGTGACGGTTTATCCGACCCAGGCGAAGGGGGACGGACTGACGGCGGTGAAGGAGCAAAAGCAGGGGGCTTATGACATTATTGTGTGCAGTGGAGGGGACGGTACGCTGGACGAAGTGGTAACGGGAATGATGCAGTGCAAAGAGAAAATTCCGATTGGATATGTGCCGGCAGGAAGTACCAATGATTTTGCCCATAGTCTTCGCATTCCTAAAAACATGATAAGCGCATCGCAGGCAATCGTGGATGGAAAAACCTTCAGCTGTGATGTGGGAGCCTTTAATGATGATATTTTTGTCTATATTGCGGCTTTTGGAATTTTTACGGATGTGTCCTATGAAACCCCGCAGGATATTAAGAATCTTTTAGGACATATGGCATATATTCTGGAAGGAATGCGTCGGCTTTCTGCCATTAAGGCTTACAAAATGAAGGTAGAAAGCGAAGAGCTTTCCGTGGAGGGAGAGTTTCTGTTCGGCATGATTACCAACTCGACTTCCGTGGGAGGGTTTAAGCGAATTACCGGAAAATATGTACAGCTGGACGATGGGGAATTTGAGGTCACGCTAATCAAAAAGCCTTCAAACCCAATTGAACTAAATATGATTATGGCGGCGCTGATTAACCGCAATATCAATACGGACTGCATGTATTGCTTTAAAACGAAGGCACTGAAAATTATGTCTGAAGAAGAAACCGCATGGACTCTTGATGGAGAATTTGGCGGAAGACATACACAGGTAGAAATCTATAACAAAATGCAGGCGCTTGATATCAGGGTTCCTAACTAAAAATTAGCAAATCTTTTTAATTCATATTCCATTTTTATGAGGAATAGGGTATAATAGGAAACGATTAGGAATGTTATAAATTTAACGGAGGTAAATAAAATGTTAGTATCAGCAACAGAAATGCTTCAAAAAGCAAAAGCAGGTCACTATGCAGTTGGTCAGTTCAACATCAATAACCTTGAATGGACAAAAGCCATCCTGTTAACAGCACAGGAAAACAATTCCCCTGTTATCCTTGGCGTATCTGAGGGCGCAGGCAAGTACATGGGTGGATATGATGTTGTAGTTGGTATGGTGAATGGTCTTATCAAAGATCAGAATATCACAGTTCCCGTAGCGCTTCATCTTGATCACGGTAGCTATGATCACTGCTACAAATGTATCGAGGCTGGTTTCTCGTCAGTTATGTTTGATGGTTCCCATTATCCAATCGATGAGAACGTAGCAAAGACAAAAGAACTGGTTGCAGCAGCACATGCAAAGGGAATTTCCATCGAAGCAGAAGTTGGTTCTATTGGCGGAGAAGAAGACGGCGTAATCGGTATGGGAGAATGCGCAGACCCCAATGAATGTAAAGCTATTGCAGATTTAGGAATCGATTTCCTGGCTGCTGGTATCGGAAACATTCATGGAAAATATCCTGAAAACTGGCAGGGATTATCCTTTGAAACGTTGGATGCAATCCAGCAGTTGACAGGTGATATGCCTCTTGTTCTTCATGGAGGTACAGGCATCCCTACAGAAATGATCCAGAAGGCAATTTCCTTAGGAGTTGCAAAAATCAATGTAAACACAGAATGCCAGTTATCCTTTGCAGCAGCAACACGTAAGTATATCGAAGCAGGTAAGGATTTGGAAGGTAAAGGATTTGACCCTCGTAAGCTTCTTGCTCCTGGTTTTGAGGCGATTAAAGCTACTGTAAAAGAAAAAATGGAAATTTTTGGTTCAATTGGTAAGGCTTAATTGACATATTGAATGATATACTTGAAGCAAAAGGCTGCCCATGGAATGTGGACAGCCTTTAAAAAATGATATAAAATAAACAATTTATGAGGGAGATAGAAGACATGAGTAAACTGTGGAACGTAAAGATTGACGAACAAATGTATAATGTAGAGCTGAAGGGCAGAAAGCTGACAGTAAATGGGGAAAATATCAAATTAAGAAAATATAGAAAGAAGAGCGGACTGATTCACGAAGAGTACGAGTTTCCTATAGGATCCAAAACGGCATTTTTGGACTTAAGAAATATGAATGGATCTGTTCTGGTGATTGATAATAAGGATTGCGCTACCGGCGAAACCTATGTTCCGGTCAAGGTGCCGGGATGGGCGTACATATTTATCGTTCTTCATTGCCTGAACTTCTTAAACGGCGCTATAGGAGGTGCGATGGCAGTTATTGGGATGATGCTGACGGCAGCTATTTCTTCAAACAGAAAGATCAATGTGATCCTCAGAGTGCTGTTGGACTTGGTAGTGCTGGTACTTGCCATTGCGGCGGTATTTGGCGTAGCGCTAATGATAGCTGGGGTGGTGTAAGCTTATGAATATTTTTAAAGAAATGATTTTGTCTGTTTACAGCTATAAAAGTTATAAAGAGTTTCTGAACAACAAAAAAGGTAAAGTGTTTGGGTTTAGCCTGATGCTGATGCTCATTTACTTTCTGGTGACGATTGGGATTCCTTTTGCAGGGTTCCATGGGACAAAAGGCATTGCTGGCAAGATGGATGAGATGATACCTGAATTTGAGCTGACTGATGGGAGACTATGGATAGAAAGAGATTTCTTGTATGAGGATGTGGATAGCTACTTTGCAGTCAGTGCAGACCCAGAAGAGGTTTTCCTAAGTGCCCGTGAAATTAAGGGATTCCTGAACAATTACCGTAATGTCCTGCTCATGGATTCTGAGAAGATCATTATAAAGAGCAATAATGAAACAAATGAGGCATATTATTCGGATTTAGATTTTGAATTTACTAAGAGCGATTTACTGAGATGGGTGCCTTATATTTATGTGGTAATTGCCATATGCATGCTTTTGGCGTTTCTTTGTATGACAGCGTTCTTCTTCCTGGGCGTGATATTTGTGGCGTTGATGGGTATGATAGCAGCATCCTGTATGAATTACCGGCTCACCTTTGGGCAGTTGTATTTGCTCGGAATTTACAGCAGAACGCTGCCGCTGATCATAAAGGCAGCAGTATCCTTCCTGCCGATTCATATTCCGTTTTTCTTCATTTTTAATTTTGGTTTGTCTTTGTTCATAATCATTATGGCAATACAGAAGATGAAGGAACAGAGCCTGCAAAAGCCGTTGGAGTTTACTTCGGATGATGCTTCAAACAGGGCTTTTCCCAGCGGAGGCGATGCAGAGAATAAAAATGATTTTTCATGGATGAAATAAAGAAAAAGAAAAGGTTCCGTAGGGTCTAGTCCTTGGAACCTTTTGCTATCTGCTGGAATCAATATAGCGCTGTCATGCAGCATGCTTGACTTGTCAAACGGTATCTTAATTTTCCTCTTCAAGTGCCGTCTCCTGCATTTCCTGAATAGCAGGATCAAAGGACAGCATGGGCTTTGCCTGGGTATCTGTCTTGGTCACTTTGCGGGCAAGATAATTTTTCGTGATGGCGAATACCGTGCCGGAAAGGGCGAGTACGCCAATCAGGTTAGGGATTGCCATAAGTGCATTTAAAGTATCTGCGATTGCCCATGCAAGGTCAAAGCTCATGGTTGCACCAAATATAATGCAGACTACGAAAATAATCTTGTAGACAATGGTTGCCTTGGTACCGAATAAGTATTCGCATGACTTTGTTCCATAGAAGGACCAGCCCAAAACGGTAGAGAATGCGAACAGGCAGATGGCAATCGCCACAAATCCGCCGGCAAGGGTTCCGAGCCCCTCAGTCAATGCCTCGCTGACGAGCGAAGCGCCAGTAGAAGCGGTAAGGACAGCGCCTGTCTCCAAGTCGATCAGACCGGAGCTTAAGATGGTGAAAGCGGTAAGGGTGCAGACAACAATGGTGTCAAAGAACACTTCAAAGATGCCCCACATCCCTTGAACGATGGGTTCCTTTACATTTGATGCAGAATGTACCATAACAGAGGAGCCAAGCCCTGCCTCATTGGAAAATACACCGCGCTTAAAGCCCATGGTCATTGCCTGCTTAATCATTACGCCCACGGTGGCGCCGGCGATAGGACGAAGTCCGAAGGCGTTAGTGAAGATGGCGCCGAACACAGCGGGAACAGAGGTGATGTTCATAACAAGTACGATGATGGTTCCCAAAATATAAGCACATGCCATAAAAGGCACGATTTTTTCGGTTACGCTGCCAATTGCCTTAATGCCGCCCAGAATCACAAGTGCAGCTACTACCGCGATGATGATTCCCGTTGCGATGGGAGGGATGCTGAAGGTGTCCTTCAAGGAACTGGCAATCTCATGCACCTGTGTCATATTGCCGATTCCAAAGGAGGCAAATACGCAAAAAAGGGCAAAGAGGATGGCAAGGGGCTTAGCCAGGATGCCGATGATTTTTTTGTCTTTTAATCCATCCTGAAGATAATACATGGCGCCGCCGGACCATTCATCCTTAGAATTTTTACGGCGGTAATAGATTCCCAGCACATTTTCGGAGTAGTTTGTCATCATTCCGAACACTGCGGAGAGCCACATCCAGAAGACTGCCCCGGCGCCTCCGGTAATGATAGCCCCGGCAACTCCGGCGATATTTCCCACACCGATGGTAGCCGCAAGCGCTGTTGAAAGTGCTTGGAACTGAGAAATAGAGTTTTCGTTCTTGTCAGTATGTGCGGTTACATGCTTTTTCTTAAAAATAGCAAGAAAGGTTTCGTTCATCCAGTGCTTGATATGCGTAATCTGGAAGAACTTCATTCCGACTGTCATGTAGATGCCTGTGCCAATAATCAGAATCAGCATGGGGATTCCCCATACAACGCCGTTTATGGCATCATTCACATTTGCAATCATGTTCATTACATTTTCCATAAAAAATCTCCTTTGTCATAAGTATAGATAGCCGAACCTTACAAAAAAAGAGAATTTACCTAAAGTAAATCCTCACTGATTCGTGTATAACTATACAGGAAAAGAGGGGAAAATGCAAGAGAAAACAAGAAAAAAGCCTATAAAAGGTAATAATAGTTCCCCCACAAGAACGGCGCAGCAGAGGATAGGGAGCCCTCACAGGCTTTGGACCGCGCAGCTGACCGCACATATCATCGTTTCAAGTCTCGTCTTCTAATCGGATTTCACTAATAGAATGGGTGTAGATTGATCAAGGCGGACGGGGCAGAGCCAAGCGGCATCCGTGCCGCATGGCTCTTAATCCGGCATCCATGCCGGATTTCCCTGATTTGTCACCATTCTATAAGTGAAATTGCCGATTATTCGCCAGAGACTTGAAACGATGATATGTGCGGTCAGCTGCGCGGTCCAAAGCCTGTAAGGGCTCCCTATCCTCTGCTGCGCCGTTCTTGTGGGGGGACTGTTGCTATAAAAGGGAGGATGCCAAGTAAACAAAAGTTTACTTGGCATTTATTATGAAAAAGTTATTAATAAATCAATTACTTTGAGGCTTCTTTTAAGTGGTTTGTTCCTTGCTGTATCTTATGGTATTAGTATAGGCTACAGAAATGTCTAAAGAATGTTATGCCAATTAAGTTTTTTTAAATTAAATATGAACAGAATGTGAACAGCACAGGAACCGGGCTTATAACTTCTCCGGTTCAGGATAGGTGACGCCGAACGTATCAACGGTGACACTTTTGAGTTTTTGCTCTTCTAAAGGACGGTCTGAGTAATCGGTAGCTGTTTCGGCTATTTTATTGACAACATCCATACCCTCAATTACTTTTCCAAATGCGGCATAGCTGCCATCTAAGTGGGGTGCATTCTTATGCATGATGAAAAAGTATAGGGATATGAAACCCTGAAATTACTGGATATTTTATCATTTTTAAGGTTTGTTGACAACAAATTGACAACAATTTTTGTTTTGAATAGTACTGAATGGTACTTTTTTATAACAGCATACGAGTTTGCAAGAAAAGGCATCCCAATAAAAAGGATGTCTTTTAGTTTGGGAAAATTTGAATAAAATCTTTACATTATGGAGGAAAGAATATGAATAACACAGCGTTAAGAGCAGAGCGCAGAGCACCGACAACACACACATGGTTTTTTGCAACGAGGAACATGAGAAGTTTTATTATGAGAAATTAGAACAGGCAAGATATCAGGACTGTTATCATAAAGCTCTGATCTATATTCTCTGTATTTCAAGGGATACACGGGAACATTTCAGCCAAATCTATGATATAAAGCCCGGATGCATTAAAACAAAATGCCTGCATGAAGGATGGCAGACAAGCGGCAGAAATTTCAGCTGAAGGTATCAGTATCTACCGGCATGATCCAAAAGGCAGAGTGGCAGTAGCATGCCATTCCTTTACAGAGGAGGTGCTCGGTGATGAGTAAGGAAGCGCGGCAAAGGTACAGCTGAGAAGTTTTGATGAACTGTTCGGCTCTTCAGAAGGGCAGGCATAGAATAGGTGCAGGAGATACCTCTTTCAGACCTGCATGATTTCATAGACCACGCTTTTAAAGTGCTGGATGATGAAAAGATGCAGGAAACAGTGGAGAGTATCAGAAGTTACGGCGTGTTGGTGCCCGGCATTGTAAGGCCGAGGGCAGAAGGAGAATATGAGATTATTGCCGGACACCGCAGATAAATGGCTTGCATGTCTGTCTGACAGGATGCTCGATTTGGTGGACAAAAAGAAAATTGGTTTTGTGTAGGGAGTTGACCTGTCTTTTCTTACGGGCTAGGAACAGGAGTGGGTGCAGGCTGTGGTGGAAGAGACAGATATATCCATGTCTAAGGAACAGGCGGCGAAGCTGAAAGAATACGGGAAGGACGGTGAACTGACACTGCCGATGGTGGGCTGATACTTGAGAGAGAAAAGCCTAAGGAGCGGAAAGTTACGATAAAGTCGGACAAGATCAAAGAGTTTTTTGCGGAAGACTTACGCATGACGAAGTTTTTGGAAATATCCGGAGGAAAATAAATGTTTAACGGGAACTACAGACTGCGCTATCTGCCTCTTTTTTATGATGACCTTGAGGAAAAAGTAAGCTATATTGCAGAAAACCTGCAAAATCCAAAAGCTGCAAATGATTTGTTAGATAAAGTGGAAGCTGCTATTTTGGAGCGGCTTCCTATAGCGGAATCGTTTGAGGTCTATCATTCTGACAGGGAGCGGAGATATACATATTATCGGATTTATGTGGATAATTATATTATTTACTATGTTGTGACAGACGATGATCCGGATGATCTGATCATGGAAGTGAGAAGATTTCTCTATATGGTCAAAACCAAAGGAGTTTGATTTAGCGGAAAGAGGTATGTTAATTATGGAAACAGACAGGGCATGAGAATTCTTTTTAACATATCCAGGGTGAAACAGATGGCAAAAGAAGGGTATGGCTATCATAGGGGCGTATGTATTCATACAGCAATCAGGGAAGAGTTCAGATACGGAAGGAACCGAAAGTAAAATTGTTATGATGGAGGATAATGAGGGGGATAACCACGCATTCCTCGTGAGAAGTGTTTCTGACAGAATCAGATTAGGTTTGGATGGGAGGTTGGATACATGCATTTAAAAGTATATAAAGGCGATATTACGAAAATAACGGTTGATGGCATTGTGAACGCTGCAAACAGTTCCCTGCTTGGGGCGGTGGAGTGGACAGCGCCATTCACAGGGCGGCAGTAAAGACAATCCTGGAAGAGACAAAGGGATTTTGGGACGAATATGACGTTTATCTGGTGGCGTTTGATACGGAAACGGAACTGCTTTATCAGGAAATGATTTTAAAATTATGCCCTGCAAAACAGAAATAGGGGATATGCGGGGACTGCAGCCATACTTGCGTTCGCAGAGTCATTTCAGGTGCTGGCAGAAGAATTTGCAGATATGTATAAGAAGATCTATAACCTGTAAATTTCGAAAGTTCATAAATTTAAAAAAAGTACTCCTCAGACTGTTTTGTGTTCTGAGGAATATTTTGTGTTATAGTAAAATAACAGTAAGAACTCAATAACAAAGAAATATTTTATCAAAGCAATAGTTTTTTCTTTATGCCAAAAGCAGAAAAACGGGATCCGAGGGGAATCTGTTAGACTGCTGAGCCATAAATTGGAGATATGGGATATAACTGTATGTAGCTTCCTGCGGGATAGAAAATCCGGTGCTTACTTTGGTACGGCCGCCTGTTTCAGGATAAGTTATAAAGGTTTAGAATGGCTAAATCGATAAAAGTGTATATATTTATAAAAGCTGTAAAGCCATGTCAAGCAATAATTACATTAAAATCCGGTATAGTAAAATCAGGCGCTGTATTTGTGATTAATGTAGACTGCTCCAATGGCGCAAATGATATATAGCGAGTTACTCCAAATTTATTACTGTCACCCAGAACAAATGCAGTCTTTGAATTCTTTAATATTGTCTTCTTGGTATTAGCGTCTTCAGCAGAACCGGTAGTATATCCATATGTTTCTGAAATACCAGCTGTTCCTAGAAAACATAAATCAAAATGTCTCTGTTCCAGAAAAAGCATATCATCAGGGAATACAGCACCTGAGCCTGCATGCACATATCCATTACAGATATAAGAATTAATCCCGTGTTGTGATAATTCAATAATTGCTTTAATATTGTTTGTGACAACAAGAATATCCTTGTGTGTGATATATGGTACAATAGCAGCAGTTGTAGAACCCGCGTCAATAAAGATTATATGACCATTTTGAATAAAAGAAGCAGCTTTTTTGGCTATCTTCTGTTTACTATCTGAATTTGTCGAAAAACGAAAAAGCAAATCGTCTTTATATTTTACATGGTTTTCAGTTTCCGAAAGTCTGGCACCCCCTTGTGTACGAATGATCAGCCCACGTTTCTGCATGGCATTTAACTCTCGCCGCATGGTAGCTTCTGATATATTTAATAGTTTTGCTAAATTTACTGTAGTTATAAAATCATTTTGTTTTAAAATAGCAAGTATATTATTCCATCTATCTAAATTCATTTAATATTCTCCTTTTTCACTTGTTTCGCTGTATATATTATTTTATATGAATTCATCCCAATTTTCAATCAAAAAATGATTACTTCAATATTCATCCGTAGCAATAAGCACTCAAATTTAGCTTGAAAAAATAAAAAAGCACTCAAAAAGTGATTGACGATCAAATAATGATCGAATATAATAAATATCACAACAATAAAAGAAAAGAGAAGGAGGGGTATTAAGTGAATAAAGAATTATGTCCAAACAGGTATGAAATTTATCAGGTCTTCTGCCAGTTTGTAGAAGCTCTTCGCATCGGACAACCAAAAAGAATTCGAAATTTGTGTACGGAAGATTGCTTGGCTGATATGAGTACAGTTGGATCTCTAGTTGGAGTTGATGCAATCGTAGAAGCATTGAAGTGGCCTGGACCGGAACTTCAGATACGCAAAAGTGCAATTCAAAATCTGGTGATTCGTAATGATGGAAGGATTGCACAGCAGAGTGCTTATGTTACAAACATATTCGCACAAGATGATGGTGAACAGGTATATCCTTTTGTGTTCGGGGGAATTTACTGTAATTCTTACATAAAAACAGAAAATGGATGGAAACTTAATCATATCCGATATGATTTGAGCTATGAGTTTGGCAACAACAGTTATGTCAAAGATCATTGGACACTTTTAGATTATGTGATTTATCACGGGCATGAGCCAATGATCAATACAGAACTGGATGCACCGTGGGTTGTTATTCCGGAAGATGCTGAACCTTACACGGATGAAGAACAGATTATCGATGCTTGGTTTAAATATGCATTTGGATTAGATTTGGGAGATTACTATCTGACAAAAGATGCGGCAACGGATGATATTGTACTGGAATTTTCTTCCCACAAGGGACACGGCGTTCATCGTGGAATGCGGGCCTATAACAATTTCCTGAAATCAATTCATCATAAGGAATCAGCAATTTTCCATGGAGTAAGAGTAGGTGTAGTGAAAGTGACTGGTGACGAAGCAATTATTGTAACTCCCAGAGGTGAAGAACAACGTCTGAGAAACCGGATCATGAACCGGGATAATATCCATTCCCTGTTCACTACATCAGTCTATTACAATACAGCCAGAAAGTGTGAAGATGGAGTTTGGAGAATTAACAAAATGCGGTATATGATTGAAACACATATGTCCCCGATTCCAGATGATCAGATTCTGCAAGATGAATATTTGTATGGGGATGGAGGTAGCAAATGGCTGAAATAAAGAAAATTGTTCGTGAATTTTTACTCTCCTGTCTCCAGGGAGAAAGCGGGGCAGAATGGTTGGATGAAAATATTGAGATTGACTACAGTACTGTAGGAATTCACAGGGGAAAGAAAGATGTGATTTCGGCATTAAGGTTGCCACAGGATTTCAATGTACATACAATTACCATAACTAATATAGAAAGTATGGAAGCGGAAGATAGGATTATCTGCAATGCTATTGTACATCACTTGACAGGATATGAAGAAAAAGGCGTGTTGTATCCATTTTTATTCGGTGGAAAATACAGTTTTGTGGTGGAAGGATCCTCTTCAAAGATTATGAAGATCAAGTTTGATCTCGAGTATGAATATGGGAATACCTGTTATGTAAAGGGACAGTGGAAACACTTCGATTTTCATTCCGGTGACCGCAGGATACAGAATTCAACAGATACCGTATATGGACGAAAAAAGGATATGTCTACTCCTCAATATGCGGTCAATTGTTTCTTCTGGGCTATGGATACGTTAGATGATGATTTGGTAAAAAATGTAATAACAAAAGATTTTACCTGGAATAATGTGGATAATGATACAACGATACAAATGGCTGATTTTAAGAAATTCATTAGGGAAGATAAAGCATGGAATGACATGCAGCAGTACAGTTACAGGACGGAAGTTGTAGCATGGGACAGAAACGAATGCAGGATGAAACTAAATCATTTACAGCCTTATAAGACAGGAAATAAGCACTTGTGCAATACTACCAGATATCATCAGTTTTTCAATGAAGATATGATCATAACCTGTATATCAGAAAATGGACAGTGGAAGGTAAAGCAAGTGGATATAGAGGCAAAGGTAAATGTATTATATGTAGGTTACGATTATTTAGAATATTAATAAAGGAGAAAGCGAGATATGAGTATTAGTAAAGGGAAAAAGCTTGTAGGAAGTATCCAACAGTTAGGACAGGCAATGTTGGTGCCAGTTGCTCTTTTGCCGGCAGGAGGTATTTTGTATGGTGTGGGCATGGCGCTGAAATCAGAGACATTGACGGCAGTTGCGCCGTTTTTACTTAATAGAACTTGGACACAGATTGCGAACATGTTATCTGGAGCCGGAAGTATCATCTTTGGAAATCTGGCTTTGTTATTTGCAGTCGGGGTGGCAATTGGACTGGCAAAGAATCATGATGGTACCGCAGGTCTTGCGGCAGTAGCCGGTTTTTTATTGATGAATCAGACCATCAATATTATTCTGGGAATTGATGCAGACACAATGGCGACTGGCGGTTCCATGTATCAAAGTGTGTTGGGTATTAATACATTGAGAGTTGGTGTTTTTGGAGGTATTTTTATCGGTTTAATTGCAGCATGGGCTTATAACAAATTTCATACGCTGAAGTTACCGGAATATCTGGGATTCTTTGCAGCGAAACGTTCGGTTCCGATCATCGTATCGGTTTTAAGTGTTCTGCTGGGTGTGGCTCTCTGTGTAATATGGCCTCCAATTCAGTCTGCATTGGATGCACTCTCTGCATTCTTGATTGACAAAAACCCGGTATTTGGTGTATTTACCTATGCAGTAGTTGTGAAACTGCTCAATCCGCTGGGACTTCACAATGCGTTTGTTACACCATTCCAATATCAGTTCGGAACCTATATCAATGCTGCAGGTGATGTGATTACTGGTGACAAGGCGATGTTCTTTGCACAGTTGGCAGATGGTGTGAAACCTACTGCAGGTGTTTTCCAGAATGGTACCTATGTTATTGATACTCTTGCATGTATCGGTATTGCGCTGGCAATTTACCATGAGGCAAAACCTGAGAACAAGAAAAAAGTAGCCGGTGTGCTGATCAGTGCCACATTTACTTCATTCCTGACCGGTATTACGGAACCGTTATTATTTTCTTATCTGTTTGTTGCTCCGTTGTGTTTCGTTGTGTATGCACTGTTTAACGGACTTGCATATGTGGCCTGCTATCTGTTAGGGGTACGTTTAACTGCTACATTTGCAGGAGGTATTATTGATTTTATTCTGATTGGTGTACTGAATAATGCTCCCAACTGGTATCTGGTATTCCCGCTGGCGATTGTTTTTGGCATTGCATTTTATATCACTTTCCGTTTCCTGATTCGGAAGTTCAATTATAAAACGCTGGGAAGAGAAGATGAAGAAGACAATAGCAGCTTAAAAGAAATCAGCATGGAACTCAACGCTTATGAGAATGCGGCAGGCATTGTGGCAGCGTTAGGGGGGAAGGATAATATCACAGAACTGACCTGTTGTGCTACCCGTTTAAGAGTGACTGTAAAAGATGATTCGATTGTAAAAAAGGATGATTTCAAAAAATATGGAGCGAAAGGTCTGGCAGACTATGGAAAGAATCTTCAGATCATTATCGGGACAAATGTACAAAATGTCTTGGAAGATGTACAGAATGTGATAGCCGGAATTGAAGTGGCAAGAACAGAATCTTTTGACCGGAAATCTCAGACTGTGGTTAAGTTTAATGAAAAAATTGTAGCGCCTGTCAGTGGTGAAATTATTCCGATGTCAAAAGTGAATGACCCGGCATTCTCCGGTGGAAGCTTAGGTGGCGGTTTTGCGGTAAAACCAGTTGATGGTACGGTTTGTGCACCAGTAGCTGGAACAATCTCTATGCTGTTCCCGACTCTCCATGCTTTTGGAATTACTACAGAGCAGGGACAGGATGTTCTGGTACACATTGGTGTAGGCACTGTTGAGTTGAAGGGTGAAGGTTTTAAGGCTCTGGCAAAAGAAGGGGACAAAGTAGCGGCCGGAACTCCGGTGGTTGATGTGGATTTACAGAAAGTATCTGAAAAAGTATCTGCCATGGATGTGATTGTATGTTTCAATGATGTGGAAATGGAGAATTTCGAACTGAAAAGTTCTCGGAATGTCAAGTGCAAAGATGTTGTTAAAGCAGTTGTAAAATAAAGGAATTGGAGAATGATCAATGTATCATATACTCAATGGAATCCGTGTGCTTGATCTCGGACGATTCATCTCAGCACCCTATTGCGGAATGATGCTGGCAGACATGGGTGCTGAAGTGATCAAAATCGAGCGTAAAGGAGGTGAGGACGGCAGGGAACTCCCGCCGTTCGCACCAAATGGAGAATCATTATATGTTCCGTCTTTTAATCGGAATAAAAAAGGAATCACATTGAACACTAGGTCAGAACAAGGTAAAGCACTACTTCGCAGCTTGATTGAAAAATCAGATGTATTGATTGAGAATTTTAGGCCTGGAGTCATGGTAAATATGGGACTTTCCTATGAAGAAATTGAAAAAATCAATCCAAGAATGATTATGGTATCAATTTCAGGATATGGACAAAAAGGCTCTTATGCGCAAAGAGGTGCATTTGACATGATTGTTCAGGCGACTAGCGGAATGATGAGCGTTACAGGTACTCCAGAATCAGGACCGGTGATGCTGGGAACGCCGTTTGTAGATCATCTTGCAGGTCTGTTTGCAGCATACGGTATTATGTTGGCTTTGTATGACCGACAGAGAACTGGAAAGGGAAAATATCTTGATTTGTCAATGATGGATTGTGCGGTCCCAATGCTGCAGACAGTAATTCCGGCTTATTCTGTGAACAAAACAATTCCGGGGCGCCATGGTTGTATTGATCCTCTTACATGTCCTGTAAACCGATATCAGGCCAAAGATGGATACGTCATGATCCATGCAGGAACAGATCCATTATTTGCCAGACTGATTACTGTAATTCAGGATGAACAGTTAAAGGCAGAAAAATACCAAGATGTTAAAGAAAGAATTGCAGATCGTCAGATGATTGATAAAGTGATTTCTGGATGGTGCATGGAACGAAATGCTGAAGATATAGATGAAATTCTTACGGAGGCAGGAATTCCCTGTGGAGTTGTAAATGATATTAAACAGATATTTGAAAACCCTATAGCAGTGCAAAGAGATCAATTGATAGAAATTGGAATGCCTGGAATCGGGAAAGTACATTTTGGCGGTAATCCGGTGAAATTTTCGCAGGAAAGTGACGGAACCATGAACAGAGCACCCTATCTGGGAGAACATAATGTGGAAATATATCATGGCCTGTTAGGGATAGGCATGGAAGAAATCCAGAATATGGAAAGAAATGATGATATCTGAAAAAGTAAATAGTGACTGAGTGGTGGGGCAGTTTATAAACTCCCCCTATCACTTTTAGAAGGAGGCAAATATAGTGGATAAATGTAGTTATACTTTCCCAAAAGATTTTTTGTGGGGAGGAGCTGTGGCAGCAAACCAGATTGAAGGCGCATGGCTGGAAGATGGAAAACTGCCAAATTGTACGGATGTGATGGTAGGAATCGGGAGTGATGGGAGAACGCCGGGAATTCGTTTTAATATACAAACAGGAAAATACGAGATGGCGCTGAAGCCGGACAAAAAATACCTCTCTCATGAAGCTATCGATTTTTATCATCGGTATAAGGAAGATTTACAGCTGATTGCTGGTATGGGATTTAAAGCATTTAGAACGTCCATCAGCTGGGCAAGAATTTTCCCCCATGGTGACGATGAAACACCGAACGAAGCCGGATTAAAGTTTTATGATGACCTGTTTGGCGAGATGATTCGATTGGGAATGGAACCGGTTATCACTCTTAGCCATTATGAAACGCCTTTATATTTGATGACGGAATATGGAGGATGGAGTAATCGTAAACTGATTGGATTTTTTGAAAAATATGCTCGTACAGTCATGGAGAGGTATAGTGGAAAAGTTAATTATTGGATGACATTTAATGAAATTAATAATATGAGAACAATGCCTTTTGCTGCTGGAGGATATATGCCGGAAACAAATGATCCCAATGCTGAAGATTTTGCGGCAAATTATAAAGAGTGTGAAATGTATCAGGCTGCACATCATTTGTTTGTAGCTTCTTCCCTTGCAGTGAAAGCTTGTCATGAGTTGTGTCCGAACGCTATATGCGGAGCTATGATCACAACTTCTCCGGTCGCAGTTTATCCTTATAGTTGCAATCCGGATGATGTGTTTGGAGCGCTACAGGCCCAAAGAAAAACATTCTTTTTTACGGATGTTATGTGCAGAGGAAAATATCCGGCTTACATCAGGAGAATCTGGGAAGGGACAGATTATGAGCCGGTAATGGAAGAGAATGATCTTCAGATTATTCAGGATTATCCGGTGGATTATCTTGCAGTCAGTTATTATCGAAGCAGTACATACAAACATGACTATGCGTCAGAAAATTCGTCCGGTGGTTTAACCAGTGGGGGAATCGGTACTGTAAACCCCTATTTAAGAGGAACAACGCCCGAACCCTGGTGTTGGCCTATTGATCCCAAAGGCCTTCGTTATGTATTAAATGTGCTTACAGACCGCTATCAGCTGCCACTGTTTATCGTCGAGAATGGTGTGGGTTTAGATGAGCAGGAAATCAACGGAAGGATGATCGAGGATCCGGAACGTGTGAAGTATCTGGAAGAGCATCTGGCTCAAGTAGCGGAAGCGATTCATGATGGTTGCCACATTTTGGGATATCTCTGGTGGGGACCGATCGATGTAGTATCGGCAGGAACCGGCGAAATGAGAAAAAGATATGGTTTTATATATGTTGAGAGGTTTAATGATGGAAGCGGTGATATGCATCGCAGCATGAAGCAAAGTTATGCCAGATATAAAGAGATTATTTCAAACAACGGTTTTTAGTTAATTTTATGGCAGTTTGGAGAAGAGATATGAGCGATTTTTATATGACAGAACTACAGAAAGAACTGGTTGCAGTTATGAAAGAATTCGGCGAAAAAGAGTTGAAGCCGTTTGCCGGATATTATGATGAAATTGCCGAATTTCCCATGGATGCGTATAAAAAAGCAGTGAAAATGGGATTGAGCCGCATGACTTTTCCTGTAGAATATGGCGGTGCCGGAATTGATCACAAAACGCATGCTATGATGATGGAAGAATTGGCAAAATATGATGCCAGCTTTGTCAATGGACTTTCTGCTACTGTATTAGCTGCACTTCCGGTGAGACTGGCCGGAAGAACAGAGCAGATAGAACAGATGGTAACAGTTATCGGAAACGGGGGATTTGCAGCCTTTGCTCTGACTGAGGCCAATGCCGGATCGGATGCCGCATCGATACGGACAACAGCAGAGAAAGTGGATGGCGGTTATATTCTAAATGGAAGTAAATGTTTTATCACAAATGGAAACATTGCGGATATATATGTGGTATTTGCAAAAACGGAGCCAGAGAAAGGGACGCGTGGAATTTCTGCCTTTCTTGTAGAGAGAAATAGAGAAGGAGTTTCTGTAGGAAAGCATGAAAATAAAATGGGACTTCGCGCCGCCAGTACATCAGATGTGATTTTTGATCATGTGTTTGTTCCGGAAGAAAGTCTGATTGGACAGGAAAATCGAGGGTTTAAGCTGGCAATGCAAACATTGAATTATTCCAGAATAGAATGTGCTGCAGTTGCCACCGGTATTGCACAGGGAGCACTGGAAGCTTGTATCACATATGCAAAAGAGCGGAATACTTTCGGGAAGCCTATCGCTTCTTTGCAGGCGATACAATTCATGCTGGCGGATATGGAAATTCAGGTTCAGGCTGCCAGAGCCCTGACTTGGCAGGCGGCGGATCTGGCAGATCGGGATATGATAAATCCAGAAATCAGCTCCTGTGCGAAAACCTTTGCATCTGATATGGCGATGAAAGTTACCACCGATGCTGTACAGATTTTTGGCGGATATGGATACAGTAAGGAATTTCCGGTAGAGAAAATGATGAGAGACGCTAAAATTTATCAGATTTTTGAGGGAACTAACCAGATTCAGAGAGTTGTGATTTCCGGAAATCTGTTGAAGTGATTAGAAGGTGAGGGTAGAAAATGAAAATCGTAGTGTGTATAAAACAGGTGCCGGATACAACAGAAATTCGGATTGATCCAGTTACAAATACGTTGATTCGAGCGGGCGTTCCCAGTATTATCAACCCAGCTGATATGAATGCAATAGAAGCGGCAGTTCAGCTGAAAGAAAAGCATGGCGGTCATATCACAGTCGTGACCATGGGACCGCCACAGGCGGCTAAGGCATTGCGATATGCATTGTCCATGGGGGCAGACGAAGCGATTTTAGTCAGCGATCGGACCTTTGGCGGGTCAGATACTTATGCTACTAGTTATATCCTGTCGCAAACTTTAAAAAAGATTGGTAATTTTGACCTTATTTTTTGCGGAAAACAGGCTATTGACGGAGATACCGGACAAGTAGGTCCGGAGCTGGCTGAACATATGGGAATCTCACAGGTGACTTTTGTATCCGGACTGGAAATGTCTGGGGAAAAAATAAGCGCAGTGAGAAGTCTTGAAGATGTGTCAGAAACCGTGGAGGCATCTCTGCCGGTGGTAATCACAGTAATGGACGAGTTGAATACGCCGCGTTATCCGGAGATTTCCAGAATGGTAAAAGCATATGCGACAGAGATAACCGTCTGGGGTGTGGATGCATTTGAGGCAATCGACAAAACAAAAATCGGATTAAAAGGTTCTCCGACTAGCGTGAAAAAGACGTTTGCTCATGCAATTGAGAAAGAAAATATGGAAATTACTGGCGAATCTGATGAAGCAAAAGCTGCAGTTATGGTTCAGTATCTGAAAACAATCTTATAATGATGAGACAATAGTGAGGAATAGAAATATGAAAAGTGAGGTATGGGTATATACAGAACTTGGATATGATAAAAGTATTAAAAAAGTAAGTCGGGAACTGCTATCAGCGGCAGCAAGACTGGCGGAGAAAACAGAAGAAGAACTGGTTGCAGTTATTTTCGGATATGAGATTGAAAAAGAAAGCAGCGAGATTGCGCGATATGCAGATAAAGTTATTATGATTGATGACAGACGTTTCAATTATTATGGAACTGAGCGCTATACAGATGCATTTACAAAACTTATCAGAAAATACAAACCTTCCACAATATTGATAGGTGCGACTGCCAATGGACGTGATCTTGCACCAAGAGTAGCGTGTAGAATGGGAACAGGGCTGACAGCAGATTGTACAGGGCTGGATATCGATGAGGAGAGCGGCAAAGTGGCCTGGATCAGACCTGCATTTGGTGGTAAATTGATGGCTACGATTTTATGTCCCGACAGATATCCGCAGATTGGTACAATTCGTCCGGGAGTTTTTGAAAAAACAGAATTGCCTGAAAAAAACGGAAAAATTATTCATGAGACATTTGATGACACAGCGCCGGAAGTCAGGGTAGTTCATTTGGATTTTCAGGAAAAAAAGCTTGAGAATATTGTAAATCTTTCCGAGGCAGAATTTATTGTTTCTGGAGGAAGAGGTGTGGGAGGTAAAGAAGGATTTGAAAAATTAAAAGAGTTAGCGGATGTTTTGGGGGGCAGTATTGGTGCGTCAAGGGCAGCGGTAGATTCCGGTTGGATTGGCCATGAATATCAGGTGGGACAGACCGGCCAGAGTGTAAAACCGAAAGTGTATTTTGCCTGCGGTATCTCCGGAGCAGTGCAGCATACGGTCGCTATTACCAAATCTGACATCATTGTCGCCATTAATCAGGATAAGAATGCGGATGTCTTTAAGGTGGCAGATTACAAAATTATCGGCGATCTTCATACTGTCATTCCGGCATTGACGAAAGAAATAAAGCAATTAAAATTGAAAAAAGAAAACCAATAAGAAAGAGTAAAAAGAGGAGTATAAAAAATGTTGTTGGCATATTGACAACAGGCTGGACTGGATGGGAATCTATATGAAAATTCGAATGATCGCTTTTGATTTGGACGGTGCCTTGTTGGATGACAGGAAAAATGTATCTGAAAAAAACAGATATGCGTTGGAGGTCTGTGGCAATCTGGGGATTTATCTGGTTCCCTGTACCGAGCGCATCAGCCAGGCTATCCCAGACGATGTATTATCTATCCAAGGCATCCGATATGCTGTCACAATTAATAGTGCGGCAATAGAAGAATTGAAAGAACATCAGATTTTGAATCAGAAATTTTTGAGTTATAAAACTGCTGTATCCATTATGAAACTAACTGACAAACATCCTAGAATAATGTATGATGCATATCTGGATGGCATAGGTATTTCTGAAGAGAAATTTTATGATCACCTTGATAATTTTGGTATCCTCTTCGATGTACAATAATCTTGAAATTAATGGACAGGGAGTAGACAAGGGAGCAGCGATTCTTAGGCTTGCAGAATATTTAGGGGGAGCCCGGGAAGAAATCATTTCTGTAGATGGCGGATATTTAGGAAAGCAGGGAAAATATGAAAATAAGTGTATTATATCTGGGGCGGATAGAATGTAAGAAAATGCATTTAATCGAATGTCAACATGAAAACGAAATGATAAAATCCCCCATTTCAGCAATTCTAATTGAACATCCTGTACTGGGAAACATTTTATATGATACCGGAAACAGTCCGTTTTTTTCTAAGGAATATTCAAAATATGTTTTGGATACATATCCTATTCCGGAATTTATCTCTATTGAAAGTGCATTAAAAGAAAAAGGATTAACTCTAGCAGATATTAATATGATAATTATTTCACACTTACATTTTGACCATGCTGGGGGATTGCGGTATTTTGTAGGAACACAGGCAATCAAGAATGTGTTTGTATCAGAAACAGAGTTGAAGAACGCATATTTTCAAACCATGACAGATAGGGGCGGCGTTTATATAAAAAGTTTGTTGGCTGTAGATGGGATAGTGTATAAACCTGTTGAGGAAGATATGCAGTTGGCTGATGACATAGGGATTTTTATCCAGAATTCTCATACACCGGGTGTCATGGGATTATTATTAAAAACGAAATCAAAGGGAAATATCATTGTAACAAGTGATACAATTTATACAGCAGAGAGTTACGATAAAGAGCTGCCTCCCGGAAGTCCGATCAATAAGACAAAAAAAGAATTTTATGATAATCTGAAAAAGATAAAGGATATGAAACAAAAGTATTCTGCAGAATTGTTGTTTGGTCATGATTATGAACAGACTATAGCTTGGAATAAAGAGGGGAGATTTGAGTGACAATTCTGAAACATTTTAAGCAAGTAATTTGCTTGTAAATATATTTTTATATTTTGTTTATAGAATTACGCCATTCTAATGTATAAGTATAAGGTTTAGATATTAGGATGGCGTAAAGTCACGAGTCATTTGAAATAAGGTTAATTAATCAAGAGTATTTTGTCGATTATTTTGAAGAGGTCAATGTTTTTAGGGGAAATTTTGCCTGAAATAGCGGTCTTTATCTTTGGATTTCTGGTAGCGGAGATGGTAAATGTGATTGGACTGATACTGTTCTGCGCATTTTATGATCTCCCCTGTTCTTTTAAGTTTTTGTTCTACACTGACCAGTTCCTGCCGAGTGTTTTTTGCACGAGAGGATTTCGTGTCAAGTTGCATTTTCAGATCTGAAATGGAATTAATATCACTGTATATGCTGGCAAGATTAGTATTGTATTCTCGGAGGTCGGAATAATCTACATTGTAAACATACCCATATAGAATGAGATGCCGGATAAAAGCAGAGTAAAAGCCCGCAATATAACGCTAAATAAGATGTTTGAACGTTATATCTACAAAATATGATTTACGTCCCAATACATTTCATACATATAAATATCTTTATGAACATTATGTAGGGGATGTGATAGGAAAGAAAAAGCTGGCAGAACTCAGATATGCGGATATGGTTCACTTCTATTTTTATTTGATAGAAGAAAAACAATTAAAAGTCCGTACTGTTGAATATATTCATATCATTCTTCACTCTGTATTTGACATGGCTATTAAGGATGAAATTATCAGACAGAATCCTACACAGGGGATAATGGCACAGGTAAAGAAAAAGACGGGATATTCACGGGAATCAAAAGATCCTCTAACTGCAGCGCAGCAACAGAAGTTGTACGGGTTGCCGTTTGGGGGAAGCATTGGACGAATTGTCCAAGAATCTAAAAAATTTTTAATATTACAATTTAATATCTTCAAGGGAGTGTCTAACGCTATTCTTCAAGTAAAAATTGACAATAATTTTGACAACAAATTTTATAGAAACCGTACTGAACAATACCGGATAATGCTTTTTTGGAGAAGCTGTTAAAGCTTCTCCGGTTCAGGATATTCCACACCAAATGTATCTACGGTAACGCTCTGCATTACCTGATCTTTCAAGGGTTTATCGGAATAATCGGTAGCTGTTTCAGCAATACGGTTTACCACATCCATACCTTCTATCACTTTTCCAAACGCTGCATAAGAGCCGTCTAAATGTGGGCTTGTCTTATGCATGATGAAGAATTGGGAGCCTGCTGAATCGGGAGCCATACTTCTTGCCATGGATAAAACGCCTTCTGTATGCTTTAAATTATTTTCTACCCCATTTGCAGAAAACTCTCCCTTGATGCTGTAACCGGGACCGCCGCAGCCGGTGCCTTCCGGGTCGCCGCCTTGAATCATGAACCCGCGTATGACACGGTGGAAGATCAGACCATCATAGAAATTCTGGTTAATCAGACTGATAAAGTTATTGACAGAAATGGGAGCGATGTCAGGATACAATTCTGCCTTTATGACATCACCACTTTCCATGGTAAATGTTACAATCGGATGATTTTGACTCATAATTAATAGTTTCCTTTCTTTTCATTTATTTGAGAGCGTATTATAATAGATACAGTACATATTTTATATGAAGTGCGGGGACTTTACAATGCTAAAATGCATTCTTCTCATGCTGTCTGAATATTATTACGATATTGTCGTGGATCGTTTGGATGAGATTTGTGATAAAGTGAATGAACATCAGGTGCATGTTGCATTAAAAAGAATGGATCAATATGAAAGAAACGAGACACTGGTCATAACAGATGAACCGGAAACTGCAGAAGCGTTATTAAAAGAAGGGTGGTATGTTGTCATTCTGTATCACGAAAAAAACAGGGAGAAAGCGTTTCCGGCGGTGAGGTATGGAGTGGAAGATCTGTTTCTCCTGGAATATCGTTCTTTTGAAGAGGCATTTAAGAGGCTTGCGGGGCTGCCGTGGAATATCTTAGAGACGGATAGGCTTAAAGTGCGGGAAAGTACGGTGGAAGACGTGGATGATTTTTATAGAATCTATAGTGAACCTTCCATCACTTACTATATGGAGAATCTTTACCAGAAAAGAGAAGAGGAAGAAGCCTATATGAAGGCGTATATCGATCAGATATACGGATTTTATGGTTACGGTCTTTGGACAGTCCAACTCAAGGACACCGGAGAAGTGATTGGGCGGGCAGGGCTGAGTGTCAGGGAAGGCTATGATCTCCCGGAACTTGGATTCGTGATAGACGCAGCCCATCAGAATAAGGGATACGCTTTTGAGGTCTGTGCGGCAATTCTCATTTATGCAAAGGAAGAACTTGCCTTTGATAAAGTGCAGGCGCTGGTAAACGAAAAGAATACGGCATCCTTAGGGCTTCTTGACAGGCTGGGGTTTGAATTTCAGGATAACGTAATCGTCTCAGACGGCGACTATAAGCTTTTTACAAGAAATCTATGATAAGGGTTCAGTGAGCAAGGTGGCGTGTCAAGTAAGGCTGGGTGCCTATGTAACTAAAATAAAAAAATGCTTGACAGAGAACAAACAGAATGCTATTATGCAATACATAAAGCAAAGGCGCTGCAGAAAACATGCAGTGCCTTTTTAAATTTTTTTTTAAAAAACGCGGAGCAAAGGGGCTTATGGACATATCCCCCTTTGTATCCGCTTTTTTAATGTGAGGAGGAAAGATTATGACAGAAGAAATGATGAGTGCCGTAAGCGGCGAGGTGTTCGGCGTCTGGTTCCTGATTGGAGCGGCGCTGGTGTTCTGGATGCAGGCGGGGTTTGCAATGGTAGAGACCGGCTTCACCAGGGCAAAGAATGCAGGGAATATTCTGATGAAAAATCTGATGGATTTCTGCATTGGTACGGTGGTTTTTATCCTGATTGGATTTGGTCTTTTGTTTGGAGAAGATCTGGTTGGATTGATTGGAAAGCCGGGATTTGATATTTTTACCAATTATGCTAATTTTGACTGGTCCAATTTTGTTTTTAACCTGGTATTTTGCGCTACCACTGCAACGATTGTATCTGGGGCAATGGCAGAGAGAACAAAGTTTTTATCTTACTGTATCTACTCGGGTGTTATTTCTGCTTTGATTTATCCAATCGAAGCTCATTGGATCTGGGGCGGCGGCTGGCTTGCACAGGCAGGATTTCATGATTTTGCAGGTTCCTGCGCAATTCATATGGTGGGCGGTATTTCAGCATTGATCGGAGCAAAAATATTAGGTCCTCGTATCGGTAAATTTGTAAAAGATAAAGAAGGAAAGGTCACCAAAGTAAATGCATTTCCTGGTCATAACCTTCCGATTGGAAGTCTTGGCGTGTTTATCTTATGGCTTGGCTGGTATGGATTTAACGGCGCGGCATGCACCAGTTTAGAGCAGCTTGGCTCTGTATTTGTCACAACCACGATTGCCCCTGCCATTGCAACGGTGGTATGTATGGTATTTACATGGATAAAATATGGAAAGCCGGATGTTTCCATGTGCCTTAACGCATCTTTAGCAGGTCTGGTTGCCATCACAGCCCCCTGTGATGTGACGGATGCCGCAGGTGCTATTGCAATCGGGGCGGTTGCCGGACTTCTTGTGGTATTTGGTGTATGGTTGCTTGATTACAAGCTACATATTGATGATCCGGTAGGCGCTGTTGCGGTACACTGCTTAAACGGTATCTGGGGAACCATTGCAGTAGGTCTCTTTGCCACGACCTCTGCACCTGGAAACGACAGCCTTGTTGGTCTTTTCTATGGCGGCGGATTAAAGCTGCTTTTAATCCAGCTCGTGGGATTTGCAGCGGTAGCGGCATGGACGGCAGTGACGATTACGATAGCATTCCTTGTTATTAAAGCGGTAGCCGGTCTTCGTGTCACACAGGAAGAAGAGATTGTAGGCCTTGACTCTTGCGAACATGGTCTGCCCTCTGCTTATGCAGGTTTCAGCATCATGGACATTGCAAATACCATGACTATGGAGGTAAACGAAAATACAGATCTTGGCACAGAGGATTATGCGGCAGCATCTGACGCACAAAAGGCTGCAGCAGTGAAGGTGGTTGCACCTGCCATAGCATCTACCGGCATTTACAAGGTTGCCGTGATTGCAAAACTCTCCAGATATGATAAGTTAAAGAAAGCCATGAATGACCTTGGCGTGACCGGCATGACGGTGACACAGGTTATGGGATGCGGTATTCAGAAGGGCGCTGGAGAGATGTACCGAGGCGTTGAGGTGGATGCGACTTTGCTTCCTAAGGTGAAGGTTGAAGTAGTTGTCAGCAAGATTCCTGTTGAATCTGTGATCGAGGCGGCAAAGAAAGCGCTTTATACCGGACATATCGGCGATGGCAAGATTTTCGTCTACAATGTAGACAAAGTGGTCAAAGTCCGTACCGGGGAAGAAGACTTTGCGGCACTGCAGGATGTAGAATAAAAAGCTTTCTCCTAATCCCTTTAGTTTAGTATATACAAATGCGGACCCCCGGATGATTTTACCATCCGGGGGTTTGTGCTGCGCTTACATCGGTTTCCTATATTAAGGCTGAATTGTTACACCGCTTGCGTAGCTTTCGCGATTGGAATTGACAATACAGGGGGTTTATGATAGTCTGATTATATGTTGTATGATAGCTAAAGCGGGAACGAAGAGAAGTAAAACCACGACAAACAGGCTGTCTTCTGTCGTTAGATAGAAGATGGCTTTTATTTTAGGAGGAAACGGAGCATGAATAAAGGGAAGTATTATATTACAACAGCTATTGCCTATACATCGGGCAAGCCCCATATTGGTAACAGCTATGAAATCGTACTGGCTGACAGTATTGCCAGATTTAAGAGAAAAGATGGCTATGATGTCTTTTTCCAGACAGGCACGGATGAGCATGGACAGAAGATTGAATTGAAGGCACAAGAGGAGGGGATTACTCCTAAGGAATTCGTGGACAATGTGGCAGGGACGATTAAAGATTTGTGGAATTTGATGGATACTTCCTATGATCATTTTATCCGTACTACAGATGATTATCACGAAAAGCAGGTGCAGAAGATTTTTAAGAAACTTTATGATCAGGGGGATATTTATAAAGGCGCCTATGAAGGGTTGTACTGTACGCCCTGTGAATCTTTCTGGACAGAATCCCAGCTGGTGGACGGCAAATGCCCGGATTGCAGAAGGGAAGTAAAGCCGGCGAAGGAAGAGGCTTATTTCTTTAAGATGAGTAAATATGCGGATAAATTGATTGAACATATCAATGCGCATCCGGAATTTATCCAGCCGGTATCCCGTAAGAATGAAATGATGAACAATTTCCTCTTGCCGGGGCTTCAGGATTTGTGTGTCTCAAGAACCTCCTTTAAGTGGGGCATACCGGTGGATTTTGATGACAGGCATGTGGTTTATGTGTGGCTTGACGCGCTGACGAACTATATTACAGGAATCGGATATGAGTGTGATGGAGAAAGTACAAAGCAGTATCATAAGCTTTGGCCGGCAGATCTGCATCTAATCGGAAAGGATATTATTCGGTTCCATACGATTTATTGGCCAATCTTTCTGATGGCACTGGGTGAGCCATTACCGAAGCAGATATTTGGACATCCATGGCTGTTGCAGGGAGACGGTAAGATGAGCAAATCCAAAGGGAATGTACTTTATGCAGATGATCTTGTGGATTTCTTCGGAGTGGATGCGGTGCGCTATTTTGTGCTCCATGAGATGCCTTTTGAGAATGATGGAACGATTTCCTTTGAGCTTTTGGTTGAAAGGATTAATTCTGATTTAGCGAATACGCTTGGTAATCTGGTAAACAGAACGATTTCCATGAGCAATAAATACTTTGACGGCGTGGCAGCAGATAAGGGCTGTGCGGAAGCGGTGGATGAAGAGCTCAAGGCAGTTGCAACAGCCGCATACGAAAAAGTGGCGGCAAAGATGGAAGAGTTGCGTGTGGCGGACGCCCTTACAGAGATTTTTACTTTGTTTAAACGGTGTAATAAATATATCGACGAGACGGAGCCCTGGGTACTTGCCAAGGATGAGACAAAGAAAGACCGCCTCTCTACTGTGCTTTATAATCTGATTGAAAGCATTATGATTGGCGCTTCTTTGCTTGAGCCTTTTATGCCGTCCACGGCACAGAAGATTGCGGTACAGTTAAATACACAGTTAAGAGGCTTTGAGGAGCTTGACCGCTTTGGACTTTATCCCTCAGGAAACCAGGTGACACAGAAACCTGAAATTCTGTTTGCACGTCTGGATGCAAAGGAGGTCATTGAAAAGGCGGAGGCTATGTTTGCAGCAAGAAAGGCGGCGCAGGAGATGAAGCAAGCACAAAGCGCAGAGGACGAAAAAGAAATGGTTGATGGAATCGACATTGAGCCAAAGGATGAAATCACATATGATCTTTTTGACAAAATGCAGTTCCAGGTAGGTGAGATCATTGCCTGCGAGGAAGTGCCTAAGTCGAAAAAGCTGCTCTGTTCAAAGGTGCGGATTGGAAGTCAGATAAAACAGATTGTTTCCGGAATCAAGCAGCATTACAGTGCTGAGGAGATGGTGGGCAAAAAGGTGATGGTGTTGGTCAACTTAAAACCTGCTACATTAGCAGGGGTGCTTTCGGAGGGAATGCTTCTTTGCGCGGAGGATGCTGAGGGGAATCTGGCGCTCCTTACACCAGAAAAGGATATGCCGGCAGGTGCAGAAATCTGCTAGGCAAAAGGGGAGGTTACCATGATAAAGAAAGAAGAGTTCACTTTTGATTCCAGAGATGGGAAATCAAAGATTCATGCGGTCAGATGGGTGCCTGAGCAAAGAGTGGTTTGCATCGTTCAAATCATTCACGGCATGGCGGAATACATTGAGCGATATGAAGAGCTGGCCCAGTATCTTGGGGAGAAGGGGATACTGGTGACAGGGGATGATCATTTAGGGCATGGAAAAAGTGTAGCAGAAGACGGCACTTACGGATATTTTTGTGAGCAGGATCCCGCCACAGTAGTGGTGCGTGACGTTCACCGCCTGAAGAAAATGACGCAGGAGGAGTATCCAGGAATCCCTTATGTGATTTTAGGACACAGCATGGGTTCCTTTATCCTGCGCAATTATTTGTTCCGGTATGGAACGGGAATACAGGGGGCTATTGTGTGCGGAACAGGCTCACAGCCGAAAGCGCTGGTAAAGGTATCGAAGATGATAGCGGCGCTGCAGGGCGTTTTCCTGGGACAGAAGCATGTGGCAAAGATGATTGATAAGCTTGCATTTGGTTCTTATAATAAGAAGATACCGGATGCAAAAACATCGGTGGATTGGCTGTGCACTGATAATAGCGTTGTGAATGCTTACGTGGAAGATGAACTGTGCGGTTTTACTTTTACCGTAAATGGTTTTAAGACTTTGTTCACTTTGCTTGATCGTCTGAACAGGGAAGAAAATTTGAAAGCAATGCCCAAAAATCTTCCGGTGCATTTCATTGCAGGAGATATGGATCCGGTAGGTAATTATGGAGAGGGCGTCAGAAAAGCATATGAGGATTTTCAAAAGGTCGGTATGGAGCGCATATCTCTAAAATTGTACGCAGGCGACCGGCATGAGCTTTTAAATGAAAAAGATAAGCACCAAGTATATGAGGATATTTATCCATGGATCATGGATAGAGTCAGAGAATACCAGTGCTGACTTAAAAGGAAAGAGGAGGCAGGCATTTTATATGCCTATGCTAAGTGAAAGGAATATGTGCTAGAATGAAAAAGAGAATTTCATCCTTGCTGCTTGTGTTCGTGATGTTGTTTTTAACCCTTTCCATGCCTATATATGCAGCGGGAGCTGAAACGGAAAATCAGGATGCAGCGGATATCTTAAGTCAGATGAAACAGGAACTTTCAGCTGTATTTGATAATGTGGATCAGGAAACAGCAGAAGAAGTTTTTTCCTTTTTGAAAGAAAAAGTAAAAGAGGGGAATTTGGATTCCGAAGAAGGTCTTTTGAACGCAATTGAGGAGGGAAAAACAAAATTCGGTGTGGAGATTAGCAGGGAGGATGCCGGGAAACTGGTAGAGACCATGGAAAAATTGGAAGATATAGGATTTTCTGCTGAGTATGTGATGGACAAAGCGGAGATTCTGTATCAGCAGTATGGCACCGATTTTGTAGACCATGTGGATGAACTGCTGACAGATGCAGTAAAAAACGCTGCGTCCAATGTTGTGAACAGCTTCTGGGATAATCTGAAAAACTCGATAAAGGATTTTTTCAGCAATTTATTTTCATAGATAGATGAAAGAATAAAATCATATTGTCTCTGTAAATAATAAATATAGTCTGCAAATTGAGGCAGAATGTAAAAAATGGAATCTGCATAAATTATGGAGGATGATCTATGAAAATAGCATTTTACGGAACAAAACCATACGATAAGATTTGGTTTGAACCCATGGGAAAAGAATATGGATTTGACATTCATTTTATCGAAGCGGCATGCAATAAGGAAACGATTTTTATGGCAAAGGGTTATGATGCGATTTGTATCTTTGTCAATGATTATGTGAATGCAGAAATGATAGATGCACTTTATGAAATGAATGTGAAAGCAATTTTGCTCAGGAGTGCAGGATTTAATAATGTGGATGTGAAGGCAGCTGAGGATAAAATCATTATTTTGAGAGTTCCAAGCTACTCTCCGGAAGCGGTGGCTGAATTTGCCATGGCGTTGCTTCTTACAGTGAACAGGCTGACTCATAAGGCATATAACAGAACAAGGGAATTTAATATGAGTCTGAACGGTCTTATGGGAATGGATATCAATGAAAAGACGGTGGGAGTGATCGGTACAGGTAAGATTGGACAGGCGATGATTAGGATTCTTGGTGGTTTTCAGGCACATGTCATCTGCTACGATCCTTATCCGCTGGAGGGACTGGATGCGGAGTATGTATCTTTGGAGGAATTGTTTAAAAGCTCAGATATTATTTCCCTGCATTGTCCTCTTACGTCTGATACCAGGCACTTGATTAATAAGGAAAGCATAGCAATGATGAAAAATGGTGTTTACTTGGTGAACACTTCAAGGGGAAGCCTGATTGATACACAAGCGCTCATCGATGCCATGCTGGAAGGTAAGTTCGGAGGAGTAGGGCTGGACGTTTATGAGGAAGAGGAAGGCGTCTTCTATGAAGACCGTTCCAATGAAATCATAACAGATGATAACCTTGCGCGTCTTATGACCTTCCCTAATGTGCTTGTTACTTCGCATATGGGATTCTTTACGAAGGAAGCCATGCATGCCATTGCGCTTACTACTTTGGAGAATGCGTATGCGCTGGAAAATGGTCTGCCACTGGTCAATCAAGTCGGGAAGGAAATGGTACCATAGTACTGGAAAAAGATTGCGCTTTGCGTTATAATACAATTAGATAAAAAGGCAGGCTGCCTGCACCCAAAAATATGCTAAGCGGATAAATTATGGATACGGCTTTGATTGTAAAATCATGTATTATCTGTTATAGTGATAATAATGGTGTAGAAAGGGATGGAGCAATGGAGCAGGAAATACCATATGAAATACGCTTTGCGAATCAGGATGACTGGGAAGAAGCTATGGGGCTTGCGTGGAAGACATTTTTAGACTTTGAGGCAGATGATTATTCAATAGAAGGAATCAGAAGTTTTGAAGATTTTATTACCGATTCAGGTTTGAAGCGTTTATTCCTAATGGGCAGGTACCAGATGATGGCGGCGTATAACAAGGGCAGAATCGTAGGTATGATCACCTTGCGCAATGAAATGCATATATCCCTTCTGTTTGTGGATAAGGAATATCACAGGCATGGAATAGGCAGAGCATTAATGAAAAATATGGCAGATTATGTGAGAAATGAATTGAGCAAACAGCGTATTACAGTTAATGCATCCCCTTATGGGGTGGCTTTTTATCATCGAATCGGTTTTAAAGACCTTGGTCCGGAAAGACAGCAGGATGGAATCATTTATACACCTATGGAATATGTCTTTTCGGAAAGAAAGGCAGAGCAATAAAATTTATATGTCACGGAAACAAAAATCATATCATGAATGCAGGTGAGGCGTATGGAATATATTCACAGTAAGGATATTTTTCTGTTGATGCGGGATACTCTTAAGCTGATTGACCGCAGGGTAATGGATCACGGCTCCAGGGTGGCGTATTATTTATATAAGATGCTGGAGTGCAAAGGAGGTTATGAAAAGTTTGAATTAGCCGACTTTGTATTTCTGGCGTCTCTTCATGACATCGGCGCATATAAGACAGAAAATCCGAAAGAAATGATTCGTTACGAATGTAAAGAGACGATGGCGCATTCCGCATATGGATATCTGGTATTTAAGCATCTTTCACCGCTTAGTGAACTTGCGACGATCATTCTCCATCATCATACAAATTACTCCCAGCTGGAAGCGATGAATTATGAATATAAGGATATTGCTGCGGCGTTAAGTCTTGCTGAAAAAGTAGATATCTTTTCGCTGGCTTTGGGAGAAAAATTTGATGTAAAAATGTTCCAGAAGCAGGCGGGTACCGTAATCAGTGGGGAAGCGCTAAGGTTATTTGAGGAAACTGTGCGCAAGTATGACGTGCTGCGCAAGGTGAGAAGCGGTGCGTACAAGGAAGAACTGGATGATATCATTGGGTATATGATTTTTACCAATGAAGATAAAAAGAAGTTTATGGAGATGCTTACATATTGTCAAGGATTCAGAAGAGAGGCAGCAGTAGTTGGCTCTGTGGTCTGCATGTGCATCTCAGAAGTGATCGGAGAAAAGGCAGGTCTTAGTATTCTTGAGAAAGAACAGCTTTACTATGGCGCGCTGCTCCACGATATCGGAATGCTTGCAGTGCCTAATCTGATTACGGGCGCACCTAGAAGTCTGACATCGGAGGAATATGAGAAAGTAAAAATGCATGTTCATCTGGCAGAAAGAGTTTTAAAGAACCGTATGGCAGATGAAGTTGTGGAAATTGTCGCAGCGCATCATGAACGGTGTGATGGAAGCGGATATCCCAGAGGACTTCGCGAAATACAGATGAACAGGAGCCAGCAGATCGTGCAGTTTGCAGACGCTGTCAACGCGCTTATGGGAAGCAAAGCATACCGACCGGCATTTAAGGACGAAGAAATACTAGAACTGATAAGAAAAGAAACGGCTGCCGGAAAATACAACAAAGCAATTTCAAAAATATTTTTTGATTGTTATAGTGAAATTATGGAATATGTACGAGTAAGGGCAGAGGAAACCATGAGTACATACAAAAAGCTGAATCAGCAGTATAGTCAGGTTTCAGAGAAGTTGAAAGAACGTTAATGCTAAGGGCAACAGAAGAGGATGAGAGATTATGGGAAAATTATTTGACTTAGATAGTCCCCTGTTCAGCTTTTTAAATAAATTTGCTGATTTGATTTATTTAAATATATTGACAATGATCTGTTGTATTCCGATTATTACAATAGGAGCATCCATGACGGCTTTAAACTATGTGGTATTAAAGATGGTCAGAAATGAGGAAGGGTATATAACCAGGGCATTCTTTAAGTCTTTTAAGCAGAATTTTAAGCAGGCAACTATAATCTGGATAATTTTACTTTTACTTATAGGAATACTTGTGGGAGATGCTTTTATACTCAATTATACTACAGTAGCATTTCCCTCATGGTTTCGGATTGCGCTTACTGTAGTGGCGTTTATTATGGTATTTACTACCATACATGTATTTCCTGTACTGGCAAAGTTTGACAATTCCATTAAGCATACTTTCAAAAATTCTCTGTTTATGGGAATACTCAGCCTCCCGAAGACGATTCTTATGATGGCATGTTGGGCAGTGCCGGTAATGATACTGGTTTTCTTTTTTCAGGCATTTCCCGTCGTATTTGTACTGGGGATATCAGGACCGGCTTTTGTGTGTGCCCTTCTTTATAACAAGACATTTAAACGGTTTGAACCGGAAGAGAATACAGATGATGGCGAGTGGTCATCGGAATCTGAAGAAGAAACGGATAATATGGACGTATCTGCTGACAGCAAGGACGAAACTTTGCTGAAATAAGGTGTAAGTCAAGCGGATCGCCGGATGATACGGAGAGCAAATAATGAAAGAGGGACGTGGCAGAATAATTTTACAATGGTTGATACCGCTGATTTGCACAGTAATTGTAATTGCAATTATGCTGTTAAAGTTTTCCGTTGATATCCGTAAAGATGCAGCTGATACCATCGAAAAAGAATTAGAAGAAGCTGTTAAGAAGCATGCTTTGGAAGTTATGAATGAGCTTCAGGGCATTCGCAATGCGGGTGAAACCGCAGCCCAGGTAATCGGACAGCAGCCGCCAAGGAGGACCGACACTATTAAGCTGCTTTTAGAGGCGCTTGTAGATCAGACACAGGTCTATGAGGTAGTTTATGTCAATGGGAAGGAAGCATTTATTGCAGAAGACGGTGAATATACGAACTTTGAAGGTAGAATATACGATGAAAATTTGGAAACGTTCCCAGATATAGTGTATAAATATCTGCCGGACGATGATGTGCTGGGTATACCTGCGATACAGATGGTGATTCCCGTTTCAGAAGATAAAGGCAATTTACTTTTATTTTATTCCGTAAAACGGGTTAAAAACCTGATAAGGGCAGATCAGGAATTTGGAAATACAACGTTTGCCGTCATGGTGGATAAGGATGGAAATATCCTTTCTTATGGGGAATCAGGCAGCAGTTTCTTAAAGGATGGAAATATATGGACAGATATTGACCGGAAATTTCAAAATGCTGGCATCCAGGCAAAAGTCGCAATGCAAAATGGCAGCACGGACAGTGTGAGACTTTCGGCAAACGGAGAAGAGAAGACGCTTGTCTTCACCCCTATGGGCATCAATGACTGGAATCTGGTGATTGGCGTTGACCAGGAGTATGTGGATTCTAAACAGAACAGGATGTGGGGAAAAGTTTTGCTGATGATGCTCCAGCTTCTTGGCGTCGTCGTATTGTTCTTTTTGGTTTATGTGATCGGCATGATTATAAGCAAGAAACGGAATGCGGAGAAGAGCAGGACGCTGCAGGAAAAGGCGGATACAGATCTTCTCACTGGTCTTAACAATAAGCTGGCAACAGAGCGTAAGATCAAAGAATACATAAAAGATTATCCGGATTCTATGGCGATGATGTTCGTTCTGGACATTGATAATTTTAAGAAGATTAATGATACTTTGGGGCATGCCTTTGGTGATGAGGTGCTCCGTGCACTGGGCAAGCGGATTGGAGTTAATTTCAGGGTCACTGATATCATAGGGCGTACCGGTGGCGATGAGTTTACGATTTTCCTGAAAGATTTGAAGGAGGATGCCAATACTTTAAGGGAGTCAAAGAAGCTGGTGAAATTTTTTGAAGATTTTCAGGTGGGTGAATATGTTAAATATTCTGCCACGGCAAGCATTGGCGCTGCTGTTTTTCCAGCGAATGGAAGTGACTTTGAGTCTCTTTATAAAGCAGCGGATCAGGCGCTGTACAAGGCAAAGAAAAGGGGAAAGAATCAGCTTGCTTTTTATGATGACCGGGACAGGAAGGAATAATTGTACAAAGTGTCTATGGAAGTGAAAAATCTTTGTGTAATAGTAGTATAGGCAGAAGCCGGAAACTCATGTATACTGATTTCAGACTTGATTACGAAACAATTATTTTAAGGAGGCAAATAAAATGGCAAGTTTATCTTTAAAAAATATCTGCAAGGTATATCCGAATGGATTTGAAGCTGTAAAAGACTTCAACCTTGAGATCAAGGATCAGGAGTTCATTATCTTCGTAGGACCTTCAGGATGTGGTAAATCTACTACACTCCGTATGGTTGCAGGTCTGGAAGATATTTCATCCGGTGAACTGAAAATTGGTGACAGAGTAGTCAATGACGTTGAACCTAAGGACAGAGATATTGCAATGGTATTCCAGAATTACGCTCTGTATCCTCATATGTCAGTATATGATAACATGGCTTTTGGTCTTAAATTAAGAAAAGTTCCGAAAGATGAAATTGATAAGATGGTGAAGGAAGCTGCTAAGATTCTTGACCTGACAGCCCTTCTTGACCGTAAGCCCAAGGCTTTATCTGGTGGTCAGAGACAGCGTGTTGCTATGGGGCGTGCAATCGTTCGTAATCCTAAGGTATTCCTGATGGATGAGCCTCTTTCCAACTTGGATGCAAAACTCCGTGTGCAGATGCGTATTGAGATTGCTAAATTACATCAGAGATTGGGCACCACCATCATCTACGTAACACATGACCAGACAGAAGCTATGACACTTGGTGATAGAATCGTAGTTATGAAGGATGGCGTTGTTCAGCAGGTGGATACACCTCAGAATCTGTATGAGAAGCCCGCTAACTTATTCGTAGCTGGATTTATGGGATCCCCTCAGATGAACTTCCTCGACGCTGTTGTAGAAGTAAATGGCGATGTAGCAAGTCTTAAGGTTGCTGGAAGCAGTATTCCTCTTCCTGCTGCAAAATCCAAAAAGTTGATTGACGGCGGTTATGCTGGAAAGACAGTTACCTTTGGTATCCGTCCTGAAGATGTATATGATTCAGAGATGTTCCTTCAGACAGCTAAATGTTCATTTGAATCAACCATCAAGGTTTACGAATTGCTCGGTGCAGAAGTTTACTTATACTTTGATTTGGCAGAGTTCCCGCTCACAGCAAGAGTTGACTCCCGTACAACAGCAAGACCTGGCGATTCTGTTAAGTTTGCATTTGATGTTGATAAGATTCATGTATTCGACAAAGAAACAGAACAGACAATTACAAACTAATCATGATATAAGAAAGGGATGCTTTTGGCATCCCTTTTGTTATTATAGGGATACCGCTTTGCTCCGTACTGTTTGGCTTGAACTACTTAACTTTCTCTTTTTTCGTTGCAATGGGACAGGATGGTTTGGTATACTGTATTTAAATTGGGAAAGGGCGTGAAGGGATGATTACAGCACAGGTAATAGAAAACTGCATTGAAGAGCTGGGGGCTCTCACTAAGGTCAATTTAGCGGTATATGATCTGGATGGAACAGAAATGGCATCGACATTTGAAGAAAGTGACGTATCGGGAGAATTGATCAGGGGATTTGCCGATTCTCCTGCCGGCAGCCAGACAATTGGAAAGGATCATCTTCTGAAAATTATGGATGATGGCGAGCTTGCCTATATCTTGGCGGCAAGGGGGAACAGTGATCATGCGCATATCATTGGCAAAATAGCAGTAAGCCAGATACAGCAGCTCATTATGGCATATAAGGAGCGGCTTGACCGAAATCACTTTTTTCAGAATCTGCTAATGGATAACCTGCTGTTGGTGGATGTATATAATCGTGCCAAGAAGCTGCACATTGAGGTGACGGTTCCCCGAGTGGTATATATCGTGGAGACCAGGACGGAAAAGGATAATGCAGCTGCGGAGCTTTTGCGCGGAATGTTTTCCGTACAGTCGGGAGATTTTGTCACTGCAGTGGATGAAAATAATGTGATTTTAATTAAAGCTCTCAACTCAAGGGATGGAAATGCGCATTTGGAGCAGACAGCCCAGACGATTGTGGATATGATGAGTACAGAAGCCATGATGAATGCCAGGGTGGCATATGGAACCGTTGTACAGGAGCTTAAAGATGTATCCAAGTCTTACAAGGAAGCCATGATGGCGCTTGAAGTAGGAAAAATCTTTTATGTGGAAAAGAAAGTGAATTCCTATGGGAGCCTTGGCATAGGACGGTTGATTTATCAACTCCCTGCGAATTTGTGCAAAATATTTATTGATGAAATATTTGGAGAAAATGATCCCGGAACCTTTGATGAAGAAATCATTTCAACTATAAACAAATTTTTTGATAATAATCTGAATGTGTCAGAGACCTCCAGGCAGTTGTTTGTGCATCGGAATACGCTGGTATACAGGGTAGAAAAACTTCAGAAAAGCACAGGTCTTGATGTGCGTACTTTTGATGATGCCCTCACATTTAAGATTGCCATGATGGTGTACAATTACATGAAATATTTAGAAACAGAAAACCGTTAGTGGGATGCTGTGTTTCAATTTAATGTAAAAATTCAAATAAGATCATAGACATGAACAACCTTATTTCCGAATACAATAGTAAAGAACTGTTGGGAGGGATAAGGTTGATTTTATATGAAAAGAAAATAATATATCTGTCTTTGTATGAGGAAGGAGTAAGGAAAGCATCTGCCGGTTTTTTAAAGCTGTCAAGGGAAAGAGACGCTTATTTATTGGACATACATATGAAATGCGGGACAGATTTAAGAGATGGAAATTATGGGCTATATATTGCAGGCAGAGGCAGAGAGATTGATTGGGGAACGATTTCGCTGCAAAACGGACGTGCAGACGCTAAAAAGCGACTTTGGGTGCATGAAGGCTATGTGAGGTTTGGCGAGGAAGAGTTTGCAGAAGAAGATCTATGCGGTATTCTGGTCCATCTGGACGGAAGGCGATGGGCAGCAGGGTATTGGAAAGAAACGGAAAGTCTTCTCTTGGCTTTTCAAAAATCTGATTTACGCGCGGCAGATCAATCTGGTACAGATGAATCTGGTACAGATCAATCTGGTAAAGATGAAGTGCCGGATTATGAAGTGCAAATTGATGAGGAGGACGCTGGGGGTATATTCAAAGAACAAGCGCCGGATATTCAGCAGGATTACAGGAAAAAAATACCGTCTAGAACTGCAGCGAAAGAGTCTATATTAGAAGAATTTGCATCGGAAGATAAGTGGGAGCAGCTGCAAAGATGTTACAAAACAGTGCATCCCTTCGGAGATGAGAGAGTGTTTTTGTCTGTGGAACCAAAGGATTTTATTATTTTGCGTGCACCCTACCAGAGGCTGGTAAATAACAGTTTTCTTCTTCATGGATTTTATAATTACAGACATATGATCTTAGGGCCGGATAAGGAAATCGGGGAGGGAGACGGAACCTGCTTTTATCTGGGAGTTCCCGGCACTTATTTTGAGAGGGAGAAGATGGTTGCCATTATGTTTGGATTTGAAGGCTTTGAGTGCGGCGGTCCCGTGGAGGTGGGAAAATTCGGATATTATATGCGTAAGGTGGAATTATAGTTATAGTCTTGCAGTACGTTTGGAACCAATGTATAATAGGTAGATAGACGTCAGGAAAATGAAAAACCGCGTTCTTTATCCTCAGGGAAGCCGCCATGCGTTACCTGTACAGTTAACTAGGATCAGGCACCCTTGCGGCACATGGAAAATTCTGCTTAGTGCTGCTTTGTTCCCAACCTGACACGGTTCGCAGATATCCATTGCGCAAGACCCAATCGTCAAACGCCACTTATACAGGGCAGCCATGACAGCTTCCCTGAAAATGAAGCTGCACGGTTGTAAAAGAATTAATATCATCTTGTAGTATATGGGTTTTTGTCCTGTTTGTCAACTAAAACGGGGAGGAATTAATTTGCTGATTGCCGGATTAAGTAAGACTACGCTTTTAGATTATCCGGGGTGCGTTGCGGCTACGGTCTTTGTGGGAGGGTGCAGTTTCAGATGTCCTTTCTGTCATAACGGAGGGCTGGTGCTCGATCCTCTGGCACAGGGCATTTATGCAGAAGAGGAGATATGTGCCTTCTTGGAAAAAAGAAAAAGGGTTCTCAAGGGAGTGTGCATAACAGGCGGAGAGCCGACGCTTCATGCAGATTTGCCGGAATTTATTTTTAAAGTAAAAAAGACAGGATACAAGGTGAAGCTGGATACCAATGGATACGCACCTGATGTATTGAAAATGCTGATCGATGAAAAAGCAGTGGACTATGTGGCGATGGACATTAAAAATTGCCCGGATAAATATGCATCGACTGTGGGGATGGACTGTGCGGAAGGTGAGGGCGTTTTTGACATAGATAGAATTAAACGGTCAGTCAGTCTTTTGAAGAGTTCCTCTGTTTTGTATGAATTTAGGACGACGGTGGTAAAGGAATTCCACACAAGAGAAGATCTTTTGAAGATTGGTGATTGGATTAAAGGATGTCCCTGTTACTACATGCAGCAGTATCAGGATAATGAGAATATCCTCTGCCGGATTGCAGGCAGCAGCGGGAGAGATAGCGGAAGAATTTTTCATGGATATACCAAAGAAGAAATGGAGCAAATGGCAGCTGCGCTCCGGCAGGTGCCAGGAATGACAGGAGAAGTATCCTTAAGAGGCGTTTAAGGATATATTTATATGGAGGTACTTATGAAACAACAGGAAGATTACATGCGGGAAGCCTTGAAACAGGCAAGGAGAGCGCAGGATTATGGGGAAGTGCCCATCGGATGTGTGATTGTACATGAGGGAAAAATCATAGGCAAGGGATATAACCGTAGAAATACGGATAAGAGTACGCTTGCCCATGCAGAACTCACGGCGATCAACAGAGCAAGCAAAACACTAGGAGACTGGCGGCTGGAGGGATGTACTATGTATGTAACCCTCGAACCGTGCCAAATGTGTGCAGGCGCAATCGTACAGGCAAGAATCGATGAGGTGGTCATCGGGACGATGAATCCCAAGGCGGGGTGTGCCGGTTCCATCCTGAATATCCTGGATATGCCGGAATTTAATCATCAGGTAAAGATTACAAGGGGCGTATTGGAGGAAGAATGTTCACAGCTATTGGTTTCTTTTTTCAGGGAACTTCGGATGCGGAATAAGCTGGAGAGAGAGCTGAAAAGAGTCAGAGAAGAGCAGGAGCGGGAACAGGAATGGGCTTAAAAATTTTATAGGAAATGTTTTAGGGACTGTTGCACGGGGAATATAAAATGACCTCCCCGTCCAAGAGTTCTTTTTATTTACACGAGGGTCGATACTCTGTTTCTGGTGGGGTAATTGATTCGGAAAATTAGAGAAAACAATTTGTATATTTTTCACAAAGTTTTTGAATCATAGAGAAAAATGCCGCAAAAATATCCTTTATGCACAAAAAATACCGTTATAAACTTGTAAAAACAGTGCAAAAAAATGGGTAAACGGTTACTTAAAATGAAATTGTTGAAAGGAAAACATAGTGTTAAACTTTCCTTGTAAACAGGAAACAAGAAAAAGGAGGATTTTTTATGGCAAAGCGGTTTAAAAAAGCGATGACGGTTTTATTTGCGTTTACAATGATGTTATTTGCCTTTATGCCAATGCATGTAAAGGCGGAGGAGGAAAGGTGTGTTGTCTATGTCAATCCACCTAAGGACTGGAGCGATCCTTTCCTGTGGGCGTGGGATGAAGAAGGGAATAATGCATTTGCGTCATGGCCTGGAGGAGAGATGGAAATAGATTCTGCCAACGAGGGCTGGTATTATATCTGGATACCTTCCTGGGCAGATCACATGATTGTCAGTGCGGGCGAAGGCGTTCAGACAGGAGAACTGATAAAAGAAGATGGAAATGTCTGGGTCACCATAGCTGATATGGAAAATGCAGAACTTTCCAATGAGGCACTTACAGAGGGAGAAATACCCGCCTATGTGGAGAAATTCAAGATTCATGTAAGTTTACCGGAGAGCTGGGAATCACCTGCTTTTACATGGGGCGAACCAAAAGACGGAGAGGATGCGGGTAAAGCGCTTAGAATGGGAGAGGATGGATGGTATACAGGAAATGTGCCTGTAGCAGCAGGCTCTATCATGATAATAGGAAGCGCAGAGGGGCAGAAGACGGAAGCAATTGCCATCGATCCGGCGGAAGTCTGGATTACAGTTGCAGAGGATGGAAGCTTTGATTTTACTTATAATGATCCTAATGCGATTGAGGCGCCGGATATTAGTGTATCCGTGTCTGTTCCTAAAGACTGGGAAACACCCTGCTTATGGGCGTGGTCGGCGCCAGATGGAACGAATGTATTCACCTCATGGCCGGGAGAGGCTTTTGCAGAAGGAGAAGATGGATGGCTTACGCTGCAGGTGCCAGGCTGGATCAATTCTATTATTATCAATGCTAATGAAGGAAATGTACAGACCACGGATATTTCTGTAGAAACAGGAAAAGATGTATGGATCGTAGTCTCGGGACCGGAAGAATATGAGGTTTCTTATGAAGCGGTTCAGATACAGGAGACAGGGGAAGAGGCAAAAGAGACAGTAGCGCAGGAGGAAGCAGAGGGCGCAGATGAGGCAGCCACAGAAGCGCCGATGCAGGCGGAAGAAGAGGTAAAAAGCGGAACAAATGCCGGCGTTATCGCGGTAATCGTTATAATCTGCATTATAATAGTGGGGCTGGCAGTTTTCTTTGCAAAAAAGAAAAAGAAATAGAAGATGGCAAAGTACGTCAACAGGAGGTAGGAAATGAAGAAGATAATAGCATCATTTTTGTCAATTGCAATGCTGATGGGATTGCTGTGCGGCTGCGGCGCCGGCGGGCAGGCGCTGACAGAGGAAGAAAAAAATACCATTGTAATCTGGCATGATAAGGAGGAGGCGGTGGCGGAAGCGTTACTTGCGGAATTAAAAAAATCGGTACCGGATGTTGACGTACGGCTGGAACATAAGAGCAATCTTACGGAAGCGCTTAAAATGGTGGGAAATGATCCCAAGGCGGCGCCTGATCTATATTTTTTTGCCCATGATAAAATCGGTGTTTATGCGGAAATGGGGATTTTGACGCCAATCACGGAGCTGATTGCAAAAGAGGAACTGGAAAATGCTTATGTGGGAATGACTTTAGACGCAGCGACTTATAAGGGAGAGATTTATCAGCTTCCGGTTTATTTTGAAACATTGCTTTTTATGTATAATCGCCTGTATATGGCGAAGGAGCGTGTTCCGGCAACTACAGAAGAATTATATACTTATATGTCAGAAAAAACCCATGGAGGGCATTATGGCTTTGTGGAACAGCACAGTACCGCTTATTACAGTGCCGGCTGGATTCATGGGTTCGGCGGATATATCATGGACGCGGAAGGCGATGTGGGACTTAACAAACCGGAAACCATTGAAGCCCTTATGTATCATAAGAAATTTGTGGAGCTGATGCCGGGAGAGAGTGAATATTCTACGGTGAACACGTTGTTCCAGGAAGGAAAGGCACATGCCACGATTGGAGGTCCCTGGCTGGTATCTGCATCGAGGGCGGCGGGAATGGATCTTGGGATTGCGCCCATGCCGGTAATCGACGAAACCGGACTTCCTATTTCTCCCTATATGGGTGTGCAGGGCGTACAGGTGTTAAAATATGCCGCTGAAAATAAACGGGAGGCAGTAGTGAAGGTTTTGAATGGGCTGATGCAGCCAGAGGTGGGCGTATCCCTTGCAAAAGTCAGCGGATGTGCGCCAGCGGTGGAAGCGTGTTATGAAAAAGAAGAAGTGACATCGGATGATGTGGTTATGGCGATGCGCCAGACGGCTGAAAATACGATTCCCATGCCGAATCGGCCGGAAATGGATATTATGTGGACGGTAGCGGCAGATATGCTGGTTAATATCAATATGAGTGGGCAGGACGTGGAGGAAAGCTGCAAGGCGGCGCAGAAAAGTGCGGAAGACTTGATACGGAAGATGCAGTGAGCAGGAATTTGATAATAGGAAGGAGTCTGTATGGACCAATCAAAAAAGAAAAAGAAGAAAAATCTGTTGGTTTCCTATTCATGGTCGATGCCCTCACTTTTCTTGATTTGTCTGATTGTGATATTTCCGATTCTCTATACAGGATATATTTCACTGACAAACATGAATGTCTATCACTGGTTTACCTACGACCTGATTGGGTTTTCAAACTATAAGGAAGCGCTCTTAGTGTTTGACAGCGGTTTTATTCCCGCCTTGCTTTTAACGGTTTTGTGGACAGTTGTGAATATGGTATTGCAGCTTGTGATTGCTTATCTGCTGGCAAGTCTATTGAATACAAATGGGCTTAGATTTCGGAATTTTTATCGGACGCTTTTGATTTTCCCGTGGGCAATGCCCGGATATGTATCTATTTTGCTGTGGAAAACGGGAATGTTCAACTCACAGTTTGGGCTGCTGAATCAGTGGATGGAAAAGCTTGACCTTGGATCTGTAAAATGGCTGGCAAGCGACGGACTTGCGTTTTTATGCTGTACCATCGTCAATCTATGGCTGGCGCTTCCGTTCATGATTACAATTATTGACGGCGCCCTACAGAGCGTTGACCAGAGTTATTATGAAAGCGCCCTGTTGGACGGGGCGGGATGGATAGAACGGACTGTTTATATTACCATCCCATCCATCCGTCCGATTATTGCGCCCTCGGTGGTCATAACCATTTTTACCACTTTTAAGCAGTTTGACGTCATTTACTTGATGACTCAGCAGGCGGGCGCCAAGACGGGTGCGCATATCCATACGATTTTGACTTATGCTTATGAAAATGCGTTTATCACAAACAATTACGGTTACAGCTCTGCGGTGTCTATGGTGATTTTTGTGATATTGATTCTGTTTTCATATGTGATCAATATAAAGCCGAAGGAGGAAGCCTGATGAAGCAGAAGAAAAGAAAGGAAAGGCTAAAGCTGCTGCTTGTCAATTTGATTTTGCTTATGGTATGCTTTGCAACGCTGGTTCCCATTTTATATGCATTTTCGGTGTCTCTTAATGAACAGAACAGTTTGCTTAGCGCTGACTTTTCTTTTATTCCGAAAAAGCTTACACTGGAAAATTACCGCAAGGTATTTATGGAGGAACCGGTACTTTTATGGTTTAAGAACAGTTTGGTGCTTGCAGCGGTTACTGTGGCGATTTCGTTGTGTACAGGCATTCCTGCCGCATATATTTTTTCCAGAAGGAGATTCCCTGGAAGGAGCGGGATTTTGCAGATGCTGATTCTTTTGTATGCTTTTCCGTCGCTCCTTTCCATGACGGCGCTTTATAAGCTGCTTAGTCCCATGGGATTGATTAACACAAGAACGGGATTGATTATCGTGTACACGGGAACCATGGCTGTATTTGCCTTGTGGAATATGAAAGGGTACTTTGATACGATTCCCGTTGAGATTGAGGAAGCTTCCATGATAGATGGGGCAAGTCCTACCCAGATTGTAATAAAAATTGTACTGCCGCTGGCGAAACCTACCATTGCGGTGACAGCAATGATGGTTTTGATTTATGTGTGGAATGAATATATTTTTGCAATCAATTTTATGACGGGAGAGAGCACTTACACACTTGCAGCAGGTTTATATTCGCTGCAGGCAAACGAGACGAGCGGAAGCTGGCCTGTTTTTGCGGCGGCATCATTGGCAGTGTCGCTGCCGATTTTGATTATCTTTTTTGCCTTGCAAAAGAACATGGCTTCAGGTCTTACTTCAGGGGGCGTAAAAGGATAAATAGAAAAATGCAGCATAAGGGGGAAAAAGAATGAATAAAAGTGCGGTACTGCATATTCCCATGTCGGAATATGCCTATGGAGTGGATGAGGAGCATGTGACTTTCAGACTCCGCTGCGGAAGGGAAGATTTGAAGCATTGCTTTTTATATTTTGGCGATAGAGCCTGCCGGCAGACACCTGTGATTTTTACAAAAAAGGAAATGGCAGTGTCGGCGTCGGATGCGTATTTTGATTATTATGAGGTTACTTTGGAGCATCCTTATAAAAGAATCAATTATTACTTTGAATTGATTGCGGAGGATGAGAGGGTATTGTACTACGGAGACTGCTTTATGGATGGGTGTGTGGATGACAGATCGGAATACTATCAATTTCCATTTAATCACAGGGCTGATCTTGTAAAGCCTCCTGCATGGGCGAAGGATGCTATTATCTATAATATATTTCCAGACAGCTTTGCAACGTCCAGGGAATATATTTCCCAAAAACCTGTGGAAAAGGAATGGAATGGAGAATTGTTCCGGGGAAAACTGGGCGGTACGATAAAAGGGATTACAGAAAATGTTGACTATATCAAGAGCCTGGGGTTTAATGCCATTTATATTAACCCGATTTTTGCGGCAGGTGAATATCACAAGTATGATTTGATAGATTATTTCCATATTGATCCGTGCTTCGGGACAGATGAAGAGTTCAAGGAATTGGTAAAGACTTATCACAAGAAGGGTCTGAGGGTCATTGTGGATGGTGTGTTCAATCATTGCGGATGGAGGTTCTTTGCATTCAATGATGTAGTGGAAAAGGGGGAGGATTCGCTCTATAAGGACTGGTTTTATCGTTTGTCATTTCCGGTGATTCGACCGGAAAACGCAGAAATTTATCCTAATTATGAATGCTTTGGATATGAGAGGATGATGCCCAAGCTAAATGGACAAAATCCAGAGGTGATTGATTATTTCTGCCAGGTGTGCAGGCACTGGCTGAAGGAATATGAGATCGATGGCTGGAGGCTGGATGTTGCAAGTGAGATCAATGACGAATTCTGGAACTGTTTCTATAAAGCGGCAAAGGAAGTAAATCCCGATGCCCTTTTGATTGGGGAAGTATGGGAAAGTGCGCGCCACTGGCTGGATGGAAAGAAATTTGATTCCACTATGAACTATGATTTCAGAAAGCACTGCCGGCGTTTCTTTGCGGAGGAAAGCATTGACGCGTTTGCATTTGATGGCAGAGTCACCAATATGAGAATGCGCTACAGGGAGCAGAGCGTTTATGCGCAGCTGAACCTTTTAGACAGTCATGATGTGAGCAGATTTCTGTCACTGTGCGGCAATGACGAGAAACGATATATGCTCGCAGTGGTGTTCCAGATGACGTTCCCGGGGGTTCCTTCGGTATTTTACGGAGATGAACGGGGAATCAGCGGAGAATTGGAGGAAGAATACAGGACGGCAATGCCCTGGAAAAAGGAAAAAGATTCTAATTTTGCTATGTATAAGAAAGCAATTGCTTTGCGTAGAGAACATGAGGCGCTTAGAAAAGGCAAGTATGAAACCATACAGGCAAATAAAGGAGACCGTCTCTATATATTTGCAAGAGAGCTTAATTCTGATAAGATTGTAATAGCAATTAACGGGAACCGCCATAGGAGCAGACTGCCGGAGCTGTTTGCCGGAGCTGCGGTACTCTGGCAGGAGGGATTTTCCAAACCAGACAATTCTGGTGCAGATTCTTCTGGTGCAGATTCTTCTGGTGCAGATTCTTCTGGTGCAGATTCTTCTGGTGCAGATTCTTCTGGTACAGATTTTTCTGGTACATTGTTGGAAGCCATGGGATTTGTGATTGCAAAGATTTAAAGGAGAAAAGAAAGTGGCGGCTACGATTAAAGATGTTGCAAAGCTGGCGGGCACCTCCACGGCGACGGTGTCCAAGGTGATGAACGGTTCTTATTCTATTTCCCAAAAGACGATCGATCAGGTCCACAAGGCGATGGAGGAATTGAACTATCATCCCAACCTGCGGGCAAGAAATTTTGCAAGACAAAGCACAAGGCAGGTGCTGTTTCTCACGACCCTGGGTGAAAATGCCGGATTTTCAAATCCCCATATGTTTGAGATCCTTTCGGGACTAGAATGTGCGCTGGGCAGGAAAGGGTATCTGCTGGGGGTCAAGAATATCTCAAAGGAAGAGGCGCCAGACTTTGTGAAAGAAGTGTTCGACAGCAAAATGGTGGACGGTGTGGTGATTCATGCCTCGGTTATTTCTAAAAAATTGGACGAGATGATACGATATAAGGAAATTCCACATATTGTCTTAGGGCTCCCCAATTTTGCAAGCCATTTCTGCTGGCTGGATATCGACAATAAACTTGCAGGCGAGATGGCGGCGAATTACCTTTTGCAGTGCGGTTATCAGTCCCTTGCCTTTGTGGGAGGAACAGACGAAGATAAAATATCAGCCCACCGCTTAGAGGGAGTCCTCTCGGTATTAAAGGAGTATGATGTAATCGTTCCGCGATGCCATCTTAAGTATGGAGAGTCCGACTGCGACAGCGGATTTCAGATGACGGAGCAGATTCTCCAGAACCAGAACCTGCCGGATGCAATCATCTGTGCAAACAACTATATCGCTTATGGATGCGTGAATGCCCTGAAGGAGCATCACATAAAAATACCGGAGGATATGGGAGTTGTGACTTTTGACGACTATCCTTTTTCACAAATTTTAAAACCAAAGCTGACGGTAATCAACATTGACGTGTACGATATGGGAATGCAGGCAGGAAAGTTGATATTGAATAAGATGAAAAAGCCGAATCTACAGGTACAGTTCTACTGCACGCTGCCGTCGGTGACAGAACGAGAGTCAACGCGCAAGTTTTAAAATCTGTATCAAAACTATTATGAAATCAATACTTACACCCTTACAGGTATCATTTTTGCTGAAGCAATGAAATTTACCCGTAAGGGTGTATTGCATCATTATGGCAAAATTGCTTGACATATATAGATAAACTATATATACTATAGTCATTCGATACATAGGAAATCTATATAGGAGGGAAAATGATATGGCGGTTGATAGGACATTGGTTTCTGGAAGTATGGCGATGCTGCTTTTAAAGCTGCTTTCAGAGAAGGATATGTATGGTTATGAAATGATTGACACGTTGCGGCAGCGTTCCCAGAACGTGTTTGAGTTGAAAGCAGGTACTATGTATCCTCTGCTGCATTCTCTGGAGGAAAAGAATCTGCTCACTTCCTATGAGGAGGAAGTACTTGGAAAGGTAAGGAAATATTATAGTATCACGAAGGATGGCAGGAAAGCGCTTGGCAAGAAGAAGGAAGAATGGCAGGAGTATGCAAAGGCTGTGACGCAGGTGCTTGCACTTGAAATGTAGGGAGAGCATGGATATGGATAGAGAAGAATATATTCGGATTTTGACGGAACAGATTCGCTGTGTGAAAGCGCGGGACATGGTAGCAGAGGAAATGGGGAAGCATATTGAGGATCAGGTTTTTGCCTATAAGGAACAAGGGATGGAAGAAGCGAAGGCAATGGAAATGGCGGTAAAGGATATGGGCGATCCGGTGGAAACAGGGGTATCTATGGATAGGGTCCACCGTCCTCACATTTCATGGGGAATGATGGGGATCATGGCAGTGATCGGCATGATCAGCATTTTCATTCATGCAGCATTTGGAAGCAGTTCCCCTGAGTTGGGGCAGGATTATGTGGTGAGACAGGCTATCTATACGGGAATCGGATTTCTGGTAATGGTGCTGGTGTGCTTGTTAGATTATAGCTTTCTGGCGGAGCACTGCGTGGGGACGGCATTAGGGCTTTTGAGCGTGATATTGCTGTCTTATTTGTTTTTGGGAAGAGAGATCAATGGGGCTGTCCGGTGGATTTCGATTGGCGGGTTGACCATGGGGTTGATTCCCTGGATTTATTTATGTGTGCCTGTCTATGGGGCAATTCTTTTTAAGTACAGGAAAGAGCAGGGATGGGGGATTGTAAAAAGCTTTTTGTGGATCGCCTTGATGGTTTTGCCTGTTTGTATGATGGACAGCTTAAGTTCTTTCATAATTTTGTTTTTGATGTTGCTTTTTCTTTTCTCAGCAGCAGTTTTAAAGGGGTGGTTTCAAATAAGGAGACCAAAACGTTTCTTAGCGGTGTTATGGATAGGCATTGTCCTTAGTGGTTTAGTCTCCCTCTTTTTTATTACTGCGCATCGAATCAGAAGAATCAAATTACTGTTTGGGCTTGAACCTCAGGGGGCAAATTATGCCCGCTACAGGGTTTTAGAGATTTTGCGCAGCAGCAGATGGATTGGAATGGGCGATGGGGTGGATTTTTCAGAGTTTGTTACAACAGTGCCCGGTTTTAATCAAAGTTATGTGTTGGCATTTGTGGCATCCGCTTTTGGATATGTGGCGGTGATTGGTCTGGCACTGTTGTTTGTGGTGATGCTGCTTTTCGTTTTCCGCATTGCATTAGGACAAAAAAATGAACTTGGGATGATGGTTTCCTGCGGCAGCGGAATGGTATTTTCAACGTTGATTATCATGTACATTCTGGAAAATGCAGGGATTCTTCCTTATATTTCTATAGATATTCCGTTTATTTCTGCGGGTGGATCGAACATGATCGTTTCCTATATCCTTGCAGGAATAGTAATGAGCGTGCAGAGGTATAAGAGTGTTCTTCCCAAAGAATTTCCTGTAGGAAAAAAGGATAAAAAAACGCCGAGGATTAAAATATCATTTTTATGATAAAAAATGTGAACCTCCTTTTTGGTTACTCCATTGATACTGACAAATTACGCCTTTTCAGTTACGATATTCTGCAGCCATACCCCGCTCCTAACCATGAAATACCCAATAATCACCTTAATCAGTTCCGTGAACTGTACAAGGAAAAAGATGAAGGTAATGGGAAGGGTTGTAAAGTTTGCCAGGCTATAGGCAAAAGGAATAACAAGCACCCATGTATAAACGCTGTCGAACAAGAAGGTAACAATGGTTTTGCCGCCGGAGCGCAAGGTGAAATAGGCACAGTGGCAGTAAGCGCTAAGAGGCATGACTAGAGCAGAAATCACGATAAAGGATTTGGCAAGTTCCTTGATGCTTTCTTCCGTATTATATATGGAAGGAAAAAACCGACCCACCAAAACCATGACTGCTGCCACGCAGGAACAGCAGAAAACGCTGAAAAAGATCATTTTGTTATCGGTATCCTTTGCTTCTTTTATTTTGCCGGCACCAAGCTGCTGACCGACTACGATGGAAATGCAGCCGCCTAGTTGGATGTAAATAATGTTGAATAAATTGCTGATGGTAGAGGAAATATTCTGTGCGGCGACAACTTCAAGTCCGCGTACGGCATAGCACTGGGAAATTACTGCCATGCCGGATGCCCAGAACATTTCATTGAACATCAAAGGACTTCCCTTTATAAAAATCCCCTTCAGAATGGTCCATGGAATTTTAGGGCTGCGGTAAGCGCCTATGATATATCGGTTCTTTTCTTTATGACAATGGGTCCAGAATACAACGATGAAGCATTCCACAAAACGTGCAATCACGGTTGCTATGGCAGCCCCTCTAACGCCCAACGCGGGAGAGCCAAAGGCGCCGAAAATCAATATGTAATCCAGAAATAAATTGGTTATGACTGCCGCAATGCCTGCCAGCATGGGAACAAAAGTTTGCCCAGTCTCACGGATGGTACTTGTATATGCCTGCCCCAAGGAGAAAGGGACAAGACCGATCATCATGATTACCAGATATTCCTTTCCATACTTAAGGGCAAGATGAATATCGCCCACACTGCCGCCGTCATTTAAATATAAGGAAATCAGCTGTGTGTCAAAAAAACCGAAAAGCACGAGGGCGATGCCGGTAATCAATGCGCAGGCATAGAGCTTGAAACGGAAGGCATACTTATGCCCTTCGTGGTCGCCCTTACCAAAAAACTGGGTGCCGAAAATCCCGGCGCCGGATACACCGCCGAAAATACAGATATTGAAAACAAACATCAGCTGATTGACGATGGCAACGCCTGACATTTGCTCCGTTCCAATCTGCCCCACCATAATATTGTCCAGGAAGCTTACAAAGCTTGTAATGGCATTCTGGATAATCATGGGGACTGCAAGGATCAGTATGTATTTATAAAAATCTTTGTCGCCAATATACTTTCTTTTAAAATTCTTCCACATAATTGAGACTCCTTTGAAATGTATAATTTCATATGAACAATAGGCATTCAGGTAGTTGTGTGTCAGATTATTGTAATGGATAGATTTCTCCCAGTCAATATTTATGATATAATAAAAAAGTGCTATTTTTGTGAGAAGTCCAAGAAAATGTTTTGATACGAAAACGAAGAGGAGAGGTGTACATGAAGAAAGGATTGATAAGGAATCTGCCTCTTGCCATGCTGATGGCAGGCGTGTTGATGGGATGTCAAGGACAGACAGGTGCAGAAGAAAGTGTGGGGGTGGTACAAGGAGATTCAAACGAAGCTTTAGATTTGGACAAAAAGGTATCGCTGACCTTGTGGGGGGCAGGTGAAGATGCGGAATTGCTGGCAGAGTTAGTGGAAAGTTTCAAGCAGGAGTACGCGAAAGAAGCAGATTTTGAAATTACGATTGTAGATCAGGGGGAAGCCGACTGTAAAGAGGCGCTGTTTGGCGATATTGAAGGTGGAGCTGATGTTTTTGCTTTTGCGGACGATCAGCTTAGGGCAATGGTAGCAGCAGGAGCATTGTCGCCAGTGGAAAATGCGGACGCAGTAAAAAAGGCAAACATTGAAGCGGCGGGCGAGGCAGCTTCTGTGAATGGCAGATTGTATGCATACCCAATGACGGCAGATAACGGATATTTCCTATACTATAATAAGGAATATCTGGGGGATGCAGATGTCAAGGAATTGGATACGATTCTTCAGATAGCAGCAGAGAATGAAAAGAAAGTTACAATGGACTGGTCATCAGGATGGTATCTGTATTCCTTCTTTGGATGTACAGGACTCGAAGTGGGGCTGAACGATGACGGTGTTTCTAATTTCTGTAACTGGAATGCAGTCGATACCCCGGTAAAAGGGACGGATGTTGCGTCGGCTATGCTGGAAATTGCAGCAAATCCAGGATTTTCCAATTGCGTAGATGCAGATTTTATCAAAGGGGTGCAGGACGGAAGCGTGATAGCGGGAATTTCCGGTGTCTGGGATGCTGTGGCAATAGAGCAGGCATGGGGAAACAATTACGAAGCGGCAAAGCTTCCTACTTATACTTGTGCAGGAAATCAGATACAGATGGCATCCTTTGCAGGATATAAGATGCTGGGCGTCAATGCTTACTCTAAGAATGTAAAATGGGCACACAAACTTGCGGAATGGATTACAAACGAAGAAAATCAGACTCTGCGCTTTTCAAGGAGAGGTCAGGGACCTTCCAATATCAATGCCTCGTCCTCTTTGGAGGTGCAAAATTCGCCGGCAATTCAGGCAGTTTTGGAGCAGTCGGAGTTTGCAAGCCTGCAGCGGATCGGCGGAACTTATTGGAGCCCGGTACAGGCATTTGGAGAGACGATGGCAGCCGGCAATCCTCAGGGTAAAGCTTTGCAGGAACTTTTGGATACTATGGTAGAAGCTGTGACGCAGTCGTATAATTAAAGGAGGTGTGGTATGAAAAAGCAAAAGCACGGTTTAAGCATAAAAATTATGATCATGCTGCCCGTTATGATTCTGGGGCTTGTGGCGATTGCATCCAGCCTTGAAGGTGTCCGGAATATACAGAACGTAAATGCAGATGCGGTAAATATAACGGATCATTACATGACGGGTATTCAGGATTTGTCGGCGATACAAAAAAAGGCGCAGGACATCCATAAGCTTGCTCTGTCGCATATTATTGCTACAGATTTTGACACAATGATCCGTGTTGTGGAAGAAATCAAGGTGCAGGAGGAAGAGCTGGACCAAATGTTGAATGCGTATCAGATTTATGTAAATGATGAGAATGCAGAGGTTTACGATGCACTGTTATCAGATTTTGAAGAATGGAAACATGCCATTGTGTTCCTTGTGGCGAACAGCGCAGACAGCAAGACGGCTGAAGCCTATGGATGGGCAAATGGAGATGTGGCGCTGTATGGAGATGCCATGCAGGCAGACATCAACACGATGATGGGTCTGATTACGGAGAAGACTGCAGAAGCAAGAACACAGCTTGATGAGGTTTATAAACAATCCATGGGAGGAAGCGTCAGGACAATCTTTATTAGTATGTTAGCGATACTGATTGCTTTATTTGTTGTTTTGTACAAGGTAATCCGCCCAATCTCAAAAGCCCAGAAGGACATTAAAGATATTATTTCGGGTATTGACGACAGGCAGGGAGATCTTACAAAGAGAGTGACCGTAATGTCAAATGACGAAATTGCTTCGCTGGGGAATGGGATCAATACCTTTATGGATAAACTGCAGCAGATTCTCAGGATGATAAAATTAAATTCGCAGAAGATGGATGTGATGGTCAGTCAAGTGCTGGACAGCGTCAGGACTTCTAATGACAGTGTGACAGATTTATCGGCGCTGACGCAGGAACTTGCGGCGACCATGCATGAAGTATCTCATTCTACGGGCATCATCAATCAAAATACGGAAGCTGTGCTTGCGGAAGTGAACCTGATTGCAGACAAATCCATTGATATGGATCAATATTCAAAGGAAATGAGGCAGCAGGCGCAAGGGCTGGAGAACGATGCAAAGAACCGTATGGAAGAAACGGGAAGCCGTGTCAATGAAATCATGGAAGTGCTTGAAAAAGCGATTGAAGATTCCAGAAGCGTTGACCAGGTCAACAGTCTGACGAATGATATATTGAGCATTTCAAATCAGACAAATTTGCTAGCGCTTAATGCTTCTATAGAGGCAGCAAGAGCTGGAGAAGCGGGAAAAGGATTTGCAGTGGTAGCGGACGAAATCCGTCAGCTCGCAGATTCTAGCAAGGAAGCAGCGAACCGCATCCAGAGAATCAATGAAATTGTTTTGGGCGCTGTGCATAATCTTGCAAGAACATCCAATGATATGGTGGAATATTTGAATGCTTCCATCCTTCCTGAATTCAGGAAGTTTGTGGATACCGGGGCAAGGTACAGAAATGATGCTACTTACATAGAAGAAATGATGAATGAATTCAAGGGTATGACAGATAATTTAAAGAATGAAGTGGATGAAATTGCAGTATCCATCAAGGCCATTACGACAGCCATAGAAGATGGTGTAAATGGGGTGAGCGGTGCGGCGGAGAGCACCCAGATGCTGGTTGTGGATATGGAAAAAATCAGTGACAGGATGGGTGAAAACAAAGAGATTGCAGAAGACCTTCAAAAGGAAACGGCAATTTTCACAATACTGTAATGAATAAAAGAAAAAACGGAAAAAGCAGGAATTTGATTTTAGGCAGAAATTCCTGCCTTTTTCTTTGCTTGAACTGGAAAAGCAGGAAAAAATATGCAAAAATGATAAAAGCAATATCGAAACTAATCGAAAATTATACTTTTTATACAATAAGAAAGAAGGATTTTTAAGAAAGAGAGAAGAATTTTATATGTTCCTTCAAAAAGCTGATTGATATAATGCTTTATGTAACAAAGAAAGATACCAAATAACAAGGGAGGATTTTCAAAATGAAAAAGAAAATTATTGGTGTAATTCTTGCAACAGCTATGTTTGCTACTCTGCTGACAGGATGTGGCGGCAGTTCATCCGAGACAACCGCAAATACTGACAACGCAGCAACAGAAGAGGCAGAGCAGACAGAAGATGCAGCGCCGGCAGAAGAGGCAGCAGACGCAGCCGATGCAGCAGCAGACGCAGCAGGCGGAGATCTTGCAGATAAAAAAGTAGGTGTCTGCATCTATCAGTTCTCTGATAACTTCATGACACTGTTCCGTACAGAACTTGAAAATTATCTGATTGAACAGGGATTCTCAAAGGAAAATATCACAATTGCTGACGGACAGAACGATCAGGCTACTCAGTCAGGACAGATTGATAACTTTATCGCAGATCAGGTAGATGTACTTATCATCAATCCTGTTAACTCTTCTTCCGCAGAGACCATTACAGATAAGGTTGTTGAAGCAGGTATTCCTCTTGTATACATCAACCGTGAGCCGGATGCTTCTGAGGAGCAGAGATGGGCTGACAATGGATGGAATGTCACATACGTTGGATGTGATGCTCGTCAGTCAGGAACCATGCAGGGCGAAATGATTGTTGATCTTGGACTGGAAGCAGTTGACTTTAATGGCGACGGCAAGGTTCAGTATATCATGGTTGAAGGTGATCCTGAAAACGTTGATGCTCAGTATCGTACAGAGTTCTCTGTAAAGGCTCTTACAGATGCAGGCTGGGAAGTAGAATGTCTCTCTGACCAGGTTGGTAACTGGCAGCAGGATCAGGCACAGTCAATCGTTGCTAATGCACTTGGACAGTACGGAAATGATATCGAAGTTGTTTTCTGTAACAATGACGCAATGGCACTGGGCGCACTGCAGGCAATCGAAGCAGCAGGACGTACCGTTGGAACAGACATTTACCTTGTAGGTGTTGACGCTTTATCCGAAGCTTTAGAGGATGTTATTGCAGGAACAATGACAGGTACCGTATTTAACGATCACTTCTCACAGTCCCACAGTGCAGCAGACGCAGCAATCCGTTTCCTTAATGGTGAAGGAAATGAATATTACATTGGCTGTGATTACGTAAAGGCAACACAGGCTAATGCACAGGAAATTCTTGACATGGTTAAATAATCATCAGTCAGGTAAATAGAATTGACAGATGCCGTGTTTCACGAGGCATCTGAATGTTAACAAAAATAAGGTGCGGGTGCTACCTACAGCACCCGCCCTTTTTCACCATATAGGAAAATCCTTTGGGTTTCCCTATATGATGAAAACAATGATGCATGATTATTTATCCAACATGACAGCTTTGAAGCAGGAGGTCATTTGGACTTATGGGTATGATAGTAAAATAAAGCAAAAGGAGGAGCAAAATGGCTGAGTATAAACTGGAGCTGAAGGGGATCTGCAAATCATTCCCCGGTGTAAAGGCACTTGACAACGTACAGTTATCGCTTCGTCCGGGAACAGTCCATGCATTGATGGGAGAGAATGGTGCGGGGAAATCAACACTGATGAAATGCCTCTTTGGCATCTACAAAATGGACGCAGGTGAAATTTACCTGGATGGTGAAAAAATTGAAGTTAATAATCCGGATGAAGCAATGAAGCATGGAATTGCAATGGTACATCAGGAACTGCAGCCGGTACCGGCAAGAAGTGTGGCAGAAAATCTTTATCTGGGAAGATTTCCAATAAAAAGTATTGGACCTATAAAATGGATCGATCATAAAACCATGTATGAGGAAACAGAAAAATGGCTGAAGGAAGTTAAAATGGATTTTGATCCAAAAGCACAGCTGGGAACATTATCCATCGGTCAGATGCAGTCGGTGGAAATTGCAAAAGCGGTTTCTCAACAGGCAAAGGTTGTAATTTTCGATGAGCCGACCTCATCCCTTTCAGACAATGAAGTTGAGGTGCTTTTCCGCATTATGAATGATTTGCGTGAAAAGGGTGTAACCATGGTTTATATTTCACATAAAATGGATGAAATCAAGCGCATTGCAGATGATATTACCATCATGCGTGATGGAACCTATGTAGGGACATGGCCGGCGGCGGATATGACCACAGACCAGATCATTGCAAAGATGATAGGTCGCGAGCTGACCAATGTATATCCCGACAAAGTAAATTCACCGGGAGAGGTGATCATGGAAGTAAAGAATCTTTCTTCCATTCATACCAAATCTTTTCAAGATGTAAGCTTTAAACTTAGAAAGGGCGAAATCCTTGGATTTGGAGGTCTGGTAGGAGCGCAGAGGACGGAACTTATGGAAGGTATTTTCGGTATCCGCGGTGTGGCTTCCGGTGAAGTTTATATGCATGGGAAGAAAGTGAAGATCAATCATCCCATTGATGCGATGAACGCCGGGATAGGGCTGATTACAGAGGATCGTCGTGGAAACGGTATTTTTGGATGTCTTTCCATTAAGGACAATGTGGGAATATCCATATACAACAAATACCTCAAAGCAGGATTTGTGTTAGATCATAAGCGTATCAACGGTATTGTTGATGAAAACATCAAGAAGTTGAGAATCAAGACGCCCAGCATGAAAGAACATATTGCAAACCTTTCAGGAGGTAATCAACAGAAGGTTATTGTATCCAGATGGCTTGCAAATGATCCAGACGTACTTATTATGGATGAACCTACCCGCGGTATCGACGTAGGGGCAAAACATGAAATTTATGAAATCATGAATGAACTGGCAAAGCAGGGAAAGGCAATCATTATGATTTCTTCAGAAATGTCAGAGCTTCTCGGTATGGCAGATCGGGTTTATGTTATGTGTAACGGCAAACTTACAGGTGAGATTCAAAAGCCGGAAGATATGACACAGGCAAAAGTCATGAGCTTTGCAACACAATTCTGATTCGGGAGGAGAAAAAATGGTTAAGACAAAACAACAAAAAATAAAAGATTTTATCATTAACAATGGCGTAATCATCGTTATGTTCGTCCTTGTTATTTATACAGGATTTACTTCCAAAAACTTCTTTACGACCAATAACTTTATGAATATCTTCATGAATATGAGTTTCCGTCTGGTAATCGCGCTTGGTATTGCAGGCTGTGTTATCACCGCAGGCTGTGACTTGTCAGCCGGACGTATGATTGGCTTCGGCGGATGTATCGCAGGTACGCTCCTGCAGCGTATGGATTATTCAGGGAAATTTTTCCCGAATATGAAGCCTTTGAATGTGTTTCTGGTAGCGATTATCGTTATGTTGATTTGTGCAGCATTTGGTCTCGTTACAGGATTTTTTATCGCATATTTAAGCGTGCCTCCTTTCATTGCAACGCTTGCGATGATGGAAATTGTGTACGGTATCAATATGATTTATACCAATGCCACGCCGCTTGGAGGATATGTTAAGGAGTATACCAATGTGGCAGGCGGTAAATTCCTTGGAATCAATTATTTAATCTGGATTGCAGTGATAGTTGCAATTATTACATGGTTTATCTTTAACATGACCCGTCATGGAAAATACATGTATGCCATCGGCGGAAATGCACAGGCAGCAGAGGTTGCCGGTGTTCCTGTAAAGCTGACCCTGATTCTGATTTACATGAAGGCAGCAGCTATGTATGGCCTGGCAGGTTTCATGCTTGGCGCAAAGGGAGGCGGTGCATCCGTTGCACTTGGACTTGGCTATGAGATGGAAGCGATTGCAGCGTGTACCATCGGCGGTGTATCTGTAACAGGAGGACGCGGTAAAGTTTCTTCGGCGCTGATTGGTGTAGCAGTTTTTGAATTGCTCAAGACGGCATTGCAGTATTTGGGAATGAATCCAAATGCACAGTACATAGCGATTGGTGTTGTTATCTTTATTGCGATCTCGCTTGACATTAGAAAGTATGTAGCAAAGAAATAATAAATAAGCTATAATAAATAGCGGTTGGAATAAATATCCCAACCGCTATTTTACTAATCACCCATAAAGGCGGTAAGCCGCAATTTTCATAGGAATGGGTGCTTTATGATTGTAGGAGGATTTATGACGCTGGAATATATTTTAAATCAGGCGGGGATTCCGCTGCTATTGTTTGTCATCTGTATGTTTTATGGAATCCGGTTATTGGTGGTTCAGGATGCGAGCGGTATTAAAGGGAAAAATAAAGGACCGTTGAAAAACGAGAAGGAATTTGCGAAAGCAGGGGGAAAACTGATCTTATTTTTTGGAATTGGAACGCTTTTGATGGCAGTTTTGATTTTTGTGAATATTTATGCGGCAGTGGCAGAAATTATAATCTGTACCATGATTATGGGTGTGCTGTGGAAACGGATGAATGATAAATACGGCGGATGATGACAGCATATATAGGGAAAGGGCTGGAAGGAATAGATGAATCTGTACTCAGTATTATTAGTGGATGATGAAGAAGAAGTTTTCCAGGTGATTATGAAAAAGCTGGATTGGGAAAGCATGGGATTTTGCATTGCAGGATATGCAAGAAATGGGGTAGAAGCCTTGGAAATGGCAGAGGAACTTCAAGTAGATGTGGTAATGACAGACATCAAAATGCCCTATATGGATGGGCTTACCTTTTGCAGAAAACTGAAAGAACTTTATCCTAAAACGAAGATTATCATTTTTTCAGGTTTTGATGAATTTGATTATGCGCGGGAAGCCATTAAAGTAGAGGCGGAAGAATATATTTTAAAGCCAATCGACTCCAATGAACTGCGGGAGATTTTTGAAAGAATTAAGGTGAACTTAGATAAAGAGCTGGACGAGAAGAGAAATATCGATAAACTGCGTGAATATTATCTGGAGAGTCTTCCGATGCTTCAGGAGAATTTTTTGATTTCGCTGATGGACGGGAGGATTGCAGAGGATCAGATTGAAAAATATGCAGCCGATTATCAGATCGATTTAAAAGGTCCTTATTATGTTGTGACGATACTCCATATCAGTACGGCATCGGATGGGGAGGATGCGCAGATAGATCCGTTTCTGAAAGCGATTGCGGTAAAAAAGCTGGCGGAGGAGCAGCTTCTTGGCGCATGGGACAGTAAAATCTTTATGTATTTGGGGGATATTCTTGTCATTACACAGCTGTGTGACGAAGATTCTGTTGCCCGTTTTACGGATACGATGGACAAGCTTTGCCGTATGGCAAAACGCATTTGCAATGCAAGGGTGACTGCCGGAATCGGTCATTTGTGTGATCATTTGTGCCGGCTGCCTAAATCTTATCAGGGCGCCCAAAATGCAGTTTCTTATCGGGTGTTATATGGAAATACAAGGGCAATTAATATTGCGGAGACAGATCCCCAGGAAAATGTGGATATACCATGGGAGGAACCATTTATCCAGAAGATTTTTAAAGAGATTAAAATGGGAGAAGAGGGATCTCTTAGAGAGGCGGTGGGTGAATTTGCCGCACGTCTGGCAGTTTCTAAAATGTCTCTGCAGAAATATCGCCTTTTGCTTATGGAACTTGTTACGGAAATCTTTCGGTTTATCGGAAATAATCAGATTAATGCAGATGCTATTTTTGGGCAGGACAGTGATATTTATAATCAGGCGCTGCAGCTGGAATCAACACAGGCACTGAAGGAATGGCTGGAGGAAAGCTGCATAAGAATGCGTAGACAGGTATTGCATGAGCGGCAGGATACAACCAAATCTTTTGTGACGAAAGCGATAGAATACGTTAAAGAGCATTACGGGGATCAGGAGCTTAGTATTGAAACCATATGCGGCTGCTTAAGCGTCAGTGCGGCATATTTTTCTACGGTGTTTAAAAAGGAGACGGGCAAGACTTTTATTAATTATCTTACAGATTACCGTATGGATAAAGCGCTGGAACTTTTGCTGGAAAAGGGGGAAAAGACGTATATCATTGCTGAAAAAGTCGGTTATTCGGATCCCAATTACTTTAGTTATGTATTCAAGAAACAGTTTGGTATGTCACCGTCAAAATATAAAGCAGATAAATTAGAACAAAGATGAAAAAAATAAAGGAACTTTATTTTAAATTAATATCATATATGAAAATGCATGCAAAGATGCGCTCGATCCAAATGACGATCGTGTTTTCTTTTACGGTTATTTCCGCCTGCACCATGGGGCTTTTAAGTGTAACGCTGTACAGCCGGTTCGTAAAGCAGATGCAGGGCATGATGGTGGAAAGCGCAGAGCAGCTTCTCAATCAGACTTCCATTAAACTCGAAACATATTTAAGAGGGATGCGCCGTATTTCGGATGCGATGTATTACAGCGTCATTAAGAATACGGATCTGGCAGTGGATACGATGGATGCAGAGATGAATCTTCTGTATGAGGCGAACAAGGATAACTTGATCAGCATAGCCTGCTACACCAATGACGGAAGGCTGGTGGCAGCGGCTCCGGTGGCAACAGAAAAGGAAAATCCAGATATTACAAATCAGAAGTGGTTCATTAATGCCATGGATCAGATGGAAAATATTCATTTTTCGACTCCCCATGTGCAAAATCTGTTTGACAATACAAGCTATCGTTATTATTGGGTGGTTTCCTTAAGCAGGGCAGTGGAATTGACTGACCATGGAAATTCAACGCTTGGCATGCTGCTGGTAGATATGAACTATAGCAGCATTGAGCAGCTATTAAAGAAGGCAAATACGGATAATTCATCTGAATATGTATATTTGATGGACAGCAATGGTGAAATTATTTACCACCCCAAGCAAAAACTGATTTATACCAGTCTTTTTGAAGAAAATAATCTGGTAGCAGTTGGATATCCAGATGGGAGTCGTCAAGAGATCTTCAATGGAGAAAGAAGGCTGATTACGGTAAAAACGGTGAGCTACACGGGTTGGAAGATTGTCAGTGTGATTCCAATGAGCTCTTTTAATATGGGGCTTTACGGAATGCGTATGTTTGTAATCATGCTGGTGGCGCTGTTAATTTTGGCGACGATTATCTTAAATCAGCTGGTTTCGGCAAGTATTGTTAAACCTTTGCAGAAGCTGAATGGGTCGGTTAAGGAGTGGGAAGCAGGCAATTTGAATCCTGATATTTACGTAGGCGGTACGATGGAAGTGGAGCATCTTGGTAAAACACTTCGCGCTACCGTGGAACAGCTCCAGCAGCTGATGAAAGATATTGTGGTGGAGCAGGAGGAGAAGCGTAAAAGTGAGCTGGATGCACTTCAGTCTCAGATTAATCCTCATTTTTTGTATAATACATTAGATTCCATCGTGTGGATGATCGAGGGAGAACGCTATGAGGATGCTGTTTTTATGATTACCCAGCTTGCCAGTCTGTTCAGAATCAGTTTAAGCCGCGGCAGAACGATTATCAGTATTGAGGATGAAATCAAACATGCTAGAAATTACATGAATATTCAGAAAATCCGTTACAAAAATATCTTTACTGTGGATTTTAGGATAGAGGAAGAAATTTTTTCCTATTGTACGGTGAAGCTGATTATACAGCCGCTTTTGGAAAATGCCATTTATTATGGAGTGGAGTGCATGGACGGCGATGGTGAAATCCTGGTCTCGGGATATCGGAAAGGGGAAGACATTTATATTGAAGTCTGTGATAATGGCTTGGGTATGCCCAGGGAGACAGTGGAGCAGTTGTTGACGGAAAATAATCGGATCCGGAAGCATGGTTCCGGGGTAGGTCTTATCAATGTGCATAACAGGATAAGGCTGCGTTTTGGAAGTCCCTATGGACTTGAAATTGAAAGCTGCCCCGATGAGGGGACGACAGTGCGGATTCATCTGCCGGGTATTCTATATGGTGCGGAGGCAGTAGAACAGCTTGAAGGCAGCAGAGAACGGCAGCCGAAGGAGGAGGCGGATGAATAGAAATAAAATATATTTTAGTTTGCTGATGCTGATATTAGTGATCGTCATTGGGGGAGCTGTCTATGAAATGCTGGATGCCGGCAAGGAGGAGAAACCATATACGGTTTCGGTTATCGTGGAGGATAGTAATAATGACCGATGGATTGCCATGCGACAGGGACTTGAGCAGGCAGCGCAGGATTATAACATCAATCTGAACTTTGTGTTTTCTGGGGAATTTGATGATATAGAAGAGGAAATGGAGCTGATCTTGCGCGAAGTGCGTGGCGGAGCAGAAGGGTTGATTATACAGATGATTTCAGACGATGAGGGAATGGAAGAACTTGGAGAAGTAGAAGCGCAGATGGCAGTGATGTTGATTGAGAGCGATGTTGAACCACAGGGTGTGTATGCGGTTACAGGACCTGACAATATGGGAATCGGAATGGCGCTTGGCAGAGAGGTCATGCAGGAAATCGGAGCCGATAGTGAACAGAAAAGAATCGGTATTCTATGTGGAAATCAGAAGCAGATTGCCATGCAGCAACGTCTTGCCGGAATTGAGCAGGTTCTTGCAGAGAAAAACACAGAAATTTCTTGGGTGCTGCAGGGAAACAAGGCAGATATGATTAGGGAACTTACTGTCAATAACCAGGAGGAACCTGTAGATATTATCATAGCGCTTGGAAATGCAGAGACAGAGCTGGCGGTGGATTACCTCATTGGCAGAGGAGAGGAAAGAAAAGAAAACTGCCTTTTATATGGTGTTGGGTGTTCGGAGAAGGCAGTATACTATTTGGACAAAGGATGGATAAAGTCGCTTGTAGTACCTAATGAATTCAATATGGGATATCTGAGCATGGAAGAGGTGGCAAGACAGTTGAAATACCGTCTGTCAAGAGCTGAAAACATGGAGGTTGATTATCTGGTCATAGATCAGACGAACCTGTACGAGGAAGAAAATCAAAAAATCTTGTTTCCGATCGTTCAGTAGATAGGTTGGTAATCTATATGATGAGAACAGGATTGAAAAGCCCGTACGGCAGTTAAAGAGAGGGAATACGGAATGGGAAAAAGAAAGGTCTTCATAGGAATCTGCATGCTGTGTGCATCCATGGCATTGTGCGTAGGTTGTAGCAGGGAAGGGAAAGACAATGAAACGGAAAGCATTAGAATAGGGGTAACGGTGTATGATCAATATGATACCTTTGTATCCCAGCTGATGGAATCTTTCAAAGTATATGCGAGGGAAAAAACGTGGGAGACCGGCATTGCGATTAATATAGATGTGTACAATGCTTCTGCTTCTCAGTCCACACAGAATGCGCAGGTAGAGGAAATGCTTGAGGATGGATGCGATGTAATTTGTGTGAATCTGGTAGACAGGACGGAACCGACCACGATTATTGATATGGCAGAAAGCGAAAATGTGCCGGTCGTGTTTTTTAACAGGGAACTGGTGGCAGAGGATCTGGAGCGTTGGAACCAGCTTTATTATGTGGGAGCAAAAGCGTTTGAGTCGGGAATTATGGAAGGCGAGATTGCAGCGGAAGCGTTTAAAAAAGATCCGTCTATAGATAAAAATGGCGATGGTGTTTTCCAGTATGTGATATTAGAAGGGGAGGCGGGACATCAAGATTCCATTGTGCGGACAGAATACTCAGTCAGTACTATCACGGAAAAAGGTATTGAAGTGGAAAAGCTTGGATATGCCATTGCGAACTGGAACAGAGCACAGGCACAGACAAAGACGGCGCAGATGTTGAATGAATATGGGAAACAAATCGAATTGATTCTTGCTAATAATGATGATATGGCGCTTGGGGCCATTGACGCGCTGAAGGCAGCAGAAATACCGTTGAAGGACTGGCCGGTCATTGTAGGAATCGATGGAACAGATGTGGGACTCGAGGCGGTAAAAAATGGGGAAATGGAAGGAACCGTTTATAATGACAAAGAAGGACAGGCAAGGGGAATGCTTGACCTTGCTTATGCACTTGCTATGGATCAAGATATATCCGCACTAAATTTGGAAGGCGGAAAGTATATCCGCCTGCCCTACCAAAAGATTTTGTCAGAGGATGTGTATCAGTACCTGAAATAAGAAGGACCTATAGATTCCAATAGGAACTCCCATTTTCAATCATATGGCAGAAGGTGAAAATCAAAATCTGCCTAAGAGGCGCCATAGCCTCTTCCAGTCCGAATGCTGCGGGGTAAGTGAGGGTGACTAAATTGATTTCGGCTACGATCTTTTTGGCAACAGCTTTATCCTGCAGAGGAACCATATTGAAAAGGGTAGAACAATAGCTCTTGCTCTCAATGCAGGAGGCGAGATAACATCTTGCAAAATCGTTCCACTCTTCATCAAGAACCTGTTTTTCATCTTCATTTTCAGGAGTAAAATCATATAAGCAAAGATTCCTTAAATTGTTTTCCAATTCCCGGGTCTGTTTTTTCAACATAAAAGAATTACTAGCCGCAGCCGCCTTGATCATGATCCATGCCAGCATGAAGGAGTCTGCGGTTCCCTTTTTATTCTCACTAAAAAAACGCTTCTTCAATAACTTCATCCGATACCCGTCATGCGCAGGATCCAGATTCAGTTCCATTGCCTTTTCCAGATAATCTTTTCTCTTAATGGCATTTTTGATTTCAAAATAATGTGCAGGCCAGTTTTCCAAATAATCAAATTCAGGCAAATCTTTCTTTTTCAGAAGCATAAGGAATCCTCCATTTCTGCGCTGTTAATTCATTATAAAATAGGCAGGCAAAAATGGCAAGCTACAGTTCAGAAGGCAAGTGCCCCACGGCAAAAGAGACAGGGCGCCGCAGGCATAGCCGTATAGCCCGTAGGCAGCGGCACATACAATCGTTTCAAGTCTCGTCTTCAAATCGGATTTCACTAATAGAATGGAGGTAGATTGTTCAAGGCGGACGGGGGCAGAGCCAAGCGGCATCCGTGCCGCACGGCTCTTAATCCGGCATCCATGCCGGATTCCCCTGGTATCTCACCATTCTATAAGTGAAATTTCCGATTTTTCGCCAGAGCCTTGCAACGATTGTATGTGCCGCTGCCTACGGGCTATACGGCTATGCCTGCGGCGCCCTGTCTCTTTTGCCGTGGGGCACTTGCCCTCAAAACCACCTCAACCAGGCAAACGGTAAAATCTGGACAGATATTATTTTTTTCAGTATAATGTGGAAAAGAATGAGGTCTGCGGAAAGGCAGGTAAGGGAAAGGTGTGGGTGTTGACATGGAAGTTGTATTACAGAATCTTACAAAAAAATTTCCGAGTCGTGACAGAAAGAACCGTGGGGATGTTGTTGCTGTCAGCGATTTTTCTTTTGAGATTCCGGATGGAGAATTGATTGGGCTTTTGGGACCTTCGGGATGTGGCAAAAGCACTACGCTGAATCTGATCAGCGGTCTGCAAAAGCCTACCAGCGGGAGGATTTTTTTCGGGGAGGACGATGTTACGGATCTGCCGCCGGAAAACAGAGGGATTGGGCTGGTATTTCAGAATTATGCGCTTTATCCGCATCTGACGGTGGAGCAGAATATTTTGTTTCCGTTACAGAACCTTAAAGGTAAGGATAAGCTTTCTAAGGCAGAAATGCTGGATAAGGCATATGAGGCGGCGAAGCTTGTGCAGATTGATGAATTGATGGAACGAAAGCCGGGGCAGCTTTCGGGAGGTCAGCAGCAGCGTGTGGCAATTGCACGTGCGCTGGTCAAAATGCCTCGGGTGCTTTTGCTGGATGAACCCCTCTCCAACCTGGATGCCCGTCTGCGGCTTCAGACGAGGGAAGAGATACGGAGGATCCAGAGGGAGACAAAGATCACCACGATTTTTGTGACCCATGACCAGGAAGAGGCAATGAGCATTTCGGACAGAATCGTGGTGATGAAGGAAGGCGTTGTGCAGCAAATCGGTAAGCCGCAGGATGTGTATGATGATCCAACCAATCTGTTTGTTGCAAAGTTTTTAGGGACGCCTCCTGTCAATGTCTTTAAGGGACAGATTAAGGATGGCAGATTGTATATAGGCGAGGATGCCGTATTAGATGTGAAAGGACTTTCCGAAAAGGAAGTTTATGTGGGAATCAGACCGGAAGGATTCCTTCTACAGGAAAATGGTCCTCTATGCTGTAAATTAAACCGCGTCGAGGTGATGGGGCGTGATAAAAGTGTGGTGGCGGAAAACAAGGCTTCTCTTAATCCGGCAATTCGCGCAATTATTGGCTCGGAGAACAATATAAATATACAGCAGGGAGTAGTCAGATTTTCGCTCTTGCCCCGCAAGGTGTTTCTTTTTGATAAAGAAACGGAAGAAAGAATTAAATTGTAAGGAGTGCGGGGTATAATGAAAAAAATATTGAAAAACAGCAGTTTAAAGGGCTGGCTGTATCTTCTGCCGGCACTTCTTTTCCTTGGAATCTTTATGGTGTATCCGCTCATTGATGTTTTTGTTTATTCCTTTGAGGAAGGATACAATTCAGCATCCCAGACCTATTTTGGGGTGGGGTCTTATAATTACTCTTATGTCCTGCATGATCCTTATTTTTTGCAGGCTGTAAAGAATACCTTCTTATTGGTTATTATTACGGTACCCTTATCTACAGGAATCGCACTTCTTATTTCTGTGGGTCTTAATTCTATTAAGCCTTTAAGGAATCTGTTTCAGACGGTTTATTTCCTGCCTTATGTGACAAATACGCTGGCAGTGGGGCTGGTGTTCATGATTCTTTTCAAAAAAACGGCATACTCTGATGGATTTATCAATTTGATTATCAACTGGTTCGGAGGGGCAAGCGTGGATTTTATTGAGGGACCCTATTGGGCAAAGATGTTCGTGCTGTGTTTCTACACGATATGGGTTGTCATGCCGTTTAAGATTCTGATTCTCACAAGCGCGTTGGCTTCTGTTAATCAGGAATATTATAATGCGGCAAAGGTGGACGGTACATCGAAGGTGAGAACCTTTATGAGAATCACGCTGCCGATGATTTCCCCCATGATTTTTTATCTGATCATTACGGGATTTATCGGTGCATTTAAGGCGTATAGCGACGTGGTTGCGCTGTTTGGCACCAATTTGAATGCGGCTGAGATGAATACCATTGTGGGTTATGTATACGACATGCTTTATGGTGACAGCGGGGGATATCCTTCTTATGCTTCGGCGGCGGCAATTATTTTGTTTGCTATTGTGCTTACGATTACATGCATTAACTTACTGATCAGCAAAAAGAACATTCATTATTGAGGGGTGGACCGTTATGGATCATAAAATGGATTACGATAAAATTGAAAGAAATGCCAGGGTGCGCCAAAGAGTGATCAACATCATAACCTATCTGTTTCTGGCGTTTTGGGCGGTAATTGTTTTATTTCCTTTTTACTGGATGATTCTTACATCAGTAAAGAGTTATGGCGCGTACAATTCAGAATTTATACCGAAATTTTTTACACTGTCACCTACACTGCAGAATTATGGGGATGCATTTACTACGGTGCCCCTTGGAAAGTATCTGACCAATACTGTGCTTTTTGCTGTTGTGACGACTGCAATCATGCTTGCGGTGATTACGCTGGCGGCGTTTGCATTTGCCCGGCTTCAATTTAAAGGCAAAAATATAATGTTCGTTATTTTCCTGTCACTGATGATGATTCCAAATGAATTGGTGATTATTACGAACTTTGTGACGGTTACCAATTTGGATATGCGGAATACTTTTGCGGGGCTGATCCTGCCTTCGGTTATGTCTGTGTTTTATGTTTATCTGCTGAAAGAAAATTTTGAACAGATACCGGACAGCCTGTATTATGCGGCAAAGGTGGACGGCACTTCCGATTTGAAGTATCTGCTGAAGGTGATGATACCCATTTCAAAGCCGACGCTGATTACGATTACGATTCTAAAGGTGATTGAGTGCTGGAATTCCTATGTATGGCCTAGGCTGATTACGGATGATGAAAACTATTATCTGGTTTCAAATGGTATTCAGGAGATACGGGAAAATGGATTCGGGCGTGAAAACATTCCGGCGATGATGGCGGCGGTGGTGGTCATTTCCGTTCCTTTGATTTTGTTGTTTTTGATCTTCCGCAAGAAAGTCATGGAAGGGGTGTCAAGGGGAGGGACAAAAGGATGAATAAATCATGGAAAAGCACTGTGCGGCGTATCATGACGGGGATTCTCTGTCCTGCCGCTGTTATAGGCAGTATGTTTACACTGACCGGATGTCACGGTCAGACTGGGATGGCAGCTTTTGAAATTCCGGAGGAGTTTGATCTTTCGCTAAAGCATGAGATTACTTTCTGGGCAAAAAATGATACCAATAAGACACAGACTGCAATTTATGAGAAGGCAATTGATGATTTTGAGGCATTGTACCCGAATATTACTGTGAATCTGCGTCTTTATACGGATTATGGAAAGATTTATAATGACGTTATAACCAATATTGCAACGAACACTACGCCCAATGTCTGCATCACGTATCCTGATCATATTGCAACGTATCTGACGGGAACCAATCTTGTGGTTCCGCTTGATGAGTTGTTTGAGGATGAAAGGTATGGTCTTGGGGGAAGTGAAGTCAAATTTGATTCTCCGACGGTAAATGAGATTATTCCGCAGTTTTTGGAAGAGTGCGCGTTTGGCGGTCACTATTATGCACTTCCTTATATGCGTTCGTCGGAAGCATGTTATATCAACAAAACCTATGTGGAGGCTTTGGGATATACCTTGCCGGATGTGCTTACCTGGGATTTTATATGGGAGGTTTCAGAGGCTGCTATGGCGAAAGATGCTGAGGACAATTTTCTGGTAAATGGGCAGAAGGTTATGATTCCTTTCATTTACAAATCCACAGATAATATGATGATTCAGATGCTCAAGCAAAAAAATGCCGGTTATTCTACCGACAGCGGTGAAATTCTGCTTTTTGGCGATACTACGAAGGATATCCTTCTTACGATAGCGCAGCACGCCGAAAGAGGAGCGTTTTCAACATTCAAGATTTCAAGCTATCCAGCCAATTTCTTAAATGCAGGACAATGTATTTTTGCCATTGACTCTACGGCAGGGGCGACATGGATGGGAACCAACGCGCCGTTGTGCGATATCAGTGAAGATAAAATCGTGGAATTTGAGACTAAGATTATGCCGATTCCGCAATTTGATGCGGAGCATCCGCAGATGATTTCCCAAGGACCATCGGTCTGTATTTTTAACAAAGAGGATTCCCAGGAGGTCATGGCTTCCTGGCTGTTCGTTCAGTATCTGCTTACCAATGAAGTGCAGATTGCCTATTCTGAAACAGAAGGGTATGTGCCTGTGACTGCAAAGGCACAGGAGGCGCCAGAATATCAGGACTATCTATCTAGGTGCGGCGAAGATGATAACGTATATTATGATATCAAGATTAAAGCGGCGCAGTTGTTGCTTGACAATATTACCCATACTTTTGTCACACCTGTATTTGTGGGGTCGGCGTCCCTTCGCGATGCATCAGGGCAATTGATTGAAAGCACGGTCAAATCTGCCAGAAGAGGGCAGGAAATAGATGATGCCTATATTGATAAGCTATACAGTGACACATCTTCCTTGTACCGGCTTGACCAGATGGGAAGCATGAGCAGTCTTGCCACGGCAAATAAAGCTGATTTAGGGGAGCTTCCGGGCACTGCGAAGGCACTCTTATGGACGCTTTTGGCGGCTTGGATTTTCATTGTTTTTTATGTTGCCTTTCAAAGGGTGAAGAAGAAAAGAGGGCAAGGGGAATGTTGACTTCCTGTGAAATTCGTGTATAATGAGTTCAATGTTTGCAGTGCGGTGTGGGTGAAATGCGAAGAAGAGGCATTCACAATAAGAGCGGTAACTGCAGATTACATATGGGATGAAACAGGGGTAGGTGCTGAAGCGTCACGGATTCCTGTTACTGCAGGTCAGAATATGTAATGTTTCCTGTACTTCCCAATGAAAGTAAATTTATATGAACATGCGTAAGAGAATGATTCTGCGCGGAACGCTTCGGAATGGAGGAGAAATGAAAAAATTATTCATGTTACTTTTAACCTTGACGCTTGTAGCTTCCTGTATTGGATGTGGCTCCAAGGAAGAAAATGCAAGCGACGCTGCAAATGTAGAGGCAGAGGCGGAGACAGGAGCTGACGATGCTGAACAGGCAGAGGCAGAGACCGAAGAATCAGATGCTGCACAGGCGGAAACAGAAGCAGCGGATGAAACCCAGGCAGAAGATACTGCAGATGTAAAATCTGAAGGGGTTATGACTTACGATGAGTACGTTGCAGCAGACCTTGAAACAGAGGTGGTAGTTGAGACTTATGTTCAGGCAAAGCAGTCCTGGTGGGAAGATAAGGCGACTCTTTATACACAGGACAAAGACGGTGCATATTTTGTGTATAATGTAGCATGTTCTGAGGAGGATTACGAGAAGCTGACTCCTGGTACAAAGATCAAAGTTACTGGATACAAAGCCGAATGGTCTGGCGAGGTTGAGATCATTGATGCAACCTTCGAGATCGAGGAAGGAAATTATATTGCAGAAGCAGAAGATGTTACAGCATTGCTGGGATCAGATGAACTTATTGATTATCAGAACAGATTTGTCTGCTTTAAAGGCATGACTGTTGAAGCGGCAGGACAGGACGAAAGCGGAAATGACGTGGCATTCCTGTATAACTGGGATGGTTCCGGTCAGGACGGTGACGATCTGTACTTTAATGTTTCCCTTGATGGAGCAACTTACACATTTACAGTTGAATCTTATCTGTGTGACAACACCACTGATGTTTACAATGCGGTAAAAGCATTGAACATTGGCGATAAGATTGATATGGAAGGTTTCTTATATTGGTATGAGGGTGTAAATCCCCACATTACTTCTGTAATACCAGCAAACTAAGAATCATCATGAAATTATGAATACCCCGGATATCAAGAGGATTGATATCCGGGGTATTTTCAATTTGACATAAGGAGGTATGGCGAAGCCTGGCATCCGTCGCTTCATAAGCTGCCCCGCACTAAGAGGTTGGTTTCCTTAAGGGACATTCGGACATGCTGATGCGGTCTTTCAATACATTCAGTCCGCAATCTGCCAGATAATCCTGCAGAATGGGCAGGGATTGGGAGGAGGTAGGGCCTATGATGATCTCCCCTACAAGATCAGACAGGTGCATGTTCAACTTGCCACACATCCGGTTGAGATCAAGGGGATAATATTTTTTGATGCGGTCCATGGACACGTGATATTTCGGCTCTACGGCAAATTCGTTTGATATAAAAGGCGAAACGACCAGACGGAATTCCCTTTCGCTTGCAAAGGAAGGATGCTTGAAGGCAGCCGACTGCACCCACGCCTCGTTCATCATATTTTGAATTTGAAGTAGACGGTCTGAAAACTTCTTTGCGTTTTTAATCGTCTGATAAAACTCATTTACAAGGGGATGCTCCCGCATATCTGCCTGGTAATACACTTCCTGAAGGCATGCGATTCCTGAAACCATTTGCTGCATGAGCTTCTCATGAACGGCGATGCACACGCCTTGACCGAAGTGACCGTACCGCTCCCACTGGGCGGCATCATCCCGATATTTGGAAAAGCATGCGGCGTAGGAAGAATAATGAAATTCTGCCGCCAGTTCCTTTTGAAAGAAGGATTCTGCCTTACGGATTTTCTCATATTCGTTGTCGAGGCTTAACTTTTCGATGACTGCGGTGCAGATGCCATTCATAAACAGCCTCATTTCAGAAGCATCGTTCATATTCAAAATATTATTGAGCCGCAGCTCGGCACAGCGAATGATTCCATCAAAAGCGGCAAAGTCAGTGTAGTGGTATAACATAGGATACCTCCGTGGAGTAAGTGTTTTGAGTATAACTGGAATTATTTTAGTATAGCATATATAGGATATTTGTCCAAGAAAAGCGATTGGGGAAATATATGATTTATGGTATAATTAAATACTAAGTGCGAACAGTAACGTGATTGATCAATATTAAAGGAAGGGCAAAAAACAAACATGAGAAATTTTTTTCATAAGAAAATCCCATTATGGATTCTGCTGGTTTCTCTTTTGGCGGGAATGTCGCTTGCTGTAATTGGGACACGTCAATTTACATCGAAAGAAAGCAGTTCTATAGAGGAAGGCGGTTTGATGCGCTCCGACACAGCATTACAGGAGGCGCAGGCAGGGGAGCGCAGCACCGACAAGATTATGATTCTGTATACAAATGATGTTCATTGCAGCATAGAAGCCGGAGAGAAATCGTTTGGACTTTCAGATCTGAAAGATCTAAAAAATTGGGCAGAGAAGGTAAGTGAATATGTAACATTGGTAGATTGCGGGGATGCTGTCCAGGGGAACGCGGTGGGAACGCTTTCAGAAGGGGAATACATGGTGGCGCTTATGAATGAGGCGGGATATGACATTTGTACCTTTGGCAACCATGAGTTTGACTATGGAATGGAGCAGAGTCTTCGTATGGCGAAGGAACTATCTGATGCCCAGTATGTATCCTGTAATTTTTTGGATCTTGTGTCTGGGAATACGGTTATGCCGCCCTATGTAGTGGTGGATTATGACGGAATAGAGGTGGCTTATGTGGGGATCTGTACGCCAGAGACGATTACCGCTTCAGCCCCCGGAAGCTTCATGGATGAAAACGGAGATTTTGTGTACGGATTTTGCCAGGGAGAAGATGGAGATAAACTTTATGATGCTGTGCAGTCGGCTGTAAATGACGCAAGAGCGCAGGGAGCAGACTATGTCATTGGGGTAGCGCATCTGGGAATCAGCGAAAAGGCGGCGCCTTATCGATCTACGGATGTAATTGCCCATACAGCAGGAATTGACGTGATGCTCGACGGGCATTCTCATTCTGTGATACATGGTGATATGGTTAAAAATAAAGAAGGTGTCGAAGTGCTTTTAAGTTCGACGGGAAGCCGTCTTGCAAATGTGGGATGTCTTGTGATTGACACCAAGGGAACAGAGTCGCTTTTGGACGATACAATTACCACATCTTTGATTTCTGCTGAATCGGGACATGAAATAGAAACGTTGATGGAAGAAATCAAGGCGGAATATGAAGAAATGCTTGCTAAGGTGGCGGCACAGGCGAAGGTAGGACTATCTACTTTGAGTGAAAATGGAAATCGTATGGTGAGATGCAGGGAGACCAATCTTGGAGATTTTTGTGCCGATGCCTACAGGATAGTTTCCGATGCGGATATTGGGGTGGTCAATGGAGGAGGAATCCGGGCAGATATACCTGTCGGTGATGTTACATACGGAGCCTTTTTAAATGTTTTTCCATTTGGGAATATGGTATGCGTGGTGGAAAGTTCTGGGCAGGAAATTCTGGATATGCTTGAGATGGCGTATGCCAATGTGGAGGCAGAACATGAAAATGCAGATGGTCCTGTGGGAGAATCGGCCGGATTTATGCAGATTTCAGGAATGAAGCTGGTAATCAATACAAGCATTCCATCCACAGTATGTCTGGATGGAAATGGAATGTTTGCCTCTGTGTCTGGTGAACGGCGCGTGAAAGATGTACAAGTCTTAAATGCACAGACAGGGCAGTATGAGGATATTGACCCAGATAAAATTTACACACTGGCGGCTAATAATTATCTGCTCCATAGCGGTGGCGATGGTTTTGGCATGTTCATGGATAATGAATTTATTATGGATGAGTTTGTGCTGGATAACCAGGCGCTGATTGATTATGCACAAAAAGAGCTTGGAGGCTTTATTGGAATGGAATATCAGACAGCACAGGGAAGAATACAAATAGAATGAACCTGTGATTTTGCGAAAGAAAGGCAGGCGGCAAACTCGATCATTGTATTTAAAAAGCCCACAGGCAAAAAGGTCTGTGGGCAGGTTCTTCTGGCGGAGACGGAGGGATTCGAACCCTCGTACCGGCTATACACCGATAAACTGATTTCGAGTCAGCCCCGTTACGGCCACTTCGGTACGTCTCCTAAAAATAGAATAGGATAACTAATGACTTTTCCTATTATACTGGTTTCAAAATTTTTAGTCAATCATTTCATGGCCGATTTTCTATAATTGGTGCAGCTTTTCTAAATTATTTTTCGGACTGCTCCGATAAACTACCCAGAAAGGTCAATTCTTTTCAATATCAAAATTGGTGTTAATGATGACAGCAGAATCAGGAGGTTACGATCATGCAGATAGGAAATATGGATGATTTCAGGCAGCAGCAGCTTGGAAAAGTAGAAAAGAGAAAAAAAGAAGACGAGCGCATCAGAAAAGGCGTCTACCAGATGCATGCAATGATAGAAGCCCAAAGCACAGAAACCTTCTTTAAAGAATGCGATAAGACAGAAAAACAGCCCGAACAAGAAAAGTCAGAGACTGAGAAAGCGGAGGCTAAAAAAGATGGAAGAAAGACCGATGTAAAAACCGAAATAGAAAAAATGCTGTCAGTAGGAGCCAGATTTGCCAACTTAAACAGCCAGACTGTATAATAACTTCTCTTAAAGGTTAAGGTCCCCAGGAACTATAAATATAATAGTTTCTGGGGATTCTTGCTTGAAGGAAGTCGAGGTTCGCACTGCCTTGTAGTTCGAATCTTCCTTCCGGCAAATAAAAATCCCAAACCTAAAATCTAAAGGCAAAAAGGTTGTTAATAAGCCATAAATTATGTATAATAATGAGTGCATGAACTATAAATATGTCTATACTAAGACAAGGAGGATGGGTTAAGTGAAGAGAATTGGTATGTTGACAAGCGGCGGCGATTGCCAGGCACTGAATGCGGCAATGAGAGGCGTAGTAAAATGCCTTGTAAACAGCAAAGAGCAGGTTGAAATCTATGGTTTTATCGACGGTTATAGAGGTCTCATCTATGGAAATTTCCGGATGCTTGAAGGACGTGATTTTTCCGGTATACTTACAAAGGGCGGTACTATCTTAGGCAGCTCGCGTACTCCTTTTAAAACGATTAAGGACCCTGATGAAAACGGTTTGGACAAGATTGATGCGATGAAGCAGAATTATTATAAGCTGCGTCTGGACTGTATGGTAATTCTGGGGGGAAACGGTACGCATAAGACTGCGAACCTTTTAAGGGAAGAAGGGCTTAATGTCATTACACTTCCTAAGACGATTGATAATGATTTGTGGGGGACGGATATGACTTTTGGTTTCCAGAGCGCTGTGAACATTGCAACCGATGCAATTGACTGCATTCACACGACGGCGGCATCCCACGGAAGAGTATTTATCGTGGAGGTTATGGGACACAAGGTTGGATGGCTTACCTTAAATGCAGGTATGGCAGGAGGGGCAGACATTATTCTGATTCCTGAAATCCCTTACGATATCAAGAAAGTGGTAAACAAAATCAAACAGCGCAATGACAACGGAAGCAAATTTACAATTCTTGCGGTGGCGGAAGGCGCTATTTCCAAGGATGATGCAAAATTATCCAAGAAGGAATATAAAGAGAAGATGAAAAACTATAAGTTCCCGTCGGTTTCTTATGAACTGGCACAGCAGATTCAGGAGATGACAGGACATGAGGTGAGAGTGACCGTGCCTGGTCATACCCAGAGAGGCGGAAGCCCCTGCCCTTATGATCGTGTTTTTGCAAGCCGTCTGGGAGCGGAAGCAGGCGATCTTATCTTAAAAGGCGAGTATGGATTCATGGTGGGATACAAGAACCGTGAAGTGGTAAAGGTGCCTCTTGAGGAAGTTGCCGGAAAACTTAAGATGATTTCACCAGATGCTTCGATTGTAAAAGAAGCAAAACTTATGGGAATCAGCTTTGGCGATTAATCGGGTGCCCGGCGGGCACTATGGAAGGAAAGAACAGGTATGTCTTATACAGCCCTTTACAGAAAATTCCGTCCTGCGACCTTTGAAGATGTAAAGGGACAGGATCATATTGTGACCACCTTGAAAAATCAGATCAAGGCAGAGCGCACTTCCCATGCGTATCTGTTCTGCGGTACCAGAGGAACAGGAAAGACCACCATTGCCAAAATTTTTGCCAAGGCGGTCAACTGCGAGAACAGGACGGACGGAAGTCCCTGCGGAGAATGTGCAATCTGTAAGGCGATTGCAGCAGGAGCCAGCATGAATGTGATTGAGATTGATGCGGCATCCAACAATGGGGTGGACAGTATCCGTGAAATCGTGGATGAGGTGGCGTATTCACCGGCAGAAGGCAGGTACAAGGTTTATATCATAGATGAAGTGCATATGCTTTCCATAGGCGCATTCAATGCACTTCTCAAGACGCTGGAGGAGCCGCCTTCTTATGTGATTTTCATTTTGGCGACCACGGAGGTCCACAAGATACCGATTACGATTATGTCCAGGTGCCAGAGATATGATTTTAAGCGAATCACGATTGACACCATAGCAGAACGTATCAGGGAGTTAATGGAACAGGAACAGGTTCAGATAGAAGATAAAGCCATCCGCTACATTGCCAAGGTAGCGGATGGCTCCATGCGTGATGCGTTAAGTCTTTTGGACCAATGTATCGCATTCCACTTTGGTCAGGAACTGACGTATGACAAAGTGCTGGATGTGCTTGGGGCGGTGGACACGGAAGTGTTCAGCAGGCTTCTTAGAATCGTCTTAAAGGGTGATGTCACAGGGACAATTTCGCTTCTTGAAGAGATCATCATTAAGGGACGGGAATTGACGCAGTTCATCCTGGATTTTACATGGTATTTAAGGAATCTGCTTTTGATTAAGAATGCAGATGGAATTGAAGATGTGATAGATGTTTCCACAGAAAATTTGGCGCGCCTTAAGGAAGAGAGCGAAATAGCAGAAAATGATGTCATCATGCGCTATATCCGTGTGCTCTCTGAGCTCTCGGGGCGGATTCGTTATGCATCTCAGAAAAGAATCCTGGTAGAGATGACATTGATTAAGTTATGCAGACCTGAGATGGAGACGGATGCCCAGTCCTTGGTGGACAGAATAAGACAGTTGGAAGAGAAAATAGAAAATGGTATTCCGGCAGTGGCTTTCAAAGAAGCAGCCGTATATACTGATGGCGGCAGTGCGGATTCAAAGGCGACAGTCAGGGCAGAGCTTCCCAAAGCGATTCCAGATGATATTAAGCAGGCGGTGGGGAAATGGTCTGCCATTGTAAGCGAGACCGCAATGCCCATGAAGGCATATTTAAAGAATGCCTATCCCAGTCTTGCGGGAGATGGAAGTCTTTTGGTGGTGGTGGAGGACGGTCTTCCATCAGATTATTTCAAGGAGACGAAACGGCGGGAGGAATTAGAGCGCATCGTTTCCGATTTTACCGGAAAAGAAATCAAGGTGACGGTCCAGAGTTCAGAACAAGGAAGAAATCCTGAAGAACTTTTTCCAGACCTTACCAAAGTGGTGAGTCAGGTGATTCATATGGAAGTTGAAGAACTTGAGGAGGAGCCGGAAGATTTGATATGACCTGTTGCAATGATAGGCTGATTAATAGTACAATACAACAATATAGAATAAAGGAGGATGATTATGGCTAAACGTGGAGGATTTCCGGGAGGTATGCCCGGCAATATGAATAACCTGATGAAGCAGGCGCAGAGAATGCAGCGCCAGATGGAGGAGAGCCAGAAGGAGCTTGAGACGAAAGAGTTTACAGCAAAAGCCGGCGGCGGCGCGGTTGAAGTGACGGTTACTGGCAAAAAGGAAGTTACAAAGGTAAAGCTATCACAGGAAGTAGTGGATCCCGAGGACGTTGAAATGCTGGAGGATTTGGTGATGGCGGCAACAAATGAAGCTCTTCGCATGGCGGAAGAAGCAAATGCGGAGGTTATGAATAAGATGACAGGAGGACTTGGTCTGGGAGGAGGACTTCCGTTCTAATGGATTTATACAGCGGGCATATCAATAAATTAATAGATGAGTTGTCCGGATTGCCGGGAATCGGTTCTAAGTCAGCGCAAAGGCTGGCTTTTCACTTGATTAATATGCCAAAGAGCAGGGTGGAAAGACTTGCTAAGACGATCATAGAGGCAAAAGAAAATGTTCGTTACTGCAAGGAGTGCTTTACTTTGACTGATAATGAGATCTGTCCGGTGTGCGCCAATGCCAAGCGGGATCACAGTACGATCATGGTGGTGGAAAATACAAGGGATCTGGCAGCCTATGAAAAAACTGGTAAGTATGAAGGGATATACCACGTACTCCACGGGGCGATTTCTCCTATGTTGGGTATCGGTCCAAATGATATCCGGTTGAAGGAACTGGTTATGCGTCTTAAGGAAAACGTTTCAGAGGTAATCATTGCAACCAACTCAAGTCTGGAAGGGGAAACTACAGCAATGTATATCAGCAAGCTGATCAAGCCTACAGGAATCAAGGTAACCAGGATTGCCAGCGGTGTGCCGGTGGGAGGGGATCTTGAATATATTGACGAAGTGACGCTGCTTAGGGCATTAGAGGGAAGAATTGTAATTTAAGTGACCACTATTTAGCGTTCACTCGGCGGGGTGTGTGGTTATTTACGCATGTAGAGCAAAGATTTTCATATCAAGGGAATACAAGGGGTGTATGCATATGAAGAAGGAACTGTTTGGAAAGACAAAATCGGAGAAAGAGATTTATAGGTATTGGCTTGAAAATTCCAAGGGAATGAGAGCTGGTATCATAAATTATGGCGCTGTGTTAGTAAATTTGTTTGTGCCCGATAAAAACGGTAATATTGCTGATGTGGTTTTGGGGTTTGATACATTGGAGCCTTATTTTGACAATGGCAGCTTTTTCGGAGCGGTTATTGGACCGAATGCGAACCGCGTGGGCGGAGCTGCTTTTACACTGGATGGACAGCGCTATCAGCTGGACGTGAATGACGGAGCAAATAACCTGCACAGTCATATAGATTTGGGATATCATAAAAGGGTGTGGGAGGTTGCAGAGGAGGAAGAGGGCATACGACTCTTTCTTGAAGATCAGGATGGCAGCATGGGGTTCCCCGGAAATAAGAAGATTCAGGTAACGTACTATCTCACAGAAGAGAATGAGTTGAAGATTCAGTATGAAGCTTATAGTGATAAAAATACGATTATCAATTTGACGAATCATACCTACTTTAATTTGGCAGGGCATGACAAAGGACAAATTTGTGATCATGTGCTTGAGCTGAAAGCGTCTGCCTATACACCGGTGACATCGAGTCTGATTCCCGTCGGAGAGATTGCTTCGGTGAAAGGGACTCCTTTTGACTTTTTAAAGGCAAAGAGAGTTGGCGATGAGATCGATGCGGATGACGCGCAGCTAAAAATGGCAGGAGGCTATGATCACAATTGGGTGATTGATGGCGAAAGCGGAACGATAAGGCAGTTTGCCACCGTAACAGAACCGGTATCGGGACGTTGCCTTAAAGCATACACAGATTTACCAGGTGTGCAGTTCTATGCAGGTAATTTCATCGGAAGGCAGACAGGCAAGAACGGAACGGTTTATGATGTCAGAAGCGGGCTGTGTCTCGAGACACAGTATTTTCCGGATACTGCAAATAAGCCCGCGTTTCCGAAAGCCGTGTTTGGGCCAGATAAATCCTATAAAAGTACGACGATCTATAAATTTTGCTTATAACTAAGACTGCGATGCATTACAATCCCATTTGACGCGTCGTTATGCTAAACTGAAGGCATAATGAAAGTTTTTATAAAGAAAAGGGGGATGGAAATGCAGCTGCCAACCATGGTGAAACAAATCGGCAGGGTAAGTGGCAATGAACGTGTTTACATAGAAGATTATGTATATGCATATTTGAATGAACTGAAAGCAGAGAAAGCCAATCTTCCGCTTCGGGCGGCTCTTTTTGGACATGTTTATCATAGGGAAAACCAGAATTTTTATCTGGTATATGGCGCCGTCAGTATTGTGGACGAGTTAGCCCGCGGAAGAGGCGAGGAACAGGTAAGAAAAGAATATTTTGAAGAGTACGAACTGATAGGTTATGTTAATATATATGGCAATAAGCAGGAGCTGCCTGGTAGAAAAGAAGGATATTACATCTTTTACGATAAAAATGAATCCATGCAGAACTATCTGCTTTTTTGTTATAAGCAGAAGAATAAGAAACGTGCAATTAAAGATGAGATGGATCATGAAAGAGGGGACGAGCTGAGATTTTTCCGGACTTCGTCCCACGCTTCCCTGATAGATTTCATTAAACGATTGATTTATGGCGGGTGTATCATTATACTGTCAATAGCAGTCACTACGATTAATGATTATAAAAAAATGTATGGATTTGTGGAGACGGCAGGCAGGGCTGTTGCCATAGCCTGGGGAGAAGAACAGTTACCTTGATACGAAAGATTTGGAGATGAGCGGATGGCGAATGTACGTGATTATTTGAAAGAAAGAGAAAAACGGCAGAGTGCCAAGCTGCAAGGTGCAACGAGAAGCATTGATTATAAAGAAAAAATCCGCAGTCACAAGCTGACGATATTTTACCGGATTGTTCTTTCCATATTGTTGGCGGCAGTATTGATTATTTTTCTGCTGGTACAATGGAAAAACAAGGTGTTTACAGACAGTACAGTTGCGGCTTCCTATCCGATTACGGTGGTACAGGGAGCGACGGTGGAAAATTTAGGTGGAAATATTCTTTTATACAGCAAAGACGGAGCAAGCTGCATTGATCCTATGGGGAATACCGTTTGGAACCGTACTTATGAAATGCAGACGCCGCTTTTTTCAATCTGCGGTCAGGTGGCGGCAATCGGAGATTACAATGGGCGTTCAATTTATGTTATGGATAAGAACGGTGAAAAGGGTACGGTGAATACAAACCTTCCAATCAGGGATTTTTGTGTTTCTGCCAATTGTGTGGTGGCAGCAGTGTTGGATGATGCAAATATAACCAGAATATATGTATACAATGGAAATGAAAATACAGAGACACCTATTATATACGGAAAAGCGACCATGGATAAAAGTGGATATCCGGTCAGTGTTTCATTGTCACCCAACGGACACCTTATGGCTGTTTCATATCTGTACGTGGACAGTGGAAAAATGAAATCATCTGTAGCGTTTTATAATTTTGGAGAAGTGGGAAAAAACGAAACGGATAATTACGTCAGCGGCTATGATTATCTGGACACAGTTATTCCTTATGTTCAGTTTATGGATAATGATTCTGCATTTGCTGTTTCAGATGACAGAATCGTATTTTTCCAAGGCACGGAAAAACCGCTGAACATTGCATCCAATTTATTGGAAGAAGAAGTACAAAGCATTTATTATAATGAGAATTATGTTGGGCTTGTTTTTATCAACCAGAGCGGAGAATCTGCCTACAGGCTGGATGTTTATAATGCGTCAGGCAGCAGGATACACTCGCAGTTTTTTGACATAGAATATACAGATATTGTCTTTCATAAGGATCAGATTATTATCTATAATGATCTTGAATGTCAGATATGCAATATTAAGGGAGTAGATAAGTTCGCAGGCAGCTTTGAAAAAAGTACGTCTCTTGTCATACCCACGTCTTCTGTTTACAAGTTTGTAACGGTGACGTCTGATTCCATTGAGACAATAGAGCTGAAATAATTAGGAAGGTACAAATGTATTACGTTTCGCTTATAGTGATAGCAATTATTTTTATATGGAGAATAGGTGTTGGATTTCGCAAGGGAATGGTTCAGGAAATTATTTCCTTGATTGCCATGGCGGTTGCAGGACTCTGTGTAGTTCTTATTTTAGGAGCAGTAGGGAGTTATTTGGACAAGGAGATTGGCAGAACGATTCAAATGGTGATCGTCCTTTTTGTAGTATGCATTGTCTACCGATTGGTACATACACTTTTTACATCGCTTGAATTGATTTCAAAATTACCTATTATCAAATGGCTGGATAAACTTCTGGGGCTTGTGGTAGGATTTGCGGAAGCTGCATTGATTTCAGGAGTCCTGGTATATTTTTTAAAAAACTGGGGATTGTCCATCTTACAGAGATAGCGCAAAAAGAAAAAACACTGTGTTTAGATCTACAGATTTCGGCGGTGAATGCACACGAAAAAAAATTTTTAAAAAAATTTAAAAATAATGTTGACAATAATTACCTTATCTGATATCATGTGAAAGTCGCACGTTGAAAGAATTGCGACAGAACAATTTGCCAGTTGGCAGATAGGACCTTGACAAATGAACAGCAATGCAACCCTGAAAATTCAAAAGAATTATTCAGAAACGAACGGGACAG
>JAIDFQ010000063.1 GCA_029054245.1 Lachnospiraceae bacterium | reverse complement strand
AGAAAACTATAAAAAGAGCAGTTCCGGCAGTTCCCATTGACAGTACCGGAATTGGCAATATAATACAGGTAAGGGGCGGAATCCGAAAATCCGGCTTCTGCCCCTTAAGCAACTATTCACATATCTTATATCAGATTTTGAGTTTACACAAAACTTGAAACGGTCTCGACTTTTTACAAACCATTCAGTAAATTCCGGTTTGTCGGGAAAATTGAATATTGTTTACCTTTAGGTAGCGATTATCTTAACAGACAATCCGCTACCTTTTTATTTTCAAAAAACACCAACACAGCACAGAAAGTATGAGGCATCAGAAATGATTGAAAACAAAAATGCTGTACTCTTCTTTCATTGTGCATAATCATCCCGCTTTGCTACATTTTCATACATTTCCAAAAAAAAGAAATCCCACACATACACCATTTCCAGCTATATGCGAGATTTCTATTTTCTGTATAATTATACCTTAAACAATACCTTGCGCGGTCATTGCATCTGCAACCTTCAGGAATCCAGCAATGTTTGCACCAGCAACATAGTTGCCTTCCATGTTATATTTCTTTGCTGCATCGTCCATGCTGTGGAAAATGTTGACCATGATTCCCTTTAACTTGCTGTCCACTTCCTCGAAGGTCCAACTCAGTCTCTCGGAGTTCTGGCTCATTTCCAGTGCGGAGGTTGCAACACCGCCTGCATTGGCTGCCTTTCCAGGTGCAAAGAGCACACCATTTGCCTGCAGGTATTCTGTTGCATCAATAGTAGTAGGCATGTTTGCGCCCTCTGCTACTGCGATACATCCGTTGGCAACCAAAGCCTTCGCATCATCAAGCAGAAGTTCGTTCTGGGTCGCACAGGGAAGCGCTACATCACACTTGATGCTCCATACGCCTCTGCCTTCGTGGTATTCTGCACTTGGTCTTGCTGCCGCATATTCCGTCAGTCTTGCACGCTTTACTTCTTTTACTTCCTTAAGGAGCGCTACGTCGATGCCTTCCGGATCGTATACCCATCCTGTGGAATCAGATACCGTTACCACCTTTGCACCTAACTGCTGTGCCTTCTGGGTTGCATAAATCGCTACATTTCCAGAACCGGAAATAACCACTGTCTTGCCGCTTAAATCATGACCATTGCATTTTAACATTTCTTCTGTAAGATATAACAGACCATAGCCGGTTGCCTCTGTTCTAGCAAGGGATCCGCCATAGGATAAACCTTTTCCAGTGAGAACGCCTTCGTATACTCCCTTGATTCTCTTATACTGTCCGTACATATAGCCGATTTCTCTTGCCCCTGTGCCGATGTCTCCGGCCGGCACGTCTGTGTCTGCTCCTATGTATTTGTTCAACTCTGTCATAAAGCTCTGGCAAAATGCCATCACTTCTCTGTCTGATTTTCCTTTGGGATCAAAATCAGAACCGCCTTTACCTCCGCCGATTGGAAGTCCTGTCAGGGAATTTTTGAAAATCTGTTCAAAGCCAAGGAATTTGATAATACCAAGATTTACGCTGGGATGTAATCTTAATCCTCCCTTGTAAGGTCCGATCGCACTGTTGAACTGTACGCGGAATGCATTGTTTACCTGAACCTGACCCTTGTCATCTACCCAGGGTACTCTGAATAAAAGCTGTCTTTCAGGGGTAACTAGTCTTTCAAGCAACGCATCTTTTCTGTATGCATCCTCGTTCGCCTCGATTACAACACGCAGAGACTCTAAAACCTCTTTGACTGCCTGGTGGAACTCCGGCTGAGCAGGATTCTTTTCCACTACCATCTGAAACACTTCATCAACATATGACATACAACATGTCCTCCTTTAAGTTTAGTATTATTGTAGTACAGTATCATTGTATACAATTATTACATCTTTCTCCCATTGGTATTATATAACGTGTCTCAAAAAATCTCAAGACACTTTAAGCAATTAAATTGTAAAAGTTACATTTTTTTCTATTACAAATACTGTTTCAACCGCTCAATATTCTTTTCTTCAAAATCCATCAGCTCTTTTGCAATTTCCATAGAAACATTTCCAGCATTTTCATGATGATTGATTGCTTTCCACATACTGGTTAGTCCTCTGTTTGAGCCCTGTATCATCACCTCCGCAATATGGCTTGTGCTGGTGTTGAGCATCGTATTGACATGCACGCCCCCTTTTATCATGATATCTTCAAATCCCGTTTCCTTATAGCTGGATGCCTTTCCATTGAGCAGCCTGCCGGTCGCCTTGTTGTAAATATCTGAATATTTCATGGATTCCCTAGCAACCTGCATGGATAAATCATCATCATCAATTTTACTGCTTATGGCATTGATGGCTTTCATCGCCATTTTTGTATTCCTCTGCACTTCCTGCAACACCTTTATATCATCACTCTTCATATTTATGCCAGCACCTTTCTATTGTATTTGATATCCTTATGTCAAGCAGTGGATACCTGGATTCGCGGGACATCTGTTGTTTAGCAAAACGAAAGCAAAGCAGGTTCATCGTCCGCTTTGCTTTAGTTTCTCCTGATATTTCTTTTTTTATTCCTGATTTTTCTCTATATTATTTAAAGTCTCCGCCTCCATTTTTTCAAAGGGATAAACGATTCCCCATTCTTTCCTGATGCTGTCCATGATTTTCATCACACGGAGCGTTTCAGCATGAGGCATCTCCACGCATTCAATCTGACGGCTGCGGATTGCTTTTATGCTCGCTTCCACCTCATATTCATAACCGGAAATCTGCTTGGGGCATTTATACAATCCGACTTTTTTGTAGAGAGAATCATAAACAGCTACGCTCTGGAAGTTATTGATATTTTCAACTACTATAAAGCCCTTTGTCCCATAAACGATACCTCTTCTATCGCTTAAGGATACCATAGAGCTATTTAAATGCGCCACCCTGCCGTCTATATATTGAAGGGTTATGCTATCCTGTTCGTCCACCCCCGTGTCTGTGTAAGTACAGGAAGAATTGATTTTAGCTATATTGTAGCCAAACAGCATAAAGGCAAAACTCAGCGGATAAATACTTAAATCCAAAAGCGCTCCTCCTGCCAGGCTGGGATCTTTCATCCGTTCAACATGACCAAGAACATAGCCCAAATTCGCTGTAAGAGTCTTAGGTTCTCCAATGACACCGCTTCCGATCACTTCCCGTATCGTCGTCAGCATGGGCATGTAGCGTGTCCACATTGCTTCTGCAAGGAATACGCCTCTCTCCTCTGATAATCTAATCAGTTCTTCCGCCTGCGCTGCATTGGCTGTGAACGCTTTTTCACACAGAACCGGCTTGCCATGTTCAATACACATCTTTGCATTAGCAAAATGCTCTGAATGTGGTGTTGCAATATAAATCATATCCACTTTATTATCCGAAGCCAGTTCTTCATAGGATCCGTATGCCTTTTTGCATCCGTATTTTCCTGCAAAGACATCTGCCTTTACCTTTTCTCTGGATGCCACCGCATAAAGTTTTACGTTCTTCATCTTATTAACAGTATCCGCCATGACGGAAGCAATGTTCCCTGTCCCTATAATTCCTATCTGAAATTTCCCAAGCATTCCACATATCCCTCCCTCAGCACATATTTTACCCTCTCAACTAAAAAAGCATTTTACTTTGTAAGTATACTACAATTTCCTACAAAATAAAATGCTTTTCTGCTTTTATGATTCTTGCCTGCTATTCTACATAATCCGATTTAACATATGCTGTCTGTCCGTTGTATCTGACCCTGCTCCATCCGTCAGCCTGCTTCATAATCAGCTCCAATTCATCTCCTGTGTAAGCAGTTCCAAGGGATTCCGCGCTCGTGCTGGCGCTCTTGCGAACCTTTACACTCTCAATCACCGTAACAGTTCCCATACTTGTTTCATTGTTGCTCGTCACAGTCTCCTCCGGCTCATTTACGGGCTGCTCTGCATCCGCAAGCTGTATGTCTGCCTCTTCTGCTGACACTTCCTCAAGATAATCACTCTTGATAAACGCCTCCCTACCATTATAATCCACTTTACTCCAACCGTTGCCTCTTTGCTCAAGCAAAGTAAATTCCTGACCGATCTGTGCCTTATCAATCTTATCAGCCTCTTCGCTGTCCGAAGTTCTGATATTGACTATATCTGTCGTACGCACCATGGTAATCACGCTGGGAGTATCCTGCGTGCCTTCTCCTGTTTCCGTTTCCGGTATCTCCTCTGGTGTATCGCCGGCTTCTGGTGTATCCGTTGTTTCCGGCACTTCTGCCTGGGCTAAGACCTCGCCTACTTCCTCGTTGATTTTTTCTTTCAGATATGCAATAAACTCATTGAGCTCTGCATCTTCTGCCAGAAGTTCATTGTACTCCACCACGACCTTGTTGTTTAAGTCAACTACATCATCCTGTAGCGTGACCTCTTTGATATAATTCCACACTGCATCATCATAGGTGCCGTCGTTAATGAAATAGTTCCCCTCTTCACCCATGCCGATATAATAAGTCTGCATTCCCGGAAGGGGGTCATCGACATCCGCAAACTGCACTTCTGAGTATACATATGCCACGTAGGTATTCTCTGTTAACCCTGGCTTTGTATATACATCAAGTACCGGATAGGATTCGATATACTTACTCAGTTCCTCCACACGTATGGTCTCAATCTCATTTAAATATGCGTTCATGGAGGAAATCGTCCCAATGTCTCCCGATGCCTGTGCATCATAATAGGTACGAATCAAGTTATTTATTTCTGGATGTGCATTTTCTTCCAATTCAAAGACAGGCACTCCAAGACCCTCTACCTGGGAACCGGTTTCTTTATCAGAAACTGCCATTGCAGCTTCCTTCGCCTCGTTCTCCAAAGCCTCTCTATGATTGGCATTCACTGCTACCACAATTGTAAGAAGCACGCAAACAACTAGAACAAGCGGCATTACGATCTTGTTATGATCCATGACCCAGTCCCTGGCTATCATGAATTTTTCCTTTAGCATATGCATTTTGTTCTGATCTGAATGTTTCATAGCTTTCCTTTCTTATTTTTTATCCAAGGTGATGCAAATGCACCCGACAGGAATCGAACCTGCATTAAAGGCGTCGGAGGCCTTCGTTCTATCCGTTAGACTACGGGTGCATATCATAAAATATTACAAATTTGTTACATCACCTTGAATATAATATCATATGACTTTCAGATTGTCTAGTCCGTCAATTGTAAAAAAAGTGTGAATTATAAAATCCACAGCACTTTGTCAAGGTTTTTACTGTAAAAATAGACAGAATCTGCCAAAATTTCTTCTTCTGCCACCTGTGTCCGGTTAATTTCCGTCACGATCTCACAGAGCGCTTCCCGATCCGTATCTGCATCTGCCGGCACAAGAATCACTTCATGGACAGAACTGGGCAGGATGTAAAAATCCCGATTAATCTTTTCTGCAAATCCTTTCAATACACCTGGATAAAGCATGCAGGCTGCGCCGTATAGCTTTTGTTTATTGGTAAGCACATACATGGGCATCTTGGTCTCACCTACCTCCTGTTCCCATACCTCCTTCAAGAAGTCCTCGTCCACTCCTTCTGTACCCAGAAGGTCATCCTCCAGACCATCCATAAGAATGCTGCGCATGACATCCTGCATATTTTCGGTGATGCTTGGGAAAAGAATCGGTGTATTTTCAAATGCAATCTTATAAAGTATATCAAGGTCTGCTTCCCACTGTTTCATGTGAGTGTTATAGACCAGAATCGCACCCCTTCCATAAAACGGCGCCTCCTGAACGGTATAGTAAAAAACAATAGCAAGATTGTGAAACACTTTATGCGGAATAAGCTTTAGTAATTCCTTATTTTTTTCTGCATGAACAAGTTTGAAGGCAAGCTTTTCCTTTGCCTTGTCAAATTCAACAAATCCTGACATATCAAGATCATCGTCAAACTCTGCCGCCTGAAAATGATCATACAACATATCTGCTATTGTTCCCGCTTCTTTTGGAGTAATGCCCGGTTTGTAAAGATCATTGATGTAAATGGTGGGGGACGTATTGCATCCTTTTCTTTTTGCAACAATTCCCGTCAGCTCAATGCCGTTATTCTTTTTTACATTATGAGAAAATACAGAATAGTTATCTCCCAGTTTCTTTTGAAGATCCTTTAGAATTGATTGTGTAAATGACGTGAAATTCATAGATGTGTCGTTCATAAATACCTCATTCTTTCAAGACAGTTTTCTTTTTGAGTATCAGAAAAAGACAATGACTTTACATCATTGTCTTTCAGACTCTTTTTATTGACAGCCTACCTGCTTACTTATACTCTGGAGAGGTATTCACCTGTTCTGGTATCGATCTTAATTACATCATGCATCTCAACAAATAAAGGAACGTTTACATTAGCTCCGGTCTCTACGGTTGCGGGCTTAGTAGCGCCTGTCGCTGTATCTCCCTTAAATCCCGGCTCTGTATCAATAATCTCTAATTCCACAAATAAAGGCGGCTCCACAGAAAAAACGCTGCCGTTGTGGGAACAGATCTTAACCATTTCATTTTCTTTTACAAATTTGAGTGCATCGCCAACTGTTTCGGCATTTAATGCAATTTGATCGTATGTTTCTACATCCATAAAGTTATACAGATCTCCGTCTGCATATAAGTATTGCATGTCTTTTCTATCAATACGTGCCTGTGGACATTTTTCAGTAGGTCTGAATGTCTTCTCCACTACGCCGCCGCTCTTAATGTTTTTCAGTTTGGTCCTGACAAAAGCTGCTCCTTTACCAGGTTTTACGTGCTGGAACTCAATAATCTGGTAAACGTTATTATCTAACTCAATTGTAATACCATTTCTGAAATCACCTGCAGAAATCATAATATACTCCTCCTAAATTTTTCACGTTATAATTCTTTACCAGTTTAATATAAAAATTGATATTTTTCAACTACTTTTTCATTTCCATACTGAAAGTACTGAAAGTGAGTAACAGCCCATCCTGTAAGGATGCACAGAAGCTTTCACCTGTGAGTTTCCTGCTGTCTCTTCTGCGCCGCCTTGCGAGCTGAACTGTTACATCCCATCAAGCGGTGTTTTCCTATGCAATCACCTTTTTCTTTCTATTTAATCTTCCTGCGTTTTTCACCACATCTAAAAAAACTGCAGCTATTATAATAATCCCTCTCGCTACATACTGCCAATAAGACCCCACGCCTAAAAGATTTAAACCATTATTCAAGATTCCCAGCACTAAAGCGCCCACGAGAGTCCCTCCTAGACGTCCTATCCCTCCAGAAAAACTGGTACCTCCTAAAATCGTCGCAGCAATGGCATCCATTTCTGCATCTGTACCGATTGTAGGTTGACCGCTAAAAAAGCGGGAGCAATAGATAATTCCTGCTACAGCTGCCAGCATCCCCTGCAGCGCATAGGCAATCATTCTGGTTCTTTCCACATTAATTCCTGAAAATTTCGCCGTCTGCTCATTGCCGCCCACCGCATATAGTTTTCTTCCATATCTTGACTTATACAGCACTGTCGAAAGAATCAGGAAAATCACAAACATATAGACAACCGGCAACGGCAGAAAACCTAGATATCCATTTCCCAAGGTATAAAAGGATTCATCAGATACAGTTATAGGTTTTGAATTTGTAATGACTCTTGTAATCCCCCTTACAATATAGGAAATCCCTAGCGTTGTAATAAAAGGAAGCATTTTCATCTTCGTAATAATAAATCCGTTCACGGTTCCAATCGCGGTACCTATAAGCAGCGTACAGAGAATGGAAAGTGAAATTCCAAGTCCTGCTTTTTCCATAAAAACAGCACACATGACGCTGGTAAAAGCCATAACCGAACCAACTGATAAATCAATGCCGCCTCCTATAATGATAAATGTCATGCCAAAACTTAAAATGGCATTTACGGAAATGGTACGCAACACGGTTATGATATTGCCGACAGTAAAAAATGTATCTGACATGATGCAGAGTCCCAGAAATATAACCAGAAAAGCAACTCCAATTCCCATGATATCTTTTATATTTGCTACAATCTTTTTCATATCTATTTTCCTCCGGTGGCATAATACATGATTTTATTTTGATTTATGTCTTTTCCCTCAAGGCATGACATAACTCTGCCTTCAAACATTACATAAACCCTGTCAGCGAGATTCATAATCTCTTCCAATTCAGATGAAATTACCACAATACTGATGCCTTGATGTACTAATTCGTCCAACAATGCATAGATTTCTGCCTTCGCTCCCACGTCAATTCCTCTGGTAGGTTCATCAAGAATTAACAATTTAGGTTTCGTTGCAAGCCACTTAGCAAGTACAATCTTCTGCTGATTTCCACCTGATAGCTGCTTTACTCTTTGTTCTTCCGAAGATGCCTTTATCTTTAGCTTCTCGGAGTAAAGCTCTATAATATTGGATTCCTTTTTCTGATTGACGCGCAAACCTTTGATAAATTCCTTTAATACACAAAGTGTGAGATTAAAAGAAAGCGTCTGTTCAATGATCAAACCTTCTTTTTTACGGTTTTCTGACACCATGGCTATTCCCGCACGAATGGCATCCCGATTGCTTTTCACCGTGAGCTTTTGACCTTCCATGTACAAGGTCCCCGAGGTCAATCTGTCCACTCCAAAAATTGCTCTTGCCAGTTCACTGCGCCCAGCGCCTACTATCCCTGAAATTCCCAGTATTTCATTCCTTTTTACCTGAATGCTTACATGCTGTAGTTTCTCCTTTGTGCATAAATCTCTAGCCTCAAAAATCAATTCGTCTACACTGCATTTTTCATGAATATAATATTTGTTCAGCTTTCTGCCTACCATCAGTTCCAGAAGCTTTTCCTTTTCAATTTCCTGCATGGAATGGGTAGCAATATGCTGCCCATCCCTAAATACAGTGACTCTGTCCGCCAGCGTAAATATTTCTTCCATCCTGTGAGAGATATAGATAATCCCCACCCCCTGGCTTTTCAGAGAATTTATAATCTTAAACAGTTTATCTGTTTCTTCGCTGGATAAAGTTGCCGTCGGTTCATCCAAAATTAAAATTCTGGTCTGAAAGGATAATGCCCGCACAATTTCCACAATCTGTTGGGCGGCAATACTAAGCTTATCCACAACCGCATGGGGATCTATGTTTACTTCAATCATATCAAACAGCTTCTTAGCATCCTCATACATCTTTTTATCATCTACAGCTCCAAATCTTCCTCTTGGCTCTCTATTCATGTATATATTTCCGGCTACGGTTACATTGGGAGCCAGAAGCAGTTCTTGATGCACAAAGCTAATTCCCAATTCCTGCGCTGCCTTGGTACTCCTAATATCCTTTTTTTCTCCGTCAATCGATATTTCTCCGCTATCAGCAGGATATGTTCCCGCCAGAATATTCATCAAGGTAGATTTTCCCGCTCCATTCTCTCCAAGAATTGCATGTACCTCTCCTTCCTTAAGGTCAAAAGAAACCTTTTTAAGTGCATGCACTCCAGGAAAACTCTTATCAATTTTATCCATTGTAAGTAATTTTGCCATAAAGTTTTGTTCCTTTCCCATGTAACCGTCACGGCTTATTCCCCATCCAGATATTGATCAACATTTTCGATAGTGACAAAGGTGGTAGGGAGAGAAATTCTCTTCTCCGTTATCTTTTCGCCCTGAATTGCTTTATAAAGCTGCTCCGCCAATGTCTTTCCTATATTGTAAGGATCTGAAAAAGATGTACCTGTCTGGGAACCATCCTTGATAAACTGCAGATTTTCCTGATTACCATCCACTGCATATACCAGAATTTCTCCATCTTTTCCAGCGGCCTTGAGTGCTGAAATAGCGCCGGTAGCTGTCAAATCGCAATTGCACATCACCGCTTTTACATCCGGCCATGCCTGCAACATGTCATCCATCGCTTCGGAGGACTCCTCCAAGCCTGCACATGCTTTTGTTGCAACTACTTCCATGCCTCCTGCTACAACAGCATCTTTAAACCCTTCCATACGGTCTTCCACACAAGACGCACCGGGATTGTCCAATAGAATAACCTGACCTTCACCTCCTGTTTTTGCAAGACAATCTTCCCCTGCCGCTTTTCCTGCGCCATAATCATCGCTTGTCACCTGACAAGTAAGATAATCTTCAGCTGTACTCAAATTGTATCCCGTCACAATCGGTATCCCAGCATCATATGCCTGTTTTATAGCACTATTGTGTCCTTCCCAGTCAATGATATTTACAATAATCCCATCTACACCTCTGGAAATCAAATCGTCTATACATTCGTTAATCTTTACAATATCAATTTCACCATCAAGTGTAATTACTTCACCTCCCATAGCCTCAAAATAATCATGTATCGCCTGGTCATTTAACTGGTCGCTGGCGCCGGCGCTTGTAATCATAATATTGCCAACCACCAACTTTTCAGCTTCACTGCCTTCCTTCGTATCTTCTACGGGAGCTGCCTGTTCCTGCACTTCTGTCTGAGAATCCGCACTTTCTTCCGTCTTTCTTGTACTTTTTTCATCGCTGCAGCCTGCCATGCTTATCATCATTACCAGTATCAACATCATTCCTACAATTTTTTTCATTTATTTTTCTTCCTTTCAATCTTTTGCATATTTTATTTTTCTAAAAATTTTTTCACTTCTGCTGCAAATTTTTCAGGTTCCTGGAACATCAAATCATGTCCGCAGTCATAAAACGGAACCATATCCACCTGCCCCGATATTGTTTTCTGCAGATAATAGGCTGTTACCGGACTGTATTTATCACCGGGGTCACCATAGAAAACTGCTGTGGGCACTTCTATTTTGGGCAGCATATCGCGATAATCCGCCATACACATGGCATGCCACAAAGCCGTCAATGTATAATAATCTTTTTTGCGACTCTTACTGGGAGCATCCGGTGCCGGCATTGTATGGCTTACGAGCATATTAGAATCAAAAAACTTTTCAAAATTCTCATATTGTACCGTCATATCCCGAAAATAATCTTCTATCCTATAAGCACCCTGACATAAGCCCAGTTTCCAAACATCATCATTAACAATTTTAGGTGACATATCAATTAAGATAATTTTCTTTAGGTTGCTACATCCAAATCTCTTTACATATTCAAAAATGGTTGCTGCCCCCATAGACCAACCTGCCAATACCGGACATTCCAAATCCAGGCTCTCTATCAGCCAAGCCAGATCCTCTGCCAACACTTTCATGCTGACTCCATTGTCTACTGCATCTGAGTCGCCGTGCCCTCTTGCATCATAACTAATACACCTGTATTCGAGTAAGGAACGGCTTACAAAGTCAAATACCGTAGAATCTGCATTCCATCCATGGATAAAAACAATAGGCTGCCCATTCCCCACATCCGTATAATGAATATGCAAATTGTCCTTTCTTTCCATTTTTCCCTGCCTTTCCTCCTTTCCGACATTCTTTCATAATCTGTTACATCCCTCCCTTCTTATGTTGAACTATTTGCATAGTCCTGCCAAAACTATTCCAACTAAAAAATTATTGCATTTTTTTATTCAGATATACGAATCACGGCTTTCACAACTTCTTCTTTATGATTTATACTATAATCCATAGCCTTTTGCACTTCTGAAAACGGAAAAATATCCGTTACAATCCTTTTTAAGTCAATTTTTCCTTCTGCCGCTGCTTCTATTGCCATCGGATAAATATTCCTATACCTGAAAACGGTTTGAAAATTCAATTCCTTATCCAATGCCAAACTCATAGGTAAAGTTACTTCTCCGGTCTTGTTATATCCCACAAAAACAATTGTAGATCCCTTTTTAGCAATCTTCATGGACTGCCTTGCGGCATTTTCATTTCCAGATGTTTCTATTACCAGATCGCATCCTTCTCCCTGTGTCAGTTCTAACACTTTTTGCTCCACATTCTCCTCTGAGACATCAATCACTGCAGAAGCTCCTAATTCCAGCGCCTTGTCCAAACGCTTCTTTAACATATCTACAACATAGATCTTTGATATGCCTTTAACCTTAAGTGCCAGCATGCTGACCAGTCCAATGCATCCTGCTCCAAATACGACAGCAGCCTGTCCCGGATGTGCATTCCCCTGATTCGCTGCATGAAAGCCGACTGCCAGCGGCTCTATCAATGCCCCCTCTAAAGTGCTGATATTATCCGGAATCTTAAAGCAAAGATTTTCTTCATGCGCAATATATTCCTGAAATACACCATTCACAGGCGGTGTGGCAAAGAAAACCACATCTGGGCATAAATTATATTTACCGCTTTTGCAGAATTTACAGTGACCACAAGTTTTCCCCGGCTCCAGCGCCACTCTGTCACCCGCCTTCAGAGTCTTTACATTTTTACCTGCATCCACTACCACTCCTCCAGCCTCATGCCCCAAAACAAAAGGTGGCTTTACCACGTAATTTCCTATTGAGCCGTTTTCAAAATAATGTAGGTCTGATCCGCAGATTCCCACATATTCCAGCTTTACAAGCACCTCATTCTCTTTTGGTTCCGGTATAGGCACCTGCTCAAAATCTATTTTTCTGATATCAGTCATAATCGCTCTTTTCATCATCTTCTGTTTGTTCATTTTCTATTTCCTTCCTTTATTATCAACTAAAGGCAACTCTACCTCACAAAGACTCCCTATCTGCGAATAGATCCTTTGTATCGCCTTTTTGGCGTGTTTCTGTATCGCCCACTCTCCCGGATAATTAGTGTGAACTGCATATTGAGGAAAATCCGAAGATGAAATATCCACCCGCAGGCAAGATCCTTTTTCAATTTTCCATGCAATACTCCACAAACTGATGGTAATCTCTACAATTTCTCCCGGCTGATAAATCTGCCTTCGGTCAGCCCCATTTCTGTATGCCAGTGTGGTAATGCCTGTCCGTATATTTACTGCACGCCCATCCGGAAATACCTCAATAACTTTAACACTAAATGCCGTATCTTCTGCATCTGAGCTTACAAACAGCCTGATTTTGATCTCTCCGTTTATTTCACAGTCCTCAAAAAAAGCTTCGGACAAAAGACTTACGACGTCATCTCTGAATCCACAGGGTTCCTGCAGAATACTTCCAATTTCTTTTTTTGTATGAAACAGACTTTCCGCACCATGTGAATATACTGGATTTTCAGGATCATAGATAAATTCCGTTTTACCTTTTACTACTTCACCAGCTTTTTTCACCAAACGATATGCTCTATCCTTTTTGCGTGAAAAATCCATGTACAGTTTTTCCCATTTCTTTACCGGAACTGGAAATTTGCTCCATTTTTCCCATCGGTCTGCACCAATCACATACAATAGCACTTCTTTTTGGGGTTGTTCTTTATTTCTTAATATCCGTTCAAACCACTGAAAAGGGGAGCTTATCTGATCATCCAAAAGTTTTTCTGTCCCTTGCATAATCGCCGGTTTATAATCATGATTCCAGGGTCCAATTTGCAAAATACTGTGTAGGGCTGATTCTGTATTGAGACTTTTCCATGCAGCCAGTGCACCACCCAAATGATGGTCATACCACCCTTCCCTTATAAAAATTGGAATCTTCACCTTTCCCGGTATTTCTCTAAGTTCCTTCCACATCCCCTGGTTCCAATAATAGGCGTCTGCATCCGGGCTTAAAATCCATTCCCGGTACCATTCAATTTTTTGTCCCCATATGTCAACATCTACCTCTTGCTGCGGTCTGTGCAGGCAGGATTTTTCATAATCTGCTTCTATGACAAATCCCGCATTTTCCATTGCCCAAGCAGTCAAAATATCATGTCGGAACAAACCGTCCTGATAGGCAGAAATATGTCTGTCCGTCCCATAAACCCCTAGGTACATTGTCTTTACTTTTTCCGGTACTGCATCCGCCATGCACCAGCCGTTATAGGCCAAATACGAACTTCCCCAATATCCCACACTTTCCGTAAAAGACTGCTTGCAAATCCACTGGAGGGATGCCAGTCCATCCCTTCTCTCATATACATTGGGTTCCCACACTCCCTCTGAACCTCCCAGTCCTCGACACCACTGATAACAGAAGAAATAGCCCCGCTTACAATATTCTTCTCCGTGTATCGTAAGCAATTCCTCTGTCTGCGGATAACAACTTCTCGTGAAAATAACAGGACCATAGGAAACACCCTCCGGCACATACAAAATCGTTTTTAAACGTACATTCTCCTCCACAGGCAGCATCACCACTCTTCTTTCTTTTATGCCTGTTTCCGGCTCCCGTCTGACTTTGCCATATAAGTATCTTAAATATTCCTTGTCCATCCTTCCCTCCAAAAATACAAATTCAACAGCTCTACAAAACTCCCTTCTTCCTTAGTGTCCGTATCTCTTCTCCTGAAATATTCAAATACTCGCCCAAAATCGACTCTGTATCTTCCCCCAAGATTGGCGAGGGCTTACGTATTTTAGGCATGGCACCCAATATTTTTATAGGATTTCCATTCAGTATAATTTCTCCCATCACTGGATGACTGTTTTTTACAATCATTTCCCTAGCTTTAGCAATATGCGGATCTTTTACAACGTCTTCAACATTAAAGATTGGAGATGCTGGTATCTGAGCTTTTAAGACAGCATTTACAATCTCCTCTACCGACCTTTTTGAGGTCCATTCTTCTATCATCCCTTTCAATTCCTCATTATTTTCCACTCTTAACGGAACAGTTAAAAAACGTGCATCAACGATTATCTCTGGTTTCTTCATAATGTCCCTACAAAAAGCCTCAAACAATTTCTGATTGCCGCAACCAATCACTACATAGCCATCCCTTGCACGAAATGTATCATATGGCGCAATAGCCGCATAGGTATTGCCATTCCTTTCTGGATTTTTCCCTGATACAACATATCTTTGTATCGTCTGCTCCAGACTCGCCACCACACAATCCGTCAATGCAATATCGACTTTCCTGCCTTTACCAGTTCTTTCCCTTGCCTGTAATGCTGCTAAAACTCCAATTGTAAGATTAAGTCCCCCCAGCATATCTCCCATTGCGCTTCCCGCTCTGGTAGGCGGATTCCCTTTTTGACCCGTAATACTCATCAAACCTCCCATAGCCTGTGCAATGATATCGTAACCAGGTCTTTCCTTGTAAGGTCCGTAACTGCCAAATCCTGATACTGCACCATAAATTAACTTTGAATTAATTTTTATCAGATTATGATAACCAAGTCCCAGTCGTTCCATTACGCCGGGTCTGAAGTTTTCAATCAAAATATCAGCTTTCTTTACCAGACCCTTTATAATTTCTTTTCCCTGCTCCGTTTTTAGATTTAGGGTAATTCCATATTTATTTCTGTTTAAATTTGCATAATATAAACTTTCTCCATTTATGTAAGGAGCATATGCCCTACTGTCATCGCCCTTCTCCGGTCTTTCTATTTTAATCACTTTCGCTCCCAGATCACCTAGTATCGCTCCGCAGAAAGGACCTGCAACCACCCTTGTCAGATCTAATACCGTTATGCCCTTCAATACCCCTTCTTCTGCCATTGACATTTAAATACCGCCTTTTCTATAATTCATCTTCATCCACATGTATCTTCATCCTCAGGAAAGCAGAACCCATAGATTTTCCCAAACTGTCCAATCTAAGAGAATGAGTAGCACCTCCTCCTAATGCATGATGCATTACATAATTGAACCCATTTAAAGTAGGGAGCTCATAGCGAATGACATCTCCTCTTACCATATCTCCGAAATATTTTTTTACCCTTTCTTGCGTAACTTCCCTTTTGATAATCACATAATACTGTGGTTTTTTTGCAAATACGCAGACATTACTGGTATCACCTTTATCGCCTGACCTGCCATGTGCAATTTGATTCAAATATATTTCAGCCATCCTTTTTCTCCTTTAAATTTCTACGATATGAGATATCAGTTCCACACAGTCTCTAGGAATCAGCGTAGGCCAAAGTCCAATTACTTCCTGTACCTTCGGTCTGCCTCCAAGGAAACTGGCTCCTGGAGGACCATTCAACTGAAGCGGTGAAATTTCCGGAACCAGCTTTAATGCCTCTTCTTTTGTTTTTGTCCTAATAGCAAATCGCATGACCACCTCATTTAAATCCTTCATTTTTTCGAGGGGCGTTTCCGCTACATCAAGGTGTAGCGCATTTGCACCAATATAATCTACCTTAATTTCCTCTGCCTGAAGATTTTTTCTTTTCAACTTTTTATATAAAATATCCGCGGCATATTGAGCTTTTTCCATGGCATCTGGCCATGCATAACTGAGCATTCCCACTACCTTGTAGCCAGCATGATATCCAATTGACAATTTCAGCTTATCCGGTCTTACCTTTCCTCGGATATTTTTCACTTCCACTCTGTTCTTTCCAACCTGTCTCAATTCAGACCGGCTGATGTCCACTGTCACATCCGGTGTAATATAATTTGCCGGATCATGAACCTCATACAGAAGCTGCTCTTTACAGGTCTGCTCGCTTATGAGACCACCGCAATTCATACTTTTTGTAATGTAAAAGTTATTTTCATCCAGCTCTGCAATAGGAAATCCCAGCCTGTCCATATCTGGAACTTCCCGCCATCCATAATCAAAATTACCGCCCGATCCCTGACCGCCACATTCCAACAGGTGTCCTGCCATGATACCTCTGGCCAGATTATCCCAATCCCCCTCGTTTATTCCCAGTTCATACATAATGGGAGCCAGAAACAATGCTGAATCTGCTGCTCTGCCAGTGATAATCACATCTGCACCATCCCGTAGGCACTGCATAAGAGGTTCATGCCCAAAATAAACGTTTGCATTGCATATTTGATCTTGTATCAATCTAAAGTCTTCAGAATTATCCATGTTTTCAAAAGTAATTCCCTGTTTTAACAATTTAGGAATCTGTTTGGATATTTCATCGCCTGTCACATATCCGATTCTATACCCACGGATGCCTTTATGCTGCATTGCCTGTTTAACTACATCCACCAGACCATTTATGTTCATACCACCTGCATTTGCTAAAATCTTGATTTTCTTATCAAACGCGTCTTTTCCGCAGACTTTCATTAAATCTAAAAAATCTCTGGCATATCCTGCATTTGGATTTTTCATCTGCTGCCTAGCCATGATAGATAATGTCAACTCCGCTAGGTAATCACAAGCTATGTAATTTACATCACCCTCTTTTACCATATGAATTGCCGCATCATTGCTGTCACCCCAAAAACCTTGTCCTCCTCCTATAGTTACTTTTCCCATCAGTATCCTCCTATTGTATTATAATACAACGTTGTACTAATTGTAATTATTTCTTCTATTCACTTCATTTTATTTGTTTAGGTACAACGTTATACTTTAATTGTAATATATAACTTTTCTTTTTAATTGTCAATACAATTTTAAAAATTTTTATAAATTTAATTGCGGTCTGAACCAATGAACTTAACTAAGTGACATTGGTTCAGACCGCAATTAAATTTTATGTTTTTTTGTGGATTCCCTAGGCAGCACTATGGTTTCAAAGAGTACTCTTTCCACCTTGTCGTGTCCCTGCTTAATTTTCTTTTCTAACAACTCATAGCAAGTGGCAGACATCTGCTCCATAGGAATATTAATAACAGATATAGATGGTGTGCAGAATTGACTATATTGAGGTTCACCATTTCCAATGGCAAGAACTCCAAGTTCTTCCGGCATCCTGATTCTTGCTTGATTCAGTTCATAACATAGTCCGATTCCAAGCGCATCCGAAGCACAAAAAATACTGTCTATGCTCTGCCCGATCCTTCCGCTTTCTACTAACATCCTTCCGCACTCAGCCCCTCCGCCAACAGAGTCATCTCCAAACATGATATTTTGTTCTGTAATTTGTATGCCGGATTTTTTCAATCTCTCGCAAAAAGCTTTTCTTCTCAAAGAAGCACCTGGAAAATTAACTGCAGATGTGATTAAAAAGGGTTTTTTATATCCCTGCTCCATCAAATGTTCTGCTGCCGCCTCGCCAATTCTTCTGTCGTCTAGATTTACGGAACTGTATTTATCTGAAAAGCGATTATACAAGACAATCGGTACTAATGTATTAATAGATTCCAAATACTCCAAGTCTTCCTGACTGGCATTGGCAATAATTGCTGCATGATACTTATTGCCCTGTAAAAGGGACTTCTCTTTGTACAGCTGTCCACTTTGATATGGATACACAATAATATCAATATTATCTTTCAAATTTTTCTTTTTATCCTGTAGACCTGATAAAAATCTGGAGGCCATAGCCTTACGGAAGTCAAAACTCCAAAATAAGGCAATAACAAAGCTGCTGTTTCGTCCTTCCTTTAAACTTTTTGCTGAAATATTGGGACGATACTGCAATTCCTTCACAGCATCCATAACCTTTTTCTGCGTTCCCGGAGAAATTTTCCTCTCTTCCGCCCTGCCATTTAATATAATAGATACTGTACTGAAGGAAACGCCAGCTTTTTTGGCAATATCCTTTATTCCAACCATATATGTGTTTTTCCTTTCCGTTATTTTCAACTACTTTTTCATTTCTAAAATGAAATCAATTGCTTCAAGATAACCTTCCAGTCCGTGTCCGTAAATCTGCTTGTCACAAACCGGCGCAGTAACAGATGTTTTCCGAAATTCTTCTCTCTTTGTAATATCTGAAATATGAATCTCGACTTTTGGCATGGAAATACTGGCAAGCGCATCCCTTATAGCATAACTGTAATGCGTGTAAGCGCCTGGGTTAATGACAATTCCTTCTGTTCCGTCAAAGTATGCATCCTGAATCCTATCAATTAAAGCTCCCTCATGATTGCTCTGAAAAACCTCTACGGTGATTCCCAAAGCTTCCCCTTTTTCAGCAATCATCTTAAGAAGAGCATCATAATCCTGAGTTCCATACACACTTTTTTCCCTGATTCCGAGGAAATTAAGATTCGGTCCGTTGATCACTAATAGTTTCATGCTTTTTTAGTTCCTCCTCTATCTGTTCTAAAATTTCATCAAAAGACAGCTCTGAAACGTCCAGCACCACATCAGCGCAAGCTTCGTAAACAGGCGCGCGCTGCTTTAGCAAGGTCCTGATTCTCCCTTCGGGATCCTCCACCTGCAAAAGCGGTCTTGTGGTATCTGCCTTTAATCTCTCGTAAACGGTCTTTGGCGTTACTCTCAAATAAAACACCGTCCCAAGTTCTTTTAGGAGCGCATGATTTTCCTTCCGCATCGGCAGTCCGCCGCCCACAGAAATAATCTGCCTATCCGCCTGGCGGATCAGTTCCTTTAGGCAATCCGTTTCCATGCTCCGGAAGGACTCCTCCCCGCTTTGTGCAAAGATCTCCGACACCGTACGTTTTTGCCTCTGTTCGATCCATTTATCCGTATCGATCATTGTACGCTTCAGCTGATAGGACAGTCGGATGCCTACGCTGGTTTTTCCACTGCCCATAAAACCAATCAAAATAATATTATCCTTCATATTTTACATTCCCATTTTTTTCTTCAGTACTTCATATACCTCTGACGCCATTTCCTCCGAAACAGCCAGCTCATTCCAGAGCTCATAAGCAATGATCCCTTGGTATAAAAGCATCTTCAAGCCATGATACGCCTTCCCCCCTTGCTTTTGTACAAGCTGCATAAAACGGGTATTGGAAGGTTTGTAAATCAAATCATATCCTGTATGAATCTTCCGGTAAAATGCCTCGTCCTCAATCACTGCCTGTTCGGTGTCGGGATAAAGTCCCACACTGGTAGCCTGAATCGCCAGAAATCTTTGATTTGGGAGACAATGATAATCTGAAAGCGCCATGGGATACATCACATCTTTCCCAGTCTTTTCATTGACTTCCCCTGCAACCTCCCGCGCCTTTTCTATAGAACGGTTCAGCAGGTAGACTCTGGCAGCATTTTTAGACGCGCATAAAAAAGCAACTGCTCTCGCTGCGCCGCCTGCTCCAAGCAAAATGACCTCCTGCCCTTCTATCTGTATTCCCTCACTGCTCATGGCACGGTACAGCCCCGGCATGTCTGTGTTATACCCCTTAAAACCACTCTCCACACGCACCAGCGTATTTACTGCACCGATTTTTTCTGCAAGTTCATCTATCTCAATAAGCCCTTCCATCACTTGACTTTTGTAGGGAACTGTAACATTCAGTCCTAACAGATTCAAAGCATATGCCCCCTGCACCGCAGATAAAACCTGTCCCTCTTCTACATGAAAAGGTACATACACAAGATTATGAGAAAGCAGCTTTGCCAATGTGTTATGTATAAACGGCGACAAAGTATGCTCCACCGGATTGCCTATCAGCCCGCAGGTTCTTGTATATCCATCAATCGTCATTTTTCCCTCCATACTTTAAAGTATATAAACTTTTCCTTCTTTTTGGCATTTACGCCTGTAACCTGCCAGCACGATTTTTTCCAGATAACGCTTCAGCACAATCTGTATTTCCTCTTTTTTATCAATAGGCTTTACCAGAATCGAAAAAATCCCTGTATTTCTTGCGCCCCACACATCTGTAAACAACTGATCCCCTACAAAGAGAGTGGATTCCGTGTCTGTCCCAAGCATCTCCATTGCCCGAAGATATCCCTTCCTGCCCGGCTTGCCTCCCTTAAAGATATACTGGGCATTCACCGCGTCATTGAACATTTTCACCCTCGGCTCTTTATTATTTGATAAAAATAAAATGGAAAATCCCATGCCTTTAAGCCTTTGAATCAGTGTTATGCTTCTTTCATCTGCTGGCGCTCCATGAGGGACCAACGTGTTGTCTATGTCAAAAATAATTCCTCTGTAACCAGATTTATAATATTTGTCAAAATCTATGCTGTATGTAGAACGCATATATACATCAGGATAAAACCGCTCCAGCATGGCAGCTCCTTTCTGTTTTCTGCAATCCCTTCATCCCATATACGAAAGATTTGCTATCTCTTTTTCACTTCAATCATTTAGCTTTTATTGTATCATCAGGCTGGTTACACGTCAATGTTGGCATCTGTAGGCTGTAATAATCGTATAACTATGCGCATTGACTGTTATTTTTATACCATCAACTTCACAATACCAATTTTTGCCTGTATCTTTCTCCATAAAAAAGACTATGCGTTTCCACATAGCCTTTTGGTATTGTGATAATTCGATTAGTAGTTTTCTTCGTGCACTTCAAAATAACTCTGCGGATGATTACAGGTAGGGCAGACTTCCGGTGCCTTTGTTCCCACAACGATGTGTCCACAGTTACGGCATTCCCATACCTTCACTTCGCTCTTTTCAAATACCGCTGCTGTCTCCACATTCTTAAGCAACGCACGGTATCTCTCTTCATGATGCTTTTCGATCTCACCCACAAGTCTGAACTTCGCCGCCAGTTCAGGGAAGCCTTCCGCCTCTGCTGTTTTGGCAAAATTCTCATACATATCTGTCCATTCAAAATTTTCGCCATCTGCTGCAGCCGCAAGGTTTTCCTTGGTATCACCAATCCCCTTTAATTCTTTAAACCACATCTTCGCATGCTCTTTTTCATTTTCAGCCGTCTTTAAAAACAGACCTGCAATCTGCTCATATCCTTCCTTTTTGGCTACAGATGCAAAATAGGTATATTTGTTTCTTGCCTGTGATTCTCCTGCAAATGCTGCCTCCAAATTCTTTTCCGTCTGCGTTCCTGCATACTTCGTTGTTCCCATTTTTCTTCCTCCTTGATGGTATTTAATGACACACGCACTGGCGGCATAAATGCTTCACCTGCATGCGCAATATGATATGTTTCCTCTTTGCGTAAGATAATCAAATTATAATATGATTCTTTCACAACCGTCAATCATTTGAGGCTTTTATGGCAGAAAATAGTTCTTCCGGTCTATTTAGGTAGTAATTTGCCGGTATTGACTGTGTATGGCTGCCCCAGACTGCCAGCCCAAAGTCAACACCCGCATTCTGCGCACACTGGCTGTCATGAATGCTGTCTCCAATAAAGATAATCTCATGTGCTGCCGTTTTAGTCAGCTCCATATATTTGAGAAGCGGGTCCGCTGTGGGCTTATGCCCTGATGTATCATCAGCGCAGACGGCTGTAGCAAAATAACTGCTGATCTCCCATTTGCAAAAGTCCTGTTTATACATCTCTCTGGTTCGCGATGATACAATACCAAGCCCATATCCGGCCTCTGACAGATGCTTTAAAAGTTCCGCAATCCCCTCATAGACAACTATGGTGTCTTCGTATTTCTGCATATCTTTAATCCATACCTGCATGACCTTTGCAATTTGTCCGACTTTTAGCCTTTCTAATGCATCTTCGCCCGGAATCCCCAACGCAAATGTCAATTGCTCATAGGAAAACTGCTTTCCGGTTTCCTTATGCAGTGCCTCCTGAAGGGAGTAAATGATTGCCTTTTCGTTGTCTATCAGCGTTCCGTCAATATCAAATACGATATGCCTATACTTCATCTTCACACCTCTTTTTAACCATTAAGGAGTCCTTTAGATTCCAAGAACTGTCTTGCCACTTCTTTATCTTCTTTGCCGCCTACTTCCACTTCATAGTTCATCTGTTGCATTTCTTCTTCTGTAATCAATCCATTTAATTTTTCTAGCACGCTTTCCAGTTCAGGATATTTCTCAAGCGCATCTTTCCTTACCACCGTGCCCGCCATAAAGGTCTCAAAAAAGCTGCCGTCATCGGTAAGCAGCACCAAGTCATTGGCTGCAAGCTGGGCATCCGTGGTAAATGCATTGATTACATCCACCTCACCATTTATGAGCGCCTCGTATTTCAATGCGATTTCCATCTGCCTGGTATCCTTAAACTGCATATTGTAAGCTGTGCAAAGTCTCGTATAGCCTGTTTCCAGTTCAATGTAATCGGGGTTTCCTCCAAAAATCAGTTCACTGGAAGCTTTCGCTAAATCGGAATAAGTAGAAAGTCCGTATTGCTCCGCTGTCTCCTTTCTGACCGCCAGCCCGTAAGTATTAGAAAATCCATATAATCCCGTCCAGGTAAGCCCCATTTGATCATATTCTGTCAGCAGGTTATCGTAAAGAACCGTATCCTCCTTTTCCATCTCCTCTTTCTTCAGGACATTCAGCCATGCGGTTCTGGTGTATTCTGGATATAAATCAAATTCTCCTTTTATAAGCGCAGGGTGGATATTGGTCGTGCCTCCGCCGATTCCCTTTGTAATCTCCACTTCATAATCCGTCTCCTCTTCGATTAACTGCGCGATGATCTCCGTCAGAATGTACTGCTCCGTCATAGGTTTGGACGCTATTTTGATAGATTCCTTCTTTCCGCAGGCACACATCAAAAGCGCCATTCCTGTCAATAATAAAAATACAATTCCTCTTTTACAGCATCTCATTTTCTTTTTCATCCTTTCTGATTATATAACTCACACTAAACTTATCTGCAGGTCAATCGCCGTACGAACTCATCCCTGGGATTTTGAATCAGTTCTTCACTTGTTCCTTCCTGCCAGATTCCGCCATCCTTCATAATTACGATACGGCTTCCCAGCTTGAAGGCTTCCCCAATATCATGGGTAATAAACACAATGGTGATTCCCGTCCTCTGCCACAGGGCAAGAAGTTCCTCCTGCAGTCCCTTTCTTGTAATTTCATCCACAGCTCCAAACGGCTCATCCATAAGCAGGATATCAGGCTCTGATGCCATCGCCCTTGCGATTCCAACCCTCTGCTGCTGACCGCCGGAAAGCTGCCCTGGAAAGCGTCCTGCCAGTTCTTCGGGAAGTTCTACCATCTTGAGCATTTTCCGGGTCAGGATACGCTTTTCTTCTTTCGTCATCTTTCTCTCCAGGCAGGGAACATAGCAGATATTCCCCTCCACCGTCATATGAGGAAACAACTTTGCTCCCTGCACCGCATATCCAATGCGCCTGCGCACCGCCGTCAGATTTTCCTCCTCTAAAGGCGTACCGCTTACTGATACTTGTCCTTCCATGGGTTCCACAAGCCCATTTATCATTTTCAGAAGTGTCGTTTTTCCACAACCGGAAGGTCCTATGATAACCACGAACTCTCCCTTTTTCACCTCAAGCGAAACATGGCGCAGAACTTCATTTTCCCCGTAAGAGACCGTACAGTCCTGTATTTTTATTTCCTCACTCAATACCATACCTCCTGCTTACCGCCTTTTCTGCCCTGGAAAGCAGATAATCACTAAAAAGAGCAAGCAGGGCGATCAGTAAAGATCCTGCCGCTGTCAATGTCATGTTATAGGTGGTGATTCCCCTGTAGATTGCAGCGCCAAGCCCTCCTGCCCCGATAAAGGAAGCAATGCCGCTCATCGCAATAATCATAACCACCATGTTACGGAAGCCGCTTATGATGACGGGAAGCGCCAACGGAAACCGCACCCTTGAGAGCATCTGACGCTTATCCGCCCCAAGCCCCTTAGCTACCTCCAGAATGCTTGCATCCACATTCACGAGTCCCGTGTAGGTATTTCTGACAATGGGAAGTAATCCATACACAGTTAAGGCAATAATGGCTGTCTTATTGCCGATTCCGGTAAAAGGAATCAAGAATCCCAGAAGAGAAATGGAGGGCACTGTATAAATCACATTAATTATACCAAGAACAACGCCTGCCGCCTTTTTATGCCGGCTGATCAGAATGCCTATGAAAATTCCCAGCACTCCTGCGCACATCACTGCCGTCAAGGATATTCTGATGTGTTCTAATAAGCAGGTGAGGAAAAACGCTCTCCTGTCCCATAATATCTGCACCAATGCCATGTCGTTTACCCCTTTGTTTTTCAGAACGAATGTTCTAATGGTAATAATATTATGACATTTATCGTCTTTTGTCAACAATTGATGCGTATAAATAGGTGATCTTGATAACAACGCAGCCTTACTGTAAGAAACTGTACGCAGTCAATTTAAATCACGGCAAGTGATTTCTGTCTTAACATAGCAGTCCACCTGTAACAGCTTCCTGCTTTCTGTCTCTGTAAGCATATAGCCGCAGATATGTAAATCATACAAACCATCTTCATATAGGACATAAATTACATTTCCATACTCTGTTTCATCCACCCATAGGTTTATAGGCGTTCCGGTGATACCATTTTCGTATATCATATCACAGACCTGTTCATCGACTTTATCATCTTGGCAATTAAAATTCAAATGATCTACTGTATAGTAATTGCTGGTCTGCCAAAGTGATACGTTATATACTTCCAGCTCCCCGTCATTGTCAATATCGCAGCATCTATCATATCCTGCCTCTTCGTCTTCTGCCTCCGCTGTTCCATAAGGCAGTCTGGTTCCAGGCTGATAATTTCCAGCTAGTGTATAAAGGGCAGAGGCAAGGCTGCCGTACTGCTCTTTTTCCAGATATGATGTCTCTATGCTGCGCGCTTTTGTTCCCTTCCTAGCTGTAATATTTAAGCTTACTCCTCCCTGATATCTACCGTTTTCATAACATTCTAATTGGATTCCGTCAACACACTTTTTCGTAAACTCCCAAGTCGTCTTTGCCAGATAGTTTTTCCCTTCCCAATTGATAAATGCAAACTCCATTTTCAGTTCTTCTTCTTTAGAGGTTAAAATATAGTCTCCCTCTTTTGTTCCTTTAAACAAATAATAGTATACCGCCCCCAGGCTCCCTCCCAGATATTCACAGAGAAAAATATCTTCTATTCCATCATTGTCTGCATCCACCTTAAGCCATATCCCCTGATGAAATGAACTGGATGTGATTGCAAGAAGTTCCCGCTTGATATCCTTATTTTCTCTGGCAAGTTCCTTCACCTCTCCTATAGCAAGCTCCTTGTCGGCAACCAAAGGAAGCATGATATTCCTCATTTCCTCTTTGCTGCCCAGTAAAGGCTCTGATAAATAAGCAATCAGTTCTTTGGGTATCCGCTGGCTGCCCATGAGAGGCTCCTGCCCATCCCAATCTTCCCAGACAACGCTTCCAAGCCCATCTTGATTGAGATCCTTAATCAAAAAGTATTCCCCTCCTGGATACTCTTCTTCTGCTGCCTGTATTGACAATGCCGTCTGGTAATCGCCTGGCTGGTACACCGCTATTTCGCCAGATTCATCCTGTACAACCACAAACAGCGGATGGTCTGTTTCTTCATTCATCCAATAATAGTATTCCATTTCTGATGTACTTTCGCGTTTTATTGCATATTTGCCACTATCTCCATGTACTAAGCCTTTATCCAGAAACTCCCAGAATGATTCCACATCATTTTCACAGGCGGTAACATAGCTGTCCCCATCCACAACATGAAACAACTCCTTTTGTCCTGTTTCATTTTCTGAAAAGATAAAATACGCCCGCTCCCCAGTATCACGATCTTCGCCATACATCCAGCAGCCTTCTATCTCTTTCGTTTTTCCAGACCCTTTTATCCCGCGCAAAACAGGTACTGAAAAATACATCTTCATCTCTGCTGCCAGCTGAAGGGTCACTTCCGGCATCTTGTTTATTTCATAAGGGGTAATTATGATTTCATGGTCATAACCATCCCTATGCGCCTCTATTTCCCCATCTGCACATTCAGAATGTATATCTGCCAAAATATACTGCTTTGTGCCCTCATCTGATATACGCTGCTCTATTTTCCATCCTAAGGGAACGGTAATCATAAGACTTCCAATAGAGACTTCTGTGCTTTTCCCCTCATCCCAGTCTTCAATGGTAAGCTTAAAATCTGCAGGCGTCATCTCCAGCGAACCTATGCCTGTTTTTTCCCCACATTCCTCCTTTGAAGCCTCCTTCTCTTTGACCGTATCCTGTTCTTCTCCATCGGCTCCTTGTGCTCTTTTCTCCTGTTTTTCTGTGTCTTCTCCCTCCTCTGCATTACGGATTGTTTCGGGAACAAATGAAATTTTTCTGCCGCATCCAGCACTCCCCATCCCTATAGAAACCACCAACAATAAAGCTATGATCTTTTTTCCAACTTTCATATTTATAACCATGCCCTTCTTTTTGTAGTAAATCAAACGCTGCCATGCTTCACAAGGCTCTTCTCATGATAATATAATAAAATAATAATGCATCATAACATCATCATTTCTGCATCATTTTTGCATCATTTCGAACTGAACCGTCAAAACAAAAAGGAGGAATCCAAAAAGAAAAGTATTGTCTTTTTACATCAAAGAGTCATCCTTAAGCACATCCGCTATGCTGATCTTCATCAGCCTCCTTCCGCCCAGATAATATGCCAGCGCCACAAACGCAAACGCAGTCAAGAGAAATACAAAAACCGGCACTGCAGGCGCTGCCCGGACAAATTCTATGGGCTTTATATAACTTGCCTTTATCATAAAAGCCACAGCTACTATCGTCCCCAGCAGTGCCGTCAGCAGTGGACGCCCAACCATTAAAAGCGCTTCGATACAGAATATCTTCCGCACCCCCTTAGGCGTTACTCCAACAGACATATAACGGGCAAACTCCCGTTTCCTCTGATACAAAAATCCCAGTGTATTTGAAAATACGTGTGCAACCCCAATCACTGCAAACAAGACACAAAATGCACCAAGCACCAACTCAAATCCTCTTATCATTTTATCATTATCAAGCTTTTTCTGAATGCGGTTTTCCATTTCGATTTCATATTCCGGGCTGAGCGTCTGCACGATTTCCTCTTCCAGCATGGTTAAATCATCAAGCATCTCTCTCTGATCCGCCAGTATTCGGATATACAATTTCTTCTCCACTCCATTTATCTGCCCGGAAATCTCTTTCCACAAAGACAATGGAATAAACTGTACCAGCAGATAATCTTCATATTCCTCCCGCAGAAGCGGGCATCCTTGCGATAAGGCAATTACCGGAATTTCCGCCATGCTTCCTGACCTTCTTTCTCCTGTCTCCTGCCTTGCTTTTATCCCTGCATCCTGCAGCGTTACGGTATCCATCCCCTCTTCCACAAAAGGGATATACACAGGGTAACGGAAATTACTGTGGACGCTGTCCCAAAAGCGGTTCCATATAATACTGCCGGTGAGCTGCGGGGGAATGCCAATCTGCCCGCAAAATTCCTCAAACCCTTTATCATCCAAAATAACAATCGTCGTCCCAACCAGCAGATTTCCTTCCTCGTCAGATGAAAGTTCTCCTGCAAACGCCTCCAGACCGCCTAAGGAGTAAAGCTCTTTGCTTTGTGCCTCCCGCGGCAGGCAGCATAGCGCCTGTGCCTTCTGATACACAACACAACTTTGGGCGCCTTTCAAACCTTTGAGCTGCTCTGTTTTCCGGAAATCCTCTATTCGCGTATCCTTAACGCTCACCATAATATCCCATACATCCTGATATCTTTCAAAATAGGTATGGTCTGTACTGATACCGGAAAGGGCAAAGAAACATTGCATCAGCATAAATCCCAAAAACGCAAGGGTAAGTGACAATGATGTGGTACGCAGGGCTTTTCCCTGTGCCCGCAGCGCATTCCCTGCCAGTTCCCCTTCCATTCCAAAAAGGGCAGACAAAATGGGGAAACGTCTTTTCTTTTTAAGCTCCAGTCCGCCCATCCCCCGGATTGCTTCAAGGGGCGTCAATCTGCTTAATTTTCTTGCAGGTAACCAAGCAGAAATCAACACTGTGAAAACAGAAAGCAAAAGAATCGCTGCCACAATGACCGGATGAAGCATAAACCGCATCTGCCTTCCCCCTGCCAGATTTGCTGCAAATGCCGTCATTGCCCAAACCGTACCAAAGCTTAGGAACACTCCTAAAAAAGTCCCCAGCAGAATCGGCAAAAGACCAAGCACAAATGCTTCCTGCAAAAGACAAGTACAAATCTGCCCCGGCGTCGCCCCGATACTGGTGAAAATGCCGAACTGATGAATCCTGCTGTTTTGCGACACAGCAAAGGAATTATGAATCACAAGAATCAAGGACACGCAGACAAGCGCCACCACTGCCAGATAGGCAGGCATCAACATTCTCGGTTTATCATCGCCGGGAATACGGATAAAATAAAGGGACAAAAGCTGATAATTATAGCTGCAGACATCTTCCGAAAGTCCTAAAGCTTCTGCTATACGGCACATGTCCTGATAGACTGTCCTTTTATTTTTGAAATAGATATCTACAACGGTCTGATTTTCCTTGGAGGATTCTTCCTCCACCACTGCTTTATCCACGTTGGCGAAATTACTGATTTTTACGAGTTCTTCTGTGCCCAGCTCCCCAGTAATCCGCCCATGCCAGCCTCCTTCCTCCTGTTTCGTTCCTTCAATATTATCCAACCAGAAATTGTAAAACAGACTGCCCAGAAACGAAAGGAACAGTGCGGCGATGAAAGCGCCAATGATAATAGAATAACTACTTGCCTTGTTCTTTTTCAGATAGTCATAAGAATAATTTTTCCACATCATGCTCACCCCCGCTTCTCATCCCTTAAGATTTTTCCATCCTCTATCGTCACGATTCGGTCTGCTTTAAGCGCAACCTTTTCATCATGAGTAATCAGCAGAATCGTCTGGTTCAGACTGCGGTTTGAGAGCTTTAGCATATCAATGATCTCTCTGGAATTTTTCTGGTCCAGATTGCCGGTAGGCTCATCTGCCAAAAGCAGCGCCGGGCGGTATATCAAAGCACGGGCAATGGCGGCACGCTGCTGTTGTCCGCCGGATAGCTGATTAGGCAAAAATTCCAGCTTATCTGCAATCCCCAGAACCTTTACCACCTGCTCAAAATATTCCGGATTCGGTTTCTTCTTATCCAGCAAAAGGGGCATAAGAATATTCTTGCGTATGGTAAGGGTAGGAATCAGATTATAAAACTGATAAACGATCCCCACCTTCCTGCGCCGGAAAATAGCTGCCTCTGTCTGGTTCAATGTAGAAATATCCACTCCTTCAACAAGCGCCTTGCCCTCCGAAGGCTTATCCACACTGCCCAGAATATGAAGCAATGTAGATTTCCCAGAACCGGACGCCCCTACGATTGCAACAAACTCCCCTTTCTCTACGGACAAATCTATTTTATCAAGGGCTGCCACTTGATTTAAGCCAGTGCCATACACCTTCCTCACACCTTCACACCTTAAAATCTCCATGTTTCGACTTCCTCCTTGTCTCAAAGTTTTAAACATATTCTGTTCTTTAACTTTATTATAGCAAAGTAAAGTGACAACTTGGTGACAGCCAAAATTTATGTGCTTATTGTCCGCTTATAATTTATAAAAGCGCATTTCAAAATATGCCCCACCCTCCTTGAGATTTCCGGCAGTCAGCGTTCCGTTCTGGCTTTCCACAATTCCTTTGGCAAGCGCCAATCCTACGCCAATGCCTCCCTTTTTCGCATCTCTGCCCCGATAGAACCGCTCAAAAATATGGGGAAGATCCTCTTTTGCAAATCCAATGCCCTTATCCCAGATTTTAATCTGTGTATATAAAAGATTTTGTTCATAGGAACAATGAACACATCCTCCCGGCGGCGTATGTTCCATACAATTCTTAAAGAGATTCATAACCGCCTCCATGGTCCATTCTAAGCTGACCTGGATGGATACGCCGCCATTTTCCGGTATATCCACCGATACATCTGCCTCTCGAAACAATTCCTGTAGATTGTCGGCAGAAAGCTCCAGAAGCGTGAATACATCAACTTCCCTGCTTTCTAAAGGAAGCGTTCCCGAGTCAATCCTGGATAACAGCAGCAACGCCTCTTCTAACGCATTAAGCCTGAAAAGCTGCATACGCACCTGTTCTATTTGCTTTGAGGATGAGGTTTCCTGCATCATCTGCATGGACAAAGAAATAGATGTGATTGGTGTCTTAAGCTGATGGGCAATGTTATAGAGATTTTCTGCAAAGTTCTTTTTCGCTTCGAGCGCCGCATCCCTTGTCTGGTACAGCTCCGTCACCGTCTTATAGATTTCATCCTGTAATTTAGAAAACGCATCCTCGCCAACCTGCATGAGTATTTTGCTGCCTCCGGTATTGATCTTTTCCAGATATTCTGTCAGGGTCTTTACTCTTTCCATTTCTTTTTTGTTCCAAAAGAAAAGCGTCATAAAAAAAAGCATTCCACCTGCCAAGACCCCTGCCACTGCAAAAATCATGATGTATCTATTGGCGTAGGGTTGAAAATCATTCTGCCTATAGCCATACGCATAAAGAATATTTTCTTCTGCCAAATCCCCAGCGGACGATTCTGACCCGCGCCAATCATTCTTTAATATATCCAAAATCTCCTGCTCCGCTCCCGGCTCGCTTTCGATTATTTCCTGACAGATAGCTCCCAGCATCCGAAAATGTACATAACTATAATAGCTTGTTAAAATCACAGCGCACAAGGATGTGCTAATCAGGCTGACCGACAGTACGACGCCTGCCAGAATCACAATCATTTTTCTTTCTTTCACCCTGCATCCTCCATACGGTAGCCAATACTCCTGATTGTTTTAAGGTTCTCCGGCTGGCGGAGCTTTTCCCGAAGACGTTTGATGGTAACGGTAAGTGTATTATCATTGACATAGTTTCCGCCACTGTCCCATATTTTTTCCAACAACCTTTCCCTCGTAACTGTCCTCCCCTTATTCTGCATCAAATATAACAGCAGCTGGTATTCAAGCGGGCTTAAAGATAATTCTTCTGCGCCTTGAAAGACAAGCATTCTTTTTTGATCAATAGATATGGCTCCGCAGGAAAGATATTGTCTGGACACGTCCCCTGTCCTTCGTATCAAAGCCTTGATCCGTGACAGCAGAACTTCCAGTTCAAAGGGCTTGACCACATAGTCATCTGCACCGTTTTGGAAGCCGCTGACAATATCCCGGGAGTCACCGCGGACGGTAATAAAAATCACAGGAAGTTCTTTCCAATGAGCGCGGATCCATAAAACCAACTGGTTTCCGTTTCCGTCCGGCATATTCCAATCCACCAGCACCAATGTGGGCAGCATATTTTTTAACGCCTGCTTTGCACTGGCAATCGTCCCAAAGACAGAGACCTTATAGCCGCACTGTTCCAGATACTCCTTCACCGTGCCGGATATGGCTTCATCATCTTCCACATAATAAATCTCAATCACTTTCCTGACCTTCCTTTCTTGTCTTGTCCAGACAACACATTCGGCAGATGTAGAACGCAATCACTTTCTGCATCTGCCGAATATAGATTAATAAGCTGCCCCGTGAAACGTAGCAATATTTGATTTTATGTCGTAAATCGGTCTATGTATCGCGTATATTCGTATGGCGAAAGAACCTTTACTTCATCATAAAAATAATCCTTACCATCTGTTGTCTTTAATCCAACAAACCTGGATAATGATAGTCTAACATTAGACAAAGTATTGGAAACAGCCGGTTTATCAGCAAGCTCCGTTAATGTATCTTCCATACTGTCAATGTAATCGTCTATGACCACACAAAAAATGACTTTGACATGCTTATTTTCAGTAATACCCCCAGAGCACAATGAAAATAACTTCTTTTCTAAAGTCACAAAGCTTTCGATTGCCTTAAACTTTAAGGAATCAAGCAATTCGCTTGTTTCAAGTTTTCCTTTATCAATTAATAATTTGGCATAATCCTTGCATATTTTCGTGTTATCATCAGGGCATGTCAACCTGCTGTAATCAATTGTTTCTTCAGATATTTTTCTTTTAAATCCACTCTTAAACTCCGTCAATAATAGTCCCCTGCTGCTGATAAGAAGCGCATCTGCCGAGGAAGGTACCTTAGTATTGTTATACACTTTCTGGGTTATCTTATCAAAATTGTATAACTTTCTTTCATCTCTAACCAAAACCTTCCCTTCTGTAGATTTAGAGAGCAGAGATATCGGTTCTAAGTAATTTGAGAATTCAGAAGTAATACAATTACATAAATCCTTTTGTACCATAAGCATTACTCCACATCATCATTCAGCAGACTCTGATTGCGCATTAATTTAATATCTGATAAATAGGTAACAAAATCCTCATATATTAAATTCAGCGAATCGTTTACACACTTATACGATACAAATGGACCATCCCCTATATATTCTGTCTGATAAAAATTACACAAATCTGTTATATTGTATTTTCGCATATATGCATCCACAGCTAACATAAAATGAGAACTATGAGTAGTAAGCAATACGTGACAACCTATTTCCTTCACAAGAAGAATCATAATTTCAACAAAAAGATTCTGCCACTTCGGATGTAAATGTGATTCTGGCTCATCAAGAATTAGCAATGTGTTTTCATCAATTTCACCGCGTTCCAAAAGAATTTTTATGATAGAAAACATTTTAGATCCTGTAGCCAAATTACCGGCATTCAACTTTACATTATCATTGACATAGAAACGCTCTCCATCTTTAACGGTAAATTCGCCGGGAAGAATAGCATCAATTTTTTCTTTTATGAGTTTATACCGTTCATCGATAACTCCTTCTTCAAAAATCGACATAGGACGCGCAAAATTCAATACAAATTTAAGTTTATTGTCATGTGTAACTATTCTTGATTCATTAACAAATGAAATATTTGTTGTTGTATACTTGTTTTTCTTACGAAACGCAGGTTCATCAAGAACAAACGGATTATCAATAAAATAGACTGTTTTATAAGGAGAGTTCCAGTATACTATATCAGCAGATTCTGAAATCTCATTATTTTCAATGTTAATCTTAAAGCATGCCTCTCCGTTATTATTCATTTCTATATATGATTTTACCCCTCCCAAGGCAACAGGTTGAATTTGCCCGTTAAATTCCAATGCTAACGTAGAATTGACTGATTGCTTCGCATAATTTGTAAGCTCAGGATCACTTGTAATATATTCCTTCGTTGTTGACAAGATTGCAAGTGCTTCCTCTCTGTAAATCTCAAATTTTTCATAAGTGTTTTCCCTTTTAAAAGCGGAAGGGCGTTGGAACCTCTCTAAAATATAGTTATAAGGCTCCTCTGATATTTCAAAATATTCAAGCTCTTGAATCAAATCCAATAAATACAAATCAATTTTATCGGGAGAAATCTCCTCTTCATATTCACCTGTAAAAAAAATTTTCATACACTCATTTTCGATGAATTCCCTCCCACGCCTGATGACAAGATGAAAAGGAAAACATTCGCATGCCTTTTCTAACTGAGCAATAGCATAATTATATCTATCGTTAATAGATTTTTGTTTCATGTTGGCAACGCTGTCAATTAAGGAATATAATACTTTTCCAACAGTTGTCTTTCCAGAATTATTCTTTCCAGTAATAACTGTTAGCCCATTTATTTCAATGGCGGAATCCTGTATAATCCCAATATTCTTTAATTGAATATTCATAAAACACCTCCAAAGCAGAGCTTGTCATTCTAATTTAAGTATAAACAAAAATTCTTTCATGTATGCTATATTTTATCATAGCCCAAAGTTAAAGGCTACTCTAAACTTTACTATTCCTCCGTAAACAATAAATGGAGGACTCAAAGCCCTCCATTTGCATCAATTCTAATTACTTCTCTAAAAACTCCCAAAACTGCTTATAATCCAGATACCCCTTTAGGTTTCCCGCATCATACTGCATCTGCATCACTTCCTTGACGATACCCATCCAGTTTTTCTTATCAAACAGACTGTTGTCGTTGTTTGAAGCATTATAGTATGATTTTGCTCCCATAAACGCACTTTGTGCACTCGGACATTTGCCGCTGTCCGTCAAATGGCTGGAATAGGCAAACATATCAATTTCATCACAGTTCCCATGATCAACCTTTGATACATCAACCACCCTTTCTGTCACATTTCCGTTGGCGTCCCATATCTTCACCTTATATATCGGATTTGCCGGATCGAAATCCTTGGGTTTATATACCGTTACAGAGCTGTCATGGTCTGCCATTGCACCGATTGCTTCTCCGTCTTCTGGATTTGAAATATGCAGCGTAAATCCCGTGCCTTGTGTATTTCTTGTATTGTTCATCTTTCCCGTAAAATTATTTCCTTCTGTACGGTTCATCCTCCTTCTTGTTTCATACCGTCCTACTGGATAGCCCACTGCTCCAATTCCGTTAATACTCATTTTGAAATCCTCCAATTATTATCAGCTTACACTGTTTTACTTTCTGGTCATGAAATCCCAATAGGTCTGCATACTATACAGATAATATGCCGCCGTGTCTCTCTGGCACAACAAATTCATGTCGCTTATGGTTTTCTTGAACATATCCATAAAGTCCCTTCTGTCCTTCAGCCCCATATTTCCGGTCTCCATCGGAAGGGAAGTAAATCCATACTGCTTTTCTACACCTGTATATGCTTCCAGCGCCCTCATTTCCACAATTGTCGCAGACCTTGGATTGATTTTGTTAATATGTATGGTCTGTTCAAATTCTTTTCCATTTTCATCAATCCCCTTTGCGACGACTGTTGGATCGTCTTCTGTCGTGTTTTCTGCATATTTAATATAAAAAGACAAACCTGTGCCATTGCCGCCGGAATACAGCATATCATCCGTTTTCATATAAACAATATGAGCTTTTTTACTTGCCGCATTGTCAATCTGTTCTGCAAAACTTTTCCCAGACACATGATTTTCTGTCCGCTTTGCACTATATCCTGCCATCGAATAATTTGGTGTTCCAATTCCGTTAATACTCATCGTTCTATTCCTCCGTTTTATGACATCGTTTGCCTGCTACGCCAATGCCCTCAGCTTATCCAGAAATAACTGATAAAATGCTCTTTCCTTCACAAGCAGTCCCTGCACCTCAATGCTCTTTAAACTCTCAGGAGAAAGGGGATGATCTAGGTCATAAAGTGCCTGCTGCGTTGCCCTGATTGCCGACTGCACCGTATCCCCGAGAATATCATTTGTCCTGTCGATACCATTCATCCAATTTTCTACACGCTGCACCATCATCTTCGACAAATGTGTCAGCATACCGTTTTCAGACATACCAAGCCCATTCACCCCCGCTTCCTTTGCTGCCTCCATCCATGCCAGCTTCACTTCCTCTGGTGCATTTGCCCCCACATACGCAAAAGCCTTTTCATCATATTCGTTTTTCCTTTTGTCTGGTTCCGGCTTCCTTGCTTTTTCGGCCGCTGTTTCCATAAATCCAGTAATTCCGAGGGCTGAATTACTGGATTCCTTCCTTGCCGCATATCCTGTCATTGGATAGCCTGCTGTTCCAATTTCATGAACGCTCATTTTTTCCTCCTTATTTATTCATGTTTTTGCTGCCCATCTGTCAGTCAGGGCTGCCTATACCCTCTTATCAAAAGTCCGGGTATATTTTCCTCATAAATCTTATCGGCATTTGCGCCTTGCTGTAAACCGCTATGACACCATATGTGTATTTCACGTCACCAAATAATGCTAAAAAAGCAGGGAAGGTCGATTGCAACTTGACTTTCCCGTTTTGTAAACGACTTTCACATTTTGTAAGCGACCTTCAAATTTTGTAGTTGAAATTCCACTTTTGTAGCAAGATTCCCGTCCGTTCAACTGATTTTGTGCTATAATTATAAATTGTTGATAAAAATATGCAATCCCTCAAAATTCAACATAAAAAAGGTGTATCGTTTAGAACTCTTATTTCCTCACGATACACCTTTTATTGTGTGACAATCCGCCATTACTTTTCTTTGTACGCTTTCATACATTCCCATGTCCTTTTATCATAATGCTCTCCAATCTATATCCTAAAACTACTAACAAATTCCAATTTCCATCAATAGCCTTTATTATCCAATTTCTTATTTCAAACGGCATACTTATGTTACATACTTTCAGAGATGCTTCTTTACTCTTTCAACATCTGAATTACCACATCATAATTTTTAGGCTGATGGGGAAAGGTACAGTTTGTACAAACTTTTATCTTTCTCCCGTCTTTTTCTATATATGAAGGATTCCCCGGACAATTCTCCCTTAAATACAGCGGACAATAACAAAATAAACAGTTAAAGTCTCCCAATTCCTTATGACAGGGAAAATATTTACAGTCCCTGTTTTCAAAAAATCGGTATGAATTTTCCATACTCACTTTTACGAACTTCCTTTCCTATATCATTGCTTTCTTATATTTCTTGGCTTTTTCAATCAATGCTCCTGCAAACGCAGGATTTGACGGATAATATAAATGCGGAAATCCCATCCACTGCGTTTTATTTGCTATGATACAGAAATATTCTTTTCCACTCACCGGCTTGACTGCTATTACATTCTTTCCATTATATGTACTGTCATAATAATGAAATTCATGTCCTTTTATACCCTCACCATTTAGCAGAAAATGCTTTTGCTTTTCCCGAAGCTCTATGTAACCGAAACGAACCAGTCTCTCGGTATAAAAGCAGGTTGCAGGAATAACACCCGCCATATCATAGCAAAATCCTTCTTTATCTTTTAAAAAAGAATGTAAATACATAAAACCGCCGCACTCTGCCACGATCGGCATTTCACTCTCCACCGCATTTTTGACCGCCTTGCGCATTCTCGTATTTGCGCTAAGCTGATCTGCATACAATTCCGGATATCCACCACCAATTAACAGGGCATGACATCCTTCTGGCAGCTTTTCATCCCGTAACAGAGAAAAATACGTTATATTTGCACCATATTCCTCCAACAAGTGAATATTATCGGCATAATAGAAGCAAAAGGCTTCATCTTTTGCCACTGCTATCGTTGGACGGCTATCCCTGACAGCAACTCTTTCCATTAAGTCACTGGTTGCTTTCACATGACCTATATCTCCATATCTTTCGTTCACCGTTTCCTTCAACACTGTTTCATCAAATTCCAGTTCTTCCGCGCTTTCTGCTATTTCTTTGATACACTCTATGGAAACGGTTTTTGAAAGCAGTTCCGAAACCATATGTAATTTCTCTTTTATATGATTCACTTCATCCGGCAGAAAAAGTCCCAAGTGCCTGCTCTCAAAATGCAGTTCCTCTTTTTCCGGCAAAAATCCAACCAATCTGGTTTGCAGTTCTTCCTCTATCAATGGTTTTAATATTTCATAATATCCTTTTGACATCCGGTTCAGTATGATGCCCTTTATCAGATGTTTCTTATCATAATTAAGAAATCCTGCTATCAATGGTACAAGGGAACGTCCCATCCCCTTCGCATCCACAACAAGCACAATCGGTGTTTTTGTCACTTCTGCAAGATGATAGGAAGATCCTTCTTCTCTAACTCCCCCTAATCCGTCATATAGCCCCATAACACCCTCAAAAACTGCGAAGTCCATTTTTTTTGCACTATAATAAAAAAATTCTCTTGTTTTTTCTTCATTTGTAAAGAAAGTGTCCAGATTCTTTGCTGGAACATCTATTATTTTTTCATGAAACATCGGATCGATATAATCTGGTCCGCATTTATAGGAAGCCACTTTCCATCCGTAATCCTTTAATATCTGAAGCAAAGCGCAGGTGACTATCGTTTTTCCACTTCCACTTTTAGGAGCGGCAATCATAACTCTTTTTATTTTCATACAAATGTCATACCTTTCTTTCAGACTCACCGCCACAAAACTCAAATGAACAAATCCAAACCGGATTCTCGGACTGCATTAAATGATGATTTCCTGCTTTTTTTGTTCTGCTTACCTGTAATTGTACAATCTCCTCTTCTTTTATCATTTCATCCATTGATAAAATCTCTCTCATCTCACAAATTGTCTCCATACTGACAGCATTCACCACAACTCTCATGTTTGGATTAATTTGCCGGAGTGCTATCACTATTTCCTTTAATCTTCCATCACTTCCTCCTATGAATGCGTGTGTCGCCATTGGAAGTCCGGCTAATCCCTCCGGTGCCCCCGACTCTACCACTGTTACATTTTGCAGTTCAAACTTTTTCTTATTCTTTTCTATCAAAGAAACCGCTTCGTGATTCTGCTCCACCGCATACACCTGTAGATCGTCAGAAATGTCCGCTATTTCTATTGCAACAGAACCTGTGCCACTTCCAATGTCATAAACTACCGCCTTTTCTTTTACTCGCAGCTTGCAGATACTAACCTCCCTGATTTCTTCTTTTGTCATAGGAACCCTGTCCCTGATAAACTGTCCATCTGCAATACCATGTGTCAGTCTTCTTTGCATGGCATACGGATTTTTGACAAAACATGTATATAAACCTTCCTCTTTCAATTCCATACATTCTAATGGTGTATGTCTCTCTACCCGCTGTTCCTCATAAGATAACTGATACCCTGTTATGATTTCGCATTTATGCATCCCTGCATCTGTCACTAGTTTTCCCAACTGGTTTATATCTTCAACACCGGATGTAATCAGAAATGTTTTGGGACTGCTTTTAATCCGGCGTGCAAGGTTGCATATTTTTTTCCCATGTATACTGTAAACGGCCGCATCCTGATAGCTTTCTCCAATGCAGGAAGCCAAATAAGCCACGGAAGAAATGCCCGGAAGAACACGCAAAGCTGCCTTTAAGCGTCCTTCAGTGATTTCTTTTTCCAGCGCCGCATATAAAGACTGACACCCGCTATAAAATCCGCTATCTCCCGAAAAAAGAATCATAACTTTCTTATTTTCCGCAACTAAATTTCCACTTTGTATATCATGCAGGTAAGGAATGATCTGTTCTGCCTGATAAAAAGGATGTTTTTCTGCTTTAGAGCAAGCAGTCTTAAGCATTCTCTCTGCTCCTAATAAAATGTCTGCTTCGTCGATTGCCCTCTCTGCTTCTTTCGTCAGACCGATTGCATGTCCCATACCAATGCCTGCCAGAATTATTTCCATATTTCCTTTTATCTGATTCTTTGTTTGGAATTTTTCTCCTCCCATATATTCAAGTTTTTGGCATATTTCAGAGAACGAATACCCTTCTCCCTCTTCGTGACAGCCTATTACAAATACCTTCGTTCCAGTCCTTTTTGCGGCGTTCATTTTTTCCTGATAACCGCCGGGAACACCACTTTCTTTTGTTACCAGATAAGCTATTTCATATTGGCGGATGATAGCTTCATTCATCTCTGTAGTAAATGGTCCCTGCATCGCAATAATCTGTTTTCCATAGATGCCCTGTTCTATACAAAGAGAAAGACTTTCCACACTTGGAAGCACCCTTACATACAATCTATGCTTTATCCGTTCAGAAACACAATACTTGAACAATTCTTTACTTCCGGTAGTCAGTAGAATATTCCCTTCTGTATCTTCCAACGCTTTTACACATGCTTCATTTGTTTCAAAATAGGTAATGTCGTTTTCCCTTTCCGCAATGCCGTCTCTTTTCAGCCTTAAATAAAGAATTGATTTTCCAATCTGCCCCAGTTCTTTCAATGCTGCCTGTATATTATAGGTAATCTCCTTGGCAAAAGGATGTGTTGCATCTACTACAATATCAAATTTTCCATTGCTCAAGAATTTTTCTATCTGTTCCTGATTCATTCTTCCCTGATGTACTTTTGCAAAGGGATTCTGTTTTAAAACAATTTTGCCGTACTCCGTTGCCACACAAACTGTATGATTTATTTCAGCCTCTGCAAGATATTCCGATAATTTTCTTCCTTCAGTTGTCCCTGCAAATATCAGTATTTCTTTCAATTTGATATCCTCGTTTCGTAATTAATTTCCCATTTATGATTTCCGTTCCTGAACCCCCAATAAATACCGTGGTAAACATATTGACCTCCCTACCCCTTAACTCTTCTAAGGTACAGGTTTCCACTTTTGTTCCGTTTCTTCCTATATTTTCAACATATCCGCAGACTCGTTCCCCCTCCATGCCACGCAGTAAAATATCACATGCCCTCATAAGATAATCTTTTCTTTTATGGCTGGACGGATTATACAGTACAATGACAAAATCACCTTCTGCGGCTGCATGTAACCTTTTTTCAATCCTCTCCCACGGTGTCAACAGATCACTCAGGCTTATGACACAGAAGTCATGGTTCAGTGGCGCTCCCAGAACTGCTGCTCCACTGCTCGCCGCAGTAATCCCTGCAATCACATGAAGTTCTGTTTTCGGATATGCTTTCCCTATCTCGTACATCAAAGACGCCATCCCATAAATTCCCGCATCACCGCTACATACAAGGGCTACTTTTTTCCCTTTTTCAGCTTCCTCAAAACACAGCCTGCACCGCTCCTCCTCCTGACGCATCGGTGTGGATAACAGTTCTTTCCCCTGAAAACGTCCGCCAAGCAGCTTTAAATATAATGTGTAACCAACAATCACATCTGACTGGTCTAACACATTCAATGCTTCTTCTGTCATCATTTCTTCCTTGCCCGGTCCCATTCCTACTATATAAATTCTATTTGCCATCGTAATCCTCCCTTTTTACTCGCATTGCAATCGCAATTGTCATCCCATTTTCCGCGACTTTTGGAAGAATCAGTTTTCCATCTTCTCCACAGGCTTTCACTGCCGCCCTTTCACAAACATTATCAACGCCAACCTGATCCTTAACAAACAGAGACTTCGTAAAATTTCCGTTTACTTCCTGCAATTCTTCTGACGTATAGGTAAAAAACGGAATTCTTTCTTTTCCACACCATTCGATGATCCCATGTTCATCACACTTTTGCGAAATAGACGAAAGGGCAAAAATCTGCATGATAGAAATGTCCATTTTCATTAATATTTTTGTGATAAATTGATCAATTTCACTTACATTTTTTCCTTTTTTACAGCCGAATCCAATGACATACTCCCTTGGTTTCAACAAAATAGAGGCGTCAAACACATCATCTTGGGAAGTAACCACAACATCAACAAATCCAGTTGGCGGATATGGAACAATCTGTACACCTGTTTCTTCGAAAGTGATTTCATGTCCCGTCTCTATAGATATCGTAATCTCTTTTCCGGCTAATACCTTTGATGATACCTTAACTATCCCATCTTTATTTGCAATATATAAGCTATTTCTTTTTGCAAACAAATCCACAGCAAATTTTTTATTAAGATCTGTTGCTGTAGTTATCACAGCTTCTGCCCCTGTTTTCTCTGCTATATGGTTCGCAAGATCGTTTGCACCACCCATATGTCCTGATAAAACCGGAATGACATATTTCCCTTTTTCATCCATTACAAGCACCGGTGCATCATGCAGCTTATCCTTAAGATGTGGCGCTACTGCCCTAACCGCAATTCCACAGGCACCGATAAACAGCAAGGCGTCCTGCTCCTGCATCCGTTCCTTTGCCCAATCTCCAACAGATACTTTTACAAATAAGATGTCTGAATAAATTTCGTCATTTATGCCTGTCTCACATTTTGTATATAACCCGATTTCTAATTCCCCTTCCAACAATTTTGCAATACGCTCTGAAAGTTTTTTCCCATTTTGGGTAAAACTTATAATATTTAATTTCATCTCTTTCCTTTTAGGAAGAACGCCGTCTTTTCGTTTTCGGTACTCAGTCGTAAAATCCGGCGCATATAGCCTTGATTTTCCGTAGTGCTGATGGGCGATTGCATCTCCGACCAATATCAGGGCTGTTTTCGTAATCCTATGTTCTACCGATACATCGTATAATGTCCCAATCGTACACAGGTATGCTTCTTCCTCTGCCCAAGTTGCCTTATAAACAAGTGCTGCCGGTGTAGTATCCTTATACCCCCCATTAATCAGCCGTCTGCTCAATTCTTTAATCATTCCGGCACTTAAATAAATTGCCATAGATGCCTTATGTGCTGCAAAGCTCTCAATACTTTCCCTATCCGGCACTTTCGTTCTGCCTTCCATTCTTGTAATAATCAGGGATTGTGAAATTTCCGGCAATGTATATTCAAGATTCAGGGATGCCGCTGCGCCAAAACAGGCGCTTACCCCCGGACAGCTCTCATAAGAAATGCCCAGCGCATCCAACTCATCCATCTGTTCCCTGACCGCACCATAGATACTCGGCTCTCCGGTATGCAGGCGGACAGTTGTTTTTCCTTCGGTTTCCGCACCGGAGATAATCTGTATCACTTCTTCTAATGTTAGTTTCGCACTGTTATGTATCTCGCAATCTTTTCCTGCATATGCAAGCAGTTTGGGATTCACCAAAGAGCCTGCAAAAATAATCACGTCTGCCTGCTCTAATAAGCGCATTCCCCTGACTGTTATCAAATCTGCTGCGCCTGTTCCCGCCCCAACAAAATAAACCATTCCTCTGCCTCCTTGCTTTTTGCCAGTTCCCCATATTCATTGGAAAACAGAATACAATCTGTTTTCATTTTTCCTCCGGCGCGATTCTTCATATAATAGCAAATACGCTCTGCAATCTGTTCCATGACCTGCTGCAATTTCCCGCTTTTCTCTATAACAGAAACTGCTTCCTCTGTTGTCACACACTCCAATATTCTTTTTACCTGAAAAGGTTCTAACTGCTCCTTTACGGAAAATGCCGCAAGAAGCTCCATCCTGCAATCTGCTTCTTTGGAATGGGTATTCATAATTCCACCTGCAACCTTGATCAGCTTGCCTATATGACCAGTCAGGAGCATTTTCTGAAATCCCATTTCTACTGCCATATCAATCGTCGCGCCGATAAAATTACTACATTTCACACTTTTGTCCAAATCATATCCATATGTTTTTTTCATAAAGTCCAAACCATAATTTCCCGGCGAAACAGCAACATAATCATATCCTAAAGCCCTTCTTTGACGAAGTTCTACCCGAATGGTATCAATCAGCGCCTGACTGCTCATAGGCTCTACAATACCACTCGTCCCCAATATGGAAATACCGCCCACAATGCCAAGTCTTGGGTTAAACGTGCGTTCGCACAGCTTTTCACCTTCCGGCACTGAAATCTCAATCCGCAAGCCACCTTTATAATCCGCCAGTCTGCAAACTTCTAATACTTCTTTTTTTATCATCTCCCTCGGAACGCGATTGATTGCCGCATTGCCTACGGGCTGGTCAAGTCCCAGCTTTGTCACTCTCCCCACGCCGATTCCGCCTTCAATGATAATGCCTTGTTTCACATTTTCTTCTGCATATGAAACTTCTGCATAAATCCATGTACCTGTTGTAATATCGGGATCATCCCCGCCATCTTTTTCTACCGCGCATCTTACTTCATTTTCGCTGCGCATGATATCCAAAACGTTTGCCTTGTACGGAATCCCTTTTGGCGTTTCTATTGTAATTTCTATCTTTTTAAATCCTGTCAGCAGCATATAAGCAGCGGCTTTTGCAGCCGCAGCCGCACAGCTCCCAGTCGTAAAACCATATCGCATTTTAATTTTCCCTTCATATTAGGCGAGACTTAGAAAATCTTAACCTGTGTACTTTACAGGCTTAGATTTTTTTTTCGAGTTGATACAATACAGCATTACAAATTGCCGCAGCGATATTGCTTCCACCTTTTCGTCCTCTGTTAATGATATATGGAATATTTGTTTTCAATACAAGTTCTTTTGCCGCTTCCACATTGACAAATCCCACCGGAACGCCAATAATAAAGGCTGGCTTCCAATCCATTTTTTCCATCATTTCATACAGCTTTATCAGAGCCGTTGGCGCATTGCCGATTGCAAAAACAACTGGTTTTTCAATTGCTGCCGCTTTTTCCATACTGACCGCTGCCCGTGTCACATTTCTTTGCTTCGCCAAACGCCGGGTATCGTCATTTGCCATAAAACAATGCGCCTCCCCGCCAAATTTTGCAAGCACCTTTTTATTGATTCCTGCCAATGCCATATTAGTATCTGTTACGATATCGGCTCCATTTTTTATCAACTCTTTCAATGTTTCCACTGCTCCTTTGGAATAGCAAAGCGTTTCGGCATAATCAAAGTCCGCGCTGGTATGTATTACCCGCTTTGTAATCAACTCTTCCTCTTTTGGAAGAATGATATTTCTCTTTAAAAGTTCTTCTGTAATGATCTCAAAGCTCCTCTTTTCAATTTCCTCCGGCGGCAGATATTCTATTTTAGAATGTTCCATGTTCCATCCCCCATAATGCTATAAATTTTCCTACCATAGAATCTTTGCTTCACAAAGATTCTATGGTCATGAGTAACATCTTATTTTCGTTTCTGTTCTTTACTGCAATACGGTAAAAACCTTTTTCTAATCCCCTGAAATTACTGCAATCCCTGATTAAAATTCCTCTTTTCAGCAACTTCTCATATAAAGGTTTATCACTGTATAAAGTGATAAAATTCGACACAGACGGAAATGTCCTTAATCCTATTTGCATAAGCCCTTTTTCCATATACTGTCGTTCTTTTTCAATAAAATTTTTCGTTTTCAGGATAAACTCTGCCTGTTTCGCACATATACATCCCGCTTCCTGCGCAAAACAGGAAAGATTCCATTCAGGGAGTTGTCTGGCTATTTTGGTTTGTACCATCTTATTTTTACACACCAGATATCCTATGCGTACTCCCGGAATTGTAAAGATTTTCGTAAAAGTTCTTACAATTATCAAATGTTCATATTTCCGGAACTCAGACAGCAACGAAAACTGATTCCCGCAAAATTCAATAAAGCATTCATCTACTACCACATAAATTCCTTTATCCCTGCAATGCAAGAGCAGCTTTTTCATCATCTCTATATCTAAAAGGTTTCCAATCGGATTACCCGGATTGGCAAGAAAAAGAATATCCACATCTTCTGTCAGGATGCGGTTCATATCCTCTTTCACACAAAAGTTATTTTCCTGAGTCGTCTCATAATAAATAATCTCACTGTCTACTGATTTTGCCGCATATTCATATCCATAAAAGGAAGGCACTGGTATCACGACCTTTTTGGGATTTAAGCCACGAACAATCGCCATAAAAAGTTCTGATGCCCCATTTCCGAATAGCAAATATTCCTTTGGCACTCCAAGAAATGTACTGACTGCCTTTCCTAATCTTTCCGCTTCCATATCAGGATATTTCCCACACATTTCAACTGCCCTATGAAGCGCCTCTTTTACACATTGTGGTGTGCCGAGTGGATTTACATTAATTGAAAAATCAATATCCACATGATTTCTATAAACATCGCCTCCATGAATGCTCATCTATGCTCCTTTCGTTTGTCATTTTTTCAGATGGCACTGCTCATTGCTATTACGTACATTGCCAACAGACATAATACCTCACACAGCCATGCAGTAATGTACATCAAATGATTCGCCCGTTTTATGTCCTCGTATTCTACCCCTCGTACCGCCTCGCCTATATACGGTTTCTTTACTTTTTTTCCAAAATAACTGGCATCTCCTGCAAGCCGTATAGAAAGCGCACCGGCGCATACCGCCTCAGTCTGAGCAGAATTGGGACTTGCATGTTTTTTTCGATCCCTTTTATAAATTGTCCATGCACCTGTTCCCGAAAAATGTCTGCCTGCAAAAAAAGATGCGGCAATCATAAGGCAGGCGCTGATTCTTGCCGGAAGAAAATTCACAAAATCGTCAAGTTTTGCCGATGCTCTTCCGAAATACAGGTACTTTTCACTTTTATATCCAATCGTCGAATCCATTGTGTTTATTGCTTTATATAAAAACCCAAGTATCGGACCTCCAATTGCCAGATATATCATTGGCGCGGTCACTCCGTCAGAGGTGTTCTCCGCCACCGTTTCTATCGCCGCTTTCGCAACGTCTTCTTCATTCAGATGTTCCGTATCCCTTCCTACAATCATGGAAACAGCTTTCCTTGCCTGCTCCAGATTCCCATTTTTCAGACATTGATAGACTTTCATACTCTCTGCCTTCAGACATTTTACTGCAAGTATCTGATAAGTCATAATACACTCCACCGCCACTCCCAGAACCGGATGCAGCCAATATGCCATAAACAGCAGAAATGATGTAACTGCCACCACGCTGATAATCACAATAAGCACAAGTTCTATTCCCTGCCGAAGCGCTTTTCCGTTGCTATCTGCCTTTTTATCTTTTCCTCTTATCCCCATTCCACGAAGTATTTTTTCGCTTCCTGTTATCAATTTCCCAATCAAACGGATTGGATGCGGCAAACAATAAGGATCACCTAAAGCCAAATCTAAGAGGAATCCCATGAAAAAGGCAACCATGTGATAGTTCATATAGTGCCTCATATTTCCGCTACCACCTTAATCTGTATATCATCTTCCGGTGTTGTCTTGTCATTCAGTCCTGTCAGTCTGCATACATAGCCTCTGCCATTTGGCACCTGATAGTCAAAATAATCGGTTCCACCATACAAACTCAGCAATGACATAATCGTTCCTCCATGAACAATCATTCCTACAGATACAGGCTTCTTTGTATTTCGTCCTACAGTATGACTCACTTCATGACACATTCTTATAAAACCGCTTTTGCATCGCAGAGCAAAATTATTTCTGCTTTCTCCCTCTGGGAAATCCAGTGTGCCTTTGCTGCGGAGCCATTCCTGATACTGTGCATCATCCTTTAATTCTTCATAATTTCTATATTCAAACCGTCCAAAATTGATTTCTTCCCATTCCGGAATAACAATCGGGCATAATGTGGGATAAATAATTTTAGCAGTCTCCGTACATCTTTTCATGGGACTGGTAAACAGATACTCCACATCAGGATAAATTTTAAGCATTTTATAGGATTCCAATATTTCTATCCCTTCTTCTGAAAGGGATTCATCCGTTTTTCCCAGATATCTCCGTTCTTTATTTGCCTGCGTTACACCATGCCGGATGAATACCAGCATTATTTGATTTTCTGCCCAATCCCACATATGATACGTTCTACCTCCTCCGCCCTCTTTGCAAGCTGCACAAGAATCCTTCCTACACGTTCCCTGTATTCTCTTTCAAACGGATCTATCGGAACAATCCCATTTCCAATCTCATCGCATATAATAATACAGTCCTCATAGCAATCAAGAAATGACATAATTTCATCTTCCGGACATCCCCCACTTGCCATACGGCTCTTAACCCACTGATGAAAGTGGTTGATAATCACGATGTTTCCATTTAATTTCATATCATTTGGCAAAACGCCATCCCACACCATATTCTTTTGCACATCATACTTTAAAAGTACATACTCCAATTTCCCCTGCGCAGTTCCGCCTATTATTAATTTCATTTTCTTTACGCTTTCCATATAAAAACATCCATAAATGCTGCAACTACCACAATACATCCTTCACAAAGAAGTACAAAAAATCCAGCCGTATCGCCAGTCACTCCCCCAAATTCCTTCCTGCTGTGATGAAAATAGTAAACCAGCGTTAAGACAGCCGCCACTGCCACAGTCAAGCCCGCTGGAAATGACAGGAAGCACATCAAACCAATGCATAGCGCGCTTTGTAAAGATAACGAACCTTTCACAATCCTTTTATGGGAACTGTCTGCGAAAGTATAAAGCATACCATCTTTTTTTGCCAGCGGAAAGGAAACGGCACTAATACCGCACAGACAACGCGACAGAAAAAAACCACAGCATACAATTTTTAACAGTGCAGCACTTTCCATTTCCGAAAATGCGCCAAAAAGAACCAATCCATAAGCAGCAAGCATAATAACTGCAAAAGCGCCAATATGGGCATCCTTTAATATTTCCAGCTTTCTCTCCTTTGGGCTATAAGAATGTATCGCATCCATCGTATCCATAAAGCCGTCTATATGAAATCCACCTGTAATAAAAATCGGAATAACCATTCCTACCGCAGTTCTACACAAAACCCCTATATGATAAATGCCGCATAAATAATTCCAGAAATAAATGCAGCCACCAATCAATGCCCCTATCCACGGAAAAAAACAAAAAACATATTTCATGTCATCTTCTTTCCACTCAAATTGGGGAACAGGAATTTTAGAATAAATGGATACTGCTATAAAAAAAGATTTTATTACTTGCATATCTGTTTCCTTTCACCGCTATTATTTTATAATTACCGGAATCCCTGCTACTACTTCCACTACCTGCTCAGCTAATGCCGCAAGTTTTTGGTTCATCTTTCCCATTGCCAGAATATACTTCCTTGTTGTTTCGTCATAAGTAATTCCATCTTCAAATACATTATTGCTGACCACGACGAAATGATTTGTCTGATCTTTCAACATCTTTATATCTCGTATGACATTATCCGTAACCTGCATCTCCGTCATAGCTTTTTTCTCTGAAAACATCTCATTTGCCATCAAGTTAGAGATACATTCTAACAAAACAGTCCTGTCTCCATCTTCCATTTTTTCCAATGCACCAGAAATCCGTGTAGGCTGCTCAATCGTGAAAAAACCTTTCCCATTTCTTAGATACCTATGTCTTTCAACCTTCTTCCTTCCTTCATCATCAAAAACCTGCATCGTTGCAAGATAATATTTTTTCATACCTGCCTGTGCAAGAGAAACAGCCGTTTTCTCCGCATAAGAAGATTTGCCGCTTCCGCTTCCTCCAACAACCAAAACCATCATATTTATGAATGCCTTTCATATTGTTCCACTTTAATATCCGAAAACAGGGTTCTTTTACGATAAACACACAATGCCATTTCCAATAGCGACAGCATCATCACGGCTCCCGTTCCTTCGCCCAATGCCATCCTGCCGTCTATCACAGGCTCTAGCCTTAATTCCTTCACAAGTTTCTCCACTGCCGGTTCTTTGCCTTTATGTGACGGAATCAGATACTGTATGGTTCCCTGTATCATTCTTTCTGAGAGCAGTGCCGCTGCCATGCTGATCACGCCATCAAGCACTATTGGTATATGAAAAACGCCACCGCCAATGCAGACTCCCACAAGCCCAGCAATGTCCAATCCTCCAACTGTTTGAAGCACAGTGAGAGGTCCCGCTTCATAAAGTTTATACTTTTTGACTGCCTCCGTGATCATCTGCTTTTTTCGCTGTAATTTTTCATCGCAAAGTCCGGCGCCCCTTCCGGTCACCTCGTCTGCCTCACATCTTAACAAAGCCGCTGCAACAGCACTGCTCGTTGTCGTATTTCCAATCCCCATTTCCCCGGTTGCGAGAATTTGATACCCCTTCCTTTTGCACTCTCCCACAATTTCTATACCGGTAAAAATTGCCCTGACAGTTTCTTCTCTCGTCATAGCCGGTTCCTTACTAAAGTTTCTGGTGCCGCGGCGGACTTTTCTGTTAAGCACTCCTGCAATCTGCTCTTTTCCATTGATTCCAACATCTACAGGAATCGTGTCCGCCCCTGCCTCCTCCGCCATTTTCCCTACTGATGATGCACCCTTTCCCATCTGCGCTGCTACTGCCGCTGTGACTTCCGGACCAGACTGGCTGATGCCTTCCTCTACAATTCCATTATCCGCGCACATGATGATGACAGCTTTTTTTGTAATATCAATTTCATCCGTACCTAAAATCGCGCCAATCTGTGCAGTGATAGTTTCAAATCTTCCCATCCCATCAAGAGGCTTGGCTATGGAATCCCAATTTTTCAATACCTTTTTGTATATTTTACAGTCCGGTTCCTGCAATTTCAATTTATTCAATGTTTCCTCTGTACGGTTATCTAATATGTGCCTCCCTGAGTATTCCATATATTTCCTCCATGTTAAGATACTCCGACAAGATATCTGCCAGCGTATCATACTGTTTTTCTTTGAAATCCTTATAATCAATGCAGCATTTGGATTTTATGGATAATCCATTATTCTCAGCCAATGCATCCACAAGGGCAGTTGCAATCGCAGCCCTGTCGAATATCCCATGTATATATGTTCCACATACATTTTTATTTCTTCCAGTCACAAACGCCGCTTCTGTTCCAAATATCCCAAAATTACCCGGAGAATGCCCGCTTTCCCCTATATGTATCTCATATCCGTCAAACTCAAGTCCTGAAAGTACGGAAAAAAAACTTTCCATTTTATTCACTGTACCATGTACCTGACGGCGCACTTTTTCATGTTTCAGCATTGTTGTGACAGGCAGTAATTCCATCCCTTTCATGGTTCCGCCTTTTTCCATTCCTTCCGGATCGGAAATATGTTCTCCCATCATCTGATATCCGCCACATATACCACAAACCGGTATCTTTTCCGCCATTTTTTTTACTGCTGCTTCCAGCCCATTCCCACGCATCCAGTCGAGGTCACTCATAGTATTCTTGCTGCCCGGCAAGAAAATCATATTTGGAGAACCTAATTCCTCCACGGAAACGACATAACGAACAGACACCTCCGGTATCTGTTCAAACACATTAAAATCCGTAAAATTAGAAATTCGGGGATATCTGATAACCGCTATATCTATCTTTCCCTTTTCTTTTTTTCCAAACCGCTCTGTCAGGCTGTCTTCATCCTCTAATTGTATATCCATATAAGGAACTATACCTGCCACCGGAATACCTCCTTTTTCTTCCAATATTTCAATGCCGGAATCAAGCAGGGAGCGGTCTCCCCTGAATTTATTAATAATCAGTCCTTTCACACGTTTCCTTTCCTCTTCGGCAAGCAGCATCAGTGTTCCCAGAAGCTGTGCGAATACACCGCCCCTGTCAATATCGCCTGCCAGCAATACCGGAGCATCCACAATCCCTGCCAGTCCCATGTTGACGATATCATTTTCCCGTAAGTTTACCTCTGCCGGACTTCCTGCGCCCTCTATCACAATGATATCTGCCATTTCCTCTAACTTTCGGAAAGCTCTCTTAATATCCGGAATTAGCTTGCGCTTGTAGGAAAAATATTCCTTCGCGCTCATATTTCCAAGCACCTGTCCATTTACAATCACCTGTGAACCTGTATGGTCTGTCGGCTTTAATAAAATCGGATTCATACAGACCAATGGAGCAAGCCCTGCCGCTTCTGCCTGCATGACCTGAGCCCTTCCCATTTCAAGCCCTTCCTCTGTAACAAAAGAATTGAGCGCCATATTCTGCGATTTAAAAGGAGCGACTCTGTACCCATCCCGTTTCATTATCCTGCATAGTCCCGCTGCCAAAAGACTTTTTCCTGCACCGGACATAGTTCCCTGAATCATAATAACCTTTGCCATAATTACCTCTCATATTTTCCAATCTGTCTCATATACGCAAGGAGCTTTTCGTTTCCTAAAAATTCTTTTTCATTCATATCAAATAATCGTTCGATAAAATCCGATTCAAAAATCTCTTCCGGCATCCCATATCGTTCTACATACTCTCCTTTCAGGCAGAGTATTTTATCGGAAACAATCTTTGCAAGTTCCAGTTCATGTAAGGACATAATAACCGTCAGTCCCCTTTTCTCCCTCATTTCCTGTAATAATAACAGAAATTCAAGCTTGTATTTGATATCCAGATAAGACGTTGGTTCATCCAATATCACGATTTCCGGCTCCTGACAGATTGCCCTCGCCAGCATCACTCGCTGCTTCTGACCGTCGCTTATCTTGTCAAAGTCTTTTTCACTGATGCCTGTTATATGGGTAAGTTCCATCACTTCATCTACAATCCGCTCATCTTCTTCTGATAATATGCCAAACCATCCGGTATATGGATAACGCCCAGTTGCAACCATGTCTCTGCAGCTTTTCAGTTCTGCCCTTACTTTCTCGGTAAACACTACGGACATCCTCTTTGCCAGTTCCTCTGCCTTCATTTCAGACAAATCATCTTCTCCAAGATATACCGTTCCGCCAAGTAACCCAAGCTGCCCTGCAATACTTTTTAAAACGGTAGATTTACCCGCACCGTTTGGACCGATCAGACACAAGATTTCCCCTCCCCGCAGTTCAATTTCCATATCCTTTATCAGTGGTTTATTATCATACCCCACGCACATTTTTTGTGTGAAAAAATAGTATTTTTTCATGGTTTTTGATACTCTTTTCGTTTTATAATCCAAAGCACCACCGGCGCACCGAAAATCGCCGTCACGGTGCTGATACTCAGTTCTGTCGGCGCAAGTATTGTTTTTGCAAGCAAGTCACAAAACAAGCAAAAAGCGCTTCCCCCAGCAAAGCAGGCAGGTATCATCCAAATTGGATCTGTTGTATTCAGCAATTTCTTAACCAAATGCGGCACTGCTATTCCAACAAAAGAAATTGGTCCCGCAAATGCCACAATACACGCAGATAAAATGCTGGAGAAAATTACAATACACACACGCAAAAGCTGTAAATTAACACCCACGTTCCGCGCATAGACATCTCCCAACTGATAAGCGCCAAGCGGCTTTGACATCAAAAAAACTGCAAGAAACACTATGGACACCACCACTGCCATAACCTTTACGTTTTCCCAAGTCATTCCCGAAAAACTCCCCCGTGACCAATTGTGGAGATTTACAATATCCGCATCATTGGCAAAGGTAACTACTAATTCCGTGACCGCCGAACAGATATAACCAATCATGACACCGCTGACTACCAGCATTGACATATTATGGATTCTGCGGGACATCATAAGTACAAAGCCCATAGACAGCATGGCACCAATCAACGCTGCAAAAATCATGGCTACCGATGTCACCCTGATTCCCTTCCCCATGAAAAACACCATGATAAGCGCCACCACCATTTTAGCTCCAGAGGAAATTCCTAAAACAAACGGTCCCGCAATCGGGTTATTGAAGAATGTTTGCAAAAGATAACCCGCAAGCGAAAGCGCCCCGCCGAGAATCAATACCGCTGTCGCCCTCGGAAGCCTGATATCCCACAGAATCCTTGCTACCGTTTCATTACTTTCCTGTCCGCAAAATGCTCTTGCCACATCCGATAATGCAATCCTGACACTTCCAATACAAATATTTAAAATAAAAAAAATGAAAACACAGGCTCCAAGCAAAAAGAAAGCCGTAATGTTTCTACTTTTTCTGTCCAGCTTCATAGAAATCTCCCCTCTCTGCCAGCCTTTCAATCCAGGTGATAAAGATAGTGCATCTCATCATTTTCACCCTGCATCATCGCATGGATATCCTCAATGAAATATCCGATTGCAAGAGACTGCTGGTACATATCGTTTGTAGTACACCACACATTTCCATTCTCCACAGCCTTAAAATCCACAAGCAGCTCACATTTATCAAGCAACTCCTCTACACTGGAAACGCCTCCATCAATGGAACTGTTATAAATCAGGAAATCCGCATCTTTTGCACCGGCATAAAATTCTTCTACCTGCATATTCATGGTAGAACGCTTCGTTTCAGGCTCGCCTAAATTTTGAAAGATATAGCTGCCACCTGCAAGTTCTATCATCTTCGGAACATAATCAGAAGACTGGCGTACCTGTACCATACCATTAGAAGTAATGAAAAAGAAGGCTACTGTTTTATCTGTTCTCTCAGATGCACTTACCCTCTCAAGGATTGCCGCCTGATCTGTAAATATTCTTTCTGCCTCCTTTTCCTTTCCAAGCAACGCCCCATAAAATTTCACCCATTCTGCCCTGCCAAGAGGATGCGACTCATAGCTGGAATAATCTATCATAACAGGGATTCCAAAGTTCTCCAGATTTTCCACTACTTCAGGTGAGTGCGAAATCATCATGTTTTCTATGGCAAGCGCACAGTGATTTGAAAGAAGCAGTTCATAATCCGGCTTGCTGTATTTGCCCGCATAAAGGATATTACCCTTATGCATTTCCTCTCTTGCCGCTTCAATAAACCAGCCGTCTTCCTTATGTCCCGAAAAAGCAATGGAATCCAATCCATTCAATTCACTAAAAATATCCATTGCCGAAGATGCCACCAGATAGATGTCTTTAATCGGACGCCTAAGCACCACAATTTTTTTATCTAAAGTTTGCGGCACTTCTCCATTTTCCGGTATAATCAAAAACTGTGTGCCATCCATTGTTATCGTAAGCAGGGTATAACCACCCTCATAATAATCAATTTTAAAATTTTCCGCATACTGTAGCTCTATGCTTTGCTCATAAACCAGTTCTTCTCCTATATCAAAACCGGATTCTTCCTCTATATCTGCCATTACGTCAGAATCGAGAGAAGGACTACCACAGCCATACAGCCATAGCAGCCCCGTAAGAAGCAAAGCAAACGCCTTTTTTCTTCCTCTCATCTTATTCCCCACTTTTTCTTATTCTTTGACTGCTGTATCTAAATGAAAAGTGAGTGTATATTCTATTTCGTGAGGTTTACTCATCGCCACAGTATCACCAATAACATCCATTGGTTCATCAAATATAAGAACAGGAATCTCAAATAAAGAATCGCCTTCCGTATTTACCGGCAGATATTTTTCTCCATTCACTATCATATAATCATAATTAGGGCTGTTCCATTGTACGGTTGCCATCGCTTTTCCACCTGCCACGGTTACAGATACGGGAGACAAAATTTCCGCCTTTCCGCTTCCACCTTCAAAGGTAATTCCCATGCTGTATGTACCATCTTCCAAAGATACTGCATGTTTTACCTGTTCATTATTTTCAAGCAGAACCGGATTAGAGACACTGACCTTATGGTCATACCATTTTCCCTTTGTCCCAATAAGCGCCAGATCAAATTCTGTCTCCAGCACGGGAACAGGCACATCAAAACCATAAACTTCTTCTGTCATGCCATCACTGTATGTGACTGTATCTTCTGTCGGTAAAAGCAGCTCTGCTCCTTCTTCCGATGCATCTTCAGCCAGTCCGGGATAAAGATTTAAAATCTTTTTTGAACCAAGGGTAATATGGATTGTCATTTCCCCGTTCTCTACTGTCAGAGTTCCTTTGTTTTCACAGGTTTCATTGACACGAAACATACTGCTGTCTGTCGTAAACTCTGCTGTATAAATCCCATCCGGCAACTCTGCTGTATCCTGATTCTGCTTAGCTGTTTCATCACTTTCAGATTCTTCTTCCGTCGGTTCTTCGGGCAATGTTTCCGTTACAGTTTCTGATGATTCCTCTGCATCCTCTTCTACAGTAACATCTACCGCAGAATCTGGTTCCTGCGCATTATTGTTATTTCCACAACCTCCAAACAGCGTGACAGAGAGAAGAGCAATAACAATTATTATATTCTTCTTCATGCTTCTCACCCCGCCTGTCAATCTTCCATTACCGCTGCTGTATGTTCTACATAAAGTTTCTGAATGTCATCAATGGAACCAAGACCTGTAATCTGTACATCCACACTCTCAAAATTGCCTGTTGCGTTGAACATATTAAGCCATGAATCCTCATCTTCTCCCGCCATATCATTATTGGCATGGTCGCCTGCCACAACCATCAACGGACGGAGAATTACTTTTGTATAACCTGCCTGTGTCACAGCATCTTTCACTGCCTCACAGGATGTTTCCTCTGGTTCTCCTTCCACTGTTCCAATAAATGCATTGACACAGCCGATATCCGTCAATTGTGTCTGCATCTGGCTGTAACTCACCTTCGCCGCATGGGAAGTGCCATGTCCCAGAAATACGAATGCCGTTCCATCCTCCTGCGCTTCCGCCAGACTCCCATAACCTGCGTCTGACACAGCTGCCGCAAGGATTGCCTCTGCTACCGCCGCCTTATCCTCATTGACAACTGATGCATCTGCACCAACCTCCCCAAGAAGCGGCTCTGCAACTTTTACTGTTTCAAATCGGTCTCTGTATGCTTCAACTGTTTCCATCAGTTCATCATACTCTGCCCCATGCATCAGATGAGTAGGCTGTATCACTAAATTCTTTACTCCATTTGTTACTGCACGTTCCAATGCCTGATCCATATTGTCAATGAACTCTCCATCCCGCGCCTGCACATGGTTGATAATAATCTGTGCCGTAAAAGCCCTTCTTACAGACCAGTCAGGATTTGCTGCCTGTATTGCATCCTCAATTCCTTTGATATCACTAACACGACTATCGTTAAATGACGTTCCGAAGCTGACTACCAGAATTTCATTTTCTCCGATATCATCCTGATTTCTAGGATCATCTTTGGAAGCGTCGCCTGTATCCCTGCCAAAATAATCAGGATCAGCCTCTTCACCTTCCACTAATTCTTTCTGAACATCCGTCAGCGCATCCCATGCCGCTTTTGCCTGCGCACACTGTGCATCGGTATCTTCTGTTCTTTCCTGTACATAGATTGCATCAATCAATGCAGCAACTTCATCCGCCGCTGCCTGATCAGAAGTTTCGTCATTTTCTCCTGATTCGTCTGCCTGATCTTGGCTGTTATTCTCTCCTGCTGATTCTGCGTTCTCCATACTGCCCATTTCTGTCTGTACAGCATTTTCTGCCGATGCCGGAGCCTCCTTTGAACAGCCTGTCAGTGCCAATGAGCAGGTCATAGCACCAGTTAATAAAGCAACTACTAATTTCTTTTTCATTTTCTCCTCTTCCTTCCCTGTTGCTCCACAGGAATATTATTTTAATTTGTATATAAAAAAATCCTCTACCATAACATAACTACGGTAAAGGATTCATACACAAAATAAGCCTGCCGAATACTCCGATGCAAACAATAGAACATCGTGCTTTCTGCAAGTTCAAAACGTACAACCAGTTACTCGTGGTCCGAAACAAATGTTTCCGTACAGCATTCAGGCAGGTCTCCCGGCTTATAGATCATCACATCTGCCGTCTTCCCAGTTTCCCAGTGACATATCGGCTTCTACTCCCTAATTACGGTGACGAGTTCGTACAGGATTTACACCTGTTTCCCTTTTCACCAAAACCAATGCTTATTTCACGCATTGTTTTGACACCTGTATGCTATCTATTCAATTGTACAAAGTATAACATATTTTTTCTTAATGTCAACAACTGCAAATCAAAATATTTATTATCAGAAAAATATTAAACCAATCCGAAAATCCGTCCATATCCGTAAGTCAACGGCATATCAGCCATTAATGAAAACCGTTTCTGAACCAAACCACCATCTTCCATTCTATTTGAACAATCAAGATTATTACATCCAGCGCAAATACCTCTACACTGAACTTTATCATCCTGTGTAAGTTCTGCAATAAATGCAACACTCTTTTTCGGCAACATACAAAAAGCAGAATTACAGGTAATCAGCGGCGTCAGTTCTTTTAACAGATCCGGCAGCATCTCTAATGGGAAATCCTCCTCACTTCCAAGGAAATGATACCTGGCAACATGCCAGTCCGTATTTTCTTTGATATAATGGTTATAAGCAGCATATCCCTGCAATAAAAGTTCGCTTGCCAGTACCTCAATCATATAGCTTTGTGACAACAGTTCTCTTTCGCTATATCTTTCCTGTAAACAATCTACACCATTGCCTAAAGACATAACAACCTGTTCATGAATCACGCTATACGCTTCACTTTGATGTTTCTTTTCTCCAAAAGATACTCTTCTCTCCCAAAAGGCTTCTTCACGCATCAATGGCAGCATTTCCTCAGCCACTGCTTGAAATTCAAGTGCTTGTATTTCATCGTAATGGAATTTTTTGCGTACTCCTTCTAAAAAAGCAGGTGACAAAAATTTATCCAATACATTCGCAAAAAACGCTGCCATTTGATTTCCTCCTATACCTCGCCAAAATTTATATTTTAATGCTTAAATGAAACTCAATAGATCCAATTAACATAATATTTGAATTATATCATAACTGCACAAATTTTGTATGCATTTTGGGAAACATCCCCTCTGATTTTTTTATGTTTTCCTGTGTTTCATGGTCTTTACCCTAAGTGAAAGCAGTTTTTCTTCTCTGCATAGCAGGCTTTTGAGGAAGTCCTTGCCACAGAACTCTCCTGCTCTCATCACTATAGAAGATACCGGAAAGATGCAGAATACTATCTGCTCTTTCTGCCGGAGTCTGTCTCTGATGCTCATGTCATCCATAATATTCTGGCAATAAAAAAAGAAACGAGCAGCCCGCTTGAGTGAAAACACTGTACGATAAAAACCCATTTCTTAGCCTCTGCGCCAGTTCTTAGTTCTCTGGAACCCCTCCCGCCCGGCCTCTGTTGGATAGTTGGAATAGGTGACTTAGAAAATATCCATTATTCAAGGGTTTCCAATACCCCAATGAACTTGTAATGGATAGTAAGTCGTTGCATTTTCTGCCCGTCTGTTTCTACGGGTTCAGAAACAAGAATTTTTTCTATAAGTTGGTTGATTATTTCAAATTGAGTTCCGTAAAATTATATACTTGTAATTGTAATACAATCATTACAGAATCTCCTGTGCTTTTCATATAGTTTCTTGGATTTATGATATCTCCAGCATCATCAAGTAACTGTCCAGCCTTGCATTCACATAACCTGCAAACAGCTTTTCCATTGCACCAAGATTATGCTTTACATGATATTCATCAAACGCATTGTAATAAGAAATCCGGTCTGCAAACTTAATGTCAATTGGCAGGTATCCGGCTTTCATCAATTCCAAATTCACAAGCAGCCTCCCAGTTCTGCCGTTTCCATCAGGTAATACCACATTGAGACCCCGCAAGAAAACGATAGTTAATTTCTACTCTCTGTTTTCGTTCCTTCCCGATCCCTTCTGCCTGATACACATAAATGCTGTCTATCAGCTCTACCAGCATGGAACGGTTCAACTCTGTTACTGTTTCATATTTCCGGATGGTTTCCAAAAACTGATTGGTGTTTTGGGTTTTCATTTCCTCAGCTTTTATCTTTGCCTTTAAATCGTTCCGCTTCTGGTTAAGCTCCTTCTGCTCACTCTCATAAGCTGATGACATTTTTTCAAACCGTTCATCTGAAATCTTCCTTAAAGCATTCTGCTCAAAGAGCTTCATAATCATATTGTCTATTTCTGCAATCCGTTTTTCTGTTGCTTCTAAGTTCTGTCCAAACTGCTGGATTTTCTGTCCGCCGCCCTTTTCGCTCAGCTCATGCATTTCTTCAATGAACTGCTCTCCCAACGATTCCATGTTCCTGATATGCTTCTGGATATCGCCCATGACTATCTGCTTCAATGCGTCATATGAAATCGCATGTGTCGTACATAGATTGCTGTTTCGTGCATAGGTTCTGCAGCGGAAGCGGGGTTCTCTCCCATTCGGATTTGAAAATGCCATGTTGCGCCCACAGTCAGGGCATTTCACAAGCCCTACAAACATATTGGGGCGTTTTGTTTTATTATGCTGCTTTTTCACACTGATAAATTTCTGCACCAGTTCAAAAGTTTCCTCGTCAATAATCGGCTCATGGGTATTCCGTACTATGATCCATTCCTCTTCGGGAACTGACACAAGTTTTTTGTTCTTGAATGACTTTGTCTGTGTCTTATGGGATACCATATGCCCTAAATACACCTGATTTTCCAAGATCATCTTCACATTTTTCCCTACCCAGTCCGTCGGGAACTTAAATCCTGTACTTGTTTCCAGTGTACCGTTTTTCATTGCCCTGTATGCCCTCGGAATCAAAATTCCATCCTCACATAATGTCCTTGCAATCTGGTGGACGCTGTTACTCTGCTTCGACAGTTCAAAAATGCGTCTGACAACAGGGGCTGTTTCAGGATCGACCAACAGTTTCCGCTTGTTTTCCGGATCAACCATATAGCCATATGGGGCAAAGGAACCACAGAAGCCGCCACTCAGAGCCATTGTTTTCTTGACACTGCGGATTTTCTTTGATGTGTCACGTGCATAATACTCATTCATAATGGATTTAAAGGGCATCATCTCGTTTTCATCGAACCTTGTGTCAACATCATCATTCAGGGCGATAAACAGGATGTCATTGTTTGGGAATATTTCTTCCACGTAATACATGAACATGGCATTGTTACGCCCGAAACGTGACATATCCTTAACCATGATGCCGCTTGACTCTTTGTCATTCATGGCATCCTTGATCATACGGTTCAGGTCTGGTCGGTTGAAGGTAGTCCCGGAAATTCCATCATCCACGTACTCTCCTATCACTTCAAAGCCTTTTTCTTTAGCGTGATACCTTAACATCTGCAACTGGTTGGTAATGCTGTTGCTCTCTTTATCAGCATCCCCGTCGTCTTTGGATAATCGTGCATATAATCTAACCCTTAATTTTGTCTGCTGTTTTAACATTCCTGCTCCTTTCCAACAGCAAACAAACTACTCTGTATAGTATGATTATATCACATTTCCACAAATTTTTCATCTATTTGTTGTGCTGTTTTCCCCAATTAGCGGGCACTATTTTCCTGTTCAATCTCCTTCCGGATCAGTCTTTTTACCAAATACTGCAACTGGACTGAACCGGAAAAGACTGCTGTTACATAAAACGTCGTGTTTCCGATCTGGATTTTTTCCGGCTGCCCTTCCTTTTCCAAGTTTCCACCTCATTTCCGGGTATCAAAAAAACACCATTGCTGGTGCTTTTTGTTATTTTACATTTATGATTTTCCTCAAATACTCCTGCTTTTGTAAATCAAGCTCCGCATAGACCATGTCTTTATCATCAAGCTCCGTCTGCCCCGTCTGGATGCAGGCTGTACGGCGTATCTGGTTGATCCATTTCCCTTTTTCTGTGTCAGGGGCTTCGTGGATATGCCCATGCAGGGAAAGCAGCGGCTGTTTCTCTTTAAGGAACCCGTAAATATCTGCTGAACCTATGTCTAAATCCTGATATAGGAGCTGCCCCAGCCTTAACCCGGCAGGGGGCATATGCATCACATAGACCGTCTGCTGTGGATTTTCCGGCTCCGGCAGTTTTTTCAGGATATCGCCCATATGTGGAAGCTCCGTCCTTGAATATTCCAGCCAGTTATATATCCTGTCATACCCGTACTCATTGGAAATACCCGCAACAGGGCTTAACTGTCTTTGTGGGATATAATGCGTTTCTGTAACAACCCTGTCTTTACAGCTGAAAGGATGGTCTAATATATGGTTCATCCCAATAAATTCATACCCGCCAACGCAAACTTTTTTTCCTGCTATATTATGGACGTTTCCAAATTCCCCACAGACCTTTTCAAACAGGGCGTCCACTGCTAGCAGGTCATCATTTCCCAGCATGGCAAGACAGGTAATATTGTGCTCTTGAAGTTCAAAAAAATAATCCCTCAAAAACCCGTTGATGAACAAGGGCTGTTCCAAATGCCTTTCTCCAAGTTTAGGAAGCATATCGCCGCCATTCACAATGACACTGATACCTTCTTCTACGGCAATATCCAGTGACTTCCTGTATTTGCTTTTATCCCCATGTAAATCTGTAACATATAATGCTTTCATGCTGTATGCCACCTATCCGAATACCAAAAATACATTTCCCTGATTATACCATATCACAAGACAATTTTCAGTGTATTATTTTGTTTTTTCCCGAAAACATACCATATTGTTCTATCCGGCCATCTTCCCTGCCACAACAAGGAATCTCCCATTTTTCCCATGAATCCTCCTGTCACAGGTGGCAAGGGTGATGATGCTGGTAGGCGCATTGTCAGGTTCTGCATAATACAAGGCTCTTCCCTGTAACTGTTCCATCCATGCATTGTAGTTCTCCATATCAGCATGGTTCCTTATGCGGAAATCCCATTCTTCCAAATCGTCTATGCTGTATTTGACCACTGCCATTACCTGGTAGGCAGTTGCGCTCCCATAAGCATCTGTGAAATAGATAATCCGGTTTTCCATGAAATAATCTTCTTTTTCATAATCTAACAGGGTGGAGAACATAGCTTCTGAACCTGCGCCCATGTTGTGGCCGTAGATGATGCGGTTGAAATCCCATACCTGCGTGTCCTTATCCATAAAAGGGCACCCTGCGCTGCTCTTATCTCCTGTAAAATCATGGGAGAGGTAAAAGGCGTTGTCATCTGTTCCCACTACGGGGAAATTGATCAAGGTATCAGGGATGCAGAGCCAGCCTTTGATATCCTCATTTTCACTGCATAATGCATCCCAATCATAGGCTTCCAATCCCCTCTCCCTCATTTCCGCTTCATACTCCTGCCTGTACCGTTCTGCATCCGCTTCCATTTCGGAGAAAAGTTCTTGCAGTTCCGCCGCCGCTTCCTTCTGCGACTGCTCCCTTTCTTCTTCCAAGATAATGTCAAGCTGTGCATAAGCGTCTGCTATCGCCTGATATTTTTCAAGCTGCTTCACTGCCTTGTAACGGAATATCCCCATGGCAGCCATACAGACAAAGGCAAGGGAAATTCCCACTATGATCTGCACTGCGATCCGCCGCCTTTTCTTTTCCGGCAGGCCAGGGAAAAGATTCTCCCCAAGCCAGCTAATAAAATATTTTATTTTTTCCATGCGCTCCCTTTCTTCTATGTAAATAGCGGCAGGTACCGCCACATTCTAAAAATCGGATACCTGCCGCCATGATTTCAAATGGCAGGAGCAAAAGCCCCTGCCGCATTTTAAACTGTGGTTATCACAGCATTATTTGATCCCTGCCTGTTCCTGTACCATAAAATATATCCTTATAATACGCACCCACTACAGGCAGCATTTCTCCATCTGTCCTTCAAGGACAGATTTTCTTCCCTTCAAGCACAGATGCAGCAGCAAGCACAACGCCGCACAGCCCAAGGGCAGCAAGAAGATAAAAGGGTGACGCATAGCCAGTCTGGATAACCGGCTCTGATCCTTTTCCTGCATTTCCATTCCCTCCTTCCGTTCCGGTATTGGTATCTGTATTTTTATCTGAAGGGCTGCCTGCCGAATTGCCGGAGACAGTTCCGCTTGTATTCTGATTTTTGTCCGAAGTGTTCTTATTGTCCTTATCGTTGGTGTTTTCTGTACTGTTATTGTCCGAATCGTCCTTACCGTCATTTTCTGCTTTTTCCCATCTTGCATAGAGGCTGATGCTCCTGCTGGGCTTACAGGTCTCTCCCTCGGTTCCGATAAATACCTGCCTGTCTGTGTACCAGCCTTTAAAAATATATCCTTCACGCTCTGCCGCCGGGAGCTTCACACTGCCGCCTTTTACTACTTTGACAGATGCATTTTTTGTCTTGCCACCGTTGGCATCATATTTGATGGTGTAGGTATTTAAGGATTCATTAGCATTATCGCTACCCTGTGTATTGTCACCGCTGCTACTGTCTCCATTTTCTGTATTTCCACTGTTTCCTGAATCTCCATTACCGCCGCTGTTTTCTTTTGATTTTTCCCACTTTGCATAGAAATCTGTATCTCTGGTGATCCGGTAGGTATCATGGTATGCCCCTGCAAACTGTGTCAGGCCATCATCCAGATACCATCCTGTGAAATCATACCCTTCACGTTCCGGCATGGGAAGGTAAAAGCTTCCGTCCTTAATAATGGTAAGTTCTTTTACCTTAATCGTTCCTTTTCCTGCATGGAAAGTCACTTTACAGGTTTCGGGATCAGCGTCATTATCAGAATCTTTTTCTGTTTCCTTTTCCCAAAGTGCGTAGGCTGCCATATCCTTAACCGCTTTCATCTCACTGCCGGGGATTCCAAGAAGGATTCCGCCGTCTTTTTCTGTATACCAGCCAAGGAAGCTGTAACCTTCCTTTTCCGTCTTGGGTAAGCGGATGATACTGCCTTTTTCTGCCTTGATCGGATTTACCGCTTTTCCTCCGTCTACGTCAAAAGTAATGGTAACTTTTACTGCCTCTTTTTTCTCAAAATGTGCCTTTAAAGTAATATCTCCCTGTACGGTAAATTCCTCGCCAGCCTGTCCAGTGCAGATGCTATCGTCAGAAGCTAAGAACCAGCCAAGGAACTCATAGCCTGTCTTACTGCAGGCAGGAAGGATGATTGCGCTGCCTTTCTCTGCGGAAATGCTCTCCCTTGCAGTCTCGCCACCATCAGCGTCAAAGGTAACGGTGCAGATGACCGTTTCATCTTCCTTCTTTTCATAACGTGCTTTCAGGGTAACATCGGCAGAGACAGTGTATTCTTCCCCTGCTTTCCCGATACTGGTATCGCCATCGTACCAGCCGGTAAATTCGTAGCCTTCCTTCGTGCAGTTTGGAAGAGAGATTGTATCTCCTGCTTTTGCAATGACCGTACCGCCCTCCATCTTTCCACCGTCCGCATCAAACGTGATCGTGCAGGTAACAGCTTCTTTCTTCTCATAACGGGCTTTCAGTGTCACATCATCAGAGACAGTGTATTCTTCCCCTGCCTGCCCGGCACAGGTATCTCCATCATACCAGCCGATAAACTCATAACCTTCCTTCGTGCAATTTGGAAGCGTGATTGTATCGCCTACTTTGGCAGTAATATCTCCACCTTCCATCTTCCCACCGTCTGCGTCAAAGGTGACTGTCGCGTCTGTCTTTTCCCATGCGGCATAATAAAAGGTATCTTTCTGGGGTGCATAATGCTTCTCCCCTGCGTTTCCTGCAAATACTGTCAGGTCTTCATCCTCATACCATCCTTTAAAGCTGTAGCCCTTTCTGGAAGCGTCCGGGAAAGCAATGTTTGCCCCGGGGATCACCTGTGCGCTGTCTGTCCTTCCTTCCCCGTCATTATAGATATAGGTAAGGGTGACAGGCTCTTTTGCCTCCCATTTCGCATAGAGGTAAAGGTTCCCTGTAAGGCTTGTCTCCTGCCCCGGCGCATAATCGGTTCCCGTTCCGTCCGGCTCTGTGTTCCAACCAACGAAGTTATAACCGAATCTCACGATATTTCCCATAAGCGGGAAAAGCGCTTCCTGGTCCATGATGGTCACTGTGTCTTTACTGGTATACTTATTCGGATCGGAACACATATCGCTTGATCCTGTGGGGCTGTTGTTGGCATCATAGCTGACTGAATATGTCCTGGGTACTTCTGCAAGGTAGAGGTTTTCGCCCCGCTTTTCCGTACAGTAATCCGGGCAGTGCCATATGAACTGTTCTGTGCTTGCATTTTTATGGTACAGTGTGCCATCGATCAGCACCCTGCCCGGCTTGATGCTGTCAAATCCGCCAAGCACGAAAGTTGAGGTGCTTTCGAAATCTTCATCCAACAGGATGGATGCGCCTGTGTTGTAAAAATAGTGGATGTCACAGGGTTCATAGCCTATGGAAAGGTTATCTTCCATGACGATATTCCCGGATAAGATGATCCCGGTCTCATTCATGTAGCAGATTGCGCCGCCCGCATGGCTGCGCTCTTCTGAAAGGTTTCCGGTAATAGTGCAGTTTCTGATGACAAGCGGGAGCTCCCCTTCCCCTTTGCCTGTCTGGACCGCACTGCCACGCCCTGCCATGTTCCCGGTAATGGTGCATCCGGTGATATGCGCCAGATGTCCTGTGCCGGTATAGATCCCGCCGCCATCATAAGCGGAACGGTTGCCCTCAACCAGACAGTCCGTTACCGTCAGGGATGCGCTGCTGGAAATGCCGCCGCCTGTGGAGCCTGCTGCATTTCCTGTGAAAGTCATGTTGGAGAGTTCTGCGCTTCCCCGGAGTTCCACTCCGCCGCCCCATGTTGCATAACAGTTTGTGACTGTGCCGGATGCAGCTTCCACATGGGAGCCTGCCTCTGACTGGATGCCGCCGCCTCCGCCGGATGTATAGCAGTTCCGTACCAGGCCGCCATCCATGGTAAAGCTGCCGCCACTTTTGATATGTAATGCCCCGGCTGTATGGAGCGGCCTGCCGCTGCCATTGTTTACATAGCCGTCAGTATTATAATTATTCTGGAGGACGGTTCCGCCCTCCATGGCGTAAGAGCCATCCACATAAATAAGGGGGCTGTTCCAGACTTTGCCGGAATTGTTGAAATCACTATCCAATACTGCGCCGCCATCAAAGATGATATCCTGCGTAGTAAGGCTGCCGCCACTGACTGCAAGCAGGACAGTGTCAGTATTCATACCGTAGCTTTTCCCGGCAAATCCATCTTCCCGGCTGATTGTTACCGGATTCCCTGCATCCTCACTTTTTAAGGTGATGTTATCAGCAGTGACTTCAAGTGTGCCTGATACCCTGCAGTCCTTAAGGACTGTGATAGTATCACCAGCCTGTGCATCTGCAAAAGCTTCCTCCAGTTCTTCATAACTGGTATCTCCGATCCTTGCCTCATAAGTGACGGTAATGTCCTGCCCCGGCTCCTGTTCCTGCTCAGGTTTCCAGTTGGCATACAGCCATAAATCCCTTTCCGGCGTGTACTCACTCCCGGCAGTTCCTACAGCCTTGAAGGTATGCACATTTCCATTTTCGGTTACATCCATCCAGCTTTCAAGGTAATGCCCTTCATAGGATGCACCCGGCAGGGTGATACTTTCCCCTCTGGGTACGGAAACGCTCTCTGTCTCACAGGTTCCCTCATAGGCTTCAAACCTGACTGTGTAGGTTCCTTCCTCTTCCGCCGCTTTTACAGGCAGGGGAACGCTCCCCAATACTCCTGCGCCAATGGTGGATAACATGGCGGCAAACAGGAGAAGTTTTGAAAATTTCCTTTTTCTTCCCATACTTTTTCCTTTCTTTTATATTTTGATAATTAGCCAGGAAGCAGCCTGTTTCTTACTTCCAGGCTGCCCCACATAGTTTCAGGGGCAAAGCCCCTGTGCTTACAGCAACGCTGTATTTACAGCGTAATTTTCCAGCACCACCTCCTTCCAGCCAGCCCATGGAAAAACATAACCGCCTGCTTTTATGCGCTTCCATGGAATGGCTGGATTATCATGCTTCTAAAAAATCAATTCCATCTATCACTATTTTCCACTAATAAAAAGCCAGTACCCATACGGGATTTTCATTTGCCCAGCCCCCTACTGGCAGGGAGTATGCAGGGCGGGATGGCTAAACCTCTCCATAGTCCGTAACAGGGAGCGCTTCCTTTTCCCTGCCCGTCCTCCGGCGTGCTGTTCCGGCTGCCCTCACCGGGCAGAAGTATCATTATGGCTCCCCTTAGGGCTTCCTGCCATGGGAAGCCCCGCACCGGATGCCGCTTGCTGCCTTCCTTCTCCTGTTACGGTCTTTCGGTTTACCCTATATGGGCAGGCAGGTCATGGCGAAGCTCCTTGTCCGGTGCAACTTTATCAAGGGGAAACCTCTTAAAGCCGCTGCATACTGGTATTCAGTTGTCAAGTTTCCTACATTCAGGCGGAAAGCCTCCGGCTATTAAGCCTGTATTAATGATAAAAGATTGTCTGGAATTTTTTTACTCATAAAAGTGGGTATTTTCTCCAATCCTTACCCATCTTTGTGAGTGTCAGGCTGTCTGTCTTCAAATTCTGCAATTTTGCTCCAAAAATCTACAAAATAAAAGACACCCAAAGATTTTCTCTTCCTTTGGATGCCTCCCACAATTTAATAAATTTTCTCCTGTAACTGTAACCACCAGCCGGTTATAAATAAAATCATCTTCCATCCTATGTAAATGCCATACCGCCAGAAACTCAATCCAGAAATTCATCCTTATACCTGAATATGGAATCAGCCACCGCTATGGCAAACTTAACCTCACCCACCGTTTTATCCCTGACCAGCAGATATACCTCTTCCCGCCAATCACTGCCCTGTACATCACTCTCCTTCATATCCATAAGGATATCAAGGGAAACCCCAAGGGCAAGCGCTATCCTGATCAGCGTTTCAAGCCTCGACCCGCTCTGCCCTGTCTCTACTTTCTGGATCACCGTCAGGGATAGCTCCGTTTTTTCTGCAAGCCTCTCCTGCGTCAATCCCTTTTCCATCCGTATCCTCCTGACATTTCCTCCGATCCTGTCATAGTATGTTCCGCATGAAAAATGTTCCATTTATTATACGATTCTCCCAAAATAAATTTGCAGCCGCCTTTCCAGATTTACACCTCCCACTTTCCCGATATATTTTCTCTGCAATATCCATTCCAATGTAAACGTACATGGCTGCATTCCGTACCCATTACATAAAAACAGCGGCAGCTCTCTCACTGGAATCCGCCACTTGTTACAATCCTTAAATCTTCTACTTTGCCCTGGCTTTCTCTCAATCACAGGCAATCATCAGCACCGACACCCTTATCGTTTCTGATATGCACTACCACATCCTCTACCGGACAGCAAAATACATCACAGATGTAGTCAATAGATGACAGGTTCATGTTTTTATTGTGTTTTAAACGGTGGATGAACGCCTTATTAAAACCATAGTCAACTTCAAGGCTGTATGTGGATATCCTTCTTTCGTTCATCATCCTCCAAAACGGTTCATATGTCATCATAGGCATCTACACCTGTAATCTATAGTATATAAGATATGGGGGTTATTTACTATCCTGCATATTTGCAGGATAGCCCTGTAGGAAAATATAATTATTTCCAAATATAATCGAATGCTGATCCATCCCAATACTTTCGGTTTGAATCAGCATTCTAATTGGCATCCGCCAGACAATTATCATATGCTACGTTAAGCAAAACAACTAATTATCTAAATATTTTTCAAGGATTGCCGCATACTCTTCTTTCCAGTTCTCAATTTCAAGCCGCAATGGCTTTGACAGCTCTAAACTGAAAATTCCCATGATTGATTTTGCATCAATCACATATTTCCCCACACAAAGCAATACATCCCCTTCTATTTTGCTCATATCATTGACAAATGCTTTTACCTTATCCACAGAGCCAAGCAAAATATCAAATGTTCTCGCAGCCTTTGGTTCCTCCTGATTCTGCCCATAATTTGCAAGCAGGACACCTACCTCTTCCCTGTCCGGCATGGACCGGATCGCACCTTTTCTGGTTGTTATAATGGATGCCGCCGCATTCGCAAAGGAAAGCATTCTTTCCAAATCCGCCTCTGCCAGACCATCCAGGCCATTCTCCAGCAGAAAGCCGATCACGCAGGCGCAAAAGGTATCTCCTGCTCCTGTCGTATCAATCGTCCTGTCACTCAGGAACGGTCTTCCATAAACTTTCTGATCCCTATAGTATGCAAGGCTTCCTTCATTCCCCAAAGTTACATTGACCAGCTTAACATTTGACCGTTCTTTGATCATCTGCACGCCTTCATCATAATCTTCTTTTCCGGTCAGCCACTTTATCTCATTATCCGCAATCTTTAAGACATCACATTCCCCGATTCCATACCAGATTGCCTCTTTTGCCTGCCCTTCATTCTCCCATAAAGGCTCCCGTAAATTGGGATCAAAGGAAATCAGTTTCCCTGCATTCTTTGCATATGTGACAGCCGCTTTTGTTGCCGTAGCAGCCGGTTCATTTGTAAGCGAGAGGGAGCCAAAGTGGAATACCCTGCATTCATCTATCAGCTTCCTGTTGACCTCCCCGTCTGTCAGCATGATATCCGCTCCCGGTTTTCTGTAAAATGAAAAATCCCGGTCTCCGTCCGGCAGTGTATGAACCAAAGCCAGTGTAGTATTCACATTCTGGTCATAAAGCAGCCCCTCATCGGAAATCCCCGTCTCCCTGATCGTTTTCCCAAGCATCCGCCCGAAATAGTCTTCCCCTACTTTGCCAATGAATGCGGTCTGATAACCCAGACGCGAAAGCATTGCCAGTACGTTGCATGGCGCTCCGCCCGGATTTGCTTCAAATATTGGGTTTCCTTTCGCACCGCTGCCATTTTGGATAAAATCAACCAGCAATTCTCCCAATGCAACAACATCATACATGTCTGCCACTCTCCTTTCTTTCCTGAATTTCCTGCACGATCTTGTTATAAGCTTTCTTATTCAGGCGGTAGAAAAATAAAACTGCCGCTGTTATGATCCACAGCACACCGGGAACTGTGGTAAAAGAATGCTTGATCACAGCCAGTACTGCCGGGTTCTGCTGCTGGTTCGCTACATATCCGAGGCTGCCCAGAACGCCTGCCAATGCGGCAGTTCCAATCGCCATACCAATCTTATTCCCTAAAGAAATGAAAGCATACTGGAAGCCGTCATTACGGAGCCCTGTTTTCCACTCCCCATACTCCACGCAATCCGGCACAATCGCATAAATCGCTGTGTTGAACCCTGAGAAGAAAAATTGTGCCAGACACGAAAACAGGTAAAATGGAACCGGTGATTTTCCAACCGTAAAAAAGTACATACAAAACATGCTGATCCCCGTAAGCAGCGCAAATATGGAAGCGGAACGCCCTTTATTGTTTGTCAGCCGAAATACCACCGGGAAGCAGGCTGCACCAATGATGGAAGGGATAATGATAAAAAGGGAGTAGGTACTGAATAATGCCTGATTCCCCTCCACATATGTAAAATAGTAGAGTGCATCCGCATTTCTTCCATAAAGCGTTACCCCAAACAGGAACTGCCCTGCCACTGCAATCAGATACGGCCTGTTTTTCGCAACAGCGGATAACTGCACTTTCAGTGGTGTTTTCTCTTTCTCCGGCACCTCCACTACTTCCTTTGTCTTTGCAAAACAGAAGATATGGCATGCTGCAAAAATACACCCATATATGACTGCTATCAGGAGATATCCCCTCTTGTCACTTCCCTTTCCAAGCGCTGCGATCAGGGGAACCGTAATGATGTTGATAATTCCGATTGCGACCATCGCACTGACGGAACGGAACGTGTTAATTTTTGCCCGTTCTTCTATATTCTGTGTCATCGCGCCGCACAAAGTTCCGTAAGGGATGTTGACACAGGTATAGCCTAATACCAGAATGCAGTAAGTAACTGCCATGTACACAATCTTTGCTGTAGATGGCCAGTCCGGATGCGCCCAGAAAGTCAGTATCAATACAAGGGCGGTCAGCGGCGCAGCGATCAAAAGCCAGGGGCGGTATCTCCCCCACCTCGTATGCGTCTTGTCACTCAAACCTCCGATCACAGGATCATTGATCGCATCCCAGAATCTCGAAAACAGCATCAGTCCTGCAACCGCACTCATCCCTATCCCAAAAACATCCGTATAGAATATCATCAGGAAGTTCCCCACAAACATCCAACTGAAATTACATCCCACATCCCCCATGCCATATGCGATCTTACTGATCAATGGCACTTTTACATCTGTATTCTTCTGCTCCATTGCAATCCTCCTCTCCCGCTATAAATACTGGCTAAATTCAATTTTCTCTTTGTTCGGTCCCATAAGCGTAAAAAACTTTACCCCATTTTCCCAAAAAGGAAGAAACTGAATCTCTTCATCCAGCATACAAAATTCATTTTCTTTTGCCATCCTGAATACTTCCTCAATATCCGTCACATTCAGTGCAACATGATCCAGTGCGCCGTTAACCAGTGCCGCCTGCTTATTTTCATATGTCTCAACCGTAACATCCCCCAGCCTTAAGAATGCCACTCTTTCATCTGCCGCTTCATTCACCGTCTGAAACGCAACCTGAAATCCAAGAGCTGCATAAAAGGCACTGGTTGCTTCCAAGTCATTTGTCGGAATCCCAATATGCTGCAGCCCTGTTATATATTTCTGAAAATTATTCTCCATATGAATCCTCCATCCCTGTAATTTCCGAATTCATACACAGATACCCCGGAAACTAATCCGGTATGCAGTTTCCGAGGCTCTGTATACTGCACCCTGGCTACTCTGCAATGCGTATCACTGCTTTTACAATATCGGCTTTATTATTTACGCTGTAGTCCATGGCTTTCTGTGCCTCATCAAGCCCGAAGATATCCGTCACGATACCTTTCAGGTTTACCTTGCCTGCCGCAACAGCCTCTATCGCCATCGGATAGATATGGCGGTAGCGGAATACTGTCTTAAAGGTCAGCTCCTTATCCAGTGCAAGGCTCATGGGCAGTGTCATTTCCCCGCTCTTGCTGTAACCTACCAGCACAATTGTTGCACCTTTCTTCGTCATATGTATTGTCTGTACAGTGGTCACTTGTGTGCCTGCAGTCTCCACTGCAAGATCACAGCCTTTTCCATCCGTCAGCTTCCTTACCTCTTCCACAGCGTCTGTCTGCGCTCCATTTATGATACCGTCTGCCCCTAGCTCCAATGCTTTCTGGAGACGTTTTTCCATGATATCAACCACATACACCTTTGAAACGCCCATTGCCTTTAACGCCATCATTGTCACAAGGCCGATGCAGCCTGCCCCCATGACAACCGCTGTCTGTCCTGCCCTTGCGCCTCCCTGCATGGCGGCATGGAATCCCACTGCCAGAGGCTCAATCAGGGCGCCCTCCATTGTGCTTACATTATCAGGCAGTTTAAAACAAAGATCCGCTTCATGAGCCACATATTCCTGGAATACCCCGTCCACCGGCGGCGTTGCAAAAAAGACCACATCCGGGCAGAGGTTGTAACGCCCTGTCTTACAGAACTCACAGTGTCCGCAGGTCTTGCCCGGTTCTAACGCAACCCTGTCTCCAACTTTCAGGTGCTTCACGTCCTTCCCAACTTCCACAACGGTTCCGCCCGGCTCATGCCCAAGTACAAAGGGCGGCTTTACCACGTAATCACCGATTGCCCCTGTCTCGTAATAGTGCAGGTCGCTGCCGCAGATTCCCACATACTCCAATTTGACAAGCACCTCATTGTCCTTTGCTTTCGGGATATCCCTCTCCTCAAATCCCATCTTTCCAATTCCCAGCATGACCGCTACTTTCATTTTTCCTTCCATGATCGTTTCCTCCATTTTCCTTAATTTTTCTATTGATATTCCGCTACATCAATCCATCTCATCAGGAAATCTTTTTCTTTTTCCTTTTTCTTTGTCATCTGTGCCGCAGCCACAATCGGAAGCCAGCGGTTTACATACTGCCTTGCCGTATCGCTCTTTTTACAGAATAATTTCATATATATTTCTGCCTTTTTTTCATCCTCCAAAGAGAACAGCAGGAATGTCATTGCCGCATCTGCGGACGCATTTCCCTGTGCCGCATGCGCCCAGTCAATGATCCAGAGCCTGTTTTGCTGATCCACAATAACGTTGCTCGGATTGAAGTCTCCATGGCAAAGTTTTGTATGTTTGGGCATACTTTCCAGACGGGTAGCCAACTCGTAACGGGCTGTCGCATCCAAATCTTTTAAACTGTTGATCTGATCCATTAATTTATGGCGCAGGCGTTTGATTGTGGCAACCTTCTGTTTGTGGACATCCAACTGCAGGTCAACAAACATTTCCATATAGGTTTCTAACTTCTCCGGCTCTTCCTGCATAAGCTGCTCCAATGTTTTCCCTTCCACTTTTTCGCGCACAAGGCACCAGCCTTCCTCCATATGCGACACCTCAAGCAATGCCGGGATATTCAGGTCGGTATTTTCCTCTACCAGTGCCTCATTGCGGGCTTCATTTAACACATCCGCCTTGGTATAGCGTTCGTCAAATACCTTGATAACCTTATCTCCGGCAGCATAAATTGTTTTATGGGGTCTTGTAAAGATAACTTCTTTGTTTGTCGCTTCCATAAACGTTCATATCCTCCTTTTTGTGTTTTTAGTTTCCATAATAAGCCCGCAAATACATTTCCTTAATCTCACTCATCAATGGATATCTGGGGTTTGCGCCGGTACACTGATCATCAAATGCATCCTCAACCATCTGATCCAGATTGTCTAAGAAATATTTTTCATCAATGCCATATTCCCTGATGCTTTTTTTAATCCCGATTGCCTTTTTCAGTTCTTCAATCTTTGCTATGAACAATTCCAGTGTTTCCTTATCATCCCTGCCGCTGACACCGCAGAAGTGAGCGCACTCTGCATACCGCTCCAGTGTATGCGGATATTGGTACTGCGGAAATGTTCCCATCTTCACCGGTACTTCCTCTGCGTTAAAACGCAGAACCTCACATATCATCAATGCATTCGCTACGCCATGGGGCAGGTGGTGGTAGGCTCCTAACTTATGTGCCATAGAATGGCATACACCTAAAAACGCATTGGCAAATGCCATACCCGCCATACAGGAAGCGTCCGCCATCTTTTCCCTTGCGACCGGATCAGCCGCCCCATTTTCATAAGCTCTCGGCAGATAGTCAAACACGCCCTTCATCGCTTTCAATGCCAAACCATCTGTATAATCGGTAGCCATAAGGGATGCATATGCTTCCAGTGCATGGGTCAGCACATCTATACCGGAAGCGCTGGTCAGCCCTTTCGGCTGGTTCATCATATTGTCTGCGTCAACAATCGCCATATTGGGAAGCAGTTCATAATCTGCCAGCGGATATTTTGTGCCAGTCCTGTCATCAGTAATAACAGCAAAGGGCGTTACCTCCGATCCTGTGCCGGAAGATGTGGGGATTGCAACAAAATATGCCTTTTCCCCCATCTTCGGGAATGTATAGACTCTCTTGCGGATATCCATAAACCGCATTGCCAGATCAAGGAAATCTACCTCCGGATGCTCATACATTACCCACATGATCTTCCCCGCATCCATGGCAGAGCCACCGCCCAATGCGATAATACAGTCCGGCTCAAAAGAAGCCATTGCCTTTGCCCCTGCTGTTGCGGAAGAAAGGTTCGGATCCGGTGCTACTTCATAGAAACAGGTATGCTGGATTCCCATCTGATCCAGTTTTTCTTCTATGGGCTTCACATAGCCATTCTTATACAGGAAAGTATCTGTAACAATAAAGCATTTCTTCTTTCCCATAACCGTTCCCAATTCATCCAATGCTACCGGCATACAGCCTTTTTTAAAGTACACCTTTTCAGGCGCCCTGAACCATAACATATTCTCTCTCCTCTCCGCCACAGTCTTTATATTTAACAGGTGCTTGACACCCACATTCTCTGAGACAGAGTTGCCGCCCCATGAACCGCAGCCTAATGTCAGCGACGGTGTCAGCTTGAAATTATATAAATCGCCAATGGCACCCTGTGCCGCCGGCATATTGACCACGATGCGGCAGGTTTTCATAGCCTGTGCATGTTTAGCGATCCTTTCCTTCTGTGCCGGATGAATATAGAGGGAAGAAGTATGCCCATAGCCGCCATCAGCCACAAGCTGCTCCGCCCTGGCAAGGGCATCGTCAAAGTCCGCCGCATGGTACATCGCTAATACGGGGGAAAGCTTTTCATGTGCAAATTCTTCCGAAATGTCTACTGATTCCACTTCTCCTATCAGAATCTTGGTGCTTTCCGGCACTTCCACTCCTGCCATTTTCGCAATCTTATGGGCAGACTGCCCTACAATCTTTGCGTTTAATGAACCGTTGATCAAAATAGTATGGCGTACCTTATCCAGTTCCTCCGGCTCTAAGAAATAGCATCCCCTGTACTGGAACTCTTTCTTTACCGCATCATACGCATTGCCCACCACCGTAACCGACTGTTCCGAAGCGCATATCATTCCATTATCAAAGGTTTTGGAATGGATAACGGAGCTTACCGCCATCTGGATATCAGCGGTCTCATCAATGATTACCGGCGTATTGCCTGCCCCTACGCCCACTGCAGGTTTGCCGGAAGAGTATGCCGCCTTTACCATGCCGGGGCCGCCGGTAGCCAGTATGATGTCCGCATCCCGCATTACCTCATTTGTCAGTTCGAGGCTTGGCTCGTCAATCCACCCGATAATATTTTCAGGCGCCCCCGCCGCAACAGCCGCATCATATACGATCTTTGCCGCCGCGATCGTTGCATCCTTCGCACGTGGATGTGGGCTGATGATGATCGCATTTCTGGTCTTTAGGCAGATCAATGTTTTAAAGATTGCAGTGGATGTGGGATTGGTTGTAGGAATGACTGCGGCGACTAAGCCGATCGGTTCTGCAATCCGCTTGATGCCATAAACCGAATCCTCTTCGATCACTCCGCAAGTTCTGGTTTTCCTGTAAAAGTTATAAATGTACTCCGAAGCATAATGATTTTTGATCACCTTGTCTTCAACAACACCCATGCCTGTTTCCTGCACTGCCATTTTAGCAAGGGATATCCTTGCCTTATTCGCCGCCATGGCTGCCGCAAAGAAAATCTTATCCACCTGCTCCTGTGAATATGTAGCAAAAATTTCCTGTGCTTTCCGCAGTTCTTTCATGCGCTCCTGCAGTGCGTCAACATTATCGACTTTTCCCACCTCTTCCACCGCTCCATTGCTCTTTCGCTCCATTGTTCTTCCTCCTTTTTATATATCACTTTAATTATTACTTTATTAAATAGTTTTATTATGTATTTTATTCTATTGTTCAGAACTCATTTTGTCAATATATTTTCTATAAATCCTACACTTTCGTCATTTCTGCCAAAACCTCGCCCATGCTTTTATTAAAAATGCACACAAAAAAAGAAGTCCCATTTCTGAAACTTCTTCTTGCAACTATACAATCCTTATTTTATATCTGGCTGACAAAACTCTCTATCACTTTCAAAGCCGCTCCTAATGCAGCCGCACCCACCTTATAATTGCAGGCTTTTACATATGGATTCTTTTCCCCAAAAGTATTTCTCCCAGCCACTTTATCCCATAGTTCCTGAAGGTGCGTACCCATATAGCTTCCCACATAGCCGCCTAAAACAATATCACAATCCAGAACCATGTAAATATTATTCACTGCAATAGCCAGATAATCTGTATAAGAATCCCATATCTTCACCGCCCCTGCATCCCCCTGGTCCAGCAGGCAGAAAAACTGTTCCAGTTTTCCATCCGCCGCATCAGATAAATGCCATGCAGCACAATAAGCGTCCAGACATCCCCTTTTCCCACAATAGCAGCTTTCCCCGTCCATAACAACTGTCATATGTCCGACTTCACCGCACCGGAAATTTTTGCCTTGTATCAGCTCTTTTCCGCCGAAAATCGCTCCGCCAACCGTATTACTTAATGAAAGATAAAAAAAACGCTCCGCCTCATCCCCATGAAATCCCTCTGCATAAGCCCCTGCATTGGCATCATTGAGGTAAAAGCATGGATAGGAAAAAAAGGCGCTTACCGAATCAAGTGGTACAGCCTCTACACCTAATATATGGGAATAAGTGATCTGCCCTTTATCCAAATCAATAATTCCCGGAAAGGATATGCCTACCCCTAAAACTCTATCCCTTTCAATGCCGCTTTCATCCAGAAAATGTTCCAATCTTTCACTTACTTTTCGATAATAAACCTCTCCGGAGACATATGGCTGGTGAATACGTTCATATTTCAGAATTTCTCCCACAATATTGGTAAGCACCAGCGCAATATGGTTTTTAGTAATATCCAGCCCTACCGCCAGTCTGGCATTGACTACTGCTGATAAGGCTTTCGCCCTTCTTCCTCCGGTTGACTTAAGTTCCCCTTTCTCCTCCAATAACCCTTCCGCCGTCAGTTCTTTTGTAATCTGCGTTGCCGTAGGCAGGCTGATCTTCATATTATATGAAATATCGGGGTTTGACACCGTTCCCTGTTTACAGATATAACGGAAAACTTCATTCCTGTTTTTCTTCTTTACTTCCATATTAGTTATTTTCTTTTTATCCATATCGTCACCCATACTTTATTAAAGTGTTTTTTTAAGTATATCATTTTATTTGCCAAAAAGCAACTGTCTACCTGTATGAGGGATATTTCAAAAAATTTTTTCCAGTTTTCTATTTCTGTATAATCATCCACTAACAATTCATATCAAAAAGACACCATACCACTGCCCCGGCTAAAAAAATTACGCATAATACGATGAACCGCATAAGGTATAGCACCTATCATTTCTGCTGAATCTATGCTGTATCTGTGCTATTTATTCCTCTCCTATTTACTGTATATCCTGCCCCATAACAGCATTAAATTCTTGCACAATCTCATCATACAATTCCTGCCGGAACTGCCTTGTCACAGGGTAAGCGATATCCTGATATACGTCCTTTCCGTTATCATCAAGCCGACCGGTCTTGTAATCCGGCATGGAGACAAATACGTTGCCTTTCTGGGAGATGCCGATACGGATTCCGGTCACTTTAAATGCGTCATTCAGGATGATGGATGCATTTGCCTTAAGGCAGCCCTCCTGCTCTTTCATTGGAATTACATTTACTTTGATACTCATGCCGCCTGCATTGATTGTATTTGTATTATTATTTTCCTTCATATCTGCCTCTTTCTGCGCTGTTGCATCTATGGATAAACATATGGATGCATTTTGCGCTCTTATTTTTCAGCACTTTCCGCCTGAAGGTCTTTTTCATATGTTTTTCAGGTTTTCTAAATATTTCATGCTTTCTCCGAAACATTTTTCCGGCTCCGCCGGAGTTTATCTCCCTTTACGCTTTTGCAGTTAGGGTTATTTTTCTTTTTCCCCTGCCATTTCTTTTGTAAAATCCTTCCAGATACCCTGCTACAACATCCGCCATATCCCCCTGCTTCCTACAAAGCCTTTCCGCAGTCGCAAAAAGCATATCCTCCATCAAAAGATAGAGATAGCTGTTCATATCCTGCCTTTTCAATTCCCTTATGGCTTCCATTGCCCTGACGCTTATGGGTGTCTGCGTCCTGGTGAGGCTGATGCCGGATGGCTGGTATGCCATGCCCGGCAGTTCCTTTTTCTGTGCTTTTGTCTGATCTTCCAATACGCTGCTCCTTTTCTGTTCCTTTCTCTATTGCTACCCTCTGCTTTTCCCTTTTTATTTCAAATACCTGCTCTATCCCCTTAAGCACCTGCCCCGCCACTGACAGGGCGGTACTGCAAAGCCCGTATACCATAAGCCTTGGGGCAGTGGCAAGCACAGGCAGGAGGGAGGAGACTGGCGGCGGTTCTGCCCGGATTCGTACCGCCGCCATGTACTGTGCGCTCTGGATCACTGCTTTTGTGATATCGTAGATGTGCTCCGGGTTCTGGGAATCATGGCAGCGGCATAAGTCGCTGATATTTTCAATATAATTCTTATCTCTCCCATAGATTTCACTCTCCACCGCTTCCCTCACATATCCCTGCACGTTGCCTGACTTTGCATGGAGCAGGGAAAGTATCTCTTTTTCGTTCTCCTTATCCAGCCGCCATATCTCCGGCCTTCCCCTCCCGTTGGTGTCAGCAATATCAAAAACATGGTCTACATACGGCCTGTAGTGGGAGGAATCTATGATGGCAATGCCTTTACTGCCCCTGCGTACATACCGCCCCTTTTCCCGCCATCCGCTGTAGGTCTCCACCATCCTGGCATCCGGTCTCTGGGCATAGAGCAGGCTGGCGTTCTCAAAGCCCATCTGGTAATGCACTGCTGAAAAGTTTAAAAAGCTGCTCCATGACGCTTCATCCTGGATGATCTTCGGCACGATCTCCCGGTAAATATCTTTTGTATAAATGATACCTTTCATCACTTCCCTCCTTCCCCTGCCCCATAATTCTGAATCTTTCTACAGCCATGACGGCCTGCCACACATGACGATCTTCCCTGTGGAGTAGACCGGACGGAACACCACATATCCCTTTGAGGAAGATGCATCCACAAGATAACCGTTCCCTGCATAGACCGCCACATGGGATATATTTTTGTACCTGCCATTTCTGGTAAAGCTGTAGAAGATCAGATCTCCCGGCTGGATATCCTCATAAGCTATTTCACATCCCCTGTCGGATAAAAGCTGCCCCTGTGATGCGGCAGTGTTGGAACCATGGTAAGAAAGGGTGATTCCTGCCTCTTTATAGGAATAATAAGTGAGGGAGCTGCAATCGTAATAATCCCCGCTGTCACGCTTTGCCTGGCTGTATGGCTTGCCAAGCCTTGCAAGGGCATTTTTGACTGCCTGCGATCCCACATCACCGCCAAGGTTTAATCGTTCCGCTTCCTCCGGTGTCAGGCTCCCTGCACCGGGGCTTCCATAGCCGCCTGTCAGCCCTTCTATGTTTTCCAGTACCTCCGGCGACATTAAGTAACGTAAGATTTCTGTTTCTTCCTCTGTAAATATCCCTGTCCTGATGATATCCTCACTGGTAAGGAGCGTAATGCGTACTTCCTTTATTTTTATCTCCACTTCCTCTGTCCTTATGGTGACGTTTCCATAAAAATCCTCTTCCTCGTAAGACTGCTCCACAACCTCCCTGCGGTAAGAGGTACTCATGGATGTCATTTCATCAAAAGTATCTTTTAATGCCCTCCTGTTCTTTTCCGTCATTACCGTTGCGGTATCGCCGAACCCATGCTTCACCATGTAAACCATAAGGATATCCGCCATGTTGTCCGGCTCCCCGTCGCCCTCATAGTCCTCATAAATAAGCTCTGTTTCATCCCCGCTGCCGGAACCGGCAAGCTCCTCCTGTACCTTTTCCCTGAACTCCTCCGTATATTCCGCAAGCACCTCCACCGCTCCCGGCTCCTCTGACAGCTTCGGGAGCAGGATAGAGAAAGGGGAATTAAAGAGCAGGGTGATGATGACTGTCACAATAAAAACAGGGATAAGAGCAGGGAGCAGGGATGCACCTATAGAAAGAAGTTTCCCCGCAACTGCCGCTTTTGCTTTCCCGGCCAGTAAATCCTTTGCCACTTTTAAAAGGCTGTCCTTCTGTTCTTCCTGTGAAAATTTATCCGAAGCATAGGAGAGCAGCCTGAAAGCGGCTGCCCTGTCCTTCCCTTTCTTGCTATTGCTGCGGCTCTTATCTTTTTTCGCATCCTTATCTTTTCCCTTGCCTTTTTTATTCTTTTTATCCTTCCTGCCCGTTCCGTCCTTTCTGCCGGGGATGTCTCCCTCACGCTGGCGGATGGAATCCCCGGCATTCCTTTTCTGGATATGGCTGGTGCTGGTGCTGGTGTTATTTATTGGAATATTATTCTGCACCTGCAATAAAGCCGGTTCTCCCGTACCCTGCATTTGGGGCGGCTGTGCTTCTATCCGGTAATTCTCTGGTATTTTGGGTGTTCCTGCGTTTTTTGCTGTATCTGCCTCTACACCTGCATTTTCTCTGCCTGATTTCATGCGGCTGTATTTTTCTTTTCCTGACCTGAAAAACTTCTTCCTCTTATATTTGGAAATCTGCACATCCCTCCTGTCGGAAAAAGTCTGCGTATACCCTCTTGCAGAAAGGGTTCCTGCTTTATTCTCTGTAGCAAAATTTCCTGATGATATTTCCCTCCGGGATTCCCCGGCATATTTTTCCCTGTGTGCTTTGGATGTTACTGATTTTGATTTCTGTGCTTTTTCTTTTTTACCTTTACGCTCTTTCAAAATAAAACCATCTGCCCTCTTAATACTGGATGGAGTATCTGTTTTCCTGTGAAAGGCTGGCTCTTTTGTCTTTATGGTATTTTCATGGCAAGCGGAAGGTCTCTGCACCTGTTGCCCCTGATTCTGATACTGTTGCTGTTCTGGCTGACGGCTCCCTGCTGGCTGTTCCTGATTCAGAACAGATTCCTTCCGGTATTTCTGCAGTGGTCTTTTTACATGGAGATTTCCAAATACAGCCAAATCTCCACATTTGCTTCCATTACTGCCGCCTGCACTGTTCCCATGCTCCTGCTGACAGGATTTTGCTGTATCATCTGCAAGAAATTCCCCTGCATCCCTTCCAGCATTGGATTGTCTCTGTATCTGCGTTTTCGCCTGTATTCCTGTACCTGCCCCTGGAAGGTTCTTCTGCCGGATCGCATCCTGCTTTTCTTTTGGGGAGAAATTTGCAGTATTCTCCGTATATTTCTTCCCCTGCCCGGCGTAATGGATCTTCCTGCCCGCTTTCTGCCTGACTGTAAAATTTTTATCTGTCCTTTTAATCCTCATAGGCTCCCCTGCCCGTTCTCCCGATACCACCCTGCCATAAATGCGCTGCGGTCAGGGAATGGCGGCAAGGGCGTTCCATAAGGGCAGGCGTTCAGGATATCCCTGCCTGTCTGCACATAAGAGAGGACTTCCTTGTAGTACGCTGTGTTGGCAGGGGTATATCTGTCCTGTGCTCCTGCTTCCCTGCTTTTTTCTGCCTGCGCTGCATTTTCTGCCGCTGCATCTTCTCCGGACTTTTTGGTTTCTCCCGTATTTTCCGGTGTCTGCCCCATAAGCGGCAGTTCCCCTTCCGCAAGGGCTTCCAGACCGCATAATGCATTGTGGAATTTCAGGTAATCGCAAAGACCCTGATACCCGGCTTTCCTGTCGCCGGTTTTGATGGCATTGTCAAGGAGCGTTAAAAATGTGGCAGGTTCTTTTATTGCAGGCAGTACGCCGAACGATACCTTCGCTTCCCCTTCCCTGAAGAAATCCACCCTATATAAAAGTTCCTTCCCCACAGGTATATCCCTTTCCGGCTGGATATCCGCCAACGGCAAAGGCAGCGCCTTAAGCAGCACTGCCTTGTCCTCTTCCTTATATACAAATGTGATAAGCGGGATTCCCTTCTTCCTCTCTTCCCCGGTAGTCCTTACATCCATCAAAAATTCTTTCAATGCTTTTTCAATGTCCTTCTTCATGGGCAGCCTCCTTCCCGTCCTCAAAAGGGTTGGTGGAAAATAATTTATAGATGGGGCTGTCCTTATCGACAGTGATATCCATAGGCACGATCATGTTGCCATGCTTCAATATCCCTGTTCCGCTCTGCGCTCCCCGGACAAACTTAAGCTGCTCCGGGCTGATGTTGATCACTTCCGATAGCTTTTCAAGGTCAGTAGGTGCCTGCCGCAATAATGCCACAAACTCCGAATTGGCAAGCATGGTGGTGGCTGTATAGTTCTGCAGCATATCGACCACATTTTGCGTAATTCCACTACAAAGCCCACCTAATTTCCGCACCTTCTTCCATAATGAAAACAGGTATTTTGCAGAATATTCCTTATCAAGAAGCACATGGAATTCATCTATCACAAGCCATGTAGCCCTGCCCCGCTTTGCATTCTCCATGATGCGGTTCCCGATATTCTCCATCATCACAAGCATGGAGATAGCGGATAATTCCTTCCCCATATCCCGGATGCCATAGACCAGAAAGCGGTTGTCGATATCCACATTTGTTTCATGGGCGAAGATATTTAATGAACCGCCGATAAATAATTCCAGCGAAAGGGCAAGTTCCTTTGCCTCCATCTCCGGCTGTACAATCAATATTTCATAATAGTCCTGTAAGGTTTTCTGATTCCATAAAGTCTTTGTTTTCTCCCCTTCCTGTTTCCCCCTGTTCCTCATGCATTCCTCTTTAATCTCCTGATAGAGCAGGCGTACACAGCGGTCTATAATAGATTTCTGTCGGGAATTAAGCGCCTCTCCCATACACTGCTCACAGATGCCAAGCATGAACTCTCCCTTTTCCGCAATGATGCCCTGAATGTCAGATACATCCTCCGGCAGTGCCATAGGGTTAATGTAGTTCCCTGTATAGGTGGAGAGGACTACCACCTGGCCGCCGAACCGCTCCGCAATGCCGAAATATTCATGCTGGGGATCAATCACAATAATATCATCATCCGTATTCAAAAATACATTCCCCATCTCCATCTTGGCAAAGAAGGACTTCCCCGATCCGGGTACGCCAAAAATAAAACCGTTCCCATTTACCAGCCTTTTCCGGTTTCCAAAGAGAATGTTGCGGCTGACCTGGTTCACGCCATAATACGTGCCTCCTTTTCCCGGAAGGTAAAGCTCCTGCACGTTAAAGGGCATGAGTACCGCAAGGGATTGTGTCATAAGGGTGCGCATGGTCTCCACCTGACGCACACCGACCGGCAATGCAGTATTCAGTGCTTCCCTCTGTTTCAGGTAATGCGCCTCTATCTGGCAGGAGTTCCTTTTGCCGATAGTCACTAAGGTTTCCCCTATGGCTTCCAGTTCTTCCTTCGTATCTGCCTTGATGATGATGGTCACTGCCACATAGAAGAGCCGCTGGTCATTCTCCCGCACGTCATCCATGATCTCCTCGATCTGCTGTTTCTCTGTCCGCTTATTGTAGGAAATATCGGAAGAGAAATCGTTATTCTTGTTCCTTACCCTCTGCTGGCGGATGATGTCGCTCTCGATCCCCATGTACTTCTTCTGTAGGGTACTGGTGGTCACATCCTTGGGGATGGGCGCTACATCAATGCTGATAATGGTATGCGCCGGAACGGTTGCAAGTTCTGTGAGGAATCTGTCCGATAAGGAACTTGGGTATTTCTTGATAAAAAGTGCCTTGGCAAACCGCTTTTCATCCTGCATATAGGTAGGGTAAAACTTTAACATGCTGTTGCAGATATCATCTTTATAATCCCGGCTCACCCTTACCGCCTCTTCAAAATCGAAGGAGAAATATTCCTCTTCGCCCATACGGTAAAAATCATGGAGGGTACGCAGGCGTTCCACTCCGTTTAAAGTGGCAAGGCTGCTCCCCAGCTCCCCGAAACCTTTCTGCAATACTGCCTCAAGGCTGGCAAACGCCGCCTTTGCTTCCTCATAATTCTTCCTGATGATGGAGACAGTCAGGTATCTCTCCTGCTCTATGCCCTGCTTTCCTTCCATGATCTTCTTCTCCATGATCTGGTTGTAGCAGCCACGCTCCACATCGTTCCCGTCACCCTTTTTCTGGAACAATACCTTTTCACGCAGGGATCTCATGTTCCGGTTTTTGTTGTTGATGGTGATCTTGAACTCCACGTCCATGGCATTTAAGAATTTGCAGTAGCTTTCAAATATCCCCACCTGCTCCGCCTCGCTGGTGGTGTTGTAGTTCACGTCCGAAAACAGGTAGCTTTTGCTGTAGCGGTTCCCTGCCACTTCAAAGATACCGTCCGGTGCAATCTTAAGGATCTCTATGCACTCCTGCACGCTCTTCGGGGTTTTGTATAAAGGCTCCCCTGCCTTTTTATAGATAGAAAATTTGTCCTGGAATAACCTCAATCTGTCTGCTCCTTCCTTTTATAAGCGGAAGGGGATGGGAACAATCTTTTATATAACCGCTCCCATATGCAGAAAAAACCCAAAAGGGAGTTTTCTGCACTCCCTTCCGGGTCTGATGGTTGATTTATGTTTCTAATAGATTTATTGGAATCTCTTCTGTCTGGCTGGAATTCTTTTGTAATACTGTACTTTGGGCTGGCTTATGGTACATTAACGGATTTCTATGGTTTCATCCTGTACCCCCTGCTGTTAAATATATCCCATATTTCTTCCCTGGTGATCTCACCACGCTTTTCCTTTTCCAGCAGTTCCTTCATTTCCGGTGTGGGTTCAAGACCGTCTATTTTTATTTCGCCAATATCGTAAACTCTTCTTTCCTTTTCCATATCTGCCATATACGCTTTTCCCCTTTCAAGTTTCCTGCTGCAAGCATATCATATTTTCCCCATTTCTTCTACGGTAAAATATTGATTTATGCTTTCTTTTTAAATAAGCATCTTACCCTGCTTTTCACTTTCCCCTTCTGCATCCGTTTCCGTTCCTCCTTCGCTTTTCTTGCTGCCGCCCTCTTTTCTGCTTCCTCCTTTGCCTTTATCTCCGACACCATTTCCCTGTAGCCGCCGGATTGAAACACAAGTGCCTTATTCCTGAAAATGCTCCGCATATACCGGGTGAACACTTCCCGGAATCCCATGCCGTTGTAGGAATAGAAGCCGCATAATGCAATAGGGGCAACTATGGGAACCGCCACGTAACAGCTAAAGGTCAGCCCGATCTTTTCATACAATAGGAATACTATGATACATCCACTGCCAAGGGCAAGGATGGAATAGGCAAGCTGCTTTGCGCTCAGCCCCATTGCCACGCTCTCCTGATATTTTTCAATGTCTTTGTTTATCTCAATAATCATTTTTTCTCCTTCCTGCCGGGATGCGGCTGTCTTCCTTTTTGTTTACCGCTCCCCGGTCTCTATGTTTTCAGCTTCCCATATGGCAGAGATTTATCCCTGCCATATTTCTTACTTCCCTGTTACAATCCCAATGCCCTGCCTGTCAGTGACTGTGCGCCTTTACATGCCCCGACTGTCAGGGCTATGGTAAAGGTGATTTCACACAGATATATAAGCACCTGCGCCCAATCCGCATAGCCCCCTGTAAAGGACGGAAGCCCTGCGCTGATAAATGCATTGCAGATAAGAATAGCAAGCGCCATAGTGACTGCCTCCATCACAACGGATAAGAAATACTTGAAATATCTGACACATGTAGCGCTCACCGTCCGGTTTCCTGCAAGGGTGGAAAAGGCGATCGCCGCAAGCGGCACGATCACCATTATTTTCAGGAACCGGAAATATACAGTGTAGATAATGAAAAATCCGCATACCAGTATGATAAGCGACAGGATCACTGACAGGATCAGGAACAGGAGGCTTGTTGCAAAGCCAAGGTTTTCTATGACCTCCGCTTCCCCTGCCCCGATCGATGCCTGCGCCATGGTGGTATTCCCGATATGGCTTACCATAGCCCCGATGCTGCTGAAAAATGCCTTTAAGATCGTCAGGTTGTTTGCCACAAGCCACTGCGCTATCCAAAGGCGTATCAGCATACGGAGCATTGCTTCCAAGCGGAACTCGCTTTTGATATCCACGCTCTCTGCACAAAATCCTATCACAAAGAACAGCACCACAAGCCCGCTCCCCACTCCTACAAACAAAGGCTGCAGGTTTTCCACTACCGCCCATGGGCCGCCGCCCTTGAAAGAGACAGGCGACTGCCCCAGCAGGGAGAACACAAGGCTGATCTGGTTATTCCAGAACCCAAGCACCATTTCCAGCAGGGCAAGGATGTCATCCCCTAACTTAAAAATCTCCATAAATACGCCTCCCCTTAAAATCCAAGGAAGGTCATCACTGCGGAAATGCCTGCCATGATAAGCCCTGCTACGATCCCCTTAAGGGCGGAATTCATGGAAGAGGAATCCTGCTGCTGGTATGCCTGTGCGAACTCCATCACGTTCTTGGCAAGGATGATCACGCCTACTGCGCCGATAATGGCAAGTACAAGTGTCTTTAAGTTGTTGATGGGATTTAAAACTTCCGATACCCCGGATGCATGGACGGGCAGGGCATACAGGGATGCGGCTGTGATGATGCCTGCCGCCATAGGCACGAAATGTTTCTTAAATCTGTTTTTTTTGCTGAATGTGGTTACGGTTATATTTTCTCTTTTCATAATGGTTGAATCCTTTCTTTATACTAATTATCTGGTTATTGGCTGCTATATTTTTGTTCCATGGGCTGTCTGGTTTTTATATTCTGCCTTATTTCAGGCTGGCTGCTGTTTTTGCTTTATCAGCTTTTATGGGCTGGCTTTCTCTCTATCTGAAATCTGGTAATTGCTTCTTTTATCTGTGTCTCTTACTTCTCTCCTGATGCATTTCCAAGCCTTATCAGATCTTCTGCGGTTATGGTGGTGATGATGACATTCCCATCTTCCCCTGCCTCTTTTTTCAGGCGTTCTGCTGTTTCTTTATCTATGATATCTATGCCCTTTTTCCTTTCCGGGTGGTGGATGTACCACTTCCCTTCCCCGTCACCGCTCCTTTTGAACATGGGATGCTTAAAGGTGTTGAACTTAAAATCTATCACCGGGTCACAGCCCCGGATCAGGACAATGCATTTTTTATTATCCAGTTTCCTCACTTCATCGGACGTCATAAGCTCACGCCCAAGGACATCATAATTCCGGCTGGAACTGCCACGCTTTCCCAGGGTCTCACCGCTGCTTCTTTTATCTATTGTGCTTTTCCCCAGCAATTCGCTGATGTACTTATGGCTTGACTGCTCATTGCCGCCAAGATAGACAAGGGTGTCCGCATTGCCCGGTACGGTCTCCCATCCGTCCTTAAACAGTTCCTTGATCTGTGCGATATTCTGCACCACGATCACGTTGGATATCTCCCTGCTCCGCATGGTGCTTAAGAAATTCAGGTAGGAATCAGGGAGCGGCGTATTGTAAAATTCGTCCATCAGGAGCGATACATGGATGGGGAGCCTGCCGCCATACTTTGTGTCTGCCTGAAAATAAAGTTCCTGCATCAACTGTTCATAGAGCATTCCCACAAGAAACGCATAGGATTTATCGGAATCCGGCGTGACAATAAATAAAGCCGTTTTTGTCTTTTTGTCACTGTTCTTCCCTGTGCCTAATTCACCAAAATGCAGCTCATCCGTTTCTAACAGTTCCTTTATGGCTTCATTTTCAAGGAAAGCAAGCCTGGCATTTACGCTGATGATGATGCTCTTTACGGTATTATCCGCTCCGTCCATGACTTTCCTGTACTGGCGCACCGCCGGGTGGTCTTCCCCTAAAGGGCTGCTCCTTGCAAGAAGCTCCATGCGGCGGTCAAGCCTGCTGGGCTCATCCTTTTCCCTTTTTGCTTCTGCCAGCAATTCCAGTACGGACACGATATTTTTCCTGCCCGGCGGCATCTCCATCCACACATAATAGAATAACGCCTGTAGGAAAAGTTTTTCTGCGTTTTCCCAAAATGGATCGTTGCTGCTGCTTTTCTTTGGCGTGGTATTTTTTATCAGGTTCGTAATCAGCTTGAGTACATCCGTCTCCGTCCTTATGTAGGAAAAGGGATTGTATTTGTTGCTCTCCTTCGGGCTGATCAGGTTAAAAACCTTTATCTGATAACCGTTTGCCTTTAAATAATTTCCTGCGCTCCCAAGCAGTTCCCCTTTTGGGTCAGTGGCGGCAAAACTGCCCTGCATCTCCATGATGTTGCATTTGATGAGGAACATGCTCTTGCCTGCGCCGGAGCCGCCGATACAGAAGATGTTGTTGTTGCGCATAGTCTTTCTTGTATTCATGGAAAGGCGCAGGTTTTGTGAGAGGATGCGGTGGTAATTATCCTTATCCCCTAGCTGTTTTGTCAGCATTGCCGCATCCGCCCACCTTGCCGAACCATACTCCTTCCCGAAACGGTAATTCTTCCGGTTTGTTTTCTGCACCATGACAGATAAAAGTGCTGTGAAGAATACTGCCGCCATGGTGTATGGGGTGTAGGCTGTCACTTTGATTTTTAGCGGATTCGCCATCTGCTCCTTAAGTGCCGGAACAAAAGAATACAGCGTCGTGCCCGGATGGATGATGCTGCCAAGAAAAACCCCCAGATAGGTGCATCCGGCTGTCACTGTTCCATAAAAAAGACAGGTAAACACGTTTAATTTCTTCAAATACTCACCTGCCTTTCACCGGCTGTTTGATTTCTTTCCTGGCAGTCCTTATTTTTTCTGTTGTATCTTTTGCTGTTTTCTCTGCCATATCTTTTGCCGGCTTCCCGGTTTCCGGCTGGCTGGTTCTCCCTTCCCTGCCGCTTTCTTTGCTGTTTTCCCGGCTTCCCTGATCCCTCTCCCTTTCATCTGCCTTATGCTCCATGGCAGTGCGGATATTTGCATTGACGGTATCAAAATAATTATGGAAGACTTCACTGCCTTTCATGGAAAACATTTCGCTCCCATGCTCCGTATATACCTTCATTTCCTCTTTCTTCTTAAGGAACGCCAATGCTGTACGGCTCCCCTCCGGGAAATAGAAGTCCTCTGCCGGGATTCGTATAAATTTACCGGACTGCCTTGGGAGCCGCACTACTACATGATCCTCTGCCTGTTTGGTTACTAATTTACTTGTAATGGTAATAGGGTCATATTCCCCGGACTGGTAGCGGTCTAAGATATTTAACCGCTGGTCTAAGGGGATCGCCTCAATATCCTTCATCTTCAGGTAGCCAGTCTCCATCCATGGCTGTTTCTGCTCCTGCCCCATTCCGCTTACAGAATATGATTTATTTTCCATATTTCCCTGCCTGATTTCTGCTTCCTTTGTTCCCATTTCCGCCGCCCTGCCTTTCATTTCTTCATAAAATTTATCTATATCCCTGCCGGAAGTGTCCTGAAAATATTCCTCCAATCCCATGACCTGCCCGGCTTTCAGCTTTTCAACCAGGGCATTCATACGGGGAAGGGATTCCGCATGGAAAACAAGCTCCCTCATACCGTCTTTATTAAAATCCGGGAGCAGGGAGTAGAGGATTCCATATTTCTTTGCCATCGCTTCCACTTTCTTAAGCTGCTCCTGCGGGAACTTGAAAACGTGCATATCGCCGCCACGCTTTAGGAGGTTTTTCATGGATGTCTTCCCTTCCATTTTTTCCTTTGCAAGGATTCCCATGAAAAGCTTCGCAAGCTGCTTCAACGGTTTTATTCCTGCACCGGCAACACGAAGAAATAGGTCTGTGCCTTCAAACAATATATGGATGACCTGTACCGCATCCGTAATCTCACTGCTCATCTGGAAGCCCCCTTCTCCTGCCCTTTGGACTGCTGCAATTCTTTCTGCTGCTGGTACTGGCGGTCTCTCACTGCCGCAAGTTCCTTTTCAAGATTCTGCATTGTCGCCTCCATAGCGTTCCCTGCTTCCTTTGCCTGTGCCGCCTGCCTGCACAGCTTACTAAGTATGGTATTTCTCTGCCCTGCTTTTTCGGTACTGCTGTCAGCTAAAAGGAAACTGTTAATCTCTATGGACTGCGCCAGCTTTTCACTTTTTCCCTTAAAATCCTCTGATGCATAGATAAATTCCTGCAATTGCTGTGTCATGCCCCCTGCCCCCTTTCGTTTAATATCTTCATGGTCATTCGGAGTTCCCTGATCTTTTCTGCATCCATGACCTTATCTGCAAGGATAGCAAGCTGCCCTTCCGTAAGTCCGTCCTCAATGCCAAGGCGAATCTCCGCTATCTGCCCGGCATCCAGTTCCCCGGCTAACTTTTCCAGTAAACCTACTTTCCTGCGGATGAACGGAAAACTGAATGAAGATAAGAAGCTGTCCTGCTTTTTATTTCCGGCTCCTCCTGCTTCCTGCCTCTGGCAGTTTTTTATTTCAGGGCTGCTGTCTGGCTTCTGTTTTTCCTGCATATTTCTGCTTTCCTGTGCCGCCTGCTTTTCCTGCAGCCCTGTCATGTATGACTTCTGTGCCAGCAACTGCTCATGGAGGTTTTTATTTTCAGCTTCCAGCTCCCTTAATTTCCTGACAGTTTCTTCCCGTTCCTCTAAAAGCCTCTCCGCATCCTCCCTTGCCTGCCGGAACTGCTCTTCCAGTTCCAGATAATAAGGATCAACTTCTGTATCTGCTTCCGTTCCCTTTTCCTGCGCCGAAAAAATATCCGGCTTATCTTCCATGGCTTTCTTCAAATCCTCTATGAAGCTGTTCTGCCTTGAAAAACTCTCTTTCAGCTCCCTTACCGCTTCCGTAATGAATTCCATCTTTTCCCCGATCTTCTCCGGTATGGCTTCCCTCCCCTGCATGAGGGGAAGTATCTTTTCCCGTAGTTCTATGGGGAACATCCCATCCCGGTAGGCTGCCTGTAATTCCGGGAGAGGTACGCCTGACTTTAAGGCTTCCAGTAAAATGCGCCCTGATTCTTCCTGCCTGACAGCAGATAAAAATGCCGCTTCCTGTACACCGTAATCTTCCTTCATAGCAGTGAGCATATTTTTCATTATCCCTGCCGGGATAGCGGTATCATCAAAAAGCTGCAGGTAGTCTGTGCCAATACCGTAGTCAATGGCATCCATGATCACCTTAAGCTGCTCTCCCCGGTATTCTTTTGACCTGAAATAAGAAAGTTTTTCCTGTTTCAATTTATCATTCAAATCTTTTTCCATCTGTTTTCCTTCCTGTAATTGCTATCTTGCCTGTTCCGGCTGTTTCTTCCCATTATGGGCTGGCTGCTTTTCTAAATGGCCTGCTTCTGTATGGGCTGGCATTTCTGCCCGGATTGATCCTATATTTTCTGCATCACCCCCTTTCCCGGCGGAAATAGCTTTCCGTATGCTATCTGTCTCTTCTATATTTTTCTGTGCTTTATGCGGTGCATTTATCTCCGGTACTGTAATCTCCATTACCTGCGTCCTGCTTCTTCCTGAAAGAATACCGCTGATCAGGGTTTCTTCTTTTTTAAGCTCACGCTTTGCCCTTGCTACGGATGCAAGCTCCTTCTGATATGCCTCCTTCATTTCTGAAATCTGTTTTATCGTATATCCCTTCTGTACTAAAATTTCTGCCGCCTCCTTCCATTTCTCATAATTAGGGGCATAAAAAAGGCTTCCCTGTTTGTAATAGGAAGCACGTGTCTCATTCTCTTCAATTATATTTAATAGCGCAAGGGCTGACTTATGTGGGTATCTCTGTTTGTATATCTGATGTCTTGCTTCGTCCAGATCATTCATGCGGATGTCAAGATTCTCTTTCCGTTTTTCTAATTCCTCTGCGGAGCGGATGCTGTGCCTGCACAGGTACAGGTATTGCGACTGCAGTTTTTCAAACTTAGCAGCTTCCTCCCTGTATCTCCACATCTGGCTGTAGGGCTTCCGTTTTAGCTGTCCGGTGCGGTACATTTTTGCAAGAAATGCCTTTTGGTATGATGTTGGCGGAATATATCTTCGGTAATTTTTCCTGCACCCGATAATCCTTGGGGTACGGTTTTCCGTCCTGACAGTGTTACGCCGTATTCCCTTTTCTATCTGATTCTTAATGGATTCTTTTGTATAATATCCTGAAATATCCGTAAGGCGGATAAACCGCTTTTCTCCCATAGGTTTCAGATAAGCCTCCCCTGACTGCCGCCTTATCTCATATCCTTTCAATTCCATTAATTTCAGGAAATTTTCATAATTATTTGCAAAAGAAATGGAATCCTCCACATCCAGTCTGATCTGGTGATTCCATTTGAAAATACCCTGTTTTGTTTTATCCCATTTCTTTGGCTCTTTTTCTGTGCCTACCTCAATATCCTGTATGGAAAGACCATACTCCTTGCAGAGTTCATTGACAATGGGCTGGATTTCTTTTGCCCAATCGCCTTTTTCGTAGCGGTACTTTTTTCCGGTACGCCATGACACGCTGTTGAAAAGAATGTGGCTGTGAACATGCCCTGTATTATCATGGGTGGCATACAGGCACTGGAAATCATCCCCAAAATATTTCTCCACAAACTTCTGTGTGATCTCCATAGCAGTTTCCGGTCTTACTTCCTGCTTTTTAAAAGATATGATAAAGTGGTAGCCCTGCCGCTTATCTATCTTTCCAAACTTCCTTTTCGTTGCAAGCATTTCCTGCAGGGCGGTATCTGCGTTGCAGTTATGGCTTCCCACCAGTGCGCCTGCCTGCGTCTTTTCTTCGTCTGTGATGTAGGAAATGGCGTTTGCAAGGTGCATAGCCATGTATTTTTTTCCTGTCTGGTGGATGCAGGATAGTTTAGTGATTGCGATAAAGCACTCCTCCTAGCTCTCTCTTCTAAATACCTTTCAGTAATTTCCCCATTACTCTTGCTTCTAACAACGGATAATCATGCAATTTTAACAAAATCTTTTCTTTCATATCACTTGTCAAAAATTCTATTAATTCTGTAAACTCTTCGTATTTCTCCATAAATGACTTCTCTTTCTCTTCTAATCCCCATTTTTCTTTTTCATAGAAAAATTTTGTCATACCATTTGCAAATAGCTTCATCCCAAAATCAGTTACATCATCCTTAAGCCACCAATAAACAACAACTAATGCCATATCACAATATGAGTTTCTCTTAAATATTTTTTCATTATCAGACGAATATTCATTCTTCAATAAACATCTATAAATCGTTTCTGAAATTTTTTCTTTTTTCTCGACATTAGACACACTTTTTATAATGGGTAATATATTTTTCATAATGTATATTCCGTACATATTCATAGAACCATATCCAAACAGATATATTAATACATTCTCTAATTGTGCTATTGTCATCTCTTCTTTTTTCATTTTGGTAAATTCATACATTATAAAATCTTTTTGCAAATCATCCTTACAATTTTGCATTTTTTTCATAATTAATTCGTTATACTGTCGTTTAAATTCTAAGTCATACCGAATTTTATAAGAAAATTCTGTTCTGACACATGACAATATTTTCTGAAACTCTTTTGATTCAACTCTGGCAAACGTGAAGAAAATCTTATTGCATTCAAAGCCAGCTTCTACAGTCATTTTTCTTCCGTAAATATATCTAAGCATTGCTCCGATTAATATGCCATTTTTCCCTTGCTCTTCAATATCTGTCAACAAACCGTCTTCTAATACTTCATCATTTTCGGCTTTTGCAAACAAAATATCTAAAGTATCTTTTTGTAATAATTCTGATTCCTTTGTCGTTTCTAGCAATTTTAAATCAATATCTCCAATTTTCTCTCTCCTTTTTATTTCCTTTTCGTTTATTTCTATTTCCCCCGTTAACAATTCTTCACCCAATCTCCATATTAACGAACTGGAAGTTTCATGCATAATTTCTCTATCCATATGTACATGTTCTGCTAGAATTTTTTTATCATAATCTGTAAACTCATCAACCAAAATTAGCAGCCACTGATATTTTTCCAGCCACCTGTCTTTCTGCAATCTATCATCGTCGATTACCTTCCTTATCTCTTCGCCCATCGCTTTTCCATAAGCTGGATTTTTTCTTCCCAGCAATAACCACTGTAATCCTATCTCATCTTTATCCATTCCAACTAAATCTATATCATTGCAAAAAATCTCCCATACAAGCCCCTTCCAATCGATACATAATTCATCTTCAAAGTTAAAGCACCTTAATATTTTATAATTTTTGCTTTGTGAATAATTCTCTCTGAACTTGGAAAACAGATTTCCAAGCTCAGGTTGAGACACATTAAAAATTATTTCTTCAATATTAGGAACTGAACCATTCGCCCACACTGAAAGAATACATTTTACCCTCTCCTCTAAACATAATTTATCATGGTATTTCCATAATAAAGTTTTTGCAACATCATATTCTATGTTGTCCTCTTTTTCCTGCTCATATAATCTTCTAAAGACATTTTCATCACTTAACTCAAAATCACTCAAATTAATTTCATTGATATAAAAATATTTCCAATTCGACTTAGCATTAACCACTTCTTCTTTATTGTATTCAGTAATTTTAACGCCATTATATGCCAGTATTACCAGTGCCAATATCCTTTGCTCTCCCATTAATGAATCAACCATTCCCAGTAAATGGTTTAATGCTATGTCATTATATTTTTGAGAAGCAAGTAACTTATGCCACTCATTATATTCTGTGCCATCATGCATACCAAGAATGGCCATTATCAGAGCATTTCCATTATCATTCTTATCACAGGCCGCCAAAATCATACTAGCTGCTTCTCTTATTTTTCCATCATAAGAATCCAATGCTTTAATCAATGCACTTCTATATTCTACACGTTTCAAAATTTGGACAAACAACTCCCTGATTTCTGCATACCTTGGCAGAGTATAAGGACCAATATGCTTAATACATCCCATAAACAAATCTACTTCTACCTCTTGTATATCCAAAAGATATTTTAAAAAAATTCTATAACACCCTGAATTTGCTCCAGCTACAAAATGCACCCTATCAAATAAAATTTCACTCCATTCTACATTTTCTTTCTCCATCATATGCACTACTAATTCCATTGTCTGTTCATAAATGCAATGCGCTGGAGCATTAACCATGCCATCTGTCAATGCTTTCGCGATAAAAAACAAATTCTCATTCTCATATTTAACTAACTCTACTGCCGCTGCTGCCTGTGCTTTATCGCCCTCAGCAATAATTCTTCTTAAAATAATTTTCCATCTACTATGCCCGATCCGATCAATACATTTTTCCAATAAAATACTGCTATCTTCATTGATTTTATCCTTTCCATCATATACATACCGCAACAAATTCTTAAGAACCGTTACTGGAGGAATTTCATTATCATTAATTTTCAACCAATACAATGCACTTATGCTATAATCGCTGTTTTCTAAAACTGAATTACATATAGCTTTATTACTTAATGCCATCTGGCAGAACTGCTTTTGCCCCCAATAATAAAACTCTTCTTTGCACGCCAACTGCAAAACACAATCCAGCCTGTCTACAACTTCGTACTCTTCTGGCAACAAATAACACAATACTTCTCTTACAGAAAAATAGGCAACACTACACCCAAAACTTAAGACTCTAATTATTCTTTTCAGTTTTTCCTTTTGTTCATTGTTTAACCGTCCTTCAACTAATACAACCCATTGATCCAGAAAATCATGTATAAATCCGCTTCCTCTGTTAATTAGAGGAATTCTCAAATCTAAGTATTCATCAATAAGCCAGTTTGTCCCTTTATCACCTGCTAAAACAATCATTTTAGCAATAACTGTAACGGAATACTTCCTCTCTCTTTCATAATACCAAAGAGGTCTGAATCCCACTTTACTTACGCATTCCAAAGACCAAACAGCAATGTCCTCATCCATAAGTTCACTGCATATATAACTAATTATATATATTATATTATTATTTTCATGTAGCAACTTCGTAATATAATTTTTGAAAAGTTCTTTGTATTTCGGAAATACCTTCCAATTTCTTAGTATACTGCCTGCAAATGCTATTTCCCGCCACAACTCCACTGGTATCTGACTTATATTCAACCTCTCATTAATAATTTCCTCTGCCATGTAATAGCCCGCCGCGACTTGAGCTAATGGCTGATATGTGAATCGGATTCTATCGCCTGTACTGATAAGTCCATTAAAAATAAGAGTCTTTATAGCTTCATCTGCCACTAGATTGTTATTAAGCATTTGATTTTGAATAAGACTTTTTACGATTACTTTTGCACTTTTTACAGATAATACTTCATTGGATAATGCCTCATAAGCTACTCTGCCAACCAAATAAATTTTATCATCATCTGTTGGAAATGCTGCCAAATAATTATTATTTGTATTATCTTTTAAATCCAATTCACTCCACTCCGCAGCACGCATTTTCAATAACTCAAATAACAAATCGCCCACTGTTAATTTCTCTATATCCAAATCCGAATCAAAAGATTTATATAATAATCTTATAGATAAGGGCGTATTGGACAATCCGTATATAGAAGGATTCTTTCTAATAATGCTCATACTCTTCTGAACAAATATATCTTTTTCCTGCCCTACTTTTCCATGCGCTTCTGCTTCATGCAATAACATTCTCTTTCTTTGTTCCATATCCAATGGAGGCATCTCGCATACTGTCCACTGTGAAATATTAATGTCTCCAATTTCAGCCACTCTTGTAGAAACCACTGCTGCTAGATTACGATAAGCCTTCATCAGCCTTTCGATCTGCCTCAATAAAATTTTAATATGTGTGATATTAATTTCATCCAGTCCGTCAATAAAAAGAAATACTTTCTTTGCATTCAAGATTACTTCTTGAAAAGTATTTTCAAATAGAAAACTTTCTATCAAAAAACGATCTATCTCTTCACGCAATTCGATTGCGCTATTTTCATCTGTCAATGTTAAAGATTTAGCTGGTACAAAAACCGGAATAACCTCTTCTCCATTCTCCAAAACATCAATCACAGTTTGCGCCATCAATGTGCTTTTTCCCATTCCTAATTCCCCAATAAGCAGCACCTTCTTGTTATTTTCAATAACATTATATAAGGATGTTAAATCATTTTTACTATTTCTTTCTTCTTTTCCATTGAGCAATTCTTTATAAATACGCTCAAGTCTTACCTTTAATTTTTCCTGCTTTAAACTATTGAGTGGACAATTTATTTCTCTTACCTTATTTTCAATTACCTCTTGTACATAATCTTTCATTAATTTCCTGATTCTATCAGCACTAAAACAAGATTCTTTCTCTAAATCTTCTGTTTGCATTTTCCAAAAGTTTTTTTTCTCAGGTTGCTCTATTGTCCAACGATTTTCTAATTGAGCAGGTGAAAAAATAATATGTCTTAATTCAAACCCATCACTTTGTATCTTTAATAAATTAACATTATTAGGATATTTTTCATTAATATTAGTTGCCCCAGCACGTACACTCCAACAGTTGCTTTCCATATAACTCGGTTTACCAATTGCTCCTTCATGCGTATGCCCAAATAAAAGCATATTACAAAGCGACCACAAATATCTCAACGCCGGTCTTCTATCTTCGTAAAATCCCTTTTCCTTTTCAGCAAAATCTGATTCTGTTCCATGATGCATAATAGCAATTCTAATATCACTATTTTCTTGGCTATCCTGTTGCTTCATTTGCTCTAAATAATTTTTGCCCAGCCATAGTTCTGATTTGTCATGAAATGAAAACCATTCGCTATTACAGCCCCAAAAGCATATATTGTCAATTATTCTCGTACCGACTAAATATGATTCTTCCCCCATAAACTTGTAAGGAACTATGCCTAATTCCTGACAAAAATCATTATATTGACTAAATCTTTTCAACAAATAATCTGGTATCGGATATGATAGTATTTGATCTGCCTTTTGCGAATCTGCAACATTTATTTCTGGGCAAATCAATATATCACGTGAGCAATCATGATTTCCGGGGCATATTAAAATTCTTTCCATCGGCACGCTAAGTATTTCAGCCAAGTTCTTTATCCATATCTTAGCTAAAGCAAAGCCCTCAATATCGTATTTATCCACAATATCCCCTGTAATGCAGATGATTGTTGGTTTCCAGTCAACAGTTTTTAATATTTCCGTCAATTCTTCCAATACACTATCAGAATTCACCTTATCTGTTCCAGATAATTTTGTTGAAAAATGCAAATCACTTAAGTGTAAAATAATGTTATCTGATCTCTTCATAATGACCTCTCATCTGTGCATCAATAATTTATTCTTGGGTATTCCACGAATTCAATCAACGCAAGCCTAATTTCATTCATCAACTGTAATATCTTTATTTTATCATCTTCACTATATATATGGGAATTATTATTTTTTACTATCTGATTAATATTCACACCAATCTTATTAATCTCATTCCGCAACCGCATGATCTCAAGTTCTAATTTCCTGCTCCTTGGATGCTCCGACTGGTTCAGGAGCAGATAACGGATGTATTCGGATTCATTCATATTTTCAGCTTTGGAACGCTCCGCTAAAAGTTTTGCTGTCTCTTCGGTCAGTTTAAAGTGCTTCCTGATTACATTTTCGCCTTTTGGTCTTGCCATGTGCCACTCCTTCCTTTTTGGGGAGAGGGCGTTCTATGGAACGCCGCAAGATACGCATTTCGTGGGCACGAAATGCTAAATCTTGTCGGGGAGTAC
>JAIDFQ010000062.1 GCA_029054245.1 Lachnospiraceae bacterium | reverse complement strand
GATTGTTGGTTGTGGTGACTTAACAATACTACTTTTAGGACTTGCTTTCCACTGTTTTTTTGTAAAAAAGAAAAATCACTATGTCACAGCCTTGGCAGGCCATCGCGCAGCGATTTTGTTCAATCGGGATTTGAGGAGGTATGAGAATGCACACATTTTTGAAAGAATGTGGAAAATATGAGCCTAAAGCTCCCAATATTTTATATCATTATTGTTCTATTGATACTATGCTTAAAATATTGCAGAATTATTGTATATGGCTATCAGACGCAGAGAAAACAAATGACAAAAGTGAATTAAGGTATTTTGCTGGACAAATGGAAAAAATGCTTTTAAATATAGTTGAATCATACAAAGGAGAAGTTAATAATGAATTGTTGACTTTAGTAAAAATAGTTTTAAAAAAAGCGATAGAAAGTGTTTATTTAGGTTCAGCATATATCGTTCAAAATACTAAGAATTATTTTAGCTGCTTTTCTGAAAGCTCCGATTTGTTAAGTCAGTGGAGGGCATATGGAAATGATGGACAAGGGGTTGCAATAGGATTTAATGCGGAATTGTTATCAAAGATTGATGATATGTATAGTTATGACTTTGTAAAGGTTATCTATAATCAAAAATCTGTCTTAAAAAATATTCAAGAATATATGGAAGGACACTTAAAATATATATTCGAGAATATAACTGAGAAAGAACTAAATCCAGCAGATATAATGATTAATCTTGCTCCAATTATGACTCCTATTTTACAAGAGAGATTTGCATTTAAACATCCTAAATTTAGTGAGGAAAGAGAATGGCGTCTATTTCGAAAACAAGTAGGAAACTTTGATGAAGATACCGGGAAAAATGAGCCATTTTTCAATGGGGTATTCCATGCTGATGATGAAATATTTGGTTCATTTTCATGTAGTGATTTAAAATTTAGAAGTCTACAAAATAATATTTGTTCATATTTTGAGTTGGGATTTGAAAAATGTAAAGAAGATATTATAAAAAAGATAATTTTAGGACCAAAATGTCAGATTGAGGAAAAAGATTTGAAAATATTATTAAGAAAATATATGTATATTAGAGATGTAGAATCAAATAAAATCAAGATACAGAAATCAAAAATTCCCTATGTATAATGTTAATATTTAAAATACAACTTCCCATTTGTCGGGGAGCAAATAGAGCAAAAAATCAATGTTTGGGAGAGTATTGTAAATATGAAAAAGTTCTTTAAAAATAAATACTTTTCAGTTTTTATAATATTAAGTTTTCTAATTTATGTAATGTCCAACGGAGAATGGTGTGTTCCGATTTTTGCGTGGATTTATCCAATTTTGTTTCTGTGTATGGTTTATCTCAATCATACACGTAAAGTATATCTTATAATTAGTTCTATATATGCCATTGGATTTGTTGTCCAGTTTGGGAAAGCCATTGGAATGGACATAAAGATATGTATAATGGTAGCAGTTTTGTCATCTTTTCTGAAAGTTTTACCATATATCTACTGGTCAAAATCAAAAATGAGATTTCAGGACACTATTATTTTTGCAAGTATAATGGTATCAATAGAGTATATCATCTATCTAATATATCCTATATTGGGAGGGCTGTCTGACGCTTATACACAATACCAAAATCTATATCTACTACAAATAGTAACGGTAACAGGAATTTATGGAATCACTTTTTTAATATATTGGACAGCGGCAATGGTTATATGGATTTGGAACAATAAAAGTAAAAAGGAATATATCAGAAAATATATCATCGTATATGGTTCTGTAATTGGATTAGTGTTTGTTTATGGAATTGTTATGTTTCATTTTGTAGGAAATTCAGATAAAAGTGTTAGAATCGCTGGTGTAACCGTTCCGATTTCACATCTGCTAAATGATGATAAAGATATATATTCTACATTTTATACCAATACATTTACTGACGAAAACATTACAAATACAAGGAATAAACTATCATCAGTAGCTGATGAACTTTTCCTAAAAACAGAGTTGGAAGCACAAGCAGGTGCAAAGATTGTTTTTTGGTCTGAACTGAATGGAGCGGTTTTAAAACAAGATGAAGATATGCTTTTGCAACGAGCGTCGGATATAGCAAAGCAGGAAGAAATTTATTTGATTGTTTCATTACTAGTGAAAACCCCTTACGAGGACTTAAAGGAAAATAAAACGGTAGCATTCAATCCACAGGGAGAACTTATTTCAGAATACTTTAAGTATGGACGTTCAATCGGAGAACTGTGCCAAAAAGGAGATGGAATATTAAAAAGTTTTGATACAGAATACGGGAGAATTGCACCATTCATATGTTCTGATATGGCATTTTTGTCGAACATACAGCAGGCAGGTAGAGATAATGTAGATATATTGATTGTTCCGGCTTCGGATTGGAAAGAAATGACATTATTAGCTTCAAAGGCGGCGATTGTGCGAGGGGTTGAAAATGGTAGTAATATAATCAGACATACAAATAAGGGAATGTCGATTGTTTCAGATTTTAAAGGTAGTGTGCTGGCACAGACCGATTACTTTCAGTCTGATACAAAGACATTATCTGCACAGGTTACAATGAAAGGACGCTTTACTCTCTATTCGTATATTGGAAATTTATTTGTTTATCTGTGTAGCATATATTTGTTAGGGAGTTTCATAATTCCTAAAATTAAGCGATTATTATGAAATTTTGTTGAAATTCATAGAATAAAAGCTGCTATACCAATTAAGAGGTAATTAAATTCTTTAGGTTAGAATCGATGATGGGTAAACGAAAAAGCAGTTTTGGCATTCCAGTGAACTGCCCCTTCGTTTACACCATTTTCGATTTAGCCTAATTGAACAAAGTGAGCGTCCGGGCAGCCAATGTCTATGGACTTTCTATGCAGAAGCCATAGAAATCAAGTGATTCCAGATAAACGGGCATGACAACAAAACCTCAGGCTTTGAGGTTTCAAAAACTATTGAATTTGAAATATTTAGCATCTTCGTGGTATCCGAAGCTGGGGGGTTCCAAGTTTACCACCACAGGCTTTACACACACAGACATTTATGCCATAGAGATGTTTTAATATTTCAGGCATCCCCTTATCCCGGAGCTTTGACAGATACTTTTGACATCCGAGAAGATTCCGGCATAAAGTGAGCTTTTTACTTTTGCTGCGGGAACAAAGAAGTCCGTAATGCCGAATCCTGACAAAACGTTTTGGCGGCACATGCATTAAAAAGTGCCGGATAAACTCAACACCGGAAAGGGTCAGCTCTTTCCATTGTCCTTGGTTCCGGTAATCTTTCACTGAAAAAGTAACGGTCTCCTCATCCATACAGACGATACGGTGATTGCTGATGGCAATCCGATGGGTATACTTTCCAAGGTAATCAATCACAGACTGCGCGCCGTTAAAAGTTTTCTTACAATAAGGAATCCATTCCGTATCATAGCAGGAATCCATCAGTTTTTTGGACGCATAATAGTTACGGTATTTTTCGGCAGTTCCATGAAACTCAGGCTGGTTCATATTCCAGAGGTTTTTCAACTCATCCATATATTTTCCGCGGAAGACTTTAGAGATAGCCCATATGGGAAGAAAAAACCCAGCGCCGTTGTCCTTCCATTCATTTTTGGGTGTCAGACCACCGCCGAGCAGTATTGTATGGATATGGGGATGGAAGTTCATTTCAGAACCCCATGTATGCAGGATGCAGATATATCCAACAGAAGCCCCAAGATGCTTTGGGACAGCCTGACACATGGGACAACAACGGTTGCGGCAGGAATTATAATGAATCTGAACAGCACCACAGTCTTCACACACACTGACGTTTGCACCATAGGCTCCGGTTTTGCAGTTCAAGATGTTCCGGGCAGCTTTTGCCTGTTCTGGAGATGGAGAATACTTTTCAAGGTATGCCGGATAAAAATGCTGGAAAATATCCTGAACGGTGGGATCATTCATAACCAGCACCTTCTTTCCTGTCAAATGGGCTTTGGATTCCCATAAGGGATTTGTTGCTGACATGAAGATAAACTTCCGTGGATTTTGGGTCACGGTGTCCAAGCAGTGCCTGGATATTTTGCCGTTCTACCCCCCTGTTCCATCAGATGGGTTGCAAAGCTATGACGGAGACAGTGCGGAGTTGCTTTCTTTGGAAGCGCATCACCTGCTCCAGCGTACTGACTGTCAGGTAATTACCGGTAAATTTATTAGGAAACAGGATTCCACGGGGACGTCCTTTCTCAAACCAGTATTGTGTAAGGATATCCAGACACCGTTTGGAAAGGATCGTATAGCGATCCATCCGGTTCTTTGTATCCCGGACATGAATCTGCATATTTGAGCGGGAAATATCATCATACTGGAGGCGAATCACTTCAGAGACCCGCATTCCGGAAGAATACATCGTTGCAAACATGGCTTTATATTTGATATCATCGACAGCTTCTAACAGACGGTCGATTTCATCGACAGTCAGTACGGTTGGAAGCTTGTGTTCCAGGATCATACGTGGAACTGTGATATCATCCCAAAGGATATGCAGGACATTCCTATAGAAAAAACGGATAGCCGAATTATAGAGGTTCAGAGTTGTGGCTTTCAGCCCTCCCCCTTTTTTGGCAAGCAAAAAAGTCCTAACGTCCTGACAGGTAAGTTCTTTGGGGGGCTTAGCTTGATATTTCAGGAAGTAAGAAACATAGTTTTTATAGCAATTGATGGAACGTTCTTTGAGGTTGCGGATTTTTCCGGCTTCCTCAAGCTGTTCTAAATATTTATCATACATAATAAAATCCTCCATGTAAAATCAGTAGTAATCAAAACACTGCTTTACACGGAGGTGCATTTGGGTCATAAAACCGCTTGCCAATCAAGCGGAGGGATGATATTCTTTTCATAGGCAGTGGGAAGGTCGATCCTGTTTGATTGTTGGTTGTGGTGACTTAACAATACTACTTTTAGGACTTGCTTTCCACTGTTTTTTTGTAAAAAAGAAAAATCGCTATGTCACAGCCTTGGCAGGCCATCGCGCAGCGATTTTGTTCAATTCCAGTTGTGCGCCCAGCAAAGGGCAATTAACCTAACAGGTGCAAATCCTGTCTGCAAAGGTCTAGCCAACCAGCAGTAGTGGAGTCTTGGGTGGATGTCAGTAATGGCAGCTGCTAAGCGTAGACAACGAGCAAGTAGGGCTGCAATGCGATTGAGCCTCGAAATGTTATAATCCAGAGGGCTGACGTTTTAACTGGTACGGAAAGCAACATCGGGCAGTTCGCAAATGGTGAGAATTGACCGGCACTGCGGGGGCAGAGAGCCAGTCATGCTTGACATTGTGGTTAGTTGTCAACTGGGGAGAGCCTGCCGCTTCTTGGGAACAAGTACGTCTTATCAACTAGAAGATGGAGATAAGCGGATGAGTGGCAGGCAGTCGGATAGCTTCATAGTACCGATGAAACTGGGTAATGCCAGTGGAGGAAAGGGGGCTACATAGTAACGCTCTTTCTGAGGACACATTATCCGTGCTCAGGAACGGAGGAAATAATGGGAACGAAATTGGAAAGAATAGCAGAAATATCGGCGACAACGCCGAAGCCAGAGTTTACATCGCTGTATCATCTAATCAATACGGAAATGCTCATACAGTGTCATAAGGGACTGGATGGAAAGAAAGCAGTAGGGATTGATAAGGTGACAAAAGCAGAATATGAAGAACATCTGGAAGAAAACATAGCAAATCTTGTGGAACGGTTGAAAAATAAGGCATACAAGCCCCTGCCATCACTTAGAGTGTATATACCGAAAAGCAATGGCAAAATGAGACCGTTAGGAATTGCTTCTTATGAGGACAAGATAGTGCAGTTTGCAGTGAAGAAAATCTTGGAAGCTATATATGAACCGAGATTTCTGAACTGTATGTATGGATTCAGACCGGACAGAGGATGCCATGACGCGATAAAAGAGGTTCACCACAGATTACAAAACGAATGGATTTTCCATGTGGAAGCACCTCCATTTCCCTTTGCAAAAGTCGCAAAGTCCTGCGGATTTGATACCCGGTCGTACTCCAGCAGCGTCCGTACATTTCCCCGATTTCCTGTTGTGTATAATCCCCGAAAAAATAAAGGAATATGATTTCCCGGTTTCTCTCCGGCAGGGATAACAGGGCGGCGGCAAGTTCCCCATTGGTGAGGATAACTGTCTGACCGCAGATTGTAATGGGGTATTCTTCATAGGGTGCTTCAAAATATTCATCTGTTGTGCCTAAAGGGTAAAACTTTTCTTCTGTGAGGTATTCAAGGGATATTTCTTTTTGACGCCGTCTGCTCCTGTCACGCCATGCGTTAATAGCCGCAAAGCGTATGACGGTCTTGCAAAAGCCATTGAACGTATACATGATATGTTCCTTGTATGCTTCTGTTAAAGGCATAAATAATTCCCCCTTTCTCCCACATAGGCGTTGCATGGTTTACAGTTGCTTTTTAAACATTTATTTAAAATACTTATCAAAAAACTTATATAAAACAATACATAATCCCATAGGCAAACCAAATAGCACACCACCAATCAAAATTCCTATTATCAACTGATATACAGAAAAGTAATCTGACAAATAATAATTTCTTAATCCGAATATCGAATTAACAAGAAAAAGCGTTCCAGTTATTAACCCCGGAGAGATTTTTCTATCTTTGATTGTATAGAAAAAATGGTCGCCAAAATTTATGATTCCCCATATAAAAATAGCCACTCCAAAACAGACGAACTTATTATTGAACACAAATAAAAAAACCGGTACAAGAAGCATTGGGTAGTAAATAAATAGATTGTTCGCCATCCAGTGTCCATGCGTCATATGATAGGGCAACCATTTATGCTCATACATCCATTTTGGGAAATCACCAATAGCTTCCTCAAATAAGTGGAACGGTAAATAAATCACCAAATTAAAAAATATGAAATACATCATGCTCATTTTTTTTCCCTTTCTTTCTCCAATTCTTTTTCAAAATTTTCTTCCCATTTTTCCAATGTTTCTAAAAGCAAAAATTGTTGTTCCATTATAGTTCGCCCAAATAATGGAATGTCCTTATGTGTTGGTAGTTGCTCCATAATCTGCATTTTAGTTTTCTGAATACTGTTTTTAATATTTGCAATACATTCATTTGCAGAACTTTCATCAAGCAAAGCCATATTCACAATAACAGCATTAAAATCTAAAAACACTTTTGTTTCAGCTAAAGAAAATTTAGTCATCAATTCTTTAAAAACTTCTTTTCCCTTTGGTGTTATTGTGTACACTGTTTTTTCAGGCATATTACCGTTCTTAACAGTTTCACTAATAACATATCCTTTGTTTTCGTATTGAACCACTTTCTTGTAAACAGTAAAAGAACCAATTTTTATCCACCTTGACAAGTTTCGGGATTCAATTTGTTTTTGTAAGTCATACGCACTTTTAGGACTTTGGTATAATGAGCCTAAAATAATTAAATCAATCGTAGACATAATTCACCTCCATAGTTGTATTATCCAATACTGTATTATACAGTGTTTTTGAAAGTTGTCAAGTTTTATGAATATTTCAAAACCGAGAAAAGAAAGAAAAAATAATGTTTTTATGATTTTGGGTAATAAAGTGAGAGGGATTTCGCAGTAGCCGGTTATGCATATTTCCACAATGCCAACGACTACGGAATCCTACTCATATATTTATCTTTTATCAATCAAAAGGAGAAATTCTTATCACCTTAATTGACATTTCAAAAAAGTGAGAGCATAATATCAATGAACAAATATTCATTCATAAATTTGCGAGGGAAATATTATGCCAAAATCACAAGAACGTTGTCAAGAAATCCGTATGGAAACCCGTTCTAAAATATTACATGATTCTATGCTTTATTTTGCTAAAAATGGTTTTGCTGGAACAAAAATAGGTGATTTAGCAAAACATATTGGAATTGGGCAGGGAACTCTTTATATTTACTTCAAATCAAAAGAAGAATTATTTAATGAAATCTATACTTTCATAAACAACAATAAAGACATAAAAAATTTGAAACTGCTAATAAGTTTACCAATATCAGCTAAAAAGAAAATATTGAAACTTTCAAAAGATATTATGACTAAATTGGTTCAAGATGACGTTTATGCAGCAAAGGTTGCACTAATTACACAAATGATGTTTGAACAGAAAAATTTTGTTTCTGAGGAAACCACCTATCAGTCGGAATTATATCAAATAACGGAAAAGATTATTATGCAAGGGCAAAAAGAGGGAAGTGTTGTAGAAGGGCTACCTATGAAATTAGCAGATTATTATTGGGGCGTTGTTTATCTTTATGCTCTAAAAAAACTGTTTACAACGAAGTATGAAATGATTTCAGAAACAGATTTGGCGCGAGTTTTATTGAAAGATGAATAGAAACAGGATTTAGTTCTTATTTAATCATATATAGAAATTGTGAAATAGCTATCCAATGAAATAAAAAGAATGAGGTAAATCTAATGAGTGAAACAAAGTGGATAGGTTGTCCTATCTGCGAAAATAAAACACGATTACAAATACGGGAAGATACAGAAGTGAAAAACTTTCCCCTCTCTTGCCCGAAATGCAAGCAGGAAAGTTTGATTGAAGCAAAGGATTTTCGAGTAAGCGTTATTAAGGTTTTAAGGTAATTATGGAGGCGGCATGATGAGCAAGAAAGATAGAATAAGAAATATCTGCAATTTATTATTAGGAATGTTGTTTATTTCAACAACTATATTAGGATACTATAAAGATGTTAGTTATATGAGTGAATATTGTTTTATATCAGGAATCATAGTGGGTTTAATCCTTATTAGTTCTTATGTCTGTAATAAAAACAAAATATGCTTTCCAGAATGGATATATGCAAATTGTGTGGTAACTACTATTGTAATATTTATAGCAACAATTATAGTAAAATTGAATTTGGATGGGGCATTTTGGTTTATTCACATAATTAACCCCATTTTATTGTTTTTATATTGGGGCATCTTTTGTGACCATACAAAAATAAAAAATCAATTATTGATTGCTACCAACTTAATTTATCCAATTTGTTATATTATATTTGCACAGGCAATATTTTCTATGACAAAAAAATGTCCTTTTCCTGCTAAACTTATATTAGTAGGAAATTCTTGGTATATTATAGCTTATTATATAATCGGAATATGCTTTGTATTCTTGTTATTAGGGTATGGGTTACATTTTAGTAACAAATTTATAAGAAAAAATTTGAAGAAATAGATTCCGAATTATCGAGTAGAACAATACTGCATCATAGAGCCAGACGCATAGACGCAGAGCCGACAGACTTGTGAAGAATCACAGCTCGTCGACTATTTTCTTGAAAATAAAATGCAAAAAATATGACGGCAGAAAATCGTGGGGAAGCAATCTAAAATGCTCTTGCTTTAGATTCGTCAAGCGATTAAGACATACTATATATTGTGGTGGCTCTCAAGGGCGATAATACCCGTATGTGGGTGGCTCTCAAGCATGACACTGGTGGCTCTCAAGATCGATAATATTCACTTTGTACAATCCCCCTTTTTTCAAACAAAATTCCCATTTAAACTAAACTAATTTACATGCCGTCCGATAAATATATTGCAGGTATTTATGGCCAGAATACCCGCCCAATATGATGAATTAAGTCGCCACGGATGGTATACTTTAGGGAAACGGACAGCCCTTTTGTGTATCATTTTTGTTTTTTTCGATCAAGGAGGGGAGATAAAAGCAAGGGACGAGAAGAAGGAGGAAGAATGCGAATAGATTCCAGTTCAATAGGAATGGATTCCGCCAGAAAATACTCTTCGTTTACGACAAGAGTAACCAGAGTAGCTATTACGAACAGCAGGCAGAGATTGCAGGACGGAACCGGCGGTCTGCTTGGAAATGGATTGCATACCAGCGTGAAGAAAGATGAATCGCAGACTGGTAAGAAGAACCCTGAAGACGCGCTCAAATCCAGCTTTGATGAGATGCGTGCCAAGATGAAGACAATCGCATCCGGAGGTGTCAGCAGTGCGGAGGCAGCCAGTGCGCAGCAGCAGTTCCGGGAGATACGCCAGCAATGCCTTAACTTTTTGATGGCAATCCTCTTTCCTGATAAAAGGGGAGGATTCAGTCTCAGAGAGGAAGGCGTGAACGGAAGCGATATTACCTCCGCACAGGACGTATTGGCATCCAACGCAGGTGTAGAAGCGAAAACATTTACGTACAGTAATCAGTATTATCATGAAGAGACAGAAACCACAGCATTTTCTACCACCGGAACGGTTAGATGCGCAGACGGCAGGGAAATCAATTTTAATCTGAATCTCGAGATGAGCCGCAGTTTTCAGGAATACTATGAAAGCACCGTGAGTTATACCCGGACTACCATGTGTGATCCGCTTGTGATCAACTTAGATGGGAACATAGCAGATTTATCAGACCAGACATTCCTGTTTGACATTGACGGTGACGGAAAAGAGGATGAAATCAACCGTCTGGGAGCAGGCAGCGGTTTTCTGGCGCTTGACAAAAATGGTGACGGTATCATCAACGATGGTTCAGAGCTTTTCGGGACGAAATCAGGCAATGGTTTTGCAGACCTTGCCGAATATGACACAGACCACAACGGTTTTATAGATGAAGGAGACGAAATCTGGGATAAACTGAAGATATGGGTCATGGACGAAAACGGAAACCAGCAGCTTTATTCGCTGGCAGAAAAAGGGGTAGGCGCTATCTGCCTGCAGAATACTTCCACAAACTATACGCTTGCCGATGACCAGAACCAGGCGAAGGGGATGATCCGAAGAACTGGTGTATTTCTCTATGAAGATGGAAACGTGGGAACCGTACAGCATGTGGATATGGCGCTTCACGAACAGCGCGAACAGGAAAAAATAAGGCAAAGCCAGAGCAAATACACAAAATGGCTTTACGACATGGCAATGTAATAAACATTAAAAGTGATATAAATGGTATAAAAAAGATGCCTCTTTACATAAAATAGACTGGAGGTGTCTTATGAAAAAACTTAGAGTCTTTCAAACTGTCAAAACAACGGATGCCGCCCGCGGCGGGTCATCCTTGTGTTCTATAAAAAGAAGCGTACCAGGATTTTTTACCAAAAGTCTTGGTACGGTTCTTTTGTTTTTATTGATGATTCCTTATTTGATTACATTTTTATTTGGTAATTTAAAAGAAGGAGAGGAAAAGCCAGCCGTCTTGCGCGATTTAGATACAACATCGGAAGAAGATTTTATGATCGTAAACGAGACGGTGCTGGGTGTGGAAGAGATTCCCCTTGAACTGTACGTAGCGGACAGACTTGCCAGAAGTATCGATCATGATTTTGAAATGGAGGTCTTAAAAGCCCAGGCAGTTCTGATACGTTCAGGTCTTCTCTTGTCCGCAGCAGAGAGTGGGGCGGGAATCAGAGCGATCCATGTGGCGGATGAAGATTATGGTACCATGCAAGGCACAGAAAGAATCTATGAAGCTGCGGCACAGACCAAAGGCGTCTACCTTGCCTACGAAAATCAGCCCGTAAGCGGATCGTTCTTTGCGGTCAGCAACGGCGCCACTCGCAATGGGGAAGAATTAGGTCTTACAGAATATCCTTATCTAAAGAGCGTATCATGCAGCAGAGATTTCCTTTCTAAAGACTATGCAAACTCCGTCCGCTATGATGAAAACGAATTTGAACGAATTTGGGATAAAACCCTGTCCTTTCAGATCACGGAAGAAGAAATTCTAGAAAATGAAAATATATTGAAGGAAAAAGGAATTGGTGACATATGCCTTTACAGAGACAGTGCAGGCTACGTACTCTACCTTGCACGTGGAGAAAAATTCGTATCAGGCGAACAATTCCGGGATGCCTATCTCCTTTCCTCATCCAGCTTTCATTTTATAGAAGAAGAAACAAAAATAATCATCACATCAGAGGGCGTCGGCCACGGACTAGGCATGAGTCAATATGCAGCAAATGAAATGGCGAAAGAAGGAGAAGACTACATAAAAATACTGGGCTATTTTTTCCCCGATACATCCATGAAAAAATTGTAGTTACATAACTGCCTAGCATATAGTAAAAAAAGTGCGCCGTAAGCAGTTATGCAGCAGCCCTTGTGGGCACAGTATATAGGATTGTTTCCAGGCTCTGGCGGAAAATCGGCAATTTCACTTACAGAATGCTTCGCAGTCAGAGGAAAATCGCCATGGATGGCGATTTTAGGAGCCATTAGGCAGGATGCCGCCAGGCTCCGACTCGTCCGCTTTGAATTACCTATATCCATTCTGTTAGTGAAATCCGATTGGAAGACGAGACTGGAAACAATCCTATATACTGTGCCCACAAGGGCTGCTGCATAACTGCTTACGGCGCGCGTTTTTTACGATCCGCCGCACTTTAGAGCAATAATTTCAAAATTTGAATAAAGAAGGAAAAAAGGGCAAAACTATCCATAAGAACAAATCATGTGCATACATGGCAGAACAGGTTCTAGGAGGAATAAAGATGAGAAGAAGTAGAAGAAGAGGTCTTGTAAAAGAAAGAGTTCTTATGGTTGCCTCAGCGGTACTGGTTTTAGGTTCTCTGACTGCCACAGGAATATGGCTGGGAAGAGACAGAAACACACAGGACGAGGGGTATGTGGTAGATTTAAGCGCCATTGAAAATAATACAGCTGCAGGACTGAATGAAGAAGACAGTATGAATCTTGCGGAAAGTGTGACACAGGGAGCGTCCACGCAGGACGATCTTGATTATGATCCTTATTTTCAGGAGACAAACTCACAGAAGGTAGAAAATCCGGATCAGTCAGAAAGCGAAAGTATGTCAGACGGCACCACGCAGGAAAGTGCAGATAACGAAAAGAAAGAGCAGGATACGAAGGAGCAAGGCACGGAAGATGCATCGGCAGATCAGGAGGAAAACACCACGGCGCTTTCCACTGCTATGCAGCCAGCGCTTACCTTTAGTGATTCCGATACACTGGTATGGCCAATCGTGGGAAATGTCCTAGTGAATTATAGTATGGATAAAACAGTTTATTTTCCCACGCTGCAACAGTATAAATATAATCCCGCTATCATTATTCAGGCAAACGAAGGCGATCTGATTACAGCGGCATCGGCGGGAAAAGTAAGCTCCGTATTTACAGATCCTCAGATAGGAAATGCAGTCACCATGGAACTTGGGGGAGGCTACGAGGCGACTTACGGACAGCTTACCAATATCCTTGTGTCTGAGGGAAGCTATGTGGCAGCCGGTGATGTGATTGCAGAGGTGGCTTCTCCCACGAAATATTTCAGTGTGGAAGGAACAAATGTATACTTCAAGCTGACAAAGGACGGTGAGCCGGTAAATCCGATGGCAAAACTAAATTAAAGTTAGAAGGTAAGAAAGATGTTATATATTATCGGTGGTAAAATACTGACTATGACTGGAGAAATCTGGGAAAAAGGATATATATGCATTGAAAACGGAAAAATAAAGGATTTGGGGCCGATGGAAGACGGAGCCCCTTTTCCTTTGCCGGAAGGGACAGAAGTAATCAATGCGCTGGGAAATCTGGTGATGCCGGGACTTATTGAGTCTCATTGCCATATGGGAATTACAGAGGAGAAGAAAGGAATGGAAGGGGATGACTGTAATGAGACGGTGAATCCCATAACGCCCTATCTTCGCTCCATAGATGCCATAAATCCCATTGACGCAGCCTTTACAGATGCATTGCGGGCAGGAATCACTTCTGCCATGATTGGACCTGGCAGCGCAAATGTGGTAGGAGGGACGTTTTCCTTTGTAAAGACTTTTGGGCGGAGCATTGATGAAATGGTCGTTCTTGCACCGGCAGCCATGAAGGTCGCGTTTGGGGAAAATCCCAAAGTCAATTATTCCGGTCAAGGAAAATCTCCTGCCACAAGAATGGCAATAGCCGCCATGCTGCGGGAAGAACTTTTTAAGGCTCAGCGTTATTACGAGAAAAAGCAGGAAGGCATGAAGCGCGAAGAGGAAGACTTTCGCTATGAATGTTGGATACCGGTGTTTGAAAAGAAGATTCCATTAAAAGCCCATGTACACAGGGCGGATGATATCCAGACGGCAATCCGCATTGCCCGGGAATTTCATCTGGATATGACACTGGATCATTGCAGTGAAGGGCATCTGATTGCAAAGCAGGTAAAAAAATCCGGTTTTCCGGCGATCATAGGTCCGGATTTGTCAAGCAGAAGTAAAATAGAGGTTCAGAACATGGCGTTCAAAACGGTGGGGATTCTGAACAAGGAGGGAGTGAAGACTGCAATCACAACGGATCATCCTGTATCATTGATCCAATCACTTCCAATATGTGCTGGTCTTGCAATCAAGGCAGGGATGGATGAAATGGAGGCGCTCAAGTCGATTACCATTTATCCGGCAGAAATATGCAGAGTGGATCACAGGGTAGGGTCCCTTGAAATCGGAAAAGACGCCGACATTGCAATCTTTGACGATCTCCCTATTAAAGTATCCGCAAAAACAATGTGCACCATGATTGAAGGCAGAGTCGTCTATGCAGATGAAACCTTTTCTTTACCTGTCTGTGAAAAAAATGTATAATATACGCGAGAAATGTTGGGAGGTATGGAATTGCACAGGATAAAAAAGGCGCTTGTTCTCGTTTTGATCTTATCGCTGACAGGATGCGCCGTCCTACCGGGAGAGAATGCGCAGAATTTGGAAAATATATTTACCAGTATGGAGGCAGAACCGGACCTTTCTTATGAGGTGCCGGTCAGTTCCCCCAATATTTTCGTAAATCAATTAGGGTACATACCGGAAGGGACAAAGGTAGCAGTTTTTTGCGGAAAGGAATTGCCTGACAGATTTCACGTGGTCAGAAAGGAAACGGGCGAAATTGTATATACAGGATATCTTGAGGAGCAGGGATATCAAGACAAGTCAAAGGAATATAATAGTTATGGGGATTTTACGGAAGTAAGGGAACCCGGCGCATACTATCTAGAGGCCCCTATTATCGGCAGATCCTATTCTTTTATCATAGCAGACGATCTGTACCGCGATGTGTTCAAGGAAGCCTGCAGACAGTATTATTACAACCGCTGCGGCATGACGCTGACCAGTCAGTATGCAGGAGATATGGCGCATAATGCATGTCATACGGGACGGGCGTTTCTTAAGGAAGATATATCCGTCAGCATGGATGTAAGCGGCGGCTGGCATCAGGATGAAAGTGGATTGAAAGCAGTGGAACCTGCGGCAAGAAGTATTGCAGTTATATTGCTTGCCTATGAGCTGTTTGGAGATGTTTTTACAGATGACATGGGGATTCCAGAGAGTGGGAATGAGATTCCAGATATACTGGATGAAGTCCGTTATGAGATAGAATGGCTGCTCAAGATGCAGGATGAAAAGACAGGCGCTGTCTACTTGGGCGTTACCGTTTATGAGCAGGGAGCGGGCAGGGGCACTGTATCGTATGTGGAGCCTGCAGACTTGCAGGCAGCAAGGGCATTTGCCATGGTACTTGCCAAATTCAGCTATCTTTATCAGTTTTATGACACAGAATATGCCACACAGTGTCTTAAAGCAGCAGACCGCGCATGGAGGTATGCACAGCTCAATGAAGGAGAAGAGAAGATAGATGAATGGAAGTTTGCGGCAGCAGCAGAACTTTACAGGGCGGCAGGGAAACAGGAGTGTCACAGATATATTTCAGAGTATTTGTCGGAAGAAGATTATGGGGAAAAGATAGATGAGGTGCTCTTTCTAGGCGGTGTCACTTACATTTCCACCACACAGCCTGTGAAGCTTACGCTATGTGAGGATATCATTACGATTTTGATGACGAAAGCGGAAGAGATATCCGAGGCGGCGAGAGATTCCCTTTTTTTGACGGGAGGAAATGAAGAACAGGATAATATGAAGGAACTGCTTCTTGATATGATGTATATGACGCTGGTCAATCATGTCATAAGCAACCATGAATATGAAAATATAATTGAAAATCACCTTCATTATTTTATGGGAAGAAATAAAAAAGCAATCAGTTATATTGACAATGTGGGAGAAAACAATTACAGACTCGTCGATGAAAATATGGGCATTATGAAGCAGTTTGAAGCGGACAGCAGGTTTATATTCATGCTCAGTGAAGTAGTCAGCGCGTATGAGACTTAAACGAGCATTTTTTGCAAGGTGCGTGGCATGATATTCTCTTTTTATAAGTAAAATGGAGTAGTAAAATAGTTAAAACTTAAAATCTACTGAACGCAGGGCAGGACCCCATATTCTGCCTGCGTTTAAACGCTTTGGGATGGAGGTAAAAATGAAAATTGTAGTTTTGGCAGGAGGCATCAGTACAGAAAGAGACGTTTCTTTGAGCTCGGGAACCATGATTTACCGTGCCCTTAAAGAGCGGGGACACAAGACAGTCCTTCTGGATGTATACTTGGGATATGAGATTGAAAAGCAGCAAAGAGATCAAATAGAAGAAATTTTTGAAAAGGACAAAGACTGGGCGGGAGAGATCGGAACGATAACGGACAAAAATCCTGATATTGATCAGATCAAAGCCATGCGCAAAGATGGCGGTAAAAGCTTTTTTGGACCCAATGTGCTCCCCATCTGCCAGGCAGCGGATGTTGTTTTTATGGCGTTGCATGGTGAAAACGGGGAAAATGGAAAGATACAGGCATGTTTTGATTTGATGGGCATTACCTATACAGGAACAGATTATGCAAGTTCCGCGCTTTCCATGGACAAAGGACTGTCTAAAGAATTATTTACATACTATGACATCCCTACGCCTTTTGGCTTCCGGCTTTCAAAGGGGAGTATGCAGGAGAGAGAGGGTATGTTTCCCTGCATCGTAAAGGCGTGCCGGGGAGGTTCCAGTGTGGGGGTCAGTATTGCATGGTCCAGCAAGGAGTATGCGCAGGCGCTGGAAGAAGCGTTCAAATATGATGATGAAGTGATTGTGGAACAGTATATTGAAGGCAGGGAGTTTTCTGTGGGAGTGATGGACGGAAGGGCTCTGCCGGTTATAGAGATTGCGCCCATTCAAGGATTTTATGACTACAAAAATAAGTATCAGCCGGGATCTGCAATTGAGACTTGCCCGGCAGAACTTTCCCCGGAAAAGACTAGAGAAATGCAGGATTATGCAAAGAAGGCATTTGCAGCGCTCCGTCTGAAGAGTTATGCCAGAATGGATTTTATGATGAATGACAAGGGAGAGATATTCTGCTTAGAGGCGAACACGCTTCCAGGTATGACGCCTACCTCCCTTCTTCCCCAGGAGGCAGCGGCGCAGGGGATGAATTTCGGGGAGCTTTGCGAGAAGATATTGGAGTTTGCGGTAAACGCTTAAACCAGCGTTTCGCTAAATTAAGGTTAGGAAAGAATCATGGAGCAAACAATGAAGAATTTGACGATGGCGAATATGGCTAAAGCCTGCGGGGGCGTTTTGCATGAGCCGGAAAAAAAATTAGGGACAAAGTTGCGGGAAGCTTCATGCGTGGTCATTGATTCGCGCAAAATAGAGCCAGGTGGCGTCTTTATTGCCACAAAGGGAGAACGGGTAGACGGACATACCTTTATACCAGATGTCATAGAAAAAGGCGCCCTTGGCATCATTTGTGAACGGGAGATTGACAATAGTCCTGTGCCCTATATTCTTGTGGAGGATTCCTTTCATGCGCTGAAAGCGATTGCAGAATTTTACAGAAAGCAGCTTTCCATTAAGGTAGTGGGAATTACCGGAAGCGTAGGGAAGACCAGCACCAAGGAATTTATAGCATCGGTGCTTTCAGTAAAATATAAGGTACTAAAAACAGAAGGGAATTTCAACAATGAAATCGGACTCCCGCTCACAGTCCTTTCCATCAGGGAAGGGCACGAGGTTGCAGTTCTTGAAATGGGAATCAGCGACTTTGGGGAGATGCACCGGTTGAGCCGGATTGCAAGACCTGATTTGTGTGTGCTGACCAACATCGGTCAGTGCCATTTAGAGAATCTGGGAACAAGAGAAGGAATTTTAAAGGCAAAGTCTGAGATTTTTGATTTTATGAATCCGGATGGGTATGTCTTTGTAAATGGGGATGATGATCTTTTGTCAAAATTGTCCCAAAAAGGAAATCACACCCCCATTCATTTTGGACTAAATCCTGCCAACGAGATTTATGCTTCCGATGTGATGAGCAAAGGATTATTTGGCTCTCAGGCGGTCATTCACGCGGACTTATCCGTGTTCCCGGTAGAAATTCCCCTTCCGGGCGCGCATATGGTCTTGAATGCGCTGGCGGCGGCAGGTGTGGGAATGAAGTTTGGTCTTACCATTAAGGAAATCAAGCAGGGAATTGCCGATGTGCAGAGCGTCAGCGGAAGGAGCAATGTGCTTTCCCTGCCCGACTATACTTTGATTGATGACTGCTATAATGCTAATCCCGCATCCATGCGTGCGGCGATCGATCTGCTTTCTATGGCATTTGGCAGGAAGGCTGCTATTCTGGGGGATATGTTTGAATTAGGGGAAAGAGAAAAACAACTCCATGGCCAGATCGGTGCCTATGCGGCGGAGAGCGGAATAGATATCCTTATCTGTACCGGAACACTTTCCAGGTTTATGTATGAACAGGCGATGAAAATGAATCAATCCATCTCCAGTAAAAGAAAAGTTAAGCTTTATTACTTTGAGACCAGAGAAGAGATGATGGAAAAACTTCCTAACATTCTCAAAAAAGGAGACACCATACTGATCAAGGCGTCTCATGGTATGCAGTTTGAGAAGGTAGTGGCACAGCTTAAGGGGTAAAATCTGCCTCTTCTTTTAACTTAAAGTAGGTATCCATAATGATCTTTTTGGTATAGGCGCCCACTTTTTTCTGGTCTTCTTTGGAAAGGTCCTTTACGTAAATAGGCTTTCCGTATTCGAGGATGACGTTTGCCCGCCTGATCTTAGGAAGGTGGTCTTCAAAGATATCGGCGGAATTGTAAATCGTCATGGGAATAATGGGGCAGCCTGTCTTGGCGGCGATCTTAAAGCTTCCCTCGTGAAACTCCATGAAGGTATGATTGACTCTGTTTCTGGTTCCTTCTGGGAAGATGCAGATGGAGACGCCGGATTTCACGTCTTCGATTGCCTCAAGGATAATCTTAAGCCCCTGCTTGATATCCTCTCTGTTTAAAAACAGACAATGGAGGTTGCGCATCCAAGTGACCAAGAGGGGCCACTTGAGCATTTCGCGTTTTGCAATATAACCGGTGGGTCTGGGAACGCGGATATAAGTGATGAGGATATCAAAATAACTCCGGTGATTCCCAATATACAAGACAGGCTCCTCTTTAGGAACATTCTCTTCCCCGATAACGGTGACATTGGTACCTGCAAGAAAAAGGCAGACCCGGAAAGCCCATTTCACGATAGCCAGGGAGCTCCGGTCCTTAAGGGGCATATTAAATTTCCCGATAATCCATTCAATGATTAAAAGCGGAATACTGCAAATCAGAAATAAGACAACAAAAAGTGCAACTAAAATTAATCGAATCATATCTTAACTCCCTGCGTGCCGCGTCTTTGGCACTATGTTCATAAGTAATTATTTCCAAATAAGGACTGTATATAACAGCAACTTTTAATAGTATATCTCACAGAATTTGTTTTGGCAACACGTATATCTGGACTTCATATGGCAACTCTGATAAAATAAGTAATGTTCAGAGGTATATGAAATGTTGCAAAGCAGGTTTTGTTTGCCTGCGTGGGAAGGAAACGATAGGATGGATAAGATAGCAGTTTTGGTTCCATGTTATAATGAAGAAAAGACAATAGCCAAAGTCATACAGGATGCAAAGAAGACCCTGCCGGAGGCAGTGGTTTATGTATATGACAATAATTCTACAGACCGCACGGCTGAAATTGCGAAAGCCGAAGGGGCGGTAGTGCGCCGAGAATACATGCAGGGAAAAGGAAATGTGATCAGGCGGATGTTCCGTGAGATAGAAGCGCGCTGCTATATCATGGTGGATGGAGATGACACTTATCCTATGGAATTTGCGCCCAAGATGGTGGATAAGGTGTTGCATCATAATGCCGATATGGTCGTAGGAGACCGCCTTTCGTCTACTTATTTTGAAGAAAATAAGCGTCCGTTTCATAATTTGGGTAATTCTCTGGTGCGTGCAAGCATCAATCGGTTATTTACCTGCGATATCAAAGATATCATGACAGGGTTTCGGGCATTCAGCTATGGATTTGTGAAGACCTTTCCGGTGCTTTCCAAGGGATTTGAGATTGAAACGGAGATGACCATACATGCCGTTTATAACCACATGCAGATTGATAATGTGATCGTGGAGTACAGGGACAGACCGGAGGGAAGTGAATCTAAGCTGAACACCTACTCTGATGGATTCAAAGTGCTTGGCACGATTTTACGCCTTTACCGTGATTATAAACCTTTTGGATTTTTCAGCTTTTTAGCGCTGCTCCTTTCTGTGATTGCGGTAGCTTTCTTTATACCGGTCTTTTTGGAATATATGAAAACGGGGCTGGTTTTAAAGTTTCCGACACTGATTGTCTGCGGTTTTGTAATGATGGCAGCAATCCAGTCCTTTTTTGCAGGAATGATTTTGTCCAATATGGCGCTGAAGAACAGGAGAGATTTTGAATACCGTTTTACATTGGTGTGTGAAAAGGAAAAACGGCAGCAGGCGGATGAGGGGGAGCAGGATTGAAAAAACTGATTTCAAATTGGTACTTAGTGATCGTGGCAGGCTTTATTCTGTTCGCTTTACTTGTGTTTGCCTTAAGCGGTGAAGACAGCATCATTGCTGTTCACGACAATCTGGATCTGTTTATTCCACAATTCCAGATGATGAAAGATACGAATAGTTTCTTTGGGCGCGGCGTGGACGTGCCTTTTTTGGGAGGCATCAGCAGGGATGTCCTTCCGGCGGAATTTTCCCTTTATACCATGCTTTATATGATTCTGCCGGCTTATCCGGCTTATATTGCAGGATACCTGCTCAAGATACTTATAGCGCTATTTTCCTGGGCGCTTCTTGCAAAGGATCTTTGCGGTGATAAGTATGAGAATTACAGACCAATTGTTTATTTGTCAGGGCTCGCCTATGGTGTGCTTAATGTTTTTCCGACTTTTGGCATTCCTTTTGCTTCGATTCCCCTTGTTGTTTATTTGATTCGCAGAATTTACAAGCAGCCCTGCGTAAAGTGGTATGCGGCGCTGTTTTTTTATCCCCTTTTATCTTATTTTTCTTATTTTGGTCTGTTTATTTTGGCATATATGGCGGCGGCAATCATATGGATGTGGATTAGAGATAAAAAATTTCCGGCAAGGATGCTTCTGTCAATCTGTGTTCTGGCGGCTGGATGTATTGCGTGTGAGTACAGACTGTTTGGAACGATGCTCCTGGGAGATGAGATAACGATCCGTACCACGATGGAGGCTGGCAGTTTTTCGGCAGCAGAAATCATAAAGACCATAGGAGAGGTGTTCGCAAAGGGCATGTTCCATGCAGAGAGCATGCATACATACATGGTGCTTCCGGTGTGCATCATCTATTTTATATTTTTGAATGCAACTTATATTGTGAAAAAAGATGTTAAGGGCATTTTTCACGATTTATATAATTTACTGGTTCTGATTCTTCTCTTTAACAGCGTGGTTTATGGAATTTATTATTGGGAAGGCTTCAGAAATGTAGTGGAGACCATTTGCCCGCCGCTTACGGGATGGCAGTTTAACAGGACGGTATTCTTTAGTCCTTTTATCTGGTATGCTGCCTTTTTCCTGGTGCTTAAGCGGTTGTATGACAGCGGAAAGAACTATTTGAAGGCAGCTGCCAATCTTCTTGCAGTGGCGGCGGTTTTGATCGTAGTGTTATCCGGTACGCGGTATAATGATTTGTATCACACCTGTTTCAGCCAGGCTTATCAGATGATAAAGGGACAAAAGACGCAGCAGCTAAGCTTCGGGGAATTTTATTCTGAGGAATTATTTGAGCAGGCAAAGCAGGATATCGGCTATCAAGGAGAATGGTCTGCCGCATACGGCTTTTATCCGGCGATTCTGGAGTATAATGGAATTGCCACGCTGGATGGATATCTAGGGTTTTATGCCCAGAGCTATAAGGAAGCATTCCGAAGAATCATAGCCCCGGCGCTTGATAGGGTGGAAGCGAGCAGAGACTATTTTGACAGCTGGGGCGCCAGAGCCTATCTGTATTCGGGTACGGACCTGTCGATTGTGAACGCACAGCGCAGCTTAAGCGTGACGGATCATGATATTTATATTGATGTGGATGCCTTTAAGGCACTTGGCGGTAAATATATTTTTTCCAGGATAGAACTGACAAATGAGAAGGAGGCGGGATTTGTACTGATTGGCGTTTATACGCATCAGGCGTCCCCTTACACGCTGTATGTCTATCAAACGGAGCAAAAGCAGGGGGCAGAACGGGCATCGCAGGAGAGTATCTCGTTTGCCCAGATGAAAATGCTTACCTATGATAAGGAGCTTTTGGAAGAACAAATAGACCTGCTGACCCGGCTTTCCCATGAGGCAGCCAGGACGGGAGGGGCAGACTGCAAGCAGGAAGTGATAGATGCATACAAAAAGATAGAAGAGGAATTGGAAAAACTTCAGACATGCTACACGATTGCAGAAATTGCCTACTATCAGGATGCGCGCAGTGAGGAAAATCAGATAAAGACAGAGATGCTGCTTCAGGAAACGGTACATATGGAAGATAAAGCATATAGTGCCATGAAAGAGGCGTGCGATTCGCCCTATCTGGAAACTATGAAAACGCTGATGGACCCTCTTACGGCGGAATCTTTTGCAGAATATGAGGAAATGACGGATAGGGAAAAAGAAATTGTACTGGAAGAAAAGCAATTGGTTCAGCAATATGAGCAGGCACTGGATGAGGAAGATGGTCAGAGGTTGGGAGAAATTTTTCTGGAGCTGGTAAGACTCCGCAATGAGGAGGCAGGTCTTTATGGCTATGACCATTATGCAGACTATGCTTATTTGGAGGTTTATACAAGAGATTACACCATAGAAGAAGCAAAGAAGCTTTTTGATGAGATTAAGGTACAGGCTGTGCCTGTTATAAGCGAGATGGATGCAGCTTTGCAGAAGAATGACTATGATTCCATATATCTGGAAGAGGATGGGCATCGCGGTGAAGAAGTGTTTGAAGCGGTACGTCCATACCTTGAGAAAATCGCTCCGGAACTTGGGGCATCTATGGATCATATGCTGGAATGCGGATTAGGCGATATGGGTGAGGCTCCGGGTAAGGTGCAGACTGCATTTACGATTAGCCTGGATTACTTTGACGATGCGTACATTTTGATAAGTCCTTATGGCGATTATTATGATTACAGCATGGCAATTCATGAGTTTGGACATTATCACGATATCTATCATAATACAGAGAGCATTTTTGAGATGCGGAATAATTTAGATGTGGATGAAATCTGTTCTCAGGGACTTGAAATGCTTTATTACGACTACTATAAAGAAATGTTCGGGCAGGAAGTGGGAGAAGCTGTCGGTTTTGTGGAGGTGTATTCCATGGCGGAACTTATAGCTGACGCGGCGCGCATTTCAGAATTTGAAATAGAGGCATACGAACATCCCGATATGACATTGGAGGAGCTTGAAGCGCTTTACCTGGATTTATCAGAAAAGTATGGATTTTATGTACAGAAAGGCGATGGATATGAGTGGACGGAAATTTCTCATATATATGATTCCCCATGTTATTATATCTCATATCTCACATCGGCTTTTTCCAGCCTGGACCTTTTGGTAAAGGCAGAGGAAAACCGTGAGGAGGCGATACAGACTTATTTGGAGATTGTCAGTCAGCCTTCTTCGGTACCTTATCGCAGCGTAGTGGAACAGGCAGGACTTCGGGACATATTTGATGAGGAAATACCGAGAGCGATCATAGAAGAAACAAAAGACTTGCTGCAGATTCATAAATGATCTGCAAGCAAGTTTTTTTTTCTAAAAAATGCTAATCGATCGCTTCTCCCGCTTTATAGCGTGCAACCGCATTTTGGATACGGTGGTTAGGGTCAAGAAGATCGCTGATGGAAGCGTCATGATTTAAAGTGTCGATTAAATAAGCAATATATTTACTCATATCACAATTAATATACCACTCGCGCTTTAGCAGTTCCGGCGTCTGGTAAATCAAGTTGGTAGTCAAGACCTTATCGATAATTCCGTTTTCATATGCCTTATCGAATCGATCCAGTCCGTTGGTGAACAGACCAAAGGTGGTGCATATGAAGATTTTCCGTGCTTTCCGTTCCTTTAAGGCAGTGGCAACTTCCAATACGCTTTCGCCGGAGGAAATCATGTCATCAATGATGACCATATCCTTGCCTTCCACGGAAGAACCTAAAAATTCATGAGCTACAATAGGATTGCGCCCGTTTACAATACGAGTGTAATCTCTTCTCTTATAAAACATACCCATATCCAGCCCAAGCACATTGGCCATATAAATGGCACGATTCATGCCGCCCTCGTCAGGGCTGATCACCATCATGTGATCAGAGTCGATGGTAAGATCCAGAACATGCTTTAAAAGTCCTTTAATGAACTGATAGGTGGGCTGTACGGTTTCAAAGCCGTGCAGTGGAATTGCATTCTGCACTCTTGGGTCATGGGCATCAAATGTAATGATATTGTCAACGCCCATGCGAACCATCTCCTGAAGTGCAAGCGCACAGTCAAGGGATTCTCTTGCGGTTCTTTTATGTTGTCTGCTTTCGTAGAGGAAGGGCATGATGACGGTAATCCTTCTTGCCTTTCCGCCTACGGCAGCAATGATTCTTTTTAAATCCTGATAGTGGTCGTCCGGGGACATGTGATTTTCGTGTCCGCATAAAGAGTAAGTCAGACTGTAGTTGGCGACATCTACTAAAAGATATAGGTCGGTTCCGCGGACGGATTCCAAAATCATGCCCTTTGCCTCTCCGGAGCCAAAACGCGGTACTTTTGCCTTCAAAATGTAGGAGTCTCTTTGATAGCCGGCAAAGGCAAGGCTGTCTTTGTGTTCGCTTTCGCGGACGGTACGCCATTTTACCAGATAATCATCTACTTTTTCACCAAGGGCTCTGCATCCTTCCAAGGGGATGATTCCAAGGGATCCTACGGGGATTGTTTCCAGGTTTCTTGTTTCTTCACGATGCGCCATGAAGGTACCTCACTTTCTGTTTTGAAGTCTTTTTTTGTACATCCGGATATCTGGTCCGGTAAATTTACAAATGGTGTATTGATTGGTTATCCGGGAAAAGATCCGGTCTGAGTATCGGTTCCGCAAATCCTCTAAAGAAAGATTTGTTGAGATGATAGTGGACTTTTTTCCGAGATGACGCTGATTCAGCAGAGAAAAAAATGCAGAAACAGTAACATTGCTGGTGTATTCTGTTCCTAAATCGTCAATAATGAGCAAATCGCAGCCATGCAGATCTTCATGAAAGCTGAGAATATCGTCTTTGTTTTTATAGTCGAACATATTTCTGGATAAAGTTTCAAAGAGTCCGGCAGAACTGAAATAAATGACAGAATGTCCACTTTCTATCAGTTCTCTGGCAATACAGCCGGATAGAAAAGACTTGCCCGTACCCACTGTACCATAAAAGAATAAATTTTGATAGTCTGAATCAAAATTTTTTATAAAGTTTTTGCATGTATGGACCGAATTTTGAAAGCGCTCAAGATCCTCTCCTTGAAAATAATCATAAGAGAGAACGCTGAAATTTTCTTTTTCCAGCATACTACGGATGCCAGACTGCTCGTAGAGAAGATCAATGACAGCCTGCTTGAAGCAATGACATTTGATGCCGTCTATATAGCCGGTATCGTGACAGTCAGGGCAGTTGTAGACGGGTTCTAAATAATCGCTGGGATAACCGGCGCTTGTAAGGAGCTGTTCTTTCATGCTGGAAAGATTGCGGATGGATTCCCGCAATTCTTCCAGTGCATATTCGTCTCCATCCAGCAGCTTTTTGCCCTGTGATACGGAAATGGCAGCAATGGACTCGGAAAGAGCGCGGTATCCTTCCACGTTTTGATACACTTCGTTTGTGCGCTGTTCCACAAGATGCCTGTTTTTGGTCTGCCTGTCTTCGTATTCGCGCATGATTGTTTCGTACTGGGAATTGTTTAATGCCACGGTATGTTCTCCTTAGGATCTGGTTCTAATTGCTTAGAATCTCTTTTTCAAGCGCATCAAAATCATAATCATTGTGCATGAATTGATTAAACTGTCCTGCACTGGTATTATGGGGCTTTGATGGAAGAGCCCTGCTTTTGGTGTAGGCTTCATCCAGCGCTTTGATATCAGATTTATGATGAACTTGTTTCTGATGCCAGCTGCTTAGGATGCTGTCTGCATATTCAAAGCGGTGCTTATCTGTTGCCATAACTGTACGGCGGCAGGCTTCAAGGATAATATCTTTTGAAAAGCCGAAAGTCTTTACCCACTTAAGGGCAAAATCAGCCTCTGCTTTCGTTGGAGTACCAGATTTGCCTAACGCTTTCATCGTATCATAAACAGTCTTGTCATATTTAACGGCAGCTTTTGCAGCCTGTCCGGGCGTGGTGATGCCTTCTTCCGCCCAGCTTATGGCAACCTTTTCTATGTAGCGGAAATCCTTTTTTCCTTTGCCCACGCAGTACTGAATCAGGTAATCGATTAGATCCTCTGAAAATTTGAGCTTGTCTGTAAAGAAAAGAATGGTTTTAATTTCCGAAGGGCTTAAAGGTTTTCCGATATATTGCTCCGCCACAAACAGAATCTGAGACGTCTCCTCATTGTTCTTAAATTCCTTTAAGTCGTCAATGCTGTAAACTGGTTTGGAAAATTGGGACTTTTCCGTAGTCGTCTCTGCTTTGGAAGGAAGCTGGACGAGGGGAGCAAGTAAGACCCCATCGCTGCCGGGACGTTTGGAAATATCCAGAAGCTGTATGCCGGAAAGATTTTTAGCGCTGTCATACTCTAAGGCGAGGAGATGATTTTTCTCCCAGTAGCGAAGCGCCCTTATGACGTCTTTTTCCGTATGATTAAACTGGTCTGCGATATCGGAGACGCTGGTAGGAAGACCGGCGCTCATGACACGGAGCAGATACAGATAAATTTTGAGTTGGGCATCGTTGGCGTCCTTCATATATTCATCAATGAATAAATTGGACACAACGGTTACATCAGAACAGTTTTCCTGATAAATTTTGAAGCGACTCATGGATCATCACCTGACCTTATATTATTTACACGAATGAAAGCAAATTGAATTATAGCACAAGCATTCTGAAATTGAAATAGGAAAAAAAGACATAAAACCAGTATTTTCAAGGGGTTTTAAATACTGTGGAAAGTGTGGAAAATGTGGATATAAGGGGAAATCATGCATGTGTCGGTGAAAAAAATATCCACATATCTGATGTGCGTTTTTGCATTCTGATATGTGGATAATGTGGATAATCAATGTCTTAACAAATTTTCTCCAATATTTACAACGTCTCCGGCACCCATAGTTATCAACAAGTCTCCCGGGGAACAATTTTCTGAAAGAAAATTTTCAATCTCACTAAAGGAGGGGAAATAGAAACAGCTTTTACCAAGGGCTTCAATTTCTTTTTGAAGCGTTTTGGAGCTGATGCCAAGATCGTCTGTCTCGCGGGCAGGATAGATATCGGATAACACGATATGGTCCGCCAGAGCAAGAGCTGTTGCAAATTCCTTCATGAAAGCCTTTGTGCGGGTAAACGTGTGGGGCTGGAACACGCACCAGAGAGTTTTATGCGGATAATTTAATGCTGCACTTAAAGTTGCAGTAATTTCTGTGGGATGATGTGCATAATCATCTATTATAACAGTCCCGTTCATGGTGCCCTTGTATTCAAAACGCCGATCTGTTCCGTGGAAGTTGGACAACGCTTTTTTGACGGTAGAACAGTCAATTAAGAGCTGGTCAGCAAGCGCAATGGCGGCCATGGCATTGTAGATATTATGTCTGCCCGGCACATTGAGGTTGATTGCTTCCTTTGAGCCGTCTTTCCTTATTAAAGTAAAACTGGCGCATCCTGTTTCATTGTAATGGATATCCTCAGGATGATAATCATAGGAAGTAAGACCGCCATAAGTAATGATGTGACAGTCAATTCCTTCAAGAATGGTGTCTATTTCAGGAATCTCACCGTTGATGATCAAGGTGCCATCTTCAGGAAGAAGAGCGGCAAACTGGTGAAAAGAATGGCGGATATGATTGATATCCTTGAAATAGTCCAGATGATCTTCTTCTACGTTGAGGATAATACTTATTTTAGGGAAAAAACTAAGGAAACTATTGGTATACTCACATGCTTCTGTGACAAAACATTTGCCGTGACCAATGCGGATATTGCCGTCGATGGTCTTAAGGATACCGCCGATAGAAAGTGTGGGGTCAACACCTGCTTCCAGAAGGATTTCGGATACCATAGAGGTGGTGGTGGTTTTTCCGTGAGTGCCGCTGATTGCAATAGGGATATCATAATTTTTCATCAGCTGTCCTAGGAGCTGCGCCCTGGTCAGGGAGGGAATTCCCATCTCCTTCATGGCGTTATATTCAGGATTGTCAGGATGAATAGCGCTGGTATATACTACAAGATCAATATCGCTGCTTAGATTTTCCGCTTTTTGACCATAATAAATGGCAGCTCCTTTTCTGGCAAGGAGTTCTGTCAGAGAGGTGGACTTGGTGTCCGAGCCAGAGACAGTAAAGCCCTTATCAATGAGAATCTCAGCAAGACCGCTCATGCTGATGCCGCCGATTCCAATAAAATGTATGTGAATAGGGTGGTTAAAATCTAACTGATACATGGAAAAGCCTCCGTTTATTACAATAGTCAATTGTTTTAACTACAATAGTTTTAACATAATTATATATAATTACACAAGAAAAGCCAATGACATTTTTGACAAAATGTGCGATTGTTATAAATTTGATATACAAAATATTGTAAGAAAAATGGAAAATCCTGTTGCTTTGTATGTAAAAAATTGACATAAAAACCGCAGATGGATGGAATAAATTTGTAAAAAATATTCACTTTTAACGAAACATATGATATACTATTCATAAATTCCACGATTGCTACTTTTATCCAATATGTAGTAAAAAATTACTTGTAAGAGGTGATGACATGATTAAAAAAGAGATGATTGCCATGTTGTTAGCAGGTGGTCAGGGAAGCAGGCTGGGGGTGCTTACCTCTAAGGTGGCCAAGCCGGCGGTATCGTTTGGGGGGAAATACCGCATCATAGACTTCCCATTGAGCAATTGTATTAATTCTGGAGTAGATACGGTTGGTGTCCTTACACAGTACCAGCCCTTACGACTGAATACCCATATCGGAATCGGTATTCCTTGGGACTTGGACAGAAATATAGGCGGTGTAACAGTTCTCCCACCCTATGAAAAAAGTGCAAATAGTGAGTGGTATACCGGTACTGCAAATGCAATTTATCAGAATTTGGATTATATGGACAGCTTTAATCCGGAATATGTTCTGATTCTTTCCGGAGATCACATATACAAGATGGATTATGAGGTCATGCTTGATTTCCACAAGGAGAAAGAGGCTGATGTGACGATAGCAGTTATGCCGGTTCCTATGGAAGAGGCAAAGCGGTTTGGAATCATGATCACAGATGAAAACAGGAAAATTACTGATTTTGAGGAAAAGCCGGAAAATCCCAGAAGTAATTTGGCATCTATGGGAATCTATATCTTCAATTGGAAAACATTAAAAGAAGCATTGCTTGCTAATGCTGAGCAGCCAGGATTAGACTTCGGCAAACATGTCATTCCCTACTGCCATGGCAAAGGGGATCCCCTTTATGCTTATGAATTTAACGGCTACTGGAAAGATGTAGGAACCTTGAATTCTTATTGGGAAGCAAATATGGAGCTGATCGATCTGGTTCCCGAATTTAATTTGTATGAGGAATATTGGAAGATTTATACAAAGAGCGATACGCTTCCGCCACAGTATATTGCAAATGATTCTGTTGTGGAGAGAAGCATTGTAGGAGAAGGAACTGACATTTACGGAAAGGTTTACAATTCTGTTATTGGCTGTGGCGTTACGATTGGCAAGGACACCATTATCCGAGATTCCATCATTATGAATAATACAGTGGTTGGAGACGGATGCGAGCTTTATAAGGCAATCGTGGCTGAAGGAGCGGATATTAAAAATGGTGTTAAGCTTGGCTATGGCAATGAAGTTCCTAATGAGACGGATCCTCATATTTACAACAGCGGTATTGTTACCATAGGAGAAAAGAGCGTGATACCATCTGGAATTACGGTTGGCAAGAACTCCTGCATATTCGGCATAACCACCAAGGAAGATTATCCGGATAATTGTCTTGCAAGCGGAAAAACATTGATTAAGGCGGGTGAGGAATAGTGAGAGCAATTGGTATAGTATTAGCAGGCGGAAACAGTTATAGGATGAAGGAACTCTCACAGAAGAGAGCGGTATGTGCAATGCCTATCGCAGGCAGTTACAGAAGTATTGACTTTGCACTGAGTAATATGACGAACTCCCATATTCAAAAGGTGGCTGTATTTACCCAGTATAATGCGAGCAGCCTGAATGAACATCTGAATTCATCCAAGTGGTGGGATTTTGGACGTAAACAAGGCGGTTTATATGTATTTACGCCGGCAGTGACTGCTGAGAGTAATTTCTGGTATAGAGGAACAGCGGATGCGATTGCTCAGAACTTATCTTTTTTAAAGAGTAGTCATGAACCCTATGTGGTAATCGCTTCTGGCGATTGTGTCTATAAGTTAGATTACAACAAGGTGCTGGAATATCACATAGCAAAGAAAGCTGACATTACGGTAGTATGTAAAGACATGCCTTCCAAGGTGAACGTTGACAGATTCGGTACGATTAAGATGAACGAAGAAAGCCGCATTGAAGAATTTGAAGAGAAACCTGTAGTGGCTAAATCCAACACGATTTCCTGCGGTATTTATGTAGTAAGAAGGCGCCAGCTCATAGAAATGATTGAAAAATGCGCAGAAGAAGATAGACATGACTTTGTAAAAGATATTTTAATCCGGTACAAGAACATGAAGAGGATCTATGGATACAAGCTCCAGGATTACTGGAGAAATATAGCAACCGTGGATGACTATTTCAGCACGAATATGGATTTCCTTAAGGCTGAAATAAGGGATTATTTCTTTAAGCAGTATCCGGATATTTATTCAAAAGTGGATGATCTGCCGCCGGCAAAATACAATGTGGGATCACAGGTCAGAAACAGCCTTATTTCCAGCGGATGTATCATCAATGGTACGGTGGAGGATTCTGTTATCTTTAAACAGGCTTACATTGGAAATAACTGCTACATCAAGAATTCCATTATTTTGAATGATGTTTATATTGGAGATAATACACATATTGAGAACTGTATCGTGGAAAGCCGCGATACAATCAGAGCAAACTCTTATCACACAGGCAATGACGGTATTAAGATTGTGCTGGAAAGAAACGACAGATACGTTATGTAATACACTCAGACAGTAAGCACATGTTTCGCATTCGACAGGAGGCCAACGTTGATCATGGGGAAAGTTCAGGTATGAAATGACTGACCAAGGGGGACAAGAAAATGCAAATTACGGATGTAAGAGTGAGAAAAATTACAAAAGAGGGCAAGATGCGTGCCATCGTTTCGATTACGATTGATGAGGAATTTGTGATTCATGACATCAAGGTAATAGAAGGGGATAAAGGGTTGTTTATAGCAATGCCTAGTAAGAAAGCTACAGATGGTGAATACAGGGATATTGCCCATCCCATTAATTCGGCTACGAGGGAGAAGATACAGGCGATTATTCTGGACAGGTACCAAAAGGCGCTGACGGAGCCGGAGGAAGAATAAAAAGAATGAAGGAAGAGGGGTCATCGGAAGATGGCCTCTTTTTTAAACGGGAGCCTGCCTGGGCGGCTGGGGGCGTTGTTCCCCGCTGCGATGGGATAAAATATCTATGTCATGGCACAGGTATTACTTGGTAGAAAACTATTTTTCAGAATTGTTTTCTTACCTCAAATAGATTATAATTACACCGACAAATGGAAAGCACATTATTTATTTTTGCATCTCCCATTTTGACCCTCAGAAATAAAGTGACGAAAGGATTAAATAATGTTCATCATAGCAGGACTTGGAAATCCAACAAAGGAATATGATAATACAAGGCACAACATTGGCTTTGCTGCCATCGACACCTTGGCGGACAAGTATAACATTTCCGTCATGGACATTAAAAACAAAGCGCTTACCGGAAAAGGCATCATAAACGGTCAAAAAGTGATTTTGGTCAAACCGCTCACTTACATGAATCTAAGCGGCGAAAGCATTCGTCCCCTTGCGGATTACTATAAGATTGATATCGAGACACAGTTGATCGTGATTTCGGATGATATCGCTCTGCCGCCGGGACAGATCCGGGTGAGGAAAAGGGGCAGTGCTGGCGGGCATAACGGGCTGAAAAACATTATCCGCAATCTTGGAAGCGAGGCATTTGGGCGGATCCGTATAGGAGTCGGAGAAAAACCAAAGGGATATGATCTTGCAGATTATGTGCTGGGGCACTTTTCAAAAGAGGAAAAGCCTCTTATGGAAGAGGGCGTGGAAAAAGCGGTCAAGGCAGCAGAAATTATGCTTGCCGGTGATGTGGACCTTGCGATGAACGAATTTAATCGCAAGGTATCTTTGTAGAAGCTCAATGGCAGTGGTGAAGCCGTAAAGTTAGACGGTCACTAAGTTGAAAGGAAAATGTTTCATGAGAGTATTGACAGCGCCTTTAGAGGAACTGGGAGAATTTATAGAGATAAAGGAAAGCCTGCGCAGGGACAGTGCTTCAGTGGCGCTGACAGGCTGTATGGAGTCCCAGAAACTGCATATGATATATGGACTTGGTGAAGGGATTAAGCATAAACTCATTGTTACTTTCAGTGACCTTAAAGCAAAGGAGCTGATGGAAGATTATCGTGTTTATGACAGAAATGTCACATCTTATCCTGCAAAAGACTTGATTTTTTATCAGGCAGATATTCACGGAAATCAGCTGGTGATGGAGCGTATCAAATGCCTTAGGCGTATGCTGGAGGGAAAACCGGTTACAGTAGTCACCACCTTCAGCAGCCTGATGGCTCCTCAAATTCCTCTTTCCGTGTGGAAGGAGCATCTTCTTTCTATTGATGGGAGAAGCCAGGTGGATGAAAAGAAGCTGGCGGAACGTCTGGTGGAGATGGGATATGAAAAGAATTATCAGGTGGAGGCGCCGGGGCAGTTCAGCATCCGGGGCGGTATTGTGGACATCTTTGATTTGACGGAAGAAAATCCTTACCGCATTGAATTGTGGGGGGATGAAATTGAGTCCATCCGAAGCTTTGATGTGCTTAGCCAGCGTTCTATTGAGAAACTTTCCAGCATAACAATCTATCCGGCAGGGGAAATGTTGCTTTCTCCTAAGCGTCTTAGCCAGGGCATGGATAAGATCGAAAAGGAAGGGAAAGCCTTTTGTGAAAAATTGCGGAAAGAATTTCACACGGAAGAGGCATACCGGGTGGAGACCCAGCTGAAAGAACTGAAAGAGCAGGTTTATGAATTTCGGAATCTGGTCAATCTGGATGCCTATGTACATTATTTTTATGAGGATACGGTTTCGTTCCTGGAGTTGTTTGATAAAAGCAGCACTTGTGTTTTTGTGGATGAACCTGCCAGGGTACGGGAGCACGCAGACGCAGTGGAACTGGAATTTAGGGAAAGCATGATGCATCGTGTGGAAAAGGGATATATCCTTCCAGGGCAGATGAAGCTTTTGTATTCGGCAGAAGAGACTGCGGCAAAGATACAGCAGGGCAGAGTTGTGACATTGGCGTCGCTGGAATTAAAAAATACCCTGTTTAAGATGGAGAAAAAGGCGGATATTTCTGTCAAAAGTATTTCCTCTTACAACAATAGTTTTGAAGCATTGGTGCAGGATTTAAAACGCTATAAAAAGAATGGGTACCGTATATTGCTTTTGTCCGGTTCCAGGACCAGGGCGGCAAGACTTGCACAGGATCTGAGGGATGAAGAACTGACCGCTTTTTATACCGAGGATCCGGATAGGGAGGTGCAGCCGGGCGAAATCATGACCTTTTATGGCAGGGTAATGAAAGGTTTTGAATATCCCCTGCTCAAGTTCGTAATCATATCGGAAAGCGATATTTTCGGCGCAGATAAAAAGAAGAAGAAAAAAAAGAAGACCTATGAAGGTCGCAAAATCAATGACTTTCATGAGCTTAAGGTGGGAGATTATGTGGTTCACGAGAACCACGGGCTTGGTATCTACAAAGGGATTGAGAAGGTAGAAGTCGAAAAAGTTGTAAAGGATTATATTAAGATTGAATATCGGGATGGCGGGAATCTTTATGTGTTGGCGACGGGACTGGATGTAATCCAGAAGTATGCGTCAGCAGATACCAAGCGTCCGAAACTGAATAAGCTGGGAACACAAGAATGGATTCGCACGAAGAGCAAGGTCAAAGAAGCAGCCGGAGAGGTGGCAAAAGACCTTGTGGAGTTGTATGCGGCACGTCAGCAGAAAAATGGATTTCAATATGGGAAGGACACGGTCTGGCAGAGGGAGTTTGAGGAAATGTTTCCTTTTGAGGAAACGGAAGATCAGATTGCAGCTATCCAGGCAACTAAGAATGACATGGAGAGCAGTAAGATTATGGACCGCCTGATCTGCGGCGATGTAGGTTACGGCAAGACAGAAATTGCGATCCGTGCCGCGTTTAAGGCAGTTCAGGAGGGCAAGCAGGTAGTCTACCTTGTACCAACTACCATTCTGGCGCAGCAGCATTATAATACTTTTGTTCAGAGAATGAAGGATTTTCCGGTGCGCGTGGATATGCTGTCCAGATTCAGAACAAACGCAGAGCAGAAAAAAACGGTGGAGGATCTGAAAAAGGGATTCGTGGATATCGTGATCGGTACTCACAGAGTTCTATCTTCTGATGTAATCTACAAAGATCTGGGGCTTTTGATTATCGATGAAGAGCAACGCTTCGGTGTTTCTCACAAAGAGAAGATTAAAAAGATGAAAGAAAATGTAGACGTGTTGACCTTGACGGCAACACCTATCCCACGGACGCTGCATATGAGCCTGGTGGGTATCCGTGACATGAGCGTGCTGGAAGAGGCGCCCAACGACAGAATGCCCATCCAGACATATGTGCTGGAGTATAATGAAGAAATGGTCAGAGAAGCAATCGTCCGGGAATTATCCAGAAACGGTCAGGTCTATTATGTTTATAACAGGGTCAACAATATTGCGGACATTGCTGCAACGATTCAAAACCTGGTGCCCGAGGCAGCCGTTGCTTTTGCCCATGGGCAGATGCAGGAGCGGGAATTGGAGCGCATCATGTATGAATTTATCAACGGCGAAATCGATGTGCTGGTTTCCACAACCATCATAGAGACCGGACTTGATATTTCCAATGTAAACACCATGATTATTCATGATTCTGACAATATGGGACTTTCCCAGCTATATCAGCTTCGGGGAAGAGTAGGACGGAGCAATCGAACCGCCTATGCTTTTTTGATGTATAAGCGAGACAAAATGTTAAAAGAAGTGGCGGAAAAGAGACTTGCCGCAATCAAAGAATTTACTGATTTAGGAAGCGGATTCAAGATTGCCATGCGCGATCTAGAAATCCGAGGCGCTGGAAATCTTCTGGGTGCGAAACAACACGGGCATATGCATGCCGTAGGCTACGACCTGTACTGCAAGATGCTGAACGAGGCGGTTAAGAATCTTAAGGGAATCAGCACAGAAGAAGATTTCAATACTTCCGTAGACTTGGATGTAGATGCTTTTATACCGCCTGCCTATATCGTGAATGAGATTCAGAAGCTGGATATCTACAAACGCATTGCTGGAATCGAAAACCAGTCAGAGAGCGACGATATGAAAGAAGAACTCTTAGACCGTTTCGGCGAGACTCCTGTTGCAGTTGAAAACCTGTTCCGCATCTCCATGATCCGCGTCAACGCCCACAGACTTTACATTACTGACATCAAAGGAAAAAATGGAGAAATCCAATTTACCTTCAAACCAGATGCAAAAATACACGCAGAGAGAATACCGCAGCTCCTTGAAGCGCACGAAAAACTAACCTTCAACTACAAAATGGCAAGCTTTCTATACCGCTACAAAAAATGCGGAATGGTAGAAAAAGATGCTCAGATGCTGTTAGAATTAACGGAAACCCTGCTCCATGATATGGAACTGCTCTGCTTATAACGCCTTTTCCAAATCCGCAATCGTTCAGCCTGCAAGGGCGGCGCAGCAGAAGCGATAGGACACCTACAGAAAGGAACCGCTGCCGCTGACATCACCACTATCATTTCAAGTCTCGTCTTAAAATCGAATTTTACTAACAAAATGGCTTTAAATATTTCAAGGCGGACGAGTCGGAGCCAAGCGGCATCCTGCCTAATGGCTCCTAATTCCGCCATCCATGGCGGAATTCCTCTGTTGCTTGACCATTTTGTAAGTGAAATTGCCGATTTTTCGCCAGAGCCTTGAAACGATAGTGGTGATGTCAGCGGCAGCGGTTCCTTTCTGTAGGTGTCCTATCACTTCTGCTGCGCCGTCCTTGCAGGCTGAACGATTACCCCCAAAATCCCAAATCCATCAAAAATACCTATATCCAAAATTATGGAAATAGTGTAAAATAAAAAACGTAGCATTTTCTTACATACATTCGGAGGAATGGAATATGGATATATTTAGTGTACTGACGATGATCGGCGGGCTGGCGTTGTTCTTGTATGGTATGAAGGTATTAGGGGAGGGGCTTAAAAAGGCATCCGGCGGTAAGCTGGAAATAATCCTTGAAAAACTCACTTCTAATAAGATGATGGCGATTCTTTTAGGGGCCGGTGTGACGGCAGTCATCCAATCATCCTCTGCAACTACTGTTATGGTGGTAGGCTTCGTAAATTCTGGAATTATGAAGCTCTCCCAGGCGATAGGCGTTATTTTGGGTGCCAATGTAGGTACAACAGTGACGTCATGGCTTCTTAGTCTGACGGGGGTGGAGGGCTCAGGCTTTTTTCTTCAACTTCTGAAACCATCCTCTTTTTCTCCGATTCTTGCCTTTGTGGGTGTAGTTATGCTGAGCATGGGCAAAAAAGAACGACATAAAGCGGCGGCGACTATTTTGATTGGTTTCGGTGTGCTTATGATTGGAATGGATACTATGTCAAATGCAGTAAAGCCGCTTGCGGAAAATGCTGAATTTACTAGTATGCTTCTCATGTTTTCAAATCCAGTGCTGGGGATGCTGATTGGTCTCGTGCTTACAGCAGTGATCCAGTCCTCTTCTGCATCCATCGGTATCCTGCAAGCCCTTTGTGTTTCAGGTGCAGTCAGCTATTCAACAGCGATTCCCATTATCATGGGTCAGAATGTGGGAGACTGTATGGCAGCGCTCGTCTCCAGTGCAGGCGCCGGCAAGCAGGCAAAGCGTGCGGCGTTTATTGGTTTGTACTATAAACTCATAAAAGCGGTGGCTTTTATGGCAGTTTTTTATACATTGGATGCAGTGATGCATTTTGCGTTCTTGAGCCGCCCGGCAAGCGCACTTGGCGTTGCCGTGATACATACGGCATTTAATGTGGTTTCCGTTATTCTCATGTATCCCTTTACTGGGGTGCTTGAGAAGCTGGCATATCTGACGTTTCCTGAAACCGCTGAGGAGACGATGGTCTATGAATCTGCAAAGAAAGAAATTCAGATTCTGGACCCCAGATTTTTGGATACGCCCAGAATTGCCCTTGAGCAATGTAAGAATGCGGCGGTGGACATGGCAAATTATGCCAAGGATGCGCTGTTTCTGGCAATCCACCTGATGGATAAGTTTGATAAAAAGGCATCCGAAAAGGTAATTGAGCTTGAGGAATTGGTCGATTATTATGAGGATGAACTGGGTTCTTATTTGGTAAAATTAAGCAGTAAGCATCTTACGGCAAAAGACAGTCAGGAGCTTTCCATACTTCTCCACTGTATTGGCGATTTTGAAAGGATTTCAGATCATGCGATTAATATCATGGAATCTGCAAAGGAGATGCACGAAAAGGAGTTATACTTCTCAAGAAAAGCAGAAGAAGAGCTGGCAGTCTTTACAACTGCCATTGAAGACATCATCAACACATCCATCTTGGTGTTTGCCGAAGAAGACCTGAATCTGGCGCGCACGGTGGAACCAATGGAGGAAGTTATCGATTATCTGAACGCTGAGATCAAGAAGCGTCATATCAAACGCCTCCGTAAAGGAAAATGCACGATTGAGATGGGATTTATCCTTTCGGATATTACGACGAATTATGAGAGAGTGTCGGATCACTGTTCAAATATAGCGCTTTGTCTGCTTCAGCTAAATGAAGAAAATTTTGATACACATGAATATCAGATTAATTTGTCCAGTAAGGAAAATGTGACATTTACGGAGGAAGTGAAACGCATGAGGGAACAGTATGCGTTGCCGTAAAAATTTAAAATAGATATAAAAGTCCGGTTTATTGGACTGCTGAAATGTTATTCTAAATATAACAAAGAAAATATTTAGAATGACAGGAGGCAGTATGATGAAGGGATATGTAGTAAATAATGGTTATATGGGACTCGTGAACGGAAACTACATGCTGTTTGCCAGCGAGGATGACTATATAGATTATCTGGAAAACTAGTTTAGGATAGCGCATTTGGCGGAAGGGAACGTGTCGGTACGCTAAGCAGGATTTTGGAGGAATTGGAAATGACCATGCGACTTTTAAGGGATGTACTTGAGCAGCCGGCGACGCAGCTTGCCCCGGAACTGCTTGGCAGGCTCTTATGTAGGAGAACAGCGCAGGGGATTCTTAAATACAGGATTATGGAGACGGAGTGTTACTTTGGAGAGGAGGACACTGCCTGCCATGCCAGTAAGGGTAAGACCGACAGGACGAAGGTCTTGTATGAAAAGGGGGGAACCGCTTATATCTATCTCTGCTATGGCATCCACTCCCTGTTTAATGTGGTAAGCGGCAGGGAAGGACATCCTGAGGCGGTACTGATACGCGGAGTAACGGGCTATAATGGACCGGGCAAACTTACCCGTGCCATGGAAATCGGCAGGGATCTAAACTATGAGGATATGGTGGTATCAGACCGGCTCTGGCTGGAGGACGATGGGTGCAGACCGGAATATATAGCGGCAAAGAGAGTTGGGATCGACTACGCAACAGAGGAATATAGAGATATTTTGTGGCGATTTATTGTAAATGACGGCATGTACAAGCCGGCTAAGTAAAATACCCCGCTGCGCGATGAATTACAACTTTTCACATATATCGTTGTAATTTATACTTATACTAGAAACAAAATACGTAAAGTGGGAGTGATCTGTCATGCAGAGATTTGAAGATAAAAAAGTAGAACAAATGATTTCGCATATGATGCTTGATATGGGTGTCCCGGCACATTTGAAAGGCTATCGCTATGTGAGGTCAGCGGTTCTTATGGCGGAAGAAGACATGAAGGTCGTGGGAAGCGTCACAAAGCTGCTTTACCCAGAAATTGCAAAGCAATATAATACTACTGACGGTAAAGTTGAAAGAGCGATCCGCAATGCGATTGAGATTTCATGGGAAAGAGGGAATAAGGAAACGTTTGAAGGACTGTTTGGATACTGTTCTGAGAGCGGACAGGGAAGACCGACCAATAGCGAATACATAGCGGTGATTGCAGATACGGTCAGAATACAGATGAATACGGGATGTACGGAAGATTAGAGAAATTTTCTGTCTTTCGGGAAAGCAGAGGAAAATTTTATGGATAAACCGGCAATTTGTGGAGGAACGCCGATTCGCGGCACGAAATTGTTTTATGGTCATCAGTATATTGATGATGACGACGTTCAGGCAGTGGTGGAGGTGTTGAAAAGTGATTTTCTGACCTGCGGTCCCAAAATCCATGAATTAGAAGATAAGCTTTGTAAGGTTACTGGAGCAAAATATGCAGTGGTGTGCAGCAACGGTACTGCTGCGCTTCATATGGCATGTCAGGCGGCGGGGGTGAAAGAAGGTGATGAGGTCATCACTACGCCAATCACCTTTGCTGCATCGGCAAACTGCGCTCTGTATTGCGGGGCGAAGCCGGTATTTGCGGATATCAACGAGGAAACATATAATATTGATCCTGCGCAGGTGGAGAAATTGACGAATGAGCGGACAAAGGCTGTAGTGGCGGTAGATTTTACAGGTCAATCGGTTCAGCTTGATGAACTGCTTGTCCATTGCCGTGAAAACCATTTGGTACTCATCGAGGACGGCGCCCATGTCATTGGAACCCGTTATAATGGAAAATGCAACGGATCCATAGCCGACATGACGACCTTAAGCTTCCATCCGGTTAAGACTGTGACCGGAGGGGAAGGCGGTGCGGTTCTTACCAACAGTGAAGCATATTACCAGAAACTGCTTTTGTACCGTTCTCATGGCATTACCAGGGATTCACAGTTGATGGAGCATGAACCGGACGGGGCGTGGTATTATGAGCAGATCGCACTTGGGATGAATTACCGGATGACGGACATGCAGGCGGCACTGGTAATCAGCCAGCTTGACAAACTGCCCATGTTTTCAGAAAGGCGTAAGGCGATCGTTAAGACTTACAATGAGGCATTCTCAAAGCTGCCCCAGATTATAGTGCAGAAGGAAATACCGGAATCAGATACCACGCGGCATCTGTATATTTTAAGATTAAATCCTGCGAAACTTAAAATAGACAGAAAGCAGTTTTTTGAGGCGTTGGGGGCAGAAAATATCTGCTGTAACGTACATTATATTCCCACCTACTATTTTCCCTATTATGAAAAGCTTGGGTATAAGAGGGGGATTTGTCCCAAGGCAGAAAAGCTATATGAGGAAATCATCAGCCTGCCATTATACTATGCGATGACAGATAGGGATGTACAGGATGTGATTGATGCAGTGACGAGAATTGCAAGGTACTATGCAGCAGATGAAGAATAACAGGGAAGCTGTAGGCTTAACTGTTACGATTGAGGCATCTTGCAGCCGTGAAAGGGAGAACATTGGATGAAGCTGAGCGTAATTGTACCTGTTTATAATATGGCAGCGCAGGATAAGCTTGCCTGGTGCCTTGATTCACTGGTGAATCAGACCATAGCAGATTATGAAATTATCGCGGTGGATGATTGTTCCACAGATGATTCGTTGGCAATTCTGCGCGGCTATGAACAGAAATATGCGGATAAAATTCATGTGATTGCTTCGCCGGTCAACAAGAAGCAGGGGGGCGCCAAAAACTTAGGTCTGGAAATGGCAAAAGGTGATTGGATCGGTTTTATAGACAGTGATGACTGGGTGACACCTGATTTTTATGAAAGACTCCTTGCGCGAGGGGAGGAAACCGGAGCGGATATTGTAGGCTGCGATTATCATCTCACTCATGAACACAGCATGGAGATTGGTCAGGTAGTGCACAATAATACGCAGGCACAATCCGGTGTCCTAACGAAAGAAAAATACAGGTCGCTGATTTTGGACAGCGGAAGCCTGGTGGTAAAAATCTATAGACGTCATATCATTTTTGATTTTCCCAACCGTTTCCCGGAACATATTTTTTATGAGGATAATGCCATCAGCAATTCGTGGATGCTGCGGGCAAAGCGCTTTGAGTATCTGGAAGAGCCGCTTTATTATTATTATCAGCACGATACCTCCACCGTCCACACGATTACCCAAAAGCGCTGTGAGGACCGTATGGAGGCGGCTAGGGTGATGATAAGGGAGGCGAAGCAGTTCGGCTTTCTTGAGGAATATTATCCTGAGATAGAAAGCAGCTTCACCACACTTTTTTATGTCAACACCTTGTTTTCTTACATGATGGGTGTAAAGAAAAAGAAGTATGGATTTGTAAAAGACCTTGGCAGGGAGATGAAAAAGACCTTTCCGAATTTTATGGAGAATCCCTATTATCAGGAACGGGTTCATGCAGAGGAGCGCAGGCTGATTAAAATGCATATGAAATCCACCCTGTACTTTATGCTCTATTATAAGGCACTGTGGTCATACCGCAAATTGAGGAAAAGACTCAAAAATAAAGCGGCAGAGAGAAAGGCGGGAAAATGAAAGCAGCAATTATAGGTGCCAGTGGGGAGGCTGTTCATACGATTCAAAAGGTTCATGAATATGGACTTGATGTGGTGGCATTGGACGGGAACCCAAAGGCAGAAGGGCTGAAATATGCAGATATACCGCTTATCACAGATATTTCTGACGAGGAAAGTACGATACAGGCGCTTCGGCAGGAGAAGCCGGATTTTATATTGACGGTACCTATTGGAAGATATCTGACTACCATAGGAGCAGCCAATGATGCGCTAAAGCTGCCAGGAATCAGTAAGAAAGCGGCAGTGTTATGCACTGATAAATGGAAGTTTCATCAAAGACTGAGCAGTCAGGGGCTGCGCAACTGCCAATGCTATCCAGTTGATGGAGGAAGGGCTGACTTGAGCCAGATTCATATTTCGTTTCCGGCGATTTTAAAGCCAAGATACGGTTCAGGAAGCAGGGGGCTTTTTATGCTCGCTTGCATGGAAGACCTAGAGAAAGCGCTTGCGGAAACGGAGGGTGAACCCTATGTACTGGAGGAATGCGCTCAAGGCGAGGAATACGGCGTGGACGGAGCCGTGACGAAAGATGGTTTCTGGATGATTTTGCTCCGCAGAAAAGAAAATACACCCCCTCCCGCCAGGCAGGCGGTCGGCTATTATTCTGTTCCGCCGACAGATGCATTCTGGCAGCAGGTACAAAAATACATGAAAAATGTAATCGAATGTCTCGAACTGAATGAATGCCTCCTGCATGCAGACCTTATACGGGGAGAAAAGGATCCTTTCGCCATAGAAATTTCTGCGAGACCTTCCGGTCATAATCTGCATAATCTGTTTACACCTTTGTGCACAGGGGTGGATATGGCGGAGGAATATATAAGGTATCGGCTGGGGCGTCCGTATAGTTTTGTGCCGGAACAAACGAAGTCTATGATGATCCATTATTTTGATATGCAGGGAAAGGTAACGGCTGTCCCTGATGTAAAACAGGTGGAGAATGTTCTTGATGCACATCTGGCAGCATGGAATTGCCAGATAAAGGAAGGAGAGGATTTAGCGCCTGTATCGGATGGTCATTCTGTCATGGGGCGCGGGTACTTTGTATTGGAAGGTAAGGATGCCGCTTTCCTGCATAACCAGGCAGAAATGTTAAAGGGTCTATTTTTTATGTGAACATAGACTCAGTAAAGCGTGGGCTATGCGGGCAGAGCCGTCTTTGTCAACAAGTTTTACCATTCTGTCATGTACGGCTACTCTTTGGAGGTAGGAATTTTCAGATGGAGCGGAGGCGTCTGCAATATAATGAAGAATATTTTTGAAAACTTCATCAGCAGATGTGCGCAGGTCTCCGGCGCAGGGGATTGTGTTTGCTGCATCGAATGCGTAAGCACAGTCTAACTGATTGTCTGCCATAACAAAGCTGATGGCAGGAATACCAAGGGCGCAGAGCTCATATAAAGTAGTGCCTGCAGCGGACACGGCAAGATCGCATTTAACCATAAGTGCAGCCATGTCCTGTACATTTTCGTGAAGTGTTAAAAAGGAAAAATCCTTTGCAAGTCGGTATAGTTGTTCTTTATCTTCATTTAATCTCCCAATTACAACATGAAAATTCATATTGGCAAGGACCGCCATGGACGGGGGCCAAGTTAAGTTGTCGGGTCGGAAGGCGTTGGCAATCTGGGAAACCAGACGCAGGCAAAAGTGCAGGGAATCGCTGCCGCCTGAGGTGATGAGGATGTCAGATGCTTTTTCGCGGACAGAAGTATGCTGGTTTCGGAATTGGTCGCGAAGGGGAGTATAGGAGGCGCCTAAAAGGAGCTGCCCTGCATTTTGGTAGGCAGACTTGTAAGACTCCATCTTATCATCAGGAATCACGTCATAGTTGATGATAAGGTCAACAGGGTAATCAAAAAGGCGCAAATCATCCAAATAGGCTGTTTTCGCGTAAGGTCTTAAGGATGATAAATATTTTTCAGTAACATAATAGGAATCAAGCAGAAAAATGGGCTTTTGGGGGGCAAATGGCGTGCAGTCAGATGGAACGGAAGGGCTGCAGGTGTGGGGGGAAAGGAGGGAAAGCACTTCCGGGAGTTCCCTCTCAAGAAAGTCATAAGCGGCGGTTTCCAGCTGGGTAATAGTAAAACCTGCATTGGAACCGACAATTCCTTCAAGCAAGAGGCGGCTTTCCTTGTCAGAGACGAGGAAGTGAACCTTCATTTTCAGCGCCCGGCAGGCAAGGGCGATAGAAAAACAGCGTACCAGATGCCCGGACGCTATTTTGGCATTGCCGTCTGTTCGGATGTAGATTATTGGATGAATTCCCATTGAAGCGGCGTTCCTTTCCGTAAGAATGTTTTTGCCGTTTTGCCGAGCACTTCTTCGTAGTACATGGTGTGGAGACCGTTACCCGGACGGATGGAGCGTATGTTTTCGGGCGTCAGAGTTTCCCCTTTGGCAATATCTTTTACCACAAATAAGGAACGGGAACCGCCATGCTCCAACTCTTGTGTGGGAGTAAGCTTATATTCTCTGCTTCCCAGTGCCTTTTCCATGATTCTGATATCCTTTACCATCTGGGAGAACTCTTCCGGTTCCATGGAAAATGCTCCGTCTGGTCCGCCGTCTGACCGGCGCAGGGTAAAATGTTTTTCCACCATTTTGACGCCCAGTGCAATGGAACCGGCAGAGACAATGCTTCCCATGGTGTGATCGGAAATTCCCACCAGACAGTCATAAGTCTGTGCTAAGGTGGGGATGACATTTAAGTTCACGTCTTCATAAGGAGTGGGATAAGAGGATACACATTTAAGGAGAATCACGTCTTCGTTTTCTTCTTCTTTGCAGACGGAAAGCGCCCGCTCAATATCTTCCGGGTAGGCAATGCCTGTGGCAAAGATCATTGGCTTGTGCAGTTTGGCAATCTTCCGGATCAGGGGAATATCGTTAATTTCATAAGAAGCAATCTTGTAAGCAGGTACATGCATCTGCTCAAGAAAGTCCACTGAGGAAAGGTCGAAGGGAGAGGAAAAGCATATAAGCCCAAGCCGGGAAGCTTCTTCCATCAGCCCCGGCTGCCATTCCCAAGGCGTGTATGCCTGTTGATAGAGCTTATAAAGTGTAGTCCCATCCCAAATGGTGCCTTCCTTTATTTGAAAACAGGGATCGTCGCAGTCAATGGTAATTGTGTCTGCGGTATAAGTCTGCAGTTTTACAGCATCGGCGCCGGCTTCTTTTGCCGCGTGAAGAATCTCTACAGCGCGGTTGTAATCCTGATTATGGTTGGCAGATAATTCTGCGACGATGAACACCGGTGAATGCTGGCTTATTATGTGGGAGCCAATTTTAATCTCTTTATTCATATAATGTCTCCTGTTACTCTATATGGTTCTTTTGAAGGTATTCTTCATTTGTCCAGGCATCTCTGGCGGTAAAAATCGATCCATCCTCATGTTCTACATAAACAGCAGGGAAATAATTGATAAACAGTGGATTCAGGCACATGGTATAGCCCCCTGCCGTATCGTAAATAATCTTATCACCGGGGATAAGCGCTGTACCATCTGTTATTTCAAATAACCTGTCATATTCCATGCATGTTGCGCCGCAAATCCACTGGCTAGGTTCCCTGTTTCTTGCAGCGGCGTCAGAGCTATATTCTATATGATGAGGATAAACGTGTCTTGTCACCAACGGATTTAAATTGGTGCGGCTGCCATCTGTCACCACAAATTTCCGCCCGCGGATATCCTTTATGTCAATCACGGAGGTTTCAAAGGTGGAAGCTCTTGAAATCAAGGAGACGCCGGGCTCGGCAATTAAAGTGGTCTTTTGCGGGTCAAAGCGAACGGAAAGTTCTTTGCAGATTTCGGCAAAGTAATCCCGGTAATCCGGCTTATCATCCCTGCCGCCGAAATAACCGCCGCCCATATCTACGTAATCCAAGGAAAGATCATATTCTTCCGCAATTTTTACTGCCATTTTCGCTAGAGCGCCGAATACATGCACTGTGCGGGACTTGGTGGAGGAATGCAGGTGAAGTCCTGATACCCACACATTGGGCAGGGCACACAGCCTGTCGAGGGCAGACTTAAACACGCCGTTTTCATAACAGTAGCCAAACCGTCCCCCTTCTTCTTCTGCAAGCGTCTCATCCGGGCAGATGGCGGCGAGGTCACAGTTGATGCGCAGACCAATTCTGAAATGTCGGTTGGGATAAAGCGTGCTCAATTCTTCCATCCAGTCAAGTTCGTAATTGGAATCCAGATTAATAAATCCGCCTGCAAGCAGAACCGTCTCGAAAACCTTTTTATCCTTGATGGGACCGTTATAGATGATCTGCTTCCCTGAAAAACCAAGCCGGCTTGCAAGATCATATTCCGTTTTTGATACTACTTCTGCGTAAAATCCCTGGTTCTTCATATAAGTAAGCAGCCAGGGAAGGGCATTTGTTTTAACAGAATACCCTACGATGTAATTTCCCCAGTTTTTTTCAAGGGATTCCTTTAAAAGAGTGACGTCATAAAATAAATCTTTTTCTTTTATTCTGTAAAAAGGTGTTTGAAGCTGCTTCATAATTTCCTCCGTATTGAAGTATTTAAGGCAGTTCGCCTTGTAATTGCCTGTTCTTTTGCAGGTCATATTTGATCTCCGCCAATGCCCAATCTTCCGGGGTATCAATGTCCTGCACTTCGAGTTCGGAAAGGACAAGGGGGAGGAGATTTTCTACATCGGTCGTGCCGGCGGCTAAAAATGCTTTTGTCCGGCAGGCATAAAACTGTCCGCAGTCGTGGTAAATTTTTGGAAGATCCTGGCTGCGCGCCGCGGCATATTCAGGAAATTGTCTTTCTAAAAGACCGTGTCCGTTGATGATCAGACCTCTCTGCGGCGGGTAAGAAAAAGGCACCACGGGCATGACGGAATCAGCAGCATCTAAAAGCGCCATGGCGCCTTTGAGCCGATTGCCGGTTAAAAAGGGGGCTGTGGGATAAATGCAGCAAAAAGCATCAAAGGACTGTCCGATTTCCCTATAAGATTTCAGAACTTCCATGATCACATCATCGGTAGAAGCGTAATCCCCCGCATTTTCCTTAGAGCGGAAAAAGGGAACACTTGCACCGAAAGCCTTTGCTACCCGCGCAATTTCCTCATCATCGGTGGAAACCATGATTTCGTCAAAAACAGCAGCTTCCTTTGCCGCCTCTATGGAATAGGACAGGATGGGTCTGCCGCAGAAATCCTTGATGTTCTTTCTGGGAATCCGTTTACTGCCGCCCCTGGCAGTGATGATAGCCAGTTTTTTGCCTTTCATATTGTGCTCCTTTAATCTACAATTTAACACTTCCGATTATACACCAATACCTTGGGCTTCCGCAAACTGTAATTAAAAGGAATTGCAGTTAGGCAAAAATCTATGATAATATTGTTACGGAATAGGTTGCAAATTCATACATAAATTAGGTGCAAGGAGCTTAGGCTAAAGTGAAAAAAGAAAGAAAGTCAGGAAAACGCATATATATCTGCCACACATATTATCATGTATACATTTCCTGCCTGAAGGAATTGAATCTCCCGGCAAGTGGTGACGGCGCAGTCAGAGGGCAGGCACATCTTATGCTCAGCGCAATGTCCACTGATTTTGGAAATCTGAAGGAGAGGGCAGAACGGTCCGGCTTGTTCGAGCAGGTAATCTGCTATGACGAAAAGGAAGAGCGCTTCTTCCCGGAACTTGCAAAATATCACAAGGATCGGGGAAATATCGTGATTAATATGCTTTCCAGAATCAGATATACCAGACTGATGGGAAAGCTGCAGGAGCCCTTTGTGCCGGTAAATCTTAGGGAATATGAGGATATTTATGTGTTTTGTGATTCCGATCCCATAGGATATTATTTGAGTACCCACAAGATTTATTACCACGCACTTGAAGATGGGCTTGACTGTATTCGGTACTATGATACGGCGCGTTATGACAACCGGGGGCATTTTAAGCTGAAAGCATGGATGGCATCAAAAAACCTTATTTTTATTCAAAATGGGTATTCTAAATATTGTCTGGACATGGAGGTCAATGATATCTCTGTTTTGCAGTATCCCTGCCCCAAATACATCGAGAGACCCCGCAGGGAACTCGTAGGAAGTCTGGGAGAAAAGGAAAAAGAAATTTTGGTATCTATCTTTATCGAAAACAGACAGGAGTTGGAAAGCGCCCTTGCCTTTGGCGCGGGCTGTGGGCATCAGGTACTGGTTCTCTCGGAACCTCTCTGCGATTTAGAGACAAGGAAGCGGATTTTTAGAGATATCATTGAAGAATATGGTGAAATTGACGGGCAAAGGGCACAGATCTTAATCAAGCCGCACCCTAGAGATGTGCTTAACTACAGAGAATTATTCCCGGAACATATCGTTCTGGATAAGAAATTTCCCATGGAGGTATTAAACGAAGTAAAGGGGCTTGCCTTAGACCGTGTAGTTACGGTCTTTACGGTTCCCGATGCTATCACCTTTGTAAAAGAAAAAATATTTCTCGGAGAAGATTTTATGGACAAATATGAATCGCCCGAGATTCACCGACAGAACGAACAAATTTGACTATGTGCGCGATATTTGCTTTGTCCCTCTACCTATGGTAAAATAGAATGATATTTTTAAAATCATACAAAATTTGGAAGAAGAGTAATGAATAAAATCTTTAAAAAATTAATGGTGCTGCTGGATCAGCGGCAGAAAAGAATAATGATATTTCTGGTTTTCATGATGCTCATAGGAGCTATCCTGGAAACGGCAGGCGTGGGTATGGTCGTTCCCGTCATGCAGATGGTGCTGGACGAGCAGGCGGTAGCAAAAAGTGATTATCTTCAGATGTTCTGTGACCTTTTGCACATTGCCCATGATGACAGCAGGACTTTGATGACGGTCACGATGCTGGCGCTGATTATGGTCTTCGTTCTAAAGAATGTTTTTTTGTTTTTTCAGCAGAAGGCGCAGCTCAAGTTTGTTTATACCAATCAGTTTGCGACCTCCAGAAGGATGATGATCAACTTTATGCAGCGTCCTTATGAATATTATCTGAACGCCGACACTTCTGTCATTCAAAGAAGTATTACCTCTGATGTGAATAATATGTACGGATTGATTCTGTCCCTTTTGCAGCTTTTTAGTGAGGGGATTGTTTTTATATGCCTTGTGGGCGTCAGCTTTGTGACGGATATCTGGATGACCATTACGGTGACGGTGGTGCTGGTAGCGGCGCTTGCGGTCATTAAGTGTGTTTTAAAGCCTATAATGAAAAAGGCGGGAGAGGAAAATCAGGATTATTACAGCGGTCTGTATAAGTGGATTGACCAGTCTGTGATGGGAATTAAAGAGATTAAGATTGCCAATAAGGAGAATTATTTTATCAATGAATATGCCAAATGTGGGGCAGGATATGTAAATGCAGTGCAGAGGTATAATCTCTATAATGCGACTCCCAGGCTTCTGATTGAAACTCTTGCCATAGCAGGCATGATTTTCTACATGATGTTCCAGCTGATGCGCGGAGCAGCGGTGACGGATATCATGCCTCAAGTGGTGGCGCTAGGCGTGGCGGCGATGCGGCTTATTCCGTGTGCCAACAGAATCAATAACCATCTGACCTCTATATCTTACTTCGAGCCGTTCTTTATGGGAGTGAGCGACAATCTTCAGGAAGAAATCAGGGACGAGTCAATCGTGTATGATGAAAGCGCCTATCAGAAGAAGATGGAAGTGGAAAAGCTCAATATTGAGGATAAGATTTTACTTAAGGACATTGTTTTCAAATATCCCAATACGGAGACGCTCATTTTTGACCATGCTAATATGGAGATTCCCATAGGACAGGCAGTGGGAATCGTGGGAACTTCCGGTGCAGGAAAGACAACGGTGGTGGACATCCTGCTGGGGCTGTTACATGTGCAGGAGGGGCAGATTTTAGCCGATGGAGTGGAGGTGCGGCAGCATTATCAGTCATGGCTTAAGAACATTGGTTATATTCCCCAGACGATTTTTATGATTGATTCTACCATCCGCAAAAATGTTGCCTTTGGATTTGCTGATGAAGATATTGATGATGATAAGGTATGGCGGGCGCTTGGGGAAGCACAGTTGGATGAATTTGTGAAAGGTTTGCCGGAAGGGCTTGATACCAGTATAGGGGAGAGAGGAATCCGTATTTCAGGCGGTCAGAGACAGAGAATCGGCATTGCGAGAGCGCTTTTTGAGGATCCGGAGGTGCTGGTTTTGGACGAAGCGACTTCTGCCCTGGATAATGAAACGGAAGCGGCAATCATGGACTCTATTAATCGGCTCCATGGGAAGAAGACGCTGATTATCATCGCGCACCGTCTTCAGACCATTGAGAAGTGCGATATGGTCTACCGGGTAGAAAACGGAAAGGTGACCAGAGAGCGGTAGGAGACAAAGACAGAAGTATAGCGGCAGAAAACTACGCAGTATCAGATATAAAGAGAAAGGGAGATAAGAAAGTGGCAGCAGGCAGGCGCATGGCGAACTATGAATTATTAAGGATCTTGGCGATGGTCATGGTGGTCGTTATGCATTTTTTGGCCCATGGGGATTATCTTCCGGCGCTTGATGCACCGCTTGACGGGATAAGAATGATTGGCGGGCTGCTGGAAGCTTTTTGTTTGGTGGCAGTGAATACCTATGTGTTCATCAGCGGATATTTTAGCGTCAAAAGTACCTTTAAGCCTGGTAAGGCGATTGCTCTCTTGTGCCAGATCTGGTTCTATGCACTACTTCTTTTGGCGGTTCTTTTTCTTTTAGGAGTGCCGACGGCGGTACAGAAGCAGGGAATCTATGGACTTGTTCAATATCTTTTTCCCATAGAGACAGAGCATTATTGGTTTGCAACTTCCTACTTTATGCTTTATCTCCTTTCTCCGGCGCTAAATGCGGCGGCAAGGAATCTGACCAGAAGACAGTTTCAGATTACCATTGGGGGACTGCTCATTTTGTTCAGTGGTATAAAGAGCATCAGTCCGATTGTGTTTGCCTTTGACAGGTATGGCTACGATCTTTCGTGGTTTATCTGCGTGTATCTGACAGCGGCGTATTTGGGTCTGTATGGATGGGATTTTCTTGAAAAAAAAGGATGGATCGTCTATGTGGGCAGCTGCCTTGCAGGTTTTTTCATCAATCTTTCTACATGGTTTTTAAGTCAGAGATGGGATAGCTTTGGCTATTATTTTACAGTTCCCTTTCACTATAATTTCATTTTTTGTCTGACGGGGGCAATTGGGCTCTTTTTTGGGTTTTCCCGTATTTCCATAAAAGAGGGAAAAGCAGCGCATGCCATACGGAAGATGGGAAGTTTATGCTTTGGTGTCTACCTGCTCCATGAGCATATGGATGTGCGTGCCTTGTGGTATGGGTGGCTTGGAGGAATCATTAATCCAGAGGGAAACTACGGGGGTGGCGTCTTTTTCAAAGAAATGGTTTTTTGCGTTGTGATTCTTTTTGCGGCGGGTATCATCATAGACTGGTTTAGGAGCATGTTGTTTTCATTTGTTACAACAAGAGTGATTACAAGGACGAAGCTATACCAAAAGATAAAAGAGCTGGATAACGCGTTTTAAGCGGATTGGCGGAAAGGAGATTGCAGATGGAAAATAAAATAGCGAGCGTATTTCATGATAAAAGGAAGTGGAAGGCTGCTGACAGAAAAGAAGTCCAAAAGGTACAGTATATTTTGCAGACTGTGGTCTTTCCCTTGATTTTATTTTTGTTTCCGCTTATCAAAATCAATCAGGGAATTGATTTGACCGATACTGGCTATAGCCTCGGAAACTATCGGTTTTTTGGGCAGATAGACGGAATCTGGATGTTGCTTACATTCCTTGCTAATACAGTGGGTGCGTTTTTGACAAAGCTGCCTATGGGTCAGACGATGATGGGTATGAAGCTGTATGCATCTCTTATCGTCAGCCTCATGGCGCTGTTAGGATATCGTTTCTTTAAGACCAAGATGCCGGCGACGCTGGCTTTCGCGGGAGAAATTGCAGCAATTGGTTTTTGCTGGTGCCCTACAGTGATTTTATATAATTATCTTACTTATCTGCTGTTTCTTTTGGGGGCAATTTTGCTGTTCCGTGGGCTGGCGGGAAGCAGACCTTTTTGTCTGGCACTGGCGGGGATGATCCTGGGACTTAACGTGTGGGTGCGCTTTCCTAATAATATCTTGGAAGCAGCCCTCATTGTGGCGGTGTGGTATTATGGTGTCCTGAAAAGGAAATCGTTTATGCAGGTCTTAAAGGAGACGGGGATTTGTGTAGCTGGATATTTGGTGTCTTTTGCAGGAATGCTCGCTTTGATTTCGGGGCTTTATGGGGCAGGAACCTTAGGAAATATGATAACGGGCGTTTTTGGTATGGCTGGAAGCGCTTCTGATTATACATTAGGTGAAATGCTGCTGGCAATTCTGGATGCTTATCTGCATGGATTTAAATGGATGCTTTATATGATTTTGTGCATCCTTCCGGGGATCCCGTTTCTTGCAATAAAAGAAGGGCAATTTCTTCGGATTAGAAAGGTGATTTACTGTATCTGTATCCCTCTTTTGTTTTTCGTTTTGGGAAAATGGGGGATGTTCAATTTTAAATATTATCAGAAAGAAGCAGCGCTGCAGTGGGGCGCCGTCTTTTTGTTGGTATCGTTTGTTATCCTTATCTGGATGCTCTGTACCAGATGGGTGGATGCACAGTGGCGGTTGATTGCCTGCATTGCGTTTCTGATACTTCTTGTCACCCCACTTGGAAGCAATAATCATATTTGGCCGGTGCTTAATAATCTGTTTTTTATTGTGCCGATTATCTTTTGGATGGTGTATCGCTTTGCCAGATGGGGAAGGATTTATCTGGATGCTTCTGGCAAGGTACCGCTTTTTCCGGTGAAAGCCATGGTGGCAGGGATTCTGATTGCTTTTATGATACAAAGCGTTGGAATTGGCTGTGTTTATGTTTTTTTGGACGGAGAAGGCGGCGAGCGGAGAATGTACAGAGTATCCGACAATCCGGTGCTGCGAGGAATGCGAACAAGTGAGATGAATGCAGAGACCTTGGAAGAAATCAATGCCTTTATGGTGGAAAATAAATCAGGATTTAATAATAAGAAACTGATTCTCTATGGAAATATTCCAGGAATTGCTTATTACCTTGACAAGGAGCCGGCTGTCTATACCACATGGCCAGATTTAAATACCAGTTCCTTGTCTCAGCTTTCTGAAGAACTGAAAGCGGTGTCAGACGGAATCAAGGCAGGCGATATGGATAGACCGCTGGTCATTATGACACCGGCAATCGATGCTTATTTTTCGGGTGATGCTGGTGCCATGGCGTTCTGGGGAGCAGATGCGGAATGCTATGACCAGGACGAGAAGCTGCATGCAATCTGGGATTTTATGGAGCAGAACGCTTACAAGCAGGTTTTTGCTAACGAGGCATTTGTGGTATATGAATGAGAATGCGAGGAGGCAAAGCAGCTTCTGGATTGAGAAGGAAACTTAAATAACATATGTAATCATGCGAGAATGGAGGAGTGGAAATGATTCGCTTTAATGTACCTCCTTATACAGGGAGAGAAATGGAAAATATTCAGAAGGCAATAGAAAGCATGCATATATGCGGTGATGGAGAATTTACCAGAAGGTGCAGTGAATATTTGGAAAAGACCACCGGTACGGCAAGATGCCTTTTGACCACTTCTTGTACCCATGCGCTTGAGATGGCGGCGCTTTTATGTGATATCAAGGAAGGGGATGAGGTGATACTACCCTCCTATACCTTTGTCTCTACGGCAGATGCCTTCGTGCTGCGGGGAGCGAAGGTAGTGTTCGTAGATATCAGACCGGACACCATGAATATCGATGAGACATTGATTGAGGACGCGGTTACAGAAAAAACCAAAGCCATTGCGCTGGTTCATTACGCGGGGGTTGCCTGCGAGATGGGTGTGATCATGGATATTGCCAGAAGGCATAACCTTATGGTAGTAGAAGACGCCGCACAGGCAATGATGTGTTCTTATAAAGGACAGCCTCTTGGCACGATTGGAGACTTTGGTTGTTACAGTTTTCATGAAACGAAGAATTTCAGCATGGGCGAAGGGGGCGCGCTTTTGATTCGTGATGCTCAATATATTGAAAGCGCAGAGATTTTACGGGAAAAGGGAACAGACAGAAGTAAGTATTTCCGGGGACAGGTGGACAAGTATCGGTGGCAGAATTTTGGGTCTTCTTATCTTCCAAGTGAAATTAATGCGGCGTATCTTTATACACAGCTTGAAGTGGCGGATGAGATCAATGATGCGCGCCTTGCAAGATGGAACCAGTATTACGCGCTTTTATCGCCCCTTGCTGAGGGTGGGAAAATAGAGCTTCCGGTGATACCAAAAGGTTGTGTGCACAATGGACATATGTTCTATATTAAGACAAAGGATATGGAAGAACGCACCCGGCTGATTCAGTTTTTGAAGGAAAATGAGATCCTTTCCGTATTTCACTATGTGCCTCTTCATTCGGCGCCTGCCGGACTTAAGTTTGGCAGATTCCACGGACAGGATAGATATACCACGAAAGAAAGCGAGCGGATTTTGCGGCTTCCTATGTTCTATCAGCTGACCGCAGAGCAGACAGAGTACATTGCAGGAAAAGTAAAGGAATTTTATGGATATTAGAAATCAGCTAAAGCAAAAAGAAAACTGGATCATTGCGCTTTCGGCAACAGCAGTCCTTTGCCTTCTGGCAGGGATGCGGTTTGATTATTTTTATGATTTGAATGATGATGTGCTGATGAAAGACATTCTTGCAGGTGTTTATACGGGGACGCCGGAGGGGCATAATATTCAGATGTTGTGGCTTGTCAGTGCTTTTATCAGCCTGCTTTACAGGGCGGCGCGCAGTCTTCCCTGGTATGGGATCTTTCTGTGCGTCTGTCATTTCGGATGCTTTTTCCTAATTCTGAAAAGAAGCCTTGTCTTTGGCAGGACGGTTTTAGGAAAACTGGCAGTGGCATTGGCAGAGCTGCTTTTATTTGGCGCGCTGTTTCTGGAACATTTGATCTTTGCCCAATATACGGTGACTTGTACCTTTCTTGCGGCGGCGGCAGCCTTTTTATTCTACACTACCGATATAGAACTTTCCAGCAAGGCTTTCATTAAGAAAAATATTCCGGTGGCATTTCTTGTTTTTACAGCATATTTGATCCGGTCAGAGATGCTGCTTTTGGTGCTTCCCATGATTTGTGTGGCGGGAGTGGCAAAATGGGGAAGCGAAGCAAAGATTTTCACGAAAGAACATGCCCTCAAATATCTTGCTGTAATCGGGATGATTCTGGCAGGTATCGCTATCGGGCAATTGACACATATGGCGGCATATGGAGCGTTAAAGTGGCGGTCATTTACGGAATTTTTTAACAATAGGACGGAACTATATGATTTTCAGGAAATCCCTTCTTATGCAGAAAATCAGGCATTTTATGAAAGTATCGGATTAAGCGAAAGTGAAAAGATTCTTTTGGACAATTACAATTTTGGCATGGATGAAGAAATCGATGAATTCATGGTTGGACAGATTGCCCAGTATGCTGGTGAGAACAGAAAAGCAGAAAAACCGTTTTTGGAAAAGTTACCTGAAAAGCTGAAGGATTATGGATATCGCTTTTTAAGCGGTAAGGGAAAGGCAGGAAGCGATTATCCGTGGAATTGGATGGTAATACTTGGATATATGGCGGCGTTTTTGACCGCTGTTCCAAGGAAGTATGCAAAGGAGCGGATTCAGGAAGAAGGCAGGATGACTTATGTAAGGAACATCCTTGGGGGTTCTTGGAAGCTGTTTTTCTTGTTTGCCGTGCGCACTGCTTTGTGGATGTACATTTTGATGCGGGAGCGGGCGCCCGAGCGGATCACTCATTCCTTGTATCTGATGGAATTTTGCATTTTGGCCGCCTTTGTCTTTGCACAGTACGGAGGAATCTGCTATGTCAGGACAAGGAAGCTTATGGGAGCAATTCTGGTGGCAGGATTTGCGGTCATGGCAATAGGGATTCTGCCGGATAGCATAGAGGCAGTTTCCGATAAGCAGGTTCGCAGGGAAGAGGTGAATAAGCTTTACAGAGAGCTTTATGACTACCTTTCTGGTGAGGAGAATAAAGAGAACTTTTACTTGATTGATGTGTATTCTACCGTTTCTTATGCAGGCGAGCCCTACTGCGAAAAAATGTTTGTGGATGTGGACAATTCTCTGGACAATTATGATATTATGGGAGGGTGGGCATGTAAAAGCCCTCTCCAGAGAAAGAAGTTTGCAAGTTTCGGAATCGAGAGTATGGAGCAGGCTTTAAGGGAGCGGGAAGATGTGTATTTTGTCCGTATGAAGAGCGAGGATATGCAGTGGCTTTTAGACTATTACGAAGGACATGGGACGCCTGTCCAGGTGGAATTGGTAGAAACAATAGCCAATATTTTTGAAATATACGCAGTATCGGCAGTTGGAAGGTAAGATGATCTATAATGAAGACGAGAGACGAAGATAAAAAAGCATATGTTATTGAAGGGAATGCTATTAACTTACGCCTTATGAATGAGGAGGATACGGATTGTATCGTCAAGTGGCGCAATACGGAGTTTGTCCGCCGGAATTTTATCTATCGGGAACTTTTTACCAGGCAGGGACACGAAAGCTGGAGGAAGACCATGGTGGATACCGGGAAGGTGATTCAATTTATCATCTTAAGGAAGGCAGACGGCAGACCTGTAGGAAGTGTTTACTTGAGGGATATCGACCGGACGCACAATAAGGCGGAATACGGAATTTTTATAGGAGAAGAGGAAGCGCTTGGGAAAGGTTATGGCACTGAGGCGGCAAAGATGATGATTGCGTATGCGTTCCGCATAGAAGGTCTTCACAAATTGATGCTGCGGGTGCTTGCAGAAAATGTGCGGGCACAAAGGAGCTATGAAAAGGCAGGATTTGTAAAGGAAGCCTATTTGAGGGATGAAGTCTATTTGGATGGACATTATCAGGATGTGATTTATATGGCGGTCATAAACGATAAGAAACAGGAGGCTTTTGCATGAAAAAACTGGTCAGCTTCGTGATTCCCTGTTATCGCTCCGAGGCTACTTTGCCTGGTGTGATAGAGGAAATCAAGGAAACAATGCAAAAACTGGAGAATTATGCATATGAAGTGGTGTTGGTGAATGATTGCTCTCCGGATGATACTTTTGGGAGTATACGGAAGCTGTGCCAGGAAAATGCCAATATTACCGGCATTGATTTGGCAAAGAATTTTGGTCAGCACAGCGCGCTTATGGCTGGTTTCCATTATGTCAAAGGGGATATCATTGTCTGTCTGGATGACGATGGGCAGACACCAGCAGATGAAGTGGATAAGCTGCTTGCCGGGATAGAGGATGGCGCGGATGTGGTATATGCGAAGTATAATCATAAGCATCATTCCGGTTTTCGCAACTGGGGCAGCCATGTAAATGAATTAATGACACGCGTTATGCTTGGAAAGCCGAAAGATTTATTCCTATCCAGTTACTTTGCAGTGCGGCGTTTCGTAGTCGATGAAATGATACGTTATGAGTATGCCTTCCCTTATGTCATTGGTCTGGTGCTGCGCACCACCCAAAATATCATTAATGTGGAAGTGGAACACAGAGACAGGCAGGCGGGAACTTCCGGTTATACGCTGGGAAAGCTCCTAAGCCTTTGGTTCAATGGTTTTACCGCTTTTAGCGTAAAGCCTTTAAGAATCGCCACGGTAAGCGGTGCGAGCTGTGCTTTTGTGGGTTTTTTGTATGGAATTTATACAATCATCAAGAAGATTTTTATCAATCCCCCGGGACTGGTGACCGGGTTTAGTGCACTGATGTCAGTGCTGGTGTTCATGGGGGGAATGCTGATGCTCATGATGGGGCTGGTAGGTGAATACATGGGCAGGATGTATATATCGATGAACAATTCTCCCCAGTATGTGATACGGGAAATGACAGGAGAGAGAAAAAAAGAGGATGAGGAGAACTGACAAGAGCATAACTGCATATTTGAAAGCATCCAGTACTGTGCGGATGGCAGTGTCGGCGCTGCTGTCTTTTATGACAGTCTGTGGGTTTGTCTGGATGCTTCCTGTCACCGGGGACAGGCTTTGGTTTACCAATAGTATTGTGCCAGTGTTTTTGTTTTTGGCGATTTGGACATTGGTGAACAGGATTTTAAAGACAGGATTTGAGGGGAAAGGCGCCAAGTGGTTTTTTCCGCTTTTATTCGGACTTTTTTTCAGCATTTGCATGGTTTTTGGCACGCAGTTGGATTTGACGGAGCGGATTCCCTTTAAGCAGGGGGGCATGTGGATCAGCATACTAACACTGACTGTTTTCGTTACGTTGGCTGTGCGGCATTTCTGGGACAGGCTGCTGGAATGGAAAACAGAGGCAAAAAAGAACAGACTTTCAGTAACGGAGCAGAAAGCCGGTTCTAAGAGCCGCCGCAGTTTCTTTCTCACAGCAGGGGTGATTCTGCTTCTGTATCTTCCTGTTTTTCTGGCAGTCTATCCGGGTTTTTTCGTATATGATGCACAGGATGAGTATCTGCAGGTGGTGACCAGAAATTTTTCGACGCATCATCCGCTGATGCATGTGCTTTTGTTAGGGGGCATCATACATGCAGTTTATAAACTTACCGGTTCCTATAATCTGGGAATCGCCTGCTATACGGTGATTCAAATGATCCTGATGGCAGGTATCTTTGCCTGGTTTATCGAAAAATTGAAAGATTGGGGAGCTGCCAAGTGGTACAGGGCGCTTCTTACCCTTTATTTTGGACTTTGTCCGGTGCTGGTCATGTTTGCCCTGTGCTCGGCAAAGGATGGGCTTTTTACGGGGATGCTGCTGGTTATGGTGGTTCTCTTGAAGGAATTATGTCAGGAACCGGCGAGGTTTTTTGAAAAAAAGGGAACGGTTTGTCTGTTTGCAATTGCCTCTTGGTGCATGATGCTGCTTCGGCACAATGGATTTTATGCTTTTCTGGTCTTTGCTTTGGTAATCTTATTCTATTTAAAAGGCTTTCGGGGAAAGATAGTGGTCTGCTTCGGAGTGATTATAGCGGCATATATGGTGGTCAATGCAGGCGTTGCCGCGCTGCTTCATGCGGATGATTCTGAGAATCAGGAAATGCTGACAGTGCCCATTTCCCAGATGGCAAGGGTGTATGCGGACGAGAAGGAAACCCTTCCTTTGGGGGAAAAGGAGATTCTTTACAAGTATCTGTCGGAGGAAGCGCTTGAAAGATATACGCCAAAGGTGTCTGACGGTGTGAAGATCAGCTTTAATAATGAGTCTTTTGCGGCTGACTCTTCTGCATTTTTTAAGTTATGGTTTAAATGGGGGACGGAGCATCCTTTTACCTATTTGAATGCCTGGTTTATGACTTCTTATGGCTTTTGGTATCCAGATACGGTTATTGATGTGTATCGTGGAAATACTGTCTTTACCTTTACCTATGGGGACAGCTCTTACTTCGGCTATGAGGTGGAACAACCGGGCACGAGGGAGAGCAAGATTCCATGGCTTGACGAATGCTACCGGAGGATGTCGCTGGAAATCGCGCAGCAGAAGATTCCCGTGGTGTCTATGCTATTTTCTCCCGGATTTTTGTTCTGGGTGATGGCGTTTGGGCTGGGGTTTTTGTGCTATTGTAAATGCTGGGCGAAGGCAGTGCCTTTTATGCTGCCGGGGCTTACATGGCTTACGGTGATTTTGGGACCTACTTATCTGGTGAGATATGTGGTGTTTTTGTGGGCATTGGTGCCGCTTATGATTTGGGAAGTGCTGGAAGGACGGTAGTGGTGCAACTGGAGGAATCCGTGCCAGTGTCAGTCAGTTAAGGGGTGGCGCCGGCAGGGCAACAGTGCTGTATGGATGGAGAGCAGACCGGGCACAGGGGTCGGCATATGGTATCGTTTCAAGTCTCATCTCAAGAATCGGATTTCACTAACAGAATGGGCATAAATGTTTTAAACCGTACGAGGACAGAGCCGTGCGGCATCCGTGCCGCATGGCTCTTAATCCGGCATCCATGCCGGATTCCCCTGGTGTTTCACCATTCTGTAAGTGAAATTGCCGATTTTTCGCAGAGACTTGAAACGATACCATATGCCGACCCCTGTGCCCGGTCTGTTCTCCATCCATACGGTACTGCTGCCCTGCCGACGCTACCCCTTAACTGACTGACATTGGCACGGATTCCTATGACTCCGATTCGTTCGACCTGAAATATCATGGAGTGACTGCTCTTATGGTGTGCGCTGTTTTCTAGGGCAGTGCTGAACGGTTGTCTTCAGTTGCAGTGTTTTTGTTATGGTCTGTTTTGGTCATAAGATGTGCTGTCTGCATACCTATGAAAAAGATGAAAAGGTGTATGGCGAATGTGATCCAAAGAGATGGGTCGGTAAAGTATTTGAAATGAAGCGTTCCCCATTTTATAACGTCTTCCAGGAGGAAGCCGATGGGAAGAATTATTGTGGGTAAAAATGAGCATAAAAGGGATGCGGTGATTCTTTTTCCGATTCCTTTTAGGTCGCTTCTTTGCTGTACAGAATTGCCTATAAGGTAAACGATAACAGCCCATGTGGGTATGATTATGATCAGTAATGGGAAGAAAAGAAAGAGCACAAGAGGACAGAGGAAAAATAATATACATCCCAGTATAAGTATGGTCCAATAAATGAAAAAGGGTTTGAATGCATCGATCATGTTGTTCCTCCGGTTATGGTATTAAATTTTACCATAATCTTTTGATGGTGTGAAGTTTTATTCCGGCGAACAGCGAGCGGGGCTGTTATATGGTAATGCAAACAGCCGTTATTGGGATTATATTCTTGCCAGGTATTCTGCCGGTGTAAAGGCAACGGTCCTGCCTGCCCTGAAATCCCGGATGTTTCTTGTGATGATGCAGTCGGCATGAATTCGCTCTGCAATTGTACTTTGTACGGCATCTTCGAAATCATCCCATTTCATTTCGGCGGCTCTTGTAATGTCCGATACACTCAAATCAGTTAATTGAAATATCAGTTTTAACTGGCGCAGAACACTTTCGATTTTATCAGGATCCAGTTCTTTTCTCATCACATAGATAATATTGGCAATTGTAAGAGATGAGATATAACCTTCTGCGGAGTTGGTTTCACATAATTTCCATATCAATGATGAATCGTGGAAATGCGGCTCCCTCTTTTGTAACACATCTAATAAAATATTGGCATCAATCAACAATCTCATATTTTTCCCTTAATTTTGCGTCTTTTTCCTGTTCCAGATCATAGTTTCCTTTAAGGATTCCGGTAAGGGAGTCGGTAAGATAGGAAACTGCGGTATCTTTTGGGATAAACCTTCCGATTTCTTTTCCATTTTTGGTTACGATGACTTCATCGCCGTTTATGACCATATTGAGGTATTTCCCAAAATTGTTTTGCATTTCTGTTGCTGTTGCAGTTGCACCGATCATGAAATGTCCTCCTTTTAATTTAGCTAATTTTATTATACTATTTATTAGCAATTTTTCAAGGGAAATTCAAAGAATAAGAAAAAAATGGTTGAAACTGAAAAAATACATTGGTAAAGGATTGCTTTTAAATTTCATATTACTTATAATCAAAAACAGTGGATGCAGGGCGGAAAAGCAGATTCATACAGTATGAACAGATATATCCGGAGGACCGATAATAAATGAAAATACATGAAAAGCTGGTAAAACCGGTTATGGAGGCGAAATATCTCAATGTAGAAAATACAGGCAGATATCGCTCCATTATCCGGTTATTTTATTTTAATTATGAAAAATTAAAATACTGGATGTATCAGGAAGAGGTGTATGATGAATTAACGCAAGACCCGTATTTTGCTTCCTACACCATGGAGCAGTGCCAGCAGGATCTGGCAGCCTTGAAAGAGTGGGGAAACCTTGCAACCATTCAGGACACAAGAAGAGTTACTTCCATTGAAGAGTTTAAGAACAAGAAATTCCGTTATCAGCTTACGGAAACGGCTGTTGAGATTGAGCGAATGGTGATACGGCTGGAGAACTTATTTATTGAAGGTTCCTCGCTTGAGCCGACGTTGCTTGAACGGATTCGGATTGCCTTGACGAAAATGGAAGACATGGCGGAGGAAGATACGGAAAAGATTTATGGATGGTGGAATGATCTCAACAATGATTTTATTCGTCTAAATCAGAATTATCAGGATTACATGAGAGAGCTGAACAGCGTGAAGGCGGAAGAAATGATGAAGACCAAGGAGTTTTTGATTTTTAAGGACAGATTAATCGAGTATCTCCGGTCTTTTGTTAAAAGTCTGCAGATGAACGTCACTGCGATTGAACAGTCGCTAAAGAAGGTGAAGCCGGAAACGGAAAAATACATCTTAGAAGAGGTGACAACTTATGAGATGTCGATTCCGAGAATCGAAATGGAAAGGGATGAGCAGCAGATTTATGAGCGGATGGCGGGGCGGCTTGAAAATATACACAATTGGTTTGTGGGAATAAATGGGATAGATTCAGAGGCAATTAAAGTGTTTGATACGACCAATGAAATCATCCGCAAGATTACCCGCTATGCGACGCGGCTCAGCGAGCAGGTCAACAGCGGGGCGAACCGCAGGGAAGAGTATAGAAAGCTGGCGGAGATGTTTGCGCGCTGCAAGGATATTGAGGAGGCGCATAAGCTGTCATCTGTTGTCTTCGGGATAGAGAAACCGATTCACTTTAAAGGTGATTTCGCAAGGGAAACGGAAAGCATCAACAGCGGAGTTTACGATGAAAAACCGCAGGAGATTACGGTTACGCCGCGTATTCGGAATTACAGGGAAAAGACCAAACGCAGCGGTGTGATAGACAGGACTGCGGAAAAAGAAGCGGTAAGGCGTGCCATGGTGGAAAGACTGGCAAGGGAACGGGAACTGTTGGAAAGTTATATCAAAGACGGACGATTAGAATTTTCAGAGCTTCCGGTAATTTCGCCTCAGGTACGGGATGTATTTCTTAGCTGGCTTTCTAAGGGCTTGGAAAGTAAGTCACAGCGGGCGAAGACGGAAGATGGAAGGGTATATCGTATTGCATTGGAACAGCCGGGAAAAACCTGTACCCTGGACTGTACAGACGGGACGTTCCGTATGCCGGCATACAGTATTATTTTTGAGCAGCAACCGGATTTCAGAAAGGAAAGAGAAAAATAAGGATGAACGCACTGGATATATTGTTGGGCAGGCGGTGGATTTTGAAATCCAGGGATCGGGAACTATACTATCAAATGAGAGACGAGGTGGGCGGATGGAAAAAGTTCCTCACAGAAAAACTGGGGTATCAGATCATCGTGAATGCTTATTTGGTGAAAGTGGAAAAGCTGCCGGCGAGAGCGGAACGATGGATGGGAATTCAGGAATTCACCGCTCCTATTGAATATGCTTTTTTTTGCCTGATCCTCATGTTTCTGGAGGATAAGGAGGCACAGGAGCAGTTTGTGTTGTCTGGCCTTACGGAGTATGTGCAGGGGCAGTATAAAAGCGAACAGATTGATTGGACAGTATATCATTATAGAAGACATCTGATCAAAGTGCTGAAGTTCTGTGTGGCGGAAGGAATTTTAGATGTGAACGATGGCAGTGAAGAGGGATTTGCAAAAAATGACAGCAGTGAAGTTCTATATGAAAATACTGGAGCTTCCCGCTATTTTATGAGAAATTTTACCCAGGACATTATGGATTATACAGACTACTCTGATTTCCAGAAGGCAGAATGGATCGGCGTGGACGAGGACCGTGGAATCGTGAGAAGGCAGCGTGTTTACAGAAGTCTTTTAATGTCCTTAGGGATGTATGTGTCGGAAGAGAATGCGGAGGACTTTGCTTATGTGAGGAATTACCGGAACACGATACAAGGGGAACTGGAAGAACTATTTCCCTGTGAATTGCAGGTGTACCGGAGCTGTGCCTTTTTGATTCTGGGAGAAGAATGCAAATTAGGGCGTTTTCTGCCGGAGGAAAATACCTTATCAGATATCGTACTTCTGGTTGGGCAATTAATCCGGGAGAAGGTGGAGACAGGGAGATATGAATTGAAGGACGGCGAGAATATTAAAATTTCGGGAGAGGAGTTCCGCAGTCTGATGGAAGAGTGTAAAAAGCGGTTTGGCAGCGGATTTACAAAAACTTACAGAGAAATGGTGACGGAAGAGTTTTATCGTGAAATATCCGCCAGTCTGATCAATATGGAACTGGTGGAAAAGCAGCGGGAGGATGTGCTGATACGACCTGCTCTCGGCAGAGTGATCGGGAGATATCCGGTTGATTTTAATGGGAATGACATACAGCAGGAATAGAGGTTTAGGATGAATAGAGAATGGCAGTTGAATAAGATAGGGCTATTGGATTTTTGGTATTATGATGAACAGGAATTTGATTTTCTGGACGGAAGGATGCTGCTTAGAGGCGCCAACGGTTCAGGAAAATCTGTAACCATGCAGAGTTTTATACCGCTTCTCCTGGATGGAAATATGAGACCGGAGCGGCTCGATCCCTTTGGCTCCCGGGCAAGAAAGATGGAAAATTATCTTTTGGAAGAAGGAGACGAGCGGGAAGAGAGGACAGGCTATCTTTATATGGAGTTGAGAAAACTTAAGAGCGATGCCTGTCTGACAATCGGTATTGGGATCCGTGCCAGGAAAAGTAAAAAGTTGGACACATGGTATTTTTGTGTGACTGACGGGAGAAGAATCGGAAAAGATTTATTTCTATATAAAGATGTGCAGACCAGACTCACCCTGACCAGACAGGAACTTAGAAACAGGATTGGTGAGGGAGGACGGGTTATGGAAACCCAGAGTGAGTATGCCCAATGCGTCAACCGGCTGTTATTTGGATTTGAGACGATGGAAGAGTATCAGGAGATGATTGAACTTCTGATACAGCTGCGCACCCCTAAGTTATCCAAGGATTTCAAGCCTACGGTCATCAATGAAATTTTAAGCCGGTCTTTACAGACCTTGTCAGAGGATGATCTCCGTCCAATGTCGGAAGCAATAGAAAACATGGATAACCTGAAAATCAATCTGGATGCACTAAAGGAGAGCGTCCGTGCGGCGGAGCAGATTGAACGGACCTATGATAATTACAATGAAATTGTGCTGCACAATAAGGCGAAGCGCCTTTGTGAGGCAATGCGGGATCAGAGGAATCTACAGAAGAAAGCAGAAGAGATTCACAGGCAGAAAGAAGAATGCGGCAGATTATTAGATGAGGAGACAAAACACTACGAAAGCTTAAAACAGGAAGAGGGTGTTCTTTCTAAAGAAAGGGATTCCTTAAGAGACAGTGATGCGGCACGTTTAAAAGATCAGGAAATCGTTCTGCAGCAGGAGCTGGAGGAGGCAGAAAAAGAGGTTTCGGCGAAATCCGCTCAGGAGCAGGAGAAGAAAGACAAGTACCGGGAAATTGAGAAAAAGCATACGGAGCAGCAAAACCGGAATGAGCAGATAAAGGAAGAGATGGAAGAGAAACTGGCGGAAATGGAAGAAACGATGGAGATTGTTCCTTTTGATGAGTTTTCTTTTATGAAGACGGAACTGACAGGAAAAATGGAAGAAGAGTATGCGTTTCAGGGGCATATTCAACTGCTCACGGAATATACAAAAAGGGTGGAAAGCGGCAGAGAGGCGATTCAGAAGACGGAGAACTTTAAGGAGCGTTATGATAGAAAGCTGCAGGAAGTGGACGAATGCCGTGACAGACAGGGGAAAAAGGAACGGGAATGCCGGCAGTGCGAAAAGCTTCTTTCAGAAACCATAGATGAGGCAATCGAGCGGTTTTATTTGTGGGAGAAGGGAAATGAGCAGCTCCGTCTCCCGGATGAAGTAAAGCAGAAAGTGGCACGGCGGCTGGAGCAGTATCAGTTCGGAACGGATTATTCGGAAATCAGGGATCTTGGAAAAGAAGTTTTTTCTGCAAAAGAGAGGGAACTGGTGCAAAAGCTGTATGCCGCGCAGCAGCACGAGAAAGAGCAGGCAGTAAAGTATGAGGAAGCCTGCGGGGAACTTGCCGAATGGCAGAATAAAAAGGATCCCGAGCCGGAGTGCAGCGAGGCAGTGGCAAGGAACAGGCGGCTTTTGCAAGAAAAAGGCATTCCTTTTTTGCAATTTTATAAAGCAATTGATTTCGGAGCCGGGTTGAGTGAGGAGCAGGCAGCTTGCGTGGAAGAGGCATTGTATACTATGGGGATTCTGGATGCTTTAATTGTGCCGGCGCAGTACAGGGAAAAGGTCAGGGAGATGGATCCCGGCGTATGCGATCGTTACATTTTCAGTGACGTGGCGCACGTGAAGCAGAATATGTTGGATATTCTGGATGTAGATAATGAAGAGGGGGACATTTTAAAGTATCAAAGTGTTGCCAATATTTTGTCCGCCATCGGCGCGCAGACGGATGTGTCTTCGGAAGAAGGAAACAGCACCTGGGTGGACGATAGGGGAAATTACCGTATCGGCGTTCTTGAGGGGACGATTACCCATGATTATAAGGCGAGATATATCGGCGTCAGGGCGCGGGAAAAGTTCCGGGCTGAAAAAATTGCTGAACTTGAGGAAAATGCTGCACGATTGAAGGCGCAGATGGAAATGTACACCGAAGAGAAAAAGCAGCTTGAAGAAAAAATAGAAGTCCTTCAGAAAGAATGGAGAGCCTTTCCTTCTGATGCGGATTTAAAGACTGCGGCAAAGGAATATGCGGACAGGAGCTATGAAATGACGCGGTTAGAGGGTCAGATGGAAGAATTAAGGGTAAACCTGCAGCAGCTTAGGGATGAACTGGACAGAATGGAGATACAAGTCCGTGAACTTTGCAGCAAGTGCTATCTTCCGCCCCGCATGGATGTGTTTAAGAGCACACTGGAGGCGCTTTCCAAATACAGAGGGCTCCTGTCTGAGCTTCAGGTAAAGCATGGGAGTTTCCTTAGCGGAATACAATATTTACAGACATTAAAGGATAATTTAGAGGCAATTGATTATGATTTGGATGGGATACGCTATGAATTGGGGAAAGCCTTCCGCAAGGCAGGCGAAAAGAAAGCATCCTTACAATCGGTCAGAGAGCAGCTAAAGCTGACGGATTATGAACAGATCAGGGAACGATTGGATGCATGTTTAGAGCGTCTTAAGGCTCTGCCGGATGAGAGAGAAAATGCAGCGAAAGGGATGACCCATTGGAAAGATGAGGGGGACCGCCTTTGCCATGAACTGGAGCAGCAGGAAATCGAATTTCAGAAAGTCAGGATAAAGGCGGAACTGCTGAAAAAAGCTTTTGAGGCGGAATACCGGCTCGGTTACGTGGAACGGACCTTTGTCATCAGCGATGACCCGCAAGAACAGGCAGAAAAGATATATGCGGCGCTGGAAGGTAAATATGGAAACAGGAAACAGACAGACCTTTTGGAAAATCTGCAGGCATCTTATCATCAGAACCGGGGGTATCTCTTAGATTATCAGCTCACGATGCAGAGCCTGTTCGGGGAGGAAAATGAGGAGTTTGCCGCACTTGAGGAATCGGTAAGGCGGATTGACATTACGGGAAAATACAGAGGCGTGAATGTCCACTTCAAAGAGCTCATTTCCAAATTGAGGGAAGACGCGGAAGAACTTCAAAGGCTGCTTGGCGACAGAGACCGGGAATTATTTGAAGATATTCTTGCGAATACGGTCAGCAAAAAAATCCGAATCAGGATTCAGGCAAGCAACCGATGGGTGGCGAAAATGAATCAGCTGATGGATACCATGCATACCTCTAGCGGATTGAAATTAAGTTTGAATTGGAAAAAGAAGCATGCGTTGAAGGAAGAACAGTTAGATACCAGAGAACTTGTGGAGCTGCTGTCAAAGGATGTGGAAATCATGCGCAAGGAAGAGGTGGAGAAGCTGTCCCTCCATTTCCGCTCGAAGATAGCAGAGGCGAGAAAGGTCTCCGAGGACAGCAATTCTGTTCAGTCCTTCCATGCGGTTATCCGCGAAGTGCTGGATTATCGTAAATGGTTTGAATTTACGCTGGAATGCCAAAAAACGGGAGAAAAGAAGAAAGAATTAACAGACAGGGTATTCTTCACTTTCAGCGGCGGTGAAAAAGCAATGGCAATGTATGTACCTCTTTTTTCAGCAGTGGTCGCAAAATATGCGGGAGCGAATGAGGATGCACCGCGCCTTATCTCTTTGGATGAGGCGTTTGCGGGCGTGGATGAGACAAACATACGGGACATGTTCAGGCTGATGGTGGGATGCAGATTCAACTTTATGATTAATTCCCAGGTATTGTGGGGTGATTATGACACGGTTCCCGGATTGGCAATCTACTATCTCCAGAGACCGGAGAACGCAAAGTTCGTGGCAGTTACGCCCTACATCTGGAATGGAAAAGAACGTATTTTAGTGGATGAGGCGGACAGGGAAAAGAGCGATGGACAAACATGAGGAATTATTGGAGGAATGTATCAGTTACTTTAAGGAACGGAAAAGCTATGACAAGTTGTTCTTAAAAATAAGGGAAAAGTATGTCAGCCTGGGACGTTTTGGCGGGACGGTGACGTTGAAGGGATTGGAAACAGAGGACTGGCAGCAGCTTGGAGGATTCTTTCAGAAGGATTTCGCAGGGAGAAAGGCTGTTACTGTTTCAGCAGCATCCATGGAAAAGGCATTGGAAAGCAGCCGCTTTGCAGGGCTTGCGTGGGAGGAAATCTTACAGGCATATTTTGGGGAACCGCTTATTTCTCAAAAGGAGAGGAAGCTTTCACAGCAGCAAGAGAAGGAAAGATATTTTAATGCCATTTTGGAGACGACCGCGCCAGGGGCGGGGAAGGTGTGGCTGGAAATGATTCTCCGAACACAGGGAGAGGGGAATCTTTTACTGATGAAAAACTATAAGGAAAATCCGGACTTCCTCCGCCGGGTTTTGGAACAGGTTCTTAAGGCGATTTTGCAGCTCCCGCTTTTCAGGGAAGAGAAGCAGACTGCATTCAGGCAGCCGGAAAAGATATTGCTTGCTGTTTTTGCGGCAGGAACCACAGGCGATCCCCATTTCTTTGACGCAGGTACTTTGGCAGAACAATTGCTGATTGCCTTTTTAAAGTCAGCATTGCCTGGGGTTGATAAAAGGAAGAGACTTTGCGCGGAGGATAAGGCTTCTCTTTTTTATGAGGCGGGGCTTTTAATTGATGAATTGTCAAATTATACGCTTGCATATGGGATTCATGCATGGGCAAGGGATGGGAAAGTACATGAGGGAGTGGAAGGTTTTTGGATGAGGAGAGAACCGGTCCTGCTGACCTTGATGAATCTGGGAAGCCTTGGCAGCGTAGGGACAGCGGGAAAGAAAAATGTTTATATCGTTGAAAATCCTGCCGTCTTTTCTACCCTTATCAGGGAGTGGAGGAATGAGACGATTTTATGCGGAAATGGTCAGATCCGCCTCGCAACACTTACGCTGCTCGATCTATTTGACGATGAGACAATCTTTTATTATGCTGGAGATTTTGATCCGGAGGGCCTACAAATTGCGCAACGCTTGAAGGAGCGATATCAAAATCGGCTGCAATTGTGGAACTATCATAAGGAATACTATGAAAAATATAAGTCAGAGGTAGAAATTACGGAAAGAAGCTTAAGAAAACTGGATAAGATTTACTTAGAGGAGCTGCAGGAAATGAAGACGGCTTTACTGAAAGAGAAGAAAGCGGCATATCAGGAGGCTATGCTCCGGGAATATTTGATGGAAAAGCCGGATGATAATATCTAGGTTTGGCTAAAACCGGCAGCAGAACTGTTCGGATTAGGTGTCCGGCTGGAAAACCAGAATCAGGACACAGCCAGAAAGTGAAAATGATGTGGAAATATGATTTGATATGTAATATTATAAAGACGTAATAAAACTATTGGTTATATAGAATTTCTAGTTTAAAGGGAGAGTGATTGAATTGAATGGCGAAAAAAATAAAGAGAATTGGAACTTGTATGTATTGAGATATAATTACTCTGGTAATTATTATGTTGGAACAACAATAGATTTTGAAAGAAGAATGAAAGAACATTGGAGACAAACATCATCAAAAAGTGAGTTGCCAATATGGTCAGAAGAAAATAAATCAACAAAAGGCTTCAAGTTTTATTGGTTTAAAATTGAAAATGAAGGCATTAAGCAAGGAGAGGCAGAACATTGCGAAAATTGTTTAGCCAAACTACTTGTTGATGAAATAAAAAAATTGAATAAGGAAATACATGTAGGAAACGGTAAATTTGTTGATACAGAAGAAAAAGAAGATACTTATATCACTGAGATTCAAGTTGATAATCTAAAAAACAATCTAAATGATATTGATAAAGAAATTACGGATTATTTACTTAAATTAGAATTTTTGAATCCCCCAAAAATCAAACAAAATTTTTCTATAGAATGCTGTAAAATTGGTTATGTTGGAGAATATGATAATACTCAATGCAATAAAGAATGGAGTGATGTAGAAACGATTGAGTTTTCAAACAACAATAATAAGAGTTTAGAATAATAAATATTAGTAAATTATTTTGTATTATTCACCGAATAAACTGCTATCCGCATGGCTGGGAATTAAGATAGATTTCTTAGGAGGAACGAAGTCTCAAAACACAGCATTTTTAAGCCTTGCAGACGATTTTAGAAGGAATTTCAAAGTATCATAACCTATTATAAAGTACCGCAAAATATTGGGATATTTTGGGTAAAAACTGGGTACGCAAAACGGTTAGGCATCATTACTTATAGTGATATAGGTAGTGATGTCTTTTTATATCGGGGTAGTTTACATTTTAGAGAGTAACTGTATTTTCTGAAAAGGGTATAGCTGATGTATTCATGTGTTACTTATAATTTGCAAGTGTCCTAAAACAATGATTTCATTGGAACAAAGCATAAGAAAATAAAATAGTTTGAATAACTTTTGCTAATCTGGAAATGATTAACTATATGAAAAGTACAGGAGGTTTCTAATGGAAGAAATTATTAAGGAGCTTAGAAGCGAGTTCAATAAAAGGAAAGACAATTTACAAGAAGATAATATAAGGATTCATATTATTGCGAATACTTTTTTGGAGTATTATGGATATGATACACAAAAGTGTATTTATGAAGCACCAACAGGAAAGGGATATTGTGACATGCTTGTGCCAACGGTGGGCGAGAATGCCATTGTTATAGAAGTAAAAACAGGAAAAAAACCTTTAAGTGTGAAAGATATTGACCAGATCAAAAGATATGCATCTACTAAAGGACAAAGGTTTGCGATTCTCTCTAATGGATATGAGTATGTTTTACTAGATTTTGATATTACGTTAGTTCCTGTAATAGAGGGAGATACATTGGAATCTTATGTAGTATTTTGGTTCAATATATTTCAGGCAAGAGGAAAGAAACTGACGGCGTTAAAATATTTTAAGTATCTAAACTTTGAGAATTTATGTATAAGGCAGTCTACACTCTTTTATTGTGACATTGCACAATATAGGGAATGGAAGTTAGAACAGGGAATGAAGCAGGTATCTTGGAATGCTTACCGTTGTACATTATATCAGTTCTTTGATTTTTATTCCTCAAAATTATTATACAAGGATAAGTTTGAATCAAAGGGCAAAAGAGCTTATGAAACCTTGGGGATGGATTCAATAAAAGAATTTATTAAGGTAAGAAAAAGAAATTCGATAAATGCTTCAAAGGATACGATCAATAATAATTATACACATATTTATAATATGTTATATGAATTAAAACAACATGGAGAAATAGGCTATATAAGTTTGTATGATAGCCGGAAACAAAACCTTGTGGAATATGAAGGAACGGAGCAGAAGAAAACCTATGATATTATAAAAACAGAAGATATACAAGAAGTCATAGATTTTTTGAAACATGGAAGAAATTCAATAAGAGATATAGTGTTATTTTTGTTGACAGTTACTTTAGGATTAGAACGGTCACAGCTTTTGGAATTGACATGGGATAATTTTGATAACAGCTTTAAGTATATAGTTGTACAAGAAAGAAAAATAGAATTGTGTGACATTTTACAAAAATATTTAACACAATTATATAAAGAAAAAAAGAAAAATAGAGTGAAAACACCTTATGTTTTTCAGTTACATTATAATAAGCAGTATAAACCAATGAAAGAATGGAATATAAATGATGTTTTTAATAATTGTGCAAAGATTACAAACGACGAAAAGTGGAAAAACTATTCCCCTAAGTATTTAAGGTGCTGCCTTATTAAAACCTTATTTGCGACTGGATATTCAATAGAAGATATTATATATATTACAGGGATTGACATGAAGAATCTGGCTAATCTTATTGATAGGGATGAAATATTTGAAAGAAAAAATAATAGGGTAAGCTGGAAACAACTATATGATGGCATTTTATGTGAAAGTTTATAATTGCCTTGTGATTTTGAAGATACTGTATCTTGACTATATAAGGTATGATATTTTTCGTTGTGAAAGTAATATATTATTGTTCAAGAGCATATTTCTGTAGATATTATCGAACATATTCATAAAAAGGCTCACTAGAAAACACATAATATTCTCTAGTGAACCTTTTTATTCAACAAGCTCAAATCTAGTTTAGTGCACGCACCGCCCTAGTAAAAATCTCTAGGATTTTTGTTCTATAGATGGCATTTTACTCTTTTCCAACATTCTTGTCAACAGGCTATTGCAAAAAATTTGTATGCTTAGGATTTTTATTCTTTTTATCTATATACTTTATTATATTACAAATAAACAAATAGGATTCCTTTATATAAGGATTTTTTTCAAAATAAGATTTGTTCTTTTTTATCCGTCCATCTTCATCACAAAATAGATATGAAATTTCTTCCATTTTTCTATTTCGAATATTTTTTGTTGCTGATACTTTCATTATATCGTTATATACAAAAAGTAATGTTACAAAGTCATGAATAACCGGATTTTTCATCATAGCATCTCTGTTATCCAATTTCCGAAATTCTGGTATCTTTCCGAGTATATTTGCCAGTTTCTTTGTCTTGCTGAACTTTTTTAGGCTATTAGGCTTCTTTAGTGTGCTTAGAATACAATTATTATGTGCTGCTGCATTTCTTATAAATTTTATAGACTTTAAATATTCGGAATAGTTGAATGATGGATACGTTTGATAATACAACTCATATAATTCCATAAAGTTTCCAAAAGAAAACAATTCAACAACATTCCAAACAGCTAATTTTTGAGGTTCTTTATATTCATCTAAGTGCTTTTCCGCTAAATCCGAACAAAATGAGTATTTGTTTGCCTTACTTTGAACATCTGTTGCAGCATTTGGATGATATTGAAGAAAGAGCCTTACTATATTATACCCGTCTTCTTCCGGATTATTACTCAAATCATTCATTAGTCGTGCTTTTAAATAATGTTCTACGTCTAAGGACAATTCCAAAATGATTTTTCTTATATGCATATCGAGCCTGGAGAGTTCTACAAGGTATGCAAAATCTAAGTTGTAATACTTTTTCGTTTGTGGATTTATATTATAATTCCTTGCGTAAGATTTTAATTTAAAATAATAATTATTGTATTTTAAAAATTTCATTGCCTCTTCTTTTGAGCATACTTCGAACTGTATATTCTTGTTAACCATGTCCTGAATCTGTTCTTCTACAGTCAGTTTTACTTTTTCTATTTGTTCCTCCATCTATTATCCCCACTTCGTATAAATTTAACGTTATTTACTAAATTATTATACGCCAATTATCGACACAGTACAACAATTGATATTTGATTATGCTAAGCAGGAAATAATCTCCACAAAATTTGATAATTGAAACCAATTGTGATATACTTACATGCGTAAAAATGGAACAAACCGGAAAAGATGGAATAAACCAGAAGTAATCTGAACCAGATGCTATCTGAACCAGATGCTATCTGGAGCAGATACCATCTGGAGCAGATACCATCTGGCAGTGACGAAAGGATTTTATGAAAAAGATTGTATATAAAAGTAAAGCAATTCAGGCAGTTATCTTGATTGCTGCTGCATGTCTGTTGGTCTTTCTCTGGCCGCTCAGGATATGGCGTGAGACGGTGACGACTTCCGTTTCCCCTGTTCAGGGAACTGTGACGGAGGCAATCAACAATGAGAAGACTCTTTTGCAGGGCATAGTGGCGCAGTACGATCATATGGACACCATAGAGGTTTATCTGGGTGAAAACTGTACAGGGGACACCTTCTATCTTCGGATCTTGGATGAACAGTGGCAGCAGGTATGCGAGGAAAAGGCGGTAATTGATAAGGAAGCGTTGCCGGGTTTTCAGCAGGTCATGATAGATGTGGACATGGAAGTAGGAAAAATGTATTACGTGATTCTGCAGGGAAATGATTCAGAAATCTTTGCAGGATATGAGGCGGTTTCTATGACGGAAATGCCATATCTGGGAACCATGTATTATGCGGATGATACTCAGGAAGGGGTAAGCCTTGCTGCCAATTACCATTACAGCATGCCCCTTAGGAAAAGCAAGGTGCTTGTGCTGGGCGGTCTGATTGCGGCAGCAGCGGCGGCGTTGTGTCTGGCAGTTTGTCAGTGGTATAAGAAGCGGGAAGATAAGCTGATTACGGTGGAAAAAGCGTTTAAGGCGGTTATGAATCCGCTGGTGGCGGTTTTTTGTACCATTTGCCTTGTAGCGGTGGCTTTGGGCGTGTGCGGCAGTTATCTACTGGATAATACCGTTTATTTCATCAGTGTGGTACTGCTCTCTGCAATCGTATTTTATGGAATCAACCATAATAGAGACGGGCAGCAGGCGGTGCTGACATGGGAATATATTAAGAGCCATATGGGAGATCTGATTCAGTCGATTGCCATTGCAGGCGCGATGGCAGGTTGTTGTGAATATATGAGCGGTTTGTATGATATCCATCATACTGTGGCGGAGCGCAAAGAGATGCTTTGGTTTTCCTTTGCGGTGATTGCCATGTTCAAATGGAAGGAGATTGTCAACCTGTACAATGCGGTTTATCTTGCAGGAGCAGGGATTTACGGCTATTACTATTTCCAGACCCATGTAACGGAAGAGATGGATGTGCTGGCTGTGCAGGCTTTGAAGCACACGGTATGGATTGCGATTCTGCTTGGACTGATCGTCATTCGCACCGTGATTGCCTTAATTAAGAAAAAAACGGACGGAAGTGGTCAGAGGAGTCTGGCAAAACCGGCTTATCTGTATGCCGGTCTTCTTGTGTTGTTCTTTGCCATGATTATCCTTTTCAGGAATGGAAGATGGTGGGGCGTGGCGATGGTGGTTGCCTTTACCCTGTTCTATTTAAATTATGGCATGTGGGAGCATAAAGACAGACTTCTCGTCAATGTTGCAAGAGGAGTGATTCTTCAGTTTGCCTGGTCCACGGGATATGCCCTGCTGCACAGACCTTATGTTACTTTCAGAAATGCGCGATATACCCATATTTTCCATACAGTGACGATTACAGCGACCTATTTTACGATTGTGGAATGTGCGGCTGTGGTCATTTTGTGTGATAAGCTGCGCAAGAGCCGTAAGCTGAAGGATTGCTGGAAGGAGCTTACACTTTTTGGAGTGGTGTCTTCTTATATGTTGTTCACCATGTCAAGAACCGCTTTCTTTGCAGTTGGCGTTGCAGTCTTGTTTGCATTGCTTGTGACTGCATCGGGTAAGGGAAGAAAGAGGTCTCTTTCCTTTATAAGAAATTTGGGAATGGCAATAGCGGCAGTAGCTGTATGTCTGCCGGTGACATTTAGTGTACAGAGAAATGTACCCATATTAGCAAGCGATCCTTTTCTCTATGAGATTGAGTATTCGATGTACTGCCCGGAGGATGTAATGCGGGGCAGGAACCTTGATTCAAAAAATTTCATGCGGGTAGGGCGTTTCATTGACGTCTTTGCAGAGAAAATTTTCGGCATACCAGAGGGAACCTTTGATATTTATGGGGAAATCGAAGAATACGAAAGAACCCATCCGAAGCAGAATGCAGCAAAGGCAGCGGAAGAGAACGCATTAGACGTTGATCTGGTGGCGTCAGCGGATGGCATCCCAAAGGAACTTTCGGAAGGAATGGATGAAATCCCAGAAGATAACGACTACACCAACGGCAGGCTTGATATTTTCAGGTCTTACATTGAACAGCTGAATATGACGGGGCATGAAGAGATGGGCGCGGTTTTAAAAAACGGCGAAATTGCGACCCACGCCCATAATATTTATCTTCAAGTGGCATATGACCATGGTATTTTTGTGGGAATCCTCTTTGTCATTGTAGGTGTTGCTACATTTATCAAAAGTTGTTTGTATTATCACAAAAAGAAGGATAAAATAACATATGCGGCATTGCCGGCGGTGGTGAGTATGGCAGTTGCAGTAGCTGGTATGGTGGAGTGGATCTTCAGCCTGAGCAATCCATGTACGCTGGCGCTCATGCTTGTCATCACACCGCTTATATTCCATGAAGGTTAACGTTATGAACAAAGAGAACAAGAAAACCAGACATCCCTTTAATGTAAAATTGTTTTATAGAAGAACCTGCCTGATTGTCTATGATATTATCAGTGTCTGTATGGCAAGTTATCTGGCGCTTTTAATGCGTTACAGCTTTGACGTGTCGGAAATACCAGATTATTTTCTGGAGCCCATTACACGGTTTTTGCCGCTGAATATTTTAGTTACGCTGGCGGTCTTATACATTTTCAGAATGTACAGCAGTCTTTGGGCGTTTGCGGGGGAGACGGAGCTTCAGAATGTTGTCATTTCCAGTGTGCTTTCCTCACTGATTCAGGCAGCAGGCATCCAGTTTTTTAAGGAGCCGGGCATGCAGGCGGTTCCAAGCAGTTATTACTTTCTATATGCGTTTTTGTTGATTAGCTTTATTTTTGTCAGCCGATTTTCTTATCGGTTTTTCCGAAGCTTGAAGCACAAGCAGCAGAATAAGAAAAACAGTATCTCCGTTATGGTGATTGGTGCGGGCGAAGCTGCCAATCTGATTATCAAGGAAATCGTGAACAGCAATTTTTCCACCATGGTTATCCGATGCATCATTGATGATGACAAGGGGAAGTGGGGGAGATTTATCCAAGGCATCAAGGTGATTGGCGGAAGGGACAAGATCATCGAATGTGCGGATATTTTTGATATTGATGAGATTATTGTGGCAATGCCTTCTATATCAAGAGCCGAGATGTCAGCTATCTTGGATATTTGTAAAGAGACAAGCTGTAAGCTGCGTTCGCTTCCCGGCATGTATCAGCTGGTAAACGGAGAAGTCAGTATCAGTAAGCTGCGGGATGTGGAGGTGGAGGATCTGCTTGGGAGGGATCCCATTGAAGTGGATCTGGATTCCATTTTAGGATATGTGAAGGGGCAGAAGGTGCTGGTGACCGGAGGCGGAGGTTCCATTGGGAGCGAGCTCTGCCGTCAGATTGCATCCCACAAGCCGGCACAGCTTATCATTGTAGATATTTACGAGAACAGCGCTTACGACATTCAGCAGGAGCTTTTGATTAAATATCCGGAACTTTCGTTGGCGGTGTTGATTGCTTCTGTGCGCAACACCAACCGCGTGAATTGGATTTTTGAGCATTATAAGCCGGATATTGTTTATCATGCGGCCGCCCATAAGCATGTGCCGCTGATGGAAGTCAGCCCTAACGAGGCGGTCAAGAATAATGTGTTCGGCACATGGAAGACGGCGCAGGCGGCAGCCTTCCATGATGTAAAGCGGTTTGTGATGATTTCTACAGATAAGGCGGTCAATCCTACTAATATCATGGGGGCGAGCAAACGGATCTGCGAAATGATTATCCAGACATTCAATAAACATTATGATACAGAATTTGTGGCGGTCCGTTTCGGTAATGTGCTTGGAAGCAACGGAAGTGTGATTCCCCTCTTTAAGAAACAGATTCTGGCAGGCGGACCGGTTACCGTCACGCATCCAGATATCATCCGTTATTTTATGACCATACCGGAGGCGGTTTCTCTGGTGCTGCAGGCAGGCGCTTATGCCAGGGGCGGTGAGATCTTCGTGCTGGATATGGGAAAGCCTGTCAAGATTTTAGATCTTGCTAAAAATCTCATACGTCTATCCGGTTATCGGGTGGATGAGGATATCAAGATAGAATTTACAGGACTGCGTCCCGGTGAAAAACTGTATGAGGAACTGCTGATGGCAGAAGAGGGAATGACGGATACGGCAAATAAACTGATTCATATTGGGAAACCTATAGAAATAGATGAGATGGAGTTCTTTGTACAGCTTAAGAACTTAAAAGAGGCATCCCAGAATGAGAGTACGGATATAAGACCTATGATCAGGGAGATTGTACCCACTTACCATTATAAAGAATAAAAGGCAGAAGGAGTGAAGAAAATGGCAGAAAAAAGGATTTATTTATCTTCCCCGACCATGCACGGAGAGGAACAGGAATTTATTAAAGAAGCATTTGACACTAACTGGGTGGCGCCTCTTGGACCTAACGTGAATGCCTTTGAGAAAGAACTTGCGGATTATGTAGGAATCGACCATGCATCGGCGCTTAGTTCCGGTACGGCAGCCATTCATCTGGCGCTTAAGATTCTTGGAGTGGGAGAAGGAGATGTGGTTTTTGTTCCCAGCCTGACGTTCAGTGCGACTTGTAATCCGATTATGTATGAAAAGGCGGTGCCGGTATTTATCGATTCAGAAAGGGATACCTGGAATATGGATCCTGCGGCACTTGCGCTTGCCTTTGAAAAATATACGCCAAAAGCTGTTATTGTGGTTCATTTGTACGGTACCCCTGCACGGCTTGACGAAATTATGGAAATCTGTGCTTCTCATCAGGTTTTGCTGATTGAGGATGCGGCAGAGTCATTAAGCAGTACCTATAAGGGGAGACAGACGGGAACATTTGGAAAGATTGGCATTTATTCTTTTAACGGAAATAAGATTATTACCACCTCAGGGGGTGGAATGCTGGTTGCAAGGGAAGAGGCATTTACCCAAAAAGCAACCTTCCTTGCAACCCAGGCGCGGGATCAGGCAAGGCATTATCAGCACTCACAGATTGGCTATAATTACAGGATGAGCAATATTGTTGCGGGCATCGGAAGGGGACAGCTCCTTCATTTAGAGGAACACAAGGCGCTAAAGAAGGCAATTTACAGCAAGTATAAAGAGGCATTTTCGGATATATCGGAAATTTCTTTGAACCCCTTAAATAAGGATGGGGATGCCAACTGCTGGCTGAGCTGCATGTGCATAGACCCTGCATGCGGGGTTACGCCGGGGCAGGTCATGGATGCGCTTGAAGCAGAGAACATAGAATGCCGTCCTATCTGGAAACCTATGCATTTACAGCCTGTATTTGAAGGTTATGATTTTATCACACAAGATGGCAGCGTAAAGGATCATGGTAACACGGAAAGCGTTTCAGCAGAGATTTTTGAGCACGGTCTTTGTCTGCCCAGCGATATCAAGAATACGGATGCGGATATGGATCGGATTATCGGTATTGTGCGCAGATGTTTTGGAAGGTAAGATAAAAGATGTATAAAAAATATATCAAACGGTTTTTGGATTTTTTCATATCCCTTATGGGTATTATCGTTCTTTCCCCTATTCTTGTAATCTTATGGATCTTGGTACGGGTAAAGCTTGGCAGTCCTGCGCTGTTCACCCAGCAAAGACCAGGGAAAGACGAGAAGATATTCAAATTATACAAATTCCGTTCTATGACGGATGCAAGGGACGATGACGGCAATCTGCTTCCTGATGAAGTGAGACTGACTACTTTTGGAAAGAAGCTGCGCAGCACCAGCTTAGATGAGCTGCCAGAGCTTTTTAATATCTTAAAGGGCGATATGAGTATGATAGGTCCAAGACCGCTTTTGATCAAATACCTGCCCCTTTATAATGAAACCCAGAAGCATCGGCACGATGTGAGACCGGGGCTGACCGGGCTGGCGCAGGTGAATGGGCGCAATGCCATTACTTGGGAAAAAAAGTTTGAATATGATGTGGAATATGTCAATCATCTCTCTTTTGCATTGGACGCAAAGATCTTTTTCGGGACTATCCGGTCGGTGCTTGCAAGGGAGGGAATCAGCAGCGAGAACGATGCCACCATGGAGGCATTTACGGGAACACCTGTAAAAGACAAAGAAGGCGGCGAAGGAGTACTGGAATGAACATTTTGTTTTGCAGTGTAGGAAGAAGATGTGAATTACTTAAGGATTTTAGGAAGACACTGGGGGAAGATTTGAAAATTGTGGTGACGGACAACAGCGAAGTGGCGCCGGCAATGGCATTTGCCGACAAGGCGTATCGGGTACCACTGATTCATGATCCTGCCTATATCCCCATGATTCTTGAAATCTGTAAAAAAGAAAAGATTCAGGCAGTGACTACGCTGATCGACCCAGAGATCATGCTTCTCGCCAAGCATAGAAATGAGTTTGAAGCGCTTGGCGTTGCGGTACTTGCCCCTTATGAGGAGACGGCAAAGCTTTGTTTTAATAAGTATGAAATGTATCAGTTCCTTACGGAACATCAGATTAATACGGTGAAAACATATGGCACATATGAGGAATTTTGCAAGGCGCAAAAGGCGGGGGAGATTGCCCTGCCGGTATTCGTCAAGCCCAGAACGGGCAGCGGCAGCGTGGGGGCGAGAAAGATTGAAACGCTGGAACTTCTAAAACAGGTGACGGATGCAGATGAGAGCCTGATTATTCAGGAACTCATGACGGGAAAAGATTTGGATGCGGACGTGTATGTGGATACTATCAGCCATAGACCGGTAGCCATTTTTTCCAAGCGTAAGCTTTCCACCACCATAGGAGGCGCCAATAAGACCATCTCCTTTAAGGACGAGGCTCTTTTTGCCTTTATCAGAAAGGTTTTGGGGCTGATGCAGTTTTGCGGTCCTTTGGACATGGATTTCTTTTATCAGGATGGCGCTTATTACCTTTCCGAAATCAATCCCAGATTTGGCGGGGCATATCTGCACGCTTACGGCGCAGGGGTGGACTTTATAAAACTGATTGCCGAAAATGCAGCAGGCAGAGAAAATGAGGAGAGTATCGGCAATTATGAAGAAGATGTTGTGATGATGATGTACGACAGCGTTGTGATACGGAAGATGAGCGAGATCGAGTCTTCTATTGCTGAGCTTTAGGAGGCAAGGGACGCTTGTGTACATGCCTACGGCATGGAGGAAAAATGAAGATTCTGATTCTATGTAATTACGCAAATGGTCTATATTTATTCCGAAAAGAAGTGCTGACTGCTTTTTTGGAAAAGGGATATGAGACAGCGGTCAGCGTCCCACCCGATGAAAACTGCGGAAAGATTGAAAATCTTGGAGTGAGGCTGATTCCTACCGCATTTGAGCGTAGAGGAAACAATCCGATTCACGATGGAAGGCTCTTTCTGCGTTATCTTCGTCTGCTGAAGAAAGAAAAGCCGGATGTGGTGCTTACGTATACGATCAAGCCGAATTTGTACGGCGGCTTGGCGTGCAGATTAAGGCGGGTGCCGTATCTGATAAACGTTACGGGGCTTGGAACTGCAATGGAGCATTCCGGAATGCTGGGGCGCATTCTGTTTTTGTTTTATCGAATTGCAACCAGGAAAGCAGCCTGCGTTTTTTTTCAAAATGAGGCAAACAGGAAAAGCATGCTGGATAAGAAAGCTGTGCAGGGTAAGAACCGATTATTGCCGGGATCAGGGGTAAATTTGAAAGAGCATCCTTTTGTGCCTTATCCTTCGGAAGATAAGGGAATCGTCTTTTTGGCGGTGATACGTATTATGAAGGATAAGGGAATCGAAGAATATCTGGAGGTGGCGGAGAAAATCACATCAGAAAACACAGAGGCGCGGTTTTATCTTGTAGGGGAATATGAGGAGGAAACGAGAGCACACTATGAACCAAGGATTGAAGCTTTGGCGGCAAAGGGTGTGATCCGCTATTTCGGTCATATTGACAATGTACCTGAGGTGATGGCAAAAAGCCACATAATCGTGCACCCGTCCTACCATGAGGGACTTTCCAATGTGCTGCTGGAGGCGGCGGCATGTGGCAGATTAGTGGTTGCGAGTGATGTGCCGGGATGTAGGGAAACCTTATGTGAGGGAAAAACAGGATTTTTGTTTCAGCCTAAGGATACAGAAAGTCTTTTGTCAGCGATCAGGACAAGCCTTTCCCTTACACAGCAGCAACGGGCGCAAATGGGCGCTTTGGGAAGGCAGTATGTGGAACGCACATTTGACAGGCAGAAAGTGATTGGTGCGTATCTGGAGGAAATCCAAAAAGCGGTTAACAATGGACTTTAAGGTGTGCTATAATAAAAAAAGTATTGACACAGGAGGAAAATCATGAGTTTATATGAGAATATTTTGGAAGGCAGGGATAAAATCTCGCTGGTTGGTCTGGGATATGTGGGTATGCCCATTGCGGTTGCCTTTGCAAGAAAGGTCAAAGTAATCGGTTATGATTTAAATGCAGAAAAGATTAAAATGTATCAGTCCGGCATTGATCCGACGAATGAAGTGGGAAATGATGTGATTAAAAATACAAGTGTAGAATTTACTTCTGATGCTGCAAAGCTTAAGGAGGCTAAATTCCACATCGTTGCCGTCCCCACACCTGTCAATGACGATCATACGCCGGATTTGACGCCGGTGGAGGGGGCAAGCAGGATTCTGGGGCAGAATCTTACCAAAGGCTCGGTGGTGGTGTTTGAATCAACGGTATATCCGGGCGTAACAGAAGAGATATGTGTACCGATTCTGGAAAAAGAGTCAGGTCTTACATGCGGTGTGGACTTTAAGATTGGGTATTCACCGGAGCGTATCAATCCCGGTGATAAGGTGCACCGCTTAGAAACTATCGTGAAGATCGTATCCGGCATGGATGAAGAGACCTTAGATACCGTGGCAAAAGTGTATGAACTGGTGGTGGAGGCAGGGGTGTACCGTGCCCAGTCCATTAAGGTGGCAGAGGCAGCCAAGGTCATTGAAAACAGTCAGAGAGATATCAACATTGCCTTCATGAATGAGCTTTCTATTATTTTCAATAAAATGGGAATCGACACCAAGTCCGTATTAGAGGCGGCAGGGACCAAATGGAATTTCCTAAAATTTTATCCCGGTCTGGTGGGCGGTCACTGCATTGGGGTAGACCCCTATTATCTTACCTATAAGGCGGAGGAGCTTGGATACCATTCTCAGATTATCCTGTCAGGACGCCGGATCAATGACGATATGGGAAGATACGTGGCGGAGAGCATGGTGAAGAATCTGATTAAGGCGGATATCCCAGTCAAAAGGGCAAAGGTGGCAATTTTAGGCTTTACCTTTAAGGAGAACTGTCCGGACACCAGAAATACCAAAGTAATCGACATTTATAAAGAACTGGGTGAGTATGGGATAACACCTGTTGTTGTAGACCCGGCGGCAGATGCAAAAGAAGCAGAACGCTTATATGGCATTCACTTTGCATCGATGGATGCGGTGAAGGATATGGATGCGGTCATTGTGGCGGTTTCACACACACAGTTTTTAGACTTTGACAAGGAAACCATAAGCAGCTTCTACAATCCCGCGCATAAGAAGAAAGTCTTTATGGATTTGAAAGGGCTATATAATAGAGAGAATTATTTGTCAGAAGATTATATTTATTGGAGATTATAAGATGGGGTATAAAGAATTAAAGTTTGATGAAAATGCAGTTTTTCTCGTCACAGGCGGCGCCGGATTCATTGGTTCCAACCTGTGTGAGGCGATTCTGGACATGGGTTATACGGTAAGATGCCTTGACGATCTTTCCACGGGAAAATATGAAAATATCGAAGCATTGACGGTAAACCCAAGATTTACTTTCATTAAAGGCGATATCCGTGAATTGGAAACTTGTATGGACGCCACGAAGGGTGTAGATTTCGTATTGAACCAGGCAGCATGGGGAAGCGTTCCCAGAAGCATTGAAATGCCTCTTCTTTATGAAGAAATCAATATACGCGGCACCTTAAACATGATGGAGGCATCCAGACAAAACGGCGTCAAGAAGTTTGTTTATGCATCCAGCTCATCTGTCTACGGCGACCACCCGGTACTGCCGAAAAAGGAAGGAAAGGAAGGAAATGTTCTTTCTCCTTATGCGCTGACGAAAAAGGTGGATGAAGAATATGGCAGGCTTTACAAAGTCCTCTATGGACTTGATACCTATGGAATGCGTTATTTTAACGTATTTGGCAGGCGTCAAGATCCGGCAGGCATGTATGCAGCGGTGATTCCTAAATTCATCAAACAGCTGATGAACGGTGAGACCCCCACCATTAACGGTGACGGAAGACAGTCCAGAGATTTTACTTATATTGATAACGTAATAGAAGCAAATCTAAAAGCATGTTTAGCGTCTTCCGAGGCAGCAGGCGAAGCCTTCAACATTGGAGCAGGAGGAAGAGAATTTTTGATAGATGTATACCATGACCTGTGCAATGCCCTTGGAAAAGAAGTGGAGCCAAATTTCGGACCCGAAAGAGCCGGAGATATCAGAGATTCCAACGCAGATATCTCTAAGGCAAGACAGCTTCTAGGGTACGATCCCGAATATGACTTTGCAAAAGGGATCAACCTTGCAATCGACTGGTACAAAGAAAACCTTTAAAAATGAAACACACGGATTAAGTGAGGACTGTATGAAAATAGCAGTGAGACTTGATGATATAACACCTGATATGGATTGGGAGAGGTTTTTTAAATTTAAAGCCCTTCTGGACCGTTATCAGGTGAAGCCGCTTATAGGGGTGGTTCCCGAAAACAGGGACGATAACCTCAAAAAGCAAAGCAGCAATAAACCGGAAGATTTCTGGAACTATGTAAAGGACTTAGAAAAGGACGGATGGACCCTTGCTATGCATGGCGTCCATCATCTCTATACAACCGGAAAGGGGGGCATCTTCCCACTGAACAATTTTTCCGAATTTGCTGGTCTTCCCTTTGCGCAGCAAAAGGATATGCTTTTAAGGGGAAAGCAGAGATTGGAAGAAAGAGGCGTCAAAACAGAAATTTTTATGGCGCCTGCCCATTCTTATGATCGAAACACCCTGAAAGCGCTCAAGGAAACCGGATTTACAGCCGTAACGGACGGCTTCGGAAATTACCCTTACCTTTGGCGGGGATTGAAATTTTACCCAATTTCCTTTCATCTGAGCAGTACTTTCCAGAAAAAAAAGGGATTTTCCACGATGGTAGTCCATACAGATACAATTGTTGAAGAAGATTTACAGAGGTATGAATCTTATTTCCAAAACAAGAATATTGAGTGGATTTCCTTTAGAGAGTATATCGATCAACCGGCTAGAAGAATAACCATTTTTACAAGGATAAAAGAGTTTTTGATGGCAAAAGGGAAGTATCTGATTGTTAAGGGGAGAAGTGGGAGCAAATAGGAGGAATGTAATGTGTCAGAGGTAATTCGTATTTTGCATGTACTGGGAAACACCCAGCTTGGCGGTGCTGAAAGCCGTATCATGGATTTGTACCGTCACATGGATAGAAGCCGTGTTCAGTTCGATTTTTTAGTACACACGAATGAAAAGGGACATTTTGATGAAGAGATAAAAGAACTGGGCGGTCAAATCTATCGGGTTCCGCGTTTTCGGCTATACAATTATTTCTCTTATAAGCGTGCGCTAAAGGAATTTTTTAAATTACATCACGATTTTAGGGCAGTGCAGGGACATATTACGAGTACCGCGGCGATTTACCTTCCCATTGCCAAAAAGGCAGGGGTGCCGGTCACAATCGCCCATGCCAGAAGTGCAGGTGTGGATAAAGGCGCTAAGGGCAGGCTTACACGGTGGATGAGGAGAAATCTTTCCAAGAAAACGGATTATATGTTTACCTGTTCAAGATTGGCAGGTATTTCTGTTTTTGGCAAGAAGGCTGTGAGGGATGGGAAGACCATTTTTATTCCCAATGCCATTGACTGTCAGGCTTTTGCTTATGATGAAAAGATACGGGAACAGATGCGGGAAAGACTTGGGATAAGGGATCAATATGTGATTGGGCATGTGGGGAGATTCCATTATGCGAAGAATCATGAATACCTTCTTCAAGTATTTGCTAATCTTTGCAATGGCGGAAAATTAAAAGATAATTTAATAAATGATATAGGATCTCAAGGAGAAAAGAGGCGGGATTATGTGTTGCTGCTTCTGGGTGAAGGAAGCGGCATGGAGGACGCAAAACGGCTGGCGGAACAGTTAGGGATTGCAGAGAGAGTGCGTTTTTTGGGAAACCAGAATCCTGTTTATGACTATTATCAGGCAATGGATTACTTTGTCTATCCTTCCCGTTATGAGGGACTCCCGGGAACCATTGTGGAGGCGCAGGCGTCGGGGCTTCGGTGCCTGATGTCGGACAGCATTTGTGAGGAAGTAGCGGCGACGGAGCTGGTGCATAGGATGAGCATTGAGAAAGAGGCAGGCGAGTGGGCAGCTTATCTTGAAAGGACGGCTGATTATACACGCAGAAGTTTCGCGAAAGAAATGCAGGAAGCTGGATTTGATGTAAGCGTTCAAACAGAAAAAATGACGGCTTTTTATGAAACAGGAGAGTGGAAATGAAGAAGAAACTGATGCTGATGTCTCCTATGCTTCATCAGGGAGGATTTGAGAGGGTCTGCATTACAACGGCAAGGCTTATGGAGCCGTATTTTGATGTAACGATTGTTATTTTTAATTCGGCAAATATGGCATATGACGTTGAAGGACTGAAGATTATTGATATCCAGATGGGCGCGAAAAAGGGAACCCTGCAGAAACTTTGGAATATTGTTAAGCGTTCCCGGAAAGTGCGGCAGTTGAAAAAGCAGATGAAGCCGGACATCGTGTACAGTTTTGGCCCCACTGCAAACATGGTGAATGCATTTTCCAGGACAGGCAGAGAAAAGGTCTGGCTGGGGCTGCGTAATTATACGGATGTGGAGGAGCGCTTAAAGATTAAGTTGTTTACGAAACGGGCAGATTTGATGATCTGCTGCTCTAAAACGATTGAGCAAGAACTTAAGGAACACTTTCATTTTGATAAGACAGCAACCTTATACAATCTTTATGATGTGAAGGCAATTCGGGAAAAAGCGAAGCAGAACGAACCAAAACTGCCTTGGGGAGCGTATGATGATCAGGGGCGGAAGATCCGCTGCATGGTTTCTATGGGAAGAGATGATGATATGAAAGGTTTCTGGCATATGCTGAAGGCATTTTCACTGGTACATGAAAAAATGCCGGAAGTCCGTTTGATTCTCGTGGGTGCTGGAAGCTTTTCCTGTTATAAGAAGTTGGCGGAGGATTTAAACATAACGGATGCAATTTATTTTGCCGGCATGCAAAGGGAACCCTATCAGTATTTGAACAAGGGAGAAATCTATTTGCTTACATCATCCAACGAAGGATTTCCCAATGCGCTGGTGGAGGGAATGAGCCTGGGACTGGCGGCGGTAAGCGTAAACTGTATGACTGGACCGGCGGAAATCCTTTTGGAAGACGGAGATGCCTCTCTTCTGGAGGAGCAGGAAAGCGGAAAGGCAATACCAGTCATCTACGGGGCGTATGGCATCCTACTTCCTGTCATGGCGAAGGAGAGAGATCTTGACGCAGAACATATTCTTCCCGAAGAGAAGAAAATGGCAGATGTTGTGCTAGAGCTTCTAAAAGATGATGATATGCTTAAAAAATATCAGGGGGCAGCGTTGGAACGGGCACAGTGTTTTACCTATGAAAGCTATAGAGATAAATTTATGAAATTGACTTTAATATAGAGTTTCTGTAAGAAGAAGGGAACGCTATAAGAAATAAGGACGGCGCAGGTCTACAGGACAGGATATGCGTCGTCTTTATTTTTTATAGCGCTTTTTTATGATATGAGGTCTGCAAGATTAAGAAAGATGTTGCGAGCAAAAAGTGATAGAACAAAAGGTCTTATGAAATCCCGCTATTACGCCAGTTACTTCTTGCCGCTGTTTATGTATAATAGAATCGACATAAAAACAAAGATAGAACGTGGACTGCTGCATAAGAAAAATACGGTTACAGAGATAAGGGCAGGCATTGAGCCTATGGGAGTGGAGAATGCAGGCATAAGGCTTACAGGGGAGTCACTAGCCGTGGAGGTAGATGTAGAAGTAGAAAAGATACTGCTTTTTTCGGGAATCAAAGCTTATTCCCTGTCATTTCTCATGGATCTGGAAAGAAAGAGCAGGTCATGGCAGGGGAAGCATTTTATTTTTAATTTCATGCAGGAAATCTGCAGAGAACATTTCTTTTCTATTTTGTCCTTTGGGCAGGATGAAGTGATGAAAGTGCCGCTTATTCAGTACAGGGAGGCGGACTGAGCATTTTTGCTAAGGCTATCTTCTCATTTTCATGCGCCTGTTTATATGGCAGGTAATTATGCCGGGAAGGGGCTGTTTCTGGGAATGCAGGATAAGGAACATCCTATAAGTCTGGAAGCGCTTAGAGGGAAATGGTGCATGAAAGCAGAGTATGCCAGAAGAATGGATTTCAATCGAAAAAGGCGTCGTATTATGAGGTGGCGGGCGGTTAGATTCTCCATCCGGGGCAAAGTCTTCTGTATCATCGCACGCTCCTTCGTGTTTTGGAAGCAGATATGGAGTTAATCTATGAGATGATCTGCAGTACCTATCGGCTTGCCGGACCATCGGTGGTTTGCTACAGATTATCGCAAAAGCCTGACGCTTCAGCTGTTGCTTATAGGCAGGGAGAAAAAAGGGGCATGCGGGAGTCAGAGGCACCACGCTGGAGGACTATGTGGGAACGGTCGTACATAACTACGACAAGACCTTTTATAGCTATGGGACCGGTACCGGTCATTGGGAATGCATACAGCATGATATATGCTATCTGACCGGGAGCATACAGAACGAGCCAGAATTGACATGGAACGGGCAGATGCTCTCTCTGTTCCAGGAAATGCTGCATTACCGTAACGGGTTTTCGGAAGACGCACAGACAGATTCGTGGGTTGTTTCTGGATTTGAAATGGAATATGACAGGATCCTAAAAAAGCGAAGCTAAATATGCGGATGAGCTGCCAAATGATTACTACCAGGAAGGATATAACCTATTTATAAAACTGCGGGGTACAAAGAAAATGAACTGCTGTTCTTGCATGATACGAGGGGACCCGCCAATAATTCCTTGTGTGAAAGGCTGGCAAGGGTATACAAGAGAAAGCAGAATCAGGCGGTCACTTGAGCTATGAGAACCTGTGCTATATCTGTGACAGTCTGAGCGTGGTATATTGCTGCGTGCGGGTGACGAAAATGTATACCAGAAGATTTCTGAAATATATATGGACGAAAGCGTCTGCCCAGAGCAAAAGAGAAGCCGGTGCCAAAGCAGAATGCTATAACACCGGCATATTAGTATGCCAAAATTTGGCGTGGCGTGAAAAGTAACATTTCAATTTTCGTCCGAAAAGGGAGTTTTCAATATACTTGACGGACTAGTACTTGGAACGATAGAATGCGAAAGAAATAGTAATTTAAAGTAGTGTAATGCTAAAATAGAGAAGTGAGATTGTCATTATAGACTAATTTGGGAGAAGATTATTTATGGACAAGATAGTTTTAGATCACGGAACTGGAGCAAAGTTAAGTGGAGAGCTTGTTTCAATGATTGCTGACATTTTGGGAGAAGTATACATAGGAGAGATGGAGGATAGTGCTATTTTAGATTTAGACAATAGTAAAATAGCTATGACAACGGATTCATTCGTAGTTAATCCTGTTTTTTTTGGAAATGGAAACATTGGAAAGATTGCAGTTTGCGGAACCGTAAATGATTTAGCTGTAAGTGGAGCGACACCTAAATATTTGACATTGGGACTAATAATTGAAGTAGGGTTACCAATGGATGAATTAAAACAAATATTAGTAGCGATAAGAGAAACTGCAATTGAAGCAAATATTAAAATTGTTGCAGGAGATACTAAGGTAGTAAATACAGGTGAGGCAGATAAAATATTTATCAATACAACTGGCATAGGTGTTTTTGAAACTGAACCTATTCGAATGAGAGAATTAAAAAAAGGTGATAAAGTGATTTTAAGTGGATATATTGGAAATCATAGCATTCACCTGTTATCTATACGAGAAGGGTTAGGATTTGAGCAAAGAATACAAAGTGATTGTGCACCACTAAATAATATGATTGATAAATTGGTAAAAGGTGTAGGAAGAGACTCTATTCATTCAATTAGAGATGTTACTAGAGGTGGGCTATCTGCTGTGTTACACGAATTTGCACGCTTAACGAGTTACGATATTGTTTTTTTTGAAAAAAAATTACCATTATTGCATGAAACTATTATGGCTGCAGATATGCTCGGAATAAATCCAATTCATTTAGCTAATGAGGGTTGTATTTGCATTTTTGTCGCTCCGGATAAAGAAGAAAAAGTCCTTGAGATATTAAAAAATGAAGAGTATGGAAAGGCTGCAACTACAATCGGTCAAGTAATGGAAACAGAGGATGGAAATGTTTATCTTGTAGATAGTAATGGAGAAAAGAAGATACTGGAAGAACTGATGGGGGCTGAGCTTCCTAGATTATGTTAGGAGATTGTTGTGGTTACAAAATCGTACAGGGTTACAGGAATAGTTCAAGGAGTTGGTTTCAGACCTTTTATTCACAGAATAGCAGAAACAAACAATTTGAATGGATGGGTATTAAACGATTCAAAAGGTGTTTTGATAGAAGTTCAAGGAAAGGAAAATGATATTAAATCTTTTTTGCGAGACATAAAGAATAAAAAGCCAATCGTATCCAAAATTGATGATGTGTTTGAAGTAGATATAACTTTATCAGGAGGAAAATACAATTCGTTTGAAATTAGAGAAAGCGTACAGTTGGATGAAAACAATACGCTTATCTCCCCAGATTTATGTGTCTGTGATGAATGCATAAAAGAAATGTTTGATTCTCATAGTCATAGATATAGGTATGCATTTATCAATTGTACGAACTGTGGACCGAGATTCACAATCATTAAGGAGATGCCGTATGATAGAAGAAATACAACTATGGATGTGTTTGAAATGTGTAAACAATGTTCTGAAGAGTATTCTGATGTAAGAAATAGAAGATATCATGCGCAACCTAATGCTTGTCCAGAATGCGGACCAAAGTTAAATATTATTGATTCAAATGGGGTGCAAGTACAGTGTGATGATGAGGTAGAGTTTATAATTGATAAATTGTTAGAAGGAAAGATTTGTGCAATAAAAAGTTTGGGAGGATTTCATCTGGCTGTAAATGCAAAAGATGATAATTCTGTTAAAAGGCTTAGAAAATTGAAAAAAAGAGATTTTAAGCCTTTTGCGTTAATGATGCCAAGTATTGAAGTGGTAAAACGATACATGCATGTCAATGAAGAGGAAGAAATACTTTTAAAAAGTGAAAAACGTCCAATTGTATTATTAAAAAAGAAGGAAGAGGCGAAATTACCATTGTCGATTGCACCTAAGAATCCATGCTTTGGAGTTATGCTGCCGTCTGCACCATTACATTATCTTTTATTAGCTAATTCTGATTTAAATGTATTAGTTATGACCAGTGGAAATATAGCAGGAGAACCAATTGCATATAAAAATGATTATGCGTATGAAAAATTAAATAATATTGCAGACTATTTTTTGATGAACAACAGAGATATATTTCTACGAGTTGACGATTCTATTGTGAGAATTATTTCTAATGAAAAAAATGGCGAAAAATATAATACGATTATACGAAGAGCAAGAGGTTATGCTCCCAGACCAATCACTGTTAACCAAGAATTAGGCGAAATATTCGCATTTGGTTCAGAACTTAAAAATACCATAGCTCTTAGTAAAAAAAATCAAATATATTTGAGTCAGCACATTGGTGATGTAAAAAATGATGAGATTTTCAGCTCGTTATTAACATGTAAAAGACATTTTGAAGACATACTTGATATAGAGCCTCAATATTACGTTTGTGATATGCATCCGAGTTTTAGATGTACCAGATTTGTAAATGAGCAGAGTAGTGTAGAAGTGGTAAAAGTTCAGCATCATCATGCGCACATGGCTTCTTGTATGGCAGAAAATAATATCATAAATGAAACAGTATTGGGAATTATCTTTGATGGGACGGGTTACGGCTTGGATGGAACAATTTGGGGAGGAGAATTTCTAGTAGGGGATTATTCAAGTTTTAAGCGAGTGGCTGCGATAGATAATTGCAATCTTATTGGAGGTGATAAGGCTGTAAAGGAACCAATTAGAGTGGCTTATGATTTATTGTTGAAAGTGTATGGGGAGGGAATAGAAGAGTTAGATTTATCCGTTCTTAAAGAATTATCAGATATAGAAAAAAAAGTCTATAAAAAAATGGTAGAAAATAATATAAATACGTTTCCTACATCTAGCCTAGGAAGATTATTTGATGGTATATCGTCATTGCTAGGAATATGTTATGAAATAGAGTATGAAGGTCAGGCTGCTATTGAGTTAGAGGCAATTCTTAATAGAAATTTTGATTTAGCTGGTTATTATAGTTTTGATATTGAAGAGTATGAGGGGTGCTACAGAATTGTATATGAAAAAATGGTTAGACAAATAGTGATAGATATACAGAATGGTGAAGATATAGAGACAATTAGCAGGAGATTTCATAGTACAATTATAGAAATGTCACGTTGTATGGCTTTAAAAATAAGGGATTTGTACAAAATTAATATAGTAGTATTAAGTGGTGGCGTTTTTATGAATGAGTTTCTTTTACTAAATATGATAAACGTATTAAAAAAAGAAAATTTTGAAGTCTTGCATCACGAAAAAGTCCCTACTAATGATGGGGGGATTTCGCTTGGACAAATTATGATTGCAAATGCAATTCATAAATAGATGATTGCGAAACGCATTGTAAATTTGCAGTATATCAGGAAAGTCGGTTTGATCCAAAGACAAATTTCCTA
>JAIDFQ010000061.1 GCA_029054245.1 Lachnospiraceae bacterium | reverse complement strand
CGGTGAGGAGTTATTTGGTTTTAGTAACAAAAACATGCCGTGTTTATGCGGCTTGTGGCGTTTCGCAAACGCCTAATTAGGTTATTTAAGTAGGAGGAGCAGTAATGCTAGCACAAGAAATTGGAAAGTATCGTCAGTTTTTTGATATAGATGAGAAATATTTCCCTTGTATTGATGATTCGGCTATAGAGGCAGGGGCACTTTGGGAAAATACATATCCGCATGAGACTTTTATAGAGCTTTTAAAAAATATTGAGAGTATGCTTGGGGGATCAACAAAGAGATCTGTTTGGATTCATGGTGCTTATGGAACAGGCAAATCTCAGTGTGCGTATGCTTTGAAAAAAATTTTAGAGGTTCCCGAGGAAGAATTGAAGGAATATTGGAATAAGTACGATTCCTTGAAAAATTATACAGATTTGCTGAATAAAATTCTTGGGCATAAAGATAGAGGAATCATTGTGGCATATCGTTATGCCTCTGGTGGCATTACTACGCCGAGAGATTTGTATTTTGCTATTCAAGAGAGTGTGAAAAAATCATTAAAAGCTAATTCTAATATTACATATTATGGGGAAAATACACTGAAAGAAAGCACATTAGCATGGATAAAAGATCATAGAGAGATATTTGACATTCTGCTAAAGAAACCGGAATGGGTTGCCACTTTTTCACAATCTACATCAGAAGAGGTAATTAATACATTAGAAAAATCATCGGATGTGAAAAGCTTAATGGAAAATATTTTTAAAATGGCAGATAAGGAAGGAATAACAGCCATGTCTCTGGATGGAGACAAGTTAAAATTTTGGTTAAAAGACATTATAGAAAAAAATGGAATTAAAATTGTTCTTGTTTGGGATGAGTTTAGTGGTTTCTTTAAGCAGAATAGAAATTCTTTGGATGAATTTCAAAAGATTGTAGCATTGTGCCAAGAGGCGCCGTTCTATTTTATAGTTGTTACTCACCAAACCGAGTCAATTATTAATAGTGAAGATTCGACGTGGAAGGTGGTTCAACAACGATTTAATTTCTCTCAAATAACCTTGCCGGACAATATTGCGTTCAATCTTATTGGACATGCTTTTAATGTTAAACCGGTGGCATTGGATATGTGGAATATTTGTGCGGATGATTTAAATAATCGTCTTAGTGCTTCGAGAGCAGCAGTGATGAAAGCGGCTAGGATTCATGATCCAAAAGTGATTAAAGACATTATGCCTATCCATCCGATGACTGCCTTGATATTGAAAAATATTGCAGTGGCATTTCAATCAAATCAAAGAAGTATGTTTGACTTTATTAAGATTGCAAATACTGATGATACGCAGGCATTCCAGTGGTTTATTGAAAAGACTGGCCCTGATGATGATCATCCACTGTTGACCGTTGATATGCTGTGGGACTTCTTTTATGTAAAGGGAAGAGACAATTTGACATCGGACATAAGAATGATACTTGATACGTTCCCACAACAACAGAATTTACGTGAAGATGAGAGTAGAGTGCTAAGAACAATTTTAATTATGCAGGCTATTGATAAGCGTTTAGGTGGAACGATTGAATTGCTTAAACCTACAGAGCAAAATATCAGTTATGCTTATGAGGGAATTACTGCCGGGTTAGATACTCAGTGCAAAAATTTAGCAAAGGGTCTTGCCGCCAAGGGGATATTAGTAACTTCGCCTATTGGCAACAATAAATATGCATATGGCGTGGCTGTTTTAGCTGGAGACCAAGCAAAAATTGATGAATTTAAAAAGACAATAAAGCAGAATAGTACAACTGCACGATTAGTTTCTGAGGGCAAATTGGAAACTGTGTTATCATTGTCGCCAGCATTAAGGCTTCGATATGAAATGAATCCAGGAAATGGAGATTTGATACCAGTGACAAGTGCTGATTTTACTAGAAAGATTAATGAGTTAAAAGATGCACCTGTTAATTGGCATTTTCTTGCGGTTATTGCATTTGCAAAGAATGATGATGAAGTGATTACGTTAAGGAAATTAATTAAAGAAGCAGCCGTAAAAGAAGAGTATAAAAATATAATATTTATTGATGCTTTGTCTACGCCATTAGGAGAAGATGATTTTGACACATATGTCGATTATGCCGCTATGGCACAATATTATCAGGGAAATCCGAAATCAGCGACTGAAAATACAATAAAGGCACAGCAAGTACTTAGTATCACATGGAAGAATAGAATATATAACGGGAGTTTTATTATTTATCATTCGGATTGTCAAGAAGGAGAAAGGGTATTAGGTGGATCTTCTGTAGCAGAGAGCTTACAAACGATTGTTACAATAAAATATGAATATATTTTTGATTTTTGCAGAGGTGTAACTGAAAATCAACTCAAGATGACAAAGGTTAACTTTGCTGCTAAGTGTGGAATAATAAAAGATACAAGTGGTGTTATGGCAAGAGCAGAAAAGAGTGTACTTGCTGAAGTATGGGATAATGATGAGTACTGGACGGATAGCACAACTTTAGGATTGAATATTTCTGTAATAAAAAGATCTGTAGAAGAAATTGTTGAGGAAGGGTTTAAGAGAGATGGGCAGATTTCCATAGATGATATATATACTCATCTTGAAGAAACGTATGGATTTGCACCATGCAATCTGTCTGCTTTTATAGTTGGATTCTTGTTAAAGGAATATGGTGGCGAACCATATCGTTACCTCGACTCAAGCGGAAGCCATGATTCTATGTCAGCAGAAAAACTTTCCGAAATGATAGGAAATTATATTAGTGGAAAATCAAATCCTACATACATTGTAAAAATGACACCAGAAGAAAAGGCATTTTACGAAGTTACGGAAAAGGCATGGGAACTTGATGCGAATTCGTGTGCTCATATAAGTCAAGCCCAAAATGCAGTTAAAAACAAAATGCAGAAGTTAAGATTACCGGTTTGGTGTCTTGAAGATGTAGATAATGCAGGGGTATATGAATTTGTGGAAAAGTATATCGAATTCATACAAAAAGAAGGGAAAGAGGCACATAAAATTGCATTATCAATAGGTACTTCCGCATTAATCAAGGGAACTTTAGGGGAACAATTATTATCTCTTTTGAAGCCGGAAAAATGTCAGAGTGGAATGAAATCGTTTCTTCAAGATTTTGACAATGGAAAAATATTAAAACTTGCATCTGATATTGGTGCGGAGGATAACGTTTTATCTGATATCAGCTATCTGTTTTCTGTTGCTTACTCAAGTTTATGGAATAAAGAAATAGGTATAGCGGAAATCGAAAAATTGAAAGTCGATTATTCATTTGTTAAAGAAACAAACAAAATTTTAAATTGTACTGCACACTCCAAAAATGAAGCATTCGAAAAGTGGACAGAAAAACTGCAATTTGTTATGTGTTCCCATGAAGTGTTAGAAGAGAAGTATAATCATTTCTCTGATTGCTATTCTTTTTTGTACGATGTAGTGACACACAAGGATATTTTGCCAGAACAAATGAAAAATTGTACAGATATTTTTTGTGAAAACAGTAGTGAAATTCAGACATACTTTGAAAATGAAGTACAAGTGTTTCATGATTCGTATAAAGTATACCTTGACGACATCTCCGTGGAAGAATCTACGCAGCTTAAAGTACCGCAGCTAATTAATGTTTTTAGAAAGAGCAGAACAGAAAGCAATGCAATTGTAAAAAGTATAGCAGATGAATATAGAAAGAATCAGATAAAGACAAAAATGTTTGCATTATGGAAGGAAAGAACGAATTCCAAGAATCCAAGGGAATGGTCAGCTTCTCATAGAACGCCTATTCTATGTCTAGTTGAAAGCGATGATTATGACGATGCAAAGAAGACGTTTGAAGTATTGAATCGAACCACTGCTACGGAAAAAGAAATAGAAAGCGCATTAACATTTTTGGAGACGGCTAAACTTTACGACCAACTATTGTCTGATGAGAAGATTAATTTAGCATTTACAAAGTTATTGGGAAGATATAAGGGAGTACTCACAGATATAGAAAAGGTTAGGGATTCCCTTGAAAGACTATCTGTAGATCCATATGAATGGGATACACATCCTGCAATCCAAAATAAAATTACCGAATTGGCAAAGGCAGAATATGAAGCTGGCGGAAGTGATGCAGTGATATCCAAAATAGAACATATGTCTTCTGAAGATTTGAAAAAACACTTAATAAAATTGATTAAGAATAATATCAATATTGGTGTTGAGATAATGAATGAAGGAGAGTAGTAGTATGACATTGACAGCAATAAAAGAGTACTATTCATCAAACATACATAAGCCATTTTTCTCTGTTGTGGGTAATGATGAATACAGAGACCTAAAAATTAACTTGGAGGAACTCGGAATAGATTTTATCAGGTTAAGCGATTGCTGTCATGCTCAGGATAAAAAACCTGATTTGGATATACTACGAGAAAAACTTAGGACTGCTGATATAGATTGTAAAAGCAATAGAGTAGCGGTACTTGGTTTGGGAGAATACTTGTTACTTTGTGGAGACAGAATTGCAAGAATGGTACTTGATGAACTTAAAGATTTTAATTTAGGAGGCGCATGGGTTGTTTTTTTGCTAAGAGGAGGACAAGAAGTCGTTAGAAATATTGCCGCAGAAGACCCGACAAGATATGACAATCGACGATATTTTATAAGTTCGGATGCAAATGCTGTAGAGTTTAATATTTCTATATCTCCAATGAGCATTTCATTGTATGGGATTTGTGGAATAAAAGCTCTTCTTTATGAATTTGAAGAAGGTGTAACAGGTAATATTAATTGTAATTCTGATGTGCAATTCCCTGATGCTAAATGTGGAGTGAGAATAGTTAAAGATTCTTACGAGGCGGTAAGGCGTTTGTATTCATGGTTTAAAATTCCAAAATCTAAAGGAAGTGAGGAAAGGTGGGATTACCTGCTGACACAGGTTACGGAACATGGAACAATTACAGACATTTTTGAAACATTGCAATTTTCAGAAGATGTTGAAACTGGATTTTACTCAAAAATATCGGGTACTTCGGGTAGATGTTGGCTATATTATTTGTTTTTGCTTACTATTGAATTACATATAAAGATAGAATATTTAAGATATTGCCTTGATATAAGTCAAGATTTTGAATGTTTTAAATATAATATTCTAAATGCGATAATTGACATTTCGCACAATGATACTAGATTTAATACATTTTATATTGAAAGGAAACAACTCGTTCGTGATTTTCCAGAGGCTGAAATTGCACAATTTGTTGTAAATAATAGGAAGGATATTTCAGAAAGCATTTACAAATTGACTGATAACACAAATGTTGAAAGGCAGGAGATAATTACCTACATCTCCAAATGCGGAGTGCCAACCAATTTAGATAGTATATATCCTGCTTTAAAGATGTATCTTGCAAAATATTACTTTCAAGGTGATACGTTGTCTGCAGAGTTAACAGAGTATTTTGAAGAGTATAAAATGCAAAAAATTTCGAATAAGATTGGAGAAGCCTTTCTTCAAAAGGTAGACAAATATGCTCTCTCGCGAGAATACAATCGCCTGAGAACCAGAGATGAGCTTGTTTCAAATTACGCTAGTCAGGATGCCTTTTTATGTTGGATTGATGCATTAGGTGTGGAATATTTGTCATTTATTGTTGAAGGGGCAAAGAGGAGAGGGTTAATCGTATCTGTAAAAATAGGAAGATCAAATTTACCAACAATAACAACAATAAATAATCAATTCTTTTATGATTGGCCAGAAGAGGCAAGAATTAAAATAGAAGAGTTAGACGAAGTTAAACATAAGGAAAAAGGTGGTTATAAATATGGACCAAGCAATATTTATCCAATTCACTTGGCAAGGGAACTTGAAATAATATCTGATGCGCTGGATCGTGCGGCAACAGAATTGGCATTGCGACGTTATGAAAAATATATTATTGCGAGCGATCATGGAGCTTCAAGACTGGCAGTTATCAGAAAAAAAGAAGAAAAGTATGATACAGATACGAAAGGTAAGCATTCGGGAAGATGCTGCAAATTGTTTGAGAATTATGAACTTCCTTTTGCTACAGAAGAAAATGGTTTTGTGGTTCTTGCTGATTATGGGAGGTTTAAAGGAAGCAGAACTGCAAATGTGGAAGTACATGGGGGCGCATCTTTAGAGGAGGTTATAGTTCCGGTTATTGAGTTGTCATTAGCGGATAGCAGTATTCAAATACTCTTAGCAGATGAAGATGTTATATCTGATTTTAAGACAGGTTCGGTTATACGTTTGTATGTAAATAAGCAATTTTCGCAAGAATTGATTGTGCAAGTAGAAGGTAAACGATATAAAGCACATAGAGTTGATGAAAATCATTATCAGGCCGAAATAACAGTAATGAAAAGAGCAAAAAAATATGATGCAGATATTTATGTTGGTGAGAATTTGATTTCAAAAATGGAGATTATGACTAGGGGAAAAAGTGCATCAATGAATTCGGATTTTGACGATCTCTTTTAAGCGGAGGACGATATATGAATGTAGAAAATTTGAGAAATTGTTTTGACGAGATGGTGGTATATAAAGACTTGAAGAAGAGTAATTTTTTTAATTCTTTAAGTTTACCTTCATTTATGAGAGATTGGATTTTAAAGAAATTTGAGGATGAAGAGGGAAACTTTAATACAGAACAAGTTGCGGCTTTTGTAAAGAAATATCTTCCGAAAAAAGAAGATTGGAACGCAATTAAAAATCAAGTAATTGTTGAGAACGAGCGTGTAAAATTTCTGGCAAAAGTATCTGTGGATATTGATATAAAAACGGGTGGAATATCATTTTCTTTACCAGATTTTGGCTTGTCCAGCAAAGATACTATCATTGAGGAAGTTGTATGGAGCGTGTGTAAAGACGATTTAATACGTGAACATGAAACGTGGGGAATGGTCGAATTGGGGTATCGTGCTCCAGATGAGTATGATTGGTCATTTAATTATAATAGGAAATCTACACAAGGTAAGGATGGTAAACAAGGTAAAATAAAGCTTGTTTCATTCAAAACATTTTGTCCATACCAGATTGATTTGGAATACTATAAGGATACGCGAAACGAATTTACTATTGATGAATGGATAGATATTCTTTTAGGCGCAGTGGATTATAATGCAGCAGGATACGGTAATGATGAAGAGAAGAAGTTAACTATGCTGACACGATTGCTGCCTTTTATAGAAAAGAGACTGAATTTAATTGAACTTGCACCAAAAGGTACTGGAAAATCATATTTATTTGGCAGAGTTAGTCGTTACGGCTGGTTATCAAATGGTGGCGTAATGAGTCGTGCAAAGATGTTCTATGACCAAAATAAGAAAATAGAGGGACTTGTAGCAGGCAATGACTTTATTACTTTGGATGAAGTGCAAACAATTTCCTTTACAGATGTTGATGAGATGAGAGCAGCTTTAAAGGGATATCTTGAGTCTGGTATTTTTACGGTAGGCAATTATGAAGGTACTGCTGATGCAGGTATGATTTTATGTGGAAATATCAAAAAAGAGACGATGGATGCGGATGGATTTGAAAATATGTTTGAAGAACTGCCTGCAGTATTTCATGAATCTGCTTTAATTGAACGTTTTCATGGTTTCATCAAAGGGTGGAATATTCCAAGAATGAATGATGATTTAAAAATTTCAGGATGGGCGCTTAATTCCGAATATTTTTGCTCAATTATGCATGAATTAAGGAATGATATGAGTTATAGGGCTATAGTGGATGAGTTAATTGAAGTTCCTGATGCAGCTGATACTAGAGATACAGAAGCGGTAAAGAGAATTGCAACGGCATATCTTAAATTGCTATTTCCTAATGTTAGAGAGCCGGGAGATATTTCTGTGAGAGAATTTAAAAGATATTGTCTGGATCGGGCGAGGAAAATGAGAGATACAATTAAATATCAACTTGGAATTTTGGATGAAGAATATCGAGGAAAAGATATTCCGGTGTTTACAGTATCCACAAAATATGAAAAGCAGGTGTAAAGATTGAATAATTGTTATGTTTGTGGGAAACAGAATTTGAATAAAGATGAAATTGGGATAACAAAGAAGCTGCTTGGGAAAAATGAGCAACGAATGTTTTGCCTATCTTGTTTAGCGGAGCAGTTGGAGGTAACGGAAGAAGAGTTAGCTGATAAAATTAATGAATTTAAAAAAGAAGGTTGCAAATTATTTGAGTGATTATGAAGAAAAGAATTTATGCAGATCATGCAGCGACAACTAAATTATCAGATAAGGCTTTGGAGGCGATGATGCCTTTTCTACAAGAGGCATATCAGAATCCGTCTACATTATATGCATCAGCAAGGCATGTTAAGCGGGCAATTGCGGAAGCAAGAGCAATAATAGCCGAAAGCATTGGTGCAAATCCTAAAGAAATTATTTTTACATCAGGTGGAACAGAATCTGATAACTGGGCTATAAAGGGAATTGCGTGGCGTCAATTGCTGAAAAAACAAATAGTGACTACTGCTTTTGAACACCATGCAATATTAAATTCGTGTAGGTTGATTCAGGATGTTTCAGGCAGGGTGACATATATTTTGCCTAATAATAAAGGAATGATAGAGGAAAAATCCTTGTTATCTGCTTTACAACAGGACACATCGCTTGTATCGGTTATGTTGGTAAATAATGAGATTGGTACAATTCAGAGAATTCGAGAGTTATCGGAGGTAGCACATAATAAAGGAGCGCTATTTCATACAGATGCAGTGCAAGCTGTAGGACACATTCCTGTAAATGTAGAAACTTTGGGGGTGGATTTGTTATCTGCTTCAGCACATAAATTTAATGGTCCGAAAGGTATTGGCTTTTTATATCTGAGAGATGGAATTGAGTTGGATCCATATATCAATGGGGGCGGGCAAGAGGGAGGACAACGATCTGGAACGGAGAATGTAGTTGGCATCGTGGGAATGGCAGCAGCGTTGAAAGAAAATGTGGATATGCTTGAGGATAATATGAAACAGTTAGCAGAGCTTGAATGCCTGTTTATAAATAAACTGAAAACTTGTGAGGCAGATTATCTCATTAATGGTGGCGATAATCGCATTTCTGGGAATGTTTCTGTTTCATTTAAAGGTTTAGACGGAGAAGCAATATTGCATCGGATGGATTTAAAGGGAATAGAAATTGCAACAGGTTCAGCTTGTGATTCAAGGGATACACAAATATCTCATGTTTTGACGGCTATAGGGCTTCCGGAAGAATACGCAAAAGGAACTGTAAGAATAAGTCTTGGAGCAGAAAATACGAAAGAAGAGGTGGATGTTATTGTAACCCAGCTGATACAAATTGTGGAAAGCATGAATGAAAATAGGTAATGAGTATTATGAACATGCAGGAATTAAAACAGTTAATTTATAAAGGCGAAAAAGTAGACATAGAGTGCAAAGAAGCAGAGAACAAGGTGCCGAGATCTGCCTATGAATCGTATTCTGCTTTTGCCAATACCAAAGGTGGTTATATCATTCTTGGTGTGAAGGAAGACAAAAAGAAAACACTACCAGAAGAAAGATTTATGATACAGGGAATTCAAAATTCAAAAAAGCAGATAGAGGATTTCTGGAACACCATTAACAGCAGTAAGGTCAATCGTAATATTCTGAAAGATGAAGATGTATTTATTGTGGAAGAATCTGACATTAGCCTGATTGTGATTAAGGTTCCGAGAGCTGATTATAAAATGCGTCCGATTTATGTTGGCGAGAATCCATACAAAGGAACATTTAAGCGAAATAACGAAGGTGATTATCATGCAACGGAACATGAGATTAGAGGAATGATTCGCGACCAGAATCCAGATGGCAATGATGGAATGATTTTAGAATATTATACGATGGACGATATTGACAAGGAAACATTGCGGAAATATAGGCAGATTTTTGAAATCAGGAATGATGGACATGTCTGGAATGCCCTTGATGACAAATCATTTCTGGAAAAACTTGGAGGGTACAGAAAAGACAGAAGAGAGGGCAAGGAGGGGCTGACACTTGCCGGTCTGATGATGTTTGGTGATGGACTTGCCATACGGGACGAGTTTGACAATATTTTTATGGATTACCGCAATGAAAGCGAAATTACAATGGATATTCGCTGGAATGACAGGATTACTTACGATGGAACATGGGAGAATAATCTGTTTAATTTTTTTACCAAAGTTACGCCGAAATTAACGGAGGATTTGAAGAAACCATTTAAGCTTGAGGGAATGCAGCGGATAGATGAAACTCCGGTACACAAAGCAGTGAGGGAAGCATTTGTAAACCTTATTATACATGCAGATTATTTGATGGATGCAGGTGTTTTGAAAGTGATAAAAAAGTCAAATGGATTTGAATTTACGAATCCAGGTATTCTGAAGCTTCCACTGGAGGATATTTATCGGGGAGGAAATTCAAAATCAAGAAACCCGCATATGCAGACCATGTTGAGAATGGTTGGATTTGGGGACAATGCGGGGTCCGGATTTCCCTCCATATTGGCAACTTGGAAAGAGGAAGGTTGGGTGCAACCGGAACTGATAGAAGATACTGCCCTTAATCAGGTAACGCTTTATCTTAAAATGATTCCGGAACATGGAGAACAATCAGCAAAAAAAACAGCAGAAAAATCAGCAGAATCAGCAGAAAAATCAGCAGAAATGCAAGAGACGTTGTTATCTGAAAGGCAGAAACAGATACTTGCGTGCATGGAATTAGAAGTATTGTATAAGACAGAAGAGATTGCTGAAAAAATAGGATTAAAAGGACCAAGGACAAGGCAGTTATTGAATGAACTAGTGGCAATGGGCAGATTAACCTGCACAGCAGCTACTAAAAACAGGAGGTATATAAGGATTGAATAAAGTAGGGAATGATGCGAAATGTGCCAATGGGATAAATATTTTACTCAAATTGCGGTCTGGGATTTGTTATGTATAAGACAAAAATCAGCATTTGATTGGTATATATATGATTACATTTAATGCTTAGGAGGAGAAAATGAAAAATGGTTGAGCCTTCAAAAAGGGGCTGGAAATTATATAGGGAGAAAATTGGTGGATGGCAGGAACATTATATAGGGAAGCTGGTAAAGGAATATGGGGACTATTTATGTAGCGACTTGCCTGCATCCACCAAGTTTTGGGAGATAGAGAAAAGGATTAAGAGAGATCGGAAAACGCCAGGTGTCTGTATTGAGTTAAGAAAATCTGACATATTTTGGGACATTGCAGGACTGACTAATGATAAAGTTATTTCAATGAATGACCTAGAAGAATTTAGTGATGATTTAAAAGAAGCAGTAGCTCTGATTTTGAGGAGATGAAATATTATTGGTCTTAATATGAACGGGAGAGTGGCGGCTATGCTGATAGAAGTAAAGAACATTTACAAAAGACTTGAAAGAATGCTTGGTAAAGAAGTTAAAATAAGTATTAAACATTCAGCGGTAAAAGGTAAGATAGATTGAGAGGTGCAATCGCTTCTTGATGGTATTAACTTTTAGGTTGCAATTATATAACTTTTTATGAATTCCATACTGCGGGATTTAAGGATATAATGAAAGCGAAAAAGTACTTTAGTCCTTACTTGACAGAAGACTTTCCGAATTGGTGGTACAGTGCGCCGACGGCTGTGTTTTCCTTTTTGGAGGAAAATGATCTCAGTGGCAAAAGGTGGTGCTGTTCTGTTCCCATGGAACGGGTGGACTGGCATCCAGCGTGAAGGATATTTCTGCGGTACTGCCGGACAGTGAAATAGAAACCAATGTGTTGGGGGTGTACCGGGATGACATCCCGGAATGTCAGGAAACAATTAATAACTGGCTAGAAGAAATCGGATATTAGGGAGGAAAAAATTCATGCAATACCGTAAATTGCCGAAAGGTGCGGAGCAGATCAGTGTTTTGGGGATTGGCACCAGTTCTATTCAGGCTTCAAGCGAAAAGGAAATTGAGGAAATCATGGATGCAGCCATTGAGAACGGCATTAATTTTTTTGATATGGCATCGTCGGAAGCAAAGCCTTTTGCGGCCTATGGGCACGCGATAAAGGGTAGGCATATCGGTCTTTCTTCCCATACGCCAGAGCTTGTAAGTAAAGTACTGGATATGGGAATTTTGGATATGCTGATGTTCAGCATCAATCCCGCTTATGATTATGCCGACGCAGCGGATTATGAGTTGAGGAAAGGAAAAATGTCAAAAACAGGAAAAATGTTATAAATACAGTAGCTGACAACGGCAGAAAGGAAAACAATGAAGTATACAAATTTAGGAAAATCGGATTTGAAAGTGTCTCGCATTTGTATGGGGTGTATGGGATTTGGCGATGCGGCTGCCGGACAGCATAGCTGGACGGTGGATGAAAGCCGGACGAGGGAGATTATAAAGCATGGTCTGGAGCTTGGCATCAATTTTTATGATACGGCGATTGCCTATCAGAATGGAACCAGTGAGCAGTTTGTCGGGAAGGCACTCCGGGATTTTGCAAAGCGTGATGAATATGTGATTGCCACAAAGTTTACTCCGCGTACACAGGAGGAAATTGATTCTGGGGTCAGCGGGCAGCAGCACATTCGAAATTACCTGAATAAGAGCCTTGAAAATCTCGGCATGGATTATGTCGATCTCTACATTTGCCATATGTGGGATTACCATACCCCGATGGAGGAGATTATGGAGGGGCTTAACAATGTCGTCAAGGCAGGAAAGGTTCGTTATATTGGTATTTCCAATTGTTTTGCGTGGCAGCTTGCCAAGGCGAATTACTATGCAAGGTCACAGGGGTTTGCGGAGTTTGTATCCATCCAGGGGCATTATAACCTGATTGCCCGTGAGGAAGAACGGGAAATGGCGCCTTTCTGTGATTCAGAAAATATTGCCATGACACCATACAGTGCGTTGGCAAGCGGAAGGTTGTCCCGCCACCCCGGAGAAACTTCAAAGCGGCTGGAACAGGACGTTTATGCGCGGTTCAAATATGACGATACGGCGGAGGTTGACGGAAGGATTATACAGCGTGTAGAAGAAATCGCAGAAAAAAGGTGTGTTTCCATGACGGAGGTTTCTCTTGCGTGGCTTCTGACGAAGGTGACAGCGCCTGTGGTGGGAGCGACAAAAATTTCCCATGTGGATGGCGCGGTAAAAGCGGTGGAGTTGGAACTGACAAAAGCCGAGATCTGTTATTTGGAGGAGTTGTATGTTCCCCATGCCCTTGCGGGCGTTATGGCACAGAACGGCAAACAAAAAGCAGGAAATGTGGTATAAATGATAGGAGGATAAGACAATGGAGAAAATTGTACAGACAGCAGGAAAGATGCAGTTAGGCGACTTCGCACCGGAATTTGCGCATTATAATGACGATGTGTTGTTTGGGGAAAACTGGAACACTCAGGATATTGACTTGAAAACACGCTGCATTGTAACGATGGTGGCGCTGATGTCTTCTGGTATTACGGATTCTTCGCTGATTTACCATCTGGAAAATGCAAAGGCACATGGCGTGACGAAAGCGGAAGCCGCAGCGATCATCACCCATGCCGCTTTTTATGCAGGATGGCCAAAGGGCTGGGCGGTGTTCCGTCTGGCAAAGGATGTGTGGAAAGATGAGACGGCAGGTGAGGATGCAAAAGCAGCCCATGCGGCGGAGATGGTGTTTCCTATCGGCAAGCCTAATGATGGCTTTGCACAGTATTTTACCGGACGAAGTTTCCTTGCCCCGCTTTCCACATCACAGGTTGGGATTTTCAATGTGACATTTGAGCCGGGATGCCGCAACAACTGGCATATCCACCATGCGGATAAAGGTGGCGGGCAGATTCTGGTCTGTGTTGCAGGGCGTGGGTATTACCAGGAAGAAGGAAAAGAGGCGCAGGAACTCCGCCCCGGAGATGTTGTCAATATCTAGGTCGGTGTAAAGCACTGGCACGGTGCGGCAAAAGACAGCTGGTTTTCGCATCTGGCGGTTGAAGTTCCTGGTGAGAACGGTTCCAATGAGTGGCTGGAAGCGGTAGACGATGGAACATATAACAGTCTGAAGTAAAGTCCGGATCAGAGGAGATAAAGAAGCAAGGAATCTCATGGCAAAGGAATTTGATCTTCTTTGCTTTTGGATTGTGAATAAATGATTTAAAATAATCTGTACATATATGGCGGCCTGCCGGATCGGGCCGCGAATATGCACAGCAGGGCACCGATGCCCACAGCCTGTTCGAACACAAGCTGTGAGGGTATTCCGGGATGCGTGGGTGAGCCGAAGTGGACGGTGTACATTTCCACATGAACGTCAGGGGTCGATGACTGAAAATCCGCATAAGTCCGACCAGCAAAAACAGACCGGTCAGTAATCTGTGTTTTATGGCATTTGTGCGGTTTGAACATAGGCTTGCGTTTTAGGTCAATGTTCCTGGCTGTGAATAACCAGTTGCCACCATTTCCTCAAGAATAATATTCATTTTTTCCCTTATCAGAGTTTGTAATGCCCTGTGGGAAGATATAATACAAGGGATACGATAAGGGAAAATAGGGCGTTGTTTCACTATGACCCCGCACCCTGTTACAAAGCAGGCTGTAGCAATCGCTGTTGAGCAGCAGAAAATCATTAAAAACTTTGCAGATCAAGGGGACTGTATCTTGATCGGACGCTGTGCAGACGTAATTTTGAAAGAGTATAGTCCGTTTAATATTTTTGTGTATGCCGACATGGACACAAAGATAAAACGGTGTATAGAGCGTGCACCAAAAGATGAAAATCTCACCCACGTGGAGCTTGAACGTAAGATACGGGAGGTGGATAAAGAACGTGCAAAGCACCGGGTGTTTTATACAGGTGCAAAAAGAAATACACGTTCAAATCATCATTTGTGCATAAATACCTCTGGTATAGAAATCAAAAAGATAGTTCCCGTGCTGGCTGAATACATTAAGGTTTGGTTTGAGATAGGAATTGCGAACAAATTTACGGATTTTGACCGATAAAACAAGTAAACGGATATCAACAGGGATTATGGATAATAAAACATTTCATATGAGGTGAGGCAGTTGAGATGACTGTAAAAGTATACAATATAAGAGAGGTGTTTTGATGATTTTAAGTGTTAGTAGAAGAACAGATATCCCCGATTATTATTCAGCTTTGCTGATTTGTATTCCAAAACACAACGAAACACAAAAGAACTAGAAGAGCAAATTAATCTTCAGGAAGTTGGTATTTTGCATGGAAGTTGTATAGATAAAAAACGAATCGAGAGGTTGTTGGGGGGGAAGTTGATTGCAGAAAAGGACGAAAATCAGAGAGAAGAGTGTGGATGTTTTAAAAGTGTAACGTGAAAGTGATAAATAAAAAAAGGGGCTGTTCAGTCTCTTTTTTTTTGCAAATGTGTATGTTATAATATATTTCATATGTAAAAACAAACAGAAGGAGGATTCATGGAGCAAAATTCATTGAAGATAGGAGAACGGCTGAAAGAGATACGGAACACAAGGCAGCTCACGCTGGACGAGGTTGCGGAACTGACAGGCGTCAGCAAGCCCATGTTGGGGCAGATCGAGCGCGGGCAGTCCTCGCCCACCATCAATATATTATGGAAGATTTCAACAGGGCTGAAAATACCGTTATCCTTCTTCTGCAAGAAGGAGGAAGCAGAATATATGGTTGCCGAGCTTGGCGAAAGGGAGATAATCACAGAGGAAAGCGGCGGAATGAGGGCATATCCGCTGTTCCCATTTGACCCGGTAAGAAATTTGGAAGTTTTTTATATTGAGTTTGATGCAGGTGTGCGCCATGAATCACTTCCCCATGTGGCGGGCGTGGAGGAGTATGTCTTCCTGGTGCATGGAACGCTGAAAATGGTAATAGGCGGAAAGGAAGTGGTGTTGCAGGAAAAGCAGTCCATTCGGTTTGGGGCGGACATTTCTCACGCATATCATAGTGTTTCAGACAAAACCTGCACTGCTTATAATGTAATCTTTTACCCGAACAATTAAAGGAGAAAACGAAAATGTATGAATTGATACAGCTCAGTGAGAAATGCTATTACATAAACTGTCCGGCGAAGATAGGGATTTATGTTGCGGACAAGGATAATGTCTATCTGGTTGACAGCGGGAATGATAAGGATGCAGGGAGGAAAGTCAGGCAGATTCTGGATAAGAACGGCTGGCATCTGACGGCCATACTGAATACCCATTCCAACGCAGACCATATCGGCGGCAACCGTTACCTACAGGGACAGACAGGATGTAAGATTTTTTCTGGCGGCATTGAAGCGGCTTTTACAAAATATCCGGTCTTGGAGCCTTCATTCCTTTACGGTGGTTATCCGTGTAAGGATTTGCGGCACAAGTTCCTGATGGCGCAGGAAAGCGATGTGATGGATTTTACAGATGAAAGTTTCCCGATAGAGATTGAGGTGATACCATTGCCAGGGCATTTCTTTGACATGGTGGGATTCCATATGCCGGACGGTGTGGTGTTCCTTGCGGACTGCATCAGTAGCAGGGAGACGCTGGAGAAGTATGCTGTTTCTTTCATTTATGACGTGGGTGCATATCTGGAAACGCTGGACAAGGTGGAGAAAATGGAGGCAGCTATGTTTGTTCCCGCCCATGCAAAAGCCTCTGCTGATGTGAAGGAATTAGTCCGTTATAACAGGAATAAGGTGCATGAGGTGGCAGAAAGAATTTTGTCTATCTGCAAGGAGCCGATGTGCTTTGAGAGGATTTTGCAGGAAGTGTTTAAAGGCTACGGGCTTTCCATGAATTTTGAACAGTATGTGTTAGTTGGCAGCACGGTACGTTCCTACCTCTCATGGCTGAAAGATAATGGAAAGCTGACTGCTGCGTTTTGGGAAAGTATGCTACTGTGGCAGAGAAGATAGTTTTAATGGCTTGTGAGGTTTATCAGGAATGCATGGAAACATGGATGGCGAAGTGGTGAAATGGTGTGGAAACAATTCTTGACCTGCATGGAGCAGAAATTAAAATTGCTAATACTGTTCAAGGTGTTACTGTTTTCGTACAGTTTTAGGAATATCAGGGAGGCGGCGAGCTTTTTAGCTTGCCGTCTTTTCTAATGCTAGGTTTGCGTTTCTCCACATAAAAAATATATTCAATCATATCAATCCATATCACAGGAGGGCAAAGACCATGAATAAAAAGCAGGAACAGCAGATTTTGGAAAATTTAATACAAAATTTAATAGGAATGTGATAGAATTAGCCATATAAAATCAGATTGGAGAATGTAAATGACAAGGAAAAACAGCTATTGTCTAATGAGGTTGTTACTTCTTTTTGCACTTTTTGTAACAATACCGATAAATTCATATACTTATGTGCCAAGCTATGGTTTGTTTGGCGAGTTGAAAACTTTGATTGTTGCAAATGAGAACAAGGAAGAAATTGAGGAAGTATCTTCAAGGGTTACTGTACAGAAGAAACAAAAAGGTAAAAATATATTAAATTTATGGCTTTTAATTTTAGCATATATAGCTTGTCTGCGGTTGTTGGCGCATAGCATTAGATTACCAAAAACAGATACCATTATTGCTAAGAAAGTCAGAATGAATAATTGAAACTTTCTGCATGATAGAATGTATATGCAGAAAGGAGCATTTATGTGTTTGAGCAGGATTATATTATAAGACTGATAAAAGAAATGATACGTGCGATATTGAAGTTTCTTTTCCGTATTGATACCGACAATCCTATTAAAGATTTATTGGAGGATAAAGAAAGCCAAGGCACATTGGAAAAATTATTGGATATGGTTGATAATGGGAACATTAACGAAGCTGAAAATCAGATATGCGATATGACGTCTGATAGCAATATGGTAAATTTGGAGGTGGCACTGCTATTTTATTCTTATCTCAATGACAAAGATGATGATTTTTTACAGAAGAATGATTTTTGCCGAGATGAGATAAAATCAGGTATAAAAGAATTGGTATCTCGATACGGATTAGCGGGAATGGCAGAAATTTTTCTGTCAGAAATATAAGCACTATCATTAATAACAAAATAAGTAATACAGCGTCAGAGCGTATAGAAACAAATCTATGCGCTCTATTTTATTGTAAAGGAGCAGATTTATGAGCAAAGACAGCAACACACAACATAGAACCCACCGATCTTGTTTTTGAACCCGTAGAAACAGACGGGCAGGAAAATGTGTCGGGAATGAGTTTTAAGGATATGTAGCAGGCGGCAAAAAGGATTGACAGTGTGTTTTTTTAGTGATAACATTAAACCGACAGTCAGTCTACAAAGCGATGTGGGAGGGTGCAGAACTTGTTAAAGATAAAATCATTCATATTTAATGGCAAATATAAGGAACAAAAAGTTCCTTTTACTTTTTTGACTTTCATAGACAGGCAGACGGTCAATAAATAGAAGAAACTTCTTTCATGTCGTAAAGGTTTCTTATGAATTAGGGAAATGCCACGCAAAGTAGCAGAGAAAGCGGAAATGCAATTCCTGATTGCTTGCAATGCAAAATGCGCTTTCCTATACTTGGTCTATCAAAAAATAAGAAGGAAAAATAAGGAGGATTCACATGACATTTGCAGAGAAATTAAAATCTATCCGCAAACAGGCAGGTATGTCACAGGAACAGTTGGCGGAGAAACTTGGCGTATCAAGGCAGGCAGTTACAAAATGGGAAACGGATGCGGGCATTCCCGACATAGAGAACATTATGGCAATCTCTGCCCTGTTTGATATTTCTATTGATGAGCTGTTCTCGAATGATAAGGGGGCAAAAAAGCTGACAGAGTATCTTTATGAGAGTGTCACAGAGTACGATATCGACGAACCGAAACGCTATGATATGAAGTTTGGCGGCGCAAAACAATTTATACTGGAGGGATATGCGGGCGAAAAAATCCGTGTCCGTCTTGTATCCAATACCATGCCCACGCTTCAGAACGATTTTAAGGTCAGGATTGACGACATTAAAAAGCGGATTGATGTAGATGTAAACCGTAGGAACGGAGTGACAGAAGCAGCGGCAAAAGAATCAGTCAGCATCTTTGTCCAGATACCGATGCCGTATATCGGGAAAATTGAGTGTGCGGTCAATGCGGAAAGGTTGGAAATCCGTTCTTTGGAATGTGACAGCATAGAACTTGACACGAAGACGCCAAACGTTATGCTTGAGGACATTACCGGAACAGTAGAGATCAACTGTAACCTTGATATGGAGGTGGTCTGCCATTCCTTAAATGGAGAGGTGGCGATCAACCAAGTGTCGGCAACTTCAAAAATCCATGTTCCGGAGGGAGTGGCTTTTACTGCCCTTGCAAAAGGGATTGGCACAAGCATTTTCTATGAGAAAGATGGAAAGCAGACGGAGGCTTTCAGCGTGCCGGATGCGGAGAATATCATTGAACTGAACGGTATTAAGAGCGAGCTTATTATTAGTATCAGCAAAGAGAGGGCATGGTAGGATGAAAACAAATTATCTGAAGAAGTATATTATCAGTTCCTATATTTTGGTTTGGGCGCTTATTATTTTTGTGGCAGGCACGGCAAGTCTGGTCTTTCATGCACCGCCTGTCATTATGTGGATTGTCCGAAACCTGATCGCATGGTCGCCGACGTATCTGCTTTTCATCGGATGGAAACATTTCAGACCGGACGAAACAAGAATGGCTTTTGTGAAAAGATGCTTTTCGGGTAAAGTGAAACTGCTCCCTTTGCTGTGTTCTTTTGCATTTACGTTTGGGATCAGTGCTTTGTCGCTATTCATCTTTTCCATTGTCAAGGGAAAGCCGATGCTGTATTATGTCAATTTTGGAACGATAGCACTGCCGCTTAGCATCTTTCTGGCCTTTACTTCGGGACCGACAGGCGAAGAATTAGGATGGCGAGGCTTCATGAGGGAGGAATTTAACAAGAGGTATGGTTTCCTGAAATCTTCTGTCTGTCAGGGATTGGTGTGGTGCTTTTGGCATACCCTGTTGTGGATAGTAGATTCGGATTTCACTGACTGGCGGGCGATTCCTTATGTGGTTTCCAACATTGTTGTCATTACCTCAATCACTGTGTTGATGAATATTTTTCTGGAACGGCATAACAATCTGATTTATTCAGTGTTGCTGCACTTTGGATTTAATATCATTTATGTATTTTTGGAGGCAGATATAGAATTCTTTGTTATTTTGATTGTACTTTATCTGATAATCACACCGATTGCCGTGTTGATTAGGAATAGGGCTGTTGAGTCTGGCAGAAAGGAAGAGATTTGATGATGCAGGCAGTATCTATTTTAGCTGCAAGTAATCTTTGGAATGGAATTGCGGTGAACTTTCCACTCATAGGTGAATAAGAGCAGGGATTCTTGACATATTCAATTCAAAAAATTATAATATAAAGCGCGTTATATAAATGTGTTTATTTAATATAGAGGTGCTTTATGCCACGTAGCGTTCAAATTACAAAAGAGAAAATCCTTACAGCAGCGCTAGATGTTCTTATTCGTGAGGGATATTCAGCAGTGAGTATTAAAAGTATTGCGAAAGAATTGAAATGCTCAACACAACCGATTGCCTGGCAATTTGGTAATATGGATAACATGAGGGAAGCCCTGACGAGGGAAGCTGTTACCTATGCCAATCAAAAAATGATGCCTACTTCAACGAATTGCATAGAAGCGTTTTGGCAAATTGGCTATGCGTATATCAATTTAGCGTTTGACACACCTAATTTGTTTCGTTTTGTATATATGGGTGAAAGCAGGAACTATTGCAGAGGTGGATTTAACTCTATCTTAACAGACAGAGGAAACGCTGTTCTGATAGACAAATTATATCAGTATCTTAACATTAGCAGAGAGCAGGCAGATATACTGTTTCAAAGAATGATTGTATATACGCATGGAATCGTGTCTTTGGTCGTTGCTGGTGTATTGAATTGTACCAGAGAACAGGTATATTCAATTGTGAAAGACTTTGGTTTAGATTTGCTTTCTCTTACAGGAGCAAATTTAGATGTTCAAGCCATTATATCGAGCATTACAGAGGTAATATCACAATAGGTGGTATAGAACAATATTTGCAAATCCGAGGCGAAAACAGAAATAACCCCATTATCTTATGGCTTCACGGCGGACCTGGATTTCCATTGACATATTTAACTTACTATTATCAGACTGCTTTGGAAAAAGATTACACGATTGTTTGCCTGGAACAAAGAGGTTGCGGACGGACATTTTATAGGAACAAAAACAACAGTAATCTGACCATCGAACAGTTACTTGCTGATACAGATGAATACTTGAAATGTAGTGGAGAAATGTCTGGCATGAAACAAATATTTACTGCTGTTACATCTCCAGAAATGTCATGGAATGATGCAAGATGGTTTTTGGTTGCAAGTAAAACGCAGAACATTATCCCAATACCAAAGTAATGAAATATGCCAAGACAGGGTTTTCTGTCGTGCTCCGTGATACAAAGCACATGGATTTTACAGATTTGCCGTTGCTATCCCCCTTTATCGGGAAGATGCTTGGCAGCGGCGAACGAGATAAAAAAGAATTAATGACGATTGCTGGAAGCGTATTGGTCATTTTTCTGCTGCTGTATGTATTGGCATGGTTTAAGGACTCTATAGAGTCCATGAAAATGAATCAGGCATTTGTGGAACTGCAAAAGCAGGTAGGGGATGGTGGTAAGTGATAAAACGACATTTGGAGGTGATTTTTTTGAAACAGTTTTTAAAAAAACATAGTTTTCTTATTTACTTAGGCATAAGCTTTCTAATTTATGTACTTTCCAACGGGGAATGGAATATTCCAATTTTTGCATGGGTTTATCCTATTCTGTTTCTTGGCATAGGTTATATCGATAAAACACGAAAAATGTATTCTGCATTGATTCTTTGCTATACTCTTGGATTTGTGATTCAATTTGGGAAAGTAATTGGAATGGATATAAAAATATGTATCATCGCAGGCTTTTTATTAGCGATTTTAAAAGCATTGCCGTATATCTATTGGATAAAATCCAAAATGAGATTTCAGGATACGATTATTTTTGCAAGTATTATGGTAATAATCGAATATATCATTTATTTAATCTATCCGATTTTAGGTGGTTTGTCTGACGCTTATACACAATTTCAAAATCTGTATCTGTTGCAAATCGTGACAATAACCGGGATCTACGGGATTACCTTTATCATGTATTGGACTGCGGCAATGATGATATGGATTTGGAACAACAGGAACAATCAAAAGGCATTAAAAAAGTATGTTACGGTATATGGTTCGGTCATGGGGCTGGTATTTGTTTACGGTATTGTCATGTATCATTTTGCAGGAAATCCAGAAGAAAGTGTCAGAATAGCCGGTGTGACAGTACCGATTTCTCATCTTTTGAATGATGATGAAGATGTATATGCCACATTTTATACAGATACCTTTACGGATGAAAATATGACAAACACGCAAGATAAACTGGCAGCTGTAGCGGATGCACTTTTCATCAAAACAAAGCAGGAGGCAGAAGCCGGTGCAAAGATTGTTTTCTGGTCTGAACTGAATGGAGCGGTTCTCAAGCAGGATGAAGCGGCGCTTTTACAGAAAGCGTCAACAACTGCAAAAGAAGAAGGAATTTATCTGATTGTTTCTCTCTTAGTGAAAACGCCTTATGAAGGCTTAAAGGAAAATAAAACAATTGCATTTAATCCGCAGGGGGAGCAGATTGCAGAATATTTTAAGTATGGGCGTTCTATTGGAGAATTGTGTCAAAAGGGCAACGGAGAGTTGCAAAGCTTCGATACGGAATATGGGAGGCTTGCATCATTCATATGCTCTGATATGGCTTTTGCATCTAAGATACGGCAGGCAGGAAAAAGCAATGTAGATATTTTGCTGGTTCCAGCTTCTGATTGGCAGGAAATGACATTGCCTGCTGCAAAAACTGCGATTGTACGCGCTGTTGAAAATGGAAGCAATATCATTAGGCACACAAACAATGGAATGTCGATTGTGGCTGACAATAGAGGGAATATCCTTGCACAGACAAACTATTTTCAATCAGATACAAAAACATTAGCTGCACAGGTCATCATAAACGGACGTTTTACCTTATATTCGCATATGGGTAATATATTTGTATATTTATGCGGCATATATGTATTAGGAAGCCTCATAATGCTAAAGTGTCTAAATAGAAAGTTGTAAGCAATTTCAAGTTTATCTGGAAGTTACATATAAAGAAAAATCGGTGTTGAGGTGCATGAAGCATGGTTACAATAGTTGAGACAATTATTTTGTGTATCGTTTTTTTCCTGCTTTGCTATCTGGGGACAGGTACGGACGAAAAGAATTTGAAAAGCTATTCGTCTTATCCAAATGAGGTACAAAGCAGAGTAAATGAAATTGCGTATTATCAAGGACACTTTAAGGAAAACAATAAAGCAGCGGCGTTTGCAGCAAATTTTGTTCTGTTTTTAGTTCTGCTTTATCCATTCGGACTGTTTATTCGAGAAAAAGATTTTTGGCATAACTTTTTGGCACTCAGTATTATGGGACAAGGCTTGAATTTCTTTGACCTTTTTGTGATTGACCTTTTGTGGTGGCGAAACACAAAGCGGATTCGATTTACGAAAATACCAGAAAAGGAATACTATCAAAACCCGAGAAAGCATATCGAAGCATTTGGCAGAGCATTGATTATGTATCTGCTGGTTGCTTTAATTGACGGATTTTTATTGACATTGTTTTAAGTGAATTTCGCCAGAGTATTAGATACAGACAAGTTGTTATTTGAAGGGAGGATAAATAATGAAGTTCCAGTTAATTTCCATAGCAGTTTTGATTGTTTTCTATGGTTGCTATTTTCTAAAAATGATGCGTCAAAAAAAGAAAGGAATACAAACAGACCAAATGGGAAAAGGTAAGATTGGCTTTGTAAGAACTATTGAACTCTTAATGAAAGTTGCATCTATATCGGTTCCAATTATTGAACTGATCAGCATTTATCTAAACAAACCGTCTTTTCCAGTATGGTTAAGGAACACAGGCATAGTAGTGTCACTTTTAGGAGATGTAATATTTGTGATTTCTGTTTTGACTATGAGAGATAGTTGGCGTGCAGGTGTTTCAGAAACCGACAAAACCGAACTTGTTACAAGCGGGATTTATAAATTTAGTCGTAATCCTGCGTTTTTAGGCTTTGATTTAGTATACATAGGCATTTTACTGATGTTTTTTAATTGGATATTGTTTATTTTATCCATATTTGCAATAGTAATGTTCCATTTGCAGATTATAAATGTTGAGGAAAGTTTTCTTGCCGCAGCCTTTGGCGAAGAATACTTAGAATACAAAAAGAAGGTGAACAGATATTGGGGGAGAAAATAAATGCAAAAAGTGATTGCAGGGGTATTGGCAATACTTCTATTGGTAGTGTCAGGAACAACAACAGTTTTCGCTGCTGAAAATAGTGAGCAGACCCCATCGGGTATTGCCTACTCCGATTTGGAAAAACACATAGAGGATTATATTGATGTTCGGAAAGAAACAACGTCTTCTGTTTCTGTAACCGTATTTAATGGAACGGATGATATTCTGTCTGTGATTTATGGCGATGCAAATACAAAAGATAACATTAGAGCAGACAAGGATACCGTTTATGAATGGGGTTCGATTTCCAAAATGTTTGTCTGGACAAGCGTGATGCAGCTCTGTGAACGGGAAAAGATTGATTTGAATGCAGATGTCCGAAATTATCTGCCAGACGGTTTCCTTTCCAATCTGTCTTACAAAGAGCCTGTTACCATGCTCCACTTGATGAACCATACCGCAGGATTTCAAGAAACCGTATGGGATGTAGAAGTAACAGACAAAGAAAAAATCATCAGTCTAAAGGATGCTCTGCTTTCCACAGCTCCCGCACAGATTTATGAGCCGGGGAGAGTTGTATCCTATTCAAACTGGGGTGCTGCTCTGGCGGCGTATACTGTGGAATGTGTCAGCGGGATGGACTATGCGGACTATGTGCGTAAAAATATCTTTGAACCGCTTGGCATGGAACGAACCGCTATCAGACCGGATTGCAGCGATAACACATGGGTAGAAAGCCAAAGGGAAAAGACAAATGCTTACTATAATGTGCAGGGTGAATATGAAGATTACGGAGAGTGCAGGCGGTACATCCTGCTCTATCCTGCAGGCTCGGCTGCGGGCACGATGAGTGACCTTGTACGGTTTGCAAAAGCCTTTTTGCAAGACAGCTCGGAATGTCCGCTGTTCACGCAGCCAGATACCCTTGCTGAAATGCTATCCCCCACGCTTAATTTTAGCGGAACGGATACCCCTCGGATATGTCACGGTCTGTTTTCACAAAGATACGGCGTCTCCCTTATCGGTCATGCAGGCAACACGACAGGTTTTTCCGCTAATCTTGTGATTGACACAGAGGGAGGGACGGGCATAGTTGTAATGACAAATGAAGTGGGTGAAACTGCCTATAATTATGGACTTGTAAGCCTTGTATATGGGGACTGCAAAGCGGAAACAGAATTTACATATGATGACTTGTCGGGGATTTACCTTAACAGCAGGGCGAATTTCAAGAATAGCTTTACCAAACTGTATAGTATGATTAGTGGTCTGCTCCCAATTTCAAAGGGAGAAACCGAGGGCAGTTTTACGGCGGCTATGGTTGGTACAGTAACACAGATTTCAAAGGATGCCTGCGTCATGGACGATGGGAACGGGTTAAAAACTTATCTTTCCATACAAAGGGACGATAATGGAAATGTGGTTGCTTTGCAACACATGACAGGAATGGATTTTCAAAAAGAAAATTTGATGCTCTTTGTTATTAAGATTATTTTCTTCTTCTTGTTTGTATTGTCCTCGCTTTGGATGTTTCCTATGCTTATTGTACATGGAATTACGTTGCACAAGTTTAAGCAGACGGGTATATGGAAAAATAAGGTGTATCAGCTATTGGCGGAGCTGTTCATGGTGCTTGCGTCTATATTGATTTACTGGCTTATTTTGCCGCCGTTGATGGGAGCAAGTTTAGCCAAAGAACAGGTTATTGTGAAGTGTATGATGATAATTATTTTATCGCTTGCAGAAGCAGCAGTATTGGTACTTGGCATATTTGGCAGCAGGGATAAGAAACTTACTAAAAAGGGGCTGCGGCAAAGAACAGGGCTTATTGTTACGAGGATAAGCGGCATTGTTTTGATAGCAAGTGTTTTATATTGGCGTTTTTATCAATTTTGGGGATGCTGAGTAAATACAAACATTCCACTTATTGGGAAGTAGTTTAGAGCGCAACTCAAAAGTTGAATTTGGAGGGAACAGAATGAAAAAATACATGCTACCACTTATTATGTTTGCAATATTTGAAACTGTTGCAGTAACATTATGGCTGACACAGAACAATACATTTTATTTATTTAACTTCAGCTATATCGGAATATCAATTTCTTTAGGGATGTTTCTTTATGTCAAAAAATACAAATATGCCCGCAGAGTTGCGCAGCTTTTAGTTGGACTTTATATGTTGGTTTATTTGGGGTTTATCTGCGGCGAAAATATGCAGATTGAGGGATTTTGGTATTATCTTTTCACGGGTGTGTTTGAAGCTGCAACAATTCATTATGCGGTGGCAAAAATTTTTGGACCGCTGCTTTTTGGCAGAGGTTGGTGTGGGTATGCTTGTTGGACGGCAATGGTGCTTGATTTTCTCCCATACAAAGTTGCTGAAACACCGAGGAAAAAGATTGGGTGGATAAGGTATATTACATTTGCAATTTCTTTTATATTTGTTTCGGGACTATTCCTTTCTCATGCTGGTAACATTGAAGAAATCATGTTTTGGGCGTTTATTATAGGGAATGTCATATACTATGCTGTTGGAATAATATTAGCTTTTGTTTTCAAGGATAATCGTGCATTTTGCAAATACATATGTCCTATTACAATATTTTTGAAACCTATGAGCTATTTTTCACTACTCCGAATTAAATGTGATAAAAGCAAATGTATAACTTGTGGGAAATGCAAAAATGTGTGTCCAATGGAAGTAGATATTACAGATAATTCTCGAACACGAAAAAATGGCACAGAGTGTATTCTTTGTTTTGAGTGTGTAAAAAATTGTCCAAAGGATGCGCTATAAAAACTCGACTATCGGGAAAAACATGTATATCGCCAAAGAACCAGATGTGCAATGTCACGAAGTAATACGGAAAATCAAAATTGTAGAGTTGGAGGGAAACATGAGTATAGGAGCAATGGTTAGGACGGGTTGCATTGAATTTCAACGGAGTAAGTATAGGGGGTTTTCCTATTGAAAGATGCAGGGAGGTTTCCCGGAAGCGTCCCAAAGCCAGTGTTGTGAAAATTTTCTAAAAACTTTACCGGGTAAATTAGGCTGCAAGTACGGTGGAACCTTCATTCGAGGGGATATGTTTGGCGTTGCACTTCTTGGGGTGAAACTGGGAACAAAAATGGTTTATGAATTGGATTGCGAAACGGCTTGGCTGTAAAGAAAAATTAAATGTAAAACCTTATACATGGCTTTCTTAAATCAGATATTTACAGCTTTTACTATGAATATTGAATTTTTAGAGAGAATGCAAATAGCTGAAAGATGAAAATCTAATGGAGGAAAAAATATATGGAATTGATTATGCAGCCTACTTTTTCAACGTGTGGACAGGCGTGTATTGCCATGATTGCAGGAAAAAGTGTTGAAGAAGTGATTAAAGATATGAAAACAGATGGAGCTACAAGTATCGGTCAACTGATAGAAATGCTTGATTTTTACGGTATTAGACACGCAGAAAAAAATAAGCGGATTTCCAAGAAAAATCCTGTTCCCTACAAGTATTCGATTCTGACAGTCCATACAGATGCGGGATATACACATTGGACGCTGCTTTATGATAATAAGTATTATGATCCGGAGTTTGGTCTGATTGAGGGCGAGTATACATATGGGAAAATCACATCGTTCTTAGAAATCTATGTGGAAGGATAAACTGTTCCATTGGTAGGACAATATTATCAATAAAAATTTACGCCTGCTGACAGGGAATCTTCCCTCATATGATGCACAGATTAAAAAGGCTTTTGTCCGCTAGGATATGGTAAGCGTAAACCACAGGACAGCAGCTTGTCCTTGAAATTCGGAGCAAGCGGTTCTATTTGCCGGAATTGGAACTGCTCCTGCTTTCCCCTGTTGCAGTAAAAACAGAGTTTCAAAGACAGCATATATCTAAAGAACTTATTGAGTACGGTTTTGAAAGAGCAGCGCAAATGGGATATAAAGCTGTTATTGTAGAGGGGAATCCACAAAATTACAGACCGAGAGGTTTTCAGACATCTGCTGATTTGGGCATTATGGCAGGTAGGACTGTGTCGCTGCCTTCGCCGGAGTGCCTGATGGTAAAGGAACTTGTTGAAGGAGCTTTGCTTCATATAAACGGTATGGTGGATTATTCGGATTATGAGTTTTTAACATAGGAGAATCGGCACAGGGAGAAAAACAAGAGACAAAAGGGATTATTCTATGTGAAAGGGCAAAATTGGCGCAGTTGGTTTCATGCGAATAGGCAGCATAGGAGACTGCGGAACTTGGAAAAATATCTGCCTGGATAATAGGAATCCTAATGCTTCTCTTTTCTAACCATACGACTATGCAGATTACATTAGCTACGGGCAGCGGTCAGCTTTGGATTGCGCCCTCCGCCTTGCAGCCAGTCAGAGTGCCGAGGGGATACGGTCCTTGTGGGGCGCAATCACCAAAATGTTTTCTTTACCAGCTCGGTCTTGATACAAGTAACAGTTATAATTGCCGTGAACAATTCCGGGTGACTTTCGATTTTTGCGCCCTGGGTCTTGAAGTGTTCGTAAATATCCATATCGACCTGGACGCAAACCGGGTTTCTCAAAAGCTGTGCCACAAATCCCCGTTTCAGTGTTTTCCCGTACACTTGAATTAATTGGGCGGTTTATGTTCATTCCAAGTTTTTACTCAATAATTGTGACAACATATTTTGAAATTGAGCATTTTCCTCATTACTGCTAAAGAAAAAAGTTTTATCAATCCCTTCAACATCTATAACTGCTTGTTTCAAGCAACTTTTTCCTTTTTCAGTATTAGAGATGGAATTGGCCCGTGTATCTGTCTTATGTGGTAAACGATAAATCAGCCCTTTTTTCTCGAGCAGTCTAACGGTAGAAGATACAGTCATAACATCAATCATAGAAAAGTCAGAGATCCTTTTTTGTGTAATACATACATTTTGTTCAGAAAGCTCTTCAATTACAGCTAAAATTACAAACTGTGTATGTGTTAAATTGTATGACTGTAGTATCTGCTTAATTTTTCTCTGCCAAAGCATAGATGATTGCCAAAAGAGTAGTCCAATACTTTCTTTATGGTTTTTGCATTCTGCAAACTTCATGATATCCTACTATGCGGAAAGGAGTTTTTGCAGGCAATCTGGTATTCCCGCTGTAATACCTTCCCCCATACCTTTCATCTGATTTTCTTTGCCGCCTTCAAGGGTAACGGTATGGGTTTCATACAGTACACGATTTTTATAAAACCTTTCATTGTGCGAAGAATAATGGTATTATACAAAAGAGATTTTAGGGAGAAAGGGGATTTGTATATGAGACGATATGTTATGTCTGCATAGCACTGGCTATTGCAATAAAAAACAACGGATGCTGCCGCATGACGGCTCATCTTTATGTTCACTAAATTGTTATAGTCAATGCTATTCCTAAGAAATATTAGTTTAGGAGGCAGACATGGGCTATATAAGAGCAGAAGAAATTCTGCCCATTGAAGTAATAGAGCTGATACAACAGTATGTTGATGGAGAAAATATTTATATTCCACGCAAGTCGGCGCATAGACAAGCATGGGGCACAGGCACACAAATCAAGCAGGAACTTTTGATGCGTAACCAAAAAATTTACAAGGATTATCTTGCTGGAAGCAAAACTTCAGAATTAGCCTGCAAATATTATCTATCAAAAAAGAGCATACAGCGTATCCTAAAGCAAATGGGCGAGTAAGAATATGAGCTGATACTTGGTATTGGCTCATTCTTTTTTATAAAAATGTGTAAGGTGGCATGTGATATTAAAGTATGTTATTCTAAACCACAGAAGTTGAGATGCAAAAAAATATATGAGGTGAAAAACGAACACTTGTAAAAATTATGAGGGATTCAAGGGATCTTCTAAAAATATCAAGAGAGGAGAATCATGTTTTATGACTACACCTGTTTACTTTGCATAGCGTGGCTATTGCAAATACAATAAACAAATAATGTAATAGCCTGCGCATCATACCGCGAAATGAACAGGAGATGCAAATGAGCTATTTAAAGAAAATGGAATATGAAATTGTCCTGAAAGATTCATTTTGGGTCATTCGGAACTGCTCCAAATGCGGCAGGAAAACATATTTTAAAAACACAAGGAAGTTCCGTGTCAATACCAATGGCAATAAACTGGATGTCTGGCTGATTTATCAATGTGAGGAATGTAAAAATACCCTTAATATATCAATTTATGAACGGGCGAAAATTTCTTTTATACCAAAGGAAGAATATCAGTGTTTTTTGAACAACGATGAACAGTTTGCGGAAATACATGGTAAAAATATGCAGTTATTTCGGAAGAACAAAGCGACCATTGATTTTGAAAAGGTAAATTATGACTTTATAAAACTGAATGAAACTATGGAATATGGTGATTTCGATGAGCAGATTGTAATTGCAATAAATAATCCTTATCAACTGAAAATTCGCCCGGAAAAACAAATTGCTGAAATTTTGGGAGTGTCCAGAAGTCAAGTGAAAAAATTGTTGGAAAAGGGAGAAATGAAATTAAAGACGAAACTGCCACAATTTCTTTCTGTTAGTGTCAATGTTGAGAAATTTCCCAAAACAGATTGATTATTTTCAGAAATGGCTATGTGGAAACGCATAGCCATTTTCAAGCAGAAACCGCTGTCTGAATTTTCTTAAATTGTTTCTTCGTATGCACATGACTCAAGCTATGCTTTGCCCTTTCACTGATAGGAGAAAACAGGGGCAAAGCGGAAGTGTTTTTTGAAAAATCTGCAAACAGTTTTCCGGTCTATTGACATAAATAACGCATAAGAGGTATACTTGGAATTAAGTTAGCGGCTACTAACACAAAACAGTCGCTTTCATAAAAAATATAAGTTAGTTTTTACTAACTTCTGTCAGGAAGGAAAAAGGTGACAAGCTCACATACAAAGGGGAAACGGAATCCGCTATCGGTTTTTGAGGTGTCCTGTTGCTGAATTTGCAATGAGAGGATAAGAAGAAAAACGACTGCTATCTCAGGCTGGCACTCTCCGGCATCCCAGAGAATTTTTCCGGTCGGATGCTGGAAGTGCCGATGGGGGACGGGCGTGCTGACCATGCCGGTGTATGGGACGCTTGGCAGAGCAGATATCACCTGCATGGATTATTCTACGGATATGATGGAGCGGGCCAGGCGGCGGGCAGAAAAAAGGATTCTTTACGCCGCCTTATGAAACGGCAGGCAGTCAAAGCCTTTGAAATAATGACCGACTATTTCTACAGGGCAGGGGCATTGTTCCGGTCAAAGATAGACAGCCATATTGCAGAGAATAGGCTGCCAAGAAGCGGGAGGTAATCTGTATATGAAATACATCGGAATGCCCATGGGGATGTGGGTGCTGTTTGGAAGATCCTTTGAACGGAATCTGATCACGGAGTTCGGGCTGGACAGGAACACGGCAAAAACAGCCGCTGTAAAAGCAAAACCGCGGTATAAAGAGATCATTGATGGACTGCCGGAATTTGAAAAGGGAGACCGTTTCAAAATGAATATCGTCAACTGTGCCCTGCTTGCTGCCTTTGTGCTGAGTATGCCAAAGCGTCCCGATGTCAAGCGGCTGACGGCGTATTATGCCGGTTCCATGATGACTCCTGCCATGAAGTGGTTCTGCCGTGAGAGTGGGAAATCCAGGTTTTCTGACAAGGACATCTCTTCCATGAAAGCCACGGAGCGGATGAAAGCTGCTGACAGGAATCCCTATTCGTGGAACATGGAGTTTCTTCTTTATACGGATGGCAGCGGATATGAAGCCCGCTTTACCGCCTGCGGCATCTGCACCCTGATGAGGAAGCTGGGGCTGTACGACCTTGTTCCTGCCATGTGCCGGCTGGATTACACGATGAGCGAGGCGGGCGGTGCATCGGATTTTGTCCGGGAGTACACACTGGCTTCCGGCGGACCGTACTGCGACTGCGGATACAAAAAGAAGCAGGGGAAAATTTAAATGAAGCTATGGAGTTATAAAATATAAAAGACTTCTTAATCAAAATGAATACAAAAGAGCCACAGTATAGCATTTATGCGGTACTGGCGGAAAGGAGGGAATTGATTATGAGTCACGATTTAACAGCATTATACGAGAGGTTGAGCCATGATGATGAGTTGCAAGGCGAGAGCAACAGCATATCAAACCAAAAAGCGATGTTAGAGGATTATGCGGAAAAGAACGGTTTTACAGGCATACGCCACTTTACCGATGACGGAATTTCCGGTACTACCTTTGAGCGTGAGGGATTGCAAGCCATGCTTGCCGAAGTGGAGAAAGGCAATATCGGAACTATCATTGTGAAAGATATGAGCCGACTGGGAAGAAATTATGTACAAATGGGAATGTTGCGGGAACAGCTACGCAGGGCGAATGTAAGACTGATTGCAGTCAACGAGGGTGTTGACACTGGTTCGGGATTTGATGATGATTTCCTTCCGTTCCGAGATGTAATCAACGAATACTATGCAAAGGACATCAGCAAGAAAATCAAGTCCACATTTAAGGCAAAAGGTGAAAGCGGAAAGCACGTTGCGAGCAGCCCGCCTTATGGTTATCTGAAAGACAGCGAGGACAAAAATAAATGGGTGATTGATGAAGTGGCAGCTCCCATTGTCAGACGGATATTCAGAATGACGCTTGAGGGTTATGGTCCATTTCAGATTGCAAAACAGCTATCAGATGAACATATCCCCGTACCTGCCTATCACCAAGCACAGTTAGGCGTGGGATTGTGGCAAAACAGAGAAATTAAAAACCCCTATAAATGGGGAAGTTCCACCATAGCGCACATTTTGCAGAAACATGAATATTTAGGGCATACGGTAAATTTCAAGACACGCAAACATTTCAAGGATAAAAAGAGCCATTATGTGAATAAAGACCAGTGGTTAATCTTTGAGGACACCCACGAGCCGATTATCGACCAAAAAACTTTTGACAACGTACAGCGCATCAGAGGGCAGGTAAGACGCTATCCCGACGGTTGGGGCGAAGCGCACCCACTCACAGGACTGATGTATTGCGCTGATTGTGGCGGTAAAATGTATGTCCACAGGGTAAACAACGGAAAGCGTGTTCCCATGTATGTATGTGGTAATTATGCGAAACAGCCAGTCGGGACATTGTGCCAGTCGGCGCACCGCATCAAAGCGGATCACGTCATGGAGATAGCGGCAAAGACCATAAAAGAGGTTATACAGTATGCCAGTTTTGATAAAGAGCGTTTTGCGGAAGAAATACAGTCGCATATTGAGGATAGGCAGACCGTAGATTTTACTGAACAGAGAAAACGCATGACCGTATGCGAAAAGCGTATCGGGGAGCTGGAAATGCTGATTGCAAAGATTTATGAGGACAACGCATTGGGGAAACTGTCAGACAAGCGTTATACCATGCTCTACAACCAATATGAGGGCGAGCAGGAACAGTTACAGACAGAATTGGACAGTTACAAGGCAGAGCAGACGCAGTATGAGAAAGACCGTAAATCTGCCGCACGTTTTCTGAAACTGGTTGAGAGGTACAGTAACGCAGAGGAAATGACAACGCTCATGCTGAATGAGTTTGTGGAGAAAATAATTGTCCATGAGCGTGACCGAAAAGGAAGTGCGGACACCACACAGAAGATAGAGATTTATTTTAACTTTATCGGGGAATACATACCGCCGACTATGGCAGAAAAAGAGCTGACACCCGAAGAACTGGAAGAAATGCAAAAAAGAGAAGCAAGAAAGGATAAACTGCATCAAAATTATCTGAAACGGAAAGCCAATGGCAAGCAGAAAGAATATGAGGAACGCACCAAAGCGAAGAAAAAGGCACAGATTGACAGCCAAAAGGAGCAGATAAGAGCCGAGGACAGGAAGAACGGCATATATTTCCATGCTGGAGTGCCCAATATACCGAGGGCAAACTCAGCTCTGCTGAATGTCAAACAGGCGGTAATATAAATACAAATTTCGGCGGAAAAGGACTATGACATTAACAGTTATAGTCTTTTTTCGATTTTGGAACAAAATCTGCGGTATATTACCGTAGGAAGTGAAAGCATATTCCGTCAAGTGGAGAAATACCCGCACATAGCACTATACAATCTAAATACCCGACAATTAACGGGCGAAAAATCTTTGACAGTACCCAAAATCAATCATATCAATCAAACTGATATATTCAATAGGAAAGGCAGGAATGAGTTATGAAACTTTCACGATATGAGCAGGAAAGTATTCTCAATTATAACGTAGGAGAACAGACCGCCACCCTCTATACAAGAGATAAGGCAGTCATGCGAAAAATTGATACGCTTGTTGCCGACTTTCCCGGTACATATAAATTGACAGGGCAGGACGAGATATCTAAGACCTATTCGTTTCCGAAGTCATACGTCAGCTACCACAAACCGAGGACAGTCAGCACCGAGCAGAGGGATACAGGGAAAGTGATGTTCCATCGCTTTGGCAGATGATGATTGCAAAAAATAAGGTAAAAAAGATTAAGCAAAATTTTATAGAATTGTGTGTGTGGTTGTGCTAAAATAATGATGTTGAACAAATAAACAAGTCAAAAGTTGAAAGAGTAATAATCAAAAAGGAAATAGATAGAATGAGCCTTAAAAAAAATGATATACCAATTTTAGAATATGACACCAACAACAAGGCAATTATTATGCCAGAACACAGTACGAATTTTCATTTTCCGGCGAGAGCTGTAATGCTGTTTATGGAGAAAGAAATTGACGATTATGCTATGACAAATGAATGTGAGATTATTGGACAGTTTATTAGTATCACAAAAGTATTTCGTGTGTATAAAACGGTACATAATGGTGTTGAGTTGGCAATTTGTCAGGCTCCTTTAGGCGGAGCTGCTGCAACACAAATTATGGAACAGTTGATTGCGGGCGGTGTTAAAAAGATTGTTGCCACAGGTTGCTGTGGAGCATTAGTTGCAGATAACGAAGGAGATTTTTATATCCCTACCTCAGCACTAAGGCAAGAAGGAACATCTTATCATTATCTGCCACCATCACGAGAAGTTAAGCTTAACCAATTAGCCATAAATGCGATTGAGAAAATCTTAATTAGCCACAAATACAACTATCAAAAATGTAAAACTTGGACGACAGACGGGTTTTATCGTGAAACAAAAGAAATGGTGGAATATCGTAAAGAGGAAGGTTATTTTGTTGTAGAAATGGAGTGTGCCTCCCTAGCTGCTTGCGCCGAATTCCGAAATATAGTATTCGGTCAGTTATTATTTACGGCAGATTCACTTGCAAATATAGAATCACATGATACTAGAAATTGGGGGAATGATACTTTTGCGTTAGCTATGAATTTGGCAATGGATGCTGTAACGGAGGTGTAGTAATGCGGACAGAAAAAGAGATGTATAATTTATTTTTAAATATTGCAAAGAATGACGAAAGAATCAGAGCGGTGTATATTAATGGCTCTAGGACGAATCCGAATGTACCGAAAGACATTTTTCAAGACTATGATGTGGTTTATGTAGTAACTGAAACGACTGCCTTTATTGATGATAAGGCTTGGATTAAGCGATTCGGAGAAATTTTGTATATGCAATACCCGGATGAACATCCCGATTATCCGAGTGATAAAGAAAATTTTTATGGTTGGTTAATGCAGTTTACAGACGGAAATCGTATTGATTTGCATGTTGAAACAATCAGTCACGCACAAGAAAATGTTATGAACGATAGTCTATGTAAAGTTCTCTTGGACAAAGACAATTGCTTGCCGGAGCTTCCGCCTTCATCTGATAAAAATTATTGGATACATAATCCTACATTAGAACAGTATCTATGTACTTGTAGTGAGTTTTGGTGGTGCTTAAATAGTGTAGCAAAAGGTCTGTGGCGTGAAGAAATCCCTTATGTACAAGATATGTTGAATTTTGTTGTGAGAAAACAGTTGGAAAAAATGCTTTCTTGGAAAGTAGGTATAATTACGAATTTTTCAGTTAGCGTCGGTAAGTCAGCAAAGTATATGTATAAATGGCTTTCTGCGCAGGAATGGGAAAAATATTTACACACTTATTGTGGAGCAGATGTCTATTCCATTTGGCAGTCAGTGGAGTTTATGTGTTCTCTATTTGAAGAAACTGCTACATGGGTTGCGGAAGAACTCAACTATAAATATAACGATACAGAAGCAAATAATAGTATGTACTTCTTAAAAACAGTAAAAAATTTGCCAAAGGACACAAGTGAGATACTGTAAAAAATATAAACTTTGGGTGTTAGTTTATAAAAAGGAAAAATGTTACTCAATAACACATCCGAAACTTCCCATTTGCAGGGAAAACCAAGACAGAAAAACGATATAAAACTGAATATTGTTTATTTTCGGGTAGCGATTATCTTAACAGACAATCAGCTACCTTTTTATTTTCAGAAGCCACCAACACAGCGCAGAAAGAACGAGGTATCAGAAATGATTGAGAGCAAAAATGAAGCAAGCAGAAATTTAGAAAAGGCATTGCAGGCACTAGAACAGGCGAAACAGCGTGTAGCTAATGAGAAGAAAAAGCAGAACGAGAAGAAACGCAAAGCCGAGAACCACCACAAGTACATCATGGGCGGTATTGTCGTGAAGTATTTCCCTGACTGCTACCGCTATGACGAGGGCGAGTTAAACCGTATCTTGTCGGTTGCGTTGCAGACAAGGGAGTGTCAGCAGATTATCTCTAAAATTAAAGCGGAAGGCAAAGAAAGTACTCTCCTGCAATCTACTCTCCCCAATGCCGAAAATGAAAGCGAGGGCGGTACGGAATGACGAGGGCAACGGAACTGGAAAGCCGAGGTAACGTATTCACCCTGTTTACAGGGTGCGCACAGATATACCACCAGAGGTGGTATGTGCGCTCTCCGAGGGGCAAGTTTCACTTGCATGAACTCCTGCGGAGGGCGTTGTCTGCCTTGCGGCAGCCAAAAGGGGAAACGACAATTCCCCTTCGCAAGCTGCGCTTGCTACCCTTTAGTGAACTTTGCGTTCAGACAAAAGCCAAAGTGCGGCTTTTATCTGCCCACAAAGTCTATGGGTGTGCCCCACTACCCTGTTGGCAGAATGTAGGTGTTGTCTATGGGTAGTGTCACGAAACAGGCAAGCACACGTTTTTCCATAGTCAGGCGGAGCAAAGGGCAGTCGGCAGTTGAAAAAGCATCATATATCAGCAGGAGTATTCTTGTGAGCGAGTATGACGGGCAGACATACCGTCCAAAATACCATGAAGATTTAGTCCACAGTGAAATCTCCCTGCCACCTAACGCACCCAAAGAATATGCAGACCGAGCCGCTTTATGGAACTCTGTTGAGCTGGCAGAGAAAAGGCAGGACGCACAGCTTGCGAGAATGTTAAAAGCATCACTCCCCAACGAATGGAGTTACGAACTTGCGGAGGAAGTCGTGAGGGATTACGTTCAGAGAAATTTTGTGGACAGGGGAATGTGTGCAGACTGGGCAATCCATGACAGCGAGAATGACAAAGGACAGCACAATCTTCATATCCATGTAATGCTTACCTTGCGTCCTCTTACGGAAAAAGGGGAATGGGGAGCGAAACAGAAGAAAGTGTATGACCTTGATGAAAACGGGGAGCGTATTCCCGTCATTGACAAAAAGACAGGACAGCAGAAAGTTGATAAGCGCAACCGCAAACAATGGAAATGCCACACCGCAGACAGCACCGACTGGAACAGCAGAGAAAACGCCAAGATGTGGCGAAAAGATTTAGCCGACACAATCAATGCCACTAATGAGCAGTTGGGGATTGCGCTACATTGGGAACACCGTTCCTTTAAGGAACAAGGCATTGACAGAGAGCCGACAATCCATATCGGGGCGGTTGCCAACGCTTTAGAACGCAAGGGAATACTGACCGAGAGGGGCAACATCAATCGTGAAATCATCAAGAACAATATGCTGTTGGAACAGGCAAAAGAAATGCTCATGCTTGCCAAGCAGGAAGTACACAGCGCACAGTATGAAAAGATTAAAAATACGGCGGTCAGCGTGAAGAATGAAGTCATGGAGATGATTGCAAAGGTAAGGGAGCGCAAAGGCAGATTAGACCTGCCGATTGTCAGCGGAAAGCACCTAAGAAAAATATCCGACAGAACTGCCTTGCAGTCAGCCGACAATGTGGAGAAATTCATCACGACAAGGAAGATGGACAGCTTTGAGAGCCTTGCGAAATTTACAGAGGACAGGGAGCAGAAATACCAGCAGTTGGAAACGGTACATCTTTCAAAGGGGCAGAAACTAAGCCGATTAAAGGAACTGTCAAAAATGTATGCCCTCTTTGCGCCAATCCAAGCCACCTATAAGGAGAGCCAGTCGCTTAAAGGGCTTGCAAAAATGCGGTATGATAAGGAGCATAAGGATAGCTTATTGAAGTACCCCGAATTAAGGGAGCGTATGCAGAGCCTTTTACAGAATGGCGAAAAGGTAACGCCGAAACAGTGGAAAGCCGAGATACAGTCCTTGCAAGCCGAGTACGACAGTATCGGCAGGGAGCAGACCAAGACCGCCACAGAATTAGCTTATGCCGAGGTAATCAGTTACAACAAGAAGAACCTTGAGAGGGAGCTTCAGAACGAGAGCCGACAGCATAACAGACAGCAGAGCAAGGCTAAGCGGAGGGAGGAAGAAATTTAATGTGAATTTTATTGTAAAGACAGGCGTTTTTTTGTATAATTGAAGTGTGACAGGAGCAGGATATATCGTATCTTATGTCACAGATTTTTAGAAATTGAGGTGATAAGGTGTCGGACGATACAAAACAGATAGAGGAAGTCATGGCAAAGCGTACCGCAAAAAACAGCGTATTCCTTGACCTTTTTCAAAATAAGAGTTATCTGCTGAAACTGTATAAAACACTCCACCCGGAGGACTCCACAGCGACAGAGGACTCACTTACAGATGTAACAATCACAAATGTGCTGACTGATAATCTGTATAACGACTTAGGCTTTATTGTCAATAATAAGTTGATGATACTTGTTGAGGCACAGTCAACATGGACAGTGAATATTTTAGTAAGAATTTTGCTGTATCTGGCGCAAAGCTATCACGAATATTTTCAGCGTACCAGCCAAGACTATTACAAAAGCAAGAAAGTAAAAATGCCAAAGCCTGAACTTTATGTGATTTTTACGGGAAACAAAGGGCGGAAACCCGATAAAATATCTCTGTCTAAAGAATTTTTTGAGGGCGCAGATATAGATATTGAGGTAAAAGCAAAGATTATCTATGAAAGCGATACAGATGACATTATCAATCAGTACATTATTTTCTGCAAAGTTTTTAACGAGCAAACAAAACAGCATGGAATGACACAAAAGGCAGTTACGGAAACGATTCGTATATGCAAGGACAGGAATGTTTTAAGGGAATATTTAGCGCAGAGAGAAAAGGAGGTTGTGACGATTATGATGAGTTTGTTTGATGAAGAACAGATTATGAAGTCGTTTATCAGAAGTGAAAGGCATGATGAAGCTAGAGAAACAGCGGAAAGAATGATAAAAATGGGAAAGCTATCACTTGATGAAATCGCACTATGTGTTCCCTCATTATCATTAGACGAATTAAAGGAACTTGAAGCGGAGGTTATGCAATTAGCGTAATCAATCATATCAATCAAAATCAAATATAGTAACAGCGTTAGAGCATATAGGAACTGAAATCTATATGCTCTATTTTTTTGCCATTAAGGAGGAACAATGGGCGACAACATTCAGACCAATACCACAGGGCGATTAACGCCCTGTTTACAACAGAAAATTGACAGGACAAGGTATTTAGTTGAGATACATTTTTCTGATACGAGTACCCAAAGCGTAAAGGATAAGTTAAAGCGTGTCATTCTCCATGACTTAGAGCATGGAAAACAGGGAAAATCAAGAAAAAGTGATGAAAAATGATGAAAAATGATGAATACGTCCTTGACAAGCAGCAACAGGTGTTGTCACTCTGAGTGAGAATAAAAAATATCGAAAAGAGGCTATTATTCATACAAAAGCGTCAATGACTATTAATGATTAACAGAGATTAACCGATATATAAAGTGACAAAATAGAACGAAAGGAAGGCAGAGCTATGGCAAAGGAAGAGATTACACCGAGCGAATGGCAGATCATGGAAGTCCTCTGGGCGAGCGACACACCGCTGACATCCTCCGAGGTATACAAAAGAATGCAGGGGAATGTGGATATGTCGCAGAGGATGGTACGGGTTCTGATGAACCGCCTGAACCAGAAGGATATTCTTGGCTACATCGTAGATGAGCATGATTCGAGGGTTTACCACTACTATGTGCTGAAGCAAAAGGAGGAATGCGTGAAAGAAAAAAGCAGAAAGTTTGTAGACAGCTATTTTTCCGGCAGTGGGACAAATGCAATGGCGGCGCTGCTGCAGAGCTTCGCGTTGACGGACGAACAGATAAAGGAATTGGAGGAGATTCTGGTAAAAAGCAAGGGACAGAATGCGCAATCCTCGGACAAAGAGGGCGGGACTTATGCCTGATTGGTCATGGGTTGGACACTTTATGGACTTTAGTGTGGCATATTACACTACCCAGCTTGTGCGATGCGCGGCTTTTTCTTTTGTACTGATTGGGCTTGTGATGCTTCTCCGAAAAATGCTTTTTTCAGAATGGATATTTTTGAAGGGGATGTTATGGGCAGTACTTCTGATTACTCCCTTTCTTGGGAAGTTGAAGCTGTTTTATGAAAATATCGCCATATGGAAGGTAACATGGTGGATGACAAAGGGAACTATGTCCTGTCTGTGGGGGGACCGCATTTATATTGTGGGTATTTTGGTGTCTTCTATTTGTATATCTGGGAAGCGGCTGCGCCTTCGCAGGTTGGTTGCCAGAATGGAAAAAGTTTTTTTTGATAACATCAGAATCAGCGTTACTGACATGAATGTTACGCCATTTACAATTGGTTTACTGAAACCGAAGATTGTCCTGCCCAAAGAAATGGTGAACAGTTACAGCCGGGAGGAATTAAAAGCCATTATACAACATGAGCAGACACATATCCGGTTAGGGCATTTATGGCTAGGGATTGCATGGGATATACTGCGGTGCCTTTTGTGGGTCAACCCGTTCCTAACACTTTTCCAGAAACATTTCAGGGCGGATATGGAAGATATCTGTGACAGGGTGTGCATACAGAACAGTGGGAAGACGTCACATGAATATGGGCTGGTATTGCTGAAGACTTTGAAGTTGTTACGTTCCGGTCAGAGAGATATACCTTCTTCCGCTACTTATGCAGGGGAAAAGGGCTTTGCGGATATGAAAAGGCGGATGGAAAAAATTGCAGGTTTCTGCCCATACAAAAGAAGGATGTGTGTGGGAATGACAGCAGCAGCCTTTCTGGTGATTGGTGCCATTTTGCTGGAGGTACATACCCATTCCTATGCCCGGTGCAATGAAAGCAAAGATATTATGATTGGAAATTATGACGGGAGACCCCAGATTATTTCCTATGACACCGAGGAATTAAGCCAGATGATTTCATATGATGACAGATATGTTTATGTTGAGAGGCAAGCCTTTGAGGATTTTTTAGAAGAAAACAATGCAGAAGGGGAAATATGGATTGTTTTTGGCGGATTTTATAAGCTGCCAGGTTTAACTGGCGTAGCAGAAAGTTGTGTTTACGAAAGCAATCCAAGAGGCAGGATAGTGCGGATTCCCTATGAAAGCATTACAGATGACTGGTATTTAAAATTACTTAAAATGCTATAAGTGTATCGAGCATAAGAAAAGGATTTCAAACTAATTTATTATCAAGGAGGAAACAATTATGGCAATGGAGATTACAAACAATTATAGCAGCTATGCAGCACATAGTATGATGGGAAACACTGTGGCAAACAGCACGAAAAAGAAAGAAGCAGAGAACACATCAGAAACAACAGGGAGCAGTAAGGCAAAGAGTACATCGGATTATGTGAGCGAACTGTCAAAACTTGCGCCAAGCGTAGAGTTTAAGGTTGGAAATTCTTTTTCAACAGCAAAAAGCGGTAAAACTTTGACGATCAATCCACAGCTTTTGGAAAAGATGCAGATTGACCCGGAGCAGGAAAAAGAAATGAAAGAGCTGATTAAAGGGGTTGAATCAGCGGTGAATATGTTGGAAAGTGTAAATAAAGCCAGTGGCTGGACGGTTGTATACAAGCATTGTTACATAGATGAAAATGGGGAATTTCGTTCCATTGCTTATCTTAGAAATGATTTTATGTTGAACATGAGCGACAAGCTCCGAGAAGAAAGACGGAAAAATTCTGAGAAACTGATTGAAAAAACGAAGGAAAAGGCAGCAGAAAAGAAAGAAAAGTTAGAGGAAACCTTAGAAGATAAGAAGGCGGCAAAGATAGAGGAAGGAACTGAGGAAAAGGCAGAAGATGGATCAGCCCATAACAAGACCGAGCAGCTCATAAAGGAAAAGATGGCTGCTTCCAAAGACGGAACAATTTTTCTAAATGACGAAGATATTCGGGCAATTATCAAAGCTGCCCGGGAAGATGACGCCGACAAACCCACTGTAAAAGAGCAGGCACAGGTTGGTGCGAATCTGGATTTGAAGATATAGAGAAACTGCTTATGAATGTGGATATACAGGGGTATGCATACATTAAAAAAATGAGGCGGTTTGAAATCAGGCTTCACAAAGTGACGGATTAAGCGCTACGACAAATGGGTAACACTCTTGCGGATATTTTCTATAATCATTCGTAACATATTTTAAGCCTGCTGGTTAAGCTGTTCTTGGATTTTTGGAGTGATTGCTCTGCGGTTGAGTTAATTAAAACGTCCCAAGTTGCACCAACTCCCCAAAAAAAGGGGAAAATAATAAAGATATTGCGCGTTATATAAAATATGGTGCAATACATAATGCCAACACTAACAATATTTGTTTTATAATCTAAAAAACATAAGAACCGCAAAATTTGATCAAAAATTGTAATTGATGTTACCATATTTGCAGATTATGTTTACAAACCTTCTATTTATTTCTTTTTATGCTAAGATACCATATGGAGGGAAGATAATGGAGATAAAGACAAGACAAATAGATGATAAACCATTAACTATAATTATTGAATATCCCATATTAGACACGAAAACCAAAAAACTGATTGTTGCAAGGACTTATTTGAAAAGTATTAAGAATATTTTAACGGAGGATGTAAGGTGTTAAAAGAAATTCTGAAAAAAACATTTATATTCACAGCAATCATAATTTTAGTGGTATTTTCCTTTTCACTTTTGTTGGGGGGGATGAAATCGGAGATAATGCTTGTGTTTGAGATTTTTATCTTGTCCTTTTTTGTTACTGTTATTCAGCATTTTGTAAAGCAAGTCATATGCACTTATTTTTTTATAAATATTATGATTGAATATTTTTCTGTTTCTATTTTTGTTTTCTTATACGGATATTTTGTTGAATGGTTTTTTAGATCAAATTGGTGGATGGCGTTTGTGTATGTGGCAATCGTATATGTTCCGGCTTACTTTCTTGATATGGCAGTTGTTAAAAGGGATATTAATTATATAAATGCACAACTGGAAAGGATACGTAAAAACAATGAAAAAATCTAATGACGGAAAGCAGTTAATTCTGTTTTTTATCATCACGCTTGCATGGACATGGGGATTTGGTTTTGCCCCTGTTTTTATGGGAATCGAGGGAACTTTGCAAGGAACATTCTTATTCTATTTTGGCGGCGGTGCACCGTCTGTTACAGCGCTGTTTATTGTATTTTTAACATACTCAAAAGAACAGCGAAAAGATTATTTTATGCGTTGCTTTAGTTTTCGGTATATGGGGATAAAATGGATTGTCTTAACAGTTTTATTCTTCACATTGATGTCAATTGTAGCAATTTGGATAGGTGTGTGTATATTAGCTTATGAAATGCCGGGAATGAATTATGTTCACGCGATTGTACAAAATCCGTTTAACCTGTTTTTTGTATTGTTCATTTCTATTATTTCCGGTCCGCTAAATGAAGAATTTGGTTGGAGAGGTTATGCTTTGGATAGATTGTTTGTCAGATACGGGTTTACAAAGGCTACTTTGCTTTTAGGTTTTATTTGGGGGATTTGGCATTTGGCATGGTATTTTACGCCGGGACAGGCACAATACGATTTGCTTCAAAATTCTTTATTTAATGCCATTATGTATATACCAAGTGTTATGATTTTTAACTTTGCTGTTTCGTATGTCTACATCAAGACCAAAAGAAGTATTTTAGCAGGAGCATTAGTACATATGTGCAGTAATTTGTTGGGAAGTCAACTTCTTTCTCCATATTCCACTGAAATCAGCATGACAATTCGATATACTAAAATGTTCTTTTGCGGCTGCCTTGCGTTATATTGTATTTTTTCAAAGAGATTTAAAGAAGAATATAATAAATTGTTTCAAGTTCTTTGACTTATTGATAAGCATTTTGATTCCCATAACCATGCAGGGCATTATGTCATATCAGTGGTCACGCAGGGAACAGTTGCAGTGTATTTGGAAAACAGGGAAATGACTCCGTCAAGGAAGATTATGTTTCTGCTTCCAAATATAGGGGAAAGAGGTTTAAAACACAGATTGCTGTCCCCTGTCGTGTTAATCAATTTATCTAATGCAATGACATATCCAAAGCCTTTCTTAACAAACTGCGCTGCGTTATAAATCAAATCATAAGTTGCAACGTCGATTCATAGGATGGGATTGTCTATACGGTTTCAGTGGTCGTTCTGACTGCCTTGATGGTAGGCTGTTCTTATGATATCGTCAATTTTAGCTTCCAAAAGCCCCACTTCTTTAATGGGAGCAGTGCGGGAAATGTCCTCGATCAGCCTAGCTGCGGTTATTTCATCCTTTCTGAATTTATAAACGGATCTGGCTTCATCTACAGAAATCAACTCTGCTTTAGGATGCTGGATAATAGTGGGGTGATAAAAATCAATGATAAGGTTGCGGTAAGGTGCGATTCTGTCCACCAGATCGTCCAGCGAGCCGTCCTCAATAATCTTTCCATCATTTATTATGATTAACCGCCTGCATAGTTCCTGAACATCACCCAAATCATGGGTGGTCAGGATGATTGTTGTTTGGCGGCGCGCATTGATTTCTTTAATAAATTTCCGGACGGAATATTTTGCCTCCACATCAAGACCGATAGTGGGCTCGTCGAGAAAGAGAATTTCGGGAGAGTGGAGCATAGCTGCCATCAAGTCACCCCGCATTCGCTGACCTAAGGAGAGCTGGCGAACCGGAGTATCAATGAATTCACTGATGCCAAAAATTTCATCCAGCATTTTCACATTCTTTTCATAGAGGGTATCTTCAATTTGGTAAATCCGCTTTAAAAGGTCGAAAGTTTCGCCCAAGCGCAGATTCCAATTCAGCTGGCTGCGCTGTCCGAATACAACTCCTAGATTCCTTACCACCCGCTTGCGTTCCTTTTGCGGTGATATGCCGTTAATCAGAATCTCACCGCTGGTGGGTTGCATAATGCCGGAGAGCATCTTGACCGTAGTACTTTTTCCGGCGCCATTGGGACCGATATAGGCTACGATATCCCCTTTCTCAATCTCAAATGAGATATCATCTACGGCCCTGATATATTCTGCGTTCTGCACAAAAAGGTTTTTTACCGCACCCTTAAGTCCTTTTTCTTTTTTTATTTTTTTATATTCCTTCACCAAATGATTGACTTTTATAATATTCATAAAAGATTCTCCTGCCTTTTTCTTTTTCAAAAATCAACTTCCCGCGCTTTCATACCGGTGCATTCCAATGCGAAAAAATCCGCAGCTTAGTACGAACATAGTCACGCCAACGCCCAGGCTGATGACTGCCATAGGAATCGGCACAATGTTTCCCTCCATTCCTAAAATGCCCTTTACGGGATAAAAGGTAATCCAAGCCAGAGGCAGGAGGAATGTGAACAGCACCTGTACCCATTTGGGGTATATTGTAAGGGGATACATGGATACCCTCTCAAAAAGAGCGCCAACCATGTCCGTGAAATTTGCCGTGTTCTTCGTCCAGAAAGATAAAGTTCCACAGAAAATCCATACTGAGCCTCTGATCAGAGTTCCGCCAATCAGGATAAACAGGATTAGGAAGACATTTGTGAAATTCATTGCTATATGTACTTTTGCACAGCCATAGAAGAATACCATCAGTCCGGGAATTATATCGGTAATGCCAATCAAGTTGAAATCATCAAACAGAAATTGGAATAAAACCCCCATGGGACGCAATAGAAACATATCATAATCCCCCTCGACGACACAATAGGCCATGTACCAAGTCTGGATAAAGAGCACCACTGACAGCCCATGACTCAAGACAGACATACCATATAAAAACGCAAGACTTTCATACCCCCATCCGCCCAGACTGCCGAAGGAATCTACCACAAACTTTATGGTGGCAAACCCCACCACCCATTGGATGAAGTTGGCAAGTACATAACCGATCAGCATGTACGGATATTCCAGCCTGGATTGGATGGAAAGTCTTATAAGGGTAGCTGCTACTGATACGTAATATTTAATCTTTTTAATCATAAGTCACCCTCCTTGAATCAGGACAACGGCAGCCGCCTTTTTCTGTGCAATATTGAATATCAACCACAGTGCCATACACCAGAACAACTGGAGACCTGTGCGCTGCAGCATCTCCCCATACGTATACCGACCTATGTAAATCCCAAGGGGAAGCTGATAGATATTTACAAAAGGTAAAAACTCAAGGAATGTCCGAAATCCTGCCGGGAAAAACCAAAGGGGAATGATGCTGCCGGAGAGCAGTTTCATAATAGCCCCCTTTACATTTCTTATAGGTCCCATGCTGATTATCTTAAAGGCGCACATTCCCAAGAGCGCCGCCAGCATCCAGTTGATCAGATAGCCGATACAAAAGGTTAGGAGGAAAAGTATGAAGTGACCGGTTGATGCAGGTATAGGAAAACCAAACATCGCAGTGCCAAGAAGGAACAATGGAACTGCAATCTGAAAGAAAGCAACAACCATGTCACCTAGATCCTCCGCCAGATAAATACCATAGATACTTACCGGTTTTAACATATCAAGGGCTACACTGCCGGAATGGACACTGCTCTGAATCCGCCCTTCTACCCCCATGGTCATTAGATTTCCCATGATGACAGATATCATCGTATAGGTGAGCATATCCTGTTTACCGACTCCTGAAACGGCTTCTGTTCCGCTATAAGCAGCTCTCCAGAAACATGCCATAGCAAACATGAGCAGGCATTGAATCAGTATGGTGGAGATGACATTGAACCGATAAGCTAGGGCAGACTGTATCCGGATCTTTGTAACAAATAAGTATGCTTTCATAAAAATGCAAACCTCCCATCATTTTAGATTATTTTGATCCACATGGCAATGAAACGTTTCAAGGCAGCCGTTTGTATTATATTCCATATCTGTTTATAGTTCAATATATTTTTTCTAGATTAGGTTCCTTGGATATAGGCGAAATGGGGATTGACAACACAAGCCTTAAGTGTTAGCATTGGACTGACAGACTGTCGATTGAGTTTTGTAGGAGTGCGTAGAGCCAATGCGTGTGGTAAAGGAAGCGGAAGAACGGAAAAATGAAATTCTGGATGCTATGATTGACCGTATGATGGAGCGGCAGCTTGAGAAAGCGAAAGAGATAGTAGCCAGGAAAGATGTACCTGTATTGCAGCGACTTACAATGATGATACTTGCACTCAATGTAAGCGGCGGCAATTTGGGTCAGGAACTTTTGGATCATGTACATAAGCCGCAGAATGCCCTTATGCATCAGAAAATAGAGAAGAGTCTTCTATCTGGTATCAATCCGATTATTACTGATTTGATAAAAGAAGGAATTACACAGGGAATATGCCAGACAGATTATCCGGAAGAAGTTGCAGAAATGACATTTTTGTACGCTAATACAGTATTTGATGACCTGATGGAGCATAGCGAAGAAGAAAGACGAAGAAAAATAGCAGCATTTGCTTATAATCTGGAACGGCTCCTGAACATGGAGCGAGATAGTATGAAAGAGGCAATTGCCCTGCTTTTTAAGGATAAACGAAGGTGAAGCAGAAGGGAAATGGAGACAAAGGAGCTTATTCTAGAAAAAGCAAAATATGAAGATTGGAAATCCATGTACGATAATGTCTGGTCAAGACCGGAAACGGCAGAACATATGATGTGGAAGGTGACTGCTGACGAGGAGGAAGCAAAAGAGCGGATACAGAGGACAATTGCATGGCAGAAAGCCCATGATGTCTGGTTGGTCTATGAGAAGAGCAGCGGACAGGCTATCGGTTTTGCGGGAGTAGAGAAAATAGGACCGTATAGTTATCAGGATGCCAGTATTGCCCTGGGGCCAGAGTATGTGGGCAGGGGATATGGAAAACAAATCCTGCGGTTATTGATGGAATATTGTATTTCTTTAGGCGGGAGGGAGTTTTATTATTCCACGCGTGCAGGCAATCTTGCGTCAAAGGCACTGGCTGTATCTAGTGGATTTGTTTATCAGTATTCGGAGCATAAAATAGACCAGCGAAATGGGAAGCCTTATGAATTGGAAATTTATCACAAAACGCTTAAAAGTTGCGGCTCCTAAAAACTTTTGATGATTTTATAGAGAGTTTTTAGGAGCCGTTTTTTTAGCGGAAAAGACGGATGAGGTGTCTTTTTCAGGAAAAATGGCGTGATTTATCTGACGGGAAGGAGAGGGCAGTATCGTCTTGGCTTTATATTAATCCTAATTCTTGGAAACCATAGTAAATACCATCATCCCACACATTTCCACACACATGATCCGCCATGCTTTTTAATTCCTCACAGGCATTCCCCATGGCGACAGAAACTTTTGCTGTTTCCATCATCTCATAGTCATTCATGCTGTCTCCGAAAGCTACCGTATCTTTTTGGTCCGCACCATAGTACTGACATATTAGCGCCATTCCCCTGCCTTTATCGATTCCTTTAAGGATGATTTCTCCATTGAAACAGGTGCTGCTGTTTACATATGGATGTACGGCATAATTGAATCTGTCACCAAGGTATTTCTTCGTCTTTTCAATGTTGTCCAGACTTGTAGCTGTAAAGCATATCTTGTATGCTCCGTTTCCAGGATATTGATCGTATGACCGTATGGTAATTCCTGCTTCAATTTCTTTCTGCATACGGATCAGTTCAGAATTGGTCTTATCCGGTTTTGCCGTCCGCAAAAGTTCTTCCATCTGTGGATCTGTGTAAATCCCCTCTGCATCCTCTATTCGGCAATATATTCCGTGTGCATGGAATACGGACAGGCATTCCTGTATCGTCTCTTCTGGAAGAATATTGTCAAAAAGTATTTTGCCGTCTGTTTCCACATGCCCGCCTGCACTGGCTATAATTCCGTCAAATCCCACGCTGCGGATGTCCGTGCCTATGATAGGCATATTTCTTCCGGTACACAAAAACACCTTATGCCCGTTTTTTCTGGCTTGACGCACTGCTTCTGTCACAAGTACTGAGGGTGCCTTCATGGCAGAAACTAAAGTTCCGTCTATATCCAAAAAAATAAATTTCTGATCCATATCGATTCTCCTTTGCCACGCTGGTTCTTTCCTTTTTCGTCTTTCCATCATGAAATCTTAACGTTCAATATGTGAACGGACAATTACTGATTTTGTTTCTGCAGTCATGGGGCCGGGAGCTGATTTTTCAAGGACTTTTTCATCCGGTAGGTCAGTGAATATCATTGGAATGACGGTATCGTATCCTTCTCTCTCAATCTGATCCTTATCAAATTCTACTAATAACTGTCCCTTTTTTACAGAATCGTTGTCTTTTACATGAGCTTTAAAGTATTTTCCCTTTAAATTTACGGTATCCACACCTATATGAATCAGAATTTCTGTCCCATATCTGCTGGAAAAGCAAAGGGCATGCTTTGTGTCAAATACACTTATGATTGTACCGTCCGTAGGAGCATATACTTTTCCAGATGCAGGTATTACCGCAATTCCATCCCCTAGTACTTTGTTTGAAAAGGTGTCATCCTTGACATCTTCCATTGCAATCATTTGTCCGTCGGCATATCCGAAGAACACTTCTTCCATAGGCTCCTTCACGTCTGCTGTCTGCTTTTCATCTGCCTTGGGCTCGAGATTCAAGCCCGAAACAGGCATTTTATTTGAAACATCATCCGATACTTTATCCATAAATTTCCCTAAAATAAGTGTCATTACAAATCCGCCGACAATGGCAACGCCATGGGCTATAATGTAATTGACATATCCATTGCCAGCCGGGTCGGCAATGGCAATTCCCGGAAGTACTGTCGTTCCAAAACCAACTGCAGTAAGTTTGGTAAAATAAACAACAATTCCGCCTAATGCACCTCCAATACAGCCTCCAATAATGGGAAAACGATATCTTAAGTTGATTCCGAATAGTGCAGGTTCTGTGATTCCGAATAATACAGAAATGAAACTTGGTATACATAACTCTCTGGTCTTTACGTTTCTTCTATGTCTTACTAAGTATCCCAAAACGGCGCCACCCTGTGCAATTATTGCCACGGACATAAGGGGGTTTAGGAAATTTCTGCCTGTATCTGCTAAAAGCTGTGCTTCAATTGCACCAAAAATATGGTGCAGACCAATTATTACGACCAGCTGTTGCAGACCAGAGAATATTGCATAACCAAATACACCCAGATTCTGCGTCATCCACACGAGTGCATTCGTGATTCCAGATGAAAGCCCCCTTCCCACTGGGCCGATCACGGTAAACAAAAGCAGCGCTCCCGTCAATGTAGTAAGCAGGGGAGAGAGTAGTAAACGAATCACTTCCGGTACTTTTTTCTCAAAGAAAATATCCAGCTTTGCTGTCACAAATCCCATTAGCAGCGCTACGATAATTCCGCCTTGAAAGCCAACCAGATCTACACCCAGACCAAAAATATGCAGAGTCGTGACTTCCACCGTCCCTTGGGCGGCAGAATATGCGTTTGCCAGACTGTCACTGAGCATGATGCATCCCATAACAATTCCCAGAATTGGTCTTCCGCCAAATCGTTTACAGGCACTGTATGCGACGGCAAGTGGTAGAAAGCCAAAAATCGCTCCGGAAGCAATATTGATTAGTCGGTTGATTCCAAACAGGGTATCATTCGCCTGCACAAATTCCAGATTTCCAAGTACGCCTGATAGACCTGTCAGAAGCGCTGCTGCAAGAATGCCAGGCATAATATCCACGAATACATCCGACAATGCTTTAATAATTCTTTGGAGAGGATTCATTTTTTTATTTGCTACAGTTTTTAAGTCACTAAGACTCATATTCTTCATATTGTTGTGTTCCGCAAACACTTCATATATATCGTTTACCAGCCCCGCACCAAATATAATCTGAACCTGATCACCGGCTACAAAAACGCCTTTAGCGAGTTCGACATCTTCAATAGCCTTTAGGTCAGCCAGATCATTATCGTTCAAAACAATTCTCAGGCGTGTTGCACAATGAGCTACTCCTTGAATATTTTCTCTGCCGCCGACCAGCCTGGTAAGCTCTATGGAGATTTTTTCGTATCGCTGTCGTTTATTTGCATCCATTTATTGTTCCTCCTTTTTTTGCTTTGCAGAAGAATTTGCTTCTCCATTTTTCCTGTGGCCACAGTAATAGAAACCCTTCTTAGCTTCTCGATTTATTCTTGTAATTAATATTGTAGCTCGGTATAATACAATTTATATGGAGATATGTGACTTATATATTGAATATTATGACTTGTTTGCAGTTAATCTAAAAAAGAGTTTGGTATGCTTGGATTTTACAAGGAAAAGGAATATTTTTATGCAGGATTACAATTTTTCAAATGATTTTTTAAGAATATTGACGCAATGATATATACCTGCGGATATGAAAAATGTGCCGCAGGTCACAGCTATGGTCCCATACTTCGCAATGGGTATCTCATTCATTATGTATTGGAAGGCTGTGGAATATACAAGGCAAGAGGAAAATTGTTTCGTTTAGGGGAGGGCGATGCTTTCCTCATTTGTCCTGGCGAGTTGATTTATTATGAGGCAGACAGACAAAATCCATGGAGTTATACATGGATTGGTATGCAGGGAATCAAAGTAAAAGGTTATTTAGAGAGGACATCCCTTTGGGACAGCCTGGTGGTTCACTATGGGCGGGATGACCAGATGCGGCTTTGCCATGAAAAAATGTTTGAGGCGGACAAACTGCCGCAAAACCGTGATCTAATCATGAACAGCATCATGTATGAATATCTTTTTCTTCTGGCACGTAAATTTCCTGGTGCGGGTCTTTCTAAAGATGAGAAAAAATCTGATTATGTGGAAGAAGCATTGAAATATATTGAAGGTCATTACTGCGACCCGATCACTATTCAGGAAATTGCAGATTACCTCAGTATCAATCGTTCCTATCTCCATCGTCTGTTCAAGAAATTTACTGGTGTTTCCGTTCAGGCTTACTTGTTGGACTATCGTATTCGGCAGGCGTGTATTCTTTTACAAAATACAACATTATCCGTTCGATCTATTGCACATACCGTAAGTTATGCCGATCCATTATATTTTTCCAAATTATTTCATCAAAAAATGGGAATGTCTCCTAGTGAATATAGAGAACAAAACAGAGAAATCTGACGGAGAAAAACGAAGGATGAATCAGATCGGCATGTAGGGGCTTCTTTTGAGAGGTTTTATCATAAAGCCATTTCTTTTTGGGACAGACAAATTTAAATCTGGTAACACCACTTTTCAGTTTAGATGTGCATTCATACTTCATAGGAAGAGAAGAACCGTGCGGATAGCAGGGAATTTAGTTTTTGTTGATAGTATAATCTACATTTTTAAGATGAGATCTCGAATTCAGAAGAATGTTTTTGGATTAATGGGGGAGTGTTTCGAGAAGAAATCTTTAAGCGTTGGAATCAAGAGTTTTGAGTCATGTACACTTTTACCTTCGTTAGGAGAATCGGATTTCTTTTAAGAACAATGTCAGGATGAGATGCCAGAAAATTTTTATTACCCTGTAATTATGCGGGTTCTGGCGTTTCGCAAACGCCTATTTTATTCATTTGTTGTTATAAGGTCAAAAAAATGATAGTCTGACAGCTTGAAAAGTTATAGTTTTCTTTCAACATTTTCCCTAAAATAGTGGTAACAAAAGAAGGGAGGAAAAAAGATGAAGAAAAAACTGGTTACAATATTGACGTGTGCAGCACTGGTAATGTCATTTGTTGCAGGCTGTGGGAATTCTGGAGGACTGGAAGGAGGCGGACAGACAGATCAGAATCAGGAACAGGCATCTGTGGAGGGGGATGAGATATCTGTAGATAGTAAACAGGAAACAGACACTCCGGCGGATGAGCAGATGAATGTTGTAACAGAAATGCAGGGAAGCGTACTACTTAGTAAAACAGAAGGTGTAGTAGATACGGCATACGGAAAGGTTCGCGGATTTATTGATGGAGGCACATATACATTTCGGGGAATACCCTATGCGAAAGCAGAAAGATTCCAGATGCCCGAAGCGCCAGACTCATGGGACGGTGTACGGAACTGCATTGTTTATGGACCGACAGCCCCGATTACCAAAATGACAAGTCCGGATGGTGGGGACTTTTTGATACCACATCGCTACTGGGCACAGAATGAGGATTGTCAGAATTTGAATATCTGGACACAAAGTGTAGATCCGGAGGCAAAAAAACCTGTTATGGTTTGGTTTCACGGTGGTGGTTTTACCAATGGTTCTGCGATTGAAGGTGTAGCTTATGATGGAAAAAATCTGAGCGAATATGGTGATGTTGTAGTGGTAACAGTGAATCATCGCCTGAATGTTTTGGGATATCTGGATTTGTCCCAGTATGGCGAGGAATATAAGTATTCTGGAAATGCAGGTACGGCAGATTTGGTGGCTTCTCTGAAATGGGTGCAGGAAAATATTGCAAATTTTGGCGGAGATCCGGATAATGTGACGATTTTTGGACAGTCAGGAGGCGGACGTAAGGTTCTCAGTATGATGATGACACCGGAAGCAGAAGGACTTTTTGACAGGGCAATTGTTCAGAGTACCAATACTTCCTACCAGTCTCAGGAAGCGGCACAGCTTGTGGCAGCTTATACGTTGGAAATTCTGGGACTGACAGAAGATCAAGTAGAAGAATTGGAAAATGTTCCGTATGATACGCTGGATGAAGCAGCTTCGCAAGCACAAAAGAGGGTGAAAGAAGAATTGGGTACTGGCGGAAGCTGGATGCCAGTTATAGATGGTGATTATCTGCCTGCAACTCCTTTGGATGGTGGCTTGCAGGAATGGACGAAGGATGTACCGCTGATGATTGGAAGTGTGTTTGGTGAGAGTAATTCTTTTGCCGAGGTAGATCCGAATGCAGTGAACAAGAATGATTGGACAAAAGAAGAGGTTAGTGAAAAGCTGACAGAAAAATTTGGAGAAAATGCAGATGCAGTCCTAGAAGCTTTCCGCAAAGCATGGCCTGAGAAAAAAGATGCAAATGCATACTATGTAGATGACAGCAAGCGCCGAGCGGCATTCCAGGTTGTAGAGAAGAGGAACGAATCCGGAGCTAAGAATAACTATATTTTCCTGCTTTCTTATGAATCTCCGGTTGAAGGTGGGGTGAGTATGTGGCATTGCGGGGAAATACCATTTGTTTTCCATAATCTTGATTTGCTGGGCGTTGGAGCTTCCTATGGCAATACACCGGAAGCGTATAAGCTGCAAGATGAAATGTGCAGTGCATGGGTTAATTTTGCACGAAACGGTGATCCAAATGGAGAAAATGTGCTGGAGTGGAGCACTTATACATCAGAAAAAGAAGCGACTATGGTCTTTGATACGGAGAGCGCAGAGAGAGTTGCTTTTGATAAAGAACTGCAGGATTTAATGAAATAGAACGTGGATAATTAAGTATGTAAAAGCCCAAAGGCATTTCACGGGAGTACCGCATCTGATTTGAGGTGCTGCTCCCGGGGGATGCTTATTTGTGTATATAAAGATAAGAGTGTTTGAACAATAGAGGGACCGACTTTATAATAAAAAACTAGGGGTGGTTAAATGAAGAAAAGAAAAAGTAGGAAATGGTTTACTGTGTTTGCCGGAGCAATGCTGCTTACTTTAATATTTATAGCTGGAAAACCGATGCGTGGCAGCTGCAAAAAAAACTACAGCCAGGAACCGATTGAATTATCTTTCTTTCTAAGAAAACGGGAGACGACACATATTTTTGAAACCATTGTAGATAAATTTAATCAGTCTCAAGATGAGATTGTGGTAAGGACTGTCATCGTGCCAAATCCGGATACTGAATTGAAGATGCGTGCTCTTAATGAAGAATTTCCTGATATTGTTGAAATGATTGGCTCTTCTGATGAAAGCATCAGACAATATGCACTGGGAGGATACCTTATGCCGCTTGATGACACTGGATTCTTAGATCGAATAATGGAGGGATATGAGGAATATCTGATGATGGATGAAAAAGTTTATATTCTTCCGCTGTCTGTGAATTTCCGTGGTCTGTTTTTGAATTGTGATTTACTAGAACGTAGAGGCTGGGGGGTGCCAGAGAGTTATGATGAGTTGCATAATTTGTTGGAAGAAATCAAAGCGGACGGTGAGCAGGCGATGGTATTTGCGGATAAGGATGATTGGACATTTCACCAGGGATGGGATGCTGTATATACGGTCGAATGGGGGAGCAGAAGAGACGCGTATTGTATGGCGGCAGAAGGTACAAGACCACTTCAGGAAAATATTGGCATGTCAAGTTCACTTGAAAAATATCTGAAACTGCGGGAGTTTGGTCAGGAAAAGTCATGGGAAACCGGTTATGACGAAGCAATCAGCGTATTTGCACAAGAAAAAGCTTATATGTTTCTTCAGGGAAATTGGGCTTACTCTGCAATTAAAAAACAAAATCCGGACATAGACATGGCGTTTATTCCTTTCCCAACGGATGGAGAAGATGATTCAGATGTATTTGTGAAATTGGATTCAAGCATTGCAATATCTGCAACATGTGCACATCCGGAAGCGGTGCTGGAGTTCCTGGAATATCTTTTGTCGGAAGATGTAATGAAGTACTATACGGAGAGTACAGGGGCGTATTCCTGTATCAAAGGCGGAAACGGTGATCTTTCTTTTGCACAAAGATTTGTGGATAAGCTTAAAAAAAATGAGTTTGTGCTAGAAATGGTAACAGTACCGGGGCAGGTCAATGATGTGAGAGACCGGGGGCTGTTAAGGTTGATTCTTGGACAGGATGAAACGTATGATGTCAGGGAATTTCTGGAAGAACTTGATGAAGCAATTCGAATGCGGAAAGATGAAATTCTGGATGATATGAAATGGGAGTAGTCAAGATGAATAAAATGGGGAAAATGTCATTTCAAATGCAGCTTACGGTCAGCTTGTTGGGCTGTCTGTTTGTTTCCGTTGCTATTATTTTGGTTTGCTTGATGCTAAATATACGGGAAACAGAGCGGAGCAATCAGATATATATCGAACGACAGGATGAGCAGTGGGCAACAGACTTGGATTTTATGATGGCAGCTATTGATAAAATGCGCTTTTTACATTTGGCGGATGATGAAGTGGAGCGGATTGTAACAGAGGGAAAAAATCAGAGACAGGATTTTAAAATTGCAGACGAACAATATATGAGCCGGCTTCTGAATGTTTTATGTACGACCAATTCCGATGTGCTGCGTATTACGGTGGTGACATCTTCGGGAGATATTTACGGGAATTATGTGGAGGACTCTGAGACTAGCGTGACACTTGCAAGGGAACATCTTCTTTATGGAGATGAGAACAGTAAAAGCAGGATGTTTGTTACAGATGTTTACGAAGGGACAATCAATCTTGTACCATATTCCCTGTTGACATTTCAGTATCCGCTTTATGAGGTCGCACGTGGAGAAAGCCTGGGGACAGTGTATATAGATATGAATTTCGGAGCAATGCGGGAACGTTTTGATGCGTTGGAGAATCAGGATGGCTGGTCAAAATATATCCTAAATGGAAATGGAGTGATTTATGCGTCTGATCAGGAGTTTGGTGCGGCAATTGGGGCGCAGGAACAGGAAAAAATTATGGAGTTTGCAAAGACGGGAGGTGGGGCAGGGAGACTGAAAATCAATGGTGAGACTTATGCAGTGCATGTGAAATATTTGGAAGCACTGGATTGGTGTCTGATTCAGTGCGTTAAACGAAGTTCCTTTATTTCAGGAGAAATGCGTAGGATTAATCTACTTGCGTTTTGGGTGATTTTGTTATTGTGTGGGCAGATTTATGTTGGAACACTTTTGATGAAACGGATCAGTGCTCCGATTAAAACGATGTCGCTTGTCATGAGCCAAGCGGCGACAAAAGAGAGAAAAGAATTAAATTATATGGAGTGTCGGGAAGAATACCCGAGAGAAGTGCAGGAGATTGCGTTTGGATATAATGCAATGATTAAACGAATTCATGAAAATATTATTCGGGAATATGAGAATGAATTGATTCAAAAAAAGACGGAGCTTCAAATGCTACAGTATCAGATTAATCCTCATTTTCTTTATAATACTTTAAATATAATGAGTTCGATAGCAAGACTGCATGAGATTCCATATATATCTGATATTTCAGAAAGTCTGTCCAGAATCTTTTTCTACAATGTAAAGGGGGGACAGGTGGTATCACTGCAGGATGAACTGGACAATCTGCAAAACTATATCCGAATACAGAGGATACGTTTTCCGGAAAAATTTGAGGTATCATATGAGATTGAACCAGAGCTGGAAAAATGTCGGATTTTAAAATTCCTGTTGCAGCCTTTGGTAGAAAATGCGATTGATCATGGGATTGGAGAGAAACGCAGAAAGGGGCGGATTGTTATAAGAGCAAATCGGACTGATGAGGAAAAAGCAGAGATTGTTATTGAGGATAATGGAGTGGGGATCGCAAAAGAAAAACTGAAAATGCTTCAAAATATGTTAAATGAGGAAATGGAGACTATCCAGGAGAAAGACAAGGGAGGGATTGGAATTAGAAATGTTCAGATGCGTATACGGAACTATTATGGTTCATCGTATGGCATTTTATTGGAAAGTAAAGAGGGATATGGCACAAAAATAAGAATTATACTTCCGGTGTTGAAAGGGGAAGAGTAGATGATGAAAGTAATTGTGGCAGATGATGAATATTTTGCAAGAAAAGCATTGATTAAGATGTTGGAAGAGATGGAACTCCCTATTGAAATATGCGGTGACTGTGAAAACGGACAGGATGTAGTGGAGTTACTTGAAATATGTCCGGCAGATTTGATCATTACGGATATCAAGATGCCTGGGATGGATGGACTGCAGTTGGCAGAGTATGTTCGGATACATGAACTGGATACGGAACTTATGATTGAAACGGGATATGCAGATTTTGAGTATGCCAGATCTGCAATTCGCTATGGGGTAAAAGAATATCTGATGAAACCTGTCAATGAAAATGAGTTACGGGCAAGTATTGAAAATGTAATGCGGGAACATTCAAAAAGAAAGGGACAGGAAATGTGGGAACTATTGGATTTTTCCTATATTGTTCAGAATACTAAACTTTGCAGACAGATGTTCGGATGGAACAGGGAACAGGAGAAAAAACATTACTGTATGGTTTTGGTGAATGGAAAAGAAAAAATCTGCCATAAGACATTTATGGAAGAATGGCTTAATAGAAATGGGAAATTTGAACAGATAAGGGGATTTTTCTTTAAGGAGAAGAAAGAATGTATTTTTCTTGTATTTTCAGAGGAGAGATTTGATTTATCCAAGTATTTTGGAAGAAGCACAGGGGTGGACATGGCATATCAACAGGCAGAAAAAATTTGGATTAGTTTTAGCTGTTGGCACAGTGGGGAAAAAGAATTGGAACAGTCATACAGAGAATGTGTCTACAGCATGAATGAACGGATTTTGAAACAGGGTTCGGTCTTTTTCTACAGTCAGAATGAGGATTTCCGTGAGGTGGTCACAGGGGAACAGGAACTAAGGCTTTACAATGCCGCACAAAGAGGGTGCGAAGAAGAAGCAGATAGTGTGATACAGGAGATTTTTTTGAAAGCTGGTAAAGGAGATATAAGTATCTATAGCTTTTTTGTAGCGCTCATGCAAATATTTTTTGTATTGAACAAAGTACTTTGTCTAAAAGAGGGGCAGTGCAACCAGAAAATATCGGCAGAATATTTGTTGTTTGATTTTAAAATGGATTTGTATCGGTTTTATGATTTGAACGATATCAGGCAGTACGTAAGCATGTTGTTAAAAGAGGTGTGTCAAAAAAATACGGAGAGAGAGGATAGTTCGATGATTGAAGATCTGTTGGACTATTTGGAACGGAACTATTCTTATGATATTTCTCTTGATGAACTTGCGAAGCGGAAATATTTTGTCAGTAGCAGTTATTTAAGTAGAAAGTTTAAATCCTATACAGGGCAGACATTTATGAAATATCTCATTAGTTTTCGTATGAAAAAGGCAAAATGTTTTCTGGAATGCAGTCAGATGGACATTAGTGATATTGCCGTATACGTTGGCTATAATGATCCATCGCATTTTACACAGACTTTCCGTCGTTTTTACGGAGTAACACCAAAAGAATACCGAAAGAAATATAATGTTTGATGACAGGACAAAACTTGTGCAGAGGTAAAAGCGATTGTCCACATTGGATTTTATATTGGACATAGATGGTACTGCCTTCTTCTAATGTATTTTTGTTGATTGGTCAGATCCTTTCTGCTATAATCGGTAAAGACTGACAAAATAGGATAGAGACAGATAATTTGTTGGGTTGATGTTAAACATTGTTTTTTCGGCTGGGATATAGTTGAACGATTGGTGCATTTAATGCATGGGGGAAATATGAAGATATTACTAATTGAGGATGATATAGAGATCAGCGATATGCTGAAAAGGTTTCTTGGAACGGAAGGTTTTGAGGTAGTAACCGCCTATGATGGGGAAAGCGCCTGCAAGAAGTTTTTTGAAGATGAATACAGTCTGGTACTGCTCGACCTTATGATTCCCAAAATAGACGGGATGAAGGTAATGAACATTATAAGGGAAAAAAGCATGGTGCCGATCATTATAATTTCTGCAAAAGATACAGATTCCGACAAGTCGTTGGGCTTAGGTCTTGGTGCAGATGATTATGTTACAAAGCCCTTTTCAGTGACAGAGGTACTGGCAAGAATGAAAGCAAATATCAGAAGGAGCACACAGTATGCGGCAGGGGCAGCTAGTGAGGAACACAATATAACAAGGGGAACGCTTGTAATCAACACGAATGATTATACTGTGCTGAAAAAGGGAGAGAAAATAGAACTGACAGCAAAAGAGTTTGAAATATTAAAGATGCTTATGAAAAACCCTCAAAGGGTCTATACGAAGGAACAGATTTATTCTTCCGTGTGGAAAGATATTTATGTTGGGGATGAAAATGCAGTCAATGTCCATATCAGCAGACTACGGAATAAAATAGAGGATAATCCCCGCAATCCAAAGTACATTGTTACGGTATGGGGGATTGGCTATAAGCTAGGGGAGGCTTAAATGAGCGATCGTTCGATTATATTTTTTCTGGTCTGCATGATAATCCTGCTGCTTGCAGTTGTATTTTATCAGCAGTTTATTTTTAACAAAGGAATACAGACGAAATTGAAAAGAATCAGCGAAAAACTGCGGGATATTTTAGAAAAAGACAACGATGAAAAAGTTATGGTTTTTACGGATAATAAGATTCTGATGGATTTGAGCGGACAGATCAACCGTATGCTTTTAGACAGGCAAAAAATAAAAGCAGATTACAGGAAGCAGGAGAACGTTTCTAAAAAGATGCTTGCCAATATCTCCCATGATATCAAAACGCCGTTGACCGTTATTTTAGGATATCTTGAGATTATGCGCATGGGAAATGAAGAGGATGAAACCCTGCAAAAGGTGGAAGCAAAAGCAAAACAGGTTATGGAATTGATAAACCAGTTTTTTACTCTTGCAAAGCTGGAAGCCGGAGATGTCAATATTGAAATAACAAAAATCAATATCAATGAATTGTGTAGGGAAAGAATACTTGATTTTTACCAATTACTGCTCCAAAAGGAATTTACTGTGGATATATCCATTCCGGAGCAGGACTTTTTTGTGCAGGGAGATAAGGAGTCGATAGACAGAATTTTAAATAATCTGTTGTCCAATGCGATACGCTATGGCAGTGACGGAAACTATATAGGATTATTTCTGTGGGAAGAAAAGGGCTTCATTTATATAGATATCGTGGATAAAGGCAAGGGGATTGAAAAGGAGTTTGCGGCAAGTGTGTTTGAAAGGCTCTATACAATGGATGATTCCAGAAACCGGCAGATACAGGGAAATGGATTAGGGCTGACCATTGCCAGGAATCTTGCGAGACAGATGGGAGGCGATATCCTGCTGGAAAGTGAGCCCCATATAAAGACGGTGTTTACAGTAAAATTGAAAAAAATATTATATTAAATTCGTCGCGAAAGGAATTTGTAAGAATTATGCAAGAGTTTTGAAAAACGAGACCACTATAATGGTTTTTGAAAGGAGGCAGTGGATATGCCAGATATTTTACAGACGAACCAATTAACAAAAACCATTGATGGAAGGGATTTGGTTAAAAACGTAAGTATTCATGTGAAAAAGGGGGAAATTTATGGATTTTTAGGACCCAATGGGGCCGGAAAAACGACAGTGATGAAAATGATTACAAACCTTTGGAAGCCGACGGAAGGGGAGGTAATGCTGTTTGGAGAAAAACTTACGCCGACCTCTTATGAGGTACTAAAGAGGATGGGAAGTATGATTGAATTCCCCAGCTTTTACGACCATATGAGCGGGAAAGATAATCTGAAGCTTCATACAGAGTATATGGGATATTATATGCCCGGCAGTGTAGAGAATACAATGGATATGCTGGGATTGTCAGAAGCAGCGGAAAAGCCGGTAAAAAGCTACTCATTGGGAATGAAGCAGCGTCTGGGAATTGCCCGGGCGATTCTCTGTAAGCCGGAACTTTTGGTGCTTGATGAGCCCACCAATGGACTTGATCCAGTCGGAATGAAGCAGCTTAGGGATTTGTTTAAGATGCTGCGTGCCGAATATGGAATTACGATCATTCTATCCAGCCATATGCTTTCCGAGGTGGAAAGCATTGCAGATACCATTGGCATCATTCACCATGGAAAGATGATGAATGAAATTTCCATGAAAGAGATTTCCGAGCGGAACACCGCCTATATAGAACTTGCAGTCAGTGATTCCAAAAAGGCAGCGTATGTTCTGGCGGATAAAATGGGACTGGATCAATTTAAGGTGATAGATGGAGTTGGCATCCGTATTTATGATGCCCAGGTTGACACAAATGAGATTGCAAAGGCATTAGCTATGAACCAGGTGGGGATCAGCTCTATTGGTAAGAAATCAGAAAGCCTTGAGGATTATTTCCTGAAGCTGACGAGGGAGGCGTAGGATTATGTTAAAGTTGATCAAACTTGAATGGAAGAAAAATAATATTGGAAAATATATCCGCAATGCGCTGATTCTAGCAGCAGTTCTGTGCCTGTTTATATTTGCGCTGGCTTTTTTGGGGATTGCAGAAGACCCGGACGGTACATTGGATGCGGCGGAGGGAATGAACGTGATTTCAGCGCCCATTGAGTTATTTACAAGTATGTCTTTTTTGATTTTTACAAGCGTCATGCTCTCTTCTTTTATCGTAAGTGCATATAAGAATAAGACAATGAATCTGATGTTTTCCTATCCCATTAAAAGGCAAAAGATTTTAGCCTCCCAAATGATAGCAGTGTGGCTTTTCAATCTGACTGCGTTGATGGTGACGAAGCTTTTTATTTATGGCTTTGTTTATATAGGATCCCAAAGTATGGAGTCATCCTTTGTCATAGATTTTCATATGGGAAGCCTGTCTTTTTACATCCAGCTTCTGATAAAGTCGATGGTAATCGTAAGCATGAGTTTCATCGCATTGTTTGTTGGAATGACAATGAAGTCATCCAAGGCAACCATTGTTGTTTCTTTTATCCTGATTTTTCTCACACAGGCAAATATCGGGGATTTTTCATTAGCCGGTAATCTGGTATTTCCTGTAATCTTGACAATTGCATCGTTTGCGTTTGCTGTGTTGTCCATTTTGCATGCGGAAACCAAAGATTTGTTATAAAGGAATCGGAAGTTGTTGAGTATGCTTTGCAACAAAGGCGAACTTTCTTTGTCGTGCCTTGTAAGGTGCAATGGGCAATCTACAAGGCATGACAGGCATTGTGGGAATGATCGGGCAGAACCTAGGAGCAAAAAAGACAGATCGGGCAGCCAGGGTTACTTGGCCTACCTTGTGCATGACAATGGTTTGCGCTACAATTGCAGCGGCTTTGTGGAGTTGGGATTTGCCATCGGCATTTTGGACGGCGTAATTTGTAAAATTGGTTTGAGCCTGATTTTTGTAAGTGTCTTTAGCATGGAATATACCGGATACTTTCTGGGTATTGGTTGCTCACGGATTCTGCCAGGAATTTTATGCTTTGTATATTTCCTGAGCGGAAGGTGGAAGACGAGAAAATTACTGCTATAAAAAAGAAAACTCTGTATCTTTGGGAAAGTGGTGACAAAAAAGACACAGAGCGCAAATCAAGGTAGGCGCAAATCAACAAGTCAGTATTCATAGGAGCGATATTATTATGGACTATACGATTATTAATCAAGATACATGGGAACGGAAAGAATATTTTGAACATTACCTTTCTTCCGTTCCCTGCACATATAGTATGACGGCAAAACTTGACATTACAAACCTTAGACAAAAAGGATTAAAATTATATCCGACAATGTTGTATCTTTTGACAACGGTTGTAAATCGACACGAGCAGTTCCGAATGGCTTTGAATAGTCGTGATGAGTTAGTTCTGTATGCCACTATGGAACCGTGCTATACGGTTTTTCATAAAGAAACAGAAACATTCTCCAATATTTGGACAAGTTATTCAGATGACTATGAAACATTTTGTAATCGTTACAAAAAAGACATTGAACGCTATGGAAATGTTAAGCAGTTTATAGGAAAACCTAATATACCCGAAAACAGCTTCACAGTTTCTATGATCCCGTGGACAACATTTGACGCTTTTAATCTAAATACGCCAAACTATAAATATTTAGTCCCTATTTTCACAATCGGAAAATTTGTTGAATACAATAGATGTTTTTATTTGCCATTAGCTGTTCAAGTACATCATGCCGTTTGTGACGGCTTTCATGTCTGCCGCTTCATAAATGATATACAATCTCAAATCAATGCCATTTGACAATAGGCAACTTTCAGTTTGTCTATACGCTCTATTTTTATGTAAAGGAGCAGATTTATGAGCAAAGACAGCAACACATAACATAGAGCCACCCGACAGCACCCACCCACAACTGAACCCCCTCAAGGCAAAGTCAAAATGAAGAAAAATGTATAAATTGGTTACAGATTTTCCATTTCTTGTTGTAGTTGTTGGAGAAAAGTATTGGAAGCTCTTGAAAGAACCTGGTATTTTTTCCATACGATGCAAAGTTCTGCTTCCAGAGTGGGGGAAAGCGGTCTAAAACATAGGTTGCTGTTACCTGTTGTATTGATGAGTTTATCTAATGCAATCACATATCCAAATCCTTTTTTTACAAATTGAGCCGCATTATAGACCAGATCATAAGTGGCGACAATATTTAATTTTGAAAGATCTGTTTTCAGCCATGAGAACATCTCGCTATTGATGGAAGTCTGATGTGAGATGATCAGCGGTTTATCCCATAAATCTTCTGCCGAAATTACCTCCTTTTCAGCCAACGAGCTGTCTTTTCGCATAAGCACACCCCATAGGTCTTTCATAGGAAGCCGGATGTAATCGTATTTGCTTATATCTGTCGGGCCTACCAAAAGCCCAAAATCAATCAGGCCTTTATCCAGCTTTTCCATGACACGTTCTGCGTCACCGCTGTAAATATGGTAATGGATCAGCGGATGTTTTTTCTGTAAATTCTGGGCTGCCTGTGCAAGAAAAGAAATTGCTTCTGTTTCCCCGCAGCCAATATGGATTTCCCCGTTGATGTTTTCATTGGAAGAAGTCAGTTCCGCTTTTGTCTTTTCCATTAAATCAACTAATTCTTCCGCTCGTTTGCGCAGCAGCATACCATCTTCCGTCAGCGTGACTTTTTTACTCCCCCGGATAAGCAGCTGTTTTCCCAATTCATCCTCTAAATCCTTTAATTGCCTTGAAAGCGGCGGCTGAGTCATGCGGAGCGCTTCTGCCGCTTTTGTTATGCTTTCTTCCCTTGCTACTGCAAGAAAATATTGTAATACTCGAATATCCAAATGAAAATCCTCCTTATCTTTATGAGTCCTTTTTAATATAACAGAAGAATCTATACCTTTCAAGTATGCGAACACATTCTGTATATGTATTTGATATTCGTGAAAGGCAGATTTAAAATGATTCCTGTGGAGGTGATTCAATATGTCTGAAATTATCAACGGAATAAAATCGGGTCCATATCAAAAAGAGATGATAGATACATTGCAGAAACTTGTAAAAGGAATGCCTGCTTATAAGGAATTTGTTTTTTTCGTGAAATGTGTCAGTGATTACTATTTAGCAGATTTAAAAAAAGGCGGACCGGATATTGCCGTGATTGGTTCTGGCATTCCGGAGGAATTAGTTCTTGCATCAGGAAAAAGACCATACTGGATTTTGGGCGGCAGCAGGGTTAGCTCCATGTGGGCAGATGATGCTGTGCCGCGGGATACTGATCCAGTCAGCAGATCAAGCCTTGGTTATTTGAAATCATGCTTTACAGAAAGGACATTGATTTTAGTGCCTTTGGTAAACGATAGTGCGAGAAAACTGGCATATATTCTAAAATCAGAGGGATTTAAAGTACATACGGTTCATTTCCCACCAGTTAAAAATGCAGATTCAATAGAAGAGTGGAACCGGCAGTATGAAGCCTGCAGGTCTGCGGTTGCATATCATTTGACAAAGCCACTGACGAAACGCGCCCTGCAAAAGTCTCAGGAACAGATTAGGCGGGCAAAGGCTGATATCCGGGATTTTCTTGAAATATCCGAAGGCGTTATAAACGGAACCAGCAGGATGTTTATTTTAGGCAGTTATTACTGCGCCGAAAATCTTTCTGAATGGAGTCATCAATTAGAATGTCTGACAGCAAGGCTCCGAAAGGAGAAGGCTGCTGGTAAAAGTGGTAAAAGTAAAGTCCTGCTGCTTGGCTCACCTGTTTATTTCCCTAATTTTAAGGTGCCGTTTCTGATCGAGGAAACCGGGGCTGAGGTCTGTCTGCAGGTGGATTATACTGCGCTTTCCCTTCAATATGGTGGCTGCATGGCAAAGACGAAAAAAACAGATTCCATAGCTGCTTTTTTTACAAGTGACGCTTCTCCGGCATATGTCAAAAATGATTCATTATATGAACAGATTGTAAAACTAATTTCGGAAAAAGGAATAGATGGGATTGTTTACCATGTTCTGAAAGGCCAGATTGAGTATGATTTTGAATTGGGACGTTTTGAAAAACTATTTGAAAGGATGGATATTCCTGTGTTCCGGTTGGAAACGGATTACAATTATCAGGATGTGGAACAGCTCCGCATCCGGCTGGAGGCATTTTCGGAAGTTCTGGATCAGAGAAAGTATGGAAAGGGGGCTGCTGCAATATGAAAGGAAGAAAAATTGGTACGGCAGTCGTGTGTGCCGTGTGCGTGTTCTTATTGGTGTCTGCCTTTTTTGCAAAAGATTTTGTGTTGTATGATTTTCATATGAATGTTACGGATTACAGCTATTCCTTGATGGAAGGTGAAAAACCACAGTCGGCAGATACATCAGTGTGGTTTGCTTATGGCTCTTTGGGCCGGATGCTCCAATATGGTCTGGATGGAGGAACCAAATTAGAGAGCTTGACGGTTTATAGCCTTACACAGACGGGAGAGGTTTCTGTCGCTAAGGGAAGTGAAACACCAATCAGGCAGGATTCCCTAGGGCATTTCATTGCCGCACTCCCTGCTAAGGATCAGGATATTGATGGAGACGGGACGCTGGAAGAAGTTCATGACTATGCCCGTGCTGATTTGGGGCTTAATGCCTTTCATCCTGCTCCACAGAGGTTTTTAACACAGGAGATTCCATTTGAGCTGGTCTTTGCGGAGCGCAAATATATCATGGTGTATTATGAAAACGAAATCCTGACCGATGCGGAAATTCTTGTGACCTCCTATGACGGGGAACGGAAGGCTTATAGGACAGATGAACATGGGTGGATTAAAGGGCTTACGAACAGGGATATACGGGAAGGATTTACCGCCTCCTATTCTCCGGACGGAAATATTGTGTACCGTATGCATTATGCATTGGAAGATTACCCATATTTTTCGTCGCATTTTTTTGCGGCACATATTCCTCTGCTGGTTATTTTTATCCTGACTGTGATTGGAATTGCAGCAGTTTATCTGATACGGAACCGGATGCACAAGAATGATCCGGCTTATGCGGTATATTCCAGGGAACGGATGGGTATTTATTCGGGTACGCTGCAGCGGAAAACAGAATCAAAGTTTTTACTGGTCCGCTGGTTATGCCTGTTTGCCGGGATGTTCTTATGGACATATGCCGGAAAACTGATCCATCAGGGGCAGATATTGAATGAGATTTCAATTCCTGTGTTCAGTTGCCCGTTTAATCTGGATCAGGTGGCAGAAGTGCCCTGCTATTATTTATCACATCTTCCTGCTTTATTTGGACGGTTCGGCACAGATTTTCCTGTACGCAACATGGTATATGCGATCATGTTTATCATAACTACACTTTTATGTTTTATATTCCTTGGGCGTATTCTTTGCGGATTCTTATGTCCGGCAGGATTGCTGCAGGATTTGATGGATAAGCTGCGGCAGGCACTGCATATCCGTCCGATTGTTGTTACAGACAGGATGAACCGGTTCCTGCAGCCAATTAAATGGGTATGGATTGTTTTATTTTTAGGGTTTGCTTTTACAGGCGGGGATTTCTGCGACATCTGCCCATTGAAAGGTTTTACAACTGCGCAGGGTGGATATTGGACGAATCTGTATCTTGGCGGCTTTTTTGCCGTGGTAATCTTGGTAGGCAGTTTTTATATCAGGCGGTTTTGGTGCATTATCTGTCCGATGGGGTATCTCATGGGGCTTTTCAAAAGGTTTAACCTGTTTCAATTGAAAAAGGATTGTACTTCCTGCACGGAATGCGGAGCCTGCTACCATGCCTGCCCTATGAGGATTAAAAGCATTTATACAGAAAGAGAGAAAGAAAACGTGCAGACGGTTGACTGCATGATGTGTGGCGAGTGCATACATAAATGTCCGGAGGACAATGCATTATCTATGACTTTTTGCGGGAAAGCAATTTATAAATCTTCCCGAAAGACATTTATGTCGAAGTTCTCCGGGAAAGGGAAAAGGGCAGATAAAAAAGAGGAGGAATAGGCTATGGCTGAACAGATACAGGCAGGTAAGAGGCAGCGTGAATTATTTATAAAAAAGTCTACAAGAGTGGCGGCATCCTATTTAAGCCGCGCAAAGGCACTATCCGAAATGCCGGATGCGGCAAAGCCTTTTTTTGATGTGCTGGAAAATACCTATGTAAAACTGATGGATATACCAAAAGATGGGCATAGGAAATGTATCGGGACATTGTGCGTCATGGTTCCCGCAGAGTTGGTCTATGCTGCAGGAGCCATGCCTGTGCGCCTGTGTTCCGGCAGCTATACCGCATATTCCATAGGGGATGATTACATTCCCCGTGATGCTTGCCCGTTAGTAAAAGCAGTAATGGGTTTTGGCCAGATAGGGGCGCTTCCGGCATTTGATCATTGTTCCCTTCTTGTGGCGCCTGTGACTTGTGACTGCAAAAAGAAACTTGCGGGAGTGATCGATTCGGTAAAGAATACGGTGCCGCTCCATATTCCGCCCTTGAAAAAAGAGGATGCGGATACGGAAGTGTTCCTGCGGGAATTGTACCGTCTGATACCAATTCTGGAAAAGGAAACGGGAAGGGAGATTACGGCGCAATCTTTGGCAGAGGGAATCAACATGGTCGGGGAAGCACAGTATGAAATGTCAGAATTTCTAAGGTACCGCAAGCATGACCCTGCGCTGTTACATGGAACCCAGGTGATGGCAATCATGAATGCTTATTCCTATATGCCGGTAAAAATGTGGGCAGGGCAGATGCATAAGCTGAATCTTGAAATGAGGCTGCGGATGGAGCAGGAGCGTTTTGTGGGGAGAAAAAATCAGCCCCGCATCCTTATAACGGGTTCCCCAATCGCATTTCCTAATATTAAGATTCCACTTCTGATTGAGGAAATGGGAGGCATTCTTGCAGCAGATGAGACCTGCATGGGAGAGCGGGGGCTGTATGATCCCGTATCGGTCATTGATCCTGGCTTTGATGGGATGATGAGGGCGCTTGCTTCCCGATATACAAAGCCCTGTACCTGCCCGGTGTTTGTGGATAACAGCCAGAGGGTTTACCGGATCAGGCAGATGATAAAAGAACACAAAATCCAGGGAGTGGTCTACCATGTGCTGCGGGGATGTCTGGTTTATGATTATGAATACCAGATTATGGAGGATGAACTTGGGAAACTGGATATTCCGATTATCCGTGTGGAGAGCGACTATAACGAAGAAGATGTGGAACAGCTCCGTATCCGCATGGAAGCGTTTATTGAGTTGATTAAGCTGAAAGAATATGCAAAGCAAAAATAGGAAAGGGTGTGACAGCGATGGGCAAATATTATCTTGGATTGGATGGTGGTTCCACTTATCTGAAGGCTGCCCTGATGAAAGAAGGGAAGGTGATCAATACGGTAGTGTTGCCTACGGGTATTGATAATAATTCGACTGCAAAAAAAATCGTGGCTGCCTTGTGTAAAAAATATGGGCTCACCCGCAGCGATATTGGTTATATTATGGCTACGGGTTACAGCCGTAAGATTCTGGAGGTGGCTGATGATGATATTTCAGAAATTACCGCCCATGCTTATGGTGTGCGGGTGACGGCGCCGGAAGGATACCGTCCCGGCATGGTGGTGGATATTGGCGGGCAGGACAGCAAGATCATTTATTTGGATGCAAATTATAATGTGAAATACTTTACCATGAATGACAAATGTGCTGCAGGGACGGGGAAGTTTATGGAAGTCATTGCACAGATTTTGGAAACGACCATTGACCAGGTAGGGCCGCTTTCGTTGGAAAGCACTGCTCCGTGTGACATCAACAGCACCTGCGTGGTGTTTGCACAGTCGGAAGTGATCTCTCTTGTGGCGAGGAAATTTGACAGACGGGATATTCTGGCGGGGATGCATCTGTCAATGGCGAAGCGGATCATTAAGATGATGAAGAAATCCGAAAAGGGAGGAGATATCCTGATGACGGGAGGCGGTGCGTTAAATACCGGCATTCACAGAGCCTTTGAGGAAGAAATGATGAAGGATGTATATGTCGCAAAATATCCGCAGTTTAACGGTGCAGTGGGCGCAGCTTTGATTGCCAGTAAGAGAGGTGGAATATGAATACATTATTGATGATTCCTGCTATTACGACTGCTGTTTCCATCGGGCTTGGATGCGGGACTTGCTGCAGCCCGATTATCAGCACATTTCTCTCCACCTATGTGGTGTCCCATTCTAATGGTGTGAAAAAAGGGATTTTATCTTTTGTGAGCTTTTTCTTTGGGAAGATGGTCAGTGTCTCATTGCTTTGTATGGTCTCTGCACTGACAGCCAGGCAGTTTATCAGTGAGAGTGGGTATATCGGTTCCTTTAATCTGCGGCTGTTCTCACAGACTGCAATGAGCGTGATTGGTGCAGTCATGGTTATTCGATGGTTTTTAGAGTTAAAAAAGCAGAAAGCTTGCGGTAGCTGTAAAGGGTGTGGGGAACGGAAAGGAAAGTCGGGTTTTATTCCGATGCTGATGGCTGGACTGACTTATGGTATGACGCCATGCGCCCCTCTTTTGCTGATGATTGGCTACTGCTTCACACTGTCGGTTCCTTTGGCGGGGATGACAGGTGTTGCATTCAGTCTTTCCAGCATGGTCAGTCCCATCCTGCTTCTGGTCGTAGTGACAGGAGCGCTTTCAAAGAAAATGGGCAGGGAGATACCAGATGCGGTAAGATGGTTCCGTCTGGCTTCATATTTTCTGCTAATGGTTATGCCATTTCTCCTGACATCTAATTATTAAGCAGGATTGTTTTTATATGCATAATTAAATATCTTTTAGGTATGGAACGTGATATTATATATGAATTTGATATTTTGCTAATGGAGATTTATAATAAAATTCAGAAGGAGGAAGGAAGATGGCAGAGGCAAAAGATATATACGGAAGCATTTACCAAAACTTGATTGATGCCGGTTGTGACCAGCAGATGACAGAACTGTGTATGGCATTTGTAAAGGAAGGTCAGTTTTCGGATATTGTGCCGGTACTCACAAGACATAGGAAGGCTTTGCTTGGCTCTGTCCATAAAGGTCAGAAACAGATAGACTGCCTTGATTATCTGCTCTATAAAATAAAAGTGAGAAAAGCAGTTAGGGAATCGAAAAGCAGCACTTAAGTCAGATGGCGACAATAAGAAATAGGCATATTGTGATCGGTTTTGAATGAAAACGCCGCAATATGCCTATTTTAGTAAAATTTAATGTAAAGGAGATTGGAACATTGTGTGCAAATTGAATACTTTTTTGGTATTGATTTCAATATTATATATGTATTTGATATCTAATCTAAAAGTATTTATAATGAAATAACAAAAAACACAACAGCAGTTTACAAGGAGTGATTGGTGTGATTATAGAGGACATAATAGAAGCGTTTCAGGGTGAAGAAGGAGATGCTGCATGCAGGCCAGACTGGCAGATGTTTTTTGATTCACTTTGTCAGGAAGCAATTCGGATTGAGATGGAAATAAACAATCAATATCATACTCCAGAGGAAATCCGAGAGATTATGGGGCGGCTGACAGGAAAGAAAATTGATGATACTTTCCGGCTGTTTCCTCCGTTTTATACGGACTTTGGAAAGAATATCAGCATCGGAAAAGATGTTTTTATCAATTCCGGCTGTCATTTTCAGGATCAAGGAGGAATTACAATTGGGAATGGAGTGCTGATCGGACACAATGTAGTGCTGGCAACAATTAACCATGATCTTCATCCTGACAAAAATCGTAAAAATCATTATGCACCAATTACAATCGGAAATCATGTGTGGATTGGTTCCAATGCCACCATTCTGCCCGGAGTGACAATTGGAGACTGGGCTGTGGTAGCGGCTGGTGCTGTAGTGACATGTGATGTTGCGGAGTTGACTGTGGTGGGCGGTGTCCCTGCAAAGGTTATAAAAAAAGTTTCTAAGGAGGTTTGAAATGAAAAAATGGATTTGCATGGCACTGTCTTGTGCTTTTGTTTTGGCTGTATCTGGATGCGGTCGATCAGAGAATCAGAAGATGACAGAAGACAATGGACATATGGACTCAGGAAGGAGTGAAACAGTGGAAGAGAGTATTTCTTTTGATTTTGAATCAAAGAGAGTAATGCTTAATAGTGGATACGAAATGCCTATATACGGACTCGGTACTTACAGTCTGACAGGTGAGGTATGTGTGGATTCGGTTACAGCGGCTTTAAACAGCGGTGTCCGCCTGATTGACACCGCGTACATGTACCACAATGAAGAAAGTGTAGGGGAGGCAGTGAGAAATTCCGGCATTCCCAGGGAGGAAATCTTTGTCATTACAAAGCTGTACCCCAATCAGTTTTCCAACCCGGAAGCTGCCATTGAAGAAGCTCTTGCAAAGCTGGATATCGAATATATAGATATGATGCTGCTCCACCATCCGGGCACAGGCGATGTAGATGCTTATCTTGCTATGGAAAAAGCAGTGGAGGACGGAAAAATCCGTTCCCTTGGTTTGTCAAACTGGTATGTGGAAGAACTGGAGGAATTTCTGCCCCAGGTAAATATTACCCCGGCGCTGGTTCAGAATGAGATTCATCCCTATTATCAAGAGAATGATGTAATCCCCTATATTCATGGTCTTGGCATTGTGGTGCAGGGATGGTATCCCCTGGGCGGCAGAGGATATACAGCAGAACTTCTGAACAACGAGGTGATAACGGAAATTGCATAGGCTCACGGAAAATCTTCCGCACAGGTTATCTTACGCTGGAATCTGCAAAAAGGGGTGGTGGTAATACCGGGGTCTGGCAACCCTGACCATATAAAGGAGAATACAGAATTGTTTGATTTTGAACTGACAGAAGAGGAAATGGACCGTATAGGTGGTCTGGATCGGAACGAAAAACATGACTGGTACTAAAAATAATTTGTATGAGAGAGAAATGGAGGAAACGAATATGAAGGTTTTAGCAATTAACAGCAGTGCGAGAAAGGATGGAAACACAGCGCTTCTTATAGGTGCGGTATTTGAGGAACTGAATAAAGAGGGAATAGAAACAGAGATGGTACAGCTCGCCGGTAAGATTATAGAACCCTGTAAAGCCTGCTGGGCCTGTGGCGGGAAAAAGAACTGTGTCCATAAAAAGGATATGTTTCAGGAAATCTATGAAAAGATGGTACAGGCGGACGGAATCCTTTTGGGCTCGCCGGTATATACCGCCAATATTTCCGCAAATATGCAGGCGTTTCTGGAGCGGGCATCGGTTGTGGCGGATATGAACCGGAGTGAAAATCTGCTTCGGCATAAAGTAGGTGCGGCGGTGACGGCGGGACGCCGTGGCGGGGCATTGAACACTTTGGATGCCATGAACCATTTTTTCATGCTGCAGGATATGTTTATCGTTGGCTCTTCCTACTGGCCCATGGCATACGGACGGATGCCGGGGGAGGTTTCGGAGGATCAGGAAGGTATGGAAACTATGAGAAGTCTGGGGCGGAATATGGCATATTTGCTTAAGGCTCTGGAAGAAAGGCGGAATGGATAATGAAAAGAGTAGTCAGTTTGCTGCTTTCTTTTGTAATGGTTTTTAGCTTAGTTGCCTGCAGTAATTCTGCTGCATCAGAAAGGCAGGATTTGGCAGCTGTCCAGTCTGAAGAAGTACAGGATATTACGCAGGAAACAGTGGAGCAATCTGCGGTGTTACAGGAGGCAGAAATGGGAACAAGAACTTTGGTTGCATATTTTTCATGTACCGGAACAACGCAGCCGTTGGCGGAATACGCAGCAGAGATTCTGGGGGCAGATCTCTATGAGATTGTGGCAGAAGATCCTTACACAGAGGCAGATCTGGCATATTATACGGGCGGCCGTGCTGATAAAGAGCAGGAGGATCCTAGTTCCCGTCCTGCCATATCAGGCAGTGTGGAAAATATGGATTCCTATGATACCATACTGATCGGCTATCCCATATGGCATGGGCAGGCTCCCAGAATTATCAGTACCTTTTTGGAAAGCTATGATTTTTCCGGTAAGACAATCGTTCCGTTCTGTACCTCCCATAGCAGCGGGATTGGCTCCAGTGCAACGAATCTTCATGAACTTTGTTCTGACTCGGCCAGGTGGATGGATGGGCGGCGTTTTGAAGCTGGAACTTCCAGAGATGCGATAGAAGAGTGGCTTGGAAGTATGGGGATTAAATAGTTTGGAAAAGTATTTAAAGAGCAGGATAATCAAGAACAAATCATAAGAAGCAGACTGGATGATTTAGTTTCTTTATGTCCCTGTTGCTTTCTCATATATATCGAAAAGCTGTCAGTGATAACTTTTTTGGCTGACAACAATCCTTTTGTGACAGATGATATGTTTTTGCATTTAATTAATGAATTGCTTTTAGGGATGAAAGATGTTCATGATGCAGGTATTATCCATAGGGATTTGCATTTGGGAAATATAAAAAAGATAATTTTGAATTCGTGCTAGAAGAAATTAGTGATGCATTTGTTTTTTTACGATATGCTCATGAAAGAAAAGCGGTTGTTAGCAGTTGGGATGGTTTTTCCTCGATTACTACAGCAATTATGAAAATTGCAAGAGATATTGTAGAAAGTGAAGAAATATAGGATATTGTAAATTAAAAAAAGTAAGTGTAACAGTGAAATATGAATGTACATAGAGCCAGCAGATAAAAATTTGTTGGTTCTTCGTAGTTATAACCTTTTTATATATACATGAAGACAATTTGAGACTTTCGTTATTACAGGAGTTTTAATAATTTTATAGAAGAAAAGAAATAATGGATTATATGCTCTGCAGGCATGTGCTATCCATACGGTGTAAGTATTTGAAAAAAGATACAGCAAATAGTAAAATGAAGCTGATAAATAGGCTATCCTCTATTAAAAAGTAGGAATCAAGATTCGGAAAACATAAATTGTATTTTCGAATCTGTTTTATTCCGTAAAACAATGAATATTGTTCCTATTTGATTGATATTGTTCCGAAAAGGGGATATAATGTTTTGGAAAGCGAGGGCTGCTATTTATGTATATGACAGTAAAACAGGCTGCAGAGAAATGGGGGATTTCTGACAGGCGTGTGCGTATATTATGCGCAGAAGGAAAAGTATCCGGTGTCACCCATGAAGGACGCAATTGGATGATTCCAGCAGATGCAAGAAAACCAGAGGATGGACGGTTTAAAGCGACAGAAAGTTTACTGACGGCTATAGAAAGGAAGAAAAGAGAACTGGATACCAGACGCCCGCTGACAGAGGGAGAATTGGAACGTCTGACAGAGGAGTTTATTGTTGAGTACACCTATAATTCCAATGCAATTGAGGGAAATACTCTGACCCTGCGTGAGACGGATATGGTTTTGCGTGGTCTGACGATTGACAGGAAGCCGTTAAAAGACCATATGGAGGCAGTCGGGCATAAAGAGGCATTTGATTTTGTGCGGGATTTGGTAAAAGAGCAGGTACCTTTATCAGAGAGTATCATCAAGCAGATTCATTATCTTGTATTGGCGGATAAACGGGAGGATCGTGGGGTTTACAGAAAAGTTCCTGTCAGAATTATGGGTGCGAAACATGAACCGGTACAGCCATATCTGATTCAGCCTAAGATGGAACAGTTGCTGGAGGCTTATAGAAATAGTGCGGAGCATATCATTACCAGGCTTGCACGGTTCCATATTGAATTCGAGGGGATTCACCCTTTTATTGATGGAAATGTAACATTGAGACACCAACAGAAAGCAGCATAACAGCGGCAAACTGCTTTGTATGTAAAAGAAAATGGAATTACGTAATGAAGGATAAGGACTATTCAAGTGTGTTTGGATAGTTCTTATATTATTTTGGAAAAGTTTTAGGCATCTATTTTTACTTAATAAATCATGATATAATATTGATAAAAATAACGTGGGGAGAAACTATTCTTATGCGTTTCCGAGTAGCAGATAAAATTGATATAAATGAATCAGGAAAAATCATATATTTATTAAATGATAAGTGGGATGATTGGTTTACGTATGAAACTTTATTTCAAGTTGTTTATTTCAGAGATGGAAAGCAACAACGTATTGGCGGGGTTAAAATTGCAAGGAGACAACAGCAAGAAAGGCGACCGGAATTGCCAGAAGAGTTTACAGAATTGGAAGAAGATTTTTTCTCATTGGGTGAAAATGAAGAATATTATGAAAAGTTAAAAAAATATTCTTTTCGTGAAGAGTATTTAAAGGCAATGAATGATATTGCATTTAACTTGGAACTATTTGAGGAAGTAAGAGAGTACGATGTAACACGAGTTTCGTTATTAAGAGATATTACTATAAGTATGGTTAGGAGACAGTTTAATCGTATAGCAAATGGGGGTGCCAGATTAACAGATTATGATTTTACATATACGTTGCCTCAGAAAAGTCCGATTACTAATGAAAATATAGTATTGAGTTTTAGTGTTGAATGTAAAAAAGTACCGCCAACCAATATTCATGTATTAATAGGAAAAAATGGTGTTGGTAAAACAACTATTTTAAAACAAATGCTAATGGCATTAGAGGTAGCAGATCATGAGCAACAATATGGTATTTTTGAAACAGAATGGACAAATGATTTTGCTAATGTTGTTTTTGTTTCTTTCAGTGCATTTGATATGTCAATAAATGAGACAGATTTTGAAGAGGACTATCCAGTTCCTTATACATTTGTAGGTCTTGTTGGGAAAAAGTCGGTAAAGAGCCGAATTCAGTTAGCATCAGACTTCTTTGACAGCTTTTATAAAATTGTAAAAGGAGCAAAACATAAATTGTGGGATGAAATGATTGATGTTTTGGAATCGGATAATACTTTTCAGGATTTAAAAATAAAGAGGTGGACTTCGCTTGGTAATGATGAAATGATGAAAAAGCAAATTCGTTCCGAATGTCCGAGAGAAGAAAACGAAAGTGTTATTCAGTATAGAAATAGAATTGACAGAGAGTGTTATAGACAAAAAATAGAACCTCAATTTATTAATTTGAGTTCGGGGCATAAAGTTATTTTGCTTACAATAGCAAAGCTAATAGATTTAGTTGAAGAGAAAACGTTAGTTCTGTTGGATGAACCAGAAGAACATCTACATCCGCCATTAGTGTCGGCATTTATTAGGGCATTGTCTAATTTGTTGATATATAGAAACGGAGTAGGCATCATTGCAACACATTCACCTGTTATTGTACAAGAAGTGCCTAAAAAATGTGTATGGATACTAAGGCGGTCAGGAGAATATTTAATTAATGAACGTCCACAAATAGAAACATTTGGCGAAAATTTAGGAGAATTAACAAGCGAGATTTTCGGATATGAGGTTGAAAATTCTGGATTTCATAAAATGTTACAGCAGGCGGCAAAAGAAAAAAGTTCATATAGCAGAGCTTTAAAATACTTTGGAAATGAACTGGGAAAAGAAGCACGTGCTATATTAAAAGCGTATATGTACGACAAAGAAACAAATGAGGAAGATGAAGATGATTAAATTAGAGAAACCTCAGTTTGATCAAGATAAAATTATAGAAGATTGTATATTGAATATGCGTGATGGAACCGGATCACCTAAAGAGCGTATTTCCGCCAGTAAAGCGGAAATATGCAGAAAAAGTAAAGGATATGATGAACTAGCAGAAGAAGGAAGGTTGAGTACACTTACTCTAAATACGAAAATTGCAGGTGGGGCAACAAAGGATGATATGATTAAACTGTATGATAATAAATTTGCACGCAAGGGGGAAAGGGGCAGACCATATTATGATGCAATTAAGCTTTTAGCACCCTTTGGTAGATGTCCATTCTGTGGGCAAAGGGGAGTTCAGACACTTGATCATTATTTGCCTAAAGCAAAATTTCCTGTATTTGCTGTAACTCCATTTAATTTAGTTCCTTCATGCTCCGATTGTAATCATGATAAATTGAGTGAAACTTTTAATAGCTACAATGAAGAAACTATTCATCCATATTATGATGATTTTACAGATGCAGTTTGGATAAAGGCTAAATTAATAGAAGAAGATCCCGTTACCTTTGAGTTTTATGTAGATTTCCCAAAAGAATGGGAATACATAAAATATGAAAGAGCAAAAAACCACTTTGAGAAGTTTAACTTGAATGATTTGTATAAATTGCAGGCATGTGAAGAATTTCAAGGATGTTTCTTTAGGCTTAAACGATTGGTTGAAAAGGGGGGAAAAGAATTAGCTATTGAGCATTTAGAAGAAAGCATAGAGGAAAAAGAGCATATACGTTTGAATACTTGGCAAGCTGCGATGTATGATGCAATAATTCAAAGTGATTGGTTTTGGGATGAGTATTTACCAAATCAATAAACAAATCTAATAATATATGTTCTTGTGTTAAAAGAAAAAACTCTTAAAAAGTATTGAATTTACTGGGATTTTTGGAATTTTTTATTGGAACGTACTAATGATTTGCATATTTTGAAAAACAGCGAAAATAGACTTGTCATGATAATTTAAACAGAAAATATATGGACATTACCATTCAGAAATGGGAATGTAAAACTGCACCAGCAGAAAGCGCATAACAGCGGCAGACTGCTTTGAGTATCAAATTGAATAAAAAGAAGCTAAAGGGCATTTCATCTTGTGCTGGGTGGATGCTCTTTTTTTGTGAGGAAATTTGAAGGAAGGAAATATATGGAACTGAAACTGAACGAAATGGAAAAGCGTGTATTGTACCAGACAGAAGGAAGTGAGTGGTACGCCGTCCTGCATGAGCTGGCTATGGCTTCAAGGTATGCAAAAGACCCGGATAGGAGGAAAGCGGCAGACAGCCTTATAGGAAAGCTGAACTCCTTGCCGGATAGCGGGTGTATGGAGATCGTACATGACATTCGGAGAAATTACCGGTTGCCCAAAGGTGCAAGGACTGTCGGTGAGATGATGGCAGAGGCAAGGCAGAGATCCGGCGCCGAACAGCTAAAAGGGCATGACATCATGGCACTGGAACGGTTTGACCCGGAAGTGCGCCACATGGTCATCTTTGAAGTGGTTTCAGGCGATTCTTTTGCAGGCGATAAAGGAGACCGGGTGCGCCTTTTCCTGACAGATGCAGGGTATCAGAAATTTCAGGACCGGCAGGGGCAGGGCGAGATCAGGATAGAGGAACATGCAAAAGTAGCGCCGGGAGGCTATCTGCACTATGACCATAGTAAGGATAGAGACCGCAGCCGGTAGTCAGGGAAGGGGGATTTTGATATGGCTGTATTCAGGGTAGAGAAGACAAAAGATTTCACTGTCATGTGCAACCACCATTTACGCAACGGGAAGCTATCGCTGAAGGCAAAGGGGCTTTTATCCCTCATGCTTTCGCTTCCGGAGGATTGGGATTATACAACAAAGGGGCTTGCCTGCATCTGTAAGGACGGTGTGGATTCCATTGGAAGTACGTTAAAGGAATTAGAGCAGCATGGGTATCTCACAAGGAAACGCATCCGCTTTGAAAATGGGCGGCTGGGGGATATCGAATACATGATACATGAAAAGCCGGTAAGCGGGGATAAAGAAGAGGATTCACCTAAACGGGAAAATCCAGAACAGGTAAAACCAATACAGGCAAAACCAGGACAGGGAAAACACGCACAATTAAATACTGATCAATTAAACACAGACAGATCAAATACACATCAATCTATCTATCCGGCAGAGCCGGAGGCGGCAGACCGCCGGGATGGGATGGATCAGATGGAACTGGCAGAAGCATACAGGGAGATCATTCGTGAAAATGTTGAGTACGGTATCTTAGCGGAACGGTATGGAGAACAGCGGATGGATGAGACGGTGGAACTGATGCTGGAAGTAGTCTTGTCAAAACGCCCCTATATCCGCATAGCAGGCGATGATTTCCCAAAGGAGGTTGTGAGGAGCCGGTTCTTAAAGATCAATTCCAGCCACTTGGAGTATGTCTTTGGCTGTATTGACAGGAACACCACAAAGGTAGGGAATATCAAGGCGTACCTGCTGGCGGCACTGTATAACGCCCCGGCGACAATGGACAGCTATTACCGGACAGAGGTTAACCACGATCTGTACGGCACATAAGAAAAATGTTTAGGACAGAATTTATAGTTTACATAAAACTAAAAAAAGGAGAAAAAGAGTATGGAACAGATTTACAGGATCGGCATTGACCATGGGTATGGGAACATTAAGATAGCGCACCATATTTTCCAGTCAGGGGTAATCCAGAAGGGGAGCATCACAGAATTATCCGGCATGGTGGTTGAGTTTGAAGGAAAATTTTACGAGATCGGCTCCACCCATAAGGAGTACCAGATGGACAAGGTATGGGATGAAGATTATTACGTGCTTACCCTTGCGGCACTGGCGAAGGAACTGCAGGGCAGGGGAATCTGTAATGCGTCTGTCATCCTTGCGGCAGGGCTCCCCATCAAGTGGCTGGAAGAGCAGGCAGGGGCATTCCGGAAGTACCTGATGCAGAAGAAGGAAGTGGTTTTTAAATGCAATGGCACACGCTACCATGTGAAGATTGAGGACGTGGAAATCTATGCACAGGGGTTTGCTGCCATTGCAGAGAATTTAAGGGATTATCAGGGATTCAATATCGTGGCGGATATCGGGAACGGGACCATGAACGTTATCTTTGTGGTGGACGGCATCCCCGATTCCACCCGCTACTATACGGAGCGTTTCGGCGTAGACTGCTGTGTGATTGAGATGCGGAGCGAACTGACAAACAAGGTGCATTCAGTGGTGGATGACCTTATCGTGAAAAAAGTCCTGAAAGACGGAACAGCGGAGATTGGAGAAAAGTACCTGAAAGCAATCGGGGAATGCGCTACGGAATATACCGAAAAGATCATGCGGAAGTTACGGGAGTATGGCTACAATGAAGAACTGGCGAAGCTCCATTTCCTTGGAGGCGGAGCCATGCTGATGAAGCACTTTGGGAAGCTGGATAAGAACAGGGTGCGTTTCATTGAGGACATCAACGCTAATGCAAAGGGCTATGAATACCTCTCCCACCAACGCCGGATCAGGAAGCTCCGGCAGAAGTAGGGGAGGGGAAAACAGATGAGCGATAAGAGAGGGATAATCAAAAACATCAAGCCGGTGTTCTGCCGGTTTGATATGGATGATGAGCCGGAGCGGAGGGCGTGGCAGATCATCCAGCAGCTTAGCAAGGGGAACGGGGAAGGGAAGAACCGGAGCTATAACAGCATCATTTCAGAGGCAGTGGTGGGGTATTACGATAAAGTTACTATGAGCCACGAGGAACTATTGGAAAGGCTGGAAGAAATCATACATAAGGAAGTGGCAGCGATCCCCGGCGTTCCTTTGCAGATACCATACCCCTATCCGGCAGCCCAGCCCCAGCAGACAGGGCAACAGGAACAGGCAACTCCAAAAACCGAAGAACTGAATGAAGCCGCCCTGGAATTTATGGATGGCTTCATGGGAATGTAGCAGGGTGCATTATGCATCCTGCTTTTTGGCAATGTAAAAAAATATAGAAATGTATTTGCAGTTTATTTGTAAGGGAGAAATCATTGAAGGAATACAGGATCAAAGATGTGGATATACACAAATTCCTGCATTTTATCATGGAAGATGGCGGAAAGCTCCCGGCAGATTTTGACCTGTTACAAAAGAGCGGAAACTATCTCATCCATATGGATGGGGAAAAGGCATGCTGCTTAAACGAGCGTGAAATTTATCTGAAGGACAGCATGGAAAACCTGATGGCAAGGTCATTGCCATACTTTTCAGATATGAGGGGTTCCTTTTCTGTACATATAAAAGATAAGACAGGAAAGGCAGACATAGCGGTTCTGGATAACCGCAGGCTATCCAAAGAAATAGCAAAGAAGCAGGTCAAGGGGAAATCCCTTACCATCCGCTACAGGAGTGGGAAAACCAAGAACACCTGCCTTTCCACAGAGCAGTATATCAGAGGACCGTTTGGGGAGAAGGTCAACTGTATCTGCTATTCCTACCTTGCAGATACACTGATGCGGATGCGGCAGGATATGTTTTCCGGCAGGGGAGATTTCTTTCCATTCACCTACCAGGCAGAGAATGAACGCTCACTGTCAGCAACAGTAAGGGAAGTCCATGCAGTGAGGGAGAAAACTTTTGAAACAGCATCCATGGAACAATTCCGCGGGGATTGGAATGAACTGCAATTCTTACGGATGATGGATCAGCATAATTACCAGAAGGGCAGACCGGACAGCGAAAGGCTTAATTCCTTCCGGCAGGAGATAAAACAGGCAGGATACCAGCAGGTGACGGAACAGATGGCGGCGCAGGCGGCTTTCTTCAATCTCCCTGTTTTTACCCTGACCCAAAAAGGGAGCATTGATTATATCAGGGATATTAACGAAGCAGGTAAGAAAGCACCAGTTTTTATGAAGAAAGACTGGCTTGGGATGCTGGATATCCTTGCCAATAAGAAAGAGATCCCATGCTCCCGGAATACACTGATCCGTTTCAGGGATGCGGCAAGGGATGCATACGATAAAGCGGAGCAAGCCGATAAGCCGGAGCTGGCAGGGATTGCAATAAAAATATCTTATTTCCTTGAAGCGGTAGATAAAAAAGGATTGTCCAATCTTTTACAGGACAGGGATATCCTTCTCAATGGAAGCATCCAGATACCTTCTTTCCTGTCAGCCATGGAAAGGGAAGGTTTCCAGTATTTGTATAAAGTAGGGGCACAGGAACATATGGCAGTGGCAGAAAGGGCAGCCTACCATTCCGGGAGAGACAGATAGCTGATGTGTGGGGAAGTGCGGCACAGCCGATACCTCCGTATACTTTGCCTTGTCAACCCTCTCATTGGGGAGGGCAGCCGCTGTCAAGAATTTTCGGCTAGGACTAAAATACTTGACAGCGGATGTTCTCCCCAATACAATGCAGGCGGCAAAGTATGCGGACGGATAGCCAAAAAAGTGGAACCGCCACCTGAAAACCCTTGGATGATTTCAGAAACCAGCGTTTTGATGTCCGGGTGTTTTGAGACGATTTCAAAAGCCGGCATTTTGATATCCAGGCATTTTCAGGCGATTTCAAAAATTGGAAAATTGATATCCGGGTATTTTTAGACGATTTCAAAAAACAGGGAATTGATATCCAGGCATTTTGAGACGATTTCAAAAACTGGCGGTTTGATATCCGCCTGTTTTTAGGCGATTTCATTTTTGAAGGTTTTGATTTCATCTTTCCAGTTTTATATATCAAAAGAGCCGGAACTGATATCAATAAGTAAAATATGGCAAAAATAAGGGGGTTCGGGGTACTCCCCGACAAGATTTAGCATTTCGTGCCCACGAAATGCGTATCTTGCGGCGTTCCATAGAACGCCCTCTCCCCGAAAGAAAGGAGATTCGGATGGCAAGACCAAAAGGCAAAAATGTGATACGGAAGTAATCTGATTAACAGCATCCTTCATGGGAAGAACCAGATACGGATAGTTGAGAAGACAATGCCAGAACTGAAAATACAAGATAGTCTAAAATAAAATGCATAAGAAGCTGACATTTCTGCACAAAATGAGTTCATTTTCGGAAAATGAACTGAAAAAGCACAATCATTCCATAAAAATGATTGCAAAAAGTGCAATCAAAATAAAAAATTCTATCATACTTTAGGTTCACCATATATCAGTGGGTTGTAGGGGCAGTCCCCTAACCAGAGGCACTTGTATTACAAAGTGCGTATCTGGCCAATGTTATTAAAAAATTTCATGAGTACGAGTCTTGAAAATATTTTAGTAGAATATAGATTTTTCAAAAGTTTTCTAAGTTTAATTAATTGCAAGTTAAGTTTAAAATTTAAAACTTTAAGTGGCGGAATTTGGAATTTTGTGTTAAAGTATGAGGTGTTGGTAACAAGTAGTTGATTAAGGAGAGGAAGCACTATGTTGAATATCTCATATAACGGTCTATGGAAAATTATGATTGACAAAAATTTGCAAAGAAAAGACTTGAAACATGCATTAAAGATAAGTTCTTCTACCTTTGCAAAAATGAGCAGAGGAGAAGCGGTATCAACGGATGTTCTTATGAGATTGTGTGAATACTTAGATTGTAATGTTGGGGATATTATGAGCTTCGAGAAAAATGATAAGCCGGATATATTTGATGGAGGCAAAAGTAATGGATAGTATAGGTGCAAATGATAATTTCATAGCAGTTTTGAAATCTCATTTTGCATTTGGCATAAGAATAAACTCCCCTATAGAGATCATGAGATTTAAGAGATTTTACTCAGATGATTATGGGATGGATTGTTCTTGGACTGATGAGGAAATTATGGATAAAATACAACAGAATTGTTTTATCCATGAGGAAAAGGGATTTATATTGGAAGAAGATACAGTAGACTCAATTTTGAATGAGATATATGAGCTGAAAATGAATGGTGCAAGGATAGTATATTATAGCTCTCTCTTTGAAAAAAATGAAGAATGGTTTTATAAAGTTCGGATTTTTTCGAAGACAATGTTGAAGAATTTTATTAAAAAATATGCATCGGATGTTTTTTGTAAAAAAACTTATTTTTCATGGGAAAATAGTACGGAAAATATTTTACTTAAGGAAAATATTATAGATGTCTGGGGAGTTGATGTTTTGCATGATTATTATTCATTAGAAGAAAAAATGGAATATGTTCCAATAGAAAAAATCAAATATGCACTTACCAATAATGTATGTTTTGTTTGGAATTCGGCGGAGACATATACATTGGATTCGCGATTTGTCATTTCAGATAGCGAAAAAGATTCAATACTACGATATGTAGACGAAAAAAGCAAGGATATAAATGGTGTGTCATTAGAAGACATTCCTGCCCAGTCTGTGTATGAAGAGAACTTTGAATTATCAAAAGCAGCTATTTTGACTTTGATTTTTGAAATAGTATTATCTCATAAATATGAAAGATGTAACCGAATTGTCATGTTAAAAGGACAACAGAGTGATGCTGCAAAAATGATACAAGAATATTGCCTTTCTAAAGATGAAATATCTTTAGATGAATTATTGGAACAATGGCAATTAAGAACAGGAACACAAAGACAGGCAGAGCCGCTCGAAATAGCATATTCGGTTCTAACCAGAGTGGATATGAACACATTTGTTAGAGATGAAAAAGTGAAATATAATGTGTCAGAAGTAGATAAGACACTTGAGACGATAGTAGCGGATGATGCTGCTGGAATGAAGGAGATTGTATCTTTTGCACTCTTTCCTCGCTGCAACTATCCTTGGAATTTATTTTTGCTTGAGAGTTTTTGCCGAAGGAAAAGCAGAATCTTTAAATATATGGCAATTACATCAAATTCAAGAAATGCTGGTGCAATAGTACGTAGAGATTGTAAATTCGATTATCATACATTACTTGCAAATGTGCTAGCAAAAAGACAAATAGAATTAGAGGAAAAAGTTATTATGAATTATTTATATGAAAATGGATTTGTTGCCCGTCGCTCCTATAAGTACATAAATGAATTAATTGAACTGTCAAAAAAGTTACGCGAAGGGAGATAGCAACGAAATGTACACTTACACGTATGACGAGGAAACTGGGGGAATTATTCTTAATACAACACCTACAGTTTTTTCGAAAGAACCCAGACCAGTATACGCAGATGAACTGGATTTACTAGGGTTTGATAAATATTGGAATTATGTGAAACAATCCGATGTGCCATATATGTGGGCAGAATCATCTCAATATATTTACAGAGGACGAGTTGTTGCAAAACTTAAAGGCGGCAGTTTATATGATGCACCAGAAATTATACTTGCTGAAGATACTGATGGTAAGATAATTGAGCCGGAACCAAATGGGGCATATTTGCGTTCTGTTGATATTCCGTTAATGATTGAAAAAAACAGAGAATTGATGGAAATTATTGAAAGTTCTACGGTAAAAAAGATATTGGCTATATATGAAAAATATAAGTATAAGCTAGATATTTTTCATGTTGCCTTTTCAGGAGGGAAAGATAGCGAAGTCCTATTGGATTTAGTCAAAAAAACATTACCCAAGAAGAGCTTTGTTGTTGTATTTGGTGATACAGGAATGGAATTTCCAGATACATATGAAATTGTTAAGGAAGCAAAGAAAATGTGTGCTAAAGAGGATGTGCCGTTTTATACAGCTTATAGTCATTTTCAACCAAATGAATCATGGCATTTGTTCGGCCCGCCTGCAAGAGTTTTAAGGTGGTGTTGTAGCGTTCATAAAAGTGCACCGCAAACAATGAAATTAAGAGAAATAACTGGTAAGAACGATTATGTCGGATTGGATTTTGTAGGAGTAAGAAAACATGAAAGTACTTCTAGGAGTGAATACGAATACGAGAATTTTGGGAAAAAACAAAAAGGTCAATATAGCCATAACTCCATTTTAGATTGGACTTCGGCAGAAGTATGGCTCTATTTGTATATGTATAATCTTCCAATTAATAAGGCATATAAGAAGGGAAATTCCAGGGCAGGATGCTTGTTTTGCCCAATGGGAGGAGGAAAAGGAGATTATATTCAACGCAAATCATATCCGAAGGAAATTCAAACATACATAGATATGATAAAGGAAATGAATGGAAGAAATAAAGACGATGAAGTTGCACAGGTCACATATTTGACAAATGGAGGATGGAATGCAAGAAAGAATGGAAGAGATCTCACAATCAATGAAAAGCATTATGAAGAAATTATTAAGGGAGACAAATTAATCCTTACAATTATGAATCCAAAAACAGACTGGTTAAAATGGATAAAAACTCTGGGAGAAATGCCGTTTGATTATCAATATGAGAAAATTAATAGTGGATTTCGAATAATAGTGCCAGTTTACATTATGAAAAAATTTCCGAAAGAGGCAAAAAAGTTTAAACAAGTATTTAAGAAAGCAGCTTATTGTGTGGAGTGCAGAGTATGCGAAACAAATTGTCGAACAGGATGTATTTCATTTAAGAATGGACTCGAAATAAGGAACTGTATTCATTGCGGACAATGTCATGAAATTGATGATGGTTGTTTGGCGTATCATTCACTAAGAACATCATTAGGAGGAAATGGGAAAATGAACAATGCAAGTATAAATTCATTTGCAAATCATGCACCAAAAATCGAGTGGGTAAGAGAATTTTTTGATTTAGGGAATTCATATTGGGAACTAAATAGTTTGGGTCCAAATCAAGTACCTATGTTTAAAAGATTTTTGCGAGATACAGGATTGATTGACAAAAACACAAAAGTGACAGAATTTTTTGATGTTATTTCCAATTTGGGGTGGGAAAATAATACATCATGGGGCTTAATAGCTGCAAACTTTGCATATAATCCGCAATTTAACTGGTATATCAACAATATGGATATAGATACATTTTATCAGAGGAATACCATAAGTGATATGTTGATAAATGATGGAGTGAAAAAGAATGATGCTACATCTATCATAAATGCATTCAAGAGATTTTGTGAATTGCCATTGGGGACTTCGCTGAACTGGGGAGCTGTTTACGAAAAGGGAAGACAAATTGATTCGTTGAATAGAAATAAATGTAATATTTCAGACAATAGAGTTATTCTATATAGTTTGCTTCTTTTTACAGAAAAAGACGAGGATATTAAAGAATTTACTCTGACGTGGTTGATGGATGAGGGGATAGAAAGAAAAGGAGTAAGCCCTTCTAGGATATTTGGCTTGGACTATGAAGATATGAAGTCGGCGCTAATGGGACTTTCTGCAAAATATCCGGAATTTGTTAATGCGACATTTACGAATGATTTGGATAAAATATCCATATTGGACAAGAAAGCTAATGATGTGATTAGGTTATTTTAGGTAATTGCGAAACTCGCTAAGCTCGTTCGCAATCTTGAAGCAAAACAGGAAAGAATTCGTATTTTGCACGAA
>JAIDFQ010000060.1 GCA_029054245.1 Lachnospiraceae bacterium | reverse complement strand
ATCCACTACCATGCATCAGTTCATCAGACAGCACGATTTGTCCTACGTTTCCAGATTTTTGAGGCTCTACAACATCAATCTCAACAGGGTCAATATCAAGATTCGCGGCCAATGCCCTTTGGAGGATAAAGGCCAGAGAATAGTATGCAGCTCTTACTCCTTGTGAATCGAACCTAAGAACTTTTCGCCCGTTGATTTCATCGAACTGGAATGGATTAAGAGCTATACCAGCGATTCCTGATGCTGGCTTAAGTTTGAAAACGTTAGTGATTTTCTGTGCAGCAAGTCGAATATTCTCAAGATCTACATCACGTTTCTTTTGGAATCTTGAGACATAATCATTCCCGTTATGTTTAATTTCTGCGCGGGGCTCTATACTTTGAGAAAGATTTGACGGCACAGGATTAGCTATCCATAATGGGACGCGAGAGTAAATTGTGCCCCATTGTGGCTGTATGTATGTGGCATCACAATAGCCACCCTCTATGTCATTGTCAGAAATGCGCCAGGTGAAATCTTTCTTTGCAATCGAGATTTCATAACGCTTATCTTGCAATGAGCTTGGCGACTCAGCTGTATTGCTTTCCGATACGACTCCGCGGCGTTTTACAGATGTATCAGAATCTGATTGACGGTTATCGCCGGGTGTTAAATCAGTGATAAACGCAGCGGGAGTACGGAGCTTAATGCGTTCAATAGGGCTGCCGCAATATTCACAGGTATCTTCTTCAACAGGGTTTAACTCAGCATCTTGGTTGACAGAATTTGGTTCAACCGTCTTAAAGAATGGACAGCCGGGCCGAGAACATTTTAAAAGTTCCCTTTCCATTGTAAATGTGCGGACTTGGTTTCCACGTGTTTTAAGTACACCGTTTTCAACAATGAGTGATGTCGGCGAGAATCCAATAGAAGTAAATACTGATTTATCTTTGGTTATTTGACTTCCTGGCGAGAAGGCAGTAATAGCCATCTGTAAATCACGTGAAACAGATGATAAATCATGTTGACGTTGTGCGGTGTACTCTGTCAATTTGGTATACATCTCTCGATTACGAGTTGGCATGCCATACATAGGCAGGATGCCACCTTCGGCTAAACATTCAGCCAAATCGTCAGATGTAATTTCAGGCTTGCCAACGACATCATCGATTATCTTAACCAACTCAGTGCGTGCGTGAGTGACGAGACGACCAATAAATTCCGGATTCTCTGTAATTACATTCGCAATACTGAATAGTACCTCGTCATGTGAAGTCAACCATTTAGAAATATGTTGACTATACAATGACCAACTGCTCTTTGGGCCAAATTCACCATGAGTGCTACCGTCTAACCTTTCTGAAAGAGAGCGGAAAGCATAATATAGTATTTCTTTATCATATAGACGCTGGGCGATTTCGTATGCGTCCATAGAAAGAAACGGCGTTGGCGGTTTATCTCCTGTTATTTGGTGAGGATTGTGGAAGAAATGTTCATCGTGGCTACGACCTCTACATAATGTTAAGATCATAGAATATGATTGTCCGCGACGACCGCCTCGTCCAACACGCTGCTGGTAATTGAAACGTTGTGGCGGCATATTGGCGAGCATTACAGCTTGTAATGCACCTATATCTACTCCGACTTCCATAGTCGTTGTAACACTTAGAATATCAATCCCTTTAACTCGTTTAAGGAGTTCTTCGTCCCGAACGTTTTCTGCTATGATGAAATCGCGGAAGTGTCTTTGACGTTCAGCTTGATTATCTGTTTGTCCGGTCAATTCTTCGCAGTGAAGACGTAAAGGCTTCCTGTTTTCGACTTGATTTACAAGCAGGTAATTAGAATCCCATACTTTCTTTAATGCGATTTTATTAGGTTTGTTTAGGGGTCGGTAGCATCCTGAACAAATTCCTCCCGAAAGATGCAAGTGATTTTTCTTACAGTGAGGGCATTGATATATAACACCATCTTCGGGTGCTCTACGGATTACCAGTGTATCGCAGTTGATGAAGAAATTTGGATTACCGGAATTGGTGAGACAAATCGCCACGGCTTCGCCCAAAGGGTTGTGGCAATCTTCTTTTCTTCGTGCATTTACAACAGGTATTCGATGTAGGTTTGCACATTTATCAAGATAACGTCGTACTGGATGTTTTCTCGGCAGGTCTGTAAATCTCATAGGCCGATTATTATTTGCGCCAGTGAGATCATATATATTCGGAGTATATCTAAATCGCTCACCCAATAATCGAGTGACTGTATCAACAATCTCTCGAAGAACATTTGGAGAAATTGGGAGATCATGTGACGATATAATGTTACATAGATCAGCATCAGTTAACTGTACACATACAGTACCGATTCCAGACGACTCTAATCCGTAATACAATCTACCGAAGAAAAGATTGCTAATTTGGGCTTTAATAGCAGGTAATGAGCGTTCTTTAAATTCAGAAAGAATTTCATTGTTGGTTCGATGTTTTGGAATATCAAACCAAGGTATTTGTTTGATTTTTTGTACTTCCCAATCACAACCAGCCGGGTTTACTCCAAGCTCAAAAAATCGGGAATATAATTGCGAGTCGAATACATTTGTGGATGAGATTACATCCGAGAACTTAGTATATGTTTTGAGCGTATTGAGTAGCTTTTGCTTTGCCTCTAATTGTTTACGGAAGTCGGTTATCATACCCTGCAACGATGGATTGCCTACTCCTTCCAAAGTATCAATATTATTTTGGATTGATGTGATTTCAGCTTGGCAAGCAGAAATTTCCTCAGAATTGGAATTGACACACGCTTCCAGGAAAAGCTCTCTCATTAAATCAAGGAATTGCTCGCGCTCAATGCCATTGGCGATTGAGGCTGCATCTTCTCGACTATCAGAAAACGTAACAAGCTTGGGGGTGTTTACGGTAGGAATCTGGTTAAACAGCTCCTTAGCATATATTTGAGTTGATTTAGCAAAACCAGCCCTAAAACCTCGAATAGCAGCAGGACGGGATTTTGATTTACCTCTGTCTGCTCCACAGCATGGGCAATGAGTGGGAAGTGCTGGAGAGTTTGCAAGTTGATGGATTGGAGTTACATCAACTTCATATAAATATCCATTTACATAGTTCTCTAAATCAGATGTATAACCTCTTTTTAGTTCTCCGGAGAATTTATTTATATGATATTGTTCCCATCTGCAATCATATGGAGCAGTAGTATTAGCAGAGCTTAAGGACATTCGATGTTTCATATTGACATCAAGGTCAGTAAGATGCCTATCTATGTCAAATTCTTCGGGGCCAAACGTTTCATCCAAAGAATCAACAGGCCAGAAAATAGCATAGTCTTCATAAGACCGTCTGTCAACAATTGGCTGTGTTGATTGTTCGGGTAATGTCTCAATGTTGCTTGAATTTGGCAATATATAATTTGTCGTACCGTAATCGTCTACTGCGCGTTTGCCACCGTAGAAAACAGCGCCGCAATTTTCGCAATATAACAATTCTAACACACGTTTGTCATCCAGTTCATCGACAAGCTTTGGCTCATTGTGCAGTCGACCGACTGGTCTATTAATAGACCAGTTGCAGGAATCGATTGTCGCCCAAAGTCCTCCAACATTCTTGTAGAAGAAATGGAAACGAAGGCGAGGGATATTTACGGGTCTTTTGAGTTTTCCTTTGTATATATCAAAAAGACCCCTGGCAACGATTAGGCCCTCGCCGGCCATACGTTTTAATTCATCACTATCAATATCTTCAAATAGATTGAGGAAGTATTGATTAAGAATGTTATTGTCGTCAGGATTTTCTGCGAACGGAATAGCTCGATTGGAACCATATTCCTCGCAGTTAAACACGTCGTTGAGCCGTTTTGCTAACGCGAGTTCTCGGGAGTTTAGAATATTGAGGAAACGTTCTGTGATATTGGTTGAATCATCGATTATTCCAAATTGTTCCGACAGTTTATCTGACATTTTGGATAGGACCGAAGAAACTTCTGGATTATCTAAATTGTCGAATAATTCAGGCTTTTCGGCGTAAAGCGAACCCAACTGAACAAATGGCTCAACGGGTAACTTGGAATGGCTCGAATCTTCATCCGATAAATCAACTCCACGACCTTCAACAATATTTTTATTAGAGAAGTCACGACCAAAAAATTCTTTTAGGAATTTTATACTTTGGATGCCTTCCTCGCCTGTAGTATCCAAAGACGCAGACGAAGAAAGAATACGTAATTGCTTACTGTTCGGAGTCAGCCCAAGACGACTTAGGACAAGACGAAGGAGGTAAGCAATTTCCGTTCCGGAGGTTCCGCGATTAAGGTGTAATTCATCAATAACAAGATGGAAAATCCTTTTAGGATTTTCTTTATCTGTTTCACCTTCTAACCAAGCTCGTGTTTTATCAAAAATGGCTGCTTCCTCAGTGCGCATAAGCATGATAGCCAACATCGAGTAGTTAGTTATCAAAATGTCTGGAGGCGTTTCCTGAATATCGAAACGCGACCGCATTTCAGCAGAGACAGTATCATTTTTGCCAAAGGCACGTTTAAAAGTATATTGAAGGTCGGCTCTGTTCTTTTTTTCTTCTTCTGTCGGGGCTGAGTCAACCCATTGCTGTATCCGTAGCGTTTGTTTTTCAAGATCTATCATAGCATCTTTCAAACGCTGTTTCATTCGATCCCGACGTGCTTTTAATCCTTTCTCAACATCGGGGTTATTTGACCTTTCAAATAGTCCCGAAACAGGAGTTGAGCTATTATATTGCCCAAAAAATATACGATGTCCCTTTAGCGAATGATTTCCGTTTTCAAAGAAATCGTGAATTTCATCGCTATCAAGAGCCTTGCGAAGTCGAGTCATCTGATCTTCGACAAGCGCATTCATCGGATATATAATCAATCCACGTAAAGCCGGAATATGTCCGTCATTAACTGGCCTCTGGAGGACTTCATCAGTTATATGCCCTAAATTTCTTTCGTCAAATGAAAGAAAATTTGATTCAGGCAAACGTGATATATTCCACCAGTCATTAATTCTGTAATGCTCGGTATTGCTTTTGGGGGTCCATTCGGCTTCCGCTTCATTAATTATATCGGCAAATAATGGTAACAGAAATGACTCCGTTTTACCAGAACCGGTACCGGATGTGATGATTGAATCGATGCCTGAAGATGCTTGTTGAAGCATCTGAAATTGGTGATGATATAAGGGAAAGTTCCCTTGCATAAGACCTCTTAATAAGAAATCTTTGAATAAATTTAAAGCGTTATTATTAAGTCCGGGAAGGTCTTCCGTTGTTAACGATGAAACACGAATATAATCATTACCCCTATTGACGTATGCATATGGAGGTAATGGTTCAATCCAAACTTCTCTACTAAGAACCTGGTCGGTTCTTAATAGTCGTTCTCGTTCCGATTCAAAACTTTCGAAATCAGCGATGTCTTCTTTGAATCGCGTACCGAAAGCAGTTTTCGTATAAAGAATGTAGTTGTCCTTTATCTTCTCGAATGACCGGACAGGATTAAGCAGGAATTTACTCATAATTGTTTGAGTTTGGATAAAATTTCTTTCGGATCAATCTTATCTAACAGAGGGTTGACAATTAGTCTATATGAATTATTGCCACCATCTGAGTCTTGTGGCTCGGCATTAATAAGGGATAATGCACGATTATATAACAGTGGCAATTTAACTTGCGATGGCATAGTAAGCGTGCACGAATCGCTGTCAAACCTTATAATTGAAGCATTTGAAATTGAGGCACCAATAAGATGTGACCAATACTTGTTTATCGGATACTGGATACCTTCATCCCAAAGTATAGTAGCCTCGCTGGGTAGTCCGAAGAAGTAACTAATGACATCATGAGACCTATCAATTTTTTCTACATCAGTAACGATAATATCCTTATTCGGAATAAACCCGTTCTTCTCTTTGAAGAGACGAGCGAGTTTACTGTAGTCTATTTTCCTGAATAAGGAGATGCTTTCATATACTAATTCGGAAGGATATTGTCTAACCTGGTCGGTATAATCATCAACCGAACCTAAGCGTTTAATTAGCGCATTAGTATAGATGCATTTTTGGAAGTAAAGATTAGCTTGTGAAGAGACTCTTTCAATGTTGGAAATATCTTGAGCCCAAAGAATAATCCGTTGTGGGAAAAGTGGGTTTTCCGGTTGAGTTATGTCGACCTTTACATTATTAGAGGCGCAGACCTTAATGAGATGTTCAATAAAGCCGGGTGTTCGCGCTCCAGTAACAAGGAATTTAAAATATTGTTCCGTACATTTATACGACGTTACGTGCCCTATTGTTTTCTTGAAATTGGGCGGCAGCCAAATAATTGTTGGTTTATTAACAGCAATGACGTATTTACCGTCTCGATAAGTATAATTGAGATAACCAAGCGAGGAATAATATTCCAAGATATGGTTAATTTCATATTTGTTTCCAACAGATACTTCGTCAATAACATTATTGGCGAAAAGAACAAGTATGAAATCTTTAATATCACTTTTAGAGATATTTGGCTGCGATGAAATTCCATAAAGGATATAGTCATTTGCCAAATATTCCGAGTTCCTTATAACAGGTGGTTCTCCCGACTTCATGTTTAATTTGAGAAGTTCAACGTTTACATTCATGTAAATTGTATCGTTGATTTGTAAGCCGGTCACTAATGGATTCTCTATTGATTCATCACCAAATATATCAAAAGAAATTTCCTGATAATCGCTATCTTTGATTAAGGAGAAGTCAACAAATCGAAATTTCGAATATGATAATGGCTGGTCATTACAAAAGATCTGATATGTCTTATCTTTTGCAAAATAATGCTGAATAACAGGGAAAATCCATTTCTGTGAGTTGGCATCATATTTGATGTCAAATGAATATCTATTAGACCCATCAATTGATACCGCCCGAACCGAATCGGTACTGATGTCTACACCCGAAATGTCAAAATAGATCGGGAATGATGACGGCACAAGATATGTGTTCTCAACCTTGCCGAGAACTATTGTATCTGAGATTTTAAGAGATTTACTTTTTTTGAAAGAGAGCTTAGAATCTTCCTCTAATGCACTTTGCGCATTTTCGATATAGAACATGTGATATGCGCTACTTAAAGCAGGTAAAGGTAGTTCACTTGCTTTGTTGTTCGAAAGCCATTTATGATAGCGCTCTTGAGAAAGTAATTCAGTTGCTATCATTATGAAATAGCTTCCTCCTTTTGTAAATGTGCACCGAGATATTAATGAGTTAAATGAACGCTCAAATACATAAAGGTCAACTGGATTAAAAATCAGGTTTGTTTTTGAGTCGTATTCATCTACGAAAACTATCTTCTTCTTGTGTAGCAGAGCTTCAAGAATATTATCTGTTTTCCTGTATGTTGATGAAGCGAATCCATTTGCCTTTATATAAAACTCATAAGCCTCGTTGTTATTCACAGAATTAACGAAACAGTATTCTTCTGCGTTCTCCGAGTTTGGAATATATGGTAAGAGGAAGAACTTAAAATTACCACCTCTTTCATGGTCAAACCCAAGATAGAATCCGTAGTTTGATCCATCATATCTTACCTGGCTCAATGAATCAGTCCGGTTTTCAACTCGTGCTGTTCCATCCCATCGACCGTATATTTTTCGGAACTCATTGATTAGAGCTATTCGATAGTCGGAAACCCATTGCTTCATTT
>JAIDFQ010000006.1 GCA_029054245.1 Lachnospiraceae bacterium | reverse complement strand
CACCATCCGCGCATGCACCCCCCTGCAGTATCGTGGCTACGCGAGCGGATGGCGCAACGGGAGCAACCGGGGCAACAGGAGCTGATGGAGCAACCGGAGCAACGGGAGCCGATGGAGCAACTGGAGCAACCGGGGCAACAGGAGCCGATGGAGCAACGGGAGCAACTGGGGCAACAGGAGCAACGGGAGCAACAGGAGCCGATGGAGCGACAGGCCCGACCGGGGCGACGGGAGCCGATGGAGCAACTGGGGCAACAGGAGCGACCGGGGCAACAGGAGCCGATGGAGCGACCGGAGCGACCGGGGCGACAGGAGCTGATGGAGCAACAGGAGCAACGGGAGCAACCGGGGCAACAGGAGCCGATGGAGCGACAGGCCCGACCGGGGCAACAGGAGCGACGGGAGCAACCGGGGCAACAGGAGCTGATGGAGCGACCGGGGCAACAGGAGCTGATGGAGCAACCGGAGCAACGGGAGCAACCGGAGCAACAGGAGCTGATGGAGCAACCGGAGCAACAGGAGCGACCGGGGCAACAGGAGCCGATGGAGCAACGGGAGCAACTGGGGCAACAGGAGCAACAGGTTCCACTGGTGTTGCAGGCACGGGAGCAATCATTCCATTTGCATCAGGACTTCCCATCTCTTTGACAACAATTGCCGGAGGGCTTGCGGGAATTCCCGCCTTTGTTGGCTTTGGAAGTAGTGCACAGGGGCTTACGTTGTTGGGGTCCACAATTGATATCACGAATGCCAGCGGAACGCTTTCTAACTTTGCATTCCAGGTTCCGCGTGCTGGTATCATTACCTCGTTTAGTGCATTCTTCAGCACAACAGTGGCACTTTCTTTAGTAGGTTCCACTGTTACGGTAAATGCGCAGATCTATCAGTCCACAACGCCAAATAATGTATTTACTCCGATTGCTGGAACACTAATCAGCCTGACGCCATCACTTTCCGGAATTATATCCATTGGGACATTGTTAAATGGTACACTTACAGGGCTTAATATTCCAGTAACGGCTCAAACACGACTAATGTTAGTATTTTCTGCAACGGCAAGTGGATTGTCCTTGCTTAATACAGTCGCAGGATACGCAAGTGCCGGTTTAAGCATCAATTAATAACGCAGCATAAAAATAATTCCCGGAGGATTCGATATACGAAACCTCCGGGATAATTATAGGGAGAAGGCAAAATTGTTTGAGCCGTTGACAATTTGCCTCTAATAAGCTACCTTAAATACATGAAAAACCTGTTTCCAACGGATATTTCACTAGGGAAGGGGCGCCCGCTGCCGCGGGCAGAGGGGGATTTCTATGAAAAAAATAGTGAAACATACTGTATTTACCTTATTGCTTCTAACTTTAAGCGCTTCCACCGTACTTTTAACATATCTGCATTTTTTTGCAGCTGATGATAAGGATTTTTCCGGGGAGTGGATTGCAGATTTGGATATGACAGAGCAGATTGCAGTCACAGCGCTTAGCTGGCTGCAAGACATAGAAGGCGTATCCATCTCGTTGGAGGATATGGAGACCTATATGCAGGATCTAACCATACAGGTCAATCTGACTTTAGAGCAGACGACTTACTCTGAGGGAACCTTTCACTGTAATGTCTTGCCGGAAAGCTACGATGCCTGTAATCAGGCTGCCTATGAGGCATTTGCAGCGGCTTTTCAAATGCTTTTGGCAGAAAGACTCCGTATGGCGGGCTATACAGGCGACATAGATAAGGAAGCCATCGAAGCACTTGTAATTGAGACGTTCGGGATGCCCACAGTATCCTATTTAATGTCCTGTGGTCCTGCCTTGCTACCTTCTCTGGAGGAACTACAGAATCAATATGATGGCAGTGGCACCTATGAAGCAGCAGAAGGAATTCTAATCAGACACTTTGATGCCGGCTGGTCTGTCTCCACAAAGGCGGAGCGCTATATTTGGAAGGATTTTAGTCTGATACTGTCCGAAGAAACTGATTCCGCTGTTCTTGGTCTTTCTTCTGATCATTACCCTATGTTATACACCTTAAAACAAACGCAATAACTGTTTTCGCACTCTGATATATGAAACTACATAATCCAAAGCCTCAGCAATTGACGGGCAAAATAATAATTTCAAATTTGAGGAATGATTATATGAGATTGCTAATTTACGGAGCAGGTGTGATAGGGTGTTTCTATGCAACGCTATTTTGTGAAGCAGGATATGATACAACTATATATGCGCGCGGAAAGCGGTTAGAAAGTCTAAAAAGGGATGGTTTGATTTACATTAAAAAACGAAAGAAAATAAAAGTAAAACCCCCAATTATTGAAAACGTAAAAAATGATGATATATATGATTTTATATTTCTGACCGTAAGAGAAAATCAGGTACATCAAGCATTAAATGAATTAAGAAATAATGGCAGTCCGAATATTGTAACAATGGTTAATACTATTGAGCCATACAGTGATTGGGAAAGGATATGCGGAAAAGGAAGAATTATACCAGCATTTCCCGGAGCAGGAGGAAGTTTTGACGGGAATATATTAAAAGCTGACCTTGCACCAAGATTTATTCAGCCGACAACTTTTGCAGAAATAAATGGAGAGAAAACAGAACGAGCATCGATGTTGTCAGCAATATTTAGACATTCCAGTATTCCTTGTCAGATTGTAAAAGATATGCATGGGTGGCAGATATGTCATTTGGCAATGGTAGTTCCGATTGCAGATGCTTATTATGAGGCAGATAATCCTGAGAAAGCAGGAGAAGAAAGAGATGTAATGTACAGAACAGCAAGGAGGATGAAGCGCAATTATATTACGCTCCATAACTTAGGGATTGTTTTATCTCCAAAGAAAATGAATTTATTTCGCTTCATTCCGATAACTGTTATAAGAATAGGTCTTGAAGTGATTTTTCAAAGTGATTTCGGAAAAATGTTTATGTATCAACATTCAATGAAAGCACCAAATGAAATGCGTCAATTACATAGACAATTTTATAATTATATTAAGTCTGAATTAGATAGATGAAAGTTTGTTTGTCAAGGATATAAAAACAGAAGGACGTTGAGAAACACACAGGACATGCATTGACGGACAAGATGATTAAATGGTATCCGCTCATTTTTAAACGAGCGAGAAGGGAGATATTATGAAAGCAATCCTACAGAAAATAAGTTTTTTTATACTGTCTATAATGTTGGTATGCTCGATCCTGCCTGTCAGGGCGTTCGCAAGCTTTGAGATTCCTGGCATTTGTCAGGTACAGGCGGATAACGGCACGGCATGCACTGTAAAAATCTTGGATTATGACTATAATCACAACACTTACTTTTCGCTGCGGGATATAGCCATGGTTCTTAAGGATACAGACAAATCCTTCTCTCTAGAAATCACGAAAAGTGCCGTTTCGATGAATCCAGGAAACACTTATATGCCGGTGGGCGTGGAAAATGCCCCATGGGAAGATAGCGAAAACCCGAACATTTCTTTGCGACGAAATGAATTTAAAGTGAGCGGACAAGATGTATTTTACTATACCTTGATTGTGAGTCTGCCCACTGGCGATTACGATTGCTTTATGATGGCGGCTGACCTGGCTATGATTCTGGATGTGAACATTACCGTCCCCACTGCAGGCACCTTGCAGATTCACACACAGGATTCTTTAGATATTTCTCCTGCCGTTTTGGAACAGACCGGCTATTTTGACGAAGTCAACAGCGTACTGGTAGGAGATGCTACTACAGGGAAACTTTACTACCAATATCAATCTGATACGCCCTACCCTATAGCGAGTATTTCCAAGCTTATGACTTGCCTTCTGACTATGGATGCCATTTCAACAGGGCAGATTACCCTTGAGGAGCCGGTTACCATCTCTGATGCAGTTCAGATGTTATCCGACTCTGCTGATGGGGTGATTCCCTTAAAAGCGGGAGAACAGATTACCGTGCAAGATCTACTGCTGGGCGCCCTTCTGCCTTCTAGCAATGAATGTGCACTATGTCTTGCCGAATCTATAGCCGGTTCAGAGGAGGCTTTCGTTAAAATGATGAATCAGAAAGCGTTGGACTTAGGGCTCTCTCAAGCAGTTTTTTACAACAGTCACGGTCTGCCATCTTATACAGAAGACCCTATTCCCTCTAAGCGCCAGAACCGCATGAGCGCAGAGGACATGTTCCGGATGGTATCATACCTTTTGAAAGTCTATCCACAGGTTACGGATATTACTTCCCTGAAAGATGCTACCTTAGAATCTCTTGATGTGGAAGTGCGTAATACCAACCCGCTTTTGCACAATCTGTCTGGAGTCACCGGTTTAAAAACGGGAACGACCAACAAGGCAGGCGCTTGTCTGGTCACATCCATGGTGGTGGATGATGGAGTTATGGAGCATGATTTGGTAGTCATTGTCCTTGGCACCGAGAATTCCATAGAAAGGGGGCGCATCTCTGGATTGTTGGCAAGATACGCTCTGCATACTTTTTATACAGATATGGAGGAGACAGGAGATGGGGAATTTGGTGGGACTTTCGGAAATCTACCCATACATGCTGAAGCCGCAGTGGATTGGGTCCTTCGAACTGCAAAAGGCGCTAGCCTTCAGAACTGATGCTGCGTGATGGCAGCGGCAGCGGTTCTTTTCTGTAGGTATCATGTCGCCTCTATGGGCTGAATTGTTACGCTAACAACAGTGAAATATAATGAAAATCTTTCTTTTCTGATTTGCCTGTGATATACTTTAAAGTGCTCACATTGTGCGGAAGGATGCTTTAGGTATCTCTTCGGTATGACTGGGGGCTTTTCCTATGCCTTTATATATAAGAACGTAAGAAGGAGAGTGTAGAACGTGTTTAGGGAAAAAAAGGATTCTCATAATCGGGAGATGAAAAAAAGCCTTAATGGCAGGATATTGAAAAATACGACGCTTAACATTTTAGTGCTGGTGATTGTGTGCTGTGTGATTATGGCGGCGGCGATGCAATCGCTGGCTAACAGTATCTTACTGGACAGCCTACAGCCTATGGCACGGCAATCGGCTAAAACGGTAGAGGCTAATATCCATATGCTGGCGGAACGGACGATGACTATTGCGGGGGATTCCCGCATGAGTAGAGAAGCAGCTGTTGATCGTGGGACTGGGGCGGTGGATGCAGGGATGCTCAAGGCAAACCGGGATGCGGTATTGAACGAGGCAGCAGAAATTTATGAGTTGTACACCATTGGTCTCTATGACTTGAATGGAAGTTTGGTGCAAGGAATCAGCGGTGCGCCGGAGAGTTTGGACAGTGGTTTTTTTGCTCTTCTCCAAGAGACGGACAATCTGACTACCGATGCATCTACTAGATTCCAGGATCAGCTGGGCATCACCATGGGTATGCCTGTGAAAGAGGACGGGGAGACGGTTTTGTATGTGATGGGAGTCTATAAATACGATACTCTTAACGATGTCATCAGCGGAATCAATCTGGGCAGACACGGTATGGCGTATATGGTGAACCATGCGGGTACTGTCACTGGGCATCCGGACCAGTCTTTGATTTTATCCGGTAGTACTATGATCCAGTTAAGCGGAGGGGATCAGGAGACCGTCAACCGTGTGACCAGCGATGAGACCGGAGCAGCGGAGTTTTCTGCAGACGGTAAGAACATGCTGGTGGCTTTCTCCCCCATCCGGGGGACGCAGTGGTCTTTAGTCATTCAGGTTCCTAAAGAGGATTACAGCTCCTATATCAACGGTGCGATGGCGGTGGCGGTGTTGGCGACCTTTGTGGTACTGATGATTTCCATCCTGCTGGTTCTGCGGCTGGCCCGTTCCATATCCCGTCCAGTAAAGAGTGTGACAGACCGGATGATCGCCTTGTCTGGCGGGGATCTTCACACTGAGGTGGTCCAAATCCGGTCCGGGGATGAATTAGAAGTACTCACCCAGACTTTGGGGGGGACGATGGAGAGTATTAATCACTACATATCGGATATCCAGCAGGTATTGACCCAAGTGGCTGAGGGAAATCTGCGGGTAATGCCTCAGGTGGACTATAAGGGAGATTTTGCCTTGATCAGGGCGAGTCTGGGAACCATCCTTCGGTCTATGAATGAGACTATTCTGGGCTTCCGGGCTGCCGCCAGTCATCTGGCGGAGATGTCCGAGGAACTCAACGGTCAGTCAGGTCAACTTCACCAGGCATCTATGGAGCAGACACGGTCCACAGAGGAACTGGTGGATGAGGTGTCCCATGTCAAGGAGCAGCTGGTCAATGTAACAGAGAGCAGCAGCCAGACCAGAACGAAGACAGAAGAGATTGCCCAGTGCATTCAGGAAGCAAATGCACGCATGGATGCTCTTTCTGATGCTATGAATGGAATTAGCGCCAATGCACAGAAAATCACGCAGATTGCTAAGGCCATTGAGGACATTGCTTTCCAGACGGATATTTTGGCTATAAACGCCTCTATTGAGGCAGCTCGGGCTGGAAGTGCAGGGAAAGGATTTGCTGTGGTGGCAGAGGAGGTTCGGCAGCTGGCTTCTAAGAGCAGTGAGGCGGCGCAGAGCGCTGCGGATATGGTCAGCAATACCAAGGGCATTATTCAAAATGGTGTGGAACTGACCGCCGCTGCTGTTGGTTCCCTTAGGGATATTTCCGCAGTATCCAGTCAGATTAGTGGGATTACTGACCAATTGGTGGTAGCAGTGCAAGGTCAGGAGCGGGCTTTGGCGGTCATGGAGGAGCGCATTGAAACCATCTCCGTCCTTGCTGATAAAAATTTGCAAAATGCCAGTGGCACAGAGCAGTCCAGCGGACTGCTGGCTAAGGAAGCGGAGGTCCTTCGCGTTCAGGTGAAGAAATTTGTTGTGAAGGAGGAAAAGGATAGATGAAACAGATTCTGAGCACTATTCTGATTTTATTGCTGGTGGTGGGACTGACGGCATGCGGCAGCTCGTCAGGTCTTCAAGATGGTTATTATACCGCCCAGGCGGCTGATTACAGCTATGGATGGAAGGAATACATTACGATTATGGTCAAGGATGGGAGCGTCGTCTCCGTGGAGTATAATGCGGAGAACGCCAGCGGATTCATTAAGAGCTGGGACAACGCCTACATGCAGACAATGTTCCATTCCATGGGAACTTACCCCAACCAATATACCCGCTATTATGCAGGGCAGCTCTTGGAAGGGCAGGGCGAGGAAGACATTGACGCTTTAGCTGGGGCAACTACTTCTTATGACTCCTTCCAGAAGCTGGCAGCAGCGGTGATGGAGCAAGCTCGAAAAGGAGATTCCAGCCTCGTGTTTGTGGATACAGAAAACTGATTTAAAGTGATAATCCCTTGTGACATAGTCGGTGAATCGTTGTGTGATGATGGGGATGGATAACTTAAAAATCAAAAGTTGGTGCAGGTTGGTTTGTGATTGCAGACTGTTTCGTTTTGTCTGTAGAATACCAACATGCACCTAAAATTTGTATACTTATATATTTTTTTAGTTGTGATTCTGCTTTCAATGAAAGTGTTCGGTTACAGGTTGTCGAAGACAATCGTTTCTTTTTCCAATTCTTCAATTACTTCTAAGTTAATGCCCATTCGTTGTGTGATATCTTCCATATCATTGGCAAGATTTTTTGTATTGCCGGCGACGCCGGCGATTCCGCTGGCGCCTTCGTCGATGGCTTTTGTAATGGTGCTGATAGAGTCTGCGATTCCAGACATGGAATTTTTTAGGCGTTCAGTTCGATCATAAAATTCATCCATGGTCCGGCGGATATAGGCTGCATCTTCTTTATACTGGCTGCCAGAGCGTACGAATGACTGGAATTCTGTAAGCACAGACTGGCTCATATAATCGATCAGATGTTGTGCATTTTCGGAAAGGTTATATACGGCAGCAGTGACCACGTCGTTGATTTCCTGAATTCTGCCTGCCGTTTCTTGGCTTGAATTTGCAAGGTCACGTACTTCCCGGGCAACGATTGCAAATCCCCTGCCGGCAGTTCCTGCATTGACCGCTTCCACAGAGGCATTCAAGGCAATCAGGCGGGTCTGCTGGGAGATAGAGAGAATTTCACTTGTTAGATTTTTAATTTGATCCACACTTTTACTCTTCTCAATAGCATCATTGAGGGAACGCAGAATTTCTTCTGCTTTTGCTCCGGTGATTTCTGCACTGTTTTGAGCGGACTGCTGCATGGCAGCGGCACGGGCATTCATTTGGACAGTATAAGAAGTTATGGCGCTGCATTCTTCGGCGATATTATGTACATCTAGTCTGACACTTTCTGCGTTGTCGTTGATGAGGGCAACATTACCTGCAACCTTTTGAACGGTTGATGAGAGCTGCCCGGAAAGAGTGGATAGACCTGCAGCGCTTTTTTTGGAAGCACGCGTTTTTTCCAATACTTCGCCGGTCATGCTGTTGATACGTCCAGAACTTTCCTGGATGGTTTTAAGGATACTCTTGACTGGTACCACCACATAATTGGTGATCAGCTTTATATCTGCAAAAACCAGAAAGATACAGGCAATAACTGCGATGATGCCTATGATCAGGGACATGAAGTATACAGCGGAGAGGCGTTCTCTTGCTTCGGCAGTTTGTTTGCTGATGGATGCACTTAAAGCATCGATATCCGTTTTCATAGCACCTGCATAAGAAGCGACGTCGCCGTTGGCAAGAGCATAAGCATCCTGGGTCTTGTGGCTTGCACTGGCACAGACCAGATGGACAAGTGCGTGTTTGAAAGAGGTATAATCTGACAGAAGAGTTTCATACTGTGCATGATCTGCAGGGATGATATGATGTTCATATTCTGCGAGCATATCATCCAAAACCGCTTCCTCCTCTTTGATCTGCTGGACGAGGGTGATCATGACGTTGTAATCCGTAGCGACGATATGGCTTAATGCCATTTGATGGATATTCATGGAGGACTGGCAGATTTCTGCCAGTCGGCTGTTGCCATCCATGTAATTGTCAGCGATATTGGCGGCGCTTGCATTTACGTTTTGGATATTGATAATGGAAAGAACGTTTGATAAAAGCGCCACGATGCCCAAAAGGGCAATCGGTATAATTAAACGATGCTTTAAACTGATGCTTTTCATTATGACAGTTACTCCTTTTAAGTCTGACATGGATATGTCTGAATATTATGGGGCAATGATATCTTCAACCATTGTATCGAGCTGCTGTTGGAGACTTACTCCTGAAGGGTTTCCAGCCAAAATATTTGAGGTGAATGTAGCGACCGGTTCCCAGAAATTGCCTCCGATACGCTGCAGACAGGAAAACTCTGACTGCTCCAGCAGGGCAGAGATAGCAGGAGAATCCTGTACCTCCTTTGAAGCGGCAGCATGGATATTGGACGGTCCCTGCCCACGAAGCTGAAAGCGAAGTTCTTGATTTTCTTCATTTGTGATCCATTCAGCCAGTTTTGTGGCCCATTCTCTGTGTTTTGAATAAGCGTTTACGCCAATCAGCTTGTAGCCAGAGAAGGATGCCATTTGAACCTGCTTTCCGGCACAAGTATAACATGGCAGCTTTGCAGCTCCGAAGTTTCTCCCCCAAGCTTCTTCTACAGCAACTGCATTCCATACGCCGTTGACGCCGGCAATAATGGTGCCGTTTCTGACTCCTTCCAGAAATCCAGAATCATCAGTACTGACAAAACCTGAATGTCCTGCGATATCCATCATGGCCAGTGCCACATCCCGTCCTTTAATGTTTCCTTCTGTGCTGTTCCAGGTGCAGTAATTGGTAATCCCGTCATCGCTTAGACCGACTGTGAGCCCGGTATTGCCGAAAAGGGAATACACGTACCATCCAGAAGACCATTCCATAGAGATTTTCTTATCGTGTTCTGCGGCAATATCCAGCATTCGGTCTAGTGAGGCAATATCTTCTTCGGAAAAGTATTGTTTATTATAATACAGAAAATATCCGTTATCTGCTGTAAGCGGCAGGGCATACAAGGTGTCGTTTACAGATGCAGCAAGGACGGACTCAGGCAGATTTGATTCTCTGACCGCTTCTGCATTTTCCACTGGTTCCAGTGCACCGGCAGCAACCAGTGTGTTCAACTGGTCGTCCGCAAATGCAAATACATCTGCGCCGTTTTCAAGGTCTTCCATTAGTGCATCGGTACAATTGCTTTCGCTCTGCGCCGCATAAGTGATAACAAAATCCGCCTGCCCGGAGTATTGACTTATGAATCCGTCAATAATCTGGTAAAGTAGCGCTTCGTCTTCTTCTGCACCCCAGACAGTAAGATTGACCGTATCAGAATCGGCGGTCTGTTCTTTTTCTAAAGAATCTGAGCTGTGTTTTTGACATCCGGACAATAATACGGTCAACAAAAGGACCAGAAACCATATAAAATTTTTCCTTTTCATGACTTTCTCCATAAATTGTAATATTTTATGTTAGTAATCATAGCACTTTCCTATGTTTTTTTCAATTAGCTTTTACTTCACGCTTTTCAGCTCCTGCATAAAGCCGATTGCGGTGTAAGTGTAGTACGCATTGTATATTGGTTCTATCTGTGCTATACTGATTTTAATTAGGATATTTATGTGGGAAATTTTTTGGATGAAACAGTAGAAGAAGGATTTTAGCACTATGTAAAGAAAGGAAGGACGGCATACGCATGAGGGGCATGACTATTGCGGTTATGACCACCAGGACGGCTATTGTGACGGTTCTTGCGAACAGGTTTCCCGCCGCGGATATGGCAGGCGGCATGGCTGTCACCATTAAAAATATCGTTCCCTGTTGAAAGACCAGACAGGGAGCGATATTTTTATGAAAATAAGAAAGGCTTGCGAGTGGGGCAACATAAAATAGGTAGTATATTATTTTCAGGAACAAAAGCAGGGATAAAAAATGATACAGACAGATTATAAAAATAAGGGAATGCGTCTCATAAAAAAAGGGCAAAAAGGAATCATCCATGCTATATTCAGCCGCTTTGGGCTGATTTTGCTTTTATTAATGTTACAGGTTTTGGCTTTGTTTGGAATCTTTCGCTGGTTTGAAGGTTTTTTGCCGCATATTTTCGGAGGAACGGTAGTGCTCACCTTTGTTATGGTGGTTTATCTTTTGAACAGTGCAATGAATCCTACGGCGAAAATCACTTGGCTGATAGTAATCATGCTTTTGCCTGTGTTTGGGGTGCTGCTATATATATACACCCAAAGCGATATCGGGCACAGGGCATTGAAGAGAAGGATCAATGAGATCATTGCAGATACGAAGGAAAATATTCGGCAGGATGCGGAGGTGATAGAGCGTCTGACCAAAGAAAACAGAGGGGTGGTATCACTGGCGCATTATATGCAGCGCAGCGGCGCACACCCAGTATTTGATAAGACTGACGTTACTTATTTCCCTTTTGGGGAGGATAAATTTGAAGAAATGCTCAGGCAGCTTGAAGCAGCACAGCATTTTATTTTTATGGAATATTTTATAGTGGATGAGGGGCTTATGTGGGGAAGTGTACTGGAGATCCTTGCCCAAAAGGCAGCCGAAGGGGTGGATGTGCGCCTAATGTATGATGGCGCTTGTGAGTTCGCGTTGCTGCCCCATGATTATCCTAGGAGATTAAGGGAACTGGGGATAAAGTGCAAGATGTTTGCACCTGTGTCTCCTTTTGTATCGACACATTATAATTACAGGGATCACAGAAAGATTCTTGTGATCGATGGTCACACCGCTTTTAACGGCGGTGTGAATCTTGCGGACGAGTATATCAACCAGACGGTAAGATTTGGGCATTGGAAAGACACTGCCGTTATGCTTAAAGGGGAGGCTGTAAAGAGCTTTACACTGATGTTTCTGCAGATGTGGCAGATTGACGAGGGGGGAGATGAGTCTATGCATTTTCTTTCTTATCCAGTTTCTCCAAAAGAAGAGGCGAGGGGGTTTGTCATTCCTTATGGGGACTGTCCGTTAGACAATGATAAACTTGGAGAAAGAGTGTATATGGATATCCTAAACCGGTCTTTAAAGTATGTGCATATTATGTCCCCCTATCTGATTCTGGATGGTGAGATGGAAACTGCTTTAAAGTTTGCTGCGGAGAGAGGGGTGGAAGTAATCTTGATTCTGCCGGGTATTCCTGACAAAAAGATCCCTTACGCGCTGGCAAAGACGCATTATGCGTCTCTTCTGGATTCGGGAGTGAAGATTTTTGAATATACGCCAGGCTTTGTCCATGCCAAGGTATTTGTCAGTGATGCAAAGGAGGCGGTGGTGGGAACGATCAATCTGGATTATCGAAGCCTATACCATCATTTTGAATGTGCTACCTATTTATATGGTACAGATTGTATTCCTGAGATTGAGGAAGACTTTCAGTCTACACTTGCAAAATGCAGGCAGGTTTCCATGGAGACGGTCCGCAGAGAAAAATGGTTCGTAAAATTGACAGGACGGCTGATGAAGGCGATAGCTCCACTTATGTAGATTTAAGGGGAGACAGCCCATCCGTACCTGCTTTATTGGCTGTCAGGACTGTAACCGTAGCGGTACTTTGGCAGAAATGTGTACGTCTTACCGCGTTGACTGGTTAAATCATCCATGATAAAATAAAACAATACGGTATCAGACTTATGGGCGTTTACAAGAATGCATTCATGCAAAGCAGGGTAAGAAAAGCGGGAGGATGATTTTGTTGAAGACGAAGAAAAAATCATTGCAGGAAATTATGTATGTCTTTTTCCTTTTGATAGCAATTATCATTTTGTTCCAATGGTATACGACACAGAATAAAGAACGTATTGAGAACAGGAACAAAAATTATGCGGCTGATTCGGCGCGTCTTATGGCAGTGCATATAGATGAAGAATTGAACAATGCGCTGGACTTGATTAATACATACACCTATTTTCTGGGAGAGGGGCTTAGTGAACCCGTTGTCAGCCCCCAGGTTCTTAAGGGAATCGAAGAACATTCCCAGTTTGATGCGTGTCTGTTTACGGATAAGAATGGCACGAATTATGCTTCTGACGGACGAATTTCCAATGCGGATACCCATGATTATTTTCTAAATGGCATAAAAGGCGAAAGCGGTATCACGGTCGTGTTCGACTCAGACTTTTTCAATGAAACAATGATAAGTTTTTATGCACCTGTCCGCTGCAAGGGTGAAATCATAGGAGTGCTGCGGGGAACCTATCTTGCAGAGGAATATCTTAAGGATATGCTTTCCACGACCTATTTCGGAGAGGCGGCAGATGTGCATTTGTGTATGCCAGATGGAACGGTAGTTGCAGGATCTGACGGAAAATCGCATACGGAGGATCTGCTTGATATATTGGTGGGCTCCGGCGTAATTGATGCAGGCACGGCAGAGGAAGCAAGGAGTATCTTTAAAAACGGTGGGGCAGGCGCATTTATCTGTGATTCGGGCAGTGCGACGGACAATATTTGCGTTATGTACCTTCCGGAAAATGACTATGTTCTGGTGCAGACGTTTCCGAAGAATGTAACGCAGAGCATGATTCGGGATGAAAATCTAGTCGGAATCCGGCTGGAAGCAATGATGATAGGACTGTTTGTCATCTACATCATGGCGCTGATTATCCGGGCAAGGCGGGAAAGGAAACAACTAGAACAGGAAAACCGTGAGATGGGTTATATCATAGGCGGTGTGGAAACGCTGTTCCCGCGTTTTGCCATGGTTGATTTTGAAGCGGATACTTATCAATATCTTGCAGGAACGGAACCGGAAAGTGACGGGCTTGCGCGCTACGGCAGCTATGAAGAACTGGAGAAATATTTGTGTTCTCTTTTGCTGGAAGAAAGTGACAGGAAGGACTTTGCCGAACAGATCAGCAAAAGTGCAATTATGGAAGCTTTGGAGGATCATAAGGATGTACGCTTTGAGTGCCGCGTATTTCGGAATCAGCACGTGGAATGGGAGCACGTGAATGTTATCTGCCTGGAGAGAAAAGAAGGCAAGGTGAGCAAGGCTTTATTCACACGCCAGGATATCACAGAAATCAAGGAAAAGGAATTGCGTGCGCAGGCAGAGATGGCACTTGCAGACCGCAAAGAGAGGCAGTACCGGATTGCAATCACTTCCAACGCTATATACACGTTTGAGTTTAATTTGACGAAGGATTTAGTTGAGCAGGATATCAGACGTGTAATAGACGGACAGGAGGTGTCCTTGCTTGAAAAGGTAGGATTGAAGGCACCGTGCAGAGCATCAGAATGTTTTGAGAAGTGGAAGGCGTATATTTTAAATGAATCCATGGAAGAGTATTGCAGAACGGTAAACGTTGCACATCTGAAAGAATGTTTTGATCAGGGAGAAACGGAGGTGGTCACTGAATATTGGGGGCTGGCTTCCGGTGAAGAACAGATGTGCGTGCGACAGTCCTTTGTCATGACAAAGGACTACGATACCGATGATATTATGGTTATGGTGGTGTCAAAAGATATTACGGATCAGGTCAAGCAGCAGAGAGAACAGACGCAGGCACTGCAGGATGCGCTGATGCAGGCGCAGCACGCCAACAGAGCAAAGACGACCTTCCTTTCCAATATGTCTCATGATATCCGTACGCCTATGAATGCAATCATAGGATTTGCGACCATTGCAGCAAGTCATATTGACAATAAGGAGCAGGTCAGGGACTGCCTTCAGAAGGTGCTCTCTTCCAGCAATCATCTGCTTAGCCTTATTAACGATATTCTGGATATGAGCAGAATCGAAAGTGGTAAAGTACAGATTAAAGAGCAGGAGTGTAATATTTCCCAGGTAATGCACAATCTTGTAAATATCATTCAGCCGCAGGTGAAGGCAAAACAGCTGGAGCTGTTTATTGATACCTTTGAAGTTGCCAATGAAGAGGTGATTGCTGACGCTTTGAAATTGAATCAGGTGTTCATTAATCTATTGAGCAACGCTGTGAAATATACGCCGGCAGGAGGAACCATTACCTTCCGCATTATGCAGAAGACCACGTTCCGTCATGGCTATGGAGATTACATATTTATTATTAAGGATAATGGCATGGGTATGTCATCAGAATTTGTGGAACATATCTTTGAGCCATTTGAGAGGGAGACGACGACTACCCAGAGCGGCATCCAGGGAACTGGGCTCGGCATGGCGATTACGAAAAATATCATAGATATGATGGATGGTACAATCAGCGTTGAAAGCGAAATCGGCAAGGGAAGTACATTTACAGTGGAGCTTAGCCTCAAATTACAGGATGTAGAAAAGAATGCGGAGCAGATAAAAGAGTTAAACGGTTTAAGAGCGCTGGTAGTGGATGATGATTTTCATGTCTGTGACAGTGTCAGCAAAATGTTAAAACAGATTGGAATGCGCTCTGAGTGGACGACTTCTGGAAGAGAGGCAGCATACCGGGCACAGATTGCTTATGAGGAAGGAGATTCTTACCATACATATATTATTGACTGGCAGATGCCGGAAACTAGTGGAGTGGAAACTGCAAGAAAAATACGGAGTGTAGTTGGAGAAGACGCGCCTATTATTATTTTGACTGCATATGACTGGACGGATATCGAGCAGGAGGCAAAAGAAGCTGGGGTTACTGCATTTTGTGCAAAACCGCTCTTTATGTCAGACCTTAAGGCAGCGCTTTTGGTAGCCAATAATCTGATTGATAAAGAAGAGACAGCAGCAGAGTGGACGATGGCTGATTTTGGCGGTAAGCGGATTCTGCTGGTGGAGGATATTGAATTGAACCGGGAAATAGCCGAAGTCATACTTACGCAGACAGGATTTGTGGTTGAATCTGCACCGGATGGAACAGATGCAGTGGAGATGGTGAAAAAATCAGAAGAATTCTATTATGATGCGGTTTTGATGGATGTGCAGATGCCGATCATGGATGGCTATGAGGCAACTAGAACCATCAGGGCTCTGCCAAGGAGGGATGTAAAGACACTGCCGATCATCGCTATGACAGCAAATGCGCTGGAGGAGGATAAGGAAGCTGCTCTTAAAAATGGAATGAATGCCCATATTGCAAAACCCATCGATATGGATGTGTTTATAAACGTGCTTGGTCAGTTCCTAAAATAATGCCAGAGGGAAACAGAGTCTTTTCATCAGATTGACTATTCGGAAATTGTAGCGTAAAATAAAATAGGCGTTTAATGTTCCTATGACTGCCATGGAGCAATATAATAATTATGATATTAAGGGTTACAAGTTCAAGACGATGGAAAAAGGGAATAAAGGAAGAAATAATGTAAGGAAGACGTTAATTATTGCTATATTAGTAGTTTTTATGATTTTGGGGAGCTATGTGTTTTTTATTGCGTCAAGAATTTCAAGGGAAATGTCGCAGTCAGCGATTGGCAATTTGAGTGAAAATCTGGATTTGATTAAAGGAACGATGGAAGTGCTCCTGCAAAGAGAAGCAGAGTATCAGAAGCTTATAGCAGAGGAAATCGGGGTAATTGATGATCCCGAAGAATTTATTTTAGCATATGATAGAAATGATACAGTAGTAAAGATTTCACTGATTTATTTGGGTGAGGAAGAAGGGGTTTCCAATTCGGGAGAGGCGTTTTTGCCAGAAGGACTTGATTTTTCTGCTGGAAATACGGTAGAGCAGTTTCCAGTTTCGACTGCTTACATAAACAGCATGGGAACTTGGGCTTATACTATGAAGAGTCCGGTGACAAAGGATGGAAAAGAAATCGCATCACTTTATGTAGAGTATGTCTATGATTCTTTTGATGAAGCGCTTCCGGACAGATTTTATAACGGCAACGCTACATTATATATTATGGATGCGAAAAGTGAAAGGTTTTTGCTCAAACCCAAGGGGATAGGCGAGCGGGATGCGGGGCACTTAAATTTAGAAGATTTTTTTCGTGCCAATGCGATTCTGGAACAGGATATTCAAAAAGAAGTTGCCGCCAATATAAAGGCTGGCAGAAACGTGATGTTTTATCATGATGTTCAGGGAAAAGCCTCACTGATATATATGTGGGCAGTCAATGACGGGGCAGTATATTTGATTGGATATGTGCCTGTAGAAGCTATTCAGAGGGAAGGCACTGCGGTAAATCAGAATATTCTAAGTGTGGTCATTGTTATGCTGACAGCATTTTTGATATGCTGTGTCTTATATTTGTTTTATGAGAAACAGCAGACGAAGCTCCGTAAGGAGAGGGAAGCAGAGCGTGAAATGCATAATAAGCAGTTAGCAGAGGCGCTGCAGGCAGCGCAGGTTGCCAACCGTTCCAAGACGACCTTCCTTTCCAATATGTCTCATGACATCAGAACCCCTATGAATGCAATTCTAGGGTTTACGACACTTCTTGCCAAGGATGCGGAGAATCCTGCCAAGGTGAGAGAATATACGAAGAAAATCACTGCGTCGGGGCAACATCTGCTGGGGCTGATCAATGATGTTTTGGATGTATCTAAGATTGAAAGTGGAAAAGCGGTGCTGACTATTGGTGAATTTATGCTAAGTGATATGCTTTCTGCCATTGATTCTATTATTCGCCCTGCGGCGAAGGAAAAAGGACAGTCTTTTGAGATTTCGGTAACGGGGATAAGGAGAGAACGTCTGCTTGGCGATGAAACGAGGCTGAAACAGATTTTGATTAATCTGCTTTCTAATGCTGTAAAATATACGCAGGAAGGCGGAAGCATCTTTCTGCGAATAATCGGTATGGAGCAGCGCTCTGATTTGTTTGAGCATATCCGCATTGAAGTGGAGGACAATGGTTTTGGTATGACCCAGGAATATCTGGAAATTATCTTTGATGCGTTTACTCGGGCGGAAAACAGTACGACGAATAAGGTACAGGGAACAGGACTCGGAATGGCAATCACGAAAAATATCGTGGAGCTTATGGGCGGAACCATAGAGGTCAATAGCGAAGTAGGAAAAGGAAGCCTGTTTAAGGTGGATTTAGAACTTCGTATTGCAGAGCAGGAAACAGATGAGGAATTCTGGAAGGAACATGGAATCTCTAGGATACTGGTGGCGGATGATGATGAAAAGGTCTGTCAGAGCATCCAGAACTTTATGGAAGATACCGGGGTCTTAGTAGATACGGTATCCAGCGGGGAAGCGGCAGTTGAGGCAGCTCGTATAACCCGCAAAGAGGGCGCTTTTTATCAGATGATTCTTATAGACTGGAAAATGCCGGGAATGGATGGCATCGAGGCGGTCAGGCAAATAAGAGGAAGTGTATCCGAGCAGATTCCGATTCTGCTGATGACAGCATATGACCGGGAAGAAATAGAGGAGGAGGCAATCCGGGCAGGTGTATTTGGATTTCTCGCCAAACCATTTTTTGTCTCAGAACTAAAGGAATGGATTCTCGAAGGGGATAGAAAGCAGGATAAAACTCTGCCAGAAGGGGAAAAATTTGAAGGAATCAGTTTGTCAGGGCGAAATTTCCTTGTGGCAGAGGATAATGAAATAAATGCGGAAATCTTAAAGGAATTGCTTGACATAGAAGGCGCTGCGTGTGAAATTGCTACAAATGGCAAACAGGCGCTGGAGCGGTTTGCATCTGCTGCAGAAGGCGAATTTGATGCAATTATAATGGATGTACAGATGCCTGTGATGAATGGATATGAGGCAACAAAGCATATCCGGGCGCTGGCGCGGAAAGATGCGGCGATTATACCCATTATTGCAATGACCGCGAATGCATTTGCAGAAGATGTGAAGGATGCCATGTCGGCGGGAATGAATGCCCATGTTTCTAAGCCCGTGGATATGGAATTGCTGAAAAAGACGATTCATCAATATATTGAGATTAGATAAATTTGTTCTAACGCTGCTAAAGCAGACAGATGGGGGTAAAAATGGAAAATGGTATCAGAAAGTGGGGGCTGCTTTTATTGGCAGGAGCATTACTGATAGGAGCCGCAGGCTGCGGACACAAAATAGATCCCAGTGTTAATTTGGTGGAGGATGATGACAGTAACGTAAGGGAAGTCAATCTATTCGGACCTACTGAAAAGGCAGACCCTAAGGCAGGTAATATTGCCAGAACGGCACAAGAATTAACTGTTATTATGGCGGAGGAGCAGTTGGGGCTTAGAGTGAATTACAGGACCTATACAGCGGAAAATTATCAGGATAAAACTTATGATGATGTGACGATAGATCGTGTACGCAATCAAATGGATGATTTTTATCTGCTCAATCCTGATACGATTCAGATTTTAGGAATGGAAGAACAACTGGCAGATCTGTCAGAATTGACATGTGCAGCGAATTTAAGAGAGGTTGTAAAGACAGCAAATACGGTAAACGGAAGATTGGTGGCCATACCCCAGGAGGTGGTAGCCCATGGTCTGTTTGTCAATAAAGATCTGTTCGATGCCTATCATTTGGAATTGCCGGAAACACCTGAGGATCTGCTGGAATGCTGCAGAGTGTTCAAGGAAAACGGAATTGAGACGCCGATTGGTGCAAACCGCTGGTGGCTGGAAAATTTCGTCCTGGCGCAGGCATATGCAGAGTTGTACAATGGGGGAAATACAGATGCACAAATCAAAGCGATTAATAGTGGGGAAGCAAAATTAAGCGATTATATGCGCCCAGGATTTGAATTTCTCAAGAAACTGATGGATTTGGGATATATTGATGCTGAGGCGGCGTACACATATGAGGCAATTGAAGGCGAAGGTCCTGATTTTTTGGCACAGAAAACACCTATTGTGATGGCGTACTGGAGTGCCGCAAATGCGGAAACTGCCTATGGAAATCCTGATTTCAATATGCAGGTGATTGGATTTCCAAGCGAACTGGGACAAATGCCTGTGGTATCCATGACTGGATATGGGGTGGGCGTTCGGGCAGAGCATCTTGAGGATACACTGGATGTGATGGATGTGATGCTTTCAGATGAGGCACTTGCGCTTTATGCAGAGAATAATCAGGTGATTTCACCTTCCAAAAATGTGGAGGTAGAGTGTATCGATGCATTAAAGCCGCTGAACGACAGAATTAACGAAGGGTTTTACGTTCTTGGATCGAATGCCAATATGAAAGTAGAACAGTGGGGGAATACATGTCTGATCGTAAGAGAACTTTTAAGTGGAGCATCCGTTGACGAATGTATGGCAGAATTTGACCGACTGCAGGAAGAATCGTTAGAGAAGTAATTTGAAATAACAGATGAATCGCAAAATAAGGGAGGAAATCGTATGTACCATTGCCGGATTCAATTTTATTTGATAGGTCATCAGTCCAGAATGTTTGAAATAATCAGAAAAATGCGTCCGTTTGAACAATTTACACATAGGTTTGCACAAAGTGATACGCCGCAAGATGCGCTTGTAGCAGAAGCAGATGTAATTCTGGTTCAGCTGCCAGGGATGAATGTAAAGGAAACAATGGAGGCGATTTTGTCTTGCCGGAAGGAGGAAGCAGAGCTTATTCTGCTTGCAGAGAAAGAACAGATGACGCTTCTTGTGGATTGGCTGCCGGAAGTGAAGGATATCTGGATGCTGCCTATGTCTGACGAAGAAATACGGTTTCGTTTATTAAGATGGCAGCAAAATTGCAAAATGAGTAAGGATTTCTGGCAGACTAGTCAGTTTTTTGAATCCACGATTAATCATATTCCAAATCTTGTCTGGTATAAAGACAAGTCAGGCATTCATGAAAAAGTAAATGACAGTTTCTGTGCAACGGTAAACAAAACAAAGCAGCAGGTGGAAGGACAGGGGCATGCATACATATGGGATGTTGAGCAGGATGATCCTGCCTGCATAAAGTCGGAGCAGGAGGTCATGTCAAAGAGGCAGACCTGTATTTCAGAAGAGATTATTGAAACTGGGGATGGAAAGAGGACACTTACCACGTATAAATCCCCTCTGTATGATTTGGATGGAACTGTTATGGGAACAGTAGGCGTAGGGATTGATGTGACTCAGGAACGCGCCTATGAAGAAGAAATTGTTAGAAAGAATAATATGATGGAAGCCATTTTCACTTCCCTCGACTGCGGTGTGATATGCCATACTGTGGATGGGGCACGGGTGTTGAGCGTCAACAGAGCCGCACTTAAGATCCTGGGGTATGACTCCAGAGACGAGTTAGTGAAAACGGGATTTGATATGGTAGCTTCGTCTGTTGTGGAGGAGGACAAGGAGAAACTTCAAAAGTGTATCGAGGGACTGAAAAAAGAAGGGGACAGCGGTAATGTAGAATACAGGGTAGAGCATAAAAACGGTGATATACTGCATATTATGGGCAATATTAAGCTTATAAATGAGAACGGGGAACTCTGTTACCGGCGTTTCCTATTAGACTGTACTGCTCAAAAAAAGCAGGAGAGAGAGAACGCAAGGCATCAGGCAGAACTGGTTCAGGCTTTAAGCATTGATTATAATGTCGTCTGCTTTTTTGACCTTGACACAGGGATGGGAATCACATTAAGACATGACAGCGGCAATGGCTACATGTTCGATTCTCCAGAAGGCGGACAGATATCTTTAGAAGAGAGCATGGATATTTATATACGGGAGTTCGTACATGAGGAGGACAAGGAAATGTTAAGGAAAGCCTCCACAATAGAAAAGATTAAAGAAGAATTGGCAGAAAAAGAGCTGTATCATGTAAACTACCGGACGCTTAAAAATGGTAAGTATAAATATTGGCAAATGAAGGCTGTACGTGCAGGAAAATGGAGTGAGCGTTATGGTATCGTGCTGGGATTCCACAGTGTGGATGAAGAAATCCGCAAGGAAATGGAAAAGAAAAATCTGCTGGAGGTTGCACTTTTGCAGGCAAACAAGGCAAACAAGGCAAAGAGTGAATTCCTTTCAAATATGTCTCATGATATCAGAACTCCGATGAATGCGATCATAGGCTTTACGACGTTGGCGGTTTCTCATATTGACCGTAAGGAGCAGGTGGCAGAATACCTTGATAAGATTATGATTTCGGGAAATCATCTGTTGAGCCTAATTAATGATGTTCTAGATATGAGCCGTATCGAAAGCGGTAAGGTGCATTTAGAAGAAAAACCTGGTTCTTTGCGGGAAATCCTGCAGGAATTGTGCAATATTTTACAGCCTGATATAAGCGCAAAGAAGCTTGCGCTTCATGTTGATACGGATCTTAGGGATGAAGAAATTTATTGTGATAAACTGAGGCTGAATCAGGTGCTTTTAAACTTGGCGAGCAATTCTGTCAAGTATACAGACGAGGGAGGCAGCATCGGAATTAATATCACCCAGAAAAAAGGCGCGCCGGCAGGCTATGCGAATTATGAATTTGTAATTCAGGATACAGGTATCGGTATGAGCGAGGAGTTCGTTTCCCATGTTTTCGATCCCTTTGAGAGAGAAGAAAATTCTACTCTCAGCGGAATACAGGGAACCGGTCTTGGAATGGCAATCACCAAAAATATTGTGGATATGATGAATGGAACCATTTCTGTGAAAAGTAAGCAGGGAGTTGGAACAGAGTTTACTGTTTCCTTTACGTTCCGTCTGCAGACCTGCGGAAAGGATCTGGCAGAAGCAGAAAAGAAGCTTTATGCAACAGAATCCGAGAATGAGGCAGGCAGTAATCAGCATGGGCAGAAAGCGGAAAAGCTCCGTACAGGGCGGATTTTGCTGGTGGAGGATGTAGAGCTGAATCAGGAAATTGCTGTGACGATTTTAGGAGATGCAGGATTTTCAACGGAGGTAGCAGAAAATGGACAGATTGCCGTCGATATGATAAAAAAATCAGAGCCGGGATATTACCAGTTGGTGCTTATGGACGTTCAGATGCCTGTGATGAATGGCTATGAGGCAACGAGGGCAATCCGCAGACTGGATAATAAGAAACTAGCATCCATACCTATTTTAGCCATGTCTGCAAATGCTTTTGAAGAAGATAAGCAGGAAGCGTTAAAATGTGGTATGAACGGTCATATAGCTAAGCCGATAGATGTAGGGACTTTGTTTGATAACTTAAATAAAATATTGACTGATATAGAGTAAGAGGAAAAGCAATGTTGCCGGAGTTATTTTTAAGCAGAATGGAGAGCATGCTTGGGGAGGAGTATCAGGAATTTGTGGATAGTTATAAGTTGCCCCAATCGCTTTCTTTAAGAGTTAATCTGCTGAAAGGAACAGAAGAAGACCTGCGCGTAAGGACAGGTTTTTTAAAGGAATCAGTGCCTTGGGCGGCAGGAGGATGCTATTGCGCGGAAGAAGAAAGACCAGGAAAGCATCCTTTTCATGAGGCGGGGGCTTATTATATTCAGGAGGCAAGCGCTATGGCGCCAGCGGAATATCTAAATGCTAAGCCAGGAGAGAAAATTCTTGATTTATGTGCAGCGCCTGGAGGAAAAAGCACGCAGATTGCGTCAGCCCTGCGTGGAGAGGGAATATTAGTCTGTAATGAGATACATCCCCAGAGAGCAAAGATTCTATCAGAGAATATAGAACGTATGGGAATCAGGAACGCGCTGGTGATAAGTCATAGACCGGATTTCCTGGCGGAACGTTTTCCAGCGTATTTTGACAGGATTTTGGTGGACGCGCCTTGTTCAGGGGAAGGGATGTTTCGGAAAAATGAAGAAGCCGCCAAGGAGTGGAGTTTGGAAAATGTAAAAATGTGTGCGGTCAGGCAGATGGATATCCTTGAAAGCGCTGCCGTTATGCTTAGACCTGGCGGAAAAATGGTTTATTCCACCTGCACCTTTTCTGCGGAAGAGGATGAGGGAACGGTTTGCCATTTCCTTAAGCAACACCCTGAGTTTCAGTTGGAAGAGGCGAAAAAGTTTCCGGGAATGGTGCCGGGAATGGCGGTTGTTGGTCAGACAGGTAATAAAGAAATAAAAAAAACAATAAGGCTTTGGCCCCATAAGTTAAAGGGGGAAGGGCATTTTGTGGCGTGTTTTAGGAAAGATGGGGAAATGTCGGAGGGTGTGCCGTTCCTATATGGGGAGGAAAAGGGAATTTCTTTGAAGGAATGTGGAGAGTGGGATGTCTTCAGCCGTCAATACTTGCATGTTTCATTAAAGGGACGCTATTTGAAGTTTGGCGACCAGTTGTATCTGATTCCGGAAAACACACCGTCGCTTAATGGGATGAAAGTTCTAAGACCTGGTCTGCATCTGGGAACGCTGAAGAAAAACCGATTTGAACCTTCTCACGCGTTGGCGCTTTCTCTGCAGACCAGCGAGGCGGTATATAAGTGGGATTTATCTGTTAAAGAGGCAGCTGCATATTTAGCGGGAGAGATTTTCCCGGCACAGGGAGAAAAAGGATGGTATCTGATTACGACAGAAGGATATAGCCTGGGGTGGGGAAAACTTGCCGGTGGTGTGATGAAGAACCATTATCCCAAGGGACTTAGAAAATAGGAGTGAAGTGAGGACGAGCATGAAAAAAACAAGATATGCGGCATTTCTTGGTCTGATATTCATAGCGCTGCTTACAGGTTGCGGCGGAAAGAAGAATGAAAATATTACTGCTGGTATGACGGCAGTGGAAGAGCTGGACTATGACGGTGCCCTTAGCAGCTTTGAAGCCGCAAGGGAAGCTGGGGAGAATGAACGCCTTTTATACAGAGGAGAAGGAATGGCGTATATGGGAAAATCCATGTATGCTGAGGCAGCGCAAGCGTTTGAAACGGCGCTTTCACTTAGCAATGGCAGGGTTAATGGAATGGATTACGATATCAATTATTATCTTGCCACAGCTTATTACAAACAGGGGGAATTGAGCAGGGCTGCTGATGTATATAGTGCGATTATAGCGCTTAAGGAAAGTGAACGGGATGCTTATTACTTGAGAGGATTCATTTACGCCGAACAAGGCAGCCTTGATCTTGCGAAGGCGGATTTTGACAAAGTAATTGCGCTTAAAAAGAATGACTATGACCGATTAATCGATATATATGGCGTATTGGAAGCTGCTGGCTTTAAGGGGGCGGGGCAGGAGTACCTACAGGCAGCGATGGACGCTGGTACGAAGGACATGACAAATTATGAAAAAGGACGTATCTGCTATTATCTTGAGGATTACGAAAATGCCAGGACTTATCTGGAAAAAGCGCGGGATGAAGGCGGATATGAAGCGGTTCTTTTTCTGGGGAAGACATATGAGACGCTGGGGGACAATAACTATGCAATCAGTGTTTATAATGCTTATCTGGAGAGTGAAGGACCTAATCCCCAGGTGCTGAATCAGCTGGGGCTTTGTAAGATGCAGGCGGGTGATTACACGGGGGCGCTGGGGAATTTCCAGATAGCAATGAATATAGAAAACAATGGTATGATGCAGGTGCTTAAGATGAATGAGATCATTGCTTATGAAAGGCTTGGTGAGTATAAGAATGCAGCTGTGCTGATAGATAGTTATCTTAAGACTTATCCGGATGATGAGGAGGCAAAGAGGGAATATACGTTTTTGCAGACCAGATGAGAAGCCGGAAGTGGCGATTGCAGGTGAGTTTATGACACAACATATTATGTTAACGATATTATGTCAACACAATATGTTGTGTTTTTTGTTGACTTTTATTTTTGCGGATGATACACTTTTAATAAGTGGTGTTTGGGGGAGTTATGTAAACCACATCGCCGCTGACGCGGACAAAAAGACGTTGGCTGTGTCTGAGAATGTAAATTGGAGGGGCTTAGATGTTTCAGGTTATCAAAAGAGAAGGCGATGTAGCAGATTTTACTTTGACAAAAATAAGTGATGCGATTATGAAGGCGTTCAATGCTACAGATGTCCAGTATAATAATGATGTGGTGGATTTGCTGGCACTGCGCGTAACTGCTGATTTTCAGGGAAAGGTGAAGGAAGACTGCATTCACGTGGAGGATATACAGGACAGTGTGGAGAAGGTGTTGGAGCAGACCGGTTATGCAGAAGCGGCGAAGGCATATATCCTGTACCGCAAACAGCGTGAAAAGATGCGGACCATGAAGTCTACCATATTGGATTATAAAGATGTGGTTAACAATTACGTCAAGGTGGAGGATTGGCGCGTAAAAGAAAACTCCACTGTCACGTATTCTGTGGGCGGTTTGATCTTGAGTAATTCAGGTGCGGTTACAGCTAATTACTGGCTTTCAGAAATATATGATGAAGAGATAGCGCAGGCACACAGAAATGCGGATATGCATATCCATGATCTTTCCATGTTGACCGGATACTGCGCCGGCTGGTCTTTAAAGCAGCTGATTACCCAGGGGCTTGGCGGCATTACCGGCAAGATTACATCGGCGCCTGCAGCACACTTGTCAGTGCTTTGCAATCAGATGGTGAATTTCCTTGGTATCATGCAGAATGAATGGGCAGGTGCACAGGCATTTTCTTCTTTTGACACATATCTTGCACCCTTTGTCAAGGTAGATGACCTTTCTTATAAAGAAGTAAAGAAGTGTATCGAGGCATTTATATATGGTGTAAATACACCCAGCCGCTGGGGGACCCAGGCGCCTTTTTCCAATATCACGCTTGATTGGACTGTACCTGCAGATTTAGCGCATCTTCCAGCCATTGTAGGCGGAAAAGAAATGGATTTTAAGTATAAGGACTGCAAGAAGGAAATGGATATGATCAACAAAGCCTTCATTGAGACGATGATTGAAGGTGATGCCAATGGCAGAGGATTCCAGTACCCGATTCCTACTTATTCGATTACCAAGGACTTTGACTGGTCTGATACAGAAAATAACCGTCTTTTGTTTGAAATGACGGCAAAATACGGAACCCCTTATTTTTCTAATTATATAAATTCTGATATGGAGCCAAGTGACGTGCGAAGTATGTGCTGCCGTCTACGTCTGGATTTAAGGGAGCTCCGCAAAAAGACAGGCGGCTATTTCGGTTCAGGAGAGAGCACAGGAAGCGTTGGCGTAGTCACAATCAATATGCCTAGGATTGCATATTTGGCTTCTAATAAGGATGATTTTTATAGACGTCTCAATAAAATGATGGATCTTGCAGCCAGATCCCTTAAAATGAAACGTGATGTGATAACGCGCCTTCTGGAGGAGGGGTTATATCCTTATACCAAACACTATCTGGGAACCTTTGACAATCATTTCTCCACGATTGGTCTTTTGGGTATGAATGAGGTGGGGCTGAATGCTAATTGGCTCAGGGCAGATATGACTGATAAACGCACCCAGGAATTTACCAAAGAAGTATTGAATCATATGCGGAACAGGCTTTCTGACTATCAGGAGCAGTATGGAGATTTATATAATTTGGAGGCAACACCTGCAGAAAGTACAACTTATCGTCTTGCAAAACATGACAAGAAGAGATGGCCTGGTATCAAAACGGCAGGAAAGAGGGGCGATACACCCTATTATACGAATTCCTCCCATCTGCCGGTGGAGTTTTCAGAGGATCTTTTTGATGCGTTGGATATTCAGGATGAGCTTCAGACCTTATACACTTCGGGAACCGTATTCCATGCGTTTTTAGGGGAAAAGCTTCCTGACTGGAAGGCAGCAGCAGATTTGATCAGGACTATTGCAGAGAATTATAAACTGCCTTACTATACCCTTTCACCCACTTATTCCATTTGTAGAGAACATGGTTATCTGGCTGGAGAACAGAGGACATGTCCTCATTGTGGCAAGGTGACGGAGGTCTACAGCCGTATAACAGGCTACTACAGACCGGTACAGAACTGGAATGACGGAAAGCTTCAGGAATATGCAAACCGGAAGAATTATGATGTATCGAAGTCTGTTTTGAAGAAACCTGTTACCAGTATTGTAACGCTGTCCGGTTATGAAGATGATGATATAAAGGTTTCTATTGAGATGCCGGAAAATATTGCGTACCTTTTTACGACAAAGACCTGTCCCAACTGTAAGCTTGCAAAAGAATATCTGAAGGATTTCAGATACGTACAAATTGATGCGGAAGAAAATATGGAACTGGCTCAAAAGTATGGTGTGATGCAGGCGCCTACGCTTGTAGCGGTAAGCGGGAATTCCTTTAAGAAATACGTCAATGCATCCTACATTAAGCAGTTTGCGGAAAGTTATAAACAAAGGATAGAGATGGAGTCTGTTTCTTAGAAAGAATCAAAGAGAAGAAAGGAAGAAATTACCATGATTAATAAACTGATTTCCAAAATTAAAGCAACCAGTGCACCCATTGTGGTAGGACTCGATCCCATGATGAAATTCGTTCCGGAACATATTCAGAAGAAGGCGTTTGCAGAATATGGGGAGACGCTTGAAGGGGCGGCAGAGGCAGTTTGGCAGTATAACAAAGAAATTGTTGATTATATTTATGATATCGTTCCGGCGGTAAAGCCTCAAATTGCTATGTACGAGCAGTTCGGCATTCCGGGATTGATTGCCTTTAAGAAAACAGTGGATTATTGTAAGGAAAAGGATTTGGTGGTAATTGCCGATATTAAAAGAGGCGATATCGGCTCAACTTCAGAGGCATATGCGGTGGGACATCTTGGCAAGGTAACGGTTGGAAGCAAAGCTTATTATGGATTTGGTGAGGACTTTGCGACAGTCAACCCATATCTGGGTTCAGATGGTGTCAATCCTTTTATTAAGGTATGTAAGGAAGAAAAGAAAGGGCTGTTTATTCTCGTAAAAACATCCAACCCCAGCAGCGGGGAATTCCAGGACAGGCAGATTAAAGATGCAGGAAACAGACCGCTTTATGAGGTGGTAGGTGAGCAGGTTGCTAAGTGGGGAGAGGAGCATATGGGCGACTCTTACAGTTACATCGGAGCAGTAGTTGGGGCCACATATCCCGAGATGGGGAAGGCTTTGCGTAAGGTGATGCCAAAGAGTTATATTTTAGTGCCTGGATATGGAGCACAGGGCGGAAAGGGAGCTGATCTAGTTCACTTCTTTAATGAAGATGGGCTGGGGGCAATTGTGAATTCCTCCAGAGGGATTATTGCAGCTTATCAGCAGGAGAAGTATGCATCTTTTGGTGCGGAGCATTTTGGTGAAGCAGCGCGGGCGGCGGTTATCGATATGCGGGAAGATATTGCGGCGGCTTTGAATAATAGATAATAGATAAAAAGAATAGAAAGGGGTGATCGCAGGATCATCTCTTTTTTAGGAATAAGTATATCAGAATGAACGTGCAGAATTTGTTTAGAGTATCAGGGAGCGTGCTGTCCTTATGCTGAATGTACTGCCCGGTTCGCTTTATGTGCATCTAGGATAGTATGTACGCGTTCTACCTCATCAAGGATTAAGGCATCATCTTGATGCAGACGTATTAAATCTGCTTTGACATCAACCATATCTTTTTCGATTCTTGAGACTCTCTGATCTAATCTTGAAATTTTTTGATCTAAACCAGAGACTTTTTGCTCTAAACCAGAGACCTTTTGATCTAATTCAGAGACTTTTTGCTCTAAGTTAGAGATTTTTTTATCTGATACTAAGGATCTTTGGTCTAGGATGGTAACCTTTTCAAGTAGTAAATCGAGTTTTTGACTATCTGTCATTGTAGTACCTCCTACGTTAGAATAATGTTTGGTAATAGTATATCACAGTGTAATTATAAAGTCTATTTTATTTAAAAATATTTTGCGAAAAAATAATTAAAAATATTTTATAAATAATAAATTTTTATATACAATTTGAAAAGTCTTTATGGGCGCTGTGAGCAATAGCAAGACCAAAGAGCAAAGAAGATGGTTGAACACAAGTGCTAAATGTGGTAAAATTGGGAAGAAATTGATAGGTTCGTTCCCTGTTTTTACAGGGAGCGTGACATGCAAGATTTCGGAGATGCGGAGGTTTTTAAACAATGGAACAATATAAGCAGGAATTTATTGAATTTATGGTAGACTGCCAAGTGCTAAAGTTTGGCGAATTTACATTGAAGAGCGGGAGAAAATCTCCGTTTTTCATGAATGCAGGCGGTTACGTGACGGGAGCACAGCTCTTAAAACTGGGCGAATATTACGCAAAGGCGATTCATGACAATTACGGTCTTGATTTTGATGTGCTGTTTGGACCTGCTTATAAAGGCATTCCGCTTTCAGTAGCTACGACCATGGCAATCAGCAGTCTTTATGGTAAGGAGATTCGGTACTGTTCAAACCGCAAGGAAATAAAGGATCACGGAGATACAGGTATTCTGCTGGGAAGCAAGCTGAAGGACGGGGATAAGGTAGTCATTATCGAGGATGTGACGACTTCAGGTAAATCCATCGAAGAGACTTATCCCATCATCAAGGCACAGGCAGATGTGGAAGTGAAGGGACTGATCGTTTCTTTAAACCGTATGGAAAAAGGACAAACAGATAAAAGTGCGCTTTCCGAAATCAAAGCGAAATATGGATTTGATGCAAATGCAATCGTGAATATGCAGGAAGTGGTAGAGCATTTGTATAATAAGCCTTTTAATGGACAGATTTATATTGATGATGCGATAAAAGCGTCGATTGATGCATATTATGAGGAGTATGGAGCAAAGTAGATTTATTATTTCAAAGAAGGAGCGTCGGTATGGAAGAAAAGGTTTATAAGACCATGAATGGAGCAGGTGCAACGAGTATTGCAGTAGGCGTAGTGACACTGGTGACAGGTATTGTCTGCGGGATATTGATGATTATAGGCGGCGCAAAGCTGCTTGCAGGAAAGTCAAAAATTTTATTTTAAAGCAAGGGGCATTTCTATTTATAGGAATGCCTTATTTATGATAAGCAAAAAGAGGCATGACAATGTTAAGATCAAAGGGGTTTATTTTTACAAATAAAGAGCATACTCAAAAAGGAATCATGTCAACGATTTTGGGCATCCTCGCCGGTGTGACACTGGGAATTGCAGTTTATCAGTCCTACGTAAACGGTGGAGCACCCTCTGATAAGTACGGGGCGGCGGCGCTCCTTGCCATCATTTTTATGCTGGCAGGTCTGATGCTTGGAATCTGGTCAACTACCGAAAAAGAAAAATTCAGGTTGTTTACAGTGCTGGGGATTTTTGTGAATATTCTGGCATTTGCTATGCTTAGTCTTATATTATTTGCGGGAGCGTATGTGGATTGATGATTGAAGAGAGATTTTTACTTGCAAAAGAACGGATACAGGAGATCAAGGACGAAAACGTATTACAAGAAGAGTTTCAGCAGTACTTTATTAAGATAGCAGAATTTCTGGATATGATTTGCGAGACTTGGGATTTTGTGAAGGAAGACGGACTTAGAAAAGCGCCTGTAGAAGAGCTAAAAGAGAGGAATCAAAAGCTTTATGAAGATATCCTTGAAGGACAATATGCGCATAGTTATGCTAATCCGGAATACAGTGTTTCACTTTTTGGAGAGGCGTACGGGAAATTCCTTTCTTTTTTATATGCGGAAATGCGCAGTCTGATTCCTCTGGTTTATGAGCAGAGGCTTGCGGATATGGTCATCCGCATGGAATTGTTTCTCGAGGTCTATGGTTCTTTTTGCTGTGCACAGGAAGAAAACCATGAAGCGCCGGACCCTGAAGCACTTTCGGAAATCGCTTACTGGTATGTGAGCGATTATACCCGAGAAGCCACCAGAAAAAAATTGAAAGATATGCTGGACCGAAAGTCTGATTTTGCACTGCATATCATAGAAGGCGATTTGTCTGATCCAAGATACCTTTATTATTTTGGTGAATATATTACAGACAATGAGATAGAAACTTACCGCCATCTGCAAGGATTACCGGAAGAGACGCTGCAGAAAATGGCAGATACGTACACAGAAGGGTACAGGCTAGGATTCCTTGTGGGAAATAAGGATATCACCAAAAAGAAGACCGTCAGTATTAGGTATAGTCTGGGATTTGAGCCTATGATACAGAAGGCTGTTGCAAATTTCAGAAAAATGGGGCTCGATTCCACAATATATCGTGCACCATCAAGTATCCTTCAAGGAAAGCGAATGAGCAGAATTGGATATTACGGCGCGATTCCCAATAAGCAATATGATTTCGACCACAAGGATGACCAGGCGCTTGTTCTTGACAAGCGTCTGGTGCAGGTATGCCTGGAAGCGATGAGAGAAGCCTTTGAGGAATACAAAGAGCTTGCTGGCGTTTTTGGGGGACCGGCAGTGGTGGAGGTGTTTGGAGAAAAGCCTGCGGAGCTTAAAGAAAAACCACAGGCGCTGCACTTATCGGATGCGCAACAAAAGCTGACAGTGGAATATATGGCGGCGGCGGGGGAACTACAGAACTGCTACATTAAAGGAGAAGAAAGAAGCTTCACTATCATTGCGTTTCCCGTTCCGGAGATTGGAAAGGACTTTGCGGCGATCTTTGATGAAGTGATACGAATCAATACCCTTGATTATGGGCTTTACCAGAGGATGCAGCAGACCATCATCGATACCCTGGATATGGGAAAATATGTGTTGATTAAAGGGATGCGGGGAAATAAGACAAATATGAAGGTAATGCTTCACTCACTTACAGAACCAGAGCGGCAGACCAATTTTGAAAATTGTGTGGCGGATGTCAATATACCCGTAGGTGAAGTCTTTACATCCCCAGTACTTACAGGGACGGAAGGGGTGCTGCATGTAAGATGCGTTTATCTCAATGAGCTAGAATACAAAAATATGACGCTGACCTTTAAGGATGGTATGATTACAGATTATGACTGTGACAACTTTGATACCGACGAGCAGAACCGCAAATATATCAAAGATAATGTGCTCCATCATCATGATACCCTTCCTCTTGGGGAATTTGCAATCGGCACCAACACGACTGCTTTTGTAGCCGCCAGAAAATATGGAATAGAGGATAAGCTTCCGATTCTAATTGCGGAAAAGACGGGGCCTCATTTTGCAGTGGGAGACACCTGTTATTCTCATGCGGAAGAGGTGGCAGTTTACAATCCTGACGGCAAGGAAATCATAGCCAGAGATAACGAATATTCTATGAAAAGAAAAGAGGGGGATAAGATGGCATACTTTAACTGTCACACTGACATCACCATCCCCTATGATGAATTAGGTGAGGTCAGCGTGGTCACGTATGATGAAAGAGTCATCCCCATTATAGAAGAGGGCAGATTTGTTCTGCCAGGCTGTGAAGAACTGAATATTCCTTTGGAAGATATGTAAAATATGGTTGTGGAAAAGCAGTGTTTTATAGTATGATGTTATAGAATAATGGACACAGAAGAATGGAGGTAACAAATATGGCACAGGTAGGAATCGTTATGGGTAGTGATTCTGATATGCCGGTTATGGCAAAGGCAGCAGACGTCCTTACGGAACTTGGGGTTTCTTTTGAAATGAAGATTATTTCAGCCCATAGAGAGCCGGATGTATTTTTTGAATATGCAAAGACGGCAGAGCAAAAGGGGCTTAAAGTGATCATTGCAGGGGCAGGCATGGCAGCCCATCTGCCAGGTATGTGTGCAGCGATTTTCCCGATGCCGGTAATCGGTATCCCTATGCATACTACTTCACTTGGAGGTCGGGATTCACTTTATTCTATTGTTCAGATGCCTTCAGGCATACCGGTGGCGACAGTTGCTATAAATGGAGGAGCAAATGCAGGGCTTCTTGCAGCAAAGATCTTAGCGACCTCTGATGGGGAACTGCTTAAGAAATTGAAAGATTACAGCCAGAACCTGAAGGAAAGTGTTCAAAAAAAGGATGAAAGACTTGCCCAGGTGGGTTACCAGAATTATTGATAAGAAAGCAGAAAGGAACGGATAGAAACATGGATTATAAGAAAGCCGGAGTAGATATCGAGGCGGGGTACCGCAGTGTGGAACTGATGAAAGAATATGTAAAGGAAACGGCAAGACCGGAAGTGCTAGGAGGGCTTGGCGGCTTTTCGGGCGCGTTCTCCCTTTCTTCTATTAAAAATATGGAAAAGCCGACCCTGGTTTCAGGAACCGACGGCGTGGGAACCAAAATAAAGCTTGCCTTTTTGATGGACCGGCATGACACGGTGGGAATCGATTGTGTGGCAATGTGCGTGAATGACATTGTGTGCGCAGGCGGTGAACCCTTATTTTTCCTTGATTATATTGCCTGTGGAAAAAATTATCCAGAGAAAATTGCTGCTATCGTAAAAGGGGTGGCGGAAGGATGCAAGCAGGCTGGAGCTGCCTTGATTGGCGGTGAGACGGCAGAGCACCCGGGACTTATGCCGGAGGAGGAATATGATCTGGCAGGATTTGCAGTGGGCGTGATTGATGAAAAGGATTTGATTACAGGAGCAAATATTAAGCCGGGAGATGTACTTGTGGGAATTGCCTCTTCAGGCGTGCATAGTAATGGATTTTCTCTGGTCAGAAAAGTGTTCGAAATGACAAAGGAGAGCCTTGATACATACTATGATGAACTTGGAAAAACCCTTGGCGAAGCACTGATCGAACCTACGAAGATTTATGTAAAGGCTTTAAAGAGCATCAAGGATGCAGGAGTGGTTATCAAGGGATGCAGCCACATTACAGGCGGCGGTTTTTATGAGAATATTCCCAGAATGCTGCCGGAAGGTGTGTGTGCAGCGGTACAGAAGGACAGTTATCCAATTCCTGCAATCTTTAAGTTGTTACAAAAAGAAGGAAAAATTCAAGAGCAGATGATGTATAATACTTATAATATGGGGCTTGGCATGGTACTCGCTCTTGACCCGGCAGATGTCGACCAGGCGGTTGCAGCAATCAAGGCGGCAGGGGAAACTGCTTATGTGGTAGGCGAAATAAAGGCTGGTGAAAAAGGAGTGACCATATGTTAAACATTGTGGTATGTGTTTCAGGCGGAGGAACCAACCTTCAGGCAATTATTGACGGTGTGGCAGAGGGGAAAATCAGAAATACGAAAATTGTGGGCGTCATCAGTAACAATACAGGTGCATATGCACTGACGCGGGCTGAAAATGCCGGGATTCCGGCTTTTTGCGTTTCTCCCAAGAATTTTGGAAGCCGCGAAGAATTCAACAATGCATTTTTGAACCAATTAGAAGCGTTAAACCCCGACCTGATTGTTTTGGCAGGGTTCCTTGTGATTCTTCCAGAAAAAATGATAGAAGTATATAGAGAGCGCATCATTAACATTCATCCATCCCTCATTCCGTCCTTTTGTGGCACGGGATATTTTGGGCTTAAAGTACATGAGGCGGCGCTTGCGCGCGGGGTGAAGGTGACCGGAGCTACTGTACATTATGTGGACGAGGGAACGGACACCGGAAGGATCATTATGCAGAAAGCGGTGGAAGTTTTAGCAGGCGATACGCCGGAAGCGCTCCAGCGCAGAGTCATGGAGCAGGCAGAGTGGGTTATTCTGCCGAAGGCGATTGACGAGATTGCCTCATCATGGGAATAAAGAAAGGAATGACGAAAGTGAAAGTTTTAATTGTGGGAAGCGGAGGCAGGGAACATGCGATTGCTGCCAGCGTTGCGAAGAGTAAAAAGGTAGATGAGATTTATTGTGCACCTGGTAATGCAGGAATTGGTATGATTGCACAGTGTGTTCCGATTGGCGCCATGGAATTTGATAAGATTGTGGCGTTTGCAAAAGAAAAAGAGATTGACCTTACCATAGTAGGAATGGATGATCCGCTGGTAGGCGGACTGGTGGATGAACTGGAAAAAGCAGGCCTGCGTGCATTTGGACCGCGAAAGAATGCTGCGATTCTGGAGGGAAGCAAAGCATTTTCAAAAGACCTCATGAAAAAATATCATATTCCCACAGCGGCATATGAAACCTTTGACACATCTGATGCGGCGCTGGCATATCTGGAAACAGCGCAGTTTCCTATCGTGCTCAAGGCGGATGGTCTTGCCCTTGGCAAGGGAGTGCTGATTTGTAAGGATCTGGAAGAAGCGAAAGAAGGCGTTAAGACGATCATGCTGGATAAGCAGTTCGGAAGCGCGGGCAATCGCCTTGTGATAGAGGAGTTTATGACAGGAAGAGAGGTTTCAGTCCTTTCTTATGTTGATGGAAAGACGATTAAGACTATGACTTCTGCTCAGGATCACAAGAGGGCAGGAGATGGAGATACTGGGCTAAATACAGGCGGAATGGGAACCTTTTCTCCCAGCCCGTTCTATACGAAGGAAGTAGATGATTTTTGTAAGAAGCATATCTATCAGGCTACGGTAGATGCTATGGCATCAGAAGGAAGAGAATTTAAAGGAATCATCTTTTTTGGTTTGATGTTGACTGAAAAGGGGCCCAGAGTGCTTGAATACAATGCGAGGTTTGGGGATCCTGAAGCGCAGGTGGTACTGCCCAGGATGAAGAATGATATCATTGAGGTGATGGAGGCATGCATTGACGGACATCTTGATGAGATCGATCTCCAATTTGAGGAGAATGCGGCAGTTTGCGTGGTTCTTGCATCAGAAGGATATCCTGTCAAATATGAAAAGGGATTTGTGATAAATGGTCTTGAGAAATTTGAAGGACAGGATGCTTACTTCTGCTTCCATGCTGGCACGAAAAAGACGGATCAGGGAATTGTCACAAACGGAGGAAGAGTCCTTGGAATCACAGCAAAAGGAAAGAATCTTAAGGAAGCAAGGGAAAATGCCTATGCGGCAGCGAAATGGGTGGACTTTGAAAATAAATATATGCGTCATGATATCGGGAAAGCAATTGATGAAGCATAAAACGGGGGATTGAGGAAAGATGGATAGAAGAGTGGAGAAATTACTAACATCAAATGAGCTGCATAGACCGACCCTGTGTCAGAAATGCGAAGGCGTTCTGGTGTATCGGGGAATCGGAGAATACATATGCGAAGAATGTGGCGCAGTGGAATATGATGATTATGGAAAAGTGCGAAATTATTTAGAGCGGCACAGAGGAGCCAACGTGGCGGAAATTTCGGATATGACAGGCGTTTCCCACAAAGCTATCAGAGATATGATCAAAGAAAAGCGTTTTGAGATAATTGACAATAAAGGCGGTTATTTAAGATGCGAAGTTTGTGGAGAAAAGATCAACAGCGGGAGGATGTGCCCTAAATGTGAAGAAAAGTATCACAGACAGGTGGAGGAGCGTGCCCGTGCGGAACGGAATAAAGGAATGTCAGGTTTTGGAGATAGCAGCCGCTCAGAGCGTGGAAGCAAGCGATATACAAGAGAGAGGTAAAGGAGAGTCAAAGTGAAGAAGTTAAGTGTGGTAAAAGGGTTAGCCGGTCTTGCATTGATGGGGGCAGTTTTTTTGGGAACCGCATTCCCAAGTCTGGCGGCAGAAGGAAAGGTGACTGCTGAAACAGCAAAAATCCGTGCAAATACCAGTACGGACAGTGAGGTGGTAGGAAGCACCGTAAGAGGGAAGACGATCGATATTCTTGAAGCGGTCAAGGACAGTTCGGGAACAGTCTGGTATAAAGTGGCTGTAACAAACGGCGGTTATGGGTATATCAGGAGTGATCTTGTGGAGACTAGCGAAAAAATCGAGGTGAGCGCAAGCAGTTCACAGACAAATGCAGGCAGTTCACAGTTGACAAGTCAGCCCACGGAGACGGTGCCTACCTCCATCGGAGAACAGCAGGCGGTAGTAAATTCCGGTAACAATGCCAATGTCCGTTCCGGCGCATCTACCCAGCATAGCGTTGTCGCTTCACTTCCAAGCGGAACTTCTATGACCTTGATAGGGGAAGCAACTGACGGCTCTGGAAATAAGTGGTACCAGTTGACCTGTAATTACAATGGCAAGACGGTAGAGGGATATGTACGGGCGGATCTGATTACGATAGGTGCAGGGGGAAGCCAGGAGCAGCCCGCCTCTGAAAATCCAGAAGGAGGCGGCGAAGGCGAAAATCCGGATCCCTCACAGGGGGAAAATCCAGAAGGGACAGAAGGTGCTGCGCCTGAGGAGGGCGGTGAAGGGCAGCCTGCGGAATCAGAACATAATGATTATCAGGTCGTCTACACAGCAAATCAGGCGGGTGAGCAGGATTATTACCTTTATATGCCTGACGGAAACATGGTCAAGGTGACGGAGCTTTTAGGAGCGGCAGAGAGTGCAAAGGAAAGTATCCAGAATCAGCAGGAACAGCTGGAGAAGGAGAAGATCATTATTATCATTTTAGCCGGCGTGATTGTTCTTCTATTTGTTGTTATCACAGTCCTTCTATTTAAGATTAGAAGCCTTTACTATGATGACTATGAGGACGAGGAGGAAGAAGACGAGGAAGAGGAAGAAGAGCCGGAGCCTGCGCCTGTGCGCAGGAAAGTCAGACGTAAGGTAGTGGAAGAGGAGGAAGAGCCCAAAGAGGCACCTGTCAGAAAGAAAAGACCTCTGCCAGCGCCTGAAGAGCAGGAAAGAGTGGCAAGACAGAGAGAAAGGACAGGACAACCTAGAGCAAAAGAGGAGAAGGAGCTTCATGCAGCGGAGCGGAGAGAGCCTGAAAGAAAACCTGCCTCAAGGAAACCACAGAACTTCCTAATCGACGATGATGAGTTTGAGTTTGAATTTTTGAACATGGATGATAAAGATCTGTAAAACACATGAGAGGGATAGCAAAAGCTATTCCTCTTGTGTGCAGGAAAGGGCATGCATATTATGATGATAGAGATTGATTTTAATAGTGAAGAAGCGCTTTATCTACAGCTTCGGAACCAGATCATACTTGGAATTGCAACTTCAAAATTTCAGGAGGGAGATGCCCTTCCTTCCGTAAGGCAGCTGGCGGATGATATTGGCATCAACATGCATACGGTAAATAAAGCTTATACGGTACTTAAGCAGGAAGGCTTCGTGAAGGTGGACAGAAGAAAAGGTGCAGTGATAGCGCTGGATATCGACCGGATAAGGACGATTGAGAAGATGAAGGAAGAATTAAGGGCAAGTCTTGTCAAAGGGATATGTAAGGGGATTTCCAGTGAAGAGGTGCACGGGATGATTGATGAAATATATGAAGAATTTGGAGGGCTCTAACATGCAGTCAGGTGGTTTTACGGATAAAGCAAAAGCAGCATTGTCACTCGCAGAAAAGACCGCATCCAGAATGCGGGCAGGTTATGTGGGAACAGAACATATTTTAGTTGGGCTATTAAAAGAGGGCACGGGAGTAGCATTCAAAGTCTTAAAAGAAAACGGGGCTGACGAAAACAAGATTATAGAAATGATACAGGAATTGATTATGCCTGAGACGGTAGTTACAACCCGGGAACGTGAGGGCGCATCTCCCAGAGCAAGGGCAGTACTTGACGAGGCACATAGACAGGCTGACCGTTTTGGGGAGGATAAAACCGGAACAGAACACATTTTGCTTGCTCTTTTGAAGGAAGGAGAAAATGTGGCGGTCCGTCTGCTTAATACCATGGGGATATCTATACAGAAGCTTTATGTAGATACACTGATAGCCATGGGCGAGGACGGGAGTCTTTACAAAGAGGATTTAGGAAAGAAGCAGAACCGTAAAAATAAGCAGACGTCTACTTTAGAGCAGTACAGCAGAGATCTTACAGCGCTTGCCGCATCAGGAAGGCTGGATCCGGTGGTCGGAAGAGAAAATGAGATTAAGCGTGTGATTGAAATCTTAAGCCGTAGAACAAAAAACAATCCCTGTCTGATTGGAGAGCCGGGAGTGGGAAAAACGGCTGTGGTGGAAGGTCTGGCGCTTCGGATTGTGTCGGGCGAGGTCCCTTTTACCGTACAGAATAAAAGACTGCTTACACTGGATCTATCCGGTATGGTAGCGGGCTCTAAATACAGGGGTGAATTTGAAGAACGGATCAAGAGGGTAATCAGGGAAGTGCAGGAGGATGGGAATGTCATTCTTTTTTTGGATGAGATGCATACCATTATCGGTGCAGGCGGTGCAGAAGGAGCCATCGATGCGTCCAATATTTTAAAACCTTCGCTGGCAAGAGGAGAACTGCAGCTGATTGGGGCAACCACTGTGGCGGAATATCACAAATATGTGGAAAAAGACGCCGCTTTGGAGAGAAGGTTCCAGTCAGTCTATGTAGAAGAGCCTACCATAGAAGAAGCGGTGGAAATCTTGACTGGGATTGCGCCTAAATATGAGGAACATCATAAAGTCACTATCACAAAGGAAGCGATTCTGGCAGCGGTACAATTATCTGAGCGTTATATCAATGACCGGAATCTACCGGATAAGGCAATTGACCTGATTGATGAAGCCGCCGCCGCGGTGAGGCTAAGGGGCATGCATACACCGGAAAACTTAAAAGAAATGCTGGAACGCATTCAGGAGATGGATCAGGAAATCGAGAAATGCCTGAAAGAGAAAAATCTGGAAGAGGCAGCCACGGTTCGCAGGGAGCAGGAAAAACTAATCAAGAAATTTGAACGTACCAAAGAAAGGAATCGTCAAAAACAATCTGAAAATAGCTTTTCTATAGGAGCTAATGAGATTGCTGAGGTGGTCTCTTCATGGACTAAGGTACCGGTAAAGAAGCTGACTGAAAAGGAAAGCGAAAGACTGCTTAAACTGGAGAAATTTCTGCATAAGCGTGTGATCGGGCAAAAAGACGCGGTCAGTGCCGTATCCCGGGCAATCAGGCGGGGCAGAGTGGGGCTGCAGGATCCTAACCGACCGATTGGTTCCTTTTTGTTCTTGGGACCTACTGGCGTGGGAAAGACAGAGCTTAGCAAAGCTTTAGCGGAAGCTATGTTTGGCTCGGAAAATGCACTGATACGAGTAGATATGTCAGAATACATGGAAGGTCATTCTGTGTCAAAGATGATTGGCTCACCTCCGGGATATGTGGGATTTGAGGAGGGTGGCCAGCTCAGCGAAAAGATAAGGAAAAATCCATATTCGGTAGTCTTGTTCGATGAGATTGAAAAGGCACACCCAGATGTGTTCAATGTCTTGCTCCAAGTGCTGGATGACGGGCATATTACAGATTCCAAGGGGCGGAAGGTAAGCTTTAAAAATACCATTCTCATTATGACATCCAATGCAGGCGCGCAGAGAATCATAGCGCCCAAAAATTTGGGATTTTCTATGGACAGCACAAAAGAGCAGGATTATGAGAAGATGAAAGCTGGTGTGATGGAAGAGGTTAAGAAAATATTTAAGCCAGAGTTTATTAACCGCATTGACGAAATCATGGTATTTCAGCCGCTTGACAAAAAGGAAATGCATGAGATTATGGCGCTTCTATGTGACAATCTGATTAAAAGATGCAAAAAACAGATGCAGATTAAGCTTCTTGTAAGCAGTGCTTTGAAGGACACAATCGTCACTAAATATGCCGATGATAAGATGGGAGCAAGACCTCTAAAAAGAGCGCTTCAGACGGTGGTCGAGGACAGACTTGCCGAGGAAATATTATCTGGCAGGGTAAAGGCAGGAGATACCGTCACGGCAGGTTTCCGCAAGGAGCAGGTAGTCTTTGATGTAAAAATGAGTCAATAAATTTATTTTTATTTTAAGTTTTTTTGGTAGATATAAATACAAAAATATATTATACTGTCATTAACCTTGAGGGTAAGATAAATGACACAAGCAGGAGGACATAAGAAAATGGCTGTTGTAGAGGAATTAATTCGTAAGGAAGCAGACGGAACCGTCAGTTTTGGCAATCACATGCTTAAAGATAAAGCCAAATTAGAGGACTTTGAGCACTGCGGAGATCTGTATAAGGTTAAAACCTACAAAACAATGACCAGATTAGAGAGAAACGGAATGTTTGTTTACGAATCCGTACCAGGAACAAGTGTTTCGCATTTTAAGGAGACCGCGGATGAAATCAGTTTTAAGGTGGAAGGTGACGAGGACGCGCAGATCACCGTAGGTCTCAAGGAAGATACGGAGTATGAGGTCTTTGTCAATGGGCAAAGCATTGGTAAGATGAAGACGAATTTAAGCGGTAAGCTTAATATCAGCGCTTTGCTTGCACAGGCAGGAGAAGTGAGCGTTACCATTACCAAATAATAGTCTTGGCACGATAAAAATAAGAAAGCTGCTGCAAACAGAAGTAAAACGCTTTGCAGCAGCTTTTGCACGATATATTTACGATGTTTTGGGGAAGATAAGGAGAGGTGCATGGCAAAAGGGAAAAATACGGTAGTTTTTTTCTGTCAGGAGTGTGGATATGAGTCCAGTAAGTGGATGGGACAGTGTCCGGGCTGCAGACAGTGGAATACGTTTGTGGAAGAAAATGTGACTGTGAGGACACCGGGAAAGAGTATGTCAGCAGGACAGGCAAAGAGTAAACCTGCACCGCTTTCAGAAATTTCACTGGAAGAGGAAGACCGGATCAGCACTCGCATGCCGGAACTAGACAGAGTGCTTGGAGGCGGGCTCGTTGCGGGTTCCCTTACCTTGGTAGGAGGTGATCCGGGCATTGGGAAATCGACTCTGCTGTTACAGGTGTGTAGGAATCTTGCGGAGGGCGAAAAAGAAGTGCTTTATGTGTCCGGGGAGGAATCGTTAAAGCAGATCAAGATACGCGCCAATCGTATCGGTGATTTTAATGGGTATCTGAAACTGCTGTGTGAAACTAGTCTGGAGATGATTGAGGAGAATATCCGGCGTACCAGAGTGGATGTTGTTGTGATTGATTCTATTCAGACTATGTACCGGGAAAGCGTGTCTTCAGCGCCGGGTAGCATCTCCCAGGTGAGAGAGGCAACCAGTGTCTTACTTAAGCTTGCAAAGGGACTCAATATCTCTATTTTTATTGTTGGTCATGTGACAAAAGAAGGTACGGTGGCGGGACCCCGGGTACTTGAGCATATGGTAGATACTGTCCTGTATTTTGAGGGGGACCGGCATGCATCCTACCGGATTTTACGAGGCGTCAAGAACCGCTTCGGATCCACGAATGAGATTGGGGTTTTTGAGATGGAAGCGTCTGGGCTTAAAGAAGTCCGAAACCCTTCGGAGTTCATGCTAAGTGGTAAGCCGGAGGATGCAAGCGGTTCTATTGTGGTCTGCTCCATGGAGGGAACGCGCCCTATGCTGATAGAGGTGCAGGCACTTGTCTGCCATTCCAACTTTGGCATTCCAAGACGCCAGACAATTGGAACAGATTTCAACAGAGTAAATCTTCTGATTGCGGTATTGGAAAAGCGTCTGGGGATTTCCATGGGGAACTGCGATGCTTATGTCAATATTGCGGGCGGCATCAAGATACAGGAGCCTGCCATCGACTTAGGGATTGCGATGGCGCTGGTGTCAAGCTTTAAGAATAAAACCATCGACAATAAGCTGATTGCAATAGGCGAAGTGGGATTAAGCGGCGAGGTACGGGGCGTAAGTATGATACAGGCAAGGCTCCAGGAGGCGGCGAAGCTTGGATTTACGACTTGCGTCATCCCAGATGTGTGCATGGAAAGTGTAAAAGATATGACTGGCATTAAGGTGATAGGTGTAAAAAGTGTGAGAGAAGCCATACAGCTTTTATGACAAAAATATGACAAATTTTACAAAAAAATAAATTTATGTATTCAAATGATGAGGTTCATGGTAAAATATAACAGGATTTTGTCAAAAGACAAGTTTTAACCTTACGTATTTACATGCGGGAAAGGCATGGTATTGAGATGGATAAGAAAAAATGGATGAAGCATATTCCATTATTTATTCTGGAAGTTATTGTGCTGACGGCAGCGGCAGGGGTTTTGTATTTTACTCTGCGTGCCACAGACAGTAAAGGCGGGGCTGTAAAAGATAACTTGGACGAAGAGAAGATCGCCGTCAATGAAGAAGTCAAGGAAATGGTGATGCAGCCGCAGACGGAAGGTGCACAAAGCCAGTATACAGGCATTTTTAATGTTGCATTTTTTGGAGTGGATGCCAGGGACGGCAGCCTTGGACGGGGGAACAGAAGCGATACGATCATTGTCTGTTCCATAAATATGGATACCCACGAGGTGCGTCTTGTGTCTATATATAGAGATACCTATCTAAATCTAGGCAATGACTCTTATGGTAAATGCAATAAAGCTTATGCGCTGGGAGGACCGGAGCAGGCAATCGGCATGATTAACAAGAATACTGACTTATATATTACCGATTATATTACGGTAGGATTTGAAGGTCTTATGAAGGCAGTAGATGCTTTGGGCGGCATTGAAATGAACCTTACGGAGACAGAGATCATTCATCTGAATAACTATCAGAGTACCATGGCAGCGGAAATGGGGATTGATTATACGCCTATAAAAGATCCTGGGAGGCAGACGCTAAACGGATTGCAGGCAACGGCATACTGCCGCATTCGTTATGGGGGAGGGGACGATTTCAGGCGTGCCCAGAGACAGAGGGATGTGCTTGTTGCCATGATGGAAAAAGGGAAAAAGGCTTCTCTTGGCGAATTGACAGATGCAATCTACGGCGTGCTTCCAAATGTAAGGACATCACTTGATGTGGAAGATTTTCTCCCCCTTCTTGGCATGATTGGCGATTTTAAGGTGACGGTAAGTGATGGCTTTCCATTTGAAGATATGAGAAACGGAGGAACCATTGGAACTGACGGTTCCTGTGTGGTTGCCACTTCTCTGGAGGAAAATGTAATCAGACTGCATGAGGTACTTTATAATCAGAAAAATTACGAGCCATCAAAGGAAATAAAAGAGTTCAGCAAGGTTATTGAGGATGACACAAAAGATTATCTTCAATATTAATCAAAAAAAGATTGACAAATAATAGCATCATAAGATATAATATCATTTGGCGGCTTTAGGGTCGCTATAGGGGCATAGTTCAAAGGTAGAACAGCGGTCTCCAAAACCGTCGATGTGGGTTCGATTCCTACTGCCCCTGCTAAAAAAGCACCGATTCTATTTCAGAACCGGTGCTTTTTTATGGTGGTAGATTCACGAATGATAAACTGTGGACGCAGAAGCATTTTGTTTATGGATACATGATTCATCAGGCTATGCAATGCAGCATATCCGCACTTGCCAAGTTCGATCCGCTCCTGCCGGATGGTGGTAAGAGCAGGAACCGTCTTGGCAGAGTTGGGGAGGTCGTCAAATCCAATCACGCTCACATCCTCAGGAACTCGGAAACCTAACGCCTGACATTCTTTCATGACACCGTAGGCAATCAGATCGTTGCCGCAAACGATGGCAGTTGCGCCTTTTGAAAGAAAAGAAGAAACAAAATAGCTTGCAGACTCGGCAACATAGTATCCGTTTGCAACCAGGCCCTTCATCACGGGAAGGTGATGTGCCGTCATGCTGTCATAGAAAGCCTGCTGTCTGTGCTCCGTGATCATAGAATGCAGCGAACCGTTTAAAAAGGCGATTTTCTTATGGCTAAGAGATACTAGATGATCGATGGCAGCATCTATGCCTTCAAAGCTGTCTGCTCCAATGTAAGCCACATTGGGATTTTTCTTAATATAGTTATCAAAAAGAACAGTGGCGATACCAGTATTCTCCAATTGCGCCATCCACTCGTCCTGTAGGGCAAATCCTACCAGAAACGCGCCGGAATATCCTTTTTTGAGCATATAGGTATCATATTTTTCTTTTTGCTGGAAAGAGGGAGTGACGGGAAGTATGTCAACATCCCAGTTATCCCGGTAAGCTGCCTGTTTGAATCCCAGGATAATGTCGTACCCAAAATGTTCAGGGGATTCATAATCCATATTTTCTATAAAAATACAAAGCTTTTTATGCGCTTCCTTTTTCATCTTTTTAGTGATATACCCCATCTCAACTGCGGTATCCAGCACCGTTTGACGAAGCTCCTCACTGATGTCATTTGCTCCATTAAGCCCCTTAGAGACGGTGCTGATGGAAATGCCAAGCTTATTAGCAATATCTTTTATTCTAGCCATATCATTCTTCCGTACCTTTATTCTAATCGCTCTATTTTTTACAATAAAATCAGTATAGCGCAAGTCAAAGTAAGTTTGCAACATCGAATTTGTAATTATATACAAAAATTGGAGAAATAAATCGACAAAAATGTAGAAAGTAAAGTACTTCTTGCGAAACTGTTGACAAAAAATGGTCAGAGTGCTAAATTATAACCATCAAAACGAAATTTTACGAAAGTTTTGTGAGGAGGGCAAGGGAAGTGAAAGACAGCAGAATGGACAGAGGCGCCGGTATTTTATTGGCAGTGACCAGTCTCCCGTCACCGTACGGCATTGGCACTATGGGAAAGGAAGCCTTTAGGTTCGTGGATATGTTGACTGACCTGCGCCAGAAATACTGGCAGGTGCTTCCGATAGGTCCTACCAGCTTTGGGGACAGCCCTTATCAGTCATTTTCTGCATTTGCAGGGAATCCGTATCTAATCGATCTGGATATTTTGATTGAAGAAGGACTTCTGAAGCAGGAAGAGGTAGATGGGTACAACTGGGGCATAAGAAAAGATGATGTTGACTATGCATTGATTTATATGAACAGGTTCAAGGTTCTTAAGAGTGCATTCGACAGGTTTGATATAAAAAAGGAAGTATTTAAGAAATTTTGTAAGGATAATAAGGACTGGTTAGAAGATTACAGCCTTTATATGGCGATTAAGAACGAAAAAGGCGGCAGCGAGTGGCTTTCTTGGGAGGAAGGACTTAGAAACCGGGATGCGGATACGCTGGCGGAATATAGAGAGCAGTTAAAGGAACAGATTCTTTTTTGGATGTTCCTGCAGTATAAATTTTTTGAACAATGGAAAGCGTTAAAAGACTACGCTAATGAGCAAGGAATCAAGATTATTGGGGATATTCCCCTTTATGTTGCGTTAGACAGTGCAGATGTATGGGCAGACAGAGACCAGTTTAAGCTGGATGAAGAAGGAAGACCGTTGGAGGTTGCAGGATGCCCGCCGGATGATTTTTCAGATGATGGTCAGAAGTGGGGAAATCCCCTGTATGACTGGGAGAAGATGGAAGAAGAAGGATTTGGATGGTGGGAGAAGCGGATTGCCGCCAATGGCAGGCTTTTTGACATCATCAGAATCGATCATTTTATCGGTGTGGCAAAGTACTACAGTATTCCGGCACAGGACGAGACGGCACGAGGCGGCAGATGGAATAAAGGTCCTGGCAAAAAGCTCACTGATATGATTGAGAAAACGCTTGGAAAGAACCGCATTATTGCGGAAGATTTAGGGGTGTCGGTTCCAGCAGTCAAAAAGCTTCTTTCAAAGACGGGATGGCCGGGGATGAAGATTCTGCTCTTTGCGTTTGATGGAAATACGGCAAATGAACATCTACCGCATAATTATGAGGATGGCAATCTTGTGGTATATGCCGGAACCCATGACAATGAAACGGTAGTAGGGTATTTCCGGGATAAGACAGAGTATGAACTGGCTTATTTATATGAATATCTGAATATCAAAAAGAAAGAGGATATACCGGATGCTGTCATCCGGGCAGGATATGCAAGCGTAGCGGATATTGTCATCATGCAGATGCAGGATCTCTTAAAGCTGGGAAATGAGACGAGGATGAATTTTCCGTCTACAGTGGGATGCAACTGGCGTTGGAGGACGCTTAGGGAGAGCCTTGACGAAGAGAGGCGTACGTGGCTTAGAACAATGACTCTCTTGTACAGAAGATAAAAACATGTTAAAATGATAAAGACATGTTTTTTTGGACTTAGTATTTTTTGATATGAGATGTGGAAACACAAACATTATGTTTGTGACACATTTTATATAAATATTATTTATCAAATCCAAAAAGGAGAGGAAAGAATTATGAAAAAGAAAGTTTTAGCAGTACTTCTTGCTTCTGCTATGGTAGCTTCTTTAGTTGGCTGCGGCGGCGGTCAAACACAGGAAGCACCTGCACAGACAGAAGCAGAAACAACAGATGATGCAGAGGCTCCTGCAGAGACAACAGATGGTGCAGATGCAGAAGCTCCTGTAAATGAAGAAGAAGAGGCAATTACAGCAACAATCACTGTATGGGGACCTTCAGAAGATCAGTCCGCAGATGCTGGTAACTGGCTTCCTACAATGTGCGAACAGTTCGCAGCACAGCATCCCAACTGGGATCTGACTTTTGAGTATGGCGTATGTGCTGAAGGCGATGCAAAGGCTACTGTAACACAGGACGTTGAAGGCGCAGCTGATGTATACATGCTTGCAAACGACAACATTCCTGAATTAGTTGCTGCAAATGGTCTTGCAGAACTTGGCGGAAGCTACTTAGAAGCTGTGACATCTACAAACGCTGACTCTATCATAGCATCTGTTACATACAATGACTCAGTATGGGCATTCCCTTTCACATCCAACACATGGTTCATGTACTATGACAAGAGCGTCTTTACAGAAGATGACGTTAAGAGCCTTGATGCTATGTTAGAAAAAGGCAAGGTTTCCTTCCCTCTTTCAAACAGCTGGTATATCCAGGCATTCTATGTTGCTAACGGCGCTACCATCTTCGGCGATGGTACAGACGAAGCAGCAGGCATCAACTTTGGCGGCGACAACGCAGCAGCTGCTACAGATTACCTTGTTGACTTAGTAGCTAACGCTAACTTCATCAATGACCAGGATGGAGCAGGTATCGCAGGTCTTCGTGACGGTTCTGTTAATGCAATCTTCTCTGGTACATGGGATGCAGCATCTGTACAGGAAGCACTTGGCGACAACATGGGCGTTGCAGCACTTCCTACAGCTAACATCGGCGGAAGCGCAGGTCAGTTAAAGTCCTTCATGGGATCAAAGGCAATCGGCGTTAACCCTAACTGCGAGAACATGGAAGTTGCTATGGCGCTTGCAGCTTACCTTGCTAGCGAAGAAGCTCAGATGGCTCACTATGAACTGAGAAACGTTCTTCCTTCTAACACAAACATTGTACTTGCAGACGATGCAATTGCAACTGCTGTAACAAAAACTATGACAGATACATCCATTATGCAGCCTGTTGTTTCCTCTATGGGTAACTACTGGTCACCTGCAGAGAACATGGGTAAAGCACTTGTTGCTGGCGAAATTACACATGACAATGCAGCAGAAAAGACAGAAGAAATGAACACAGCAATGAACACAGACGTTGCACAGTAAAATTTCAGTCAAAAACAAAGGTATTCAGGATGCCCCTCATGGGGCATCTTGGTGCCTGTTTGATAGGAAGGTAGGAGGTTTAATGTGAAGAAGACTGGTTCTGGAAGTAAAAATATGTTTGCGAATCCTTATACTGTAACAAAAGCAGTAACAAAAGGGAATATCATAACGAAATTATCCATGCTGGTCATGGGGTTAGGAAATATCGCGCATAAACAGATTGGCAAGGGAATTGTTTTTTTGGCAGTTGAGGTTGCTTATATCTGGTTTATGGTTACATCAGGTATCTATAATTTATCCATGCTGCCTTCACTGGGGTGGAGAGAACAGGAAAAAGTATGGAATGAGAAAAAAAGTATATATGAATATGTAGCGGGAGATCAATCCCTGCTCTTGCTTTTATATGGTATTGCTACCATTTTTGTAACACTGGCTTTTATCATGGTCTGGAGAGGGGCTGTAAAAAGTTCCTATGAAGCCGAAGTCCTTGCCAAAGAAGGCAGGCATTTAAACACCTTTAAAGAAGATATTAAGAGTTTGTTCAATCAAAATTTATATAAATTGCTCCTTGCAGCACCCATAGGAGGAGTTCTTGTATTCACCATTCTGCCGCTGATCTTCATGATCACTATGGCATTTACCAATTACAGCAAGCTGGATGAGCATTTGGTTCTGTTCGACTGGGTGGGATTTGAGAACTTTTCCAAGATCCTAAACTTTGGTGACAGCATCGGACGTCAGTTCTATTCTGTACTGGGCTGGACATTAATCTGGGCAATTCTTGCAACGGCGCTTAACTATATTTTTGGTATGATTCTTGGAATCGTAATCAACCGGAAAGACACAAAAGGAAAAGCATTCTGGCGTTTCTGCTTTGTTTTATCCATTGCAGTTCCCCAGTTCGTATCCTTACTGATTATGAGAAGCATGCTGCAGACAACGGGTATTGTAAATACCTTGCTTTTGAAATATGGTCTGATTGATCAGGCATTGCCTTTCTTTTCAAATGCAACGTGGGCAAGAGTAACGGTTATCATCATTAATTTGTGGGTAGGTATTCCTTATACATTGCTCCAGGTAACAGGTATTTTGCAGAATATTCCGGGAGAACTTTATGAAGCAGCTAAAATTGACGGTGCGAATGCGGTTCAGACCTTTTTCAAGATTACGCTGCCGTATATGTTGTTCGTAATGACTCCTTATCTGATTACACAGTTTACTGGTAATGTAAACAACTTCAACGTTATTTTCCTTTTATCGGGAGGAAATCCGACCGGTGTAGGCGATACCGCAGGAAAGACAGATCTTTTGGTTACCTGGCTGTATAAGCTGACCATCGAGAAGAACTACTATAATCTGGGAGCTGTTATTGGTATCATGACCTTCGTGGTTCTGGCAATTGTGGCACTGTTGACCTATCGGAATACAGCATCCTATAAAGACGAGGAGGGATTCATGTAATGAGTAAAGCAAATGACACATCTGTAACAGGCGCAAAGATCCGTAAAACGATTACGAATATCATTGTACATGTGATTTTGGCTATTTTAGCTTTTATATGGGTTCTGCCGATTTTCTGGGTAGTTCTTACCAGTTTCAGGGGAGAAAAGGGATCTTATGTGACTACCTTTTTCCCACAGACCTATACGATCAATAATTATGTGAAGCTGTTTAAAGATACGACAATCTTGAACTTCCCAAAGATGTTCATGAACACCTTTGTGATTGCTATCTTTACCTGCATTATTTCAACCATTTTCGTGCTTTCTGTTTCTTACTGTATGTCCAGAATGCGCTTTAAAATGAGAAGACCATTTATGAATATCGCTATGATTTTGGGATTGTTCCCCGGATTCATGTCCATGGTTGCTGTGTACTATATCTTAAAGGCACTGAATATGTCAGAAGGCTCCATGATTCCGGTTGCGCTGGTGGTTGTATTTTCTGCCGGAACGGGATTAGGATTTTATGTGGCAAAGGGATTCTTTGATACGATTCCGAAGTCACTTGATGAGGCAGCAATCATTGACGGGGCAACGAGATGGAAGATTTTTACCAATGTAACGATTCCCTTGAGTAAGCCGATCATTGTATACACGATTTTGACATCCTTCATGTCACCTTGGATTGATTTCCTTTTTGCAAAGGTTATCTGCCGTGCGGATGCAAAATATTACACGGTATCCATTGGTCTTTGGAAGATGCTTGAGAAGGAATATATCGATAATTGGTATACATCCTTTGCAGCCGGCGCAGTTCTTGTATCTATACCTATTGCAATTTTGTTCCTTATGACTCAGAAATTCTATGTGGAAGGCATGAGCGGAGCAGTGAAGGGTTAATGGAGATATTAACAGTATAAAATAAAAACCTAAGGAGTCTGCTTCATGCCTGAAGAATTCTTCTTAGGTTTTTTTACGCTAAGAAACTGGTAATCGGGAAAGGAGGCAGATTATGCCGTATAAAAGAAAAGGAAGAGCAAGGTTTTTGTGTATCATGATAGTCTTGGCAATGCTGGCGGCAGGATGCGGAAAGGGTGGAATGGAAGAACGAAGTGCCAATCCGCAGCAGATCAATAATCAAGCCAAAGAGGAAGGCATGCCGGACGATGCAGCAGGAAGCGGAGCAGATGGTGTAGAAGTAGAAAATAAACAAACGGAAAATGAGGAAGCGGAGAGCGGGGACGGCACAAAACAAGCTTTAGAAGAGCTGGAGTCAGAAGAACGGGCGCTTCTTCCAGTTGAAGTCTCGATGGAGGACAATTACCGTACTTATTATGAAGTATTTGTATACTCTTTCTATGACAGTAATGGAGACGGAATCGGTGATTTGAGGGGACTGATTGATAAGCTTGATTATATCAATGACGGGGATCCACAGACTACTTCGGATCTTGGATGCAATGGAATCTGGCTCATGCCCATCATGCCCTCACCTTCTTACCATAAGTATGATGTAACGGATTATTATGAGATAGATCCAGAGTATGGTACGATGGAGGATTTTGAAACATTGATCACGGAGTGTGATAAGAGAGGCATAAAAGTCATTATCGACCTTGTGATCAATCACAGCTCCTCAGAGCATTTGTGGTTCAAAGAGGCGTGCAGTTATCTGGCAGCCCTTGGAGACGGGGAGCCTTCGCTGGAGGAATGCCCCTATGTGGACTATTATCATTTCACAAAGGAGGCAGGAACTGGCTACAGCCAGGTACCAGAAAGCGATGTATGGTATTACGAGGCGCAGTTCTATTATGGGATGCCGGATTTGAATCTTTATAATGAACAGGTGCAGAGGGAGATTGAGGATATTGTTGATTTCTGGCTTTCAAAAGGCGTAGGGGGATTCCGTCTGGATGCCGCGAAAGAGTATGAGACAGGTGTGGACAGTGCAAATGTGGAGATTCTTACCTGGTTTACAGATATGGTGAAGGAAAAGAAGGAAGATGCTTATCTGGTAGCAGAAGTGTGGACAGATATATCCACCTATGCACAATATTATGACAGTGGAATCGACAGCGTTTTTAATTTTGCATTTGCAGACAGTGAAGGGATCATTGCAAGCGCTGCGAAGGAAAGTGCGCCTGCGTCCTCCTATGGCAAGGCTCTTGAGAATATTCAGGAAATGTTTTCAGCGCACAATCCAGATTATATCGATGCACCTTTCTACACCAATCACGATTTGGCAAGAAGCGCAGGATATTTTTCGGGAGACAACGCCCAATCTCAGACGAAGATTGCCGGAGCGATGAATCTTCTGATGACGGGAAGCGCTTTTGTATATTATGGAGAAGAGCTGGGAATGAAAGGAGCAGGCAAGGACGAAAATAAACGTGCGCCCATGTATTTTTCAGAGGATAAGGATATGCCGGGCATGTGCACAGGTCCTGCGGATATGGACAGTGTGAAGATGAAGTACGGTAGCTATGAAGAGCAGGTACAAGATCCGTATTCCATTTACCATTATTATAGAAAGGCGATCCGCATAAGAAATACCTTTCCTGCTATTAGTAAGGGAATAGTAACAAATCTGGAAACTTATTCAGATGATACGCTGACGGCATTTGCAAAGACTTATGAAGATGAAACGCTCTATATTTTCTGCAATTTGTCAGTTGAACCTAAAACAATACAGATTTCGGAGATTTCCTCTGAAACGGAGAAAATAGCAGCTAGTCTTTATGTCGATGAAAACAGGGCATCGCTGGAGGAAGGTACACTTACGCTTCCAGGGTATGGAGTGGTGATTCTAAAATAGCAAGGAAAAATGTGAATATTATTTTCTGTGTAGTACATTTTGAAATTTTATGGTAAGATAAAATTAGCGCGTATTTTGCGATAACAGAAGTAGAAGGTTTTGGGAAGGAAAATACACTATGGAAAAAGAAAATACTTATAGGCAGGAAATGATTGAAAAGTATCGTGCCAAATTTGAAAATGCATTCCGCTATCTCCCATGGTTTGAGGAGAGGGTAGGGGAAAAGGTTGTTCAGAACTACAATGGTGCAGACAAGCCGGGAAATTCGGTTCCGATTCCGGTATATGACAGTACGCTCCTTGCATTTGTGAAGGAAATGCAGAGGACAGGGCTTTTTGACCGCAATTATATCTATACATACTCACGCTGTAAGCTTAAGAATGCCCATGACGAGCTTCTGATGATTGATCAGGTTGAGTTTAAGGATATAGAAATCATATTTGCGATCATGGCAAAGTATGTGCTGGGCGGAATGACAAAGGGCATTCTCTGGTCAGAAGCGGTTGAAAATGGAGTTTTCTTTCACGGGCTCAAAAAGATAAAGGAACTGCTGAAGAAGGGATAAGTCTCTGGCATAGGAGCACAGTATATGAGTGATAAATCTGCACAGAAGAAAAAGTATATCGTAGAAACGGCGAGAGAAGTATTTATAGAAAAAGGATTTAAAGAAGTCACCATGAAGGATATTGTGGAAGCATGCGATATCAGCAGGGGAGGGCTTTATCTGTATTTTCAGAATACGAAAGAGCTGTTTGAAGAGGTCCTTAGGTTTGAGCGGGAAGATGCGGATGATGTGTTTGATAAGAACATAAGCAGGGAGGCGACGCCCTCGGATGTTCTGGCATTATTTTTAAAAGAACAGAAGAAAGAGATTCTTTTTAAGAAGCCGTCTTTAAATATGGCGATTTATGAATACTTTTTTAGGTATAAGGTACCTTCTAAGGATAACCTTTTAAAAAAGCAATTTGATGGTGCAGTTTATGCCATTGAAAAATTGATTCAGGCTGGGATACAGAGTGGCGAGTTTTATTCTGAAGATCCTCGGGGCGCGGCGAGAAACATCATGTATGTACTGGAAGGGTTAAAAATCGCGTCTAAGACACGGGGAATCTCAGAGGCTGCTGTAGACCGTGAAATCTTATATGTTATGCAGGGACTTATTGCGGAAGAATAAGGCAAAAAGGGGCAAAAATCAATGATAGAAGAGGTATTTTCTATAGAACTTCCTGTGGGAGAAAGGTTCGTGATCAATAAGAACAGAATCGAGGGAAAGCGCCCGCTCAGTAAAAGGCTGGCAATCGTGACGGGTATTCATGGGGACGAGTTCGAGGGACAATATGTCTGTTATGAGACGGTACGCAGGCTCGTGGAAGGGCAGGAGTACCTAACCGGAACGGTGGACATCTATCCGGCGTTAAATCCCCTTGGATTGGAGCATGCAGAGCACAAGATACCGAAGCTCGGTTTGGATTTGAATAGGATGTTTCCTGGCAAGCAAAACGGAACTGCCATGGAACAGGCGGCGGCAGCGATCGTTCAGGATATATCTGGTGCGGATATGTGCCTAGATGTGCATGCAGGCGATGTGTTTGTAAAGGAAATTCCGCAAGTGAGGGTGAGCGAGCAATTTGCTGAAAGACTTCTTCCATTTGCCAAATGCTTAAATGTAGATATGATTTGGACGAATGCCACAGCGACTGTCTATGAATCTACGTTGACTTATTCTATGAATATGCTGGGGGTACCCTCCATGGTGGTAGAGATGGGGGTCGGGACCAGGATCGACAGAGGTTACGGTAATCAGGTGGTGGAAGGTATTTTTTACCTAATGAAGGAACTTAAGATGTGGGAAGGACCTGTAGGAGAGATTCAGTATCCGGCAATCTCCACAGACGGTGAGGTAGATTTTATCCGTTCTAATACCACAGGCGTCTTTCTTCCTGCGATTGCCCATAATCATTATGTCAGGAAAGGAGACCGGCTGGGAAAAGTCGTAAGTCCTCTGGAGGGAAAGACGTTGGAGGAAATCAAGGCAAAGAAGAGTGGATTGGTATTTACCTTAAGGGAATATCCTTTCGTGCGGGAAGGTTCTCTCTTGGCAAGGATACTGACTGGCATTGGAGAGGAAAATTAGTAAGAATCACATGCAGATAACATGTGACGGCAGCGGCAAGAGGTATTGGAATGCATAAAGAAGAAATTTACAGGGTACATTTTCCTTATAGGGAAGATATGGTAATACAGGGATTTCGGTTTGGAAAAGGAGATCCGACAGCCTGTATATTAGGTGCAATCAGGGGAAATGAGATTCAGCAGATGTATATCTGCTCCCAGTTGATCCGGGAATTGAAGGAATTGGAGATGAATGGCTGCATCAATGCAGGAAAGAGCATATTGGTCATTCCAGTGATAAATGGTATAGGATTGAATATAGGCAGACGGTTCTTTGGCGTGGAGGATGTAGATATCAACAGAGATTTCCCGGGTAGAAATGACGGAGATACAACGGACCGGATCGCATTTGAAATCTTTGACAGAGTAAAGGAATATACGTATGGTATTCAGCTGACCAGCTTTTATATGACAGGAGAGTTTGTTCCTCACGTAAGAATGATGGAGACGGGGTATCAGAATACTTCTTTGGCAAACTTGTTCGGATTACCCTATGTGGTGGTAAGAAAGCCAAGCCCTCTGGATACCAAAACATTGAATTATAACTGGCAGGACGAGATGACGGCAGCATTTTCCCTGTATACGAACCGAAATGACACAATTGATGATGAAAATGCCAGACAGGCACTTTCGGCTGTGCTACGTTTCTTGACCCGAATGGGAATCATACGGTATGAGAGTCACAGCGGATTCATCAGTCATGTCCTTATGGAAGATGATTTGACGGATGTGTATGTAGGAAAGGGAGGAATCTTCAGAGGACTTGTAAAGCCGGGAGAATATGTGCGGTATGGATATCCTATAGCAGAAATCAGAGATCCTTATGAGGGATTCATTAAAGAAGCGATTATTGCTCCAACGTCCGGGATTGTATTTTTTGCCCACACGGAAGCGCTGATTACGCAGGGGGAAATGGCATATCGGCTGATACACAGACTTCATCAATAACGGCGCCCGCCAAGCTTAAGGCGGGTGCCGTTTTTTATATGGGGAATGTTGCTTAAAGTGTTTTCTCAGGTTTATGGCATCAGCAGAACCAAATAACCATTTTTAGCAAGGCTGGTCTTGGTTGCATTATTTGCAAGTAGAACCGTGCCATTTTCACAAAAATGCCAAAGATCAACAGGCGTTTCACCCATATGGATCAGGACACGGATGCGGTGTTTCCCTGCGCGTTCAAAGACGAGGAAATCTGCGGTCTTATCGGTATGCAGCACTGTCCATTCATCCATAGGTGAGATCCATTCCTTTCGTATGCGGATGACGTTTTGCACAAAGGCATTTAAATCCTCATGGGCTTCGTGCCAGGGCATTTGTTTGCGGTATTCATTCTCCTTAAATCCAGAAATCCGTTTTTCATCGCCGTAAAAAATGCTTGGGACCCCGGGCATCAGGCAAAGGCATAGGAAAGCCGCCTGCCAGGCATCATCGTCCTTTCCACACAGACTGTAGAAGCGGGATACATCGTGACTATCTAGGAGATTCAGCTGTCCGCAGCTGACCTGGAAGGGATATCTTAAGAGCATATCTGTCATGGCAAAGGCAAACGTGCCTGCATCGGTTTTCTTTTGTGCAAAGAAGTCACGGCAGTGTTTTCTGAAATCATAGTTCATGACCGAATCAAACATATCGCCCTTAAGCCATACTTCTGCATTTTCCCATACCTCGCCGATTAATACCGCTTCAGGGTTTGCCTGACGCACGGACGCTCTGAATCTGCGCCAAAAATTCTTGTCTACTTCGTTTGCCACATCCAGACGCCATCCGTCTACATGGAATTTTTCAATCCAATATTGTCCCACATGGGCAAAATATTCCTGAACCTGGGGGTTAGAAGTGTTGAGTTTGGGCATTTTGCGCTCGTAGGCGAAACAGGCGTAGGAGGGTGCTTCCGCCTCTGCTTCCGGGCGGCAGACTGGGAAGATAAGGTCATAGAACCAATCTTTGTAGATGGAAGCTTCTCCGTTTATAACTACATCCTCAAACATGGGAAAATGCCAGCTGCAATGATTGAATACACCGTCGATGATGATGTGCATTCCCCTTTGATGAAGCTGGGTCGTCAGGGCAAGGAAGTCTTCATCACTTCCAAGACAGGGGTCTACGTGAAAATAATCTACAATATCATATTTATGATACTCCTCCGCTTTGAAAATGGGATTCAGGTACAGACAGTTTGCCCCCAGACTCTGAATATAATCTAGATTTTCTAATATACCCTTGATTGTGCCGCCAAGATGGGAACGGCTTACAGTTCCATCCGGTGAGGGGAGTTCCTTCATTTTGCCGGACAAAGTGGCAGGTCCGTCTGCAAAGCTGTCAGGAAAGATATTGTAGACCACTGCATGAAGGAACCATTCGGGAAGCTTTATGACTTCTGAGCGGAGGATATAGGGATATTGGTCATATTCGCTTCTCCCTTCTACCACAAAGCCGTCCTCGAGTATCAGGTCAGGCAGTTCCGAATGGAAAGCGCCTCCATAGTAGTAAACCTGTTCCTCGTTGCAGGTCAGCTCAAAGTAATAACAGATCCGCCTTGGACAGGGATGCAGGGTCACTTCATAAAAATCGTATAATGCATCCTGAAAGCGCACCTCCATTGAGATGGATGAAAAACGGACAGGGGAGGAGGTGCATGCCCTGTCTCCGTAAAACAGCCTGCAGCCGTCTAAGTCGCCTTTTCCTGCGCGCAGGCGGATGACAAAGACGTCCTCAGACATAGGAAAAGCATATTGAGATGTTGGTATATGTAAAACAGCACTCTTGTTCATTTGAATTTCCTTTCTTATCCTTTTACGCCGCCAGCGGTCAGACCGGATACCATGTGTTTCTGAATACAGAAGAAGATGATCAGGATCGGTACAGAAACCAAGATCGCAGCGGCAGAAAACAGGGGCCAGCTTCGGCTGTAATCGTTTGCCTGGAGCTGATAGAGACCGCCTGAGAGCGTATAGCTTTCTTCTCGAAGCATAAAGGTGGTGGCGAACAGGTATTCGTTCCAGACGAAAATTAAGATCATAACACCTGTTACGATAATGGCAGGACGTGCCAGAGGCATAATGATTTTGAGGATCAACTGTAGGTTTCCGGAACCGTCAATCTTGGCAGCCTCCTCGATTTCAATCGGAATGGAGTCAAAATAGCCCTTCAAGTTCCATATTCCGAAAATGCACATGCTTCCCGCGTAAATGAAGATCAGTCCCATATGGGAATCTAAAAGATTCATCAGCCTGAAAAGACGGAAGATGGCGAACATGGATAAAATCTGGGGGAATGCATTCAGCAGGAGCAGAAGATGCATGGCTTTGTTTTTTCCCCTGAAATGAAATCTGGAAAACGCATAAGATGCACTGACGCTTGTGCCCATTGCAAGGAGCATAGTGCCTACACTTAATATGACAGAATTGAGAAGCCATTTAAGGAAGGGTTCTTCCACAATGATCTTGCGGTAATTTTCCAGTGTCAGAGAGCCGAAAGAACCGGTGAGCAGTGCACCGCCTCCGCTGCTTATGGATAAAAGGAGTACGTAGAGGATTGGTACAAGCGAAAGCAGGCATATGCAGGAAAAAAATAGATTTAAAAGTAGGAGATGGAGCTTCTTTTTTATCGTTTGGTTCATTTGCCCTTCCTTTCCGGCACGGCAGCGGTGTTCGTCCACAGAGAGAATAAGATGATAATGACAAAGATTACCATGGACACTGCTGATGATAAGCCATAATTGTTTGATACGAAGGCGTTCTGGTGGGCATAAGTGATGATGGTCTGTAAGGTGGAGCCCGACACGGCGCCTTTTTGCATAGTGAGAAGATACAGGATGTCAAACTGTTTGAACATGGTGAAGGTGGTCATGATGACGATAGGCGCCATGATCTTTTTTAGGGAGGGGATGGTGATATAAAAACTCTTCTGCCATGAACTTGCCCCATCTAAGACAGCGCTCTCATACATGCTTTTGTCAATACTCGATAACCCGCCGTCGATCATGACAACCATGTAAGGCAGAGACATCCAGAGATTCAAGACCATGCAGGATAAAAAGGCAGGAACATTCCGGGAAAGGAAATCCACCTTATCGAATCCTAAGGCTGTCACAATCTTATTCAGAAGTCCAAATTCTGTATTAAACATCCCTACCCTCCAGACGAGAATAGATACATAGGCAGGCATTGCCCAGGGAAAGACCAGAAGTGTTTTGTAAATCCGTCTAGCCCGCAGTCCTTCTGTATTCAGTCCCACAGCCAGTATGTAGGCAATTCCCACATCCAATATCATATTGACGATTGTCCATAGAAGGGTGGTGGCAAGCGCCGAAAGAAAGCCAGAATTTACTTTTCCCAAGGCGCGTATGTAATTGTCCATTCCGATAAAGGTATAATCCTGCCAATGATAAAGATTCATATTGGTAAAGGAAATATATCCGGTATACAAAATCGGAAACAGTACGATAGCGCCGATTAAGACAAAAGCTGGAAGACAGTATATCCAGGGAAGCCATTTTTTCTTTGTATTTTCCATTATCATACCTCTTGCAGGGTTGGGGCACAGGAGAGAGAAGTCCTCCCCTGTGCCTTAAATCATTATATGGATGTTTGCCAAGCGCATCATCCACTGTTTATAGTTTCACTTTTTATGAGACTACGCTCTTATAGCACCGTTCCAGATTTATTACTGCATATCTGCAATTGCATTCAGCGCTTCCTGCTGATATTTGGAAGCAGCGCTGTCTACGTCTTCACCAGATTTATTGACAGCAGCCAGCAGAGATTCAGCAGGTCCCCACATAACGCTCATTTCGGGGATGTTGGGCATGGGAACGGCGTTTATTGCTGTTTTTTCCATAGCAAGAATCATTTCGTTTGCAGCAACCTGCGCATCTTCATAGGCTTTGCTGTTTGCGGGAGCGCAGTTAAAGTTTTGAGCAAGCATAATGCCTGCTTCAGGCTGCGTGAGCACTTCCAGAACTTTTGCAATTGCCTCTTTCTTGGTCTGGGCAGCAACCTTTAAAACGCCTAGACATTGTACACCGGAATAAGGCATCATCACATTTCCGTTAGGAAGTGTAAAATCACTTAAGGATTTGATACCCAGATTGATGCCTGCATCATGGATGCCGGAAATCAGCCAGGGACCGCCTATGATAGCAGCGGCTTTCCCTTCATTGAATAAGGTCGTTACCGTGTTGTAATCCCCGTCAGCCTGTAAAGCGGCAAATTTGCTGTTATAGGTGATGGCATCCTTCATTTCCTGTGTGTCCAGTCCGGGGTTAGCGTCTTTGTCAATAATATAGCCGCCGAAACCGTTGATAAAGGGAGCAACATTGTAAGAAGTCGAATGCTGGTTGACGAGTGCGTAGGTTCCAGCAGCAGTGTCCGTATGAGCGGTCATATAATCATAAAGCTCATCCGTTGTGGAAGGAAGCTCGCCTTCCCACAGATCCTTATTGTACATGAATAGCAGGGTTTCATAGTAGACTGGCATCAGGTATTGCACATCTTTATAAGTGGCAGCTTCTAAAGTCATGGGAAGAAGGTCTGCTTCTTTGGCAGGGTCAATCAGATTTTCTACCGGCTCCAAAATCCCCATTTCAGCAAAACCGCCGAGGGAATCGTGAGCAAAGAGGTATAGATCGGGGCCGTTTGCAGCGTCTGTTCCGTATAGACGGATCTGTCCTGCCACATCGCTTTTTTTCTCAAAGCGGAGGGTAATGTTTTCTTCCGCAAGCGCCTTGTTGACCACTTCTGCGAGGGCATTCATCATGGCTTCATCGTTGTCGTGCCAAGCGGTTACGACAATAGATTCCTGCTCGGAGGTTTGATTTTCCGCTGATGTCGTTTGATTATCATCGGCAGAAGTTTCCCCAGATGTACTTGTGGGTTGAGAACTCTCTTCTGCGGCGGTATTTTGGCTACAGCCGAAAAGGGATCCTAACGTCAGGGCGCATGCCGTGAGCAGGCTTAATTTCTTTAATATGGATTTCTTTTTCATAGTACTTCCTCCTTTTTTTGTGAAAATGTTTTCCTAAAATATGGATATAATAGCGGCGTACGTCTTTTGCATATGTCATTTATACCATTTTAATGAGGTTTTTTCTATGTGGTTTCTGTATTTTTTGTTGACTTTGTTAGGAAAATGCTATACTATTATTGCAAATTTATGTGTTTTGCCCAATTACATGGGTCAGGCAGGAATGGAGGATATTTTATGGCTGTTACCATCCGTGATGTTGCAGTGGAAGCAGGTGTTTCTACATCTACCGTATCGAAGGTTTTGAACCATTGGAGTTCTATTTCGCCGGAAACAAGCGCCCGTGTCAGGGAAGCGATTGAGAAGCTTCATTATACCCCCAATGCAAGAGCTGTAAGCTTTGCAAGGGGCAGGACCCGGAATATTATCTTTCTTTCCAATCTACAAAAGGAGGAGGCCTATCATAATCCCCATATGTTCGATATCTTGTGCGGCGTGCGCAGGGAACTGTCCCGCTGCGGCTATACCTTGATGCTGGAAGACGTACCCGGCGAGGGCGCTGGCGGAGATTACTTTAGGGATCTGATATCCAGCAGGATTGCTGATGGCATTTTAATACACGGCTCCTGCACAATTCCTGGAATGGCAAAAATCCTGCTGGAAACGAAGTTCCCACATATTTATATCGGACATCCCGGACCGGGAAGCAGGATATGCTGGATTGATATCAATAATGGCCTGGCAGGTGAATTTGCCGCCCAGCACATGCTGGAGTGTCATTATGAAAAGGTTGCTTTTGTGGCGGAGAGCGCTTCCAATCATATCTCCATGCAGCGGCTCAACGGTTTTCTTGGGGGCATGTATGAGTATGGGTATCGGATACCGGATGATTACATCCGTCACACAGACGCAAGCAGGGAGGATGCTTACAGACAGACGAAGGAACTGCTTGACTTAAAGGAGCCGCCAAGGGCAATTGTGTGCGAAAACAATGCCCTTGCCCTTGGGGTGGTCAAGGCACTTTCTGAATATGGATGGAAGATACCTGAAAGAACAGCATTTCTTACCTTTGACAGTTATCCTTATTCAGCTCTGATCGAACCGAAACCAACCATTATTGACATTGATGTGTATGAACTGGGCGTGCAGGCGGCGGTGATGCTGCTTCGCAAAATGGAAAATCCCATGCTTCTGGTGCAGAGTTATACCACGCTGCCCGTTTTAAGGCAAGGACATAGCACTTGCAAATTGCAGTAGATTCGGTATAATAAAAGTATTGCAGCAAACACAAATAACAAACAAAAACGGAGGATGATGAATCTCACCATGGGAAACGTAAAACGTATCTATGTAGAAAAGAAAGCTCCCTTTGCAGTAAAGGCAAAGGAACTGAAAGAAGAAATCGGCAGTTATCTGGGGATTTCGGGTGTTAAGGATGTGCGCGTACTAATCCGCTATGATGTGGAGAATCTTTCAGAGGAAACCTTTGAACGCGCAGTAAACAGCGTGTTTTCAGAACCGCCTGTAGACATTCTTTATAGGGAAACAATCGAAATTCCGGCGGATGGCAAAGTATTTAGCGTAGAATTTTTGCCAGGGCAGTTCGACCAGCGGGCAGATTCCGCTATGCAGTGCGTAAAGTTTCTCAAGGAAGATGAGGAAGCGGTTATAAAAACGGCAATTACTTATCTGATCATGGGTGAGGTTTCCCCGGAAGAATTTGAGAAGATAAAAGCCTATTGCATCAATCCAGTAGATTCTAGAGAAACAGCGTTGGATAAACCAGATACGCTGATAACGGAATATGAGGAACCGGAGGACATAATCGTCTTTGACGGCTTTCAGGATATGGAGGAAGATACGCTTCGGAGTCTGTATGAACGTCTGGAGCTGGCAATGACCTTTAAGGATTTTCAGCACATTCAGAATTATTTCAAGAAGGAAGAGCACAGGGATCCGACCATGACGGAAATCCGTGTATTGGATACTTATTGGTCTGACCACTGCCGTCATACCACTTTCTCCACAGAGCTGAAGAATATTGAATTCAAGGAAGGTTATTATAGGGTACCTCTTGAGACCACCTATCAAAGTTACTTAGATACCAGAAGCGAAATCTTTGCGGGCAGAGAAGATAAGTTCGTGTGTCTGATGGATTTAGCGCTGATGGCAATGAGGAAGTTGAAAAAGGACGGAAAGCTGCAGGATATGGAGGAGTCTGACGAGATCAATGCCTGCTCAGTGGTGGTGCCGGTAGAAATGGATTACGGTGATGGTCCTGTGACGGAAGAGTGGCTTGTGTTCTTTAAAAATGAGACCCATAACCATCCTACGGAGATAGAGCCTTTCGGCGGCGCGGCAACTTGTCTTGGAGGCGCCATCAGAGATCCCCTGTCAGGGAGGGGCTATGTTTACCAGGCAATGCGCGTGACAGGAGCGGCAGACCCTACGATTCCGGTTGCCGAAACATTAAAGGGCAAGCTTTCCCAGAAAAAGCTGGTAAGAGGGGCAGCTGCTGGTTATTCCTCTTATGGAAATCAGATTGGTCTTGCAACTGGTTATGTAAAGGAAATCTATCATCCTGACTACGTTGCGAAGCGTATGGAGATTGGCGCTGTTATGGGTGCTGCGCCCAGAAAGAATGTCATAAGAGAAAATTCTGATCCCGATGATATCATTGTTCTTTTGGGCGGAAGAACAGGACGCGACGGCTGCGGCGGCGCTACAGGCTCGTCCAAGGTACATACGGAGAGTTCCATTGAGAAATGCGGTGCAGAGGTTCAGAAGGGGAATGCGCCCACAGAGCGCAAGATACAGAGGCTCTTCCGCAGGGGAGAAGTCAGCAGGATCATTAAGAAGTGTAACGACTTTGGAGCAGGCGGTGTATCTGTGGCAATCGGAGAGCTTGCCCCTGGTCTTGTAGTAGATTTAGATAAGGTACCCAAAAAGTATGCTGGTCTGGATGGAACCGAGCTGGCAATTTCGGAATCCCAGGAGAGAATGGCAGTGGTGGTGGATCCTGCCAATGTGGAAGAATTTCTTGGCTATGCGGCAGAAGAAAATCTGGAAGCGGTTCCCGTTGCAGTGGTTACCAAAGAACCCAGACTGGTTTTGAAATGGAGAGGAAAAGAAATTGTCAATATAGCAAGAGCCTTCCTTGACACCAACGGCGCCCATCAGGAAACGAACGTAACGGTGGATATACCTGACGCAGACAATAATTACTTAAAGCAGATTGCCGTTCCCAAGGTGAAGGAACTGCTGGATAAGAATGATATAAAGGGAGCATGGCTTAAAGTGCTGGGCGATCTTAACGTATGCTCTCAGAAGGGACTGGTGGAGATGTTCGACTCTTCCATCGGTGCAGCAAGCGTGCTGATGCCTTACGGCGGGAAATACCAGCTTACAGAAACTCAGACTATGATTGCAAAGCTCCCTGTATTAAAAGGAAAGACAGATACCGTCACGATGATGAGTTATGGCTTTGATCCTTATCTGTCCTCTTGGAGTCCTTATCACGGCGCTGTTTATGCTGTGACAGAATCCATGGCAAAGATCGTGGCAGGAGGAGGCGATTTCGGTAAGATCCGCTTTACCTTCCAAGAGTATTTCAGGCGCATGACTTCTGATCCTGAAAGATGGAGCCAGCCTTTCGCAGCTCTTCTCGGTGCATATGATGCACAGATTGGTTTTGGACTTCCGTCTATTGGAGGAAAGGACAGTATGTCCGGCACCTTCAATGAAATTGATGTTCCGCCTACACTGGTATCCTTTGCAGTGGATGTGGCAGAAAAGAAAGATATCATAACACCGGAGCTGAAGGAGGCGGGAGATATTCTGATGCAGTTCTGGTTTGACAAAGACGAATATGATATACCGGTGTACGAGCATGTGATGCAGACCTATCGCTTTATCACAGGACTGATGAGGGAAGGAAAGGTAAAAGCCGCCTATGCGCTGGATTCTAAGGGGCTTTTGGCAGGAATCAGCAAAATGGCTTTCGGAAATCAACTTGGCGTTGCTTTTGAAAAAGAGCTTAAGATGGTTGACTTATTTGAAAACTGTTTAGGTGACCTTGTCCTTGAAATGAGCAGTAAAGACGCAGCAGTGCTTTTGGAAGGCTCGATACAGGAGGCTGATGACCTCAACTTTAGAAAGGTTGCCGTGATTAAAGATGAAAGCTGCTTTACCTATCAGGATGTGACAGTTACCATGGAGGAAGCGCTTGACGCATGGAAATCAACACTTGAGAAGGTATTCCCTACTAAGGCGGAAAAAGACACGCAGGCAGTGGTGTCTGATGTTTATAAGGCAGATCAGATTTATGTTTGTAAGCATAAAGTGGCAAGACCTACTGTATTCATACCAGTATTTCCGGGAACCAACTGCGAATATGACAGCGCAAAGGCATTTACAAGAGCCGGTGCGGATGTGGTGACAAGGGTATTTAAGAATCAGTCGGCGGAGGATATCAGATCTTCGGTTGAAATATTCAAAAAGGATATCGACGGTGCACAGATTATCATGTTCCCGGGGGGATTTTCAGCAGGCGATGAGCCGGACGGAAGCGCTAAGTTCTTTGCAACGGCATTCCAGAATGAACATATAAAGGAAGCTGTCATGAAGCTTTTGGATGAAAGAGATGGGCTTGCACTTGGTATCTGTAACGGTTTCCAGGCACTGATTAAGTTAGGGCTGGTTCCCTACGGTGAGATTATAGGGCAGAAGGAGGATTCTCCTACACTGACATTCAATACTATTAATCGTCATATCTCTAAGATGGTTTATACCAAGGTAGTATCCAATAAGTCTCCATGGCTTCAGGGGGCAGATTTAGGTCAAACTTACGTGACTCCTGCTTCTCACGGAGAAGGCAGGTTTGTAGCGCCCAGGGAGTGGATCGATAGACTCTTTGCAAACGGGCAGGTGGCGACCCAGTATGCTGATCCAAGTGGAAAGGTATCCATGGATGAAGAGTGGAATATCAATGGTTCTTATGCTGCAATTGAGGGAATTACCTCCCCTGACGGCAGAGCATTTGGCAAGATGGCGCATGTGGAGCGCAGAGGAGACGGCGTGGCAGTGAATATCTATGGTGAGCAGGATCTCAAGATTTTTGAATCCGGCGTTGCATATTTCCAGTGATAAGTTATTTGTCTGATGAAATAAAAAGAGGGCTGAAAAGACGGAATTTCTTTTCAGCCCTCTTTACTCGTAATAAATTTGCATTAAGTGAATTAATATAGCGGCAGTGTAACACTGAAGGTGGTCATTTCATTTTCGCTGGAGGCATTGATGGTGCCTCCATGGAGAGTGACGATTTCCTTTGCAATGGCAAGTCCTAAGCCGGCGCCTCCGGTATTGCTGCTCCTTGCTTCATCCATGCGGAAAAATTTCTCAAAGATGGCATTTAATTTTTCTCCGGGAATCGTCTTTCCTTGATTGATAAAGCAGATAAAAATATCCTTTTCGCGCTTTCCGGCGAACACCTTGATGGAGGAGTTAGGATAGCTGTAGGATATTGCATTTTTAAGAATGTTGTTAAACACACGGGCAAGTTTCATGGAGTCTCCGTAGACGAGAAGATCTTCTTCCGTCTGTAATTCAATGGTGTTCCCGTGGTTGGTCAGCAGAGGGTAAAATTCATCTGTAAGCTGCATCAGCATAAAGGAAAGGTCTATGGTTTCCTTTTCCAGAATGATCTGCTGAAGGTTGTATCTGGTAATCTCAAAAAATTCATTGATTAGTTTTTCCAGGCGGAGCGCTTTTTCAAGTGTAATATGGATATATTTCCTGCGCTGTGCCTCTGGCATGTCCGGTGCCTCCTCAAGCAGATCAAGGTAACCGACCACAGAAGTAAGCGGCGTCTTTAAGTCGTGGGCAAGGTAGGTAATCAGATCATTGCGTCTGTCTGTCTCGTCTTTCATAGCCTGTTCGTGACGCTGCATAGTAGATTTGATTTGAACAATCTGTGAGGCAACTTCCGCATAAGAAGCTGGGAAAACCTCATTGGAGTCGATGTCATTGTGCATATAGGTCAGCAGCATGCGGCTGGTTTTTGAGATGGATTTCCGCACTCGATTTCTGGCATGAAAATGTGATGTCAGATAAATGGAAATCACAAAAAGAATCATCATGACAAGAAATATGGTGAGTGCGAGCCCTTTTAATTTTGGCCAGTCAGGGTGGTGATAATAGACTGGTCCGTTTTTGCCATCAATATGTTTGGTCTCTATATAGAAAAAGTTTTCTGCAAACCATTCCAGAACAGATCCATTATAAACAACATCCGCTATATAATAGATGCCATAGCCGATACCAAGTGCAAGGATGATAAAGACTGCCAGAAACAGAATGGACTTCGTCTTATCTTTAGTTTTCAATTTTGTATCCACACCCCCAGACGGTTTTAATGTATTTGGGATCCTCAAAAGAATCGTTCATTTTTTCGCGTAAGTGTCTGATGTGTACGGTGATTGTATTGTTACTTTTGCTGAAATATTCCTCGCCCCATACTGCGTGGAACAGTTCTTCCGCACTGATGACCTGCCCCTTTTTCTGGCAGAGTACATAAAGGATGGTAAATTCTGTGGGCGTAAGGGAAAGAGGTTTTTCGTCCAAGGTGCATTCGTGGGTCAGGCTGTTGAGCATCAGACCGCCGTGGATGATTACCTGGGATTCTTCTGCAGGCGTCATCTGATTATATTTCTTGTACCGACGCAGTTGTGCCTTTACCCGTGCAATCAGCTCCAAGGGACGAAACGGTTTGGTCATATAGTCATCGGCGCCTAGGGTAAGACCTGTAATCTTGTCTGTCTCTTCTTCTTTGGCAGTCAACATGATAATGGGATAATTGTGGTGTTCCCGAATTTTCTGACAGAGCTTGAAGCCGTCCATTTTCGGCATCATAACGTCTAAGATTGCAAGGTCTAGTTCCTCTGTTTCGGCAAGCTTACATGCCTCGATAGGATCATAAAAGGGATAAACGGTGTAATTTTCATTTTCAAGGTAGAGGGAAATTAAATCAGTAATTTCCCGTTCGTCATCAACAACTAGTATTTTTTCACTCATAATAAACCCTCCTGGAAAACATTATAACAGATAAAGGCAGGGTTACGCTATTTTTTTAGGACGTTTTTTGACTTTTTTGCTCATTTGTTTTTGCTGATATAGAATGGCTTTGGCAAACATATTGACAAGCTGTCATTTTAGTATGTTATTATGGTGATGAAACGGAAGGATGTGTTTAGATGGGAAGAAGTAAGGGGTGAAAAATTGAAAGAAGATTTAATTTTTACATTTGTTAAAGAATTATGCCGATATGCCGGAGAAGATGATGCTTTTGCGGATGCTTTTTGGAAGAAGCTGCAGGCAGACGAGGAAATCTGCGAAGAATTTTTATATTACATAGAACATGGAAATTTTGCCTGCAAAGCTAAGGTGGCAGGTTATACGGTGGTGGATGTCATGGTATGGCAGATGGATCATTTTAAAGCAAGGCTGGACCGGGATAACAGCGGTACGAGGCAGAATGGGGACAGAATGTTGCTTCTGGCATTTGATACCTTGCTTGCGATGAAAGAGAAGCCGGAAAAATATATTCGTAAAATGACGGAAGAGACGGGAACAGACTATCCGGACAAATATTGAGGAAAGCAAGATGCTTGCGATAGAAGGCAGAAAAGCAGTCTTTAAAAGTGCAGCCTTCTTCGCACAGCATCGCGCAGCCTTCTCCGTGATAATACGGTAATTAAAAGAACGACGATCAGGCTGCATACAGTGAGCACGACGGCAGACCAAGTCAGCCTTAAAGCGGTGTCAAAATAATGATGGATCAAAAGCTCGATTCCCACGCATAAAAGCGCAGCTTCAGCAAAGAAATACAAGGCAGTGGTGATGAAAGAAATAGGGAAAGAGCGGAGCAGCAGGGCAAAAATTTCTACCAATATGGTGACCAGAAGCAGGATCGGCAAGGCAAGACCAAAGAACCATTCCGCTGATGAAGTATTAAACGTGATCATATACAAATAGAACCCTACAGCAATTCCGTCAAACAAAAGAGATATATAAATGGGCAGCTTCGTATAAATCACTGCAGGAAAAATCAGCACAAATAACAACAGGCAGGCGCCGATGATGAAAAGCGACCACATATTTTGCGAAAATACAAAGAGATTCAGAAGCAGACAGCTTATGGATGTGGCAATCAACACGATACTGCTAAGGATAGCAAGATCCTTTCTTTTTACCACGTCGACTTGCCCCCGCTGTTTAGAATAGGGAGATGTCTTTTTTTTATCATATAGTTCTTTTGGATTAATAACAGGTGTATTGCAAAGAGGACACTCCGTGAGGGAAGATTCCAGCTTCACACCGCAATTGACACAGTAAGACATAACAGATTCCTTTCTTTCAGCAGGATTTGGCTAATGAGATAAAGATTCCTGCAGGTTTTCCCGGTTGCTTTCTATGGTTACATGGATGCCGTCCTCCACCAGCTTTCTAAAAAAGTATCGCTCCACATCGGTTTCCATGATATTGCTTGCAAAATTGATTGTCAGTGTATCTTCAAAACTGATGATGGCACAGTTGGTCCGGGAGGAAAAAGGCTGACCCATGTAGATATCGAAGCGCTCGATATAAGGCTTCATATCCTCAGGAACCTTAAGCGCGCCCATGTTGGTAAGCCCAGCGGAAGAATTTTTGTCCTGAACCCGGGTGTAAAATTGCCTGACCACGAAATCCTTTACAAAAAGCGGCACCACTCGGATAAGTGGATTGCGCTGGGTGCTGGCGTTGGTAGTGATATCTCCCCGCAAAAACTTTTCATTAATATAATAACGCATGTAATTATGAACCTGTTTCACAATTTCTTCAAAAGAGTATTCCCCCAGTCTTGGGTCAATGGAAGGATACACCATGGTAATGAAATTCCGCAGTGTTTTGGAAGGGAAAAAGCGGCGCAGATTCACAGGCATTGCAATCTTGACAGGGCGCAGCTTTAAATGCCATTCACTCTGCTGTTTTTTTAGAAGCGCATAGAGAAGCACAGAATTCAGATATTCAGTGATGGTGGCATCATATTTTCGGGCAACTTCCATCACTTCTTTTACGGACATAATGCCATCAATGATATTAAACGTATAGAAAGGTTCTCTGGTGCCCCTGACACGATAAGTTTTTTCGCCAGGGCGGGGAGGACATACCTTGGCATTGGCATACCGCATATAAGCATCCTCCAATTCCTCGGGGTCAGGAGCCTTATTCACATCGAGGACAAAACCGCCGTTGGAGACGGAATGCCCCAGAAGTCTTAAATAGACGGCTGTGATGGTCTGTAGCACACACATTCCCCCAGTGCCGTCCCCCAGACAATGGTGGGCTTCCAGAGAAATCCTCTGGTTATAATAATAAACTCGCAGAAGATAGCGGTTTCCAGCCTTAAAAGGCATAGGCATGCAAAAATTACGGATATCCTTCTGCACAAAGGGACCGGGGCGATTGTTGGGTTCCAAATACCGCCAGAACAATCCCTTTCGGATAGCTGTTTTGTAAGTAGGAAAGCGCGTAAGCGCAATATCTACTGCCTGCTGGAGAATATCCGGTTTTACCGCTTCCTTTAAAACGACAGACAACCGATAGACCGAGGAAAAATCCCTGCGCTGCAATGTTGGATAAACGATCGCGGATAAATCCAGCTTATACCACACCTTAGCTTCCCTGCGAGAACGTTTGTTTGATAAATTGACGCCGCTATTTGATTTTGCTTCTGCATTTTTTATTGCGTGATTCTCTTTTTCCAATGTAAAACCCTATCCATAACAAGCTGTTTTGCACAATAAGTCATTCTCATGCTGAATTGCCTTTAAATTCTTGTATTAGTATACCACAAAAAACGAAAAATGTGCTAAAATAAACCAAATCGTTTTAGAAACAATTTACAGATTGAATAATGTTTTGGTACCGGAGGATCTATGATAGTCAACGCAAAAAGAGCATATGGAAAGAAAAAAGACCCAGATACAAGAAACCAGGGCATGATGGCAATGATCCGAAAAGTCCACGGTATCATTGAAAATCCTGATCTTGAAAAGCACCGCCAATCTCAGGATCACGTAGGCGCCCTGTTAGGAAATTCCAAGGATATCCTGATCCGCAGTGTGGATATTCAGGGCATGGAGGGAGAGTGGGTATCTGTAAACCGCGCCCACATGAAAAAGTATATTATCCTTTACTGTCACGGAGGCGGTTACTCAACAGGAAGCAGCCTTTATGCCAGAACCCTTACCACAAAGCTGGCAGCAAGCACTTCCATGGACGTGCTTTGCTTTGATTATCGTTTAGCGCCGGAAAATCCCTATCCAGCCGCTGCCCAGGATGCCATGAAAGCATGGAATTATCTGATGCTTTTAGGATATGGAGCAAGAGATGTCATTATTGCTGGCGACTCTGCCGGCGGCAATATGGCATTATCCCTTGTGCTCAAATTGAAAGAGGAAGGGCGTCTCCTTCCCAGAGGATTGGTGCTTATGTCGCCCTGGACGGATTTAACTTCCTCGGGAAAGACCCACCAGACAAGGGCAGAGGTGGATCCAGTTCTTGATGCTGTCTATCTGAACCGCATGATCAAGGGCTACGTGGTTGGACAGGACTTGGAAAATCCGATGGATGCAAAGGATTTGGTAGACTTAAAAGATCCTATGATATCTCCACTATTCGGAGACTTTACAGGTTTTCCCCCTACCTATATTCAGGTCGGGGATAATGAGATACTGCTTTCGGATTCCACCATGCTTCACAAAAAGATGGTGCAGGAAAATGTATCCGTAAAGCTGGATGTGTTCAAGGGAATGTGGCATGTGTTCCAGATGTCCCCGTTAAAGGCAGCCTATGACGCCATGGATAAAAATGCAGAATTTATTTATGATATCTGTCGTTAGAGGTGCAATGCCGGTTAGAATCCTTTTTTGTTTTTTGAAGATAAAAAAAGGATTTTATAAATTTGTGCCGAATAATGATAATAGGAAGTTCTTTGAGCGAAAGACAAGGAGCCGTAAATGAATATACGAGAGAATCTAGAACAGCTAGAAATGGAATGTCTAAGCCCTTATGCTGCTCACAGCAGGGATTCAAAGGGCAGGATGCGTATGGAGGAACAGTGTGATATCCGCCCGGTCTATCAAAGGGATAGGGACAGGATTCTGCATTCCAAGTCTTTCAGAAGACTGAAGGATAAAACCCAGGTGTTTTTATCACCCGAGGGAGATCATTATAGGACCAGACTGACACATACACTTGAGGTTTCCCAGAATGCAAGGACCATTGCCAAGGCGCTTAGGATGAATGAAGATCTGGTAGAGGCGATTGCCTTGGGGCATGATTTGGGGCATACGCCCTTTGGGCATGCAGGTGAACGGGCGTTAAATGCGGTATGTCCGTATGGATTCTGTCACAGTGACCAGAGTGTCCGTACGGTGGACCTGCTTGAGAAGGGAGGGCAGGGGCTGAATCTTACCATGGAGGTGAGGGACGGCATTTTGAACCACCAGACCAAAGGAATGCCTTCTACGCTGGAGGGACGAATCGTCCGCTTTTCGGACAAAATCGCCTATATTCATCATGATATGGATGATGCTTTAAGGGCAGGAATCTTGAAAGAGTCGGATGTGCCTGGGGAAATTGGCGATGTAATTGGTTATACTACTGGTGAGAGACTGGATCACTTTATCCATGACCTGGTGACTACCAGCTACGGCAAGGATGACATACAAATGTCAGAGCCAGTGGCGGAGGCAATGAGGAAGCTCCGACGGTTCATGTTTGAGCGGGTTTACCAGAATAAGGAAGCCAAAAGCGAAGAGGGAAAGGCAGAAATGCTGGTACAGACACTCTACAGCTATTACAGGCATCATCTTGAGAAGCTTCCGGCGGATTATGTCAATCTGGTGAAGCGCGGAGAGCCGGAAGAAATGGTGGTATGTGATTACATAGGCGCTATGACGGACCGCTTTGCCATAGCCAAATATGAGGAGATTTATATCCCAAAATCTTGGCATGGCTGATTAGGAGATGGATAGAGCCGGTGCTATAATGTGATGAAAGACGTGCGGAGGAGGAACATGTATTATCCTGACGAGTTGATTGAAGAAGTACGCATGAAAAGCGATATCGTGGATGTCATTTCAGGATATGTAAAAATACAAAAAAAGGGAAGCAGCTACTTTGGGCTTTGCCCCTTTCATAATGAAAAATCGCCCTCCTTTTCCGTTTCGCAGGGCAAGCAGATGTACTATTGTTTTGGCTGTGGGGCAGGAGGGAATGTATTTACTTTTCTTATGGAATATGAGAATTATTCTTTTCCAGAGGCAGTGAAGGCGCTTGCCGAAAGAGCCGGCGTCAATCTTCCTGAGGCGGAATATAATGAAGAAGCAAGAAAGAAGGAGAGCCGGCGCACAAAGCTGCTGGAAGTGAACAAAGAGGCGGCAAAGTATTTTTTTTACCAGTTGCGTCGCGGGCAGGGACAGGCAGGTTATCAGTATCTAAAAAAGAGACAGTTGTCAGATGAGACGATCCACAAATTCGGGCTGGGTTTTTCTAATGTGACCAGCGATGACCTCACCAGATATCTGAAAAGTAAGGGTTATGAGGACAAGCTGATACAGGAAGCCGGACTTGCCACCTTTGATGAAAAATACGGGATGCATGATAAATTCTGGAATCGTGTCATGTTTCCCATTCAGGATATCAATCATAGAGTGATTGGGTTCGGGGGGCGTGTGATGGGAGATGCGAAGCCCAAATATTTAAACTCTCCTGAAACCATGATATTTGACAAAAGCAGGAATCTGTACGGGCTAAATTTTGCAAGGACAGCCCGGACCAACAATATTATCTTGTGTGAAGGTTACATGGATGTGATTGCCATGCATCAGGCAGGCTTTCATCAGGCAGTGGCTTCCCTTGGAACGGCGTTCACGGCAGGACAGGCAAATCTTTTGCGGCGGTATGTGCAGGAAGTGATGCTTGCTTACGACAGTGACGGGGCAGGCGTCAGCGCAGCCCTTCGGGCAATCGGAATTCTGAAAGAAGTGGGGCTTACAGGAAAGGTGCTTAATTTGGAGCCTTATAAGGACCCGGATGAGTTTATAAAGAATTTGGGGCAGGAAGCGTTCAAGGAACGCATCAGGCAGGCGGAAAACAGCTTTTTCTTTGAGCTTCGTATGCTGCAGAGAGATTATGATTTAAATGATCCTGAATCAAAGACCAGATTTCACCGGGAAATTGCCAAAAAGCTGTGTGGATTTTCAGAGGAGGTGGAGCGGGAGAACTACATTGAAGCGGTGGCGCAGAAATATCATATAGGTTTTGATAATCTGCGAAAGTTGGTGGTTTCTTACGCATCACAGACGGGGCTTGCCGTGCCGGTAGTAAGACCTAAATCGGGGATTCAGAAGAAAAATGATCCGAAGGAAAATAAGAAAAAGCCCCAGAAGCTTTTGCTTACTTGGCTGGTGGAAGAACCTGCCGTGTATCAGAAAATTAAAAAGTATATTTCCCCCAGTGATTTCACGGAGGATTTATATAGAAAAATAGCCGATAAGCTTTTTGCGGATCTGGACAGTGGTTCATTTAACCCGGCAGCGATCATCAGTCTTTTTACAGATGAGGAGCAGCAACGGGAGGCAGCCAGCGTATTTAATACAAAATTGGCACAGTTAAGTACCAGGGCGGATCAGGAAAAGGCATTCCACGATATTGTCGTGGCAGTTAAGCGGAACAGTCTTGAGTACTTCTCATCCCAGTTAGGGACGGATGTTCTGGCGCTGAATCAGGTAATCGAAGGGAAAAAAGCGCTGGAAGAACTTAGCAAAACGCATATTTCCTTAGATTAAGGCTAATAATGGTAATGTTTATAAAGTTAGGAAGGACGGAAAACCAGAATGGATGAAAACACACAGGCAAAGTTTGACGAAAAGCTTTCAGGGCTTTTAGCAACTGCCAAAAAGAAAAAGAACGTTTTGGAATATCAGGAAATTGTAGATTACTTTGCTGATGTTCCAATGGGCGAAGAACAATTTGAAAAAATACTGGAGACACTTGAACAGAATAATGTGGATGTTCTGCGGATTACAGAGGTAGATGATGTTGACGACGAAGAGATCATTCTTTCAGAGGAGGATGAAGTAGACGTTGAAAACATTGATCTATCTGTTCCTGATGGAATCAGCATTGAAGATCCAGTTAGAATGTATTTAAAGGAAATCGGCAAGGTACCTCTTTTAAGTGCAGAGGAAGAAATTGAGCTTGCGCAGAAAATGGAGGCAGGCGCCGTTGGCAAAGAAAAAATTGTTATTCTGGAGAAAAAGATAGACGGTGCAGATGAAATCGAAGCCCAGGAGCTGCGCCAGGAGATCAGGAATCTGCAAAGAGACGTAGATTTAGGCGATGAGGCGAAAAAGCGTCTGGCAGAGGCGAACTTACGTCTTGTAGTCAGCATTGCCAAGAGATATGTGGGCAGGGGAATGCTTTTCTTAGATTTGATACAGGAAGGCAATCTTGGTCTTATCAAAGCCGTTGAGAAGTTTGATTATCGTAAGGGATATAAGTTTTCGACCTATGCAACATGGTGGATTCGTCAGGCTATTACCAGGGCAATTGCCGATCAGGCAAGAACGATACGTATTCCAGTGCATATGGTAGAAACGATTAATAAATTGATCCGTGTCAGCAGACAGCTTTTGCAGGAACTTGGGCGTGAACCTACGCCGGAAGAGATTGCGGAAGAAATGAGCCTGCCTGTTGAACGTGTGCGTGAAATCCTGAAAATCTCTCAGGAACCTGTTTCTTTAGAAACACCCATTGGTGAGGAAGAGGATTCTCATCTGGGTGATTTTATACAGGATGACAATGTGCCTGTTCCGGCAGATGCAGCAGCATTTACTTTGCTAAAAGAACAGCTGGTAGAGGTTTTAGGAACACTTACAGAGAGAGAGCAAAAAGTGCTCCGTTTAAGGTTCGGGCTTGATGATGGACGGGCAAGGACGTTAGAGGAGGTTGGAAAAGAATTTAACGTGACCAGAGAGCGTATCAGGCAGATTGAAGCCAAAGCGCTCCGCAAGCTGCGTCATCCAAGCAGGAGCAGGAAATTAAAGGATTATCTGGATTGATGGCAGGAAATGTGATTTTATCTGAAAGAATGAAGGCAGTGGCAGATATGGTGACAAAAGGTAACCGGGTCTGTGATGTGGGATGCGATCATGGGTATGTATCTATCTACTTGGTGCAAAAGCAGATTTCTCCCGGTGTGATTGCCATGGATGTCAACGAAGGACCGCTCCTACGTGCGGGAGAGCATGTGGCAGATGCCGGGCTTTTAGAATACATAACACTGCGTCTTTCGGACGGGCTTGCAGCATATGGACTGGGAGAGGCGGATACCCTTATCTGCGCAGGAATGGGGGGAAGACTGATGCAGAAGATTCTTGCACAGTATCCATCAAAGACAAAGGATTTTATGGAATTGATTCTTCAGCCCCAGTCAGAACTTTTCTCCTTCCGAAGATTTTTAAGAAATGCGGGATATTCTATCGTTTGGGAAGATATGATATTGGAAGAAGATAAATTTTATCCGGTTATAAAGGCAGTTTTTTCAAAAGAAGAAAGACTTCCTTATGATCAGGAACTATGCGACCGCTTTGGACCAGTGCTAATGCAAAGAAAGCATCCGGTACTTGCAATGTTCCTAAAAAGAGAATGGAAAAACAATCTTAAGATAAGAGAAAGGCTTATGCAGGCGGAAGGGACGGAACGCACTTTTGCACGGAGGCGGGAACTTGGTGAACAGATGCAGTACATAAAAAAAGCGGCAAAGCTGATAGGTGCGGATGACGGCATGGAGGAATGAGGATGGTAAAGATTAAGATTGGCGATGCTTTGAAGGAATATTCCAAGGGAATTACCTTTGAGGAGATAGCAAAGGAATACCAGCATGAATACAAAGATATGATAGCGCTGGTACTCGAGAACGGAAAGATAAGAGAATTGTGCAAGACAGTGGAAAAGGACTGCGAACTGGTCTTTCTCACCATCAGGAGCAATATTGGGCATAAAACTTATGTGCGGACAGCGCTGATGGTACTGATCAAGGCGGTTTACGATGTTTTGGGAGCGGAAGCAGTGCGCCGGGTAAAAGTGGAATTTGCCATTGGACAGGGATATTATTGCAGCGTTAAGATGGAAGAGAAACTTACCAGTTCGCATATAAAGCAGATCAACAAGCGGATGCGTGAACTTGTGGACAGCAATCTTCCCATTACCAAGAGATCTTACCCGATTGCAGAAGCCATGGAGATTTTCCACCAGCACAAAATGTATGATAAAGAAAAGCTGTTCAGGTACCGCAGGAGTTCCTTTGTGAATATATATTGCTTGGATGGATATTATGATTATTATTACGGTTACATGCTTCCAAGCACCGGCTATTTGAAATATTTCGACTTGATGTTGTATGAAAACGGGATTCTGCTTCTGATTCCAAGCAATGACAATCCCACCAAGATTGATTATTTTGAGCCCAGGGAAAAATTCTTTAAAACCCTTACGACAGCTTCCGAATGGGGAGAGAGAATGGGGATCGACTCCGTAGGAGATTTAAATAACGCTGTGCGGGATGGTCAGATCAGCGATATGATCTTAGTCCAGGAGGCACTGCAGGAAAGGAGAATCGGAGAGATTGCCAAGGAAATTGTGGATCGGGGGAATATTAAGTTTGTATTGATTGCAGGTCCCTCATCCTCAGGAAAGACCACTTTTTCCCATCGTCTATCCATTCAGCTTAGGAGTTATGGGATGATTCCCCATCCGATTGCCTTGGATGATTATTTTGTCAACAGGGAAGATACCCCGAAGGACGAAAACGGGGATTATAATTTTGAGTGTTTAGAGGCAATTGATATAAAGCAATTTAATGAGGATATGAATAGACTGCTTAAGGGAGAGCGGGTCGAGCTTCCGCAGTTTAATTTCAAAATCGGAAAAAGGGAGTATCATGGTAATTACAAACAGTTAGGACCGGAGGATGTACTTGTCATAGAGGGAATTCATGGTTTGAACCCAGCGACTACCCGATTTATGCCGGACGAAAGCAAGTTTAAGATTTACATCAGCGCACTTACCAGCCTGAATGTGGATGAGCATAATCGGATTCCCACCACGGACGGCAGGCTTTTACGCAGGATTGTGCGGGATGCCCGGACCAGGGGCACATGTGCCAGAAGAACAATTGAAATGTGGTCTTCGGTCAGAAGAGGGGAGGAACAGTATATTTTTCCTTTCCAGGAGAGTGCGGACGAGATGTTTAATTCTGCGCTTATCTACGAACTTGCAGTACTTAAGCAGTATGCGGAGCCTCTGCTTTTTGGCATCCAGAAGGGGGAGCCGGAGTATTATGAGGCAAAGCGCTTACTGAAATTCCTGGAATATTTTCTGGGGGTTGACAGCCAGAATGTACCTGCTAATTCTATTTGCAGGGAATTCATAGGCGGCAGTTACTTTAATGTTTAGAGAGAAAATCAAGTAGGACAAATGATCGCGGCTGTTTTTTAACAGATGAGGAAAGTCCGGGCTTCACAGGGCAGGATGCCGGATAACGTCCGGTGGAGGTGACTCCAAGGCCAGTGCAACAGAAATAAACCGCCCCAAGCTCAGGGTAAAGGCTTGCCGTAACTCTGAGCTTGGGGTAAGGGTGGAAAGGCAGTGTAAGAGACTACCGCCTGTACGGTAACGGACAGGGCACATGTAAACCCCATCCGAAGCAAGACCAAACAGAAAGCGCTTGAGCTTGCCCGGCGAGCTTTCAGGTAGGTCGCTTGAGGCTGTTGGTGACGACAGTCCTAGATAGATGATCATTCAACGACATAACCCGGCTTATCGTCCTGCTTGATTTTTGTATAAATAATTTATGATAGGTTGTGGGGCATTATACGCAATCGGAGGTTTGCTGCGGCGCAAAAGAACCTCCGATTGCGTATGATGCTGTTCAATGTTATTCAGATCTTTAGGAATTATTTAGAAGTGAGGTATGGGGGAGGGAAGATGAGATTGGGTTTGAGGGGAATGTGGTATGGGATGGAAGGATAGGGAAGGAAAGCTGGCTTTAGGGATTTTGGGGCTGGTGGTTAGTTTAGGAATAGGATGTGAATGCGGGAAAAGTGGTTTATGCCTGGCGGCAGGTGCGGGGGAGATGCCGCATCTGATTCAGGCGACGAGTTTGGAGGAGGATTATAGGGCAGCGGCAAAGCTGGGGCTTTTGGTTACGCGCAGGGCTTCGGGGAAAGAGGCGCAGGAGGCGTTTGAAAATGTGCTGTGCAGCTGTGTCCGGATTCAGGTGGAAGGATATTATGGGAGCGGAAGCATTTACCGAATGCTGGAAGATGAAATTGTTATTGTGACCAACAGGCACGTGCTGCAGTACTGGAATGAGGACAGCTACGTGACCTTTTTTAATGGAAGGACTTCCGGGGGAGAGGTTTTGGGGATTTCTAAGGAAGCAGACTTAGGGTTCATCCGCATCCCTGTCACAGGATTTACTTTTGAAGAACTGTTTGCTTTTCGAAATATCCGGGTGCCAAAGGAACTGGATGAGCAAAACGGAACAGAAGATTTTTCTGTTGAAGGCAGAGAAATCTTCATGATTAATATGGCTTCTAACTGGAATGTGCCTGTCATGACAGAAGGTGAGGTTATTTCTGGGCTTACGTATTTGGATGATTTTGGGATGGAAATGGTTTATGCCAAAGGTGAGGCTGTTCCCGGCATGTCGGGAGGAGGCATTTTTGACAGTTATGGAAATTACCTGGGCATGCTCACTGGTGCAACACTCCAGAATGAAATTGCTGCCGTTCCCGCGCAGACGATTTGTGAAGAATATAATAAATTCTAAATCAAAACAATAAAAAAACCACCCCACATGACGGTATGAGCTGGTTTTCTCTATCTTCTATAAATATATAACCAAAAATTAAGCCATCTTATTTACAGCCTGAGCCAAACGAGATACTTTTCTGGAAGCTGTGTTCTTATGATAAACACCCTTGGTAGCAGCCTTATCAATGGTTGCTGTAGCAGCAACTAAAGCCTTAGCTGCGGCATCCTTATCCTTTGCTTCGATAGCAGCGTTCACCTTTTTGACAGCAGTCTTCACGCCAGACTTAATCGCTTTATTTCTTTCAGCTTTGGTTCTGTTTACTAAAATTCTCTTCTTTGCAGATTTAATGTTAGCCACGATGTACACCTCCTATTTATAATCACCAATGTTCAGGTGTTTCATTAAAGCCGGAGACACGGACGATTTAATGTAAACACACGCATATTATTTTATCCGCAAAAAGAGCATCTGTCAATACATAATTGCAGTATATTTGGAAAATACTGTTTTCAAGGTTTCTTTTTTAAAAGGTTAAAAAGTTACAGTTTGGAGGAAAAATGAGCAGTTTAAAAGTAAGGACAGACTTAGCGCTTGAAGCACGGGAGAGCATGGAGGAGAATGCCAGGGAGTGCAGGGGAGTTACGGTGGAAGAAGAGTATCGCGAAGAAAGCGAATTGCGGATTACCAAGGTAGTGATCGAGACGATGAATGGCGCCAAGGCGATGGGAAAACCAATCGGTACGTATATTACGTTGGAGGCGCCGGCAATGGCGCAGCCTGATGAGGATTATCATGAGGAAATATCGACGGAACTGGCAAGGCAGCTTAAAGACATTATTCCCGATATTAATAAGGAACTGTCGGTCATGGTGGTGGGACTTGGAAACCGGGATGTGACGGCGGATGCCCTGGGTCCTAATGTGGTGGATAATCTTACGATTACCAGACATATGGTGAAGGAGTACGGGAAGGCAGCTTTTAATAAGAAGCATGTGCACATGATCAGCGGTCTTGTGCCGGGAGTCATGGCAAAGACAGGAATGGAATCTCAGGAAATCATCAAAGGAGTGGTGGAAAGGACAAAGCCCGATGTGGTGGTGGTGATTGATGCGCTGGCGGCGCGTTCCACAAAACGTCTTAACAGGACCATTCAGATTACCAATACTGGCATTCATCCTGGATCAGGCGTGGGCAATCACAGGAACGCCATAACGGAGGAAGCGCTGGGGGTTCCCGTAATTGCAATCGGCGTCCCGACAGTGGTGGATGCAGCGACGATTGTAAGTGATGCATTTGAGAAAATGATGCGTCAGACCGGAGAAGAGCCGCTAAAGATACAGGATGAGCTGCTTGCAGGCCTGGGAGAACTGTATAATATGTATGTCACAGGAAAAGATGTGGATTATGAAATCAAGCAGATCAGTCATATTATCTGCAATGCATTGAACAGTGCGCTTGAAATTTAAGCCAAATATTTTGTGGCATCCAGTTATGATGGAGATGTTCAGTTGTGTTTCGCCGTGGGAATGAATGAGCGTGGATAAGCATATACTTCGGTAGTGGGGTGCTTGTCGTGAGGATAAAAAAATGGAAATTGTTAATAAAAAAATGGGGGATATTGGGGATGCTGTTTTTATGCGGCATATGCGGTGCAGTCAGTTTCTTGAAGAATGCGGGGGCAGGCAGTGATGCCGCCCCCGGGTGGCAGAAGCATATCGCCGCTTTTTTTAATCATCAGATGGAATGGAAATATTTCCAGATTCCCAGATATTTGGAAGCAGGTAAGGAGGATGACCTTCTTCCGCCGGTGGAACAGCTTATGGCACGGCAGTTCCTTTTTTATGATTACGCGGTTTTTGTGAAGGAGCCGGAAGTGGAACTGGAAGATACTCTGATGGCGGAGCTGATAGGGCAGCAGGAGGGGGCAGACGAGGATTTTAAGAATATTGATGAAGAACATTTGGATTATGGAGAAGATGCGCTGCATATTGAAAAGGGTATGCTGGAAGAAATGGAGCGTGAAAACAGCCTGCATGAGAGTGGGGCAGAAGAAAATCCAGTGCAGAGTGAGGAAAGTGTGGAGCAGGTAGCAGAAGAGACGGGGCAGAAAGAATTTGAAGCGGCAGCTTACCCGGCCTATACATACGACTGGTCAGAAAAATGGGACTATGAGGCGTTGGTATCTAATTTCTATGCAGTGGATAATTCCACTTCGCTGAAGGAAGAGTATGTGAATTTGAATGCGTTGTTATATCAGGATTTAACTGTAAACAGAGGATCGGACGGTCCGCAGATTCTAATTTATCATACACACTCAAGAGAGAGCTTTGCGGACTCTGTGCCCGGAGATGCATCCACTACAATCGTAGGGGCTGGGGATAAGCTGGCAGAGCTTCTTCAGGATAAATATGGGTTTAAGGTGCTTCACCATACAGGGGAATATGACACGGTCAGAGACGACGCCTATAATGAATCGCTTCCTGCGATCACACAGATTCTGGAGGAAAATCCAACGATTGAGGTGGTGATCGATCTTCATCGGGATGCAGTGTCGGGAGACCGGAAGCTGGTCATGGATCTGCAGGGACGTCCTACCGCAAGGTTCATGTTCTTTAACGGATTAAGCTACAGCCGAAAGAGCGGCGACATTACCTATCTTGAGAATCCCTACATACAAGAAAATCTTGCTTTTTCCTTTCAGGCACAGGTGGCAGCCAATGAATATTATCCGGGAATTGCCAGAAAAGTTTACTTAAAGGCATACCGATTCAACATGCATTTGAGACCCAAAAGTATGCTGATAGAGCTGGGGGCTCAGAACAATACGGTGGAGGAGATCATGAATGCCTGCGATCCACTGGCACATATCCTTGCCATTGTTTTAGGTGATGGGATGTGATATGATGTTAAGGAAACGCGCATGAAACATTTAAGATACGCAGGGAGGTACCTATGGCAAACATGGATCAAAGTAAAATCAGAAATTTTTGCATTGTGGCACACATTGATCACGGCAAGTCCACGCTGGCAGATAGAATCATAGAGAAAACAGGGCTGTTGACCAGCCGGGAGATGCAGGCACAGGTTCTTGATAATATGGAGCTTGAAAGGGAGCGGGGCATTACGATCAAAGCACAGACGGTCCGCACCATCTATAAGGCAAAGGATGGCGAGGAGTATATTTTAAATCTGATTGACACGCCGGGGCATGTGGATTTCAATTATGAGGTCAGCAGAAGTCTTGCCGCCTGTGACGGCGCTATTTTGGTAGTGGATGCTGCTCAGGGGATAGAGGCACAGACGCTTGCCAATGTATATCTTGCGCTTGACCATAATCTTGAAGTATTTCCTGTCATTAATAAGATAGATTTACCCAGTGCAGAGCCTGACAGAGTAAAAAATGAGATTGAGGATGTGATTGGCATAGAAGCGCAGGATGCACCTCTTATTTCAGCCAAAAATGGCATTGGAATCGATGAGGTATTAGAAGCTGTCGTGCAGAAGATTCCAGCACCCAAAGGAAGCCCGGACAATCCGCTTAAGGCGCTTATTTTTGACTCTTTGTACGATTCCTATAAAGGTGTTATTGTCTTTTGCCGTGTGATGGAGGGAAGCGTGTCAAAGGGGACAAGCATTCAGATGATGGCGACCGGCGCCACGGCGGATGTAGTTGAGGTCGGCTATTTCGGGGCAGGGCAGTTTATTCCCTGCAAGGAGCTTTCGGCAGGTATGGTTGGCTACATTACGGCATCCATCAAAAATGTAAAGGACACCGCTGTGGGAGATACGATTACAGATGCTAAGAATCCTTGCGTAGAGCCGCTTCCAGGGTACAAAAAGGTAAATTCGATGGTATACTGCGGCGTATATCCGGCGGATGGGGCAAAGTACCCCGATTTAAGGGATGCTTTGGAAAAGTTACAGTTAAATGATGCCTCTTTGCGCTACGAGCCGGAGACGTCCATAGCTCTTGGATTTGGTTTCCGCTGCGGCTTTTTGGGATTATTGCACCTGGAGATCATTCAGGAGCGGCTGGAACGTGAATACAATCTGGATTTGGTGACGACCGCACCAGGTGTTATTTATAAGGTCCATAAGACGGGCGGCGATGTGATTGAGCTGACCAATCCGACGAATCTGCCGGATCCTTCGGAAATAGATTTCATGGAAGAACCAGTGGTATCAGCAGAAATCATGGTTACCACAGAGTTCATCGGTTCTATCATGGAATTGTGCCAGGAGCGCAGAGGAAGATATCTTGGCATGGAGTACATGGAAGAAACAAGGGCGCTGCTTAAGTATGAACTTCCGCTGAATGAAATTATCTATGATTTCTTTGATGCACTAAAATCCCGCTCCAGAGGATATGCATCTTTTGATTATGAGCTAAAAGGATATGAGCAGTCAGAGCTTGTCAAGCTGGATATCCTGATTAATAAAGAAGAGGTGGATGCCCTTTCCTTTATCGTTCACAAGGACAGTGCCTATGAAAGAGGAAGGAAAATGTGTGAAAAATTAAAAGATGAGATTCCTAGGCATTTGTTTGAGATTCCCATACAGGCGGCGATTGGAGGAAAGGTTATTGCACGAGAAACCGTCAAAGCTATGCGCAAGGATGTGTTAGCAAAATGCTACGGCGGCGATATCACCCGTAAAAAAAAGCTGCTTGAGAAACAGAAGGAGGGAAAGAAGCGTATGCGCCAGATTGGCAGTGTAGAAATCCCCCAAAAGGCATTTATGAGTGTATTAAAGCTGGATGACAAATAGGATTGCGCCATGATAGAAAAACGAAAACCAAAGACGCTGGGCGTTTACATCCATATTCCTTTTTGTGTAAGGAAATGCCTATATTGTGATTTCCTCTCAGCGCCGGCAGGCGAAGGGGAAATGGAGCGCTATATAGCCGCCATTATAAGGGAAATAAAAGAAGAAAGCGCCAATTATAAGGACCGTATCGTAGAGTCGGTCTTTCTGGGAGGAGGTACTCCCTCCCTGCTTCCGGCAGAAAGCGTTGCCAAAATACTAGATACGGTGTTTGACTGCTTTCATGTGGAGGAAGCATGTGAGATTTCCATAGAAGTCAATCCTGGAACAGCCACGCTGGAAAAATTTCTTACCTTAAAGAAAAGCGGTGTGAACAGACTCAGCATCGGACTACAGTCAGCGATTGACAGCGAATTGAATGCGCTGGGGAGGATTCACACCAGCAAAGATTTTTTTGATACTTATGCGCTTGCTGTTAAAACAGGATTTGACAATATTAATGTGGATCTGATGTCTGCGATTCCGGGACAGACCTTGGAGAGTTGTGCAGACAGCTTGAAAAAGGTGTTGCGCCTTCAGCCTGTGCCGACGCATATTTCATCTTACAGCCTCATTATCGAGGAGGGGACTTTCTTTTATGAAAATACACCTGTGCTTCCTGATGAAGAGTGTGAACGGGAAATGTATCATATGACCGGTGATTATTTGCTGGACCGTGGTTATAGGCAGTATGAAATCTCAAACTATGCTCTTCCAGGATATGAGTGTGCCCACAACAAACGCTATTGGACGCGGGAGGATTATGTGGGATTTGGAATAGGCGCCGCGTCTCTGATAGATAATGAAAGGTTCAATAATACAAAAAATATCGATTGTTATTATAATTATTATTTAGGGGAAAAGAAGGAAGTTACTGATTTATCTATTGTTGGTGTCAAGGAATCTAGGCAGAAACTGTCTGTACAGGAGCAGATGGAAGAATTTATGTTCCTGGGGCTGCGCATGATGCAGGGTGTAAGCTGTCGTAAATTTTTTCGTATATTTGGCGTCAGCATTGACCAAATATATCCAGGAATCGTAGATGATTTCTGCAAAAAGGGACTGCTCGTTAGAAAGACAGAGCCGGAAATAGGCGATGAGAGGATTATGCTTACCCGGCGAGGTATTGATGTAAGCAACGTGATTATGGCGCAGTTCTTATTTTCATGAAATAATACGGGATTGCTTTTTGAGATGCAAATTTGTATAATATGTTTGTTGGAAAGGCACTACAGCGCTTTTGGGGTCATAGAATAATAAAAATGACTTTGGGGGCGCCCTTTGAAAACCTTTCAGAAACCTTTAACAGCAGCGGAGGAAGCCCATTACATACAGATGTTACAGAAGGGAAACAGCGATGAAGCTGCTGCCGCCAGAGAAATCCTGATTGAACGGAATCTTCGTCTGGTAGCCCACATTGCCAAGAAATATCAAAATGCTGATGAAGACATGGAGGATCTGATATCCATAGGAACCATTGGTCTTATAAAGGCAATTTCGTCCTTTGATGCTGGTAAGGGGAAACTCAGTACTTATGCGTCCAGATGCATTGATAATGAACTGCTGATGCTTTTGCGATCAAAGAAAAAGAGCAGAGGCGAGGTGTCCTTATTTGAGCCTATCGGTACAGATAAGGAAGGAAATGAGATCAATCTGCTTGATATCATAGAGCATGAGCAGGAAGATATTACAGAGCAGATGGAATTATATGAAAATACCAAGAAGCTGGTAAAACTGTTGGATGAAGTATTAAACGACAGAGAACGGGAAATTATTTATCTGCGGTATGGACTTTTAACAGGTAAAGAGGTAACCCAGCGGGAAATCGGAGAGCTTCTTCATATTTCAAGAAGCTATGTATCACGAATAGAAAAGAGAGCACTTCTAAAGCTGCGGGAAGGCTTCACGGTCTGAAGAAGCATAGGGATGCTCTTGTAATATGCTTTTGGCAGACCATTAATGTAACATGCCAAAGAAGAAAGTTGAGGTTTTAGAGAATGCCTACAATAGAAGAAATGCTGCGGATTGCCAAAACGGCAGGCGCTTCGGATGTACATGTGACAGTTGGAATACCGCCTAAAATGCGTGTGAACGGCAAATTGATTACGATGGAGTTTGACCGGCTCATGCCAAATGAGACTTTGCAGATGCTCTCTGAGATTATGAATGAAGAGCAGAGAAGGCGCTTTGAAGAGAGAGGCGAGTATGACATGTCCTTTTCTATACCAAATATGGGAAGATATCGTGTCAATGCCTATAAGCAAAGGGGATCGGTGGCGATTGCCCTGCGGCTTGTAGGTACTCATGTGCCTTCGCCGGAAGAATTGGGCGTACCTGATACTGTCATTAATCTATATGAGAAAAAAAGAGGTCTGGTGTTGGTGACAGGACCTACCGGAAGCGGAAAATCCACAACACTTGCGGCAATCATAGACAAAATAAACAACAATAGAGAGTGTCATGTCATCACATTGGAAGATCCGATCGAGTATCTCCACCAGCATAAGCTTTCCATCGTAAATCAGAGAGAAATCGGTCTGGATACACAGACTTATGCCAATGCGCTCCGGGCGGCGCTGCGTGAAGACCCAGATGTGATTCTGGTGGGAGAAATGCGTGACTTTGAGACCATCAGTGTAGCGATCACAGCAGCGGAGACAGGTCATTTGGTGTTATCCACCTTACATACTTTGGGCGCGGCAAGCACGGTAGACCGTGTTATTGATGTTTTCCCGGCGCATCAGCAGCAGCAGATTCGGGTACAGTTTGCAAATGTGCTTGAAGCAGTGGTTTCCCAGCAATTGATACCTAGAAAAGACGAGGAAGGGCGGATAGCAGCATTTGAGGTGCTTCACGCCAATCAAGCGGTTCGCAATCTGATCAGGGAGGGGAAGTCTCATCAGTTAAAAACGGTGATGCAGACCAACCGCAAGCTGGGGATGATTACCATGGATGAGACGATTGCACAGCTTTATACAGACGGGAAGATCAGCAAAGAAATGGCGATCCAGTTTGCCCAGGATTCAGACGGAATAAAAAATAAATTGCTTTAAAACTATAGAGCGTATCATATTTTATGAAAATTTAATTGCTTTTTGCTTGTGTTTCTTGTAAAGTAGATATATCTATTTAAGATACATCTACTTTTTCTTTTATTTCAAAATTCTTATTTTTCCAAACCATATTGTATATGCAGTACCAGACCGATGAGAAGAGTCGGGTCAAAAAGGGAAGGGGGTATTTTTTGTTCAGTACAATTCTATCCGGGGCAATTTTCGGTATTAGGAGTTATCTGGTCCATGTGGAGGTGGATTTGTCCTCGGGTTTGCCCTGCTTTGTGATGGTGGGGAGGCTTGGCGGAGAAGTGAAAGAGTCGGGGGAGAGGGTGCGCATTGCACTTAAAAATACCGGTATTGTCATTCCTCCTATGCACATTTCTGTGAACCTATCACCAGCAGACTTAAAAAAAGAAGGAACAGGATTTGATCTTGCCATTGCGGTTGGGGTTCTCACTGCGATGGAGAAGCTGCCTTACAATTGCGCAGACGAGCTGCTTATACTAGGAGAACTAGGGCTTAATGGGGAAGTGAAGCCCGTAAGAGGGGTTCTCCCTGTGGCACTTTGTGCCGTGCGCGAGGGAGTGAAAAAGTGTCTTGTCCCGAAGGAAAATGTAAGAGAGGCAGCAGCTGCTGCTGGAATGAAAGTGGTGGGGATTTCATGTCTTGGACAGGTGATTGACTATTTAAGATGCCATCCTGGAAAGCGGGATGCGTTGCTGCCGGCGGAGGAATTTGGCAAAGAAGAGCTTCTTTTAAGTCAGGATATAGAAGGGAGAAATGGGAACAAGGGAGATTTCGCTGAGATTGTCGGTCAGGAAGGTGCAAAACGAGCAGCGTTGATAGCAGCTGCCGGTTTTCATCATATGTTGATCATAGGTCCTCCGGGTGCAGGGAAAACCATGATTGCAAAATGCATGCCCAGCATCCTGCCACCTCTTTCCCTGGAAGAAAGTCTTGAAATATCTTCTATTTACAGTATTTCTGGTAATCTGCCTGCTGGCAGCGGTCTGCTTACCCAAAGACCGTTTTTAAGCCCGCACCATACAATATCTCCGCAGGCGCTTTCCGGTGGAGGAAAAATCCCAAAGCCCGGCGTGATCAGCTTGGCACACAGAGGTGTCCTTTTTTTGGATGAACTCCCTGAATTTAAACGGCAGACGCTGGATTTGCTGCGTCAGCCTTTGGAGGAGAGGCAGATACAGATTGCCCGTACCGGAGGCTCGTTTGCCTATCCCGCGGATGTGATGTTGGTAGGCGCCATGAATCCTTGTCCTTGTGGGTATTATCCTGACAGAAACAGATGTAGATGTACGCCTTTTGAGGTACACCATTATTTGAGTCATATATCAGGACCGATTTTGGACAGGATTGATCTTTGCACCAATGCCGCCCCGGTAGAAATCAATCAACTGCATTCAAGGAAAAGAAGAGAAAGCAGCAAAGATATGCGGGAAAAGGTCATGAGGGCAAGAAAACAGCAGGAGATACGTTATCGGGGCAGCGGCTATCGGTTTAATTCCGAGATTGCGGCAGGGGATTTAGAAAGCTATTGTCATCTGGAAAAGGAAGAGATGCGGATGATGGAGAAGCTGTTTGGAACGCTTTTACTCAGTGCAAGAGCCTATCATAAGCTTTTAAAGGTGGCGAGAACCATAGCAGATTTAGAACAGAGCGACCGCATTATGAAGAAACATCTTATGGAGGCGGTATGCTATCAGACCGGAGACAAAATAGGGAGGCAGTTAGGTGGAAAGGGATAAGGTATACCGGTATTGGATGCATAATCTGCCGGGGATAGGGGACAGAACCATAGAAAAATTGTTAAAAGAATTTGGGTGTGCGGAGAATGTTTACCGTGCAAGGAATCATCTTCCGCAACAGTTTGTAAAGAAGAATACGGCGGAAAAAATAAAAGAGTTTACAAAAACATGGGAGATGGAGAGGGAATATACAAAGATGCAGCAAAAGGGAATAAAGTTTTATTCTCTGGAAGATGAGGAATATCCGGCGCGGCTTAGAAAATTGATACATCCGCCTTATGCGCTGTACTGCATGGGAAGCATGCCGGAAGAAGAAAGACCTTCCGTAGCGATTATAGGGGCAAGAGAATGTTCTGAATATGGGAGGTATATGGCGGAGGCTTTTGCCGGGAAAATGGCGGATGCCGGTGTAAGTATCATCAGTGGAATGGCACGGGGAATTGATGGAATCGGTCAGCGCGCGGCAGTAGAAAAGAAAGGCAGGACGTACGCAGTGCTTGGCAGCGGGGTGGATGTTTGCTATCCTGCTTCAAACAAAGCGCTTTATCGGGATATCCAGGACACAGGCGGAGGAATACTGTCAGTCTTTCCGCCGGGGACAAGTCCGCAAAAGGCACAGTTTCCTGAGAGGAATAGGATCGTGGCGGGACTGGCAGATGTGATTCTGGTAGTGGAGGCAAGGGCAAAGAGTGGCACATGGATTACGGTAGATATGGCGCTTGAGCAGGGGAAAAATATTTATGCGGTGCCTGGGAGGCTTACGGACAGGCTAAGCGATGGATGTAATCTTCTGATCAGGCAGGGAGCAGGCATAGCGTTGACACCGGAAGATATTCTGGCAGAACTTGCAGTTCTTACGAACCGTAAGGGGACAAAAAATAAACAAAGCAGGGGCAGGAAGAAAAAGGAGCATAAAGGGGATATGGATATTGCAGGATTTTTAGATTTTAATCCCAAGCCTGCAGAAGAGATTTTAAAGGAAATAACAGATGCCGGTATGTCGATGGAACTGCCTGATTTGCTTGCGGAACTAATCGGGCTTTGCGTTGAGGGGAGAGCGAAGCAGGTGACAGGCAGCCATTTCGTAAAGGTGCATGAAAGATGACGAAAGCCGCGGAATATGGTACAATATCAAAAATCATTCAACTAAAAATTTGTTAGGCTTTGGAATGGAGGAAAATATGAATGTATTTTATTATGAAGTGGTAAGTTTAGACGGTGACTATGCAAACTTAAGGCGGACGGATGTAGAAAGCGATGATCTGAAACTGGTGGCAAGGGCGCTTCTTCCTCCCGAGGCGGCTGAGGGATGCAGACTAAAATATGAATGGATGCAGTATGAAATCATCAAGGAGTAAAGAAAGGAGCGGATAGTTATTGGCAGCTTTGTTGGCTTTTGCCCTTGGTATTGCTGCCGGTTGTCTTTTAAGGCGATTCCTTCGCGGTATGTTTCATGTACAGATAAGGATGAGATGTCTTCTTTTGGAAGGAATGAGCGGGCTGCTTTATATGCTGGTATTTTTATCGGCGGGATGGACGGCGGTAGGGGGGATTTTATGTTCCTGTGTATCTCTTTTGCTGGCAGTAGGGATTGTTGACCAGAAAACATATGAAATTCCGGTGAAGCTTAACGTAGGGATTGGGATTCTGGGTATCATCCATCTTTTTCTAGATTTGTCCTGTTGGCTGGAATATTTGGCAGGTATGTTTGCTGCCAGCGGACTTTTGCTTATGGTTTACTTTCTTTCAAGAAGGAAGGGGATTGGCGGCGGGGACATTAAGTTGATGGCAGCTTCAGGGCTTTTGCTTGGATGGGAAAAGATTATATTGGCGCTTTTTATTGGAGCAGTGTCAGGAGCTGTCATTCATATCCTGCTCATGTGGTTTAGGAACAAGGACAGGGTATTGGCATTTGGTCCATATCTGTCTTTTGGTATTTTCATAGCAATGTTGTACGGGGATGGGATTTTAAACAAATATCTTTTGATTTTAGGTTAATCTGCGGACAAAACATGCATATAATAAGAAGAAATCCGCCATCCTATCAAATTAAATTAATAAATTTTTAACTTGCAACCGCGCAGAAAGTGGTGTATAGTTGTGCACGTTATGAGTGAAAAGATAAGGGGATGTATTATGGCGAAATATCTGGTAATTGTGGAATCACCGGCAAAAGTGAAGACAATCAAGAAATTTTTAGGTCCCAATTACGAAGTGGCTGCCAGTAACGGACACGTCCGCGATCTGCCAAAGAGTCAGCTGGGAATTGATGTTGAGCATGAATATGAGCCTAAGTATATTACTATAAGAGGCAAAGGCGACATCTTAGCAAATTTAAGAAAAGAAGTAAAAAAGGCAGAAAAGATCTATTTGGCTACTGACCCGGACCGTGAAGGGGAGGCTATTTCATGGCACCTTCAAAAGGCGCTTAAACTGGAGGATAAAAAGGTTTACCGCATCACGTTCAATGAAATTACAAAGAATGCGGTAAAAGAATCCTTAAAAAAAGCCCGGGAGATTGATATGAATCTGGTTAATGCCCAGCAGGCAAGACGCGTTCTTGACCGTATGGTGGGATATCGTATTTCTCCACTTTTATGGGCAAAGGTAAAAAGAGGATTAAGTGCCGGACGCGTACAGTCTGTGGCGCTTCGTATCATCTGTGACAGGGAAGAAGAGATTAATAATTTCATACCGGAAGAATACTGGACGCTTGATGCCTCTTTTGCCCTGCAGGGGGAAAAGAAACCGCTGACGGCGAAATATTATGGAAAAAAGGACGGCAGAGTCACAATCACCTCAAGGGAAGAATTGGATCAGATTTTAAAAGAAGTCGGGGAAGCGGATTTTACGGTGAGTGAAGTGAAGAAGGGAGAGCGGAGCAAAAAGGGACCTCTTCCGTTTACAACCTCAACATTGCAGCAGGAGGCGAGTAAAGTTCTTAATTTTTCTACGCAAAAGACGATGCGTCTGGCACAACAGCTTTATGAGGGAATTGAGATTAAAGGAAACGGTACCGTAGGTATCATCACCTATCTACGTACGGATTCCACCAGAGTTTCTAAAGAAGCAGAGACCATGGCGGAGGAGTATATTGCGATAAATTACGGGAAGGAATATGCATTGGCGGGGGGCGTTGAATCCAAGAATGACAAAAAGATCCAGGATGCCCATGAAGCGATTCGCCCTACTGATATAAACAGGACACCGGCAGAAATGAAAGATTCCTTAAGCAGGGATCAGTTCCGGCTTTATCAGCTTATATGGAAGCGGTTTACAGCCAGTAGGATGCAGCCGGCAAGATATGAAACCACATCCGTCAAAATTGATGCCGGAGAACACCGCTTCACGGTGGCTGCATCCAAAGTTTTATTTGACGGATTTATGAGTGTTTATACCCAGGATGAAGACAAAGAAGAATCTAATCTGCTGGTGAAAGGAATAGAGCCGTCTACCACTCTTTCACTCATCGGATTTGAAGAAAAGCAACATTTCACACAGCCGGCGCCGCATTATACGGAAGCTTCCCTGGTTAGGGAACTGGAAGAGCTTGGCATAGGACGTCCTAGCACTTATGCACCTACCATTACAACGATTCTGGCAAGACGGTATGTGGTAAAGGAAAATAGAAACCTTTATGTGACCGAATTGGGAGAAGTTGTCAATAATATGATGAAAGACGCATTCTCCAGCATTGTAGATGTTCATTTTACGGCTAACATGGAAACACTTCTCGATGGTGTTGAAGAAGGAAGCGTAAATTGGAAAACGATAGTAGCCAATTTTTATCCTGATTTGGATGAAGCAGTGCAGACGGCAGAAAAGGAACTGAAGGAAGTAGATATCGCGGATGAGGTGTCTGATGAGGTGTGTGATTTGTGCGGAAAGCAGATGGTCATCAAATATGGGCCTCATGGCAGGTTTCTAGCCTGTCCTGGATTCCCAGAGTGCCGCAACACCAAGCCTTACTTTGAAAAAATAGGTGTTGCTTGTCCCAAATGCGGCAAAGACATCGTTCTTAAGAAGACCAAGAAAGGAAGAAAATATTTTGGATGTATCGATAATCCAGAATGCGACTTTATGGTCTGGCAGAGACCGTCAGGGAAAAAATGCCCTAAGTGTGATTCTATGCTTCTTGTCAAGGGTGGCAAGCTGGTCTGTATGGATGAAACTTGCGGTTATGTAGAAAAAAATCCAGAAATTGAAAAACAAGTCAGATAATTTGTTTTGCTTACTGGAAATGTTTTGTTTTTATGAGTAATTATTGAAATTGCTTTGAGGCTGTGATACAATACCTATGAAATGCTTTGACTATCGTCAAGATGGATTGCAGAGCATAGCGAAGGTTGTTTGGTAAAAGAAGTTCATAAAACACACCGGCATTAGGCAGGAGGTACGGCATGAGCAGCGTACAGTTATTAGATAAGACCAGAAAGATTGGGAAGCTTCTTCACAATAATAATTCCAGCAAAGTTGTCTTTAATGACATTTGCAAGGTTTTGTGTGAAATACTGTCGTCTAATGTATTGGTGATCAGCAGGAAGGGAAAAGTGCTTGGCGTAGGGGATGCTGCTGGAGTGGATTCTATCACAGAGCTTATTGTGGAGCAGGTTGGAGGCTTTATTGACTCTATGCTGAACGAAAGACTTCTATCAGTTCTTTCCACTAAAGAAAATGTAAATCTTGAAACACTGGGGTTTGAAGAAGGTGATGTCAAAAAGTTTCAGGCAATCATTACTCCTATCGAGATTGCAGGCGAAAGACTTGGAACGCTCTTTATCTATAAATGCGCACAGCAGTATGATATCGATGATATTATTCTTTGCGAATACGGGACGACGGTAGTAGGGTTGGAAATGCTCCGTGCGGTAAATGAAGAAAATGCGGAGGAAAGCCGTAAACTTGCCGTTATTAAATCGGCGATCAATACCTTGTCTTATTCGGAGATGGAAGCTGCAGTGCATATATTTGAAGAGTTAAATGGTATGGAAGGGATTTTGGTAGCAAGCAAGATTGCAGATCGTGTGGGAATCACCCGTTCTGTTATCGTGAATGCGCTTAGAAAGTTTGAGAGTGCAGGTGTAATTGAATCAAGGTCTTCAGGAATGAAGGGAACCTATATCAAAGTACTGAATGATATGGTCTTTGATGAAATGGAGAAACTGAAGAAGGAAAGCATGAAATGACTTCATGTTGTAATTAAATAGGAAAGCATAATGGATTATGGTTGAAAATAAAAGGATTTATGGGAGCCACATGGCAGGCATGAATCCTTTTGCGTGCTTATTGCCAAGGAAAATTGATTGGGGATAAATTACATAGTAATAAATTCCATAGGAAGATTTTTATAAAAAAAACCTTGTCTTTTTATGCAAATAATCTATAATGTAATAAGGTGGGTGGCGTGTGCAGGAAAGTATGTTTGATGATTAAGAATGCATAGCCTACTTGAATGAAGGAAGGAGCACAGGATGATCAGCAGCAACGTATTTGATTATGTAAATGTACTTAGTAAAGCAGCAGATGCAGCATGGCAGAGAAATGAAATTCTTGCTAATAATATGTCTAATGTGAATACTCCGGGATATAAGCGGCAGGATATTGACTTTGAATCTCAGCTTCGCAGGGCATTGGGAAATTCCAGATATGAAACGGTGGATGCTAAGGTGGCGCATGCGACCAGCGCGGATTTAGAGGCACGTGTGTACACAGATTCTGCTAATTTTTCTTACCGTTTGGATGGCAATAATGTGGATATAGATACGGAAGGCGTTGAACTTTCTTCCAACCAGATTAAATATAATGGCTTGATTGATTGTATTAATCAGGAATTTACCAACTTGAAATTAGTTATGAAGTAAGCGGAGGCAACAGAAGATGAGTATATTTAATTCTTTTAATATCAACGCGTCCGGTATGACGGCAGAGCGCTTTAGGATGGACACGATTTCTCAGAATATTGCAAATGCCAATACGACCAGGACGCAGGATGGAACACCTTACAGGCGGAAGGTGGTCACTTTTGAGGAAAAAGGTGAAAGAGTAGGAACATTCAGCAGTTTTTTGAGCACTGCTTCCGGCAGGTTTAAAGGGCAGGGGGTCCGGGTAGGCAAAGTGGTGGAAGATACATGGACCCAGATGAACATGGTTTATGATCCTTCTCATCCTGATGCGGATGAAAATGGTTATGTGACTGGACCTAATGTAAATATAGTTACAGAAATGACCAATTTAATTGATGCAAGCCGTTCCTATGAGGCAAATGCGACAGCGTTTGATGCGAGCAAGAGCATTGCCATGAAGGGACTTGAAATGGGACAATCATAAAGCATACATAGCAGGAGGTTTACATAGATGGATATATCTTCTTTTTATAACATATCATCCGGTGTCATAAAGGAGGCAGCGGAGAATTCTTATGCGGCGAAGGGAATAAAGTCCACCGGAGAATTCGGAAATCTTTTTGAAAAGGCAGTAGAAAGTTTAAATACCACCAATGCATATCTTTCTGATGCAGAAAATGAAAAAGTGAGATGGGCGCTAGGAGAAACGGAAAATACCCATGAGCTTACCAATGCACTTCAGAAAGCATCAACTGCGCTTCAATATACAGTGGCAATTCGCGATAAATTTCTTGAAGCATACAAGGAAATTATGCAAATGCAAATTTAACCCAATAAGGCGAAGCTATTTGGTACAATAAGGCGAAGCCGTTTGGTACAATAAGGCGAAGCCGTTTGGTACAATAAGGCAAAGCCGTTTGGTACGATAAGGCATAGCCGTTTGGTGCAATAAGGTGCAAGTGTTTAGTGCAAGGTGCACAGCTATTTGGTCAAAAAGATGTTTGAACGGAAGAAGGTTTAGATGATGGCAGAACGAGTTAAGGAACTTTTAAGTAAGATCCTTGAGTGGTGGAATAAGTTCTCTACCAGGCAAAAAACATTTATCATATCAGCAGGGGCGGGAATTATTTTGGCCTTTGCGATTTTGATTTCCATATTGATGCGGCCCCAGTATATTTTATTGCTTAACTGTGAGACGACCAAGGAGGCATCGGAGGTATCAGAACTGCTTAGCGGAGCTGATCTTGATTATCAGGTATCTGATGATGGATATCAGATTAAAATCAACAAAGATCAGCAGTCGGAAGCAAATCTACTTCTTGGAGCCAATAATATTCAGTCTTACGCATATACGATAGACAATGTGACAGATGGAGGTTTCACTACAACAGAGGCAGATAAGCAAAGAAAATATGAGTTGTATTTGGAAACAAGACTTGCCAATGATATTATCGGTAAGTTTGCATCCGTTAAGACTGCAGTGGTGGATTTGGTCATACCGGAAAGAACGGGAACATTGATTGATTCGGAAGAAGAGTCTTCTATCTGGATTGTGCTCGAGCTTAATGGCGAATTTTCAACAGAAGCTGCAGCGAATCTTGCAAAGGGTGTTTCGGTAGCGATCGGCAATACGACAACTGAAAAAGTTGTGATTACGGATACGAATGGTAATATGCTTTTTTCAGGTGATGACAGCTATAGCGCCGCAGGAACCGCAAGTTCACAAATGGGCGTAAAAGCCCAGTGGGAAACCAAGATAAAAAATGATGTCAGGCAGGTGCTGCTTGGTACAAATACCTTTGATAAAGTAGAAGTGGCAGTAAATTTGAACATGGACTTCTCTTCTGCAAACGAGACAGATCACAGGTATTACGTGGAGGGCGACAATACACAAGGATACTTGTCATCTGAACGGATTTTCAGTTCTTCTGCTACCAATGGTAACTCGGATATACCGGGGACGGATTCCAACGGACAGCAACAGGAGTATGTATATCAGGATAATGCGGAAAGCAATTCCGAGACCTCAGAGGAGGAGAGAAAATACCTCCCTTCGGAAACGATCACAAATCGGGATATTCCTCCTGGGACGATTAATTATGACCTTTCCACGATTTCTCTTGCCACCACAAATATGAATGTGATAAGAGAAGAGGACGTCAGTGCACAGGGACTTTTAGATGGCATTTCATGGGAAGAATATAAGCTTGCGAATGCAGGACAGACGCAAGTGGAGGTGCCGGAGGATTTGTACAATGTGGTTTCCAAGGCGACAGGGTTCCCGGTAGAAAACATTGCCATTGTGGCATACTCTGAAAATGTTTTCTTTGACAAAGAAGGATTGAATGTATCTGGTTCGGATGTCGTACAGATTGTTCTGATTGTGGTGATTTTGGCTTTGCTTGCCTTTGTGGTAATCCGCAGTATGCGTTCGGAAAAGGAAGCCGAGCAGCCGGAAGAATTATCGGTGGAAAGTCTCCTTCAATCGCAGCCGGAAGTTGAACTGGAGGATATCGGTACAGAGCCCATGTCTGAGACCAGGAGACTGATAGAAAAATTTGTAGACGAAAACCCAGAGGCAGTAGCAAGCCTTTTGCGTAACTGGTTAAATGAAGGATGGGGTTAACAAGACAACAGAACTTCGAGGGAGGTTAGTCAGGTATGTCTAAAACTACCGATGAAAAAATATCGGGTGTCCAGAAAGCCGCAATTTTATTGATTGCGTTAGGACCCGAAAAGTCAGCTACAATTTTTAAACATCTGAAAGAAGAGGAAATTGAAGAGCTGACACTTGAAATTGCGAACACAAGGAGTGTCACTCCGCAGGTTAAGGATGAGGTTATAGACGAGTTCTATCAAGTATGCCTTGCACAGCAGTACATAGCAGAAGGCGGTATCAATTATGCCAAGGAGCTTTTGGAAAAGGCACTGGGCAACGAGAAGGCGCTGGATGTCATTGGCAAGCTGACGGCATCATTGCAGGTGAAGCCGTTTGAATTTGTGCGCAAGACAGATGCGGCGCAGCTCCTTAACTTTATACAGGATGAACACCCGCAGACGATAGCGCTTATTTTATCTTATCTGTCGGCAGCACAGTCAGCGCTTATCATTTCAGCGCTGCCGCCTGATAGGCAGGCAGATGTGGCTAAGCGTATTGCCGTTATGGACAGAACCAGTCCTGATGTTGTAAAGGAAGTTGAGAAAGTGTTGGAATCAAAACTGGCATCGTTGGTAAATCAGGATTACACGATTATCGGCGGTGTGGATGCTGTTGTAGATATCTTAAATACGGTAGACCGCGGTACAGAGAAGCATATCATGGAGACTCTGGAAATAGAAGAACCGGAGCTTGCAGACGAGATCAGAAAGAAAATGTTCGTATTCGAGGATATTCTTCTTCTGGACGACCGTGCGATTCAGAGAGTGCTGCGTGATGTTGACAATAATGATCTTGGTCTTGCCCTTAAGGGAGCAAATGAACAGGTGCAGGGTGTCATCTTCAACAACCTGTCCAAACGTCTTGCTGTTATGATCAAAGAGGACATGGAATTCATGGGGCCTGTACGTATGAAGGATGTGGAAGAAGCACAGCAGAAGATTGTAAATATTATCAGGAAACTGGAAGATTCAGGAGAAATTGTCATTTCCAGAGGTGGAGGTGACGAGATCGTTGTCTAATAATCTTTTTAAAGCAGGTTGGTTCGTTGTTGATGACAACACCCGTGTGATTGATAGCAACATGCTGATGGAACAGAGGCTTAAGAAAGCAGCAGAGAACCATGTATACGAGGGAGAACAGCAGGAGGAAGAAGGCTTTCATTCTGGGCTGGATGCCGAAACTGTAAGCGCTCTTCTTTCACCGGAGGGCGGCATGGAGGTTCTTAAGGAAGCTGCATTAAAGGAGCAGGCAGCCCTTGAGAGGGAACTTGAGGATGCCAGAAATGAACTTGAAAGGGTGCGTAATGAGGCAGATCAGATGCTTCAAAATGCAAGCGCCCAGATAGAAGAAATGCGTATGAATGCCTTGGAGGAAGCAAAAAGTCAAGGGTATCAGATTGGGTATGACCAAGGAATGGCGCAGGCGCAGGCTCTGAAGGATGAGTATCTTTCCCAGAAAGAAGAACTTGAAAGAGAGTATCATCATAAGATAGAAGAGCTGGAGCCAGAGTTTATTAAGAACCTGACAGAAATATATGAGCACATTTTCAAAGTAGATTTGAGTGCATATCAGCAGATAGTCTCTAACTTATTGATAGATGCTATGCAAAAGACAGACAGTGCCAAAAATTATATTGTGCATGTGTCAAAGCAGGATTATGCAGCAGTGTGCGAAGAAAGAGAGAGAATTCAAGAGGAAACAGGCACTTTGGCGGATCATCTGGAAATCGTATCAGATATGACGCTTTCTGCTGCTCAATGTATGATTGAAACGGAGAGCGGTATTTATGACTGTTCGCTTGGAACAGAGCTTGAGGAACTGAAAAGAAAGCTGAAACTTTTCTCTTACAGATCAATGTAAAAAGGGCTGAATATAAGTTGACAATATCAGAAATTGATTTCGCAAAATACATAAAAGTCATAGAGGAACCTCTTTTCAAATTTAAAGGGAAAGTGGTCAATGTAGTTGGGCTTACCATTGAATCTGCGGGACCTGCCGCGAAGCTGGGGGATATCTGCAAGGTTTACCCAGTTTCTAAAGGGGGAAACGTACAGCCGGCACTGGCAGAGGTGGTTGGCTTTAAGGAAGGCAAGAATCTTCTTATGCCATACCAGAATGTGGAGGGAATCGGTCCGGGAAGCAGTGTGGAAAATACCGGTGAGCCATTAATGGTTCAGGTGGATGAGAGTCTGCTTGGACATACGCTAGACGGACTTGGAAGACCCGATGACGGCATGATTCTTACTGGAGAGTCTTATTCTGTTGAGGCAAAGCCCCCTGATCCTATGAGCAGAAAGATCATTGATGAAGTCCTTCCGCTGGGCGTAAAAGCAGTAGATGGACTTATTACCGTGGGTAAAGGACAGAGAATTGGTATTTTTGCCGGTTCAGGTGTAGGAAAGTCTACGCTTATGGGTATGTTTGCAAGAAATACAAAAGCAGATATAAATGTGATTGCCTTGATTGGAGAGCGTGGCAGGGAAGTACGTGAATTTGTTGAGAGGGATTTAGGACCTGAAGGAATGAAGCGGTCTGTAGTAGTGGTGGCAACTTCTGATAAGCCTGCGTTAGAGCGTAAAAAGGCAGCGCAGACAGCTACTGCGATTGCGGAATACTTCCGCGACAAGGGCAAGGATGTACTTTTGATGATGGATTCTCTTACTCGTTTTTCTATGGCACAAAGAGAAATTGGTCTTGCCAGCGGCGAACCGCCGGTGTCTAGAGGGTATCCGCCAAGTGTTTATTCGGAGATGCCAAAGCTTTTGGAAAGGGCAGGAAGATCGGATAAAGGATCCATTACAGGTCTGTATACTGTCTTGGTGGATGGAGATGATTTCAATGAACCTATTACAGATACGGCAAGAAGTATTCTGGATGGGCATATCATGCTTAATAGAAAGCTTGCGCACAAAAATCATTATCCAGCAATTGATGTTCTGCAGAGCATTTCAAGATGTATGAGCCAGATTGCGCAGCGAGATCATAAAAACTGTGCCGGCAGGCTTAAAAATGTACTTGCCACTTACAATGAGGCGGAGGATCTGATCAATATCGGAGCATATAAATCAGGAAGTAACCCCGGTATTGACTATGCGATTCAGAAAATCGAAGAGGTGAATCAGTTCCTTATGCAGGATGTGAATGATAAATTTACTTTTGAAGAATCAGTGTCGCTTATGAAAGAGATTTTTGCTGATGGAGCGGAGTGATAAATGGCAAGATTTATATACAGAATGCAGAGTATTCTGGATATTAAGACAAAAATGGAAGAGCAGGCAAGGATGGAGTTTGCAGCTGCCAGAATGCATCTGGATGAGGAAGAAGAAAAGCTGCAGATTTTAAATGATAGAAAAGCCGCTTATGAAAATAAGGGCAGGGAACTTCGCAAAGACAGCTTAAAAGTTAGAGAAATCTTGGAAAATCGAGAAGCAATTACAAGGATGGAAGAGTTTATTGCTTTTCAGATGCAGCAGGTGAGGCTTGCCGAGGAACGTCTTGAGGATGCAAGGTATAAGCTGCAGGTCGCAAGGCAGGAGAGCAAGACACAGGAGAAGCTCAAGGAAAAAGCATTTGATGCATTTATGCGGGAGGAAAATGCGAGGGAAGCGAAGGAAGTGGATGAACTGACAAGTTACACCCATGGACGGAAATAAGAAAGAGTGGAAGTAAAGTATGCCGATAGATAATGATTTAACGCCTAAGGACGCTAAGTTAGAGCAGCAGCGTCTGAAGGAGGAAAAGAAAAAACTAAAAAGTGAGCAGAAAGCACAGCGCAAAGCTGCAAAAGCCAGGGCAAAAGAGATTGCCAGCCAGGAAGCGGATCTGATGGAAGATGAAGAATCAGGAAGCGGATCTGTTTTCTTAGTTACTTTTATTATCGTGCTGGTCTGGATTGCAATTTTGTGTCTGATTGTCAAGCTGGATTTTGGTGGTTTTGGAAGCAATATACTTACACCAATTTTAAAAGATGTGCCAGTATTAAATATGATTCTTCCAAGCGACAAAGAAGTTGTGGTGCAGGAGGGAGAAAGCGAAGCATATGGTGGATATAACAATCTGCGCGACGCAGTAGACTATATCAAGGAGCTGGAGCTGGAGCTGGAGCGTGCGCAATCTGCGCAGACAGACAGTTCTGATGAGGTGGCGCAGTTAAAGGCGGAGGTGGATCGCCTTAAGACCTTTGAAGACAGTCAGGTGGACTTCCAGAAGCTTAAAACAGAATTTTATGAGGAAGTAATCTATGCGGATAAGGGACCTGGAATAGAGGAATACAGAAAGTATTATGAAGAGATGGATCCGGCAACCGCAGAGTATTTGTATAAACAAGTAGTTACACAGATGGAAGAAAGTCAGGAGATTGAGGATTATGCCAAAGCATATTCAGAAATGAAGCCGAAGGAGGCTGCTGCTATCTTTGAACAGATGACAGACAATTTGAACCTGGCGGCAAGGATACTGGGTGTAATGGATGCAGAGAACAGAGGCAAGATTCTGGGGGTTATGGACTCGGAAATTGCCGCAAGGATCACGAAGATCATGGATCCTGAATCTTAATAAATCTGCGCCTTAAACCGATATAAACTATGTACCTTGAAAAAGAGTCTGAAAGGACTTATAAAGACAGGAGGGATGTGAATGACAAGTGCACCTGTAAAGGATGTGAGTTCTCTGATGAATTTTGTCGGAGGTAAAAATCTCACTAGAACAGGCGGTACAGCCCAGATGGGCAGCTTCGGTGATGTGATGAGCAGAACCCAGAATGGCAGTTCAGGCAGCCAAAATCAGGCTGTGGCAGGGAAGGATTTAAAAAAGACCTCTGCAGCGGATACTGTAAGGAGCTCCAAGGCAGAAATAAGACCAAAGGAAGAACCTGCAAAGCCGGCAGATGAAGTCAAGGCAGATGGGATGACTAAGGAGCAGAATACGATGCTTGATGAAGCAGGAAGGGAAGTTGTCAAAGAGATTGCGGAAGAATTTGAGGTTTCGCCGGAAGATGTTGAAAAGGCGATGGAGATGCTTGGTCTTTCGGTATATTCGCTCTTTGATCCTTCTCAATTAAGACAGCTTGTCTTAGAGCTTCAAGGTGTGCAGGATGTATCAGTACTGCTCACAGACGAAACACTCTTTGCAAAACTGCAGAATGTACTTAATATGGCAGCGGAAGTAAAGACAGGTCTTGCCGAGGAACTTGGAATGAATCCGGAAGAACTTAAAGCATTGCTTGAAGAACTGCAAAATAGTGCAAAGGGATCTGTTGGTATGGGAGAAGAAATCCCAGAAAACGATGCCGATAATTTGCAGGCAGGTAAGACGGTGAAAGAGGAAGCTCCTAAGATTACAGTAGAAGTAAAGGCAGGAGATGAAACCGTTAAATTATCAACTGATGAAAAGGGCAATGTCACAGGTCAAGTGGAAGTCGTACCGTCAGAATCAAAGGAAGATGCTACAAAGGAATATGCCGGCGGGCATGAGCAAAAAGGAAATGAAAACAGCAAGAACGAGTCAGAAGGTAAGCTGCAGGCAGGCAATATGCAGATGGATGCGCTGCTCCAAAACAGGGCGCAGACAGCAGAAGTATCTTTTGAACAGACGGGAGCAGTTTTCAGCGAACAGACCAGGGAAATTATGGATCAGATTATGGATTATATGAAGATTCAGTTAAAACCCGGTATGGATCAGCTTGAAATGCAGCTGCATCCGGAAAGCCTTGGAACCGTACATATCCAGCTTTCATCTAAAGGCGGCGAGATTACAGCGCAGTTCCAGGTACAGAATGAAACTGTAAAGGCAGCTATCGAGAGCCAGATAACAACACTTCAGGAAAGCCTGAAGGAACAAGGCATTAAAGTGGAAGCGGTTCAAGTCACTGTTGAAAATCACGGGTTTGAAAGTAACCTCTGGCAGGGACAGGGCAGAGAAGAAAATGCATCTTCTCACAATCAGAATAGGAGATCTCCCAGAAGAATCAACTTGAATGAATTGGATGGCACATTTGAGAATACTGCAGATGAGGAAGAACTTCTTGCAGCTAAAATGATGAAAGCCAATGGAAACACAGTGGATTATACCGCATAAAGCATCAGTACAAGGTGCAGAAAGGAGTCAATATGGCAGTATCAGCAGTAGTTAAAGATGGTGTAATAGAAGAGACCCAGTCAGAAAGTTCCGTTAAAAAAGCGGCGTCTAAGACGGGAATGGATAAGGATGCATTCTTACAGCTCTTGGTGGCACAGATGAAATATCAGGATCCCTTGGAGCCTACTTCCAATACGGAGTATATTTCACAGTATGCAACCTTCTCACAGGTGGAGCAGATGCAGAACATGGCGGCAACGATGGAGCTTACCAGAGCGTCCTCAATGGTTGGCAAGCTGGTTGCAGTTGAGACCACCGATAAGATGGGAGATGTCAAGCAGCTTCAAGGTCTGGTACAGTATGTAACCTACGAAAATGGCAAAGCGTACGTATCCATAGAAGGCAATTTGTACTCTGCAGATGATGTGACGGCAGTCATTGACCAGACTTATCAAAACGCATTTGATCTGGCAGTGGCATTTGTGACAGCAATGGATAAACTTCCAAGAGTTGAGAGGCTTACAATCGCTGACAAAGAGAGCGTGGATGCATTGCAGAAGGGCTTCAATGAAATGACTGCTTATCAACAGTCCTTTATCAGTGATGAATACATTGAAAAATTGCAGAAATATGTTGCAAAGATGGCAGAACTGGTAGAAATCGACGAAGCTAACAAAGGCGACAAAGACCCTGATACGGATGGAGCCGGTGATGATGACGGCGGGTCTAAAGAACCGACACAGCCTACGGAACCGACGGAGTAGATAGTAAAAGCAGGATGCATGGTTGCTGCTCAGAAAGGAGAGGAATATGAAGATTCAAAAGAGTGGGTTCCTTTCAATTGAACAGTTACAGGATCAGTATCTGAACCAGAATAAAAGCGCCGCATCAAATAAGACCCCGGAAGGAAAGTCATTTCTGGATATTCTGGAAAGCAGCCGGGAAAAGACTGTAGAAGAGGTGAAATTTTCCAAGCATGCCGCAGGAAGGCTGGCAGATCGGAACATTGAACTTACAAGCAGCCAGATGGAGCGTTTGCAGGAAGGTACGCAGAGAGCGCAGATGAAAGGAATCAAAGAATCGCTGGTACTTGTCGATCAGTTGGCATTTATCGTAAATATTCCGAACAATACGGTAGTGACAGCCATGAATCAGAAAGACGCAGCGGAAAATATTTTTACAAACATTGATGGAGCCGTAATTATTTAGCCGGACCTTATGGAGGCTATAAATTCCTGAATGACAGAAGGAATGAGACGGCATATGAGCTTAAGGAGGTCATTTCATTATGATGAGATCATTATTCTCTGGTGTGGCAGGGCTTAAAACACACCAGACAAGGATGGATGTTATCGGTAACAACATCGCCAATGTAAACACAACAGCATACAAATCGCAGTCTATGACATTCAGTGATTTGATGTATCAGACGACACAGGCAGCTTCCGGTGCCAATGCAACCACAGGTGTGGGTGGTATTAATGCAAGACAGATTGGTCTTGGTTCTAAGACAGCGGCAATTAAGACAGCAATTTCTGGTCAGGGCTCAGCACAGAGTACCAATGATCCCTTTGATATCATGATCAACGGAGATGCGTTCTTTGTCGTAAGCAATGGTTCAGAGAACTTTTTTACAAGGGATGGTTCCTTCTACATTGATGGTCAGGGGAATCTTGCAATGACCAGTACAGGTTACAATGTAATGGGATGGCAGGTGGATCCTGCTGATCCGGGTAATATTAAAAAAGACACAGTGACTCCGCTCCGTATCATGACGGAAGAAAATATGACATATCCGCCGGAGGCAACGACGCAGGCAACAATAAGCGGTATTGTGGATAAATATGATACGGATGTAAACAGCGAATCTGGAAAAATAATGAATCTGGAGGTTTATGATAACCAAGGATACGTATATACGGTAAAGTTGAGCGTACACATGATTAACGGGGATGCAGGTCAGTTCTATGTGCAGTTAGACGATATAAAAGATTCTGACGGTAAATCTATTATGGATCGTGAAGTGACAGGCGCTGCGGCAGGCACTACAGTAAAAGATCTGGTTAAGTTAAATCCTAACGATGCAGGAGATGCGGGATCAGTAACAGTCCCGGATGCAGCGGGCGGTGCAGGTACAACGGTAACCAATGCTGCCACCTTGAACTTTGTAAGCGGAAAAGGTACCTTTGAAAATGTTGGCGGAGTAGCAGGAACAGCAGGAGATAAGTCGATTAGGCTGAGTTTTGGCGGAATTGCGAACTTCCCAGCCGATGTCGAACTGGATTTTTCAGCATGCTATAACTATAATAAAAATGGTACATCAACAATCAGCGCTGTCCGTGGTGTGGACGGCGGAAAAGGTTCAGGTCGTGCAATCGGTGAGATGAGCGGCATTACCGTTCAGAAGGATGGAATGATTTATGCTTCTTATGACAATGGTCAGAGAAAGCTGCTTGGACAGATTTCTACAGCAACCTTTGCGAATCCTTCAGGTCTTGCCAAGGAAGGCGATAACCTTTATTCGGCAACTTTGAACTCGGGTGATTTCGATGGTATCGGTGATGACATCACTGCAGGCGGAGGACGCATGGAATCAGGCGTTCTGGAGATGAGTAACGTTGACCTGTCAGCCGAATTTACAGAAATGATTACGACCCAGAGAGGGTTCCAGGCAAACAGCCGTATCATTACAGTTTCCGATACGCTGCTTGAGGAACTGACCAATCTGAAGAGATAATAAATAGAAATAAACTATGTATAAGCCAAAGGGGACCAGACATTCCTGGTTCCCTTTAGCGTGCTGGTAACAGCTCAGCCTTGCAGCTTCATAGTTACGCGTCTTTATAACTGGAAAAAATTGCAGTGGCGGTGAGAGGAGTAAAGTGGTATGATAGAGGTGACGAAAATTAACGGGGTGAAGGTTCTGATTAATCCCGATTTGATAGAGCTGGTGGAGGAAACACCAGACACAGTAATTGCATTTACAACAGGAAGAAAAATAATTGTAAAAGAAAGTAGACAAGATGTGAAAAATCTTGTAAAATCGTATAGAAAGGATATTTTTGCAGATTAACGCAAAAAAGGTGAGTGGTTGTGGATTTAGCGTCGATTATTGGATTAGTACTTTGTCTAGTTATGTGTGTATTCGGAATCTTCACGAATGCAGGTATCGAAAACATAGGCCGATATATAGATCCGGCTTCTGCCATTATTACATTTGGTGGGGCATTTTTTGCAGTCATGTTATCAAAAAGCCTTTCTGAATACATAGGCGGTCTTAAAAGTTTCGTTTTGATTTTTAAAACTCCGACAGCTGATGTCAAGGCGATGATACAGAAGATCATTGATTTGTCAAATATTGCAAGAAAGGAAGGACTCCTTTCCTTGGAGGAAGCAGCCAGCGATCTGGATGATGAATTTATGAAGAAGGGAATTCTTCTCATTGTTGATGGTACCGATCCGGAGCTTGTACGCGGAATCATGGAAACAGAGCTGATTAGTACAGAAGACAGACATAAGAGTAAAATAGGGTTCTGGGAGGATTTGGGAAGTATGGGACCTGCCTGGGGTATGATTGGTACCCTGATAGGTCTTGTTAACATGCTTTATGAGATGGATGATCCTTCCAGCATCGGTCCTTCCATGGCAGTTGCACTTATTACGACCTTGTATGGTTCCCTGCTTGCCAACTGGATCTGTATACCGGTTTCAGGAAAGCTGAAGGCGAACAATGCAAATGAAATAATGATTAAGGAAATTATGATAGAGGGACTTCTTTCTATACAGGCAGGAGAAAACCCAAGAGTCATTGAAGAGAAGCTGAAGTCGTTCTTATCACCGGGTGATCGTATGACGCAGGATGACGGAGGTGAGGAGAATGGCTAAAAAGAAACCGGAAGAACCTCCCAAAGGCGCCCCTGCCTGGCAAGCAACCTTTGCGGATCTTATGAATCTGCTTTTGTGTTTCTATGTTATGCTGTTTTCTATGTCAACAATAGATGCCCAGAAGTTTGAATTGATTGCAGCGTCCTTTAATCAGACCTTCAGTATTTTTGAAGCAGGAGCAACTGCAATTGGTGATGGCATTTTGGTCAGTCTTGGTGTGAGTCAGTTAAATGAGCTGGATGATTACATCAATAGTACGGGGCGGGATGCGGAAGGTAACACGATTCCTAAGGAATTAGAGTCCGCAGTGGAAATGATGGAAGAGGCAAAACTGCAGGAATCGGAAGAGCTTGCGGGTGCAATAGAAGAAGCCTTGGAAGAAAAAAATTTAGACAAAGAAGTGGACATAGAATTTACGGCACAGTATGTGCAGCTTACACTAAACGGAGCCCTTCTGTTTGATTCGGGAAGCGTGGAAATCAAAGAAGAAGCGCTGCCGCTGATGAATCAACTGGGAATCATCCTTCAGAGATTTGGTGAAGGAACGATAGAGATTGAAGGACATACAGATAATGTCCCGATGTCGGGGAGCAAATATTCTAATAATGATGAATTAAGCAGTGGAAGAGCATTATCGGTTTTCTATTATCTGGAAAGCAATACATCTTTGGATATGAGCAAAATTAAGCATTCCGGAAGAGGTGAATATATTCCCATAGCGGATAATTCAACAGAAGAAGGAAGAGCGAAAAACAGGAGAGTAGAAATAAAAATATATAATTCGTTAAGTTCCTACTAAGTAATAAAGAAAGGTTGTATTTATCATGAAAAAAAATTTGATTTCGATCATCATATTGGCGTTGCTCATCGTGAACATTGTGTTGACTGCGATTAATATGGTCAGTGTGATGGGCACGAACAAAAAGACCGCGGATTTGGTCACGGATATTGCATCCGCAATTAGTCTGGATTTGGGAAAAGGAGAGGAAGGAGAAGCAGTAGAAACGGTATCTATGGCAGATACAGAAACTTACACGATTTCTGAAATGAGGATTCTGCTGAAAAAAGATACTGCTACTACAGACGAGGAAGGCAATGCTGATACGAATGATCATTATGCATTGATTTCCGTGGCACTGTCCATGAATACGAAGAACAAAGATTATAAGACCTATTCAGATTTGTCAACAAGAGAAGATTTGATTAAAGGTCTGATTAATGAGGTGGTGAGCCAGTATACAATGGATCAAGCGAAAAACAACGCCCAACAGATGGAGGACGAAATTTTAAATAAAATTCAGGAACGTTTTGAGTCAGACTTTATATATGACGTAACTCTGATCAGCCCTCTCTATCAGTAGATGCCGTATAAGGCAGATGTGCTGACAAAATAATGCGGCAGAAATGAAGGAGGTGAAAACCTGTGGGTGAGGTATTATCTCAAAGTGAGATAGACAATTTGCTGGCGGCATTAAGCAGCGGCGAGTTGGATGTTGATCAGATGCAGGAGCCGGGGGAAAAGCAGGTAAAGGATTATGATTTTAAGCGACCTGCGAAGTTCTCGAAAGAGCATCTAAGAACCCTTGAAATTATTTATGAACATTATGGTAGGTTGATTTCTACCAACCTGCCGGTTTATTTAAGAAAGAATATTCAGGTGACGGTGGCAAGTTCTGAAACGGTTACCTTCTCAGAATTTACGAATGCGCTTTCTAATCCGGTAATACTTGGCATAGTGGATTTTAAACCTCTAAACGGCAATGTGATTATGGAGTTATCGCCAAATCTGGGGTTTGCGATGATTGACCGTATGCTTGGCGGTCAGGGGTCGCCGCTTGAAAAAAGTAGGGATTTTTCGGAAATTGAAATGACGATTTTACAGAGGCTGCTTGTAATCTGTATGCAGCTGATGCGGGAACCATGGAGAAACGTAATTGATATCAATCCGATGATGGAAAGGATTGAAACCAATGCCCAGTTTGCACAGGTGATTGCACCTAGCGATATGATTGCAATTGTATCAATGAGCGTCAAGATTGGTGATGTGGAAGGGCTTATGAATATCTGTCTTCCTTATTTTACACTGGAAGATGTGATGGATAAGCTGAACACCAAATACTGGTTCTCAACGATGCAAAAAGATGATACAGTAGACTATGAAGAACATATAGAATCACTCATTAAGAGAATAGATGTGCCGGTAAAAGCAGTCCTAGGAAGAAGTCAGGTTGCAGTAAATGATTTCCTGAACCTGCAGGTGGGAGATATCATCAGGCTGGATACCAGAGTGGATTCGGAAATGAACGTATATGTAGGTAACATTAAAAAGTTCACTGCGCTTCCAGGAACCAGCAAAGAAAATAATGCTGTCCGGGTAACATCAATAATCAGAGAGGGGGAGTAAGAAATGGACGGAATGCTGTCACAAGATGAAATAAATGCGTTGCTTACTGGTATGGATCTGTCTAGCGACACATCAGCACAGGAATCAGAAGAGTCGGCAAGCGCAGTGCAGATAGATGAAAGCCTGCTTACACCGGATGAAAGAGATGCAATAGGTGAAATTGCAAATATCAGTATGGGATCTTCAGCGACTACCTTATACTCGCTGGTAAACAGAAAGGTTAATATCACAACGCCTATTGTGCAGATTGCCAATTGGGAAATGGTTGTGGATGCTTACGAACGTCCCTGTGTCTTTATTCAGATTAATTATACGGCAGGACTTGACGGATCCAATACCATGATTTTGAAAGAGCATGATGTCAAGGTCATAACAGATTTAATGATGGGTGGAGACGGCAGTAATACAGACGGAGAGCTCGGCGAACTTCACTTGAGCGCAATCTCGGAGGCGATGAACCAGATGATGGGTTCTGCGGCGACCTCAATGTCCACCATGCTTGGCAAAATGATTGATATCAGCCCCCCAGATGCAAGTCTGGTGGATTTAAATGATTTTAAAAAGGGTGGAGAAATTGCCCCTTTCCTGGAAGGGAATTTTGTTAAGATATCCTTCCGGCTGCAGATAGATGATTTAGTAGACAGTACAATTATGCAGTTATACCCTATTGAATTTGCAAAGGGTCTTTTTGAAAGCTTTGTCTTAAATCAGCCAGAGCCAGAACCTGCTCCTGCACCGGCACCAGCGCCGAGTGCACCGCCAGTAATGGAAATGCCCGCAGGACAGCCTGATATGAGTCAGATGAATATGGGAATGCCCATGCAGAACATGCCTATGCAGGGAATGCCCATGCAGAGTATGCCGCAGATGGGAATGCCCATGCAGAGCATGCCTATGCAGGGTATGCCGATGATGGGAATGCCAATGCAAAGCATGCCGCAGATGAATATACAGCCGGCACAGTTCCAGAGTTTTAGTAATAATATGGGCACTGCTGCTGGTCAGGAGAACATTGGTCTTATTCGTGACGTACCGTTGGAAGTTACGGTTGAACTTGGCAGGACTAAGAAATCCATAGCGGAAATATTGGACTTCGCACCAGGTACTATCATTGAACTTGATAAAATAGCTGGTGAACCTATAGATGTACTTGTAAATGGCAAATTTGTAGCCAAGGGCGAGGTTGTAGTAATTGAAGAAAGTTTTGGCATTCGTGTAACCGAAATAATAAAGTAAAAAGTAGGAGAGAAAAATATGGCTAAAAATGTATTAGTAGTTGATGATGCAGCTTTCATGCGTATGATGATTAAGGACATTCTGACAAAGAATGGCTATAATGTTGTAGGCGAAGCTGAAAATGGCGCAAAGGCTTTTGAAAAGTATAACGAATTAAAGCCTGATCTTGTACTCATGGACATCACCATGCCGGAAGTTGACGGTATTGCCGCTCTTAAGAAGATTAAGGGTGCAGATCCGAATGCAATGGTAATCATGTGTTCCGCAATGGGACAGCAGGCTATGGTTATCGAAGCTATTCAGGGCGGTGCAAAGGACTTTATCGTAAAGCCTTTCCAGCCTGAGCGTGTATTGGAAGCGGTAAAGAAGGTAGTCGGTTAACATGCTCCTTTCAGTTACTACAAGGATGGATAGTTATATTCAGTTTATAACAGTGCTGATTCTTTTTGTTTTTGTGCTTGCCGCAACTTATCTGATTACAAGGTGGATTGCCCAGTATCAGAAGGGGAAGGCAGGCACTGGTAATCTGGAAATTGTAGAAACCTGTCGGGTTTCCGCGAATAAGTATGTTCAGATTATAAGGGCAGGAAAGAAATACCTTGTGGTTGCCATTGGAAAGGATGAGATTCATATGCTTTCAGAGCTTTCCGAGGAAGAGATTGACCTTCAGGAGAACAGGCAGGAGCAGGCACTTGATTTTGCGAGTGTCCTAGACAGAGTGAAAAAATTGAAGGATAAAGATAAGGACTAAGGGAAAAGGCAACCATATGAAAAAGAATTTTGCCGTTAAAAAAATAATAAAGATAATATGCCTGCTGATGACGGTGGGCATATTGTGTATTATTCCCCAAATGGATTCGCTGGCGAGTGAGGTTGATCCTGCTCTTACAGGGCAGATGGAGGAAAGAACCAATATTGAAGAACCCGGAAGCGCAGATTCCAGGGAAGATTTATCAGAATTGAATATTGCAAATAATCTGACGATTACACAAAGCGGCGGTAACGGTCAGGTAAATGGAACATTGCGGATACTGCTTACATTGACATTAATTGGGCTGGCGCCAACGCTGCTGGTTATGTTGACTTCATTTACCAGAACCATTATTGTACTCCATTTTACGAGAACAGCTTTAAATACCCAAACGGCGCCGCCTAATCAGGTACTGCTTGGGTTAGCTTTGTTTCTGACTTATTTTATTATGCAGCCGACACTTTCAAAAATTTATGATGAAGCGGTGGTTCCATTTGAAGCGGGTACCATCACTCAGGAAGAATTTTTTGAAGCCGGAATCCAGCCTCTTAGGGAATTTATGTATACGCAGACGCAGACAAATGATGTAAGAATGTTTTTGGAAATTTCGGGTGAAGAATGGGATGGAAATCTAGACCATATCCCGCTCGCAATCCTTGTCCCGAGTTTTATTTTAGGAGAACTTCGGGAAGCATTCATAATAGGATTTATTATTTATATTCCGTTTATTGTGATTGATATGGTTGTGGCATCAACGTTGATGAGTATGGGTATGATGATGCTGCCGCCGACCACGATTTCAATGCCGTTCAAAATCCTACTGTTTGTGCTCGCTGACGGATGGAATCTGATTATTATCAACTTGGTGGAAACTTTTTCTCCGTAATATACCGGGAGAATGGATTGGAAGGATGAAAAGATATGACAGTTGAAGAGGTTACAGATATTGCCAGTTCGGCTTTATTTATGGTTATAAAGGTGGCGGCTCCGGTTCTTATGGTGTCGTTGATTGTTGGTCTGATTATCAGTATTTTTCAGACGGTTACTTCTATACAGGAGCAGACCCTTACTTTTGTGCCTAAAATACTTGCAGTGTTTCTTGCACTTACTGTAATTGGCAACTGGATGCTGACGGAATTGTCGGGATTCATGGTCAGTTTGTGGTCTGACTTTAATCTTTATGTCAGGTAGTAGATTATGCTAGAATATACGTTTTCTTATGCGGATCTGGAATTTTTATTGCTGGTACTGGTCAGGGTCAGCTGTTTTGTGTTCGTAGCGCCTTTTTTCAGTATGAGCAATACACCGCGAAGTGTCAGGATTGGACTTAGCCTCTGCCTGACAGTGTTGCTTTATCAGGTCGTACCGCGCAGAGACCTGTCATATGACACACTTCTTGCATATTCTATTATGATCATGAAGGAGGCAGTGACCGGATTCATGATAGGATTTGCCGCCAATCTCTGCAGTACTGTAGTTACTTTTGCAGGACAGATTGCAGATATGGAAATGGGGCTTTCCATGGCAAGTATGTTAGACCCTACTACCAGAGAAAATTCTACGATAACAGGTGTTTATTATAATTATATGGTTCTGCTTATGCTGATGATTTCAGGCATGCATAGATATCTTCTTAAGGCATTAGCAGAAACTTATATATTGATTCCGGTAAACGGAATCGTGCTTGAGGGAGATTCCCTACTTGCGGCAATAACAGGATTTATGTCGGATTATATTATTATTGGTTTTAGAATATGTCTGCCTATCTTTGCCGTTATGATTATTTTAAATGCAGTATTGGGCGTGTTGGCGAAGGTTTCGCCGCAGCTAAATATGTTTGCAGTCGGTATTCAGATGAAGGTGCTGGTAGGTATCAGCATATTATTTTTGTCTACTGCCATGCTGCCAGGTGCGGCAGACTTTATTTACAGCCAGATGAAAAAAACGATTGTCACTTTTGTGGAGGCAATGATGTAGAGAAAGGCGGATGAAAGGAAAGTCTCAGATAAAAGGAGGCAGATTGGTGCAAAATAAATTGACATTAGAATACAATCTGCAGTTTTTTGCCAAGGATGGTCCGGGCGGTGAAAAGACAGAGGAGCCTACCGCCAAAAAACTGGATGATGCAAGAAAAGAAGGCCAGGTAGCGAAAAGTAAGGAAATTGGCAATGCGTTTAGTCTGCTTGCATTGTTTTTGGTATTAGAGCTATACCTGGGAATAATGGGGACGAGATTTTTACAGGGATTTTCGGCTGTTTATAACCAGATTCCTTCTGTAGTTAAGATGTATAATGGCGATCTTCCGACTGCGTCTATTCATGCATTAATCCGCACCATGATGTTGCAGCTGGTGCTGATTATTCTTCCCATACTTCTTGTGGGATTTATAGTTGCATTTATATGTGATTTGGTACAGGTTAAATGGAAACCTACATCTAAGCCGTTGAAGCCGAAGTTTAGTAAACTGAATCCTCTTAAGGGATTTAAACGTTTTTTCTCAGCTAATTCGATAGTGGAATTGATTAAGGCTCTTGCCAAGCTGGCGGTTATTGGTTATGTAGTATATTCCTATTTGCGGGAACGTCTGGGGCAGGTCTTTATCCTGTATGATATATCTTTAAACCAGGCAATTGCACTGATTGGAGAGATCGTAACCGATCTGGGCATCAGGATTGCGGCAATCTATATGATAATTGCATTTCTTGACTTTGGGTATCAGAAATGGAAGTACAAAGAAGATATGAAGATGACAAAGCAGGAAGTGAAAGATGAATATAAGAATCAGGAAGGAGATCCGCAGGTAAAGAGTAAGCAGAAGCAGCGTATGAGAGAAGCTTCCATGCGCCGTATGATGCAGCAGCTTCCGGAGGCGGATGTAGTCATTACCAACCCTACTCATTATGCGGTGGCAATCAAATACGATCCTGATAAGTACGATGCGCCTTATGTCCTTGCAAAAGGTGAGAATTATCTGGCGCAGAGAATCAAAGATATTGCAAAAGAAAATAATATAGAAATCGTGGAGAACAAGCCTCTGGCAAGAATGCTTTATGCAAATGTAGATGTCGGAGAGCTGATTCCTCCCGAATTATATCAGGCGGTGGCAGAGGTTCTTGCCTTTGTATATCAACTGAAAGGAAAAGTATAAAGAAAGGAGAGTGGCTATGAAAAAAGCAGATATTGGAGTTGCACTATATGTCCTTGCGGCGTTTATCATGATGATCGTGCCTATTCCTAATGGGCTTTTGGATGTGCTGCTTGCCTGTAATATAGCGATAGCGTTTACGATACTCTTTGGAACCATGTTTTCTAAGGAAGTGCTGGATATGTCTTTTTATCCCACCATGTTGCTTTTTACGACCATCTTCCGAATCTCCCTGAATATCTCTTCCACCAGGCTGATTCTGACAACAGGTGATCCGGGACAGGTGGTGGCTACTTTTGGTAGTTATGTAGGTGGAAATAATCTAGTGGTCGGCACGATCGTATTCATAATTTTAATATTGGTTCAGTTCATGGTCATCAACAAAGGTTCTGAGCGAGTTGCAGAGGTAACGGCCAGATTTACACTGGATGCTATGCCAGGTAAGCAGATGGCGATCGATGCAGACTTGAATACTGGCGCTATTACAGATGCAGAAGCAAAGAGGCGCAGGGATAAGATACAGGAAGAGGCAAGTTTTTTCGGTTCCATGGATGGTGCGGTTAAGTATGTAAAAGGAGATGCCACAGCAGGACTTATCATCACAGCGGTAAACATTGTGGGGGGGATCGCCATGGGCGTACTTTCTCAGGGAATGGAGTTTAGCGCAGCACTTGATAAATATGTAATCCTTACTATCGGTGACGGTCTGGTCAGCCAGATTCCTTCTTTGCTGGTATCTTTGTCCACAGGTATTCTTGTCACAAAGGGCTCTAAAGATGCAGACTTTGGTACAGTGCTTGTCAGCCAGCTTTTTGGTATTCCCAAGGTGCTTTATCTTGTTGGCGCGATTATTGCGGTATTGGGATTGATAACCCCCCTTCCAGATCTTGTCTTTTTGGCGCTGGGACTTATCTTTATTGTTACAGGAAGAATGATAGCAGGTACGATAGAAACGGCACAGATTGAAGGAGAAATCGATGCGGAAGAGGTTGCCGCGGAAGAAATCAGGCAGCCGGAAAATGTCAACAGCCTGTTGCAGGTCGATCCTATCGAATTGGAATTTGGCTATGGAATTATTCCGCTGGCTGATGTGAATCAGGGCGGTGATCTTTTAGACCGTGTGGTAATGATCAGGAGGCAGATTGCGCTTGAGCTTGGTACAGTCGTTCCGATTATCAGACTTCGTGATAATATTCAGTTGAATCCGAATCAGTATATTATCAAAATAAAGGGAATACAGGTCAGCGAGGGAGAGATCCTTTTTGACCATTATATGGCAATGAATCCGGGCTATGTGGAGGAGGAGATTACGGGAATCCCTACCTTTGAGCCTTCATTCCATCTCCCTGCAATCTGGATCACAGAGGGGCAGAGGGAACGTGCCGAAAGTATGGGCTATACGGTTGTGGATCCTCCGTCTATCATTGCGACTCATTTGACGGAAATCATCAGGCAGTACATTTCCGAATTGCTCACAAGGCAGGATGTACAGAATCTGGTCAACAACTTAAAAGAGACCAATCCTTCTTTGGTAGAGGAGCTTGTTCCGAAGCTGCTTGGGCTTGGTGAAGTGCAGAAGGTTTTGCAGAATCTTTTGAAAGAGGGAATCTCAATCAGAGACCTTCTTACGATATTTGAGACGCTTGCTGATTATGCCGCCACTACAAGGGATACGGATATCCTCACAGAGTACGTAAGACAGAGTCTTAAACGTGCTATTTCCAGCAAGTTCTTCCCAGCTAATGAAACGACCAGTGTGGTGACGCTTGATCCGAAACTGGAGCAGGAAGTTATGGCAAGCATCAAGCAGACAGAAACCGGGGCATACCTTACTTTGGATCCTGAAAAGACGAAGGCGATTATGAAATCAGTGGGCAATGAAATTACGAAGCTGGAGAATCTGGGGAAGAACCCTATTGTCATTACGTCTCCAATTGTCCGCATGTATTTTAAGCGTTTGACGGAAGATTATTATAAGGATCTGATTGTGGTTTCATATAATGAAATAGAGAGTAGCATAGAATTACAATCTGTGGGAATGGTGACAGCATGATTATAAAAAAATTTCAAGGGAAAACAGAAGCGGAAGCGGTGGAAAGCGCCAAGAAAGAACTGGGCAGTAATGTCGTGATTATGAACGTCAGGAACATAAAACGGAAAGGGATGTTCAGCTTTTTAAAACCCCAGCTTGTAGAAGTTACTGTGGCATTGGAGGAAGAACCTGACCAGCCTGCAGCATCCCCGAAAGACGAGGCTAGGCCGCAGCCATTTATAGATGCGATTGTGCATAAGGCTGCAATGGAGACAGCCGCATCCATTGACAATAATTTAGCGAAGGATACGGTAGCTGAAAGCAGCAGGACGGACAGCAGTGCGATAGAGGAAAAGCTGGACACGCTCCATACGCTGCTTGAACAGCAACTCCAAAAACCGGAAGAGCTAAAGGGCGAAAATCCTGAAGAAGAGCAGGAAAGTGAAGTGGAACGCTTCATGAAACTGCTTTATAATACGATGCTGACCAATGAGGTGAATGAACAGAACGCAAATCAGATTATTGATGAAATTGAAAAAATCAATAAGCCGAATATGCCCTTTGATTATGCATTGGCAAATATTTATCAGAAGATGATTCTGAAATTCGGAAAACCAATTGAAATCACACCTGCCAGTAAGGGACCGAAGGTGATATTCTTCGTGGGACCGACAGGCGTGGGAAAGACCACTACCATTGCAAAGATCGCTTCCAAGTTCAGTGTAGAAGGCGGTAGAAAGATTGCACTTTTAACGGCGGATACGTATCGCATTGCAGCGGCCGAACAGCTTCGGACTTATGCGAATATTCTTGAAGTTCCATTCCGCGTCATTTATTCAACGGAAGAAATTGAACAGGCGCTTAAAGATTTCCGAAATTATGATTTTATCATGGTGGATACTGCAGGACATTCCCATCAGAATGAAGCACAGAAGGAAGCGATGAACAGCTTTATCCATTGTGTAGATGGAATGGCAGAGAAGGAAGTGTTCTTGGTTTTAAGCGCTACGACCAAATATCGGGATTTGGCCAGCATTGCAGATGTATATTCTGAAATGACAGAATATAAACTTATTTTCACGAAACTGGATGAAACGACTACGCTAGGCAGTCTGCTGAACTTGAAGCTTCACACGGGCGCCTCGTTGTCGTATGTAACATATGGACAAAATGTGCCTGATGATATTGAAGTATTTAATCCACAAAAGACCGTGAAGCAGCTTTTAGGCGGAAAAGGTAACTGACAGGCTGGTAAATACCACAGATAAAGCGAGGAAGATATATGGATCAAGCCGAACAATTAAGAAATATCATAAAGGCAGGCGGCGGCACGCATAGCAGACCTTTAGCGAGAGTGATTACGGTCACCAGCGGAAAAGGTGGTGTGGGCAAGTCCAATACAGCAATCAATCTGGCAATACAGTTTCGGAAGATGGGGCAGAGGGTCATTATTCTAGATGCAGACTTCGGTCTTGCAAATATAGAGATTATGTTTGGCGCGGTGCCAAAACATAACTTATGTGATTTAATTTATCAGGGAAAGAGTATAAAAGAGATCATCACCTGGGGACCTATGGATGTGGGTTTTATATCAGGCGGATCGGGAATTGCGGGGCTTTCCAATTTAAGCAGGGATTACCTGATTTATATCATCAATAATCTGGCAGAACTTGATTCCATTGCAGATGTTATTATTGTGGATACAGGGGCGGGAATTTCAGATGCAGTGTTAGAGTTTTTGGTGGCAAGTGGGGAGATTCTGCTGGTGACGACGCCGGAGCCGACTTCCATTACGGATTCTTATTCCCTTCTGAAGGCGTTAGGGAGACACTCCAGGTTTTCTGCTGAAATGACTCAGGTGAAGGTGATTGCGAATAAAGTGGAGGATAAGGCGGACGGGGAACGGCTTTTTGAGAAGCTGGATACAGTGGTAGGCAAATATTTAAAGATACCGATTACTTATCTAGGCGCAATACCCCAAGATACACAGTTGTCAAAGGCTGTCATGCAGCAGATGCCGATATCGCTGAAATCACCTACAGCAAAATCCGCTGTGGCGTATGAGACGATTGCCGCAAAGCTTATGAACAAAGAATTAAGTAAAAGTGTTCCTAAAAGGGGGATGGCAGCATTTTTTTCGCATATAGTAACAGGTAAAATACTTTAACAGGGAGGAGCAGTCATGTTATCAAAATACGTTATGCCAGGTAACAGAATAGAAATACAGGCAGCGGAACGAGTAAATTATGTTGATGACGATGAAAAGAAAAAAGTATATCAAAGCCAAGTACTTGACGTTGTGTCGGAGGATAGATTTGAGATGCGGATGCCGATGGAGCAGTCAAAGCTTGTTTTATTGCCTGTAAATACAGAATATGAAGTGTTTTTTTATACGTCTGCAGGTGTATACCAGAGTCTTGCGACTGTTGTAGACCGATATAAGACAGAAAATCAATTTGTCCTGCTTATGGAGCTTTCCAGTAGTCTTAGTAAATTCCAAAGAAGGGAATATTATCGTTTGAGCTGCGCGCTGGATATGGAGGCGAGGCTGCTCGCAGAGGAAGAGATTGAGGCGCTGGGAATGAAGTTTGATTTTCTTGAGCGCAGACGGCCTTTGCAGCACAATGTCATTGTAGATATCAGCGGCGGCGGTATCCGGTTCGTGGGAGAGCAAGTTTACGAGCCGGAGAGCTTGATTTATTGTAGGTATAATCTGGACAGAGGCGGAAAAACCAAAGAATATTCAATTATCGCAAAAGTTCTGGTGGTAAAGAAGCTGGAGGATAAGCCTGGATATTATGAGCATCGTGCGCATTATATCAATATTGAAACAGCAGAACGTGAAGAAATTATCCGTTTTATCTTTGAGCAGGAAAGAAAGAACAGAAAACGTGAAAAAGATTTATAATTAGATTACTATGCACCTATGAGAAGCGGTGTTTGTGCTATACTATAACATATACAAAATCACATTTTGAGAAGGATTTAGCGTAATGAAGGCAGATGAAAGTAAAGCCGGAAAGAAAATTGTTGCAATTGCCAGCTCTACCGGCGGACCGAAGGCGTTGCAGACTTTGATTCCTTTGCTTCCATCCAATCTCAATGCACCTGTTATGATTGTACAGCATATGCCGGCAGGGTTTACGGAGGCATTGGCGGGAAGACTTAATACGTTAAGCCCGCTTGCCGTAAAGGAGGCTGCAGAGGGGGATGTGCTAAGTCCGGGGCAAGTATTTCTTGCCCGGGGCGGCAGGCATATGAAGGCAGGTAAAAGCGGAGCCCGACATGTCATACATTATTCAGATGAAGCACCGAGAGAAGGTGTACGTCCCTGTGCAAATTATATGTATGAGTCGCTTGCAGACTGCGGGTATGACGAAGTAGTATGTGTCGTTTTAACCGGAATGGGGGCTGACGGGACGGCAGGAATCCGAAATTTAATGGAAAAGAAAAAAGTAACGGTATTCGTTCAAAGCGAGGCAACCTGTACCGTATACGGTATGCCGAGAAGTGCCGTTGCAGCAGGTCTTGTGGAGAAGGGAATAACGTTAGAACAAATTGCACAGGAAATTATAAATAACGTGGGGGTAATTTAATTATGGATGTAAATCAATATCTTGAGATTTTTCTTGATGAAACCAAGGAGCACCTTGAAAGCCTGAATACCCAGATTCTCAGTCTGGAGCAGGAGCCGGAAAATGTAGATACGATTAATGAGATTTTCCGTGCCGCCCATTCTATGAAGGGTATGGCAGGTACCATGGGATATAAGCGTATGCAGGCGCTTACACATGATATGGAAAATGTTTTTTCCGAAATTAGGAACGGCACCATGAAGGTGAATTCCAATTTGATTGACACGCTGTTCCAATGTCTGGATGCGCTGGAAGAATACACAGAAAACATCCAGCAGACTGCCGACGAAGGAACCAACGACAATCAGCAGTTAATCAATATGCTGAATGCCTTTCTTAAACCTGGTGGAAAAGCAGAAACATCAGCAAAGGAATCAGGTGCGGAAGCAAAAGCAGAAGATGGACCGGCGGAAAAATGGATGGATATTAAAATAGGTGAGTCTGAGCAGCTGGTTTTATCCACCGCCAAATCCCAGGGAAAGAACGTATATGGTTTAACCGTTTATGTGCAGGAAAGCTGCCTGCTCAAAGCAGCAAGAGCCTTTCTGGTGTACAAAGCAGTTGAGGAAAAAGCAGAGATTATCGTGTGTAACCCTCCTGCTCAAGATATTGAGGATGAAAAATTCGACTTGGATTTCAGTCTGATTATTATTTCTGAGTGTCCGATTGAGGATATTCTTCAAGTGACAAGGTGTGTTTCTGAAATAGAAAAGGTGGTAGGCGCAGTTTATGAGATAGAAGAGGCGGCTGTGAAAAAACAGGCAGTAGAACAGACCGCTGAGACAAAACCTGCAGCTCCTGCACAGACACAAAGCGCGCCTGCTAAGACAAACGAGAAAAAAGCAGTGGGCAAACCCGTTGTAAACAGAACGGTCCGTGTAGACATTGAAAAGCTGGATGTTCTTATGAATCTGGTAAGTGAGCTTATTATTGCAAAGAATTCATTGGTATCTGCATCTAGCACAGAAGGAGGAAATGGAAGAGGATTTAACGAACAGATTGAGTATTTGGAAGGCGTGACAACGAATCTGCATGAGTCGGTCATGAAGGTGAGGATGGTTCCTATTGAAAGCGTTGTGAGCAAATTCCCCAGAATGATCCGTGACCTTTCAAAGAAACTGGATAAAAAGATGGAACTATATATGTCTGGTGAGGAGACAGAGCTTGACAGAACTGTAGTAGACGAGATCGGTGATCCGCTGATGCATCTTCTTCGCAATGCCGCTGATCATGGGCTGGAATCCACAGAGCTTCGTTTGCAGAGAGGAAAACCGGAAGCGGGTTCGATTTTCCTAGATGCGTATCAGGATGGAAACAATGTCGTAATCGAAGTGAGAGACGACGGCAATGGCATTGATGTGGAGGGCGTTAAGAACAAAGCGATTGAGCGTGGGGTCATTACACCAGAGCAGGGTGACAATATGAGCGAGAAGGATATCATCAATCTGCTTTTCCATGCGGGATTTTCTACGGCAAAGAAGATTTCAGATGTTTCGGGCAGAGGCGTCGGGCTTGATGTAGTAAAATCAAAGATAGAATCCTTAAGCGGTGAAGTCGAAGTGAAGTCCAGGCTGGGAGAAGGAAGCACATGGATTGTGCGCCTGCCATTGACACTAGCGATTATCCAGGCGCTTATGGTTACTGTAGGCGGAGAAAAATATGCGATTTCCCTTGGCGGGATCCAGACACTTGAGGATATAAGCCCCAGTGAAGTCAAACTGGTTCAAAACAGAGAAGTGATCAATTTAAGAGGTAGTGTGATTCCCCTTATCAGATTGAGCAAAGAGCTTGATATTGAAAGCAGCAAATCACCGGATGAAAATCTAATCGTTGTAATCGTAAAGAAGGGTGAGAAACTTGCTGGTCTGGTAATAGATGAATTGATGGGACAGCAGGAAATCGTCATCAAATCACTGGGCAAATATATCAGCAAATGTAAGATCATAAGCGGAGCGACGATTCTTGGCGATGGCGAAGTGGCACTGATCTTAGACGCAAATGCACTGATATAAGATGGGGGGAGAAACAATGGATGAACTGAAAGTATCTGATATGGGTCTATACAATGTAAAAACAGAAGGTGAGGCAATACAGTACATAGTAATCAAGCTTGGGAATGAGCAGTATGGCATTGATATTAAATATGTAGATAATATCGTGCGAGTACAGCATATTACCAGAGTGCCTAAGGTGGCTGATTATTTGAAAGGCGTAATCAATCTGCGAGGTGAAGTCATTCCGGTTATGAGTCTTAGGATTAAAATGGATTTGCCGGCAGATGAAATGACCAAGGCGACCAGAATCATCATCTTAAAACTTGAGCAGCATGGAACGATTGGCGTTATTGTGGATGAGGTGAAAGAAGTAGTCACATTGAGCCAGGAAGAGATTGAAAAAGTTGCCTATGACGATAAGGAAGAGAGAGTCAATTTCATTTTAGGTGTCGGTAAACATAATGGCGAGCTGATTTCACTTCTGGATCTCAATGCTGTTGCTATGGAGAATAAATAGTAAACTTTCAAAGTAAGAGAAGGAAATAATAGGAGGAACCATGAAGGACCTTAGCATGGAGCAATTAACAAATCAATATTTTGATGTGCTGCAGGAATTGGGTAATATCGGTGCAGGAAATGCGACTACAGCGCTTGCGCAGATGGTCGGGTGCAAAGTGGATATGTCAGTGCCGCAGGTCAGGTTGCTTGAATTTCATGAATTAGGGGCAATTGTTGGCGGAGATGACCAGATTATGGTTGGCATTTATCTACAGGTTGAAGGTGACATAGAGGGCAGCATGATGTTCATTTTTACCAAGGCGACGGCGGCGCATTTGGTAAATAAATTGATGTGTGGAATGTTGGGAATCGACGAGGAAAACCTTGAAGAGTACCAGTTTGGTGAAATGGAATGTTCCGCCGTAAAGGAACTTGGAAATATTATTACAGGGGCATATCTGAACGCCTTATCAGGGTTGACTAATTTAAAAATATATCCATCGGTGCCGCAGCTTGGCATAGATATGGCGGGGGCGCTTCTTAGTGTTCCGGCGGTTGAATTCGGCGTGTTGGGGGATAAGATTCTGCTGATACAGACGACTTTTTCAGATGATGTGGAGTTAGACGGTTATTTTATTCTTATTCCTGATATGAATTCCTACGAGAAGATACTGTCATCGCTAGGTGTATTGTAGGGATAGGAAGAAAAACGGGAGACGCATGGAAAGATGAGTGAAGTTATTAAAGTGGGAATGGCTGATTTCAAGACCTGCAGGGGTGATGATGCAGTGACAACCTTAGGGTTAGGATCCTGCGTAGGAATCGCAGTGAGGGATCCTGCGACGGGAATCGGAGGGCTGGCACATATTATGCTGCCAGACAGCACTGAAATAAAAAATAATACGAACCGGCCGAAATTTGCAGATACGGGTATAGAGGACATGGTAAATGAAATTGTCCGTATGGGAGCGAACCGCAGCAGGCTTGTGGCTAAGATTGCAGGCGGCGCACAGATGTTTGCTTTTGGAAGCAAAAGTGATATGATTCGTGTAGGGGAACGGAATGTAATGGCAAGCAAGAAAAAGTTGAATCAGTTGCGAATACCGATTCTGGCGGAGGATACAGGGGACTCTTATGGGAGGACAGTAATTTTTTATCCCAAAACGGGAGATTTCGTTATAAAGGCTGTGGGAAAATCGGAGAAAATCATATGAAAAAGATGAAATTGTTTGCACCTTTTGTGACGCTCCTTGCAGGCGCAGTAGCAAGTCTTATAATGTATTATTTTCACTATAGCACGCAGCAGATGCTGACAATCTTACTTTTGGTACTGTTCATTTTTTACCTGGCAGCTAGTTTTATTCAGGGCAGGCTTGCTGCGTTCGTAAGTCAGATCAAGGCGCAGGAAGAACATGAAAGAGAAGTCATGGAAATGCAGGCGGCGTTGGAAGCTGAGGGGGAATCAACCAATCAAGCAAATGAAGAGATTGAAAATGGGGCAGAATAAAGGACATAAACCTGGGTGATGGAGGTAACGATGGACGAGGCAGGAAGAAACAGGCTTTGGGAAAGTTATGCAAAAACGAAATCGCCTGAAATCAGAGAGAAATTGATACTGGAATATGCGCCGTTAGTGAAACTGGTGGCAGGGCGTCTTAGCATGTATCTGGGATACAATGTGGAGTATGATGATCTTGTTAGTTATGGTATTTTCGGACTGATTGATGCCATAGACAAATTTGACAGTATGAAAGCTGTAAAATTTGAGACGTATGCAAGCCTGCGCATCAGAGGGGCGATTCTGGATCAGATTAGGAAGATGGATTGGATTCCCAGAACGATCAGGCAGAAGCAGAAAAAAATTGACGGAGCAATAAAGGAAATAGAGACAGCCACCGGACGGGCAGCGACAGATGAAGAGATTGCTGCAAGCCTTGGAATTTCTGATGAGGATTATCTTACATGGCAGTCCCAGATGAAGATTACAGGTGTGGTTTCTTTAAATGAATTTATGGAGTCAGGAAGCGAGGTGCCGGCGGAACAGACGGATCAGCATCGCTTTGACAGTCCGGAAGAGGTAATCGAAAAAGAAGAATTAAAGAAGGTATTACAGCAGGCTTTGGAGCTTTTGACGGAAAAAGAAAAAAAAGTTATTTTGTTATATTATTATGAGGATTTAACATTGAAGGAAATCAGCAATGTGTTGGAGGTGTCCGAGTCAAGAATCTCCCAGCTTCACACTAGGGCCCTCCAGAAAATGAAAGCAAAGATGGGAAACTATATGGGGATATTTTCGGTATAGACCGAAATACTAATACAGGGGGGCGTCAGTTTGAAAAAAAATGGGTATTTTCAAGTAGTATGCGGCAGAAACGAAACGTCATTAAAGGTTTTTCAACCCCGTAACGGAGGAAAAGAGGTAAACGTTAAAGAAGTAATCAATTACTTAAATCGCAATGAGATTGCATTTGAGGCACATACGCTGAACAAGGGATTCAAAGAGGCGTTTGCGTCAGATAAAGAGGTTTACCAGTTTGTAATCAATCAGAATGCTTCGCCTGAAGTAAAAGGAAGCTATATTTTTCAGGTCAGTCAGGATAAAATGATGGCAATGGCAAGATTCTATCCGCCCTCTGAAAAGGGAGAAAGGCTGACCGCCCAGGAATTTATCGATTTCCTGATGAGAAAGAATATTAAATTTGGAATCAGAAAGGAAGGTCTCCAAAACTTTTTCTCAAGACCGGTTTACTGTACCGATATTTTGGTAGCGAAAGGGCAGCCGCCACGGCATGGAACGGATGCCAGGATTGAGTATTACTTTGAAACAGATTTGCATGCTAAGCCTACCCTCAAAGAAGATGGAAGCGTAGACTTTTTTCATTTGAATGCGCTCAATCACTGTAAGAAGGGAGATGTTCTTGCCCGGTTGTTTCCGGGAGATGCTGGAGAATATGGCATTGATATCTACAATGATAAAATCAAGCCCAGAACAATAAAGCAGGCAGTGCTTAAATATGGGCGTAACATAACCATTTCAGATGACCGTCAGGTGCTGACCACTCAGGTGAATGGGCATGTATCACTGGTGGAAGGAAAGGTATTTGTCTCGGATGTGCTTGAGGTGGAAAACGTCGACAATTCGACCGGAAATATTGAGTATGATGGAAATGTTATGGTGAATGGAAATGTCTGTACAAATTTCAGGGTTAAGGCGAAGGGAGATATAGAAGTCAGAGGCGTGGTGGAAGGCGCATTTTTGGAAGCCCAGGGAAGTGTCGTCATAGCCAGAGGCATGAACGGCATGGCAAAGGGGACTTTGAAAGCAGGAGGAAATGTCATTGCAAAGTTTATAGAAAATGCGAAGGTGAATGCAGGTGGATATGTATCGGCAGGGTCCATTTTGCACAGTGAAGTGACGGCAGGAACGGAGATTACGGTAAGCGGAAAAAGAGGATTTATCACAGGCGGAAAAGTATGTGCCGCCAACCTTATCCAGGTAAAGACCCTGGGCTCTTATATGGGGGCGGACACCCTTGTGGAAGTTGGTGTGGATCCCAACATAAAGCAGCGGATACAGGAAATCCAGAAAGAGATGGCTGAAAATAAAAAGGAGATGGATGCGCTCGCTCCGGTTTTACTTGGGATGGCACAGAAAATGACGAAGGGGGCGAATCTGAAACAAGAACAGCTGAAATCTGCCCAGAGAATGATGCAGAAAGACAAACATATGAAGAAGCAGCAGGAAGAGTATATGAATGAAATCGACACGCTGCAAAAACTTCTGGCGGAGAGCGGTTCTGCCAAAATAGAAGTCTCAGGTGAAGTGTTCAGTGGTACGAGGATTTGCATTGGAGATGCTTCCATGGTTGTAAAGAACAGCATGTCACATTGCAAGTTCATAAAATCAAAGGGAGAAGTAGAAATGACGGTTTTATAAAGTTTATAAACCGTAGAAAGGATATGGCATATGACGATTAGTCGTGTAGAACTTCAAGGGCAGGTAACAAGGGCGCAGGATTTTACCACCATTAAACATAATGAAGACAATAAGGTGATGGTGGATCAATCTAATTTCCAGCGGCAGTTTGACCAGACGGTAGAGAACAAAGCACGTCAAGTACACCAGGGGGATGAAGCGGATAACAGGGGAAAGCGGTTTGACGCAAAGGATAAAGGAAACGGCAGCTACGCCGGAGATGGCGGGCGCAGGCGAAAGAAAGAAGAAAAAGATGGCAGGGTGGTCCTTAAAGGACAAAATAACTTTGACATGAAAATCTGATGATATACGGGTGAAAATATGGAAGTGATAGAAATTATTTTTTTGGTATTAGGTATTATAGTGTTTATAGTCAGTTTCCTGCTTCCGGCAGGTAAAAAGGAAGATGTTGAAAATGCTGCAAAAATCAGCGAAGACGCAATCAGAGAAATGGTTGACCGGGAAATTGATGACCGGAAAGTGAAAATAAACGAAATCGTCGATGAAACGGTCACATATTCAATGGAGAAGGCAGAACGTTCCATGGAGCGATTGATGAATGAAAAGATGATGTCGATCAGCGAGTATTCAGATACGGTGTTGGGTGAAATCAATAAAAGTCATCAGGAGGTAGTGTTCCTGTATGATATGCTGAATGACAAGCACGAAAATTTAAAGACTGTCGCTGCTGATGCGGCAAAGACTGCCAGCGAGGTGAAACAGACTATGCTGGATGCTGATCTGGCAGCAAAAGAAATGGAAATTAAAGTTAAAGAAGCACAGCAGGCAGCAAGCGAAGCGCAGACCAGCGCCCAAAAGGCCCAGCAGGAAGTGGGTGAGGTCGAAACCAGGGCAGAAGAGCTTCGCCAGACGATTGAGGAAGCGGAAAGAAACACCGCAAAGGTGAGGGAAGAAGCAGAAGCTGTCAGCAGGACAGTAGAGGAACTGACTGTCATAACAGCGCGGAAAGAGAAAGCAGCAAAAGCCATTGAGGATGACTTTAAACCGATTGCGGCGGAAGTGATTGACGTTTCCCAAGTATCTGTTCCCAAGGAAGAAGAAAAGGAAAAACCAAAAGGGACAGGAAAAACTGCAAGAAAGCCGCGGGCGGCAAAAACGCCCAAAAAGGAGACAAAAGCGGCAGTTAAGGCGGCAGAGACAGAAAGTGTAAACGATCTTCCAGCAGATGCAGCGCCTGTAGAAGTGCCTGAAGTGACCGTATCTTTAAATGACGAAGGCAGCCGCGGAGGAAGAAATAATAATGAAAGAATTTTAGAGCTTCATAAGACCGGAAAGTCCAATATGGCAATTGCCAAGGAACTTGGATTGGGAATCGGAGAAGTAAAGCTTGTAATTGATTTATTTGAAGGAATGTAAGCAATTTTAAGGAATAAGGGACAAAAATGAATCTGAAATACTATTTAAGAGGTTTAGGCATAGGGATCGTTGTGACAGCGATTATCATGGGGATTGCCTCCAAAGGCGGAAAAGAGGAGTTGAGCAACGAAGAAATAAAGGAGAGGGCGAAAGCGCTTGGGATGATAGAGGAGAGCACGGTATTGGCAGACGCCGCCGGCATCCTGCAGTCAGAACTTCAAAAAGGGCAGGAGGAGGCGCCTACACCGACTTTAGAACCTGTTGCCACTGCAACACCGACGCCAGGGATAGCGGACGTTCCTTCGGCATCACCGTCAAAGACCAGTGCGCCTTCGACTGTACCGACGCCGTCAAAGACCAGCGCGCCTTCTGTGGCACCGACACCGGAAGAATCCGCTAAGCCGTCAGCAGTACCGACGCCGGCAAGTACAACCAAACCAACGGAGGCACCAACACCTGATGGCGGAATGGAGTCGGCAGCTCCCGCTGAAAAACCGGCAGAACCGGAAGGAGGATCACAAAATACCGGTACGGTTACCATTCGGGTAGACAGCGGCGACGGTTCTCTTACAATCAGTAGGAAATTAGAGCAGGCAGGTCTGGTGAGTTCGGCATTCGATTTTGATTTATATCTGTGCCAGAACGGATACGATAAGCGGCTTAATGTGGGAATATTTGAAATACCGGTAAATGCGGATCATGAGCAGATGGCAAGAATCCTTGCAGGTCTTGAATAAAACGTTGCCACGCCTTACGAGCCAGCTTATAAAGTAAAACAAAAATCCCTTGCAAGAGGGATTTTTTTGTGCTATAATATCCGCGTTGTGACTATAAAACACGCGTATCTATTGACTGTTGGTGCTTTCAAATGGAAGGTATGCAGGAGAGAAGATGATATGCGGAAGCAAAACCAAATGGAGGTAGAAACATGAGCGTTATTTCAATGAAGCAGTTATTAGAAGCAGGTGTTCATTTTGGACATCAGACAAGAAGATGGAACCCTAAGATGGCTCCTTACATTTTTACAGAGAGGAACGGAATCCACATCATTGATTTACAGAAATCAGTTGGCAAAGTGGACGAGGCATACAGGGCAGTATTTGAAATTGCATCCCAGGGTGGAACGATCCTTTTTGTGGGAACAAAAAAGCAGGCGCAGGATGCTGTTAAGACAGAAGCTGAGCGTTGCGGTATGTATTATGTAAATGAGAGATGGTTAGGCGGTATGCTTACCAACTTTAAGACAATCCAGAGCAGAATTGAGAGATTAAGAGCGATTGAGACAATGGCTGAGGACGGCACTTTTGACGTGCTTCCTAAGAAAGAAGTCATTGCTATCAAAAAGGAATGGGAAAAGCTTGAAAAGAATCTTGGCGGTATCAAGAATATGACAAGAATCCCAGATGCTATTTTTGTAGTCGATCCTAAGAAGGAAAGAATCTGTGTGCAGGAAGCGCATGCACTTGGCATTACTTTAATCGGTATTGGTGATACGAACTGTGATCCAGAAGAGCTGGATTATATTATTCCTGGTAATGATGATGCAATCAGAGCTGTTAAGCTGATCGTTGCAAAGATGGCAGATGCTGTCATTGAGGCAAATCAGGGTGAAGAATTAGTGACAGAAGAAATGGCAGAGGCAGCAGGCGAAGCAGCGCCCGAAGATATCGAGGAAGTTGCAGCAGCAGATGCTGAATAGTTTGATAGATGGAGGGTTAGAAAATGGCTAATATTACGGCAGCTATGGTGAAAGAATTAAGAGAAATGACCGGTGCAGGCATGATGGACTGCAAGAAGGCGCTTGGTGAAACCGACGGCGATATGGATGCAGCTGTTGAATTCCTTAGAAAGAACGGTCAGGCAAAGGCAGAAAAGAAGGCAGGCAGGATTGCAGCAGAAGGTCTTTGCAATGTAGTAGTGCTTGATGATAAAGTGGCAGCAGTCGTGGAAGTAAATTCTGAGACAGACTTTGTTGCAAAGAATGAGGAGTTCCAGGAATTTGTTGCAGCAGTTGCAAAACAGGCTGTAAATACACAGGCAGAAGATATGGATGCATTTATGGCAGAGCCTTGGAATGCAGATACATCCATGACAGTTAAGGATGCTCTGGTGGCAAAGGTTGCTAAGATTGGCGAAAATTTGAACATCAGAAGATTTGAAAAGATTGTTGCCAAGAACGGATGCGTGGTATCTTATGTGCATGGCGGCGGAAGGATCGGCGTTATCGTTGAGGCTGATACGGATGTTGTCAATGATGCGGTTAAGGAAGCAATGACGAACATTGCTATGCAGGTTGCAGCGCTTTCACCGAAGTATGTTTCTACAGAGGATGTTTCAGAGGAATATAAGGCGCACGAGAAGGAAATCCTGATGGCACAGATTGCGAATGATCCCAAGATGGCTGGTAAGCCGGAAAAGGTGATTGAGGGTGCAGTAGTTGGCCGTCTGAATAAGGAATTAAAGGAAGTATGTCTGTTAGAGCAGGTTTATGTTAAGGCAGAGGATGGCAAACAGACAGTAGCCCAGTATGTCGCTCAGGTTGCAAAAGAAAACAATGCGGCTCTTTCCATCAAGAAATTTGTCCGTTTTGAAACAGGTGAGGGTCTTGAAAAGAAGGTTGACGACTTTGCAGCAGAGGTTGCGGCGCAGGCAGGAATGTAATCTTCTATCATTGTAAAAATAGTATAAGAGGATAATTAAAAAGGGATTGTCTTTGGGCAGTCCCTTTTATCTGATTTGTGTAAGAGCAGCCCCTTTTAGCTGTATTTGTTATTTAAAAACATTGTAATCTATACAATTTGACTCTTTCCCATAAATGTATATTGTGATACAATATAGGCAAATCATGTGTAAGGAGCTATTGATCATGGGAGAGAGGGGTTATGACCGCCGTAAAAGAATCCGGCTGTTGAAAAGAATGATATTAGGAACTATTGCCGCCGCAATCATAATTCCGATCGTTGTTAGTATTATATTGGGAGTACGGGTTGTTTCACTGCAAAGTAAAGTGAGAGAGCTGGAAGAGGCATTAGTGATTTATGGCAATGGAATAGATGGCACCACAGGCGTTTATACGGCTGCCAATATAGAAGAGGTCCCAGAGGATACAGAGCCGCTGATAGAAGAAGAAGGGCAGCAGAAGTTAAACGGTTATGAAAAACAGATTTATTTAACATTTGACGATGGACCAAGTCAGAATACGGATGAAATTCTGGATATCTTGAAAGAATATGATGTGAAGGCTACTTTTTTTGTGGTAGGGAAGACAGATGAGAGATCTGTGAAGGCTTACCAGAGAATTGTTGCAGAAGGTCATACACTTGCCATGCATTCTTACAGCCATAAATATGATGAGATTTATGAGTCCAGGGAGAGCTTCGTTGAGGATTTGACAAAGCTTCAGGAATATCTTTATCAGGTTACCGGTATCTTGCCCAGATTCTATCGTTTTCCGGGTGGAAGTTCCAACACGGTGAGTAAAGTAGACATACAGGAGCTGATTGCATATTTGAATGAAAGCGGCATTACTTATTTTGACTGGAATATTGCCTCAGGAGATGCGGTCAGCACACAACTGAGTGTAGATGTGATTGTTGAAAACTGTGTAACCAAATTGGACAGCACCAATGAGTGTATGATCCTGATGCATGATGCAGCTGAAAAGGAGACAACGGTGGAAGCGCTGCCTGAAATTATTAAGACGATTCAGGATAGAGGCGATGCCGTGTTTTTGCCCGTTACTGATGAAACCATACCGGTTCAGCATATAAAGGCAAAGCAATAAATGAAGGATAATCAAGATACGAATGGAGGATTTTAAAGATGGGTTTTTTCTCAGATTTAAAGGATGACTTGTCACAGGCAGTCAACGAACTTTTACCGTCAGAGGGTGAAGAAGAAGTAAAGAAAGAAACGGTGGAGCAAGTGCAGCCTGCTGCAGATACAGCTACAAGTGCGTCGATTTTTGCGCAAGCAGACACGGAAGCAGCCGTAGAACAGGAAGAGGTATTTATTGATAATAGCGAAATGCCAGTTGCTTCGGATGATCTTATCGTAGAGGATCTTGACGCAGAAGACTTTAGTGGTGATAGGAAAGAAGATTTCATTGCAGATTCAACCGCAGATTTTGATGCAAATACTGCCGCTGACTTTGGCACGGATTTCAGCTCAGATTTTAGCCAGATGTTTGGCAGGGAGCAGGAAACAAAGATTCCTGAACAAGAGCCGGTTTATACACCGCCGATAGCCGAAAGGAAGATGCCAGATCTGTCAAGACCTTCATCAAAATCGGCGAGCGGAGAAGTATCCGTCCTTACAGAGTCAATGATTATTAACGGTAATATTGCAACGGAAGGCGCTCTTGAGGTTCGGGGACGCATCGTTGGAAATGTGGAGGCATTGGGCAAATTAAATATTACCGGCGAAGTCCAGGGTAATTCCCAGGCAGCGGAAATTTATGCTGAGGGAGCAAGGATTACTGGTGAGCTTAGAAGCCATGGAAGCATTAAGATTGGACAGAATGCAGTCGTTCTTGGAAATGTATATGCAAACAGTGCAGTGGTTGCCGGAGCAGTGAGAGGAGACTTGGATATCAGAGGACCGGTTATCCTTGATACATCTGCAATTGTTATGGGAGATATCAAATCTAAATCTGTACAGATTAATAACGGCGCTGTTATTGAAGGTATGTGTTCTCAGTGTTATGCAGAAGTAAACCCCACATCCTTCTTTGAAGAATTGAAAAAGATGAAATAAGGTGAGGCGTGGATATGCAGAGAATTTTACTGAAATTGAGCGGAGAAGCGCTGGCAGGAGAGAAAAAGACAGGATTTGATGAAGATACGGTAAGAGCAGTTGCATTACAGGTCAAGCAGCTTACAGATGATGGGATTCAGGTCGGCATCGTTACCGGCGGCGGAAACTTCTGGCGTGGTCGCACCAGCGAAAACATTGACAGGACGAAAGCAGATCAGATTGGGATGCTGGCAACGGTTATGAATTGCATCTATGTATCAGAGATTTTCCGCAGTGTGGGTATGAAGACTGTCATTCTTACACCATTTGAGTGTGGCGCTTTTACAAAGCTCTTCTCTAAGGATAGAGCGGTCAAGTACTTCGAGAAAGGGATGGTGGTGTTTTTTGCAGGAGGCACGGGGCATCCTTATTTTTCAACAGACACAGGAGTTGTGCTAAGGGCAGTTGAGGTGGAGGCAGAAGTGATTCTGCTTGCCAAATCCATTGATGGTGTTTATGACAGTGATCCTAAGGTAAATCCATCTGCGAAAAAGTATGACGAGATCAGCATTGAAGAGGTAATCAGAAATAATCTTCAGGTGGTGGATATGACGGCGTCCATATTGGCAAGGGAGAATAAAATGCCTATGTGGGTGTTTGAACTAAATGAGAAGGATAGTATTGTAAATACAGTAAAAGGGAATTTTAACGGAACCAAAGTGACGGTATAGACTAAGGGGGTAATAAAATGGATGAGAGACTAAAAATTTATGATGATAAGATGAGGAAGACTTACGAACATCTTGAAGCAGATTATCAGGGGATAAGGGCAGGACGTGCAAATCCGCATGTACTGGATAAGCTTCGTGTAGATTATTATGGAACGCCTACGCCAATCCAGCAGGTAGGAAATATCACGATTCCCGAGGCAAGGATGATTCAGATTTCACCATGGGAAAAATCTCTTATTAAGAGTATTGAAAAAGCCATTCTGTCATCCGACATCGGTATTACGCCTTCCAATGATGGGGCGGTCATTCGGCTGGTATTTCCAGAGCTCACGGAAGAGCGTAGAAAAGAGCTTGTAAAGGATGTCAAGAAAAAAGCAGAGGAATGTAAAGTAGCTGTCCGCAACATCAGAAGGGATGGCAATGATTCCTTTAAGAAGCTTGCCAAGGCAGAGGTTTCAGAGGATGAAATCAAAGAACTTTCTGAAGAACTGCAAAAATTGACAGACAAATATATTAAGGATGTTGACAAGCTGATGGAAGAAAAATCCAAGGAGATCCTTACGGTATAAATGGCAGCATCAATAATCGATGCGCGTATTGCGTTTGATATATTGAGCGATTGCCGCGAGAGTAAATTACCCCGCCGCTTGCGGCGGGGCATTTAAATTCAATAAGCTGCCCCGCGAGGCGTGGCAGCATTTGATTTTGTGGAATAAAAAAAGAAAGGTTTATCTTATGGCAGAGGAAAAAGAGCTGGTAATGCCGCAGCATGTGGCAATTATCCTGGATGGAAATGGAAGATGGGCTAAGAGTAAAGGTATGCCCAGAAATTACGGGCATGTGCAGGGGGCCAAAACGGTGGAGGTCATTTGTGAGGAAGCATACCGAATGGGGATACAGTATCTGACTGTCTATGCGTTCAGCACGGAGAACTGGAAAAGACCTAAAGATGAAGTGGATGCACTTATGAAGCTTCTGCGCAACTACATGAAAACTTGTCTTGCCACTGCAAAAAAGAATCGTATGTGCGTCAGGGTCTTGGGCGATAAGACCGGACTGGATGAAGATATCAGGAAGCGGATTGCGGAGCTTGAAAATGCTACAAAGGACAATGATGGTCTGCATTTTCAAATTGCATTGAACTATGGGGGCAGGGATGAAATCGTCCGTGCAGTGAAGAGAATTACTGAAAATGTACAAAACGGAGAAATCTCGGCGGCGGATATAACGGAGGCGTATTTGTCTGATAGGTTGGATACCTGCGGATTGCCGGAGCCGGATCTTTTGATTCGCACCTGTAATGAACAGAGAATTTCCAATTTTCTTCTCTGGCAGCTTGCCTACACTGAGTTTTATTTCACACCTGTGGCTTGGCCTGATTTTACAAAAGAAGAATTGGTAAAAGCTGTGGAAGCATATAATCATAGAGACAGAAGATATGGTCGTGTATAAGGAGGAATAAGCCATGTTCATGACAAGACTTATAAGCGGTATTGTTCTTGTGGCGCTTGCGCTTGCGATCATATTGACAGGAGGCTATGTGCTTGCGGCAGTTCTCTTATTTCTAGCTATTGTTGCTTACAGGGAACTTATGAAGGTCTGTGGGCTGGCGCATGTAAAAGAAAAAATAAATGGAATGGAAATCATAGGTTATACGGGAATTGCAGTTTATTATTTTTTTCTGGTGTTCGTGGAGAATAAGATTTTTCTGTTGCTCGTGCTCATAACGATTTTGGTTGGTTTTATGTTCCTCTATGTGTTCACCTTTCCAGTATACAGGGCAGAGCAGATCATGTGTGCTTTTTTCTGTGTAGCATATGCGCCAGTGATGCTTTCTTTTATTTATTTGGTAAGGATTTTACCTTACGGAATTTATACAGTCTGGATGATCTTTATCAGTTCATGGATTTGTGATACTTGTGCTTATGCAGTGGGAATGCTTTTTGGCAGGCATAAGCTGGCGCCAGTGCTGAGCCCCAAAAAATCAATCGAAGGGGCAATTGGGGGCGTTTTGGGTTCCGCTATTGTGGGAGCTGTCTACGCTTATTTTGTGGTTGAATCGGCTGTGATGGATCAAAAAGTTACTTGGATATTTGTACTAATCAGTGCAGTCGGCGCGGTCATTTCCCAAGTGGGAGATTTAGCAGCGTCTGCAATAAAGAGAAATCACGAGATAAAGGATTATGGAAAACTGATACCGGGGCATGGAGGCGTTATGGACCGGTTTGACAGTGTCATCTTTACAGCGCCTATGATTTATTTCCTGACCTTAGTATTGATACATGGCTGATAAGATGGCAGAATGGAGAATATCATGAAAAAGATTGGAATTCTGGGATCGACGGGATCGATTGGTACGCAGACGCTTGAAATCGTCAGAAATAATAAGGATTTACAGGTGGTGGCGCTTGCAGCAGGTCAAAGCATTGGCAGGATGGAAGAGCAGATACGGGAATTTTCACCTTCCCTTGCGGTGATGTGGACAGAAGAAGCAGCCGATGAACTTCGTGTAAGGGTGGCAGACACGAAAACAAAAGTTCTCTGCGGAATGGAAGGGCTTTTGGAAATTGCTGTCATGGAAGAATTGGAAGTGTTAGTAACTGCAATTGTGGGAATGATAGGAATTAAGCCTACCATAGCGGCAATTGAAGCCGGAAAAACCATAGCGCTTGCAAACAAGGAGACGCTGGTGACAGCAGGTCATATCATTATGCCGCTGGCAGCACAAAAGAATGTGGCGATTTTACCGGTGGACAGTGAGCACAGCGCAATCTTCCAGTCCATGCATGGAGAAAATATACAGCGCGTTGGCAAAATTCTCCTGACCGCTTCCGGCGGACCTTTTCGAGGAAGAAAGCGGGAGGAGCTTGCGCAGATTACGGTTGAGGATGCGCTAAAACACCCCAACTGGTCCATGGGAAGAAAGATTACGGTGGATTCCTCCACATTGGTCAATAAAGGACTGGAAGTGATTGAGGCAAAATGGTTGTTCCAGATGGAGCCGGAGAAAATTCAGGTGGTGGTCCATCCCCAGAGCATCATACATTCTATGGTAGAATATGTGGACGGCGGTATTATGGCGCAACTGGGAATGCCGGATATGAAGCTTCCAATTCAATATGCATTGTTCTATCCAGATAGAAGACCGATGGAAGGAAAGCGGGTGGATTTCTTTGCACTTTCAACGCTTACCTTTGAGAAACCGGATATAGATACCTTTAAGGGACTTTCAATGGCTTATGACGCAATAAAAGTGGGAGGAAGTATGCCGACCGTTTATAATGCAGCAAATGAAAAGGCAGTTTCACTGTTTTTAGATAGAAAAATCAGATTTCTAGAAATCTATGATTTGATTGAAGGGGCTATGGAGCATCATAAAGTTGTGGCAAATCCTACCGTGGAAGAGATTCTGGATGCAGAAGCGGCAGTTTATGAATATATAGAAAGCCAGTATCTGCATTTATAGAGAAACGCTGATTCAATCAGCGCTTCCTTAGATCGATGAATGCGTACAGGAGGAATGAAAGTGGTAGTATCTATTATATTATTTATTATTATATTTTGTGTGGTCGTACTCTCCCATGAGTTTGGACACTTTATTGTGGCAAAGAAGAATGGAATCCGTGTGGTTGAGTTTTTTATCGGTATGGGACCTGCGCTGTTTTCCTTTCAAAAGGGTGATACAAAGTATTCACTGAAATTATTCCCCATAGGCGGCGCCTGCATGTTCGAGGGGGAAGACGGACTGGAAAAGGAAAAGGGAGAAATGTCGGAAAGAGCCTTTCCCAATGCACCTGTGTGGGTGCGGTTTGCCACTATTTTTGCGGGACCGTTTTTTAATTTCCTTACGGCATATGTGATGGCGGTGATTCTCGTATCTGTTTGCGGGATTACCACACCGGAGGTTCAAATGGTAAACGAAGGGAGCCGGGCTCAGGAGGCAGGGCTTCAAGCAGGGGATGTACTTACCGAAATCAACGGAAAACGGATCCATTTAGGCGGTGAAGTCACCTTGATTTCTCAGCTCAATACAAAGGGTGAGAGTCTTATGGTGACGTATGAACGCGATGGACAGGAACATACAGTTGAGATCGTTCCTACCTATGATGAGACGACCCAGCGTTATTATATGGGAATCGTAGCCGGAGGCTATTTAAAGTGCAATGTGCCGCAGACATTTGAATATGCCTTTTATACCATGAAGTTTTATGTTGAAACCACCTTTAAGAGTCTGCAGATGCTTGTTACCGGACAGTTGTCCAGAAATGATGTGGCTGGACCGGTGGGAATCGTAAAGATGGTGGATGATGTCTACGACACGGCAAGACCTTACGGGGCAGTTGAAGTCATCTTAAATATGATGAATATTGCGTTACTCCTTTCGGTGAATCTGGGAATCATGAATCTGTTGCCGCTTCCGGCACTTGATGGAGGGCGTTTGGTATTTTTGCTGATAGAGGCGATACGCGGAAAACCTGTTCCACCGGAAAAGGAAGGATTGGTGCATTTGGCGGGAATGATGGCACTTATGGTTCTCATGGTTCTTGTCTTGTTTAATGATATTACAAAATTCTTTTAATATAATTTAGAATAGCACAAAGAATCCTTGTGCAAAGTTACCGAAGTTGTGCTTTTGGTAGTTTTGTATAATGGATTCTTTTTTTGTGCAGGCGTATAATCGATACTATTCAAAACTTGGATATGGCGCGGCAGATGGGAGGAATAACAGGATTGAAGATGATTTCAGGCATATATTGGGATTGTGGAGAAAGAGCGGTAAACCAGGATTCTCTAATGTTTCAGCAGGTGATGACAACCAGGGGACGTGTGACGCTGGCAGCGGTGAGTGACGGCATCGGAGGGCTGGAAGAAGGGGAACAGGCCAGTGGATATATCACAGAAAAGCTGATTGAAAATTTTTACCGTCAGATGATTTCTCTGATAGGCAGAAAAAAGGGGAAAAAGGCAATAGAAAGAAGCCTTATGCGCTGCTTTTATGAAATCAATGACGGTTTAAGGCGTTATGGAAATGGAAGAGAGATTAAATTAGGGGCGACTATATCACTGATTTTTGTGTGGAAAAGAAAATATGTGATTTTTCATATAGGTGACAGCAGGATTTATCTGTGCGGTAGAAAGGAAGTAAGGCTTTTGACCAGAGATGATTCTGATGGAGGAAGAGGACTAACGCGATGCATGGGAAGCTTTCCATTTCAGCAACCGCAGGTATGCTTTGGAAAAGTCCACAAAAAATATGGATTTCTATTGTGCACGGATGGTTTTTACAGAACCGTGGAGCAAGAGCTGGGCGAAATCCTTGCGCCAGAGGAGATTGGTAGTGAAGAGCAGATTGAAAAAAGGCTGAAGGAGCTGGGCATGGCTGCATTAAAGAGAGGCGAGAAGGATAATATGTCGGCGGTTTACCTGGCTGTGTCAAAAGGGGGTGCTGCATGAGCAGGATTTTAATAAATAAGTATGAGGTGCTCCGTTTGGCTGGTACAGGCAGGACGGGAATTGTATACCTTGCAAGGGATTTGCATTTGAACCGGCTGGTGGCGGTCAAAGAGAGCACAGAGGAGATCCTTTTAGCAGAAACAGCGCTTTTGAAGGAGCTGGAGCATCCGGGACTTCCCAGAATTTATGATTGGTTCAAACAGCAAGAGCACACGTTTCTGGTTATGGAATATGTAGAAGGGATGACGCTGCGCCAGTATCTTAACAAGCATGGGCGGGTGTCTGAGAGACAGGCAATTGAATGGGCGGTGGAGTTATGCGGAATACTTGCCTATCTGCACAGCAGGCATCCAGCGGTAATCTACAGGGATTTGAAGCCGGAGAATATCATGATTCGGCAGGATGGAAAGCTAAAACTGATTGACCTTGGCGGCACTCTTAGATCTGCCTGTGGCAGGGAAGAAGGAAAATGGTGCGTGGGGACGCCAGGGTATGCTCCGCCGGAACAATGGAAGCAGACACGGGGAGATGAACGGTGGGATATTTACGCGCTGGGGGCAGTGCTGCATGAAATGCTGACAGGCGTCAATCCCATACGGCAACCCTGTGGAAGGCGTCCGGTAGGGGAATATGATAAGGCGCTGTGGGGTGCAATGGATGAAATCATAAAAAGATGCACGGCGGAAAATAAGAAGGACGCTTATCAGTCCATGGAGCAGGTGGAATGCGCATTGCTTGGCTATCCGACAGAGCAGCGCAAACATTTGCTTGTGCTAAGAATAAAGAAAATGATTCTTGCACTTATGGGAGGATATACCGTATGCTGTTTCTTCCTGCCGCTTCTTGAGGGGATTTTAGAAAATCAGTTTCCCTTTCCCTATCTGATCAGACCATTAATCATTCTAAGTTTTTTTATCTTATTTTATCTATTCTTTTCCAAATATAAACGAAAAAAACAGTTCTTGCGCAGACAGGAAAAAAATATATGGCTGACAGAAAAGAAGTTTTCCGGTCTTTTGGTACTTCTTTTTGCAATCTTTTGTTTGGCAGCGACCGTCCGTGGACAAATATCTTATTACGGCACCGTCTATGCGCAGGAGGAAGGAGAAGCATTGTGGGTGGAGATGCGTGATGCGTATGAACGCAAGCTGCTCCTTAAATACGATGCGATTTACGTAACAAATGATAAGGTGCGCTTTGAACTTCCAGCAGAACGCCTTCCTACCCAGGAATTGTCAATGCAGATTGTGGCGGTGGGGGAGGATGGTGAGAAGTATTACAGCCGTATTTTCCGCATTAAGGCTGAGCCGGTGACGGAGTAGAGTGAGAGTTGTTATGATCACAAGGGCGGCACGGATGCCGCTTGGCTGCGCCCCGTCCGTCTTGAAATACATATATCCAATTCTGTTAGCGAAATCCGATTTGAAGACGAGACATGAAACAATCCTAAGCGCTGTCATCTGTGGCGGTCAAAAGCCTGTGGGGGTCTTTCCTTCCCTGCCGTGCCGCCCTTGCGAGATGAACGGTTATGTGGGAGATAGCAGTACCCGCTTTCCTTATCTCATTGACTTTGCAAGCTGGGGTGGAATATAATGTATCATATCGGAATGGCTTATTAGAAAGTGCAAGGTATCAAGCAGGAGGAGGAAGTATGACGAGAGAACATACAAGGGTAATTTCGATTGGGGATCGGGTGATTGGGGGAGGAAATCCGATTTTGATACAATCTATGACGAATACAAGAACGGAAGATGTGGAGGCGACGGCGGCGCAGATTCATAAGCTGGAAAAGGCAGGTTGTGAAATCATCAGGTGCACTGTGCCTACTTTGGATGCGGCGCAGGCGATTCGGGAAATCAAGAAGCAGATTTCCATTCCACTTGTGGCTGATATACATTTTGATTATAAGATGGCGATTGCTGCTATAGAGAATGGAGCAGATAAGATTAGAATTAATCCTGGAAATATTGGTGGAAAGGATAAGCTTGCGGCGGTTGTGGCAGCTGCCAGGGAGAGAGAGATTCCTATTCGGGTGGGGGTGAACAGCGGTTCCCTTGAGAAGGAGCTTGTGGAAAAGTATCATGGCGTCACAGCGGAAGGAATCGTGGAGAGCGCGCTTGATAAGGTACATATGATTGAAGAGATGGGCTATGGAAATATGGTCATTAGTATCAAGTCTTCCGATGTGTTGATGTGTGTAAAGGCGCATGAGGTTCTTGCCAAAAAGACGGATTATCCGCTGCATGTGGGGATTACAGAATCCGGCACCATTATCAGCGGGAATATCAAATCTTCCATTGGACTGGCGCTGATTCTGCATCAGGGAATCGGCGATACCATAAGGGTATCATTGACGGGAGATCCTGTGGAGGAGATTAAGTCTGCGAAACTAATCTTAAGGACGTTAGGGCTCCGAAAGGGAGGAATTGAAGTGGTTTCATGTCCTACCTGCGGGAGGACCAAGATTGATCTGATTGGGCTTGCGAATCAAGTTGAAAACATGGTGGCAGAGTTTCCGCTGGATATTAAGGTGGCAGTCATGGGGTGTGCGGTCAATGGTCCAGGTGAGGCAAAAGAGGCGGATATTGGAATAGCGGGTGGAATTGGGGAAGGTCTTTTGATTAAGAAGGGCGAAATCATTAAGAAGGTGCCTGAAGACCAGCTCCTTGGTGTGCTAAGGGAAGAATTAGAGCATTGGAATCAATAGGAAAGATAAGAGCGGCGGAAAATGGCAAAGCAGTTTTTTGAGGTGTTTCCCACATTAAAATTGGATAAGAAGGTACAGGATCTGTTTGAACAGGTGACGGTGGAGAAGGTATCTGCTACAAAGAGCAGGGATTTTATCAGAGTGACCATAGGATGTGACTATCTGATCCCGAAAGAGACGATTTATAAGGTAGAGGCGGAAATCAAGAAGCAGTTCTTTTCCGCTCACCAGGTGGCGGTGAAACTGTATGAGCGTTTTCATCTTTCAGAACAGTATACGCCTGAGAAGCTGATGAATGCTTATAAAGACAGCATTTTGTTGGAACTTAGGAATTACAGTCCCATTGAATATAATCTGTTTAAGGGAGCTGATATTGCATTTCCAGATAAAGAGCAGCTTTTCCTTACTGTGGAAGATACTGTTCTTGCAAGGAGCAAGTCGGAAGAGCTTGTAAGGATTCTTGAGAAGATTTTTAATATCAGGTGCGGATTTAAGGTGACATGCCGGATGGAATACAAAGACAAAACGACGGGCAAGTATAAGGAAGAAGATGATCTTAAGATTGCGCGTCAGGTCGCGGAAATTACGGCGAGGGCATTGGGAATGGGTTCGCAGGATGGTGGCAGTGCTATGCAAAGCATGATGCCGGATGCCGGAAAGGAAATGAAAGATGGCGTCCGGAGCATGCAGGATGGCAAAAAGCCGGATGCAAAGGATAAGGGGCTTTTAAAGGAACAGGCAAGACCGGGAATGACCGGTGCCTTTCAGGGAAAGGAAAAGAGAGGGCTACGTAAGAATGACTTTAAACGGGCAGTACGGCGTTCAGATAACCCGGATGTGCTTTATGGCAGAGACTTTGAGGAGGATGCTATGCCCATTGAGGACATTGTGGGAGAAATGGGAGAGGTTGTCATCAAAGGAAAGATTATCAGCTTTGATTCCAGAGAAATTAAGAATGAAAGAACCATATTGATGTTTGATGTGACGGACTTTACAGACACCATGACGATCAAAATGTTTGCACACAATGAGCAGGTGGAGGAAATCAAGCAAGGAATCAAGCCGGGAGCTTTTGTCAAATTAAAAGGGATAACTATGATTGACAAATTTGACAATGAGCTTACCATTGGCTCGCTTACGGGGGTAAAACGAATCTCTGATTTTACCACATCCCGCAGTGACAACAGCGCCCGCAAGAGAGTGGAGCTTCATTGCCACACGAAGATGAGTGATATGGACGGGGTATCCGAGGCGAAGGATATCGTAAAACGAGCGTATAAATGGGGGCATGCGGCAATTGCGCTTACAGACCATGGGGTCGTGCAGGCGTTTCCGGATGCCAATCATGTATGGGAGGATTTGTGGAAGGCGGAGAAAGCAAAGCGGAAAGAGGCAGGAGAGGCTAACCCTGATAAACAGGACTTCTTTAAGGTCATATACGGTATGGAAGCTTATCTCGTGGATGATCTTCATGAGATAGCAACCGGTGAACGGGGGCAGGATTTTGATGCGGATTTTGTAGTGTTTGATATAGAGACTACAGGGTTTTCGCCGGTAAATAATAAAATCATAGAAATTGGCGCCGTCAAGGTGTCAAAGGGAGAAATTACAGAGCGATTTTCCACGTTTGTGAATCCTGATGTACCCATTCCCTTTGAAATCGAAAAGCTGACCGGTATCAATGACAGCATGGTGATGGGGGCACCCTCTATTGAACAGATATTGCCGGAATTCCTTGCTTTTTGTGAGGGGGCTGTGCTGGTAGCCCATAATGCAGAATTTGATATGAGCTTTATCAAGGAAAATGCTGCGAGACAGAATGTAAACAAGGAATTTATTTATGTGGATACGGTGGGAATTGCCAGGATACTTTTGCCGCATCAGGCAAAGCATACATTGGATGCTGTGGCTAAGACGATGGGCGTTTCTCTGGAGAATCATCACCGGGCAGTGGAAGATGCAGAGGCAACGGCTGAGATTTTTGTGAAATTCATTCCGATGCTGAGGGAGCGCGGTGCGGATACACTTGCAAAGGTAAATGCGCTAGGGGAGACAAGCCCGGATATCATCAAAAAACTGCCGTCTTATCATGCAATCATTTTGGCGGAAAATAACATTGGCAGAGAAAACCTCTATACCCTTGTATCAGAGTCCCATCTCAATTATTACAGTAAGCGTCCCAGGGTGCCAAAGAGTCTTCTTATGAAGCATAGGGAAGGACTGATTTTGGGAAGTGCCTGTGAGGCAGGGGAATTGTACCGGGCGCTCTTAGATGGAAAATCAGATTCAGAAATTGCAAGGTTGGTAAATTTCTATGACTATCTGGAAATACAGCCTCTTGGAAACAACAAGTTCATGATTGAATCAGAGAGGGTTCCTTCCATAAATAGTATGGAAGATGTGAAGGAGATTAACCGGAAGATAGTTGCGCTGGGGGAAGAGTTCAACAAACCTGTGGTGGCGACATGTGATGTGCATTTTTTGGATCCGGAGGATGAGGTCTATCGGAGGATTATCATGGCAGGCAAGGGATTTACAGATGCGGACGATCAGGCGCCCCTTTATCTGCGCACCACGGAAGAGATGCTGGAGGAGTTTTCTTATTTAGGGAGTGATAAGGCGGAGGAAGTGGTAATCACCAATACCAATAAGATTGCCGACAGGATTGATGTGATGGCACCGGTGCGCCCAGATAAGTGCCCTCCAGTCATTCCTGACAGCGACAAAACGCTGACCGATATTTGTTATAACAGGGCACATGAATTATATGGGGAAGAATTGCCTCAGATTGTAAAGGACCGGCTGGAAAAAGAGCTTCACTCTATTATTACCAACGGATTTGCGGTTATGTATATCATTGCCCAGAAGCTGGTGTGGAAGTCGGTGGAGGATGGCTATCTGGTGGGCTCTCGTGGGTCGGTAGGATCCTCGCTGGTGGCGTTTATGGCGGGAATCACGGAGGTTAATTCCTTAAGCGCCCATTACAGGTGTCCTAACTGCTTTTATTATGATTTTGATTCCCCAGAGGTGAAGGCTTATGCGGGGAATGCCGGCTGTGACATGCCGGATAAGATGTGTCCAGTTTGCGGAAAGCCGCTGGTGAAGGATGGATTTGATATTCCCTTTGAAACGTTTCTAGGGTTCAAGGGGGACAAGGAGCCGGATATTGACCTGAACTTTTCGGGAGAGTATCAGAGTAAGGCGCATAAATATACGGAAGTTATTTTCGGTGCAGGTCAGACATATCGTGCAGGGACCATTGCGACCCTGGCGGATAAGACGGCATTTGGCTATGTGAAAAATTATTATGAGGAGCGGGGAAAGAGGAAAAGAAACTGCGAGATCAATCGTATCGTTGGAGGATGCACCGGCATCAGAAGGAGCACAGGGCAGCATCCGGGCGGTATCATTGTGCTGCCTATGGGCGAGGATATCAATTCCTTTACGCCTGTGCAGCATCCTGCAAATGATATGACAACGGATATTGTAACTACACATTTTGATTATCACTCCATTGATCATAATCTGTTAAAGTTGGATATACTGGGGCATGATGATCCTACCATGATTCGTATGCTGCAGGATCTTACGGGAATCGATCCTACGAAAATTCCGTTAGATGATGCCCAGGTTATGTCCCTTTTTCAGAATACCTCTGCGTTAGGGATTACGCCGGATCAGATCGATGGCTGTCCGGTGGGATCTTTGGGAATACCGGAGTTTGGAACAGAGTTTGTCATCCAGATGCTTCTCGATACCAAGCCGCAGTGTCTTTCGGACTTAATCAGGATTTCCGGCTTGGGACATGGGACGGATGTGTGGCTGGGGAATGCCCAGACCCTTATTCTGGAAGGAACAGCCACAATTTCTTCGGCAATCTGCTGCCGTGATGATATCATGATCTACCTGATTAATAAGGGGGTGGACAGCGCATTGTCGTTTACTATTATGGAAAGTGTGCGTAAAGGAAAGGGACTGAAACCGGAATGGGAAGCGGCGATGAAGGAAAAGGATGTGCCTGACTGGTATATCTGGTCCTGCAAGAAGATTAAGTACATGTTCCCCAAAGCCCATGCAGCGGCGTACGTTATGATGGCATGGCGTATTGCATATTGTAAGATCAATTATCCGCTGGCTTATTATGCTTCCTATTTTTCTATCAGGGCATCGGCATTCTCATATGAGATTATGTGCCAGGGGCAGCAGCATCTGGAGAATGTGATGGCGGATTACAAAAGAAGGAGTGACTCCCTCTCCAAGAAAGAGCAGGATTCCTATAAAGATATGAAGATCGTGCAGGAAATGTATGCCAGAGGATTTGAATTTGTACCAATAGATATTTTTTCAGCGCATTCCAGAAACTTCCAGATTGTTGATGGAAAATTGATGCCGTCCTTAAACAGCATTGACGGGCTGGGCGAGAAGGCGGCGGATGCCATTGTGGAGGCGGCCAAGGACGGAATGTTCTTATCTAAGGATGATTTCCGGCAGAGGACAAAGGTTTCCAAGACGATAGTAGATCTGATGGACAGCCTTCACCTTTTGGGGAATCTGCCTGAGTCGAATCAAATTAGTTTGTTTGACTTTGTATCATAGGACTGGTATGATGCCAGTCCTGTCATTTTGATTAGCTTACGCATTCCAAATATTTGAAGAAATGATTGGAGTATATGGAAGGAGAAAATAATATGAGGCGGGGGTCAATCTATTTAATTGTTAAGGATTTATAAAAATTTGAAAAATAAAAAGTACCGAAAAATTTTCTTTTTCGGTACTTACGGGTTGGGCTGTTAAAAACAGTCGCAGCTCGTAGGGGAATCGAACCCCTGTTTCCGCCGTGAGAGGGCGGCGTCTTAACCGCTTGACCAACGAGCCATTCTATGTAGTGAGCAGATGATAAATAATTTACCCCGTGCATCACCTTAAACATCTTACTACAATTTGACGAATAATGCAAGTAAAAAATTTATTTTTTTAATTTTGTTAAATAATAACGTTCGGGTCATAAGAGCATCATGACAGAAGAAACAGGGCATCCTTGATTGCGCTGTGGGTGCCCTTGTCAACGGCGCTTTCACATTAAATCATTCAACACATGTGCCAGACCATCGTGGTCATTGTCGTAGGATGTAATGGTAGTGGCAGCCATCTTGACATCGTCACTGCCGTTAGCCATGGCAATTCCCATTCCAGCCGCCTCAATCATGGACAAATCGTTCTGTGCGTCCCCAGCCGCAACCGAAAAATAGGGATGGATGCCCAAAAGGGAACAAAGCGTCTTCACTGCGGAGCCTTTTCCCGAGATAGAAGGAAAAATCTCCAGATAATTGGGATTGGAGTAAATAAGGGAAATGCCTTCTTTCTCTGCCCAGGGCTTTAGGGAAAGACGGAAATTTTCAAGCTTTTCCAAATCCTTCAGTTCAAGAGCAAGGCATTTACAGGGACCTTCCTCCAAAGCATCAATCACATTTTCGCAGAAAATAACAGGTGAATTAATGATTCTTTGATAGTAGGCAAGCTCTTCATCCTGCCTGGGTGCGATAATATGGGTGTTGGAATAGGTCTGGATGTGGATACCCAGACGTGCCGCTTCCTTTATGATGTAATCAGTCTGTTCAAGTGTCAGTGTCACTTTATACAAGGTTTCCTGCTTATCATAATCAAAAATCTGTCCGCCGTTAAATCCAATCAGATACATGCCGGGAAAATCTAGGTGCAGGGATTCCTTTACCTGTCTGATGCTGTCGATTGCCCTGCCGGAGCAAAGCACTAGTTTATGTCCATTCTGACACCATTTGTTCAAAATTTCCCAGGTATAGCTGCTGATCTGCCTTTTATTATTAAGCAGGGTGCCGTCTAAATCTGTAAATAGAATTTTCGTTTGCTTTAACTGTTCAGGATGCGTTTTCATCCACTTTCTCCGCTCGTTGATTTTATCCAGTATTTCTTGGGGAATAAAAAGTTTTCCATAGCCGGTTGCAAGGTCCAGTCCGGGTTTTGCACTGCCGTGGAAGTCGGATCCTCCGCTGATACATAAATCGTATTTGGCAGCAAGGGCACGCATCTGCCTTTCGTCAGAGGCGGTGTAAGTGCAGTATACTGCTTCCAGCCCCTGCAGTCCCATTTCCTTTAAAAGCGCAACCAGTTTTTCAAGCCTGCGGCTGCCCATGCCGTAGAGCAGGGGGTGTGCCAGTACGGGAAAGCCGCCTGCCTTCAAAATAATCTCAATTGCACGCATGGGCGTGATTTTTTTCCGCGGAACGAAGCATGGGCGGTGGTCTCCGATATACCGCTCAAAAGCTTCTTTGAGACTTTTGACATAACCGTGATTCAACATAAATTTAGCAAAGTGGGAGCGGGTGATAACGCTGTCTGGAAATTCGGCGGTAAGCTGCTCATAAGTGACAGAAATACCGTGCTCTGTAAGGCGGCGGCACATTTCCTTGTTGCGGATGGTGCGGCCGTTTACGAAGTTGATCAGGCGGCGTTTGAAAAAGTCGCTGTCATAGTCGATATAAAGTCCTACGATATGAATATCCTGTCCTTCATATTCAGTAGAAAATTCGATGCCGGGTATGACTTCGATATTTTTGCCCTTTGCCGCCGCTAACGCTTCTGCTATGCCGTCTGTGGTATCGTGGTCGGTCAGCGCAAAGGCGGAAAGCCCTTTTTTTACAGCGTAATCGACCAGCTCGGAGGGGGAAAGGCTTCCGTCTGATTTATTTGAATGTACGTGCAAGTCAACAATATTCATAAAAACTCCAATTAATTTGTAATAGTGAAGCTGATGTGTTAATTTTCATCTTCTTCAGCCTGCTTTGTGTAAACGGTGCGTTTTCTAGCCATCTCATCGCTTTCCAGATATTCATCGTAGGTGGTGATCTTGTCGATCAGACTGCCGTCGGGAAGAAGCTCCATGATGCGGTTGGCGGTGGTCTGTACAAACTGATGATCATGGCAGGCAAAAAGAGCGACACCAGGGAATTTGATCAAACCATTATTTAGAGCCGTGATGGATTCCATATCCAAGTGGTTGGTGGGCTCGTCTAAAATCAGGCAGTTAGCGCCGCTGATCATCATTTTGGACAATAGGCAGCGGACCTTTTCACCTCCAGAGAGCACCTTCACTTTTTTGACGCCGTCTTCACCGGCAAAAAGCATACGTCCTAAAAAGCCGCGGACATAGGTAACGTCCTTGACGGGAGAGTAGCCTGTAAGCCAGTCCACGATGGTATAATCGTTGTCAAATTCTTTAGTGTTATCCTTGGGGAAATATGCCTGGGATGTTGTGACGCCCCATTTAAAGCTGCCTTCATCGGGCTCTATTTCACCCATTAAAATCTGGAAAAGTGTAGTCTTGGCAAGCTCATTGCCGCCTACAAAAGCAATTTTGTCGTCATGTCCCACAATGAAAGAAACCTGATTTAAAACCTTTTCCCCGTTGATGGTTTTGGAAATGCCATCCACCGATAAAACCTCATTGCCAATTTCTCGTTCAGGGCGGAAGTCGATATAAGGATATTTACGGCTGGAAGGTTTGATCTCATCCAGTTCGATTTTTTCAAGGGCACGTTTCCTGGAGGTTGCCTGCTTGGATTTGGAAGCATTGGCGGAGAAACGGGAAATGAATTCCTGCAGTTCCTTGATTTTTTCTTCTTTTTTCTTGTTAGCTTCTTTCATCTGCTTAATCAGAAGCTGGCTGGATTCATACCAGAAATCATAGTTGCCAGCATAGAGCTGAATCTTGCCGTAATCGATATCGGCGGTATGGGTACAGACCTTGTTCAGGAAATAACGGTCGTGGGACACCACAATCACAGTATTTTCAAAGTTGATCAAAAATTCTTCCAGCCAGGCGATGGCATCTAAATCTAAGTGGTTGGTAGGCTCATCTAAAAGCAGAATGTCTGGATTGCCGAAAAGCGCCTTTGCAAGGAGGACTTTCACTTTTTCGTTGCCGTTTAAGTCCTTCATCACAGAATAGTGAAAGGCGGTTTCAATGCCCAGACCGTTTAACAGCATGGCTGCGTTAGACTCCGCTTCCCAGCCGTCCATTTCAGCAAATTCCGCTTCCAGTTCGCTTGCCCGGATGCCGTCTTCGTCTGTGAAATCTTCTTTTGCATAAATTGCATCTTTTTCTTTCATAATCTGGTACAGGCGTTCATTTCCCATGATGACTACATCCATGACAGGATATGCATCGTATTTGAAATGATCCTGTTCCAGCACGGAAAGACGCTGACCTGGGGTGATCGTGATATCTCCATTGGTAGTTTCGAGCTGACCGGAGAGAATCTTTAAAAAGGTGGATTTGCCGGCGCCGTTGGCACCAATCAGACCGTAGCAGTTCCCTTCGGTGAATTTGATATTGACATCTTCAAATAAAGCTTTTTTTCCAACTCTGTATGTTACATTGTTTGCACTGATCATAGTTGATAAACTCCTCTCGATACATAATACATAATTGTCTGTTCACAGTTACCTATTTTACAGGAAATTACGGAATTTGCAAGGAATTTATGGAAATAGGATGGTTTCTTGCTGTATTCAATGTTAGAATAATTATATGATTATGATTGTCAGGAGAAGGACACACTTTATATTAAAGAAAGGGATGGACATGAAATTAAATTATAGGAGAACTTTTTTGATTGGACTGGCATTTCTATCGATCAGTGCATTTTGGCAGATGTATGATAACATTATACCCCTTATTTTGCAGGGGACTTTTGGACTTGGTGAGACCATCACGGGGGTCATCATGGCAGCAGACAACGTGCTTGCCCTGTTTTTGCTTCCGATTTTTGGAAGCATTTCCGATAAGGTGGACACGAAAATGGGCAAGAGGATGCCGTTTATCACAGCGGGGACTATTCTTGCCGTAATCTTTCTGATGATGCTTCCTGTGGCTGATAAGACGGTGAATCTGGTGCTTTTCGTGGGGGCTTTGTTTGCCCTTTTAATATCCATGGGACTGTATCGTTCGCCAGCAGTTGCGCTCATGCCTGATCTAACGCCCAACAAATTAAGGAGCAAGGGAAATGCAATCATTAACCTGATGGGAGCCGTAGGCGGCGTTTACACATTGATCATGATAAAACTGCTGGTGGGAAAAGGGGAGCATCCCGATTATATGCCGTTGTTTATAAGTGTGGCGGCGCTTATGATTATATCGGTTGGCGTTCTTGTCATCACGATCAGTGAAAAGAAAGTCAAAGCAAAGGTGGATGCCGAGGTGAAAGCGTATGAGGAAAGTGCCGGCGTTATCGTGGAGACGGAAGATATTGCACAGGCGGATCGGGGAGAAAAAGCCCCCATGCCCAAAGAGGTAAAATTAAGCATGATATTCCTTTTAGTTTCCATATTTCTGTGGTTTACGGCGTACAACGCCGTTACGACTGCTTTTTCCAGATACACAAAGGTGGTATGGAAGATGGAAGGCGGCGGATTTGCAGATTGTCTGATGGTGGCAACAATCGCTGCAATCATAAGTTATATACCGATTGGCAATATTTCCAGCAGAATTGGCAGGAAAAAGACTATCTTGGGCGGCGTCGTGATGATGAGCATCTGTTATTTTGCAGCCATTTTTGCCAATGCATATCATCCGGTCATCAATATTGCATTTGCTGTTATCGGAATCGGATGGGCGGCAATCAATGTGAATTCTTATCCGATGATCGTGGAAATGAGTAAAGGCTGTGATATCGGCAAGTTTACAGGTACGTATTATACGTTTTCCATGACAGCGCAGATTTTTACGCCGATTTTGTCAGGATTCCTGTTGGAGAATGTTTCTTATAAGACATTGTTCCCGTATGCGTTGTTTTTTTCTGCAGCGGCGTTCCTGACCATGCTGCAGGTGCATCATGGAGATGCCAGACCGGATAAGAAGAAAAGTGTACTTGAACATTTCGATGTAGATGATTAAAATAAGACCGTACGGAAGAAAATTTAAAAACAGGTGAATAAAAATGACAGCATTATATATAGTAATTATTGTTATAGTATCCCTTTGGCTTTTGTATTTACTGGCAATCATGCCAAGGCTGAGTCACAGAAAGGCGCGGAAGGATTTTCTGGGTGTATATTATGCACACAGGGGGCTTCATGACAATGCCTCGGCGGCGCCGGAGAATTCATTGGAAGCATTTAAAAAAGCAGTAAAAGAAGGGTACGGTATTGAACTGGATGTCCAGACCAGCAAAGATGGTGTTCCGGTGGTGTTTCATGATTTTACGCTTGATAGAATCTGTAATAAGCCGGGGAAGGTGTGCGATTATACATGGCAGGAATTAAAGGAGTTTAAGCTCTGCGAAAGTAAAGAGACGATTCCTAAGTTTGAAGATGTGCTTAAACTGGTTAACGGAAAAGTACCTCTGATTGTGGAACTGAAGGTAGAATGGATGGATTTGACTGTCTGTCCGGCAGTGGATAACCTGCTTAAGGGATATAAGGGACTTTACTGCATTGAGTCGTTTAATCCACTGGTACTTTTGTGGTACAGGAGATATGGAAATAATGTGGTGAGGGGACAGCTTTCTGATGGATTTGTAAAATCAGGTGAATTTAAAGGATTTTTACACATGATATTGCAGAATCTTATGGTAAATTGGATGACAAAGCCTGATTTTGTGGCATATAACCATAAATATGCTTCTGTTCCGGCAAGAAGATTATGCCGCAGTCTATATAAGAATATGGCAGTTGCCTGGACGATAAGGAGCCAGGAGGAATTGGATGCTGCAAGAGATAAATTTGATATTTTCATTTTTGATTCATTTATACCAGATAAGTGTAAAAATTAATCATTGTGTAGATCATTAACGTTTTGACCGGATGAAGAATGGCGCAGCGTACAGCACCGTGTGAACAGTAACCAAAAAACCACATGAGTTATGCAAAAAAATAGTGCATGTTTGACAATGGTATGTTATAATATGCGAATAAGGATAAAGTTGGGGCTTTATCCAATATTTAGAAAAAGGATGGCACATTTTTTGTTGTCCAAAAATAAAAGAGGGAGAAAAAGAGTATGGCAAAATGGGTTTATTCTTTTGAAGAGGGAAGTGCCGATATGCGCAACCTGTTAGGCGGTAAGGGCGCTAATCTGGCAGAGATGACCAACTTAGGTCTGCCGATTCCTCAAGGCTTCACAGTAACAACGGAAGCATGTACAGACTATTATGCAAAAGGGAAACAGATTTCAGACGAAATCAAGGAACAGATTTTCACTGCGTTATCCCAGTTAGAAGAAAAGCAGGAAAAGAAGTTCGGTGATACAGAAAATCCTCTTCTTGTATCTGTCCGTTCTGGTGCAAGAGCATCTATGCCGGGTATGATGGACACCATCTTAAACCTGGGTCTTAACGATGTAGCGGTAGAGGGATTTGCAGCTAAGACTGGCAATCCACGCTTCGCATATGACTCCTACAGAAGATTTATTCAGATGTTTTCAGACGTGGTAATGGAAATACCAAAATCTTTCTTTGAAAGAATATTGGATGAAATCAAAGAAGGAAAGGGCGCTAAATTTGATACAGATCTGACTGCAGAAGATTTAAAGGAAGTGATTGTTAGATTTAAGGCAGTCTATAAGGATAAAATGGGACAGGATTTCCCACAGGATCCCAAGACTCAGTTGATGGAAGCTGTAAAAGCTGTATTCCGTTCCTGGGACAATGAGAGAGCAATCGTATACCGCAGGATGAATGATATTCCCGGTGACTGGGGAACAGCTGTAAACGTACAGGCAATGGTATTTGGCAATATGGGAAATACATCTGGTACTGGTGTTGCATTTACCCGCAATCCGTCTACAGGCGCAAAGGGGATTTACGGAGAATATCTGATTAATGCCCAGGGTGAAGATGTCGTTGCAGGTATCAGGACACCCCAGCCCATTACGAAGCTGGAGGAGGATCTTCCGGAATGCTATGCACAGTTCATAGAAATTGCAAATAGACTGGAAAATCACTATCGTGATATGCAGGATATGGAATTTACCATTGAAAATGGCAAACTCTTCTTCTTACAGACCAGAAACGGAAAGCGTACTGCCCAGGCAGCATTGCAGATTGCATGTGACTTGGTTGATGAAGGCAAGATTACGCCGGAAGAGGCAGTGCTTCGTATAGAGGCCAAATCCTTAGATCAGCTTTTACATCCGACCTTTGATCCTGAAGCATTAAAGAGTGGAGAGGTCATCGGTCAGGCACTTCCCGCCTCACCTGGTGCGGCAGCAGGAAAGGTATACTTTACCGCATTGGAAGCAAAGGAAGCGCATGAAAATGGTGAGAGAGTCATTTTGGTTCGTCTTGAGACATCCCCTGAAGACATTGAGGGAATGCACGCGGCAGAAGGAATACTGACTGTCCGTGGCGGAATGACTTCCCATGCAGCAGTGGTAGCGCGCGGCATGGGTACCTGCTGTGTATCTGGATGCGGCGAGATTTCCATCAATGAAGAGGACAAGGTATTTATGCTTGGAGGACATGTATATCACGAAGGTGATTACATTTCATTAGATGGTTCCACTGGCAAGATTTATGATGGCGACATCAAGACCCAGGAAGCTTCTATCAGTGGCAACTTTGAAAGAATCATGGAATGGGCGGATTCTTTCCGCAAATTAAAGGTGCGCACCAATGCAGATACGCCTACAGATGCAGCAAATGCAGTGAAGTACGGTGCAGAAGGCATTGGGCTTTGCCGTACAGAGCATATGTTTTTTGAGCCGGACAGAATCCCTAAGATTCGTCAGATGATTCTTTCCAGAACCGTTCAGGAAAGAGAAAAGGCATTAAATGATTTGATTCCTTATCAGAAGGGCGATTTCAAGGCACTTTACGAAGTAATGGAAGGAAGACCGGTCACCATACGTTTCCTCGACCCTCCACTTCATGAGTTCGTGCCTACTGACCAAGGTGATATAGATGATCTTGCGGTGAAGATGATGATGACAGCAGAGCAGGTTCAGGAGGTATGCGATTCCCTGCATGAATTCAACCCTATGATGGGACACAGAGGGTGTCGGTTGGCAGTAACTTATCCTGAAATTGCAAAGATGCAGACCCGCGCGGTAATGGAAGCTGCAATCGAAGTCAAAAATGAAAAGGGTTATGATGTTGTTCCTGAAATCATGATTCCTCTCGTTGGCGAGAAGAAGGAATTGAAATATGTCAAGGATATTGTAGTTGAGACAGCAGAGCAGGTTAAGAAAGAAAAGAATTCTGATATCACGTACCGTATTGGAACCATGATTGAGATTCCAAGAGCAGCGCTTCTGGCAGATGAGATTGCACAAGAGGCAGAATTCTTCTCATTCGGTACAAATGACCTGACGCAGATGACCTTTGGCTTTTCAAGAGATGATGCAGGTAAGTTCCTTGGAGAATATTATAAGAAGAAAATTTATGAGTCTGATCCCTTTGCAAGACTGGATCAGAGCGGTGTAGGACAGCTGGTGCAGCTGGCGGCTGAAAAGGGAAGAAAGACCAGACCGGATATCAAGATGGGTATCTGCGGCGAACACGGCGGGGATCCGTCCTCGATTGAGTTCTGCCATAAGGTTGGACTTACCTATGTGTCCTGCTCGCCGTTTAGAGTGCCGATTGCACGATTGGCGGCAGCACAGGCGGCTATCTTAAATTGATGCCATATGCGCGTTGGTAATGAGCTATGCGCAGACAGAAGGATAAAGGCGGAGGGGAGCTTGCTCACCGAAGTATTTATCCTGATGGATGCATAGGGCGAAGCCCGCGACCGACATGAAGCGAAGCGGAATGGAGGGCGGCATGGCGGAGTAGAAAACGATTTGGCGAAAGTATAGAGAAATGGCTTGAAATCAAGGGTTTTCAAGCTTGGAGGGGTTCATCGGGGCAACTGGTGAGCCTCTCTTTTTTTGGCTTTTTGATACCGCTGATAGAGGGGTGATTGATACAAATTATCTGTATCTTTATGAAATCTACAAAATTACCTGTTATTCTTCCTATAACAATATATAGAAAGGATATGCAGATTATGGGCATAATTTTGAAAACAACAGAATTAACCAATACGGGAAAAAAGAAAGCAGGACAGTTTTCTTTAGGCATGAAACAAAGACTTGGAATAGCACTTGCATTATTGACCCATCCTAAACTTCTGATTCTTGATGAGCCGACAAACGGATTAGACCCTATCGGTATTCAGGATCTGCGTGAGCTGATCCGTTCTTTTCCGGCGAAGGGGATTACTGTTATTTTATCCAGTCATATTTTGTCTGAGGTTGAGCTGATTGCAGATCATATCGGTATTATCTCAAATGGAAAGCTGGGCTATGAAGGCGAGATCCACAAAGATGCAGATCTGGAATGCATCTTTATGGAAGTTGTTGGCAGCACCAGAGAGGAGGGCTGATTTATGCTTGGTATCATTCGCTCTGAACTACTGAAAATGCGCCATACTTTTTCCATGAAGCTGGTATTTTTGGCTCCGTTGGTTATATTGCTGCTGGGGTATCTGCTAAGCGGCAGCTATGTTCAGCTTTCGGCATACAACTGGTGGTATTCTATGATTCTGCCGATTGTAGTTTCATTATGTTCTGCAAGCATGATTGTACGGGAGGAAAAAAACGGGATGCAGAATATAATCTGCCTGCCTGTACGGTTCGATAAGATCTGGCTCGGAAAAACGGAGGCATTAGTTATCCTGCTTTTAGCGGGCCTGTTTTCCGCTGCACTCAGCACTGTTTTATTTGGGGTTCCATTTTCCTATATGACAGGAACTCAACTTCCAGTAAGATTCTTTGTTTTAATTCCGATTGTACTTTGGGTAAGCAATATTATGATGTACGGACTGCATCTGATTTTAGCGTTCCGCTTTGGAAGAAACTTCGGAATAAGTATCGGTGTAATTGGAAGTCTTCTGTCAGCACTTCTTCAAACAAGTCTGGTACTGGACTGTGATATATGATTCCGCATGGTCTGGGGGTACGCTTTACAGAAAGCACCTTGACATACCTGTTCAATTTGCTGCCTGCGGGAAATATCGAAAACCGGATAGGGATTATTTTCTGCACCGTTGTCACCTGTGGTATAATAGGCTTAATGGGATGTTGGTTTTCACGATATAGTGGAGCATCTTCTGATTGAAGTGAGGGTCTTGCCCTGACACTGTTTGGGGCAAAATGATATACACTTAAAAAAGGAGTGGAACAATGGCACATATCTTAGTGGTAGATGACGAGCCTGCAATGCTTCAGTTGATTCGGCGGGTGCTGGAAAAAGACTAACACTTTATCAGCCTTATATCAGATGCAGGTACAGCCCTTAATATGAACTTTTCTAGATATGATCTCATTCTGCTGGACATTATGATGCCAGGACTGGACGGGTTTGAACTTTGCCGACAGATTCGTTCCCATGTAGATTGTCCCATTATTTTTCTGACGGCAAAAATACAAGAGGCTGATATTGTGCGTGGATTAGGGCTTGGCGCTGATGATTACATTACAAAGCCGTTTGGAACGGCTGAGCTTCGGGCGAGAGTAAATGCCCACTTGCGGCGTGATACAAGGGAGAAGAAAAATTCCTTTTCTATTTCCGGCTTGGTGTTTCAGAACAATGCCAAAGAAGCGGAGGCACAGGGGCAGAAACTTCCACTGACGAAAAGTGAGTATGAAATCTGCGAATATCTGGCACTTCATCACGGACAGACGTTTACGAGAGAACAAATTTATGAAGCTGTTTTTGGCTTTGATGGGGAATCCGCTGACAAGCATAAGTACCGCAGTAGAAAGGGAAAAAGATAATCTGCAATCAACCCGGCGGATTGAGGAATCTGATATACCGTATCTCTGTGAGTATGTTTTATACACAAAAGACGGACAGTACGCAGGCGGCTCCATTGACCAGGCGGACAGCACCCTCGTCTGGAATACCTATATTGAAAATGGTCGGATGAGTGACAATCCGTATCTTTATTCTGTCATTGACCGGGAAGAAGAAGTTCTAATTTTGAGATACCGCATGACGGCTCAATTTGGAAATAGTGCACTAAGAAGTATCTTCCCGTCTGCTGACCTGCTTTTGATCATCATTATCCTGCTGGAAGTTCTGCTCTCTTTAATCGTTATATCTTTTATTTTCGGGAAATATCTTGGAAGAAAGATTGATAAACTACTGACTGTCGTTCAAAAAATTGAGCAGCAGGATCTGGGTTTTGAGATTCAAAAAAGCAGGTTGTTTGAAGTGGATCGGGCATTGGATGCGCTCGATCACATGAGGCTTGCACTACGTCAGTCTCTTTCCAGGCAGTGGTATGACGACAAAATGCGGCAGGAACAGCTTTCCGCTTTAGCGCACGATCTGAAAACACCGCTTACTATTATCCGCGGCAATACGGAGCTGCTTTTTGACACTTCCCTTTCAACTGAACAGAGGGAGTGTGCGGAATACATTGAGAACAGCTCCTTACAGATGCAGAACTATGTGCAGACCTTGATCTGCTTATAAGGATGCTTGTCAATGTGTTTTCAAACGCAGTGGAACACACCCCGCAAGGGGGAAATGTTACTTTTGAAATATGGGAGAATAACAACGAACTTTCTTTTCTGATTACAGATACCGGGAAAGGATTTTCTGACGAAGCCTTAAAACATGCAACAGAACAATTCTTTATGGATGATGACAGCCGAAACTCAAAAGCTCATTATGGTATCGGCCTATATGTGGCAGCATCCATAGCAAAAAAACACAAGGGGAAAATCATTTTAGAAAATTCTGCTGTTGAGGGCGGAGCGAAAGTTACAATACAAATTCCGTACTGACACATATCTTTAAGAAAGGGTGGCTTTATGCCATCTTTTTTCTCCAATTTTGTTTTATTAAGTGCAAAGAAGTCTATTTCATTTTGGGGAATGAAACGCTATAATAATAAAGCCATCGACAAATCGGAATTTGCAGATGAAAATATTAAACTTTCCCTATTTTTCAAGGCTTTTCAAGCCTCATACAGTGAATTGATATGTATTTTCCCTTGTTTTTGCCCTTATGGGCAGTTTACAAGGGAAAGTTTTTCTGAATGTATTAATCGTTGCCTGCCACCTTATCCAAGAGCCTTGCGGAAGTCCGTTTTGCCTCCCTTGTGGCATGGGCATACACATTCATTGTGGTACTTACGTCAGAGTGTCCCAAGAGTTCCTGCACATCTTTCGGTGCTGCGCCGTTTGACAGCAGGTTGCTTGTATAAGTATGGCGAAGCTGGTGGAAGTGAAAGCCCTCAAACCCGTCCAGTTTCTTTGCAAGTGTCCGGCAGACGATACTCAATGTACTCGGCGTTTCAAGGCAGCCGTCCGGTCTTAAACATACAAATGAAATTTCGTTGTAATCCGCTGGAATATCCTGCGTGTTTTCCAAGCTGTAATACTCATAGTAAACCCTGTTTTTATCCTGCACTTCTTTGTAGTAATTGCGTTGGTACAGTTCTCCGTACTGCATCTGATTTTTAAGCTGTTCTTTCCTTGCCTTTTTCAGTATGGCGGTAAGCGTGTCCCCAAAATCAACCACCCGAACCTTTTTGCGTTTTGTCGGTCCGATAATCGTTTTATGCTTTGCACCGTCATAACGGACACTCCGTTTTACCGTTAAATACTGTTCCTCAAGGTTGATGTCCTGCCAGGTCAGCCCGCATACTTCGCCAATCCTAAGACCTGCATAGTAAGCTATCTGTATTGGCAGAACCGCAGAAACATTTTTCTTTTTAAGATAAGCGATAAGTTTCTCATAATCATCATGGGAAATAGGCTGCGTGCCTGACTGTCCCATGTCTTCCTCTGAAAACAAATCAACTTCCTCTGCCTTTCGTTTCAGTTTGATGTACTGCATTGGATTGAACGTAATCAGTTGCTTTGGGAATACCGCAAAACGGAACGACTGCTGTAAAACCGCTGAGAAAGAGTGGATATAGTCTTTGCTCAATCCTTTTTTGACTTTTCCATCGGGATAAGTTCCTCCGAAAGTAAGCAGGTCAAGGAATGTCTGCAAATGCTCCGCTGTTACAGTTTTTAACCTTCGGTCAGCAACAGGGTGTTTCTTAATGCACCGTATCGCACCGAGATAATTTTCCACCGTACCGTTGCTGAGTGTGCCGACCTTTAATTCTTCCTCCGCCCAAATATCGAGCAGCTCCCCAAGCGTGATGTTGTCAGCCTTTGCAATAAACTTCTTTTCCTCGTAATCCTCCATTGCCTGCCTTAACAGCTTTTCCGTCTCGCTCTTGCTTTCCGTACCCGTAAACTCTTTCTGTACCAGGTTGCCGCTTGCGTCCTCCACATAGAAGCGGTAGTACCATTTCTTTCCTTTTTTTTCTTACAGAACCTTTTGCCATAATCCGTTCTCTTTTCGATAACGGGCAATCGGAACTGATGAAATGCTTTCTGCGTGTAAGTATATCATGACTCCGATTGCTTTACTATACCGATTCGGATTTATCCCCTGATACCATAGAAAGAAGATTTGCAAGCCTTACGGTGGCTGTTTCGGGATTTTTGGAATAGAGCCTCACAATGTCGCCCATATCATTAAACATATTTACAGTGTGGGTGATTTCCCGAAGGAACATAATCTCGTTATATTCCTTATTCGATTCAAACCCCATTGTCCGGGCGAGTGCGGCATTTTCTACATTGTCCTTGAAATTCTTGCAGGCAAACTGGAAAGAATCCACGAACAACTCATACTCCCTCAACATCAGCAGCAGTAAATCCTTTGTAAAGTCTGACTCTGCCTGTTCCATGTCAAAAGGTAACTTAGCGAGAATGGAGGACATCACATCACGAATGAATAATTCCCTTTTATCCGTAATGTTCGTTTCGTATTCTTCTGCTTCCCCTTTTAACCATTCCACAGACACATGGAGTGCTTCCGACAGACCTTCCAAAACCAGCTTCTTTGTGTTGTCGATTGTCCCTGCCTCATAACGCACGATCGTGGAAGTGGCTACTCCCATCTTCTCTGCGACATAAGGCTGGTTTAATCCCAACTCAACCCTCCGCTGTTTTGCCCTGCTACCGATCAGCTTGCGCAATTCTTTATCTTTCATGTTGATACGCCTCCTTTGTCGGTATGTTCATACTATACCACACAAAAAGTAATAATGCAATATGCAATCTAAAAATAATTTTTGCATTATCATAATGCTTGACAAGGAAATATAAAAGCGGTATAGTATCAGCACATGCAAAATTGCGTAATGCAATTAAAAAGGAGGGAAGTTGATGACAGAAACGAAGATTGCAATGACAATCGAGGAGGCGTCCGAGTATACGGGGATTGGCAGGAACACCATGAGAAATCTTGTGGAATGGGGAAAGCTGCCAGTCCTGAAAGTCGGGCGAAAGGTACTTATCAAAAGCGATATTCTTGAGAAGTTCATGGAAGTGAACGAGGGGAAGAACCTACGGGATAAAAGCGATGTAAAAGCGGTAACACGAAAATCAGCAGTATAAAAGGCGGCTTCCTACGAAACCGCCTCAGGTATGTATCAGACCGAAGCCATGATATACCTACACGCAAATAGATTATATCATGTGCTTCCTTCCGGTACAAGCGGAAATTTGCGGAGACGGGCAGAAAGTGGGTTGAAAAAATAAGTCCATCTGACAAAAACGGACTTAAAAAATCGACTGATTTCTGTATTTCGGTTGAAAAAGTCAACTGATGTTTTTGCAGCGTTTTCAATACAGCATAAAGTGACTGTAAAAGTTCAACTCATTTTCTTCATTTTTAGTTGAAAGAAGTTTCAGACTGGCACTTTTGGATAGCATGATGGAATTTTTTGCTATCATAAGCGCCATCGCTTTTTGCTATCATAGCGGCATCATTTTAGGCGAAGTGATAGCGTTTTTTGCCATCACAAATGACGTAATGACATCACTTTTTCTATCATGGTTACAGTATTTACAGGCATAACTCGAGTGTCTATAGGGGAGATTCCTTTCTCTTAAAGCCCTTGGCGTTTGAGAGCGAAATACACCCATTGCACAAACTTCGTTTATGCAATGGGGATTTCGCCCCTGCGGGGAGCAAATTCACGCAAGCGTGAATTACAAATGCTGACGCATTTGAATTGATCGCCACAAGGCGGATATGTTTGTAAACATACCGCCTATGTCGCCCATTCACAATCTGTCCCGCCGTACCTCCGCTTGCTCCGATCTGATACTGCCATTTGCAGGAGGGAGGACAAAGCACAATACAGAGACATTCATTTATCCGCATGAGTAAGCTGCCTGATGTCAGGGGCAGGATTACCTATATATCTAGCCACGCAAAGCAGGAAAAACACGTCCGCACGAAAAAAGAGATACTTGACGAAAACGGAGACGTTCACAAAGGCTGTAAGATTGTGAAAAAAGGCGAAGTCTATGAGCGCACTCTCTTTACCGCCAAAAATAAACTGTTCAAGCAGGAGGATTTTGTTGACGAGGTAAAGCATTTCTATACTGATCTTATCAATCTTTTAGTAAAAGACGACAAAGAAAAACTCCATGTGTTCGACAGTAGCGGATTGTATCTTGCCACCAAGAAGATAGGGAAGAACAACCCGAAAGCGGAACAGATACAGACCGATAACGAAATGCGTATGCGCTGGAATTGTGAAGTAGACAGGGCGATTGTCAGCGGTGTTTCTGAAACGGAGATACAACAGATAAAGAAAAAATATATCACAGATCGCATCAGAGAATCCGTTGATATATTCGGCAGTCAGCCGGAACGTCTGGGAAGTATTATAATGACTGCTGTTACGGCGCTGGCGTTGCTGATTTCTAAAGTATTGGATAAGTCGAGGGAACTGTCGGCAAAGTTTTTTGAGAAAGAAGTGGTACAGACGGTTACAGAACCAAGCGAGGAAAGAACGCCAGAAAAAATACCACAAACGGATAAAACGCCAAAGCAGGAGCATAATCTCCTTAAAGAATTGACTGTTAATCCGTCAGAACAAAAACAGGAGTTACAGCCACAAACACAGGTAACAGAACAGGCAACACCGCAGATACCGCCCAAGCCTGTGATGTCCGCTGAAGCCGCCACATATCCAAAACTGCTGAAGATTTATAAGGAATTAAACCGCCAAAATGGGATTATCTTTGACGCAGAGAAGGAACGCAATGGGTTGGAACTGGAACGTGACAGCCTGAAGGGACTTGCAAAACTGACGAAGAAAGGGGAACTGCAAAACAGAATTGACCGCAAGAACGAGGAAATAGACCTTTTGAAAATCGGTTTGTCGGGTATCATCAAAAGATACGGTTATCAAAATGTGCAGGAATTTTACCAGATTTACCGCAAATCCTACAACTCCTATATCGCATGTAAGGAACAAGTGACTAAATGGGAAAAAACTTATGGGGATGATAATCAAAAGCAAAATAAGGAAAGTGTGCTTGAGCGGTTGAGGAATCCGCCAAAGAAAACCGCAGATTACCAACAACAAGGGACTCTTAAGGGAAAAGACCGAGGGGCAAGATAGTCCTTTGGTCTTTGTTAAGTATAATAACTTTTTGATGATGAACACCCCAAATATGATATAATAGATTTGTAACTGATTATTTACAAGAGCCGAAATGGGGTTGTTATGAAAACTTTGATATTGAATGGTTCTCCAAGAATAAATGGTGATACAAGTAGTCTTATTAAGAAATTTACCGAAAAAAAGATAGATGAATATAAAATTGTTGATGCATATAGATGTAATATTTCGGCTTGCCTTGATTGTCGGAACTGTTGGAAAAATAATGGCTGTTCAATAAATGATGAAATGCAGGAAATATATAAATACATACAGGAATGCGATAACATTTTAATTGCTTCACCGCTCTATTTTTCGGAGTTGACCGGAAAATTATTAGATGTTGGGAGCAGACTTCAAACATATTTTTGTGCTAGATTTTTTAGGAATGAAGAACCTGTTGCAAAATCTAAGAAAGGAGCAGTTATATTAGTTGGAGGTGGTGACGGTCATATAGACAAAGCATACAGTACAGCATGTACGCTTTTACATCATATGAACTGCAGTAACATTCATGAAGTTGTATATAGCCATAACACTAATACAAGACCTGCAATAAATGACAAAAACACACTTATGGGATTAAATAGTATATATGATTTTTTTATGAATAACGAATAAGCCAAGTTGTTTTTTACAGAGTGGATACAATCAAGAAGGATAAACTTATGAAAGTAGAAGATTATAAAATGCGTATTTTATTTGAAATGGACAAAAAAGATTATGTCCCTAACGGGAGCGTTTTTAGCAGACCTTCTGCAAGAGCTGTCATCATTAAAGATGGAAAAATAGCAATGGTATATAGTAAGAAATATAATTATTATAAATTTCCGGGTGGAGGTATAGAAACTGATGAATGTATGGAAGATGCATTGATAAGAGAAGTATTAGAGGAAACGGGGTTATGTGTTATTAAAGATTCCATTCAGGAATATGGGCAGGTTCATCGCATTCAGAAAGGTACAAAAGAGGATATTTTTATACAGGATAATTATTATTTCCTGTGTAGCGTGAAAAAGGATATAGAACAACAAAATTTGGACAAGTATGAAGCGGACGAAGGCTTTACGCTTGAATTCCTGAAGCCGCAACTTGCGATAGATGTAAACAGGGAAACGATACTGGATGATTTCACTCAGATAATGTTGGAACGAGAGGCACTTGTATTGGAATTACTGATACAAGAGGGATATTTTGAATGTGGAGGTAAATTGCATGAAAATACCCAAAATGATATTGTTTGATTATGGTCAGACACTGATTGCAGAACAGAAATTTGACGGCGTAAAGGGAACAGAGGCTGTCTTACAGTATGCTACGAGAAATAAGTATCATTTGTCGGCAGAGCAGGTGCAAGCTAAAGCAAATGAAATCAATCAGGAATTCGGGAGATTTGATCCTGAAAAAAGACACTTATTTCAGATAGAGATACCCAATACTATGTTTACACCTTACCTTTATGAATCGCAGGGAATAGAGATTGCATTAAGCAACTCCGAAATTGATACCGTATTCTGGAATGCCGCTGCTCCGGGAATGCCTACAGCGGGTATCAAAGATTTTTTGGGATATTTGAAAAACAAAGGTATCCGCACAGGCGTAATCAGCAATATTTCTTATGCTTCTTCTGTGGTTGCAGAACGTATCAACAGACTGCTTCCGGAAAATGCTTTTGAATTTATCATTACCTCAAGCAATTATATTTTCCGCAAGCCAAACAAAAGAATATTTGGTTTAGCTTTGGAAAAAGCTGGATTAGAGCCGGATGAAGTCTGGTACATCGGAGACCAGTATGAATGCGATGTAAAAGGCGCCTTAAATGCCGGTCTACTGCCAATATGGTACATAGGGGCGATTGATTTGCCTTACACAGAAGATACAAATATCTTGACGGTAAAGACCTGGAATGAAATAGAACGGTACATGGAGAAATAGCGTGTGCAGAGAACAGAAAATGTAGAATTAACGGTTTTATGCCTGATACATCAAAATGATAATTACCTTCTACAAAACAGATTAAAAGAGGATTGGAAAGGTTTGACTTTGCCCGGAGGACATATTGAAAAAAATGAATCTATCATAGATGCTGTCATTCGGGAAATGAAAGAGGAAACGGGACTTGATATTCAGAATCCAAGATTATGTGGAATCAAGCAAATTCCCATTGAGAATGGGCGGTATATTGTATTTTTATTTCATACAGACGAATTTCTCGGAGAAGTAACATCATCAGAGGAGGGAGAAATGGTTTGGGTAAAAAAGTCAGACCTGCTAAAGATGAATACTGTAAATGACCTACTGCCACTTCTTCAAGTGATGGAAGATGATAATTTAACGGAATTTCAATATGTAATTGAAAACGGTAAATGGAATGTGATTATTAAATGAAAGGAATCCCTGATAGAAAAATGGCTGCGCAACAAGAATACAATAGAATTTCTTGGCATATGGGAAGAAATGTATAATGCAGACTTCAATGCTGCCGCCTATGA
>JAIDFQ010000059.1 GCA_029054245.1 Lachnospiraceae bacterium | reverse complement strand
CATAGATTAGTCCGTCTGATCCCCAAGCCCCTGTCATCCCGCCTGTTCCCAGCCCTGCCGCAGTACACTATCCCTGACCCCCCCTCTCTCTCTGTCGAAAAGCGCGGTAAATGACGGTTCTGATTTTGGATTTTTTTCATATAAATAGTAATACGTGACAGGAAAAAATTCTTAAAGAGTAAGAAGGGAGAACTAAAATGACAGATAAGGTAATTGAAAACAACCAGGTGGTAATCATGGGGGAAGTTGTGAGTGATTTTGTATTCAGCCATGAAATTTTCGGGGAAGGCTTTTATATGGTAGATGTCAATGTACCAAGGTTAAGTGATTCCAGTGATATAATTCCATTGATGGTATCTGAACGCCTGATTGATGTGGAGGAGGATTATAAAGGACTGAACATAATGGTTCAAGGGCAGTTCCGTTCTTATAACCGCCATGAGGAGCGCAAGAATAGGCTGGTGCTTTCGGTATTTGCAAGAGAAATAGAATTTGTGGATGAAACGCCGGAGAGCTCTAAGACCAATCAGATTTACCTGGATGGTTATATTTGCAAAGAGCCGATTTACCGGAAAACACCACTTGGAAGGGAGATTGCTGATTTACTGCTTGCGGTGAACAGACCGTATGGGAAGAGCGATTATATTCCCTGCATTTGCTGGGGGAGAAACGCAAGGTTTGCAAGTAACTTTTCTGTGGGAACAAGGTGTGAGATTTGGGGAAGAATCCAGAGCCGGGAATATATGAAGAGATTATCTGATGAAGATGCCGAAAAGAGGATTGCGTATGAGGTTTCTGTGAGCAAACTAGAGTTAATTGAAGAGTAGGCAGCATAAAGGCGGCAGGCGGGGAACACTATCTTGTATATGCAAGCCGGAACGGATAAATGTTGATTTTTATACACTGCTATGATATGATTGCAATAACTTTTGGCAAATATTCATATGAGGTGTATTTATATGAGACAAGGATTGGTACATATATATAGTGGGGATGGGCATGGAAAATCGCCGGCAGCTTTAGGAAGGGCAGTGATAACGGCTGCTCTTGGGAAAAGTGTCGTGATCATCCAGTTCCTCAAAGGGAAGGGGCTTGCAGATACAGAGTTTATACGCAGGCTTGAACCAGAAATCAAGGTTTTCCGTTTTGAAAAATCAGATGTGAATTTTTTTGAACTTTCTGAAGAAAAGAAAACGGAAGAAGTGATCAATATCAAGAACGGAATTAATTTTGCAAAGAAGGTCCTCGCAACAGGAGAGTGTGATCTGCTGATACTTGATGAAATCTTAGGGCTGATTGACAATGACATCATTACAGCAGAAGAATTGAAGACGCTGCTGCAGGTGAAAGATGAAGAGACGGATGTCATATTAACCGGGATTTCTTTGAATGATGAGATCTGCATGCTGGCAGATGAGGTTTCAAGGATTGAAACAATAAAGTATGGACAGTAGCATGTTTTGCAAGATTATCAGCATAAAATCATAGCATCTGTGCGTTGACAGCAATTGCGCATGGTGCTATGATATTTTTATATCATAAGGCTGTAGGAAGCATGGATTCCACAGTATCATAATTTCACAGGATTTAGAGGTAGAGGTTGCGTGTTTTATGAGTAATTTTTTGGATGTGACAGGCACAGTGGAAGAAAAATGAAAGGAAAATACGCCGAAAGAATTTGAATACACTGGAATCAGATTCTTGGGCATGCAGTGAAGAACTGCATGACTGTCATCAGCAATTGATGGGGCGCTATCCGATGAAGAGGTATCTGGAGTAGTCGGTGCGCATACAAGTGCACCGATTTTTTTAAAGGAGGAGAAAATATGGCAATTTTTACAGGTGCGGGTGTTGCAATTGTCACACCTTTTAAGGCAGATGGATCAGTAAACTATGAAAGATTTGCACAGATGATCGAGGATCAGATTGCAGGTGGGACAGATGCCATCATTGTGTGTGGGACGACAGGAGAGTCGTCTACGCTGACACATGAAGAACATTTGGATGTAATCAAATACTGTGTGGAGAAAGTTGACGGGCGTATACCCGTTGTGGCAGGAACAGGCTCAAATTGCACGGAGACTGCCGTATATCTTTCTACGGAAGCAGAAAAATATGGTGCGGATGGACTGCTTTTGGTTTCACCTTATTATAATAAGGCGACCCAGAACGGACTTTACAAGCATTATAAGACAATTGCAGATGCAGTGAAAATTCCCTGTATTCTCTATAATGTACCCAGCCGTACTGGCTGTAACATTGCACCCGAGACGGTAGTGAGGCTGTGTACGGATGTTAAAAATATCGTAGGTGTAAAAGAAGCAAGTGGAAATATTAGTCAGGTCGTTAAACTGATGGCGCTTGCCCAGGGAAAGGTAGATTTATATTCCGGAAATGACGATCAGATCGTACCGTTCCTTGCCCTAGGAGGAAAGGGGGTCATCTCGGTGCTGTCCAATGTGGCGCCCAGGCAGACTCATGATATTTGTGCAAAGTTTTTTGCGGGTGATGTGGAAGAAAGCTGTAAAGAGCAGCTGCGCGCGATTCCCCTTTGCAATGCCCTGTTTTGTGAAGTGAACCCGATTCCGGTGAAAAAGGCGCTTAATCTGATGGGGAAAGAAGCGGGGACGTTGCGTCCGCCTCTTACGGAAATGGAAGAAGAAAATGTAATCAAACTTGAAAAGGCAATGAGGGAATACGGAATTTTGTAAATATTTCTTAGAGCTAGATAGATAGGAGGCTGATTTATGACAAGTGTAATCATGCATGGATGCAATGGCAAGATGGGGCAGACCATAGCCGGACTGATTGCCGGTGATGAGGAAATCATGCTGGCGGCAGGAGTGGATGCTTTTGATGAAGGAAAAAATCCTTTTCCTGTGTTTAGGGATATCAGTGAATGTACCGTTAAGGCAGATGTGATCATTGATTTTAGTGCGGCGCCAGCCGTGGACAGTTTGCTGGATTACTGTATGAAGGAGCAGATTCCCTGTGTCCTATGTACTACGGGTCTTAGTCCACAGCAGCTTGAAAAGGTGGAGGCAGCGTCAAAGCAGGTGGCAATCTTAAAGTCAGCCAATATGTCTCTCGGAATCAATATGCTGCTCAAGCTTCTCAAGGAAGCAACGGCTGTTTTGGAGCCGGCAGGGTTCGACATTGAAATTGTGGAGAAGCATCATAAATTAAAAGTGGATGCTCCCAGCGGCACAGCTTTAGCGTTGGGGGATTCCATCAATGAAGTGCTTGGTAACGAGTATGAATATGTATATGATAGAAGCGGAAGAAGGCAGAAACGCCCCAAAAAAGAGATTGGTTTTTCGGCTGTACGGGGCGGAACGATTGTAGGAGATCATGATGTGATCTTTGCAGGGGCAGACGAGGTGATTACCTTTTCCCATACCGCATATTCCAAAGCAGTTTTCGGCAAGGGGGCGATCCAGGCGGCCAAGTTTTTAAAAGGCAGACCGGCAGGGCTCTATGATATGAGTCATGTGATTGGATAGCAGAAAACAGTACACAGATTTTAGCAGTGCGGAAGGGGAAGAATCGTGATAAATGAGCTTCAACAGATGGAATTAAAATATTTAAAGAGCTTGGCAAATCAATATCCCAATATTGCGGCAGCCTCAACTGAGATTATAAATCTGCAGGCAATCCTAAACCTGCCTAAGGGTACAGAGCATTTCATGACGGATATTCATGGAGAATATGAGCAGTTCAACCATGTTCTGAAAAATGGATCCGGTGCTGTGCGCCGCCAGATTGATGAAGAGTTTGGCAATACTTTAAGTAGCAAGGATAAAAAATCACTGGCAACTTTGATTTATTATCCGCAAGAAAAGCTTGATATCATAGCTCGCGAAGAAGAAAATATTGAGGACTGGTATAAGATTACGCTGCACAGGCTGGTGCAGATCACTAAGAGGGTTGCATCCAAGTATACCCGCTCAAAGGTGCGTAAAGCGCTGCCAAAGGATTTCTCTTATATTATCGAAGAGTTAATAACGGAAAAGTCTGATATTTCAGACAAAGAAGGTTACTACAATGAAATCATCCATACGATTATAAGGATTGGAAGAGCGCCGGAGTTTATTGTAGCGCTGAGCAATTTGATTCAGCGGCTGGTCATCGATCAATTACATATCGTAGGGGATATTTATGACAGGGGACCTGGTCCTCATGTAATCATGGACACATTGATGAATTATCATTCGGTGGATATTCAATGGGGGAATCATGATATTGTGTGGATGGGAGCTGCCTGCGGGCATCTTGCCTGCATTGCTACGGTGATCAGGATTGCGGTCAGATATGGAAGCCTGGATACATTGGAAGAGGGCTACGGCATTAATCTGATTCCCCTTGCAACATTTGCATTAGATACCTACCAGGATGTAAATTGCGATGCTTTCGCTATAAAATATAACACGGATTATAATACCAAAGATTTAAGCTTAGATATGAAGATTCATAAAGCGATTGCAATCATGCAGTTTAAGCTTGAGGGACAGATCATTAAAAAGCACTCTAAATTTGAGATGGATGACAGGCTTTTGCTTGATAAGATTGATTATGAAAAAAAGACGGTGATTGCCTATGGAAAAGAATATCCCATGAAAGATACGGAGTTTCCGACGGTGGATCCGGCAGACCCATACAATCTGACGCCAGATGAGGAGCAGGTGATGGCAAGGCTGCAGCAGGCATTTTTAAAATGTGAGAAGCTCCAGCGCCATGTGCGTTTCCTCTACTCTAATGGTGGACTCTATAAGATTCACAATTCTAATCTGCTTTATCATGGCTGCGTTCCTCTTGATGATGAGGGGAATTTCAAATCGGTGAATGTAGACGGAAGAAAGTATAGAGGAAGAGCGTTGTATGATGTGTTGGATAATTATGCCAGGAAGGGTTATTATGCGAAAAACGATCCGAATGGCATGCGCAAGGCACAGGACTACATATGGTATATTTGGGCAGGTCCTAACTCGCCTGTCTTTGGAAAAGATAAGATGACGACTTTTGAACGTTATTTTATTGATGATAAGGAAGCGCATAAGGAAACAAAAAACAGCTACTATTCCATGATGGACGATGAGGAGATTTTAAACCGCATCTTAAAAGAATTTGGATTAGACACAAAGAAATCCCACATTATAAATGGACATGTGCCCGTGGAACTGAAAAAAGGTGAGACGCCCATCAAATGTGACGGAAAGCTGCTCATTATTGACGGCGGTTTTTCAAAGGCATATCAAAGTAAGACAGGAATTGCCGGGTATACGCTGGTAGCTAATTCCCATGGTATGCGTCTTGTTGCTCATGAACCATTTGAGTCCATGGAGGCAGCGATCTTACATGAGTCGGATATTTTTTCCGATTCCACAATCGTAGAAACCGCGCCTATCCGCATCAGGGTTGCGGACACAGACATTGGTACAGAACTGAAAGAGAGCATCAAACAGCTTGAACTGCTTCTCCAGGCGTACAGGGATGGTACGATTGTTGAAAAATAAGATAACAGAGATTTTTAAAAGGAGGACAGTCCAAAAAGACTGAGCCTCCTTTCCCCAATAAGCCGTTAAAAACGGCGTTTGGTCCAATAAGCTGTTTTTAACAGCGTTTGGTCCAATAAGCAGATGCTATTTCTTTGCAGTAGTAGTATTTGTGCCGTTGTCCGCAGTGGTGTTTGTGTTATCATTTCCGTTGTCGTTTGTTGTCTGGTCATCTTCATTGCCAACAAGGTCGTTTGTGATGTCGGAGACGCCGTCAGAAATATCATCTACAACATCGCCTACTGCATTGCCGGCGTCATCAAGAATGGAATCACCGTCCTGGTTCGTCTGGCTTCCATTGGTAGTGCCGTTTGTGTCAGTGTCGCCTGTGTCGTTATTGTTGGTGCCAGTGCCGTTTGTTGCATTGTCGCCTGTAAGGTTGCCGCCAGCGTTATCTGTTGCTGTATTGTTGCCTGCGGTTGAGCCGGTGATGGTGTCATCTCCGGCTGTATTGTTTTCGGTGGTGTTGTTGGTGGTATTTCCTGCCATATCATCCGCATTATTCTTTTTGTCAGTTCCGCAGGCTGTAAAGATGCAGAGCATTGCGAGTACAAGAGATACCGAAATCAGTTTTCTCATTTTTTTCATAATTTCCTCCATTCTGAAGTGGTTTGTACGGGTTGAACTGCCAAATGACGGTTTAGCCGGTTTCACTTCTATATCTATAAATCTAGAAGAACTGCATGATTGTCAGTTCTTATGATATTATGCGCAGAGGAAATGAAAATATACTTGAAGAAATTTGAAAGAAATTTTCTGGAAAAGGAAGAAATATGGTATACTTGAAAAAATAAATGCAAATTTATTAAGAATGAAAAACAGGGGTGAATACATGAAATTCAGACCATGCATAGATATCCACAACGGCGCAGTAAAGCAGATTGTCGGCGGCAGTCTTAAAGACCAGGGAGATGCTGCAGCAGAAAATTTTGTGGCAGAGCAGGATGCAGCATTTTTTGCGCAGCTTTATAAGGAAAAAGACTTAAAAGGCGGACATGTCATCTTATTAAATCCCTCTTCCAGCGAATATTATGAAAAGACAAAGGCACAAGCATTGGAGGCGTTACAAGCTTATCAGGGAGGGCTTCAGGTAGGAGGAGGCATTGAACCCTCAAACGCAGAGGTGTTTTTGAAGGCTGGGGCATCCCATGTGATCGTCACTTCCTATGTTTTTAAAGATGGACAGTTTCGTAAGGATAGATTAATGGAAATGATTTCTGCGGTGGGCAGGGAACACCTTGTGCTTGACCTAAGCTGTCGGAAAAAGGAAGGCGCTTATTTTATTGTTACCGACAGGTGGCAGAAATATACAGAAGTTGAGCTGAATGGAGATACGATACAGGAACTTGCTAAAAGCTGTGATGAATTTCTGGTTCATGCGGTGGATGTGGAAGGAAAGGCACAGGGGATTGAGCAGGAACTGGTGGCTATGTTGGGAAGTGCATGCCGCATTCCCACCACATACGCAGGAGGCGTGCATGATTTTGAAGATCTCCGAAAATTAAAGGAACTTGGAAAAGGAAGAATAGATGTCACCATTGGAAGTGCATTGGATTTGTTTGGCGGCAGTATGAAATTGGAAGACGTACTCACTTATATAAAAAAATAACCTATCTCATTGTGAGATAGGTTATTTCCTTAATCCGATAAAACAATATTGCTAATTCAAAATAAAATGAAACATTTATATTTAAGAACAGGCACATTGTGTTACTGATTAATGTGTTATAAATAGTTCGTGCTAATTATAACTTTGTTACGTTTACAGCCTGAGGTCCTTTTTCGCCATTTACTACATCGAATTCAACGGAAGCGCCTTCTTCAAGAGACTTGAAACCTTCCATGTTAAGTCCAGAGTAGTGTACGAATACATCATTTCCTGACTCATCAGAGATGAAACCGTATCCTTTTTGGTTGTTAAACCATTTTACTGTACCTTTGTTCATTATAGATACCTCCAAAATAAATAATTGTGCAAATTACATCAATGATGCAACACAATTAGGATAGCACAGTTATTCTAAAAAGTAAAGAAAATAATGGAATTTTCGTAAATTTTAGGACATTACCAGAAAATGTAAATAAAGTTGCGCTAATTTGTTACCTGTGTTAAAATAAAAGCAATTGACCGGAGGTGACAAGTAAATTATGGAGCAGCATTCTAAAAGAAAAAGTAAGTATGCTCTGATTTTGGTACATGAAAAGAATGATGGTACCATCAAGAAGCGTACAATTAGTTCCGCCGTAGTTGAAATAATAGCCGCCGTACTTTTTGTGTTGGTCGTGGCGATTACATGTAAGTTCGTCTATGACTCAATCACAATTAAGGAGGCCAAAAAAGAAATTGTAAAGCAGATCGTAACGATCAATAATCTGACAGATGAAAATGAAGCGCTGAGCGTAGAAAACTCCACGCTTTCAAGTAAGGTGGCAGTTTTAAGCGAAACTGTCAGTAAGAAGACTGAGGTTGAGGATGCGATTTCCCAGGAAACCATCGAAAATGCCATGCCGAAAGGGTTCCCGCTGAGCGGTTCAGCTACCATGAAGGAAGCTTTGGAAGGAGATCCCATGCTGATTTTTACGGCATCAGGTGAGGTGAATGTGATTACTTCAGGGACGGGAACAGTAGTCAGTGTAGATGTTGATGAAGCTTATGGTACCAGAATTGTAATCGACCACGGCAACGGATACCAGTCTGTTTACCGAAACAGCGGTACGCCGCTTGTGAAGAACGGAGAATCATTGGGAAAAGGGTATATCCTGTTTTCAATGAAGGATGATAATAAGGAACTTGGCTATCAGATTTTACAGAATGATGAATATATCGATCCAATGATATTGATTGATATAAACGGATAATCCTTAGGGGTTATCCGTTTGTTTTAATATAAGACTGTCTCGCGAAGCGTGGCTTTCGTTGTTATGTAATCGTTCAAATACCAGATCATAACCGTCATTGCCGTAGTTTAAAGAACGATTCACGCGGCTGATGGTTGCGGTGGATGCACCTGTCTTTTCTGCAATTTCAAGGTAAGTTTTGCGCTCCTTGAGCATGGCTGCTACTTCATAGCGCTGAGAAAGTGATAGAAGTTCATTGACTGTGCATAAATCTTCAAAAAAATCATAGCATTCTTCTTTATTCTTTAAACATAAAACGGCTTCAAATAAATGATCTACGGCGTCTGTCTGTATTTTTTTATTCATATTGCATATCCTCCCACTGCATGCTCATACAGTAGAATTTTAACATATTAAAGTCCTAAAGTAAAGCCCGTCTTTAGGATTTAGCACTATGATTCTTTGGAAGTAACTGAATACCCAATACATTGACAGTCGGCATTCAT
>JAIDFQ010000058.1 GCA_029054245.1 Lachnospiraceae bacterium | reverse complement strand
ATATTAAATTATCAGTAGAGCCAGATGTAATATCATAGAGCCGATAATATGTGAATGCAGAAAAGTCACAGATTATCGGTTCATTTTTTTGATTAAAGGTTAGCTGAAACTAACAAAAGGAGGAAAGAAACGAAAATGAAGGAAAAGCAACAAAGTCCAATAGCAACATTGCTTGGTCTCGCATCGGATTCAAAAAATAAGTTTGTAGAATCCGTTATTTTTGCCATTATTGGTGTGGTGGCAGGCGTAGTTCCGTATCTTGCAGGAGCCAGAATCATTGTAGCTTTGATGAGTGGGAATAAAGACGTAGAATATTATGGCGGGTTATGTATGATTGCATTAGCTGCATACATTCTTAAGGTTGTATTCGCCAATGTTTCAACAACCATTTCTCATAGTGCAACATATAAAACCTTAAAAACCATTCGTTTAAAAATGATCTCGAAGCTGTCTAAAATGCCAATGGGTATTCTGCTTGAGACTCCATCAGGTCAGATGAAGGATACAATTGTGGACAGAGTAGAGGGATTGGAAACAACACTTGCACATCTTGTTCCGGAGATGACTGCCAATATTCTGATCCCGCTTTGCCTGCTGGTTTATCTGTTCGTGCTTGATTGGAGAATGGCGCTTCTTACTTTGGTGGTATTTCCGTTTGGCATGTGTTTTGTCGGAATTATGGGTAAAACATATCCCGCAAAGTATCAGGAGTCAGTTCGTATTAATAAGCATATGAATGATACAGTCGTTGAATATGTAAATGGTATTGAAGTAATCAAGGCTTTTAACCAAAGCTCAAATTCTTATAAGAAATACGAAGATGCAGTAGTTAACAATGCGTCCTTTTATTATAACTGGATGAAGAGTTGTCAGTGGCCTATGTCTGCGTACACTGCTATATGTCCTTCAACCTTATTAACGGTATTGCCAATTGGCTGTATTTTCTATATAAACGGCACATTAACCGCAGAAACGTTTATCACAATTATGATTATTTCCATGAGTATCATCGGTCCTATTCTTGCAGCAAGTAATTTTGTGGACAGTATCGCTGCAATGGGTACGGTAGTCGGACTGATTACGAATGTGTTAGACGAACCGGAGCTGGTTCGTCCTGAAGTTTCTGCCCGAATGAATGGAACAGATATTTTTTTGAAAAATATTACATTTCGGTATAACGATGAAAAGGAAGTTCTAAAAGGAGTTAATCTTGAAATTCCAGCAGGTACGGTGACGGCGTTGGTTGGTCCCTCCGGTAGTGGTAAGTCAACTATTTCAAAGCTTATTGCGGGTTTTTGGGATGTAGCCGATGGAGAAATCACGATTGGCGGCAGAAATATCAAAGAGCTTTCACAGAGCGATATTGCGAATACGATTGCTTATGTTGCACAGGATAATTACCTTTTCGATGATACGGTTAGAAATAATATCCGCATGGGACGTTCTACAGCAACAGACCAGGAAATTGAGGACGTCGCAAAGGATGCAGGATGCGATGGGTTTATCAGAAAGCTTGAAAATGGATATGACACAGTAGTTGGAAGTGCAGGCAGTCACCTTTCAGGTGGCGAAAGACAACGGATTGCTATCGCACGGGCAATGCTTAGAAATGCCCCGATTGTTATTTTGGATGAGGCCACGGCATATACAGACCCGGAAAATGAAGCGTTAATTCAGGAAGCTGTTTCAAAGCTGGTTCGGGGAAAAACATTGATAGTAATCGCCCATCGTCTTTCCACAGTTACTGATTCAGACAAGATTGTAGTAGTGGAGGATGGAAAAATTCTTTCGCAGGGTACGCATACAGAATTGCTTGAAAAATCACAACTTTATAGTCAGATGTGGCAGGCGCACATCGGTGCAAAGGACGGTGAATAAATATGATTCATGTTTTTAAGAAAATCTGGAGTTTTTCTATGAAAGAAAAAGGCAATTTAAAGAAGTCTATTGTTGTCGGCTTTTTAAATGCAATATTTAATGCGTTTCTTGTTATAGCTCTTTATGTAGTATTAAATGCTATTATTGAAAATTCTGTAAGTACAATGACAGCCTGGACGGCGTTTATTATAATGGTGGTCAGCATTGCAGGCAAGATTATAACACAGTATTTTTCGCAGCTTCAGAGGACACATGCAGGCTATTTCATGGTTGCGGGCAAAAGAATTAGTATCGGTCAAAAACTGAAGAGTGTACCTATGGGGTATTTCAACCAGAATAGTCTGGGGCAGATAACTGCGATTGAAACCACAATTTTAAATGACGTTGAAAGTGCTGTACCGGTGGTACTGGTGACTACGCTTGGAGGCTTTTTGAATTCCTTTGTGTTTGCTCTGTTCATTTTGGGTTTTGACTGGAGAATGGGCGTGGTTACATTATTGGGAATTGCGATTTTCCTTATTGTAACATCTGCTATGGAGAAAAAATCCAGAGAAGGAGTACCTGCCCGGCAGGAAGCACAGGCAGCACTTGTGGAAACAGTTCTCGAAACCATTCAGGGGATGAGCGTTGTAAAGGCGTTTGACTTAGACAATAATCTTGATAAAAAAGTAGACCGGGCAATTGAAGAAAGCTTTCAGAAAAATGAAAAACTTGAAAAAGCAATGACCCCATATGTAGCAATGCAGCAGCTTGTCCTTTATGTATTCAGCATAGCTTTGATGTTTTGTGCAATTGCATTTTATCTGAATGGAACGATGGAAATCACAAACAGCTTAATCATGGTGATCTGTTCTTTCATGGTATATGAGCAACTCAAGGTGGCTGGCAGCTGCGTGGCAAACATGAGAATTGCAGAACACTCAATAGACAAGGCGAATAAGATTGACGATGTTCCTACAATGAATGAAGGAGGAAGAGATATTGTTCCAAAGACAACAGAAATTAAGTTTGAAAATGTAGAGTTTGCTTACGGGAAAAAGAAGATATTAGATCATGTAAGTATTACGATTCCTGAAAAAAAGCTGACAGCTATTGTAGGTCCTTCGGGGGCAGGAAAGTCAACTCTTTGCAGTCTGATTGCAAGATTTTGGGATGTGGATAAAGGAGCTGTTTTAGTTGGCGGAGTCAATGTAAAGGATTATTCGCTTAACAGTTTAATGGGGAATATCAGTATGGTATTTCAAAATGTCTACCTGTTTGCGGATACGATTGAAAATAATATCAAATTTGGCAGGACAGAGGCTACGCATGAGGAAGTAGTAGAAGCAGCCAAGAGGGCTTGCTGTCATGAATTTATCATGGCTCTTCCGGATGGCTATGATACCATGATTGGCGAAGGCGGGGCTTCTCTTTCTGGTGGTGAGAAGCAGAGGATTTCGATTGCACGTGCTCTTATTAAAGATGCGGCAATTGTTATCTTTGATGAGGCAACAGCCAATGTAGACCCTGAAAATGAAGACAGATTGCAGAAAGCTATTGAAGAGCTTACGAAAGATAAGACAGTTATTATGATAGCCCATCGTCTGAAAACTGTTAGAAATGCTGAAAAGATATTAGTGCTAAATGACGGAAAGATTGTACAGGAAGGCAGGCATGATGAGCTCATTAAGGAAGCTGGTATTTATGCAGATTTCGTGAACAGCAGAAAAGAAGCTATTGGTTGGAAACTTGGAAAACAATAATCAGGGAGGAAAAGGAAATGAAATTAAGCGTAAAGGATTTGATTAATGTAGGTTTATTTAGTGTTATTTACTTTATCATGTTCACTATTGCGGGCATTCTTGGCTACATACCTGTATTTGTAATTGTATTGCCGCTGGTTGCAGGTGTTCTTGGCGGTATTCCGTTTATTTTGTTTATCATCAAGGAGCAGAAGTTTGGTGCTGTTACGCTTATGGGTGTGATTACCGGTCTTTTGACATTTCTTGTCGGCCAGACATGGATGTCGATCTTATTCGGTCTTGTGTTTGGTTTACTGGGTGATTTGATTATGAAATCCGGTAATTACAAGAACTGGACAAGAAATGTTGCAGGATACTGTATATTCACTCTCTGGACAATTGGGACAATGCTTCCGATGTGGATTATGAGAGATACTTTCTTTGCAGACTATAGAGAAAACGGTGGAACAGATGCGTATATAGACGCTGTTATGGCACTTACGCCAAACTACATGGTATTGGTAATTATCGTACTTGCCATTGTAGGTGGTTTATTGGGAGCTTTGCTTGGAAGGGTAGTTCTAAAGAAGCATTTTGAAAAAGCGGGAATTGCTTAAAAGAAGTAATGCCACATGTTGAAAAAATGTGTGGCATTTTTAGTGACAGGCGATATGATTCATTTCATTGAGAATGTAGAAGGAAAGGAAATTTAAAACATGGAGAAACACGCATTGTATGTTGACCCAAGAACGAAATTATTTTTATTGCTGGCAATGAATATTGTCATGTTGAATACAAGCTCAGGTGCTTTTTTGCCATATCTGAGATTTATCATTGGATTTTTGCCTTTTGTCCTGCTTCTGACAGCAGTAAGATATAAGCCGGCGTGGGTCTACC
>JAIDFQ010000057.1 GCA_029054245.1 Lachnospiraceae bacterium | reverse complement strand
GTACAGGAATCCCTTAGAATGGTGCTGCAAGCCGTATATGAACCTGTTTTTCTAAACTGCTCACACGGATTCAGACCAAACAGAAGCTGCCACACTGCCCTTGCTGAATTGAAGAAAGAATTTACAGGGGCAAGGTGGTTTGTTGAGGGTGACATTAAAGGCTGTTTTGACAACATCAACCATACTGTACTGGCAGGTCTGATTAACAGTAAAATCAAGGACGCACGACTGATTAAGCTGATACACAAGTTTATGAAAGCGGGGTATGTGGAGGACTGGCGTTATTATGGTACATACAGCGGAACCCCACAAGGCGGCTTATGCCGAGCTCGGCATAATCCACCTTATGTGGAGTTAGTTGTTATGCCGAGATACAGCCTGCCAGCCTAGCATATACTAATATCTGCGGTTACCGAACTCGGCATAATAAAGCACTATTTCAGAGAATTCAAGAACTGCAAAAGATCTTTATCCTTGCTCCAATCCGGCAGCTCAGTTTCTCCAGTGACCTTTGGAGCCAGCTTATTGATTGCATCATTTTTCAGGCGGTTATCCGCCCGGACATAGACCATTGTTGTCGAAATGTCCCCATGGCCGAGGAAGTCCCTGATGTAGATGATATTTATTCCGGCTTCCAACATATGCATGGCCTTGCTGTGCCGGAACATATGGCAGTGGACATGTTTTGGAAAAGCAGGATCTTCCCTGTGTATCTCTTCCGCATATTTCTTGATGATGTATGCAATGCCGTCGCGGTCAATCCTTTGGCGGCACCTGTTTGTGATAAGCGGCTGTGTCCCAGGTGCCCCTTGCAGATATCTCTGAATATAGTTTCTGAGAAGGCTTGCAGTTTCATCTGCAATCACCACAGTACGGTATTTATTACCCTTGCCGTGAAGGCGGACTGTAGAAGTGGCATTCAGGAAAACATCAGCGACCGTTATATCACACAGTTCCTGGACACGGCAGCCGCTGTCATACAACAGGGTAAGGATCACCCGGTGCCTGAATCCGGTATGGGTATTGATATCCGGTCTGTTTATGAGTGCGGACATTTGTGCCACCGTCAAAAATGAAACTTCCCTGGACGATGTTTTTTTCGCTTTGATCCCGGCAACTTCCTGTAGTGGGGCAATGCATTCAATGCTCTCAAACTGGGCATAACCGGCAAAGGCCTTAATGGCAGCCAGCCTCTGGTTTGCCGCTGAAATACCAGCGCCTTTTTGGCGGTACCATTCAAGGAATTCAATGACCAGCTCCCGTCTGAAATCCTTTACGTAAAAGGAATCCGGGGAAATCCCTTTTGCTTCGCCCAGGAACCGCAGGAACAGTTTCAAGGTATCCCTGTAACTCAGGAGTGTATTAGAAGAATAACATCTCTGCAGCGGCAGGTAATCAGTCAAAAAGCTGGTGACGAGACAGGCAAAATCAGTAGAATTCCTGTTCATTGACAGCCACCTCCTTGATCAGGTCCGGGAAGGATGATTTCAAACATTCCTTTATATATGGGAACCGTTCTACTGTAAGCTTGAGGTAATAGGCAGTTTCTTCGAATCCCTCATGACCAAGCATCGCCTTCATATATGGAAGATACGCCATAAGATCTTTTCCTTCGTCTGTCCACTTACGGAGAAGGTTTACACAGTAGGTATGGCGGAAGTCGTGGACGCGCGGACCGCGGCCGGTATGTGGGATGCCTGCTTTTTCCAGATATCTCCTGAAGTTCCGGTAGACATTTACTAATGGCATCGGCCGGCCGGGACGTATCATAAAAAAGTACTCATCCTCTGGCGAGGAAGAATGAATCTTCCTTTTCAGTTCCATGCATCTGGCGGTGAGCAGGGGATGGAGCGGGACAATACGGTCTTTGTGGTTTTTGGCTCCGTGTACAGTGATATAACCCTCATCAAGGTTGAGGTCCCTGACCCTGACCAGGCGGAGTTCTGAAACCCGCATGCCGCTGGTATAAAGAATACGGAAGAAAACAGGCATAACTTCACCCCGGTATGGACATTCACCAGGTACCGACTGGCTCCTGTCAACTGCGGCAAAGAATTTTTTTATTTCTTCATCCGTATAAATATGTGCATCATATCTGGCACACTTTTTGGTAAATCCCTTTGGCGGAATGTATGCCGGGATCCCTATTTCATTCAGATATCTGCAAAAGACCCTGAGCGTGCTGATGCGGGCGACCTGGTTGGCGGCAGACTCGTGGCTTCTTTTGCGGCACCAGAGATCACACAGCTCTTTCGTGACACATTTATCAGAGAGCCTGTTTTCGATGAAAAATGAATCGATCCGGCGGAAAGCACAGGCTTCTGTCTGGTACGCAAAACCAAGAGCCCTTTTCAGGTTCACCAGATCCTGGAACTCTTTTTTGAAAACACTTGTGTAAACCTTATCATTCATGGCAGAAACCCTCCGGAGAAAGCACGCATTCGGCCAGCTGCTGAATGTCTGTTTTCAGATAGACGGCAGTTATATCGGAATCCGAATGGCCGAGGATATCTGTAATGACCGGAAGGGGAGTTTCCATTTCCAGCAGCATGGAACCAGCAGAATGCCTTAAAGAATGAAATCCAGAATGCTTTCTGCTGCGCTGGTCAATGCCTGCCTTTCTCATGTAGCGGGTGATCTGCTGCTGCATGTGGTTTTCGTCACCGATAGGGTCAAACGGCGGCATATGTTTTAGAAATATGACGTCAGATTCATAGTAATGCGGGCGGCCGTTTTTGATGTAATCGATCACCGCCCAGCCGACGGCATCAGGTACCGGCAGTGTCAATGGCTTATGTGTCTTATGCTGGATGATGGACAGCTTTTTTTCTTCCCAGTTAAAGCTGCTGAAACGGAGGTTTTTGATATCTCCAATTCGCAGCCCAAGCAAGCACGCCAGAAGAATCATGGCATAATCCCGTTTCCCGGTAGGATTGTTCCTGTCAATGGCTGCAAGCATTGCCTTAAGTTCATCTGCCTGCCATACTGACGGGATTTTTGCACTCTTGGAAATGGGTGGCATGTGGATTTTTTCTGCATAATTGTCTGGTATATTTCCGGAGGAATACAGGAACCTCAGGAAATGCCTTACACCGCATACATGCTGCTCAACTGTTTTAAAACTGTAACCGGCCAGTGTTTTCAGGTATGAATTGCAGAGGTCCATTGTGATCTGTCCCGCAGATAAAATCTTCCGCTGGGTAAGATAATCCAGGAACACAGTAGCAATCCCCTTATAGTGGCTGATGGTACTGGCAGATAATTCAGATGAACCCAGACAATCTGTGTACTCACGGAATAAGGAAGAATAGCTTTCTCCCACTGTAAGTGGATTTTTTGATGCATGGTACCTCCGGGTCAGTACCTTGTGGAGGCTGTAATCTTCAAGCATATGCACCACCCGGAGCAGCTGTACTCTCTGCTGTGACAGGGTTCCGTCATTATACCTGGTGATCAGGCTGTACTGTTTTTCAAGATACCTGAGTCCGCGTTCCATTTCGTACTCAGTATCCCCGTATTCATCAATGAGAAAAGTATGGATCTTATTCCATTCCCTCTCATAAAAATGGATGGTTGCAGGATTGTAATGGTTTTCCAGCAACAGTTCTTTCAGACCTTCTGTAATCATTTCAAGTTTCATGAGCTATGGCTCCTTTCTTTTTTTGATGATTACAGCATAGCAAAAGCGGAGGTCCTTGGCTGTGTTATGCCAAGAAAACTTTTCAAAAGTCTTTCATTTATAAGGAAAAAGCAGATTAACTCGGCATAACAACTAACTCTGCATAAGG
>JAIDFQ010000056.1 GCA_029054245.1 Lachnospiraceae bacterium | reverse complement strand
ATCATCGTGGATCAGGTGGACGGCATGGAGACCACGCTTGCCCATCTGTTCCCGGAGCTGACTGCCAATATTGCGGGGCCGCTTTTTATCGTGGTCTGCTTGTTTGTTCTGGATTGGCGCATGGCGCTTTTGTCCATCGTGACGCTCCCGGTTGGGATGGCATTTATGATGTCGGTTATGGGGAGTTATGCGAAGAATTATGAAGGCGCAGTGAAGACTACACAGGAGATGAACGGGACTATCGTGGAATACATAGGCGGCATCGAGGTCATCAAGGCGTTTAACCAGGGAAAGTCATCTTATGCGAAATTCGCAGACAGGGTAAAGGCAAATGCCTCCTATTACTACAATTGGATGAAAAAAAGCCAGTTCGGAGTGTCTATGGGTTATTCCATCGTGCCTGCCTCGCTGGTTACAATCCTGCCGGTGGGCTGGCTCTGGTACAGGAATGGAAGCCTGCCGGTGGAAACCTTTATCATGGTCATCATCCTATCCCTTGGCATTGCAGGGCCGCTCATTGCCGCAATGAACTTTGTAGACACGCTTGCTACGGTCGGTACAACGGTGGCATCTGTGGATGAACTTCTTTCCGCAGAGGAACAGCATCATGGTGACAAGGAGGTCCGTATCAAGGGTAAGGATATTGAATTATCCCATGTTTCTTTCGGCTACCATGAAGATAAGAATATCCTGCGTGATGTGAGTCTTTCCATCCCCGCAGGGAGAATGACAGCGCTGGTGGGGCCTTCCGGTTCCGGCAAATCCACCATTGCAAAACTCATCGCCGGTTTTTGGGATGTAAAGGACGGGACGGTTTCCATGGGCGGCGTGGATGAAAAGAAGATCCCGCTGGAACAGCTCTATGACCAGGTGGCATTTGTATCCCAGGATAATTATCTGTTTGACGAGAGCGTCCGGGAAAATATCCGCATGGGCAGGCTGTCCGCATCAGATAAGGAAGTGGAAGCGGCTGCCAAAGCTGCGGGGTGCGATGCCTTTATCCGCTCCCTGGAAAAAGGATATGAAACAAATGTTGGCGGAGGCGGCGCACACCTTTCGGGCGGTGAACGTCAGAGGATTGCCATAGCGAGGGCAATGCTAAAGGATGCGCCCATCGTGATACTGGATGAGGCCACCGCGTATATTGACCCTGAAAATGAGGCAGTCATCCAGAAAGCGATTGCAAAGCTGGTACGGGGCAAGGGGAGCCCGTCAGGGCGGGAAGGCGCCCTGGGGCGCAAAACGGTGATCGTGATCGCCCACAGGCTTTCAACCATTAAGGATGCAGATAAAATTGTTGTAGTAAAGGACGGCAGAATAGAAGCGGCCGGAAAACATGAGGAATTAAGAAAGACCTGCCCTCTCTATGAATCCATGTGGCAGGCGCATATCGGTGCAAAGGACGGTGATGTGGCATGATAGAAGCATTCAGAAAAATATGGCGGTTTGCCGGCGTGGAGCGGGCAAACATCAATAAATCCGTAGTGGTAAAATTTTTAAATGCAGTGTTCCATATGCTGGAGGTCAGCGCCATCTATTTTGTAATCGTGGCTCTGACGCAGGGAAACACAGGAAATGATGCGGCTTGGACGGCATTGGCATTTATGGCAGTCAGCATTATCGGCAATGCGGTGACGACTGCTTTTTCCAAGAATCAGCAGACACACGCAGGGTATTTCATGGCGGCAAATGAGAGGATTAAAATCGGCAATCTCTTAAAAGGCGTGCCAATGGGATTCTTCAACGAGAACAGCCTTGGCGAAGTGACCGGCGTATGCACCACGGTGCTTGGGAATATTGAGATGCTGGTCCCTATGGTGTTGGTGGATATCATGGGCGGCCTGATCGGGACGGTTGTCTTTACAGCGATGATCCTGATATTCGAATGGCGCGTGGGGCTGGTCGTTGCAGCAGGCATTTTCGTATATTTCTTAATTGTCTCGTCCATGGAGAAAAAGTCCGCGGCTATCGCGCCGAATGCACAGAAGTCGCAGACGGCACTCACCTCTGCAGTCTTGGAATATGTGCAGGGGATGGGCATCGTCAAATCCTTTAATTTAAGCGGCAGGGGAGATAAAAGGGCGCAGGATGCCTTGGAATTTAACAGGAAGAGCAACCTTGACATGGAAAAGCTGATGACGCCTTATACAATCTTCCAGGAGCTGGTGCTTCAGATTGCGGGGATTGCCATGATGTTCACATCAATTTTCTGCTGGGCAAATGAAACGATGTCTATTGCCAATGCGCTGATGTGCATTGTGATGTCCTTCCTTGTGTTCGGGCAGATTAAATTGTTCGGCATGGGAATGTCCATGCTGCGCCTTGCCTCGGCAAGCATAGACCGCACTTTGCAGACAGAGGAAATGGAGCAGATGGATGAGAAAGGAAAGGCGTTTTCTCCAAAGAGCCATGGGATTGAATTTGATAATGTGCATTTTTCCTATGAAAACAAGGAAATCCTGCATGGTATTGATATGATGCTCCCTGACAGGACTACCACGGCAGTCATCGGGCCTTCCGGCTCTGGCAAGACTACCCTCTGCAACCTAATCGCCCGCTTTTGGGATGTGGACAGCGGCAGCGTTAAGATTGGCGGGAAGGATGTGCGGGAATACACGCTGGAGTCCCTGATGGAGCAGATCAGCATGGTGTTCCAGAACGTATATCTATTTGCGGATACGATTGAAAACAATATTAAGTTCGGCAGGCCGCAGGCGAC
>JAIDFQ010000055.1 GCA_029054245.1 Lachnospiraceae bacterium | reverse complement strand
CTGGCGCTCAAATCACCAATACTCTTCGCAAAACTAATGTTTTGCGAATCGAGTTCATCCTTAAGTTGTTTGCCCATGGTTGCATCCAATGCAGTCCCCGAAGCGGTTGCAAGAAGGTTTTCTGTAAGCGGAGGCATTGGTCCTGCTGGTCCTTGTGGTCCTGTCGCTCCAGTTTTACCCTGTGGTCCCGTGGCTCCTGTATCTCCTTTTTCTCCCTGCGGACCTACTGGTCCTGCCGGTCCCTGTATTCCACGTTCTCCTTGTGGTCCTACTGGTCCTGCCGGTCCTTTAATATTTCCAATCAATATCCTTCCCATCTTACATACCTCCATTATCTGTTATATAGTATAAGTTCCCGGTTTCTGAATCATATTCAAAATAAGGGGGTGCCTCTCCATCTGGGTATTCTGCGTATAAGTTTCCGGTTTCCGAGTCAAGATATAAGGAAAACATACCGGATGAAGGAGCGGTCACTCCTGACGGTCCCTGTGGACCTGTATCTCCTTTTTCTCCTTTTTCTCCCTGCGGACCTGCTGGTCCTGCCGGTCCCTGTGGACCCTGTATTCCCTGTTCGCCCTGCGGTCCCTGTGGTCCGGTCAGCTCACCATCATCAAGTCTTCTCTGCACCTCATTTGCTATGTTCACGGCATTTCGTGCTGCTGTACCTGCCTGTGCTTCCGCTTCCAGCGCTGCTGCTTCCGCCGCCCTCGCATCCCTGGCCGCACTGATTGCCTCCTGTGTGGCTGTATTCGTCTGCTTTACCGCTGCATCTACATTCCCTGTATTCGTCTCCACTTCCTTATTTAACTTCTCTGCAAGGGATATCATGCTTCCACGTACTTCCTCGCCGTATATTGCATCCCTGAAATCATTGATCTCTTTTGATATATCTGCCATTTTTAGCCTCCTGCTTTCTTTTCCAGTGCTGATACCCTGGTCACCAAATCTGATACCCCGGTCGCCAGATCTGAAAAAGAAGTCCCTGAATTAAATATGTTTCCACTTACTTCTATATTAGAGTGAAATATTCCATTCTTTTTACAATCCAAACTGCCGTTACATTCCATATCGCCAGCGGATATCACCTTGTTTCCTGCCCTTACACTGCCCTGCCCGGATACGTCCCCCGTGGAAGCATCAAGAATAACCCCTTTTAAGCCATGGAGGATGATTAGACCGGAGCCTGCGTGACCCAGATCTTCCCATCCCCCATCACCAGCATAAAAAATTGGGTCCTTACTGGACCCTTTCCATACTTTGAATGACCCATCTGTCACGGTCGCCCTGTCTTCGCCATTTTGCGCATAATTCGCAAGCATGCCTCTATAAATGTTCATACCATTCTTGTCAGCTGATGTACTAAGATTTCCACTGGCATCAAAGATTTTCAATCCATCTATATCTATCCTGATCATCAGACGGTCCGACCTGTCGCGTAATATGATAGAACCGCCTTTCCCAAGACCGGAGCCTCCCACCTCAAACGTGCCTCCCCTGATGCGGTCGGCAAGCATGGTTCCTGTGGTGACGAAATCGGCTACAAGGTTACCGTCAATGGTCCATGCATTACGGTATATTCCGTTGTAGCCCGTAGTGGAAAATCCCAGACCGTTTTTATTCAACCGGATTACATTTGTTGCTGTTTCCTTTGTAGGCGCATCCATAACAAGAAATTCTTCCGGGTGTCCGTCTGCAGCACGTCCAATTACTATGTATCCACCAAGTCCGCCAGTAATAAGTTCCGTGGCATTTTCTACCTTCCGGTTGATTTCACGGCTTGCTGATTGAGCAACCTGCTGGATGTATGCATTAAGGTCTACTTGTTTCCTTGCAGTCGAACCAGACAGAGAAGCTATTGTTCCACCAAGTGAAATGCTTCCTTTTCCCGGCTCCTGCAGATACCTTGTTCTCTCTTCAAGCAAGTACAGTACATCTATTCCATGTGGTTTAGATTTTACCCATGTCCAAAATCCTGTCTTCATCCTGTCTATACTGATTCCCATATCTGCAAGGTCAACAGCAGTGAGTTTCAATATATCCGTCAGATATAGGGATTTTGTAAGATATGCTTTAGCCTTAGCCAGCAGATTGGTGGGAATCGTCACATCTTCCCACTTCACCTGCCGGAATATCCATCCATACTGATTGACTGCATCCTGGTCATATATATAATCTTTTCCACCGTTCACGCTGCTGATGGTCACTGTTTCTGTTCCCAGATTTCCATCAGGAAGTGTAATTTCCATATCTGCCCCTGTGGGTATCAGTGCAGTGAACAATGTTGTAGCGTCCCTGTTCTTTTCATAATCCGCCAGATTGACCCCATAACGTATCACCTGCCTGTTTACCCCGCCGGCGTCCGTGACATAATCAAGATACCTTATTCCGTCTTCATATCTGGTCCTTAAATATCCTCCATGCGTATTGACAAGTTTTTCTCTCAGACAGTCCAGCGAATTAGAGTAGTAGATGCTGCTCCTGTGAATATAATTATTGCTGTCTACCACATTAACCCTTCCCACCTGGAATCTCTTTTTTGTTTCCACCTGCGAATTATGGTTATTCAGGACTCTTTTGAGGAAATCTGTTATTCCTCCCTGAAAGTCATAGGGTCGCATGATGCTGTCACACAGATAGGCAAGATCTGATTCACACGTGATCTTGTTTGTCCTGTAGAAATCCTCCTGGGCAGTGATACTCCTGCCGCGGAATAGTTCAACCCCGTTTTCATATACATACAGTTCTGAACAAAGGGGAACTATCTTATCATAATGGGGATGTTCCGGGGAAATCCCAAATTTGAGATATCCGGGAGAATTTCCTGCCACTTCCTTCAAGGAAGGGGACTGCAGTTTCAGATATTTATTTAAAAGCGGATATTCTTTCCCGTCCGTCACTACTGTTACCCTGTACATCACAGCATCCCTCCCCTGTAATCAATGGATACCTCCCCGTTTCCGGTGAAGGTCAGAATGTTATCGCCGGCGCTGGTGACTATATCATATTCAATATTTGTGCCAGCTTTCAGCTGATAGGTCTGTCCTTCAAATGTAACCGTCATATCCCTGTCAACAATGATGATTGGCACTACCGGCTTTCCAAGCCCTATGATGTTGATGCTTCCTGTACTGCTTACCGTGACATTCCCATAATTCCTTATGACTCCATTCACGAAAGAAAATGGATCCCATTTCCATGGTTCAAGGCTCGACTGCCTTTCCATCTTATATGGTTCCACATCACCCGTAATCGTGATATCCGTTATCACATCATTTTCTTTAATACTCTCAAGCTGGAACCTGCCAATATAGTAGAAACTAAGGTCGTCTGGCAGGATGCATTTCTTCTGTTTCCCATGCAGTTCCCCTGCTATTTGGCTTGACAGGTTATGCCATTGCGCGTAGTCCGTATCCAGGGAAAAAGTAAGTGTTATGGTCCTGTTCTCATAACATACAGGACCATTTGCCTCTGTGAGGTCAATTGCTCCATTCATCCCCGGAATGTCAACCAGCTCCAGCTTGGGTTTAGGAAAAGAGATATGGATATTCTCAAGCATCAGCTTCCAGTCATCATAAGTCCTTATGCTGTCAATCAATACATTAATCATCTCTCACTTTCCTTTCTTGCCTTTTCAATCTCTATATCCACGGTAGGCGCTACCAGCTCACCGACCTTTACCCCATCCATGGACACGTCACCTGTTATGCTGCCTTTTTCAAGAATAACTTTCGTCTCACTGGGGGTATTCCTTCCTTCCGGATCCACATGCAGTCTGTAACCGACGTCAGCAGCAATCGTTCCGCTTTTCTCCGCAATCGCCCCCTGCATGCTCTCTACTGTCTTATGAGCTGAATTTACAGATTTCTTCACAAGATCAGGCGTTTCATCTTCAATCCCGACGCCTACACCGGCAATCAGGTTCTTTCCAATGAGATCACGCGCCAGCTTTGAGGGGGATGCGATTCCCAGCCAGTCCTTTACCGCATTGACGGCACTCCTTGCGGCATCAAGGGCACCCTCCACAAGGGAAGCAGCTTTTTCACTGATTCCCTTTTTGATGCCTTCGATAAGGTTCTTTCCAATGCTTCCCCAGTCGATATTCTTAAATTTGTCCCTAAGTTCTGTATATATCTTAGGGACGGTTTTCAGCAGTTCTGCAATTGCATTCAGCATTCCCTTTGCCAGACTGCGCATGATCTCGACTGCGGCTACAATAAGTCTGGGGAGATTTGCTACAATTGCGCTGACCAAATTCGCCAAGATCGTCGGAGCTGCTTCAATCAGCTTAGGCAATGCATCCATGATGCCGGTCACTAAACTGGTAAGCAGCGTTATGCCTGATTCTATGATATTGGTCAGGTTATTCGGGTCAGTCAGTGCCATTGCTAAGGAAATGATTCCTTCTACAGCGGCGTTCAGCAGTTCGGGAAGCATCTGAGCGAATCCCGTCACAAGACTGGTCACAATCTGGACGCCTGCCTCTATGACATTTGGCAGATTAGACGTCACTGATTCCGTAATACTGCCTATCAGCTTGTTTCCTTCACTGACTAATAGCGGTAAATTCTGTATAAAACCGTTTATGATGTTCCCTAAGATACCAGATCCAAGAGAAAACAGTGATTCTGAAATAGTCAGTATTCCAGTAGCCAGACTAGACAAGATTTCCATTCCTATAGATGCTATCTGCGGAAGGTTTTCCTCCATTCCGACTACCAGTGAATCTACTAGGTTGATTCCCGACTGTACCAGTTCAGGCAGAACCTCCCCCATAATATCCGGCACCCTGCCTACAATTTCCGGAAGAAGTTCTTCAACCAATGTTCCAATCCCATTAATGGAAGTCTCTATTCTTGGGAGCAGATTGTCAGCTGCTGTAATAACACTTTCAACGAAATTCTCTGTAAGTGTGCCAAAATCCTGCGTATCATCCGCAATTCCGACTACCAGATTTGACCACGCTGCTTTCGCAGCATTCATGCTTCCTTCAATTGTACTGCTTGCTTCTTTTGCGGTCGTTCCCGTAATACCCAATTCCGTCTGAATAACATGAATTGCAGAATAAACGTCCCGCAGATTGCTAATATCATACTTAATGCCAGATATCTTTTCAGCGTCTTCAAGCAGACGTGCCATCTCTTCCTTGGTTCCACCATAACCAAGTTTTAGGTTGTCAAGCATTGTGTAATTCTGCTTTGCAAACCCCTGATACGCATTCTGTATGGACTCCATACTCGTGCCCATTTTATTTGCATTGTCAGCCATATCAATGACCGCCTGATCTGCTACTCTTGCTGCCTCTAATTCGTTTTGGGTACTCTGTTTTAAAGAAGCGGCAAAGCCAGTAATGGTTTCCATATACTCATTTGCCGACATCCCCGCAGTCCGATATGCTTCACTTGCATTTTCAAGCGCAAGTTCCTGCGATTCCATGAGTTTCTCATACTCATCTCTTACTTCTGATACAGACTTACCGGCTTGAGCAGCATATTCTGCTAGTGATTCCCCGCCAGCGCCAAATAATGTTTCGATGCCTCCAACCAGCTGTTCATATTCGGCATAACTTTTAATAGCAGATGTACCAAGCGCTGTGACCGCTGTAGATGCAGCACCTACCGCAACGGATATTGCCGCAAAACCTTTTTTAGCAAAATTACCTAATTCTGAAAGACCATTTTGCAGTCCTGATTTATCAAGTATAGTCCCAATTTTTACATGTCCATCATTAGCCATAATCCACCTACCGCATCAAAAAAATTGACAAAGTAGGCACGCGCTGCTACTCTACGGTGCAGCCTATTGGCTCTTGCCTTTGTACTCCTTCACGTTTAAATTCAGCTTGTTAATCTGTTTACATCTAGGGCACTTTATTTCCCCTCTAACGTACTCTGCTTTCAGCAGCGTCTGACCGCATTTCCTGCATACTATTTTTTCAATTTGAACCACCTTCCTTTTGCGCACTAAAAAAGAACGCTTATTTCTAAACGTCCTTTTTTGCATGCATTCTATAATTAATTTCACTTGAATGTGTCAATTCCATATGTTATATTATAGATATAAGAAGGAAGCAACCGCCCACAAAGTGGTTGACCTCCCGGATTTGCTTATACGATAAGCCTACCTGACTGCCAAGTACAAGGTAGGCTTATTTATTTTCGCTTGTTGTTCCTATCTATGTAGGCAAGCAGCGCAACAAGAAACGTTCCGAAAAGAATTAACAGTGTTAAAACCTCGTAAGTACTCATATGCACCACCTCCCTTCTCTTTCAAGTTAGGGAGGCTACCACCTTGCAACACGATTGCTTCTACGGCTATAATAGCATATATTCAAATGTTCGACAATCTTAATCATTTTTGCGATTTTGCACCTACTTCCTGCCCACCATCCTGCTCCTTACATATTCCTTCATATCAGCATTCCGTCTTATCAGCCTTGCCTTTCCATCTAAATCGCCGTCCGGTTCTTCCAGCATATAGACAGCCCTCATTTTCTTAACAAACTTCTTTTCCTGCTTTGAGAGGCTTCCAATGTCACATGTACGCCAGTACATCACTCTTGCCATCTTCACGTTTTCATCCAGACACTCAAACAGCGCAGAAAACTCCCACCAGTGAAGAGCATTGCTGGGCGTATTCCTTAAATTTATATGATACTGCTGTAGGAATGCGGCATAGATAAGCGGTGCATCCTGCTTGAAACAATACCCTCTCTTTGCTTTTGCATGGCTGCCACCGTTACCCTGCTTTTCTTCTTTTCCGCATCTGTGGAACCACAGCATATATCTGATCGCTTCGTCCCAGTCTGACGGGATGTCTTGGAAATAGAAAATGTTCAGAGCATTAAGGAGCTTCTGCTCATCATTGTTGTCACTGAACATCTCTATTTCGATCGCCATAATGGCGCGATATCCATAATTGATCTTGTGTTCCACACCATGAATCAATACCTTGTCCGGCAGTTTATCAAATATGATGGACTCTATCATTTGATATCATCAAGGGTAAATGTGAGGACGCTCTTTTTCTGCTTGGAGATTTCCCTTAAAAATTCCAGATAAGCCCCTTTTGCCTCTTCCAGATCCTTGCACCCGTCAAGGACCTCTTTCATCCCCATTTCAGAAAAGAAAGAGTCAAACATATCGATTGTCATTTTGATGATTTTGGATAAGGGTTCTCCCTTTTTAGCGCACTCCTGTATCCCCTTTTCGGTTTTCTGCATATGCTGGAGGGCTAATTCAAACTTGGAAGCATCTTCCAGCCTGCTGATCTTAAAATCGACTTCTTTTCCATTAACCTGCATTGCTTTCCTCCTCTTCTGACGTGCCGGTACCGCCTTCCGTTTCCTCTGTCGCTGTGCTCTCATAAGTATATTCTACCGGCATGGCTCCGATCTTCTTAAATTCGATATCTATCGCAGATGATTCACCAGCATTGCCGGAACCGTCACTATTTACAACAATAGAGACCTGTCCTTTCTCGCCTTTGCCATTTAAGATATTGAAGTACACATAGTTGGTCACGACTCCATTGCCTGTGCCATACTTGCTTTTATGCGACAGGCAGTAATCCTGTGCCGGATCGCCAATGTATCTGTCACCAGCCACCTTGAAGGAACGCTGTGTGCCTGTCTTCATGGTAGTTTGTCCTGCACGGATATACTGTTTGTCCTGTGTCACCGGATTGAGCTGTGCATCAAGACCTGTAATCCCCATTTCCACAACTTCATAGTCCGAAACAGCGGTGGATTTGTCCGGTGCCGTATCAATCGCAAACACATAATCGTCATTGGTCACCCAGCCTACATATGCCGGGTCGGGCTTGTAGCCCTGCATCAGTTCGTTTAGCTTCATTATCTGCTCTCCTTTTCAAAATAAACGAGCCTGCACTGTATCATGTACCTTGCAAGCCCTGCCGTTACATTCGTACCTGCCAGATTAGGCATGTTCTGTAAGACCTCCATCTTCCTAATCTCACAGTTATCTGGAAAATCTGGATAGTTCTTTAACCTGTCCTGTCCGTCAATCCAGTCCATAAATGCCTGTGCAAAGTTCATAGCCTCAAGATTAAGATCATCTGCACTGGTAGAATACTCTTTCGTAATAATGATGGAAAAAGCATATTCCTTTTCAGCCCCCACCCTTACATATTTCTTTCTTACATGATCAGAGTAATTCGTCACGAAAGAAAAACTGTCTGGGGATTCGGGCGAAAAATTGAAATTCAATATGCTCCCTGCAAGTTCTTTTACCTTCGGCTCAAAGAAAGCCTTCATTGCATCATGTTTTATCATTTTGACCCCCTGTCTATAAATCTTTGCACAGCATTTACAACCTTCTGACCATCAGCTACCCACATTGCTGTGTCCCAATGTGACGTTGCAAGAGGATGTTTAAACCCTTGCTGCTCTAGCGGAATGCCTGTAGGCACTTTATGTTCCCCTTCGGCTGCAAAAGGGCTTCCAGTAATAGATGATACGTACAATTCTCCTTCCCACTGATAATGTGCATATGGAGACCTGTATTCTACAATCCCGATACCGTTTTCTTCATATATGCTCGCATCTTGGGACAGAACAAGGATTTGAGCCGGAACATATTTAGTCATATGCCGCCTGCACTCATTTGCAGTAAACAATATCACATCTGAATTAATCTTTTCTTTTACAATCTGGGGCAACGGTTTTTTCCATTCAAAATCAATCCTCATATTATCCCCCCAGCCTGTAATGTTTCCCCATCCGATGGGACGTATTGTCTGAAAAAGCAGTGACTTTAAATGCATCCGGTTTATGTCTGTTCAAGACCTGTACTGCTGTGCTCCCCATGTTCCCTGTTATTTCCTCGCTGCACTCTCCCATAATCACGACATCATCAATGGACACGGTGAAATGCCCTTCCGGGGACTTGGTGAACTCCGAATAAGGAAGGTATCTTTCATCCTGCGGTATTCTCACAACATAGGTATTGGAAGCGCTTGCCTGCTTGTCACTGAATGTTGTCTTTATACTCGACTTGAAGAAACAGTCTGTAAAAACCGTCCTTATCCAGCGCTCTTTCTTATCTTCCGCATCCTCTGCCCGGATTTTGTTGTACAGGGTGATCGTATGGATATAATTAGGATTCATAGCGTATTCCTCCGGCATATAAAAGCCCCGTTGCATGCAGGTATCTGTATATCAGATTCTGTATTTCTCTTTTTTTGCCGCTTTCTGTATAGACAGATTCTTTCAAATTGAAAGTTGCACTCTCACCATCATTTGAGTAGGACACAAGGGCGCCTGCTGCTCCTTCTTGCAGATTCTGATCTGAAATCTTATCTGCCTTATACAAAAGCTCTGCAATAGCACAGGTACAATCCCTCACAGCATCTGTGACAAGGCTTCCATCCGCTTTCAGTCTGTTAAAGGTACGGGCATCTATTTCAATGCCTGCCTGTTTTTCCCAATAAGGAAAATCATCCTCTGGCACTGCCGGGGGCTTCCCCAGCAGATACCCTTTGGTGTAGTATTCATAGTCAGCATACATATGACCGCCGCCTTACTCCTGCCCGGATGGATTGGTCACGGATGCAGTTCCCTGCTTCAATACAGAGAACGGGCATCTCTTTTTCTTATCCTTCTGTAGGGAGTTGATGGGATTAGGAATTTCCCAGCCCAGACGCATCACTGCTCTAAGCGCTACCATATCATTCTGCATCAGATTGTAGGCAATGGACTTATCGGGATTCTGCACCACACCTTCTGTAAACAGCTTGAAGGTGATATCCTGCCTGATTGCATACACAAGCTGACTGAAATCACCAGAAATCATCAGTGCCTTGGATTTGTCAAAAGCTCCATTGTTAGGGAAGTTCATTGCAGATCCATCAAGCGAATAAGATGTGCCGTTCTGCATATCGGACTTAAAAATAGGCTGTCCGGTAGTGTCCCTTAAACCGCGCAGTTTAGCCCTCATGGAGATATCCGCCATATGTCCGTTTACGAAATACCCAGAGCTCTCTACCTTTGCAATGACTCCGTCCTCACCCATAATCTTGTCATACAGGTTATCGCTTGAGGCTAAAGTCACTACGGAACCAGCATCCGTTGCAGTTTTTACAACACACTCCCTCCATGATGCAGGCTTTTCTGTTCCAAACAGGACTGCACCGTCAATCGTTTTTCCAAATGCCTCCACAATCCTTGGTCTGATTTCTCCCCAGATATCATAAGCAGCATCATCAATCACTGCCTCTGGAATCGGGACAATGACCGCGATTTCTTCCGCAATAATGAACTTCTTATCCCATGCCATGGTTGTAGTCTGTTTCTGACCTGTATCCCCGTTTACGAAATAAGAGATAGGAAGCATATCCAATACAGGCATTTTGTACTGCCGTGAAGTCATGTTAGGGAGCTTGCGCCCTCTTGAAAGAACCGCGGACTGTGTCACCACTCCCTGTATAATCTCGTTCGATTCCTGCGTAGGAATCAGTGACTCTGCTCCACTGCGGTCAATAATTGAAGTCCCGTCAAATAGTCTTAAATCCATTCTTTTTCTTTTCATTTTTCTTCATCCTCCTTTATCTTCTGGCGGCTGCCCTAATAGCATCATTGATGGAATTGTTCATGCTTCCGCCAGTGCCATTTGCTTCTGTTTCAGTTGACATGACCGCACGGTAAACGCCCTTTCCTGCATACCGCGGATTTTCCTTAAGGAACTTTTCAGCTGCTTTTGCGAAATCGGTCTTATCGTCAACCATTTTGCTGACCTTGAACATCACATAATCAAGGTCTTCCGCCCTTACCCCTTTACTGGTCAGGACTTTTTCATTCTGCATCTGCTCAAGCTGCTTTTTGTAATCGTCGCGCTCCTGTTCAATACTTGAGATATCCGGCTTGCTCTTCAGCTTCTGGTCTTTGTACTGCTGGAATGCTGCATTAGCCTCTTCCTCGCTCATTCCCTGCTTCTGGAGGAAATTCCTTACCGCTGTTTCCTCCGCAGTCTTAGCACGTGACATTGCGATTTCGTCAAGCTGCTCATAAGTAAATGTCCCACCGGACTTTGAGACACCTCCCTTATCGCCTCCTGCATCTGTCTGCTGACCGCCGTCACCGCCATCAAACAGACGAAGATTCATTACCACTTTCTTTTTCATCTTTTTTGCCCTTTCTTTCAAATTGCATAATAAAAAGCCCCTCTGCAGGTCTTTCATACAAAATTTATACAGTTGTATTCTCTGTTGATCTCTGTCAGTCCCAGGAACCATGCATCTACCAGCAGTTTTCCCGTATCAGAGAGTTTTTCCCATTCTATAGTTGCCGTTCCGCTCTGCGTGTCGGCTCTGATCTGATTGTTTGTCAGCGATTCCATGGAATGGATCAGATTGCATGTCAATGCAGAAACTGCGGCACATACTATATCAGCGCCATTCTTGCTGTAGCCGGCATGACCATTCATATGTATTCCATGTTCACTTACCTTTACCTCTATCACCTTGCCACCTCCTTAAATCCGTGCTGATACCGCCATATTTCAGGGCATAAATATACCACCTGCCTTTTGACGGGTGGTATCAGTAATTATGCCATTTACAATTTTTACAAGTCTCTTCCCAATTTTGAAGTTCCTTATATTCTTCTGGAATACTATCCTTTTTCAATATCCCATCAACTGCATCTGAATTTTCCATACAATCAATACTTTGAATCATTCGATTTACCAGCGGACACATGACAAAATCATTTTCTGGCATTTGCTATCACCTCCATAGCTGCTTTTATCCGATCATCATACTGCTCTTTCTTAAATGCAGTTCTTATTAAGTTACTGTCATTATCTACGTAAGCAGCACCATCTACGCTGAAATAATCTGTATACTTTCCATTCCATCTGGTAGTCGTAAATACGGCATTGTTGATATAGTTCCTTGCTTCATCCTCAGTTACATTATGCAACCTTTCTTTATTGATATGTATATCATCAAATAAAAGTCCATTTAAATCTGGTACCGATGGATGAAGATTTACTTCCCCTTTTATGCCGATGCCTTTTATTTCTTTTATAATTATAGCATCCTTCTGTAAATCTTCAAAGTATTTTCCTTCCGTTTTGGTCAGTGAAAATCGTCCACGCAATCCATCCTGATATACCCTGCCTATCTGCTGCGGAAGATGCATTGTTTCAGAAAATTCTCTGTAGGTCTGCATCTGCCCGGCATAGCGCCCCCTCTTTATGATGATATCTGTGCCATCTGCATCTCCTTTTTCCATGAGCCTTATATCCTGTCTGGTCTTCCGCATGGCTGTTTCCATTTTTCTCTGCTGCTGTAAAGCCTCGTAGGTAGTGTATTCCCTGCCATTATAGACCTTCGGAGTGTTCTCTTCCTGCATCATCTGCTCCAGCTGTTCATCTGTATAGGTCCGCTCAGAAACACCCGGTATGAAGGGCAGATAGTCATGATAGCAGTTGGCTCCGTTTAATCCTGTAACGGTTCCCAGTCCGCAGATATCCCGCAGCTGGCGCATGGTCCATACACGCCCCTGCCATACCTGATGGGTGGGACGGGCTCCTACATGATATGTGACCTCATAGGACTCAGTTCCAAGCTGACCTGCCACCTGCTCATTGATCTTCCCCTGCACCTGTCGGAATCCAGTCATTACCGCCCGGCGCGCTGCCACATCTACCCGGCTATGATATCCGCTTTCATAATCTATCCAGCGCAGACCGCTCTTTGTCATATCATTGATGGTCCTTGTCAGCACCCTGTTATAATCAAAAGTCCCTGAATGTATATCATACATAGCCGCATCCAGCGTTTCCCTGTAGAACTGTGAGAGCCCTACCGCTGTCATATGCCCAGAAGCCGACTGTCTTACGAATCCAAGGGAACCTGTGATATCACGGAAGGTACCTGCTGTCTGTTTCTGGACAGCATCTATAAGGCTCTGTAGTTCGACATTCTCTTCAAAGGGTATCTGCTCCATACCAAACAGGGTAAATCCCCTTCTGTGCCCCATATACTGTTTATACACTTCATCAGAGAATATTCTCTCTATCTCCGCATCAGAAACAGCAAGCGCTTCCTGGATCCATTTCTTTATATCCTCTTCTGATTCTCCCAACTGCTGCAGTCTGGTAATCTGCCAGTCAGCCGATGCAGTGGAAAAACCGTTGACTTTTATCCGGCGCACGATATCTTCCATTATACGCATTTCCAGTTCTGAAAAGGGCACCGTGGATGGAAGACCAAGTCTTTCAAGTTCCCCATGTGTCACTCAATCACCTCTGCTGTCTGCCCAACGGCTTCCTTCGCCTGTTCTTCTGTCTCACTGTACCATTTTGCTCTGTACTCCCATAAAGGCATAGCATTCATTGCAACGTCCTGACGGTCTCGGTCTCGCTCTGCTTTTTTATCCTCAATAATCGAATCATCAAAATCTATCGTGGCTGTTGCCTCTTCTGACAATGGTTCTCCAATTACAATTCCCAGCCGGATAATTATTTTTATCAGCTGTTGTATGACTTCATTCAAAATAATTTCATGTTTCTGAATCATACGGTACATGTCTGAATTTTCAGATATCACTTCTGTTGCAGTTTTGACATTTCCATTCTCAAAACGATATTTGTGCGTCCCAAAACCACATTTCAAAGACAGATAATTCAGATCGTCATTAATAGCCTTGCTGTGCTCTTCTGCACGTATCTGCATATCTATATCTATAATGGATTTACCGTCTTTCTTTTCTGCATATTCATCAGGGAGTTTATAAAATATGGTATCTTCCGGGTCAAATGCAGGTGAACCGTCCTTATTCTGTACCATTTCAGGCGCAACGAAGATACGCTTCTTTCCAAGTTCAAACTCATTGCTGTAAGAGTCAAATTCCGTATCTATCTTTTTCAGCACGTCAAGGGAATTTGCAAAGATCGCTATCCCCATCGGGTTGCTTTCGTCGTAATCCGCATCATTCACAATATTGAGCCGGTCTATGACAAACTGCGGTTCTAAAGAGCCTGTCTCAACTCTGGGGATAAGTTCTTTAAATGGCTTAAGTTTCTTCCATTCCTGCAAAAGCAGTTCTCTTCCTTCCCCGTTCCCTTTCGAAATCTCAAGAATCGTATTCTCAATCACATACTGCTTCCCTTCCAGCTTGTGGAACTGTATCTGAACGTACTTTTTCCGTTTTACGGTGTGCACAAAAGTAAAAATGCATTCCGTTATCTTCCCATTGCTCCAGCTCACAGGATAGATATTGGATGCACTGATATAGTTGATCTTGATTCTGCCGGAAATAATGGTGCCATCATCCGCCATATCGATATCCGTCAGATAAGGCACGTATGCCACTGTACCCGTATACGCTTTTCTTTCCTGATACTCATTGCCTAATACAAGGAAATTGTTGCTTTCCAACACCTTCGCAACAAAATCCCCTGTTCTTTCGTCGGATAAGGTTATCTTTACCCTTTCATTCAAAAGCAGATCGGCGATATCTTCCGAAAGTTTCTTTGCCATTCCAAGGCTCTTCCGTTTCCTTCTGGTATAGGTGCCCTGCCCTGAATATACCCTGTAGAAGGAAAAATTACGGACGTTTCCATTATACCAGCTTTTCCACTCTTCTATCTTTCTATAAAAAGAAGCGTCAACAGTATTTATGCCTTTCTTATGAAAATAGTTATGTATATTCATCTTGATCTATCTCCTTATCTATGACGCTTTCAAGCTCTTCCTGTTTCTCCACCTCTGCCGGGAGCCATCTCTTGATCCATCTCCATGCACCCATGCACATATACCTGATCCCATCCATGCAATGATCATTTTCTTTAACAGGGACTTCCTTTCCTTTTTCTATGGATTTCTTGTCATACTCATATAATCCAAATTCATCAACTGCTTCTCCCTGTGTGGGCGATACCGTCAATATTCCGTATGCAAGTGCTTTCTGAACCCGACTGATACCTAATGCTACATCATTTTCAGCATCCCTTATGTACACTGCATAATCCAAGGTTCTGCTAATACGCCGCGCCTCTTCCTGCAATCCTTCCGCAGATGGATCCATATAAACATAAAAGACCTTTGTCTCATACTGCTCATGGATTTCATCCATGAAAGTAACAAGGTCTTCCGCGTATATTGACGGGCTCTTCTGTTTTCCTGTCTTTGCGCCGCTGTGATAGTATTCTGCTAGTCCGGTGATCTGCATCCGGTATTCATCCACCCCGAATGCCTGATAAGTCGTTGCATTATGCTGACCATAGTCACCGCCTATGATAACAATTTCATACCGTCTTCCAGCTTCTGGTTTTTTCTTGCATTTTTCAGAGAACATGTAATAGATCAGTTCATCCACGCCAACAGACTGACCAAGCCATACCCAGCGGTACATCTTTTCATCTGTCTGTTTCATCTTTTCGGCGGAATCAATCAGATCGGCTCCAAGCCATTTCTCAGGCACATCCCTGTAGTCTGTATGGATATGCATGCAGTCGGAGCGCTTCTCCATCTTCCTGCACCACTGGTTTACAGGGGCGTTAGGGTTCTTTGGAGGATTATACAGGTAGATCATCTGGAATCCGCCTTTATTCCCTCTTACGAAGGTCGCTTCTATGTTCGCAAGCTCATTTTCTCCATCCCCGTCATCGAAAAATTCGGTCAATTCGTCTATGACTACGAGTTTAATCGGTCTGTCTTCGTCAATGATGCCCTTGGTATCGTCAATGCCGTCTGACCCCGAAAAATAGATGGTGGTGCCGTATTTCTTATATGTGATCTCCATGGGAGACTTTGTAATCCTGAATCTGTTCTTCGGAATCCCCAGACGGTTGATTCCGCGGAGCATTTCTTTATATACCGTCTTCCTCAACTTATTGTGGTGCTTGCGCAGGACTACCACGGAACCGGATGCATCAGATACAATCTGATAATCTGCACGTATGGCGGCAAAGCTGGATTTCGTGCCGGCGCGCCCTGATGTCAGGATGATGTGCTTGCAGGATTTGTTATTGAATATCTCTTTGTATTTCGGGATTATGATTTCCGAAATTTTAACCTGTCTTTTTTTCTTAGACATCGTTTATGATTTCCACTCCATCGTCACCGTTTTCTGTGTCACCGCTGCGGCATATCCGCTCTGTTTCTGCTTCCAGTTTTTTGATGCGTGCCCTCTGCTCTTCTGTAGCAAGCCCCCAGTTCTTATGCAGCAGTTCATCATACTGCTTAACCATGCTTCGGAGCTCGCTCTGTGCACGTGCCTGGGATTTAAGGAAGTTCGCATGCTTATCCCACGCCTGCTGTACTTCCCATTTCTCGCCAATGACGTTTCCATTCTGTTTCGCTACTCTTTCAATGGTCTTATCCTCCTTATCCTTCACATACATGATCTGTTGCGCCCGAATGATAGCAGCATAGGCAATCTGTATCTGGTCCCAGAGGACGTCTAACGGGTCAGACGGCATTTCCTCTATAATTGAAAAGGTCTCCTCCGGAAGGTATTTCCGGAAAAGACCATGCTTTTCTGCGTTGCTGTTCTTATCTGGGGCACCGTGACCGGAAGCATTCTTATTGCCCGGCTGGGCGCCTTTATTTTTATCCGAACGTTCGCTTTCCTTATCCGAACGTTCGTTATCCCATTTATAGGTGCTCTTCCACCTTCGGACTGTTCCTTCCGGCAGGTTGAGCTGCTTGGATATATCTATTAATTTCAAGCCTTTCAGGTATAATTTCTTCGCCTGCTCTATCCGTTTATCCGGCTTCCTTGACACGACCACCACCTCTCATTCGTTTGTTTTGGGGAAAGGAAAAGAGACAGCCGAAGAGCTATCTCTTATATTCCCTTTCCTCTCAAATAAATTATCAACCAGTATACCACTATTGTCATTACTATCGCAATAAAAATACTTATTACATAAGTCAGTATTGCGCTTTTCATATTTGAAAATAATCTTTCTTCTCCCCAAATATTGTCTGCCAGTTTAAATGAAATAGCGCTCCAAGTAATTAAGGATATTATGAAAAATAACAAGGCACATCACTCCTTATCAGTTTTTACAATTTGCTCTGATGCAAATTTCTTGTTGCTTTCAAATCGAAGTATTTGATTTAGATCTTCTAATGTTTCCAATCCTTGCAGTGCTTCCTTTATATCTACTCCCTCATCCTCAGCTTCCTTTATCAATTCAAGAGCCTTTTGATAATTTTCTAATTGCATACTATCTAGTTCGGCTTTTTCCTTTTCATATTCAATTTTTATTGTTTGTGCCTCTTTAATAAAACCAACTATTCCTGGAAACTCAAAGCCCAAGCCTGAGCCTCCTACAATAGCAATATAAATACCTACCAACGGTAGCACTTTCTTTTTTAAAGAAGAAAATCCTTTCTTTAAAAAAATGACTACTTTTCCTGGGGAATTCAGATTTAAAGAAGTTGATAATATTTCTTCATCTACTACCGATCCGAAAAAGCCTGTTATTCCATACATAAGCTTTGCTACTTCTCTCGGTCTGATTGGTTCCTCTTTCCCTACATTCAAAGAAAAAACCACATCTCCATTATAACTATAACAATCATATACACAATTCAAAATATCATATGCATAGTCTTTCATATCACTTAAACCATGGTATGATGTCAATGCTTTTAAGATATTATGCCCAATTCTTTTTGTAGATACTTCCAAAAGCACCTGTATTTTTCTCCGTTTTTTATATGGGCATTCTATCTGATTTATCTCAAATTCCCGGTTCTCAATTTTATGTATAATTTCGATTTCTTTTTTATAATCTACTTCCTTTTCATAATATTCCCCTACTATGCAAATTGCAACTTTAGTACTACCTATATCTGGAATTATAACATAGTCCCCTTCTTTCATGTCTACTATAAATTTATTACATTTATTAATAGCATACATGGGTCTTTTATCGCCATAACGATCCTTTATTCCATCCTTCAAGATTTCAAGCGTCTCACTATTAATTGCTGTTGATTGGTCAATAAAATTCCATCCTAATGCAATAAATCCCTCTTTTATATATTCATAATAAAAATACCCACTTTTAGATCGTATCATCCAAAAATTTACAGTTTCGCTGATTTCTGGTATACAAAAACTTTCTAGCTGTTTAATTACATTGCCTGTAATAACATAGCCCATATAAAATCCCCCCAATACATTTTTCTACATTATACCTTAAATTCCAGCATTTTACTATATTACCTATAGGTAATGTTAAAAACACCTAATCGCATCTGCAATCAGGTATTTCTACAAAATGTATTAGGGGATTTGTTTTTGTTACACTAACTTCATTTTATATATTACCACAGAAAAAACGGACAATGCGGACAAAACGGACAAACTTTTATTTTTTTTCTATAAACCTGCAAAATTCTTTTCTCACGCTATCAGCTGTAGTATTTCTCCCCATATGAACAGACACTTCCTCCCACGTTTTTCTTTCAAAATATTTCATTCTGACTATCCGCTGCATTCTGGCAGGAATTGTATTCATCCACTTTTCTATTTCAAATTTCAGTTTCTTTGCCTTACATTTCTGCTCTGCTAATACCTTTTTTCTTTCCTTTATGCCCTTCGTATCAATATACGTTTCCGTCACGCCTGATACATGGAAATGCTTCTTTTGATACGGAAATTCAGGATTACTTCCAGCTACAATCCCGTGTTCCATCTCAACTTTTCGCATACGACTGATTTCATATTCGATTTCTTTGATCAGCTCGCAAGTGTCTATGTAATCCATCAATATCCTTTTATCCATGATTCACCACTTTACCTTATTTTCTCCTTTCCATCTTCACCATCACACTTTGGTAAACACATTTCTTTTATACATCTATATCTCATTTCCCCTATCCTTTCCCCGTCATTCGCTCATTTCCTTCAATGCGGCTTCGGCTGCTTCTTTGGTGAGGAAAACCTGTTTCCCAATAGCATATTCAGAAAATCCATTCACATTGCTATAAACGCCTTTCCCGTCCTCCAATTCCCATCCATACAAATTCCCACAATTGGAAACATGAACTGCAATTACGATATATGGTTGAATCCTTTTCCGTAACTCCTGCACCTCATACACCGTATCTCCCACCGCACAAGGCAGTTTTAGCAGTTTATTTTGTTCCTCTAAGTCTTTATAACTTTCATATTCCGAAAATACTTTTTCTGCTTGCTGTATGACTTCTTCATATCCAACACAACATGCTTTTTTCGCATCGTAATATTTGCATGTATCATCACAAGCGCCTACTATACATCTGCATACCTGATTTCCTAAATCATTCATATTTCCCTTTCCCTCCACAATCCCCCTAAATCCCCTAATGATATTTTAATACGGATTCAGGGGGATGTTGTACCAAATTTAATTTCTTACATTCTGCACAGCTATAACATCATGCCCTGTATAAGGCTCTGGTCTTTCTTCTTGATCTGGCATCCATGCCACAGTTCCGTCCTGTTCGATGTTTTCTCCTGCATAATATTCAACCCTCTGAACCCACCTTTCTCCTGTAAACATAGTTCTTGTAATCCATATCATGCAATCTTCTCTTGGGAGTTTATTCTTGTATTCACATCCCTGAATCTTAATCCATTCTCCATTCATTTCCCAATCCTCCGCAATTTTAAATCAAACAAATGGCAAAATATCACCTTATTCCTTCTTAATCATCCGGGTATATCCGTTCAAATTCTATTACCCATACCCATGGATTAGCATTCCATCCATAACGGTCGCGGTCTGATTTCTTGATGGTGGAGTTCCACAATATCCGCCACTCTGCAAGCGCAATCTCCATATCCCCTGCATGAACTGCCATTGATGCAAGACCTTCAGCTCGGATGCCATCAATTGTAATATCCTGTAAGCGCTCTATCCTGACATCTGTTACTTTTAAAAAGATACGGCTTTCCTGTTTAGTCAGCCAATATGGAGATATTTTTTTATTTTCCGGGAACTTGCTTAGTCTCTCATATTCATCTGGTGTTACTTTAAATTCAACGAGGGAACCATCTACCGGGAAGTATATTTTTACGCTCTTGTCAAAATTCTTCATACTCTGGATAATTCCACTTTCCCGGACGTACAGGATATCTCCCTTCAAACAAGGTGCGTCTATTAAGCATTTTATAAAGTTTTCATCTGAAATGTCTGGATTTCCCTTTCTTGCTTCACTGCTTAATACTGCGTCAACTTTTTCTCTTTTGACTACCCTTCTTGTAGCGGTCTTCCTATTGTCCAATATCGCTCTGACCATATCTGTGTTGAAGAGAATGGGCTTTGCTTTCTGTAATAACTCTAATTTTGTCATATTCTGCCTCCACTATAGTTTAATACCCATATCGCAGCCATTCATCCTCTGCCATTTCGTTCAATCGGTTTCCATGGATATCATACTCTGCATCACAATATGTATCATCTGGGCATTCTTCCTCGTCAGAAGCATGACATATTGCTCCAAACTTGCCCGGCTCACATAAATTACAATATTTTTTCATACTGTACCTCCACACTTTCCGTCAGTCCTGCTCAATGACCTTGTAATCACGTGCATCACTTACATTTACTGTAAACTCCTTACAGTCAGCTATATTCACTGTAAATCCCTTGCAGTCATGGATGTTTATTGTGAAACTGCCATTATCTGCTACAGATACCGTAAAATTCTTACAGTCGGTTATGTTCCTGGTGAAATTCTTGTTTTTCTCTGTGTTTTTCATGAAATATACCCTCCTTTATTCACTATGTGCATCCTACTATTCCTCTTTATATGATTCCGGTAATGGCTGCCATGCGATAACCTTATAACATTCGCTGCTAACTTCGTCATACCACTTACCATTTCCAACATAATAAAGTGTGGTAGCCCTTTCAGCCCCATATATTGTTACAATGTACTCTTCAAATTCCCCATCAAGAATCATTCTTTCAACAGAATCGTCCTCTGTTGGTAATTCCTCCGGTTCTTCCGGCAACCGCTCGCTACACGTGATCCATCCGCCGACTTTGGGTTGGCTCTCTATCATTCCAACCATAGCACTGCCATATTCATTATCAGCAATCATTCCGCTCTGTTTTAATTCGTCAATTAATTTCTTCTCATCAATCATCCTGTTTTTACCCTCCGTTTTGAAACAATCTTCCATGCTATGAATGAATCCATAAATCTGTCACGTCAATATATCTCTTTCCTGAAATCACTGTACGGAATATGTGCGGTTTTCTAACTTCTTCGACAGAGAATCCCACCGGCTCAAATCTCCTTCTACCCATTCGCCATTATCAATCCTTTTCCCCCTAAATAAAATCTCTCTCATTCCTTACCTCGCTTTCTACAGCCTGGACACAATATCCGTTTTCCAACACTCCATCCCTTTGTCCTTGCTGCCCTAATCAGATGCGTTTTTGATGGAAGATATTCATTGGCGTCTGACCTTGCGCGCATGTCTGCACTACATTCATCACAATAAATTCCACTGTATAACATTTTCTCCCTCCGCTAAAGTTTAAATAAAGATTCTAATGTATCAGCCGCATATGGCAGATTGAGGTCTTTTTTATAACCCCTGCATTTTACAGTCACGTCCAGATGCTCGGTCGCATGTGAAGTTACCAGCGTTTGTTCCCATGCGACTGTTTCCTTGATTTTACAGATATTCCCGTTTGCACAGGTTTTACACCATGATGCTTCTTTCGCTCTTCGTTCAAAAATTTCCCCTGAAAAATCACCCATCTATGTATTACTCCTTCCCAGAAACAATCTTAAAAGTTCCTCCTGCCATTCCGGCTTGCTCTCCTGCTGTTCTTCCTGTTTATCCGTATCATTCATTGCTTATCATCCTTTCTTAGAACAGGCTCATCTGCCCGTCGCACTGTTCTTTCTTTGGTTTCCTCGGCTGGTAGCCCTTTTCATTCTCCCCGAACGCATCTATGGGGTTGTATGTAAAGTCATGGCAGCGGTTCGGGGATTTTGCCGTGGAATCCTTTATCGTTTCCTCCCTCTGCTGGCAGTAGTTGGTATCACCCACTACCATCCATGCGCAGTATCTGCAGTACTGTTTCATCCTGCCACCCTTTCCACGTATGCCATGTACCCATCTGTAAATATCAGGTAATCATATCCGTACCTATGCATGTGCCCTGCCACCTCATGCAGTGGGTCGTCTGGGGAATCATCCTCAAGCCTTACACTGGCGCCGACAGGATATTTATTTTCCATCAGTTTCATTTGTGCCCTCCTAAAACAAGCTAAGCTGTGTCTCGTCATATTTCACCTTTTTGGTCGTCAATTCCTGACCGCCCTGTCTAAGCCTCTGTACACGTTCCTTCTGATCTAACTTTGCCATGTACCCATTATCGACTTCTGGCGGCAGCGGAAGATAATATTCTTCTGGCAACGCCAATCCGTTTTCTTTGCAGATTTTGGCAATTTTGCCTTTATAATAAATGATATGGCTCCTTGTAAGATTCATATTGCAGCCATCCGCCCAGAACGGGTCTGCACAGCCTCTTTTATTATGGTCCTTCCAGATTTCCAGTTCTTTTATGACTGATGCCCTGTATTCAAACAGCTGCTCCCGCACTGTCTTTTTCTTCATGGCATCACCTCCGGGAAATCTGCAAAACTTAACTGCCCATCAATTTCACTATCATATTTACTGGAAGTTATGCCGTCAGATACGATCCTTTCTCCCAGATCATCAAAGACGCACGGTCTTGTATCTATCGCATCACTTATATTTCTGGCAATACTTAGGTAATTCACCTTTCCATTTCCCTTATATCTGTACAGTTTTATCAGTTCATCACCCAGACCGGATTTCATATAGTGTTCCCATAGCTTCGGATGGGTCTGCCGGAGCACTGACATGTGGTTGTCCTTAAAGGCGATATCTGTGCAGCACCCGACGCAGCCATTTCTTTTGATGCAGCACGTCTCCCCTCTTCTGTTTTCATATTCGATATCATAAAGGGGCGAATACGGGACATGGAATCTATGTATGTATTCCCAGATATCTTCATCCCTCCATATCCCAAGCGGCGAGACATGGTAGAACTCCGGCGCATGGTCCCTCCGGCTTTTGAAGATGTAGCCGCGTGTCGCAAATGACAGCAGCCTGCTGTGGCTCTCTTCTGCCATGAGACCTTTCATGATCACATCTACCCCAAGTTCTGCCTGTTTCTTTTCTGACGGCTCCTTTTTAAGGATGCTGCAGCAGTGGTTTGATGTCTTTACTTCCCGTATCAGATCATAATACTCTAAGGTCTCCGCCTTTTCCGAATCTGATTTTGAAAACCGCAGGAAGCAGTCTATATTTATCCTTCTGGCAGTCAGTTTTGATGCCGCCTTTCCTAAAATCGGGTAACCATACTGGTCCACGCACCAGTTGAAGGATTTCATCGTCCCTTTCTTCCAGACGAGACCGCGCTCCCGGAAATCTTCCCACATCTCCTGCGTGGCAGCCTTCTCCAGTGTCCGCGTGCTTTTAAGTTTTCCATTATCCTTGAGCACTTCCCCGATGCGTCCCTTTTCTATCAGCCATTCCAGCACTTGTTTCTGTGCCTCGTATTTCAGCCCGTCCTCTTCTAGTATTTCTGGCAGGACCTCGTGGAACTGCACTTTTTCATCCGTCCATTCTTTCCCGAGCTGCCGGGCAAATGCAAGGCTTTCCGGGAACTCAACGGTGGTATTTCCAAATATCACATGATACTCTCTGCCTGGGAAATATGTCCTTACCAGATGCCACAGGACTGTGGAATCTTTTCCTCCGCTGAATGCCAGTCCCACGGCACTTTTTGACAAGCTGAATGCTTTTTCAATTGCTTCAACAGCCTTTTCGATTTTGTAATCCAGAGGCTTTTTCTGCTCTTCGATAACCTCTTTAAACGTAAATACTGTACTCATTTCCTTTCAAGAAGCCTGTGTACACGTTACCCCTGCAGGAGGCTGGCTCCTTTCTGCCATGTTTTTATCATGGTCTGAATTAACTTCTATCCTTTAACAATGGGAACATGCAGATCAGCGCCGGATTCCCTGATGCGCCGTGTTACGTCTTCCCATTCCCGGTCAAAATCTTTGATAAATTTTGTGGTGAACTGCTCACCTTTTTCAAACTTGATTTCTCTTATGTTTTTTTGCCGTCATGCCACACCTTCTGTCTGCGCTTCCGTGTAATACAGATACACCTGCCTCACCAGTTCATGGGTAAGCGCTTCATCCACCGTGTAACCGTAAGCCTTGCAGTATTTATCCACATAATTACGGAATCTGCTGTTATTCCTGTATTCATTCTGCATCATGGTATCTTCTTAATTGCTCACTATTTCCCTTTCGAGCTGTTCAAAATCATAATCATTCTGCCTGAAATCATTGAACCCTGCCTTAGTCCGTGAAACCGGCTTTTTGTATCTTCCGGGAAGGTATTTTTCAAACACGAAATCCTTTAGGAAGTTTTCCGCATTCTTGATATACCGTTCCGGCGATTTAAGAATCTTAGACGCCTCCGCATAATTAGCCGCGCACTGGACAAGCTCATCCTCCGTCACCCTCCCGGTCAGGAGAAGATCATTATATGCTGTCTCCGTCAGATAACGGTTGCTGTCCTTTGGGTACGCCGAAAGGAACTCCTCGAAATGTTCCGTGGGGGATATAGGGGGTGTATATGTTTCGTTTAGTTTTTGTTTATGTTTATTAATAGGTACACTTTGTGGTTCACTCTGTGGTACGCCCTGTGGGTCGGTCTGTGGGTCATTTCGTGGTTCACTCTGTGGTACATTTTCTATGCTGTTTTGTACCACAAGACTGTTCAGATGGTAGATTGCTGACTGATTCCCTCCCCGTGACCTCCATATGATGAACCCGTCCTGCTCAAGGCGGTTCCTCGCCCTCTTGATTGCCTGTGCATTCAGTCCCGATTTCAGCACCAGGACTGATACGACTACCGTAAACTCTTGCTGCCAACCGGTTTTATTCGCTATGGACATGAGCGCATGCCATAAGGCGATAGCCGGTGAGGGTAGCGGATTTAGTTCGAGCCTATCGTAGAATGCTTTTATCTCGGCTATATAGTTCACGTTCTTCCTCACCTAGCTTTCTTCCGCCTGTCCGCAATCCTCTTCATTTCCAATATATTGACATTCTTTAGGTTCCAGATCTGCGTAGCAGATTCCTCCTGTGTTATAAATACAATCATCCATAATCACTTTTCCTCCTGTAGAAACATGCCTGCCCTCTGTGCAGCCGCACCCTGTTTCGATGGAAGACACGGCTGCGTGGGGCTGAAAGGAGTCGTTCATGGCATTTCCCGTGATATGTGCATGAACTGTGCGTCAGTAGTTTCTTTTGACATGCGTCTGGTGTTTCAACCAATCATTACTAATCTTCAAGGTACTCTTCCAGATAAGCGCTGTAATCTGCATCTTTCTGCCCTTCCTTCCATTCATCCCAGAATGCTATTGTCCTGCTCTGCGGACGCTCCCTTGCAAGCCCCACATGGATCTTTAGCGGTATCGGGCAGGCGTCCCCGATTACAAGGCAGTCTCCGGGCGAGAACATGGTCACGCTGTCAATAACACCTCTGCTTCCGCCTGCCATCATTCCCTTGATCATGGTCTTGTCATTCTCATTGTTCAGCTTCATCACGATGTAGTTCGCACACTGCGCCATGATGGTCTTATTCAGTTCTGACGGTCTTTGACTTGCTACAAAAAGCGTGATACCGAACTTCCTGCCCTCTTTGGCAATATTCTCGAAAATCTCCACCATGCGCCGCTGTGCTGCCGTAAGCTGGAAATCGGTCGGTATGTAAACGTGCGCCTCGTCGCAGACAATGGTAATCGGTCTTGTGTCCTTCTGCATGATTTGGATGTTATAAACCAGCTTCGTTATCGCACCGATAATCAGCACCGCAATGTCGTGCGGTATGCCGGATAGGTCGATGTTTTTTACTGGTTTATCGCCGCCCATGATGCGGTTAAGGAAGTCTGTAAGGTATGACTGCCCCATTACGTCAAATAAAAATGAATATCTTGTATCGGCAAGCAGTGTTCCCATTGTATTGATAATACCAAACAGTTTCCCGTTGTATTCACCTTTTGCATATTTGGCGTTGCCCTCCTTGGTATAACCAGAAACAATCATTTCCTCATTTAATTTATATAGATAATCCAAAACACCTTTGAACACAAAACATATAGGCTTATTTTCGTTTCCTCCGTCACACTGCTTATAGTACGCTTTCCTAAGCGCCGACATAACCACCGTGCTATCCTCTTTCACTTTCAGAATATTCGCCACCATATCTGTAAACCCAAACATCCAGATTGGGAACGGTACTTCGCCCATTTTTATGCTGTCCACATAGGAAAGATTGCTGTACTCGCCGTGGATGTCGAAAATAACAATGTTCGCACCTGGAAGCTTCGCGGTTTCCTCAACAATCTTTGTTACTGTTTCGGACTTGCCACATCCGGTATTTCCGACGATGCAGGAATGACGTTGGAAGAATCTATTGCCGTCAAGGTATGCAGGAGCATCATAATTCGCGTATTTGCCAAGCTGGAATCCAGACTTCGGATAAGGGAGAATGATCGAAAGTTCATCATTCCAGAAAGGTTTCATATCTGCATCTGTGCTAGGGTAACGGTCTACCTGCTGTACGAAGCTGCCGTTTACTGTACTTCCAAGAATAGAACACTCAATCACTTTCAAAGACGGCTGCTGCAATTCCTCAAGCAGCGCATTATCATCCATCTGCGTTTCCACGTCATTATCCGTTATGGCGGTTATCGTGGTCACAAGCTCCACTTCTCCATCCGATACGGATATGAGATCATTCAGACGGCGTTTTTTGAACTCCGCATCGTCCGTCCGGATTTGTATTTTGTCGGGTAATATTTTTACTAATTTCAATCTACCACTTCCTCCTTTACAATTTTCAACGCCCTATAGCACCGCAGTTTTCGCAGTTCGTGTTTTCATCGAATCTATGCGGGCATCCATTGTGAGAACTGCATATATTGCTACGAGAATATATTTCGAGTTTCCTGATTAAATCTTCTGCGTCAATCATTTTCCCCATTTCCTATCCCTCCAACAATTCGCTGTAATTCCTTATCCTTGCCTTTTTCACGCTTTTACAGTAGTCGCACACGCCGCAGTAATGCGGCTCCTCCAGTCCTTGTTTGACAGCTATGAAGTGCGGCATGTTTCCCTCGATCTCCCAGAGTGCCATGTCAAGTGTCGGCTGGTCTATCTGGAAGATGTCAAAGTTTGTGACTACTTCCTTGGTGGCTGCCGCAAGGTAAAAAGGCAACTGCCCGTATCCGCAAGCCTCCACCCCTACTTGATACACCGCCCCCTGCAGGTCATAACGCCAAAAAGCAAGGCTCTTGAAGTTCTGCACCACCTTTAAATCAGTGATACAGATACCCTCCACAAAGCTGTCCATCTTCATTTTCCAAGGTACGCCAAACATTTCAAAGGTGAGGATTTTCTGCTTTTCGCCGCTCATGTATTGCATGAATCGCTCGTCACGCTGTACACGCTTGATAATCTCATCCGCCTTGCGGAAATCTGCCCTAAGCGCTCCGTTACGGCAATAGAAGACGTTCGGGGATTCTTCCCGGAGTTTGTCTAGTGTTCCCTCAAACCATCTATCAACAAGCGTTCCGACGAGCATAGCTTTTGTCTGCTTCTGTTCAAATTCGCCCCGGATTTTTGCCATTGCCATAGCCTCGCATTTGCAGAAATCCTTGTATTGGCTCACGCTGAAAAAGGCTTGATTACTCTCTTTTGAGTAGTAGTTATTATCATTTAGTTTCTGCATCAGCACCACCCTCAAGATTCAACTCCTGCTGTCCGTCAGCCGTCTTTTCTTCCTTTTTCTCCCTGCCAGAAAAAGCGTCCTCTACCTCTTTCTTTTCTACACCCGGCAGTTCAAAGATTTCCTCACGCTTTGACATGCCGTCCTTGATGGAGTTAAACACTCTTTTCAGTCGGATTAGGTCATTCATGGAAAAAGCAGACGCTTTGCATCCTATGTACTTCTCAAGGCTCTCCTGTGGCACCTGATAGGTTTTTTCCGCTGTTCTTACGCAATCCTTAATGAGATCTTCAAGAGGCTTCTCCTCGCCATTTACCAGCGTCTTACGGCACTGTTCTACAGCTTCTTCCTGGATGTCTCCCGGGATAATTCCTAAAATGCATGCCCTGACACGCCTTGCCGCCTGATTCGCTACCGTTTCATAAATGTCCCTTGAACTTGTCAGGGGGTAATTTCCGTTCTTGGTTTCCCGGATATGAGGGACGGTAAAAATCTTGGTCTGACGAGTATTTGTTTCCAAATCCCAGCAATACGCCATCACCTGTGACTCTCCGTTTCTCTGCTCCAGCTCTACAAACCCAAAATCCAAATTACCCCAGTTCTGCGCCATAGCCTCCGCAAGCCGGATTGATGTGCCGGTAACTTTAGATGTGCCGCGCTTGTACTCATACTCTGCCTGTTCCGCCAGCCTCTTACGTTGGCAAGCCGTCAAAATGCGGTTTCGTGCGGCAATTTCATCCCGGGGGAACTTCTTCGCCATGATAATCTGCCCCTGCACTTCCTGCGTCTGCCTGCTTGTGACCATTTCGGCAGTCACGCTTTTTTTGGTTTCCATTTCAAATCCTTCCATTCCTCAATCCTCCTTGACCCAGTCCCCGGAGTAGAACCACTTCACGAACTCCTGTTTCATATCACCGTCCTGGGATATTCTTTCCAAAGCATAATCATATGCATCTTCATCAGGTACGAAGATTCCCGTTCCAATCTCTTTATATCCTGTACCCCTCAGTTTCTCCTTAACTTCTACGGGTGCGTTCCAATCCCATTCCGAATCCACCACCATCCGGTTCTCTATCATTTCCGGCATGGTCAGACCTCCTTTATGATCCTCAGGGAAATAATTGCAGGAGCTTCGGCGCCTGACTTTGAGTACTCCCATTCAGAACAGTGCATGTTGAAACTGAAATATCCATCATCCGCGCTCATGCGCAGTGACGCAATTCCTTTTATGCCATATTTATTAAGGACAGCCTCCATACTCTTTATAACCGGATTAAGGTCCATTGCAAGTTCCTCGAATTTTTCCATGCTCATTTCATCTGGTTTAAATCCCATAATCTTCCTCCCTACAGATACTTTACGTTAAAAACCTTATTCCCTTCTCCTGTGTTGAACTCCACCGTACTCCCCGGGTGCAGTACGCCGGAAGGGACCCTCTTCTTATCTATGTTGCCTCTTGAAACATAATATTTTCTTCCATCATCACCACGGATGAATCCATAGCGTTTTGCATCGCTGTAGCTTTCCACCTGTCCTATCATTCCTTTTTATCCTCCGTTTCTTCCACTACGATCCCTATTCCCCCTCCGGGAAGCGGAATCTTTCCGCCAAGGCAGATATTGTCCGACTTTAGGAGCATGATGCCTTCATCAGCGAAAGCTACCTTCAATTCATTGTTTATTTCCATTGACTTTCCCTTTCCCCTGTGCTAAATTAAGCATAGGAATAGCAAATGTAATTGTTATTTATCCCTGTTCTGATTCGCAGTCTTGGCAGGGATTTTTTCTGTCCATATGTCCATCTTCAACCACCTATATCCCTTCTGACGTTCTCCACCTGCGTGCTTCTTTCATCAAATCTCCTGCGCATTTCTTTCCAGAGCACATCATCCGGTAAGAGCCCTGCCACGGTACACATTTCATCCAGCGTCATGCCCTGTGTCCGGCTTGTCAGTTCTTCTCTCTCTAATCCGCTCATTGCTTCCTCCTTTCCTTCGATTTTTCCAATGATTACATCCCATCCTGTCAGCTTCATGTATGCTGCCATAACGAAGCATCCTGAAAAGAATAATACGGATGCATTCACAGGGCTTGTCCCTGTCTCTATTGCGCCTACGATGCCGCACAAGCCTACAAGCGGCATGCAGAATGCAGCTGTCTTGAGGATCGTCATTCCTTCCCTTCCTTTGATTTTTTACTGCCATACACAAGCGTGGCTACAATTAATGCCACAATTTCAAATACGACCGTTGTAAGTACGCCACACCAAAAAGCTGGAATATACATATTCCTTACCTCCCTATATAATCAATCCCTGCATGAACCGTTCCAAATGAGGTCTCCAGATTGTGTAATTGTGCTTAGAATCTGAACCATCTTTCTTATCAGCAATGCCAATATGTATCAGCCCGTGCCGCATCCAACTGCGAAGCGTATCAGCAGATACCCCAAGCATTGGGGCTACTTCTTCCGGTGTAAGGGTTTCCATCTTTTCTAATATTTCCTTTGACATATTTCACCTTCCTTTTATTTTGCTTATTTATTGATATACTTTGCATACGTGTCCATGACTGAATCAGATACACCGCTTTTATACAGCTTCCTGATATCGGTTATAGTTTCATCCTTGAGCAACTTGAGCCATTCAATTAGATCCTTACTGCTGTTGGCGAAGTTACAGCATTTACCTTCACAATATTCAATACGGTATTCCATAGACTGGCTCCTTTCTTTACATGTTTAACGCACTTATAGTTCCGTTGATATTGTCCCTACCTAACTTCATACTGTACTTACAGGGCACTGCCATGCCCTAGTACGAAAGAAAGGAGAATATTGCTATGCAAAGACATTCTGTAGATTCGAGCAGGATTGCAGATGTAGGATGGGAAAATGATGTTATGGAAGTAGGATTTCCAGATGGCGCGGTATACCAGTATTACGGCGTAAGCCAATCTGAATATACTGCTTTCCTTAATTCACCCTCCCTTGGTTCCGCATTATCCCGTTTGGATAAGATCCACAGATATAGCAGGATCCGTTAATCAGTGTTGAGCATAGGAACCGAAAGAGCGGTTTCTACAACTGCCACGCGTTCATCCGTTATTACTATGGATGTGTATGGGTGGCAGTTATCTCTTAAATACTCAACAAGAGGCTTTGCCAGTTCTTCCAATTCATCCTGCTTGTTTTTAAACTTAGAAAAAGTTTTCACCTCTTTCACCTCCCTCTTTGTCCGGTTTATTGTACATGTCATTTGGTATCATCTAAGAAGTAATCAATGGATACACCGAAGTAGTCAGCAACCTTTTTCAAATTTGATACTATAGGTTCCGATTTCTCCCATTTCGAAATCACTCCGTTGCTAAATCCAAGTTCTTTTTCAACCGAAGCAATTGAAACACCTTTTTGCTTACACAACTTTTTTACTTTTTTATAAATCAAAATTTTCCTCCTTTCCCGAAGATGATATAATTTTCTTGTGGGTCACGAATCGCCTCTGTGGAAGGAGGTGATAGCAATAAAATTATACAAAGAGATAAAATCAAGTTCGCTTATGTGTAAATATGAACGCCCAGGCTATAAGCTTACTTATTTTACCTATACAGATGGTGATTGGAGTACTCTCACTATCCATATGGTAAAAGAGCTATAATACTCATGTAACCGTCAACCTTTCTCCAGCGTGACCCACTTTCCACATATATTTTTAAGGCAAATACTTATTCGGTACCGCCAAAAAAACCTATATTTTGATTTCTTGATTATTTATTTAGATAATGCTAATATTTATTTATCAAAAATAAGTAAAAGGAATATCTGCTATGACCAACGAATATGTTCTTTTATCCAAAGTAGCAAAATGTTCTCATTACAATAAAGAAATTATATTGACCGCTAAATATCACTTTACCGGGAACTCAGAGAATCCTCACGAGATACATTTCACTCGCGCAACTTGTCCTATAATTGAGAACTCAAAGCTTTCAAAGGACGATCAATGCGAAGAATATAAATATCTGGAGTGTTTCAATCCGTGTTGTCCTCTTCTAGCTGATTTTCCTCCAATTTGGGATTCTCGGAATCCTCTATAAAATCGCATTTTCGCACCTCAATGTGAAATTCAAACTTTTCAACTTTTTTCAACGTATTCAACACCACATTAGATAAATTATTAATCAACTCTTTTGATGGTACTTCTTTTTGCAATTCATCCATTAGCACTTCAAAATTAAGTCTTGCCGCTGAAATGAGTGCTTCACACTCTGAGATATTAATGATTCTTTCGGATTTATATATCATTCTCGCTCCCTTCATAATGGCATTTTTACTATCTTTCTCACCGCCCTTCTATGTTGATTTTAATTCACTATTTGTTTACTTTCCCTGTAAAAATTTAACCTAGTATGATTTTGTCAGTTTCTTTGATTTTATTATTATGAAAATCTGGATTAATCTATTGATTTTCATAATAATTTGAGTTAACATAAAGTTGCTATTTATCGTATTCATGTAATCGAAAGGCGGTGTTATTTTGAAAGAATACTATTTTTATAACTATGAAGATGAACACGGATACCATGAAATACATAATGAGGACTGCATGTATCTTCCTTCGCCTGAAAACAGAACTTACATAGGTTCGTATTCTGACTGTTCATCCGCATTTATGAATGCCAGCATTAGGTATCCTGATAAAAAATTTGACGGATGTTTTTTTTGTTGCCGTGAATGCCATAAAGGATGACCAAAAGCTGACCTGCCGGTCAGTTTTTTAATTTTGGCATCACAGCATTTTTCCTATACATTTCTTTGGTACGTTCATACGCCCTATCAAGACATTCCAGTGTCATGCTGTTATCATACATACAATCTGCAATAGCATTCGCAAGAATACACTCCATTTTGTCCATCCATACACTGTTCAGATTATCTGGTTTAGTCACTTTTCTATTTTCCTCTCTATACCGGTGTCCGTGGCTTCAAAAATTTATCGGTATTCACCCCTAGTACCTCACAAATAGTCGCATATTCTCCGATTTCACATCTTCTTTTTCCTTGCAAGATTAAACTCAATGCGCTTTCTGATAATCCTGATTTTTCAGAAATCGCCTTTTGCTTTATTCCAGACAATTCCACATATTTCTTCATTTTATCTGAATCCAATACAAACAACTTGATTTTCCTCCTTCTATTTCGTGTTTCTTGATATTTTAGATTATATATCGTTATTCTTGATATGTCAACAATAAATTTCGATTTTTTTGAAATTTATATTTACAAAATCTAAATCTTCGATTATAATGAAATCATCTTGAAAGGTGGTGAATAAATGAATAGCTATATAATAGAAAAATTGAAGGAAGGTAGGGTAAATGCAAAATTAAAGCAAAGCGAAGTGGCGGAAATGATTGGCATAAAAGGAAACACTCTAAGTAATTATGAAAACGGTGTTTCTGAGCCAGATATAGATACCTTTTGTGCTTTATGCGATATTTACAACATAGACCCATCCAATATACTAAATGAAGCCTACGGTCTATCTGTACAAGGCGAAGATTTTAAAATCAGACCGTCTGAAATAGAAGTTGCCAAAAAGTACCGCTTTATCTCCACTCACTCCCCGGACGGGGCAAGCGTGGTTGATACGGTACTGGATAGGGAATATGAAATAGCCAAGAAGTTAAAGGAACAGAAAGAGCAACTGGAAAAGATTCAAGAGATGGAACTGAAAGTTGCGGAGGAAATTGCTCCGACAAGAATTATCAATTATTATTACCGCCTTGCGTCTGCCGGCACTGGGCAGATTATATTTGATATGCCACCTACTAAACGCATAGAAATACCAGACCTTCCAGAATACAGGACTGCCGATTATGCTATCGGAGTAAACGGAAACAGTATGGAACCTACATATTATGATGGAGATACTCTTCTTGTTGAGATGACAGAGCAAATTGAAATCGGAGAAATAGGTATTTTTTCGGTTAACAACGAATGTTTTGTAAAAAAACTTGGACATGATGAACTTATTTCCCTTAATCCAGCCTCTAAAAATATACCTTTAAACGAAACTGCTCGTTGCATGGGTCGAGTAATTGGAAAAGCAACAGCTGATATAATTAACGATTAAACCGCTATGGCGTTTTAATAAAAAATCTAAAGAAAAGAGGGAATTTTACAATGAAAAAGAAACTTATCATCCTATCACTGACAGTATTCACGATACTGTTCTCAACAGGCTGCGGAAAGGCAAAAGAGGTACCAGACTTAAGCGGCACATGGAAATCAGAAGAAAATAACGGTTCCTATCAAGAAGCAGTCATTACAGCCGATACGATTGAAATCAACTGGGTATCTGATAATGGAGCAACAAAATCAATATATTGGGTTGGAACGTATACAGCACCAACAGAAGCTACAGATACATATGAATGGATTTCTGAAAGAGATAAAGAAAAAACCGACTTTGCTTTACTCGCATCTACTGATGACACCAAAACCTTTTCCTATAGCAAGGGGAAAATAAGTTATTCTGCCTCTGCTTTAGGTACTACAACAACTGTAGAACTAACGAAAGAGTAAACTTCCGGGGAATATTGCAAACTGGATTTGCATATGCTATAATGCCAGTAGGCAAAAAGATACAAGTAGTTTGATGCTACAAAGCGAACCCCCCGGAATGGCGTTTCCGAGGGGTTCTTTTGGGCTAGTTGTCATTGTCGCCGCTGTCTAACCACTTGATGATGTAATGGCAGGTCACACCAGCCGTAACAGCGACCAAAAAAGATACAAGTATATTCAATGCTACACCCCCTTTCCGTTGCCGGATTGGGTATGACAACAATGAAATTATAACATGGATACTCTGCTCCAACAAGCTGAAATGAAAGACCGCCCTGGTGCTGGAACACCAGAGCGGCAAACCATACCGGGAACCCCGATATAATTTATACATAGGCATATGAATTATATCATTTCCCCGGTACAAAATCAAGTTACCGGGCATTTTTGTGCCCAAAAATAAGAAGGAGGATGATACCATGAAGAACCCACCCGGCTATGGAAGCATTGTTGACCTTGGCAGGAACCGCCGCCGTCCTATAGCTGTTCGAGTCCCCAATGGAAAGAAATTCAACAAGCAGGGAAAAGAAATCATTGACTATAAATACCTTGGCTATTTCGAGCGCACAAAACAGGGTAAAATGGATGCACAGAACCTGCTTGCACAATATAACGCTGGAACTGCCATAGATATTCCAAGAACCTCTTCCTCCTGCCCTACCTTTAAAGAAATAGCTGACACGTGGCTTATCAAGCATTTAGGACATATCCAGGCAAAGAAAGGGAGTGTTTCTGATCAGCTTAAGCGCTCTTATAACGCGGCACTGCTTAAATGCTCACCTCTTTACGGGAAGCGCATAGATGCAGTGAAATTTCAAGACGTGCAGGACATAGCCGACTCTATATGTGATATGTCAAGTTCTACCGTCACAAATGTAAAAACGGTACTTTTTGAGACCTTTGACCTTGCCCGGAAGCAAAAATACATTTCTGAAAATTTTATAGGAGATATAGATTTTCTTTATAAAATCAGACAGGATAAAATACATTCCACATTCTCACGTGACGAAGTGGAACTACTATGGAATTATTCTGACAATAAGGATGTACAGATTGTTCTCATAATGGTTTATACCGGAATGAGGATTGAAGAACTTCTCTCTATGAAAATAGAAAATGTGCATCTGGATCAAAGCTATATGATTGGAGGGGTAAAGACCGATGCCGGAAAAAATCGGATTATCCCCATTGCAGACAAAATACATTCCTTTATGCAAGAGCTATATGATAGAAATAACATTTATCTTTTAAATAATATGGGAAAAAGATATACATGGAGCGTTTTTATGAAATATATCTGGGAACCTGCCATGTACTTCCTTAAGTTAGATCATCTTCCGCATGACACACGTTATACTTGTGCTACCATGATGGACAGAGCAGGCGTAAATGAAAACAGTAAAAAAACCATTCTTGGTCATTCCAAGGAAGGCATAACAAATAAGGTTTATGTAGAAAAGGATTTGCAAGACCTATTAACAGCAATCAACATGATTTGATTTGTATATTTTGTGTATACTTACAGTTAATTTTTACTGTTTTGTACCTTGAGAAACCTCGCAAAATACAGCATTTTTAGGTCTTGCAAATCCTATAATGTTAACAAAATCTTAACCTGTGGGCACTGAACTGTTCCTATATATCCTCATAAACGGCATGCTGCCATGCAAAATTACTTTTTGATCAGCAGAGATTTTCCTGTCATTTCCTTGGGCTGTTCCATGCCCATCATTTCTATCATAGTAGGAACGATATCTGCCAGACAGCCTTCTTCTCTCAGTGTATATGCCGGATCTGCATTCACGATAATGAAAGGAACCGGATTTGTGGTATGAGCGGTAAACGGTGCGCCTGTCTCATAATCTACAAGCTGCTCTGCATTTCCGTGGTCTGCGCAGATGAACATCTGTCCGTCAACTTCCTTGATAGCATCCACCGCCTTGCCTACGCATTCATCCACTGCTTCCACTGCCTTAATTGCAGCCGCCTCCACACCAGTATGACCTACCATATCGGGGTTTGCAAAATTAATGATAATCACATCATACTTACCAGATTTAATGGCTTCTACCAGCTTATCACAGACCTCGTAAGCGCTCATCTGCGGCTTTAAGTCATAAGTCGCAACGTCTTTCGGAGAGTTTACTAAAATTCGGTCCTCTCCTTCGTTGGGTTCCTCGACACCGCCGTTGAAAAAGAATGTTACATGCGCATATTTCTCAGTCTCTGCAATTCTCGCCTGCTTCATATGATTTGCTGCAAGCCATTCTCCAAAGGTGTTTGTCACAGAAATCTTATGGAATGCAATTTCCTTGTTGGGAATTGTAGGGTCGTAGTCGGAGAAGCATACATAAGTAAGATCAAGCCTCCTGCCTCTGTCAAATCCCTTAAAATCATCGTCACAGAAGCTTCTGGTAATCTCCCTTGCGCGGTCAGGTCTGAAATTAAAGAATATCACAGAATCTCCATCCTTAATGGTGGCAACCGGTGCGCCGTCTTTCATCACTACCGTAGGCTTTACGAACTCATCCGTCTCCTCCCTGTCATAGGAAGCCTGGATTCCATCAGGACCGCTTGTCGCCGTAAGCCCTTCTCCCTTGGTAAGGGCATCATATGCAAGATGAACCCTGTCATAGTTATTATCTCTGTCCATTGCATAATAGCGGCCTGTAACAGATGCAATTTCGCCCACGCCAATTTTTTTCATCTCTTTCTCAAGTTCCTCTGCGTAGCCTTTTCCACTTGCAGGAGGTGTATCACGACCATCTAAGAAACAATGTACATAAACCTTCGTCAGCCCATTCCTCTTTGCCAGTTCCAAAAGACCATACAGATGGGTATTATGGCTGTGAACGCCGCCGTCTGAAAGGAGCCCAAACATATGAAGTGCAGAATCCTTTTTCTTGCAGTTTTCCACCGCTTTTAAAAGAGCAGGATTTTCAAAAAAAGTTCCGTCCTGAATTTCCTTTGTAATCCTTGTCAGCTCCTGATATACGATACGTCCTGCCCCCATATTTAAATGACCGACCTCTGAGTTGCCCATCTGACCTTCGGGAAGTCCTACCGCCATACCGCTTGCATTTCCCTTTACAAAGGGGCATTCTGCCATCAACTTGTCCATAACAGGGGTTTTCGCTTCCGCTACGGCATTGCCGTCCTGGCGCTCATTCAGACCATATCCGTCTAAAATCATTAATACTGTAGGTTTTTTCATTGCTATTCTCCTTTTTCTTTTCTATTTCATCTATGTTTCCTTTTGTTATTTCAAGAACAATCTTACCACTTACGAATTATACACGTTTTAAATAGGCTATGCAAGATGCTGGTTTACTTTTCTGTTCCATAAATTGCCTCAAGTCCATAATATTGCGCCATCCACGCATTCATCCAGTCATCCGCTGGTTCCTTAACATAGCTGGTGCCATTGTAAGCATCATATTTACTATCAGAAGGCTCTACCATGGGAATGGTGACAGAATCCTCTCCGTTTTGCACTGCCTGTTCAATCCTGTCAACGCCCTCCCTCACCTGGGCATATGTTGCATCGATCTTTCGGTACTCCAGCTGAAAAGAATAGGCAAAGCTTAACACTATCACCACCGTCAATACGGCGGAGGCAGTTCCAGAAAGGCTGAGCAAATCCCCGTACAGATATGCTGCCGCAATGAGAAAGAACACCGTCCCTATAAACCATGTGCGTTCCGGATGCATGGCTGAAAACACAAGCACACAAATAGATGCTACTCCCGCCAGAACATAAATAATTGGTAGCTTCTCAAAGGGTTTTTCCCCTATCCTTTTGTGGAACACATAAAAAAGCAGCAGAATCCCCAGAAAGATCATAATAAAGAAAGCCAGTTCCTTTTTTGTCACCGCCAAGATTTGTTTTCCTCTTTCTACCAGCCCTGCAAAGTCTGTCCGAGAGGATATCCTGTAATTGCCCGGCGCCGAAATCAGCAGGATAATTCCTAAAATTCCTCCCGCTATGCCGCCAATTGCCCATTTGGGCACTGGTATTTTGTGATAATAGTACAGCCCTATATACATAAGCCCAAGCAGCACCATGGCACCGCCGCTGTTTTCATTGGTGCATCCGGCAAAAACACCTAAAATCCCCATCAAAATCAAGATTCCGGGACGTTCCTCCATTCCCTTATGATTCATAAGATACACGCGGTAAGGGAGCATAAATGCCAGTATGAGAACGGTATTCCACAGGTAATTTGCCGCCCCCGAAGCCCAGATGACCGTCATCCCAAACTGTGGGAGAAAGAACCAAAGCCCTGCATAAATAAAGACAAGGAGCATCGGACTTTTCTTTTTGCCATAGGCAGCATGCAGATAAATAAGTGAGCCAAGCAAAACAAACATCACAGAATTTAAAATCTTAAATCCCCTTTTCCCCAGCATAAGCGCCAGCTGCAGCGCGCCGTGGGCTACGATGCGCCCGTTGCACAGCCTCCAGTGATTTTCCATGGAGGTAAACACTTCCCACACCCGCATACGGTGGGTCCCCTCATGGGGCGTTCCCATGGTGTCAAAAAAGAAATGATATTTAAAATCATCGGAAGTATAATCTGCATGAAAATTCAGCGCCAACAAAATACCAAACACAATGCACGTGACCACTCCACTCCAAAAAGGCGTTGCACCTCCAAAGCTGCCCAAAGCTCCTTTAAAACTCCCCTTTGCTTTTTGAATCAATCTTCCGCCGCCGCTACTTCCTTTCTTCTTTTTCATCCATCTAAAAATGAGAAGCAAAATCGCCAGAAGAGAAATCAGTTTGGCTGCCTGCCATGCCGGAAGCTCTTTGAAACGTACCCTAAGCGTCCCTTCATATCCCACCGGCAGATTCACTCTTATCCTGTTATTATCTTCACTTCTTACCAGCTCCAATACTTCATCCGTCGCCAGATCACGCGCCTCATATCCAATGTAATAAAACAGTGGCATCAATACAAAGGCATCTTCCCTTTCACTCTTGCAAGTTACGCTCACTTCACAATATCGCTTATTGAACCCCTCAATTACAGCTCCTTCAGCTACAGGTATCTGCCGCGCTTCTGTCGCCGGCCCCCATGAATCTTCATAAAGATATTCTCCTGTCGACACAGCATTGTTGTCAAGCCCCGCAATATCATATATGACAAAATAATCTCCCCTGTAAAGCGTACTATAAATAAGCTGTGTCCCCTGTAAAACAGCCACAAGCCCTATCAGCGCCACAACAGCCGCCCCTGCCTTCTTTCCGTAATTACCCGAAATTTCCATCACGGAAAAGACTGCCAACAGACTCCCGAAAAGAGCCGCTATTGTAAGAAACCGGTACGGAAACTGTATATGAAGGAAAAGACTTCCCAAAGCCGGAATCATCTTATTCACAGCGTAATAAGGAAATGCTGTGGAAGCCATGAAAACAGAAAGGAGAAAAAAGCCTGTGCATAAAAACATCCTTTTCCCCTGCTTTTTTGCCTTTCCCTGAACATATATGCACACCGCCGCCGCCAAAACCAGAAGATATGCCGATCCAACCGGCTTTGGAAATTTCTGGGAAATAGAAGCAATCTCTCCCCATGCCGAATTTAAGGTTCCATTCCAGTAGACCGCAAATAATTCTGCAAAGTTTGCCCCCCATCTCTGAAAAGCAGGTGTCATTTCCGCCTTTGCAGTAACCACGAAGTCTTCCCCCATATACTGTAAAAATGGTACAATGAACCAGAGATTGACAAGCACAGTTATCGCAGCGATTTGCAATAGGTAGCGCAGTACATTCTTCCTGAAGATTCTTTTATAATAAACGATGCAAAAAAGAACCATCATAAAAGCCGTCAGGAAACAAGTCAGCACATGCGTCTGAATCAGACCGGTAAATCCTATGATTGGCGCCGCCAATTTATCTGACGTGATTTTTTCATCTTCCTTCGCTTCAAACGCATACCAGAAGCACAAGATCACCAAGGGCAGAAACAGCATTGCAGAGTACTCCCCAAGCGCCGCGCGCACATAAATACAGCTTAACCTGTAGGGCGATAATGTATACAGACAGCTTCCAAACATTGCTGTCCTCTTATCCCCGGATATTTTTAAAAAGGCATAATACGCCACAGCCGCTGTACCCAAGTTGACGGCGGCTATATAGCATTTATAGGCATTCTGCACACTCACGCCCACAAGGCGCAAAAGTGCCGGGAAGTACAGCATCTGATCTCCATACATTATAGACACCGGATACCCCCAGCCATTAAACCATCCAGGCTGCATCCTTACCGGATAGTCTCCCGCCAACAGTCCGTCCTTAAGCCCTTCTATTCTGAGCAGATGGAACATCAAGTCATGTCCAAACAAAATATATTCTTCCATAAGCCCTGCTGAGGCTGCCATACCAATTGCAAACAGGCAGAATATTTCTGCTGATTTCTTAAATTTCTTATCCCTGTAATAAATGACAGCAACCACCGCATTTACTAGAAGCAGTTTTATCGCCATACTGAAAATCTGATAGATCTTTGCGTTTGCTGCCGTTTCAATACGGATACAGTCAACTACAAAGACAGCATTTTCTTCCGGTTCCACAACAAGCCGCAGATCATCTACATCATCATTGACATAAATATCAAAACTTCTCTCCGACTGCAGATAAGAAAGCTTCACATGATCGGAATACAGGCTGTGCACGCCCCTTTCACTTGCCTGTGCATAGCACTGACCGTTTCCTCTTTCCTTTTCATATTGAACCGTCACCTTGTAAATCCCCTTAGGAACACGGATTCTTTCTGTACAGATTTTAACTGCCGCATCCGACCGGTCTGTCATATAATCATGGAATTCATATTCCAATGTGCCTTTTAATAATACATTTATGCTGAATATAAGCAGAAATATCAGTTCCGCCAGACTAAATATAAAATACCAATGAAATTTTTTGTTATACATAAGCTTTATCCACATCTATCACAGCAAAATAATTTTCTCCCAGCTGCTCTACCTGTTCTTTGATATAAGACACCACTTCCTCATCTGACATCCTGTAATCGTACGGAACTACCACATCAAAAATCAGATTCGTGTGGGTGGGACCATGTACAATACGGAAATCATGGAATTTCACCTCTCCTTCCATTCCCACTATGATGTCCTCCACTTTGTGCCTAATGCGGTTAGTTATTTCATCCTCCAGGCACACCGGATCCATGTGAATTACCGCACTGCAGTTTAGTTCATAGGCAAGTCTGTGCTCAATCACATCGATCATGTCATGTAAAACTAGGATATCCCCTGTGGAAGGCACTTCCACATGAACTGAAAGCATCACTCTGCCAGGTCCGTAATTATGTACCACCAAATCATGCAGTCCCAGCACGCCCTGTTGCTTATACTCCATGATGATGTCTTCTATATGTTTCACAAATTCCGCCTCCGGCGGCTGCCCAAGAAGTGGTCCCACAGTATCCTTCATAGCGCCCACGCCAGTCCAGATGACAAACAGGGCTACCAGAATACCACACCATCCATCGATCTGTATATCCGAGAAACAGGCAAGCAGTGTGGTCAGCAGAACCACGATTGTAGAAACGCTGTCACTGATGCTGTCTTTTGCCGTTGCCATCATTGCCGCACTGTCAATCTTTTTGCTGATCCTGCTGTTGTAAAAGAACATATATAGTTTTACACAAATAGACGCCACCAGAATCATCAGCACAAGCGGGCTTGCATCGATCGCCTCAGGATGCAGAACCTTAGATGCGGAGGACTTTAATAGTTCAACTCCCATGAGCAGAATAATGACTGACACCAAAAGTCCTGATACATATTCTATTCTGCCATGTCCAAAAGGATGCTGGCTGTCCGGTTTCTGACCTGCCATCTTAAATCCAACCAGCGTGATAATGGAAGAACCTGCATCAGAAAGATTATTAAACGCATCCGCCATTATTGCAATCGAGCCTGAGAGATGTCCGGCAATAAATTTGGTTAAAAACAAAAACACATTCAGGAAGATTCCAACGCCGCCGCAGAGCATACCATATAACTGACGTACTTTAATATCTGATGTATTCGTATAATCTTTGATAAATAATTTAGACAAGATTGCTATCATTTTCTCTTACCCAATTAAACCTGTTTCCTATATATTTAGATTGACAGCCTCCTCTATCTGAGGAGGCTTGCAATTATTCTATCAATATTCTGCTGTCCACTCATGTTCCCCACCCCAATCGCCAATCAGCTGGGAGGTCGTGCCCTCCGGTGCAGATATCCTTGTTTCAAAACGGTAATTCATCAAAGGAACATATTCACTGCCAATTTTTACATTGCTGTAAAGATAAACAAATTCATAGGTCGTGTGGGGATAATATTCTCCATTTTCTGATGGCGGTTCATAGGAAATACAAAGTCTCTGTACACCTGCATCTTCCTGCTTGGCTCCCCACACTTTAATGACACCGGAAGTATCCGGACAATCCTCAAAATCTGCAAAGGCAAACTTCCACTGTCCCTCTTCCTGCATCAACTTCATCTTTTCCCTGCTTACAGGTATATACGTCTCTCCGTCCCAATATTCCATAGTTCTTTCAATAAATTGATCCCTGATGGAAATATAATCCTGTGACTGCATAAATTCCTTAATGGAGATAAACTCACCAGATTCAAAAATACGAAATGCCGGTGCAAAGATTTCCTGTGCCCATGCCGCTTTTGCAAGACAAGCCGAAAGCCCGGCAAGCTTTTCTTCTTCATCTATGATCGCAACTCGCACAAGAAGTTCTTGATAGTCAGCTATATGCCCTACATCCAGGTATAGCATCGTATTGCCCGGCACTGAAAATTTCACGATTTCAGCCTTCAACTCCTCCACCGGATTTGCATTATAAATCGAAAGCATCCTGTTCATAATGTTCAGATACAACTCAAAACCGCATGCGCCATTTTCCTCCACATCACAGAACAATCCTTCTGCCTCCGCCGCAAACAAGCGGGCATAACAGGCATCAAGAAGCTTATACCCTTCTTCATTCACCTGATTCTTTTCAATTGCCATCACGCATTTTTCAAGCGTCTGCAAAGTACAGTTCTGTGCATTGATATCTGCAACAGCATCATTTAAAAGATGTACACAATATTCCTGCAGGAGACTTTCATCCTGGGTCGTTTCCCATCCTCTGTACAGAACCTGTTCCGCCGATTCCCAATCTTCCTGGGTTAAATAAACACCTGCCATTGCCCTATATGCCTTAATGGATTTGGAATCAATCTCCAAAGCTTCCTCGCAGGAGGCAATTGCCTGCTCAAAATCCTGGGTCTGCACATATTCACCTGCCGCCTCAAGCTGCTTCGCAATCTTAATTTCAGGCGAAAGCTGCCAAATAAGGAAAATGCCTCCCGCAAAAACTGCTAAAATGAAAGCCGCTGCTACAATCCGCTCTGCCAATACAACTCTTTTCCTTCGTTTTCTTCTTCTTTCTCTTGCCGTATCAGATGCTTTCCTTCTTCTTACTTCTTTTTTTGCCATACTAAAACCTCAATTTACCATTTTGAATCAAATTTACTTCTTTTAGACAAAAATCCTTTTTCTCCTTTACTACCCCTTGCCGCTTTTGTATTCCGATCCATTTTCTCTTTTCTTCCGCTTCTGTCGCCTCTTATGCCTCTTTCATTTCTACCGGATTTTTCGTTTCTGCCAGCTTTTTCGCTTCTGCCGGATTTTTCGCTTCTGCCAGCTTTTTCGCTTCTACCGGCTCTATCCTGTCTGCTTCTTCTTGTTCCTCTTCCGCCTCTATCGCCTCTTCCGCTTCTGTCGCCCCTGCCTGATCTTCTGCCTCTTTCAGCATAGGGTTTTTCTTCCTTTATCTCCTCTGGTTCGTCTCCAATGTTCATCTGCATGAATGCTGCGGCAAGTTCAAGCACTGAAAAGCCATTTTCCTCTGCTGCAATCTGAATGGTTCTCTTTAACTCCGCCAGGTCCTTCAGTTCCATAACTTCCATTGCCTCTGAAAACAGTTTGCCCGATTTTACCTTAGTGATATCCGCAGGTGTCGGAATCTTCCGTTCTCTGATGGTCGTGTGGCAGATTCTTTCGATATCACGAATCTTAAAAATCTCCCTTCCTGATATCAGCGTAAAGGATCTTCCTTTTCTGCCTGCTCTTCCTGTTCGTCCAATTCTGTGCACATAATATTCAATGTCTTCCGGCACGTCATAATTGAATACAGCGTCCACTCCGCTGACATCAATGCCTCTTGCTGCCACATCCGTAGCAATCAGAATCGCACATCTTCCATTCCTAAAAAGATTCATGACCGTATCTCTCTGGTTTTGGGAAAGATCGCCATGGAGTCCTTCCGCCTCATAGCCTCGTTCCTTCAATTTACCGGTGATTTCATCCACCATCCGCTTTGTATTACAAAAGACAAGGCTTCTTGCAGGCTGATAATAATCAATCAGCCGGATCAACGCCTCTGCCTTATCTTTCTTCGCTACCCGGTAATACGCCTGTTTAATGGCCGCCACCGTAATCTCCTTTGGCGTCACTTTGATGTAAACTGCGTTGTTCTGGTAGGTTCCCGTAATATCCAGAATCGCCTGAGGCATCGTCGCAGAAAACAATGCCATCTGATGCTCCTTTGGCATATCTTCCAGTACCGTCTCGATGTCCTCACGGAATCCCATATTCAGCATTTCATCCGCTTCATCCAACACAATCATTTTGATGTGACCGGTTTTGATTGTATGCCGTCTCAAATGATCCATAACGCGCCCCGGCGTGCCAACGATAATCTGTACGCCTTGGCTTAGCGCCCTAATCTGCCGCCCAATATCTTGCCCACCATATACAGGCAGTACTTTAATGCCGTTCATATACTTAGTCAGCTTCCGTATTTCTTCCGCCGCCTGCATTGCCAGTTCCCTTGTAGGGCAGAGAATAATTCCCTGTGGCTTTTTTAGCTGGGGATCAATACTTTGAATCATGGGAATGGCAAATGCTGCCGTTTTGCCGGTACCCGTCTGAGCCTGACCAATAATATCCTTTCCATCAAGAAGAACTGGTATTGCCTGCTCCTGAATGGGCGTCATGGTCTCAAACCCCATCTCTTCCACTGCTTTTAGAATATCCGGGTGAATACCGGAATCGCTGTATCTTAATTTATTTTCAAATTCTTCGTTTCTTTCTTCCAATTTTTTACTCCATTTCTTCCTTTTCATCGTTTAAAAATTGTTCTATGATAAACCTTGGACGCGCTTTTGTCTCTAAATAAATTTTTCCAATATATTCTCCCACCACGCCAAGGGAAAGTAAGATCAATCCTCCAATTGCCCATACCGAAACCATAAGTGTCGTCCAGCCCACAATCGTTGCTCCCATAAAGTGACGAATCAGGCTGTAGATCAGCATGCCGATGCTGACGATAAAAATAAAAAATCCAAGCCCTGTTATCATCCTGATCGGCTTTGTACTAAGGGACGTCACACCCTCTACAGCAAAAGACAACATCTTTCCTAAGGGATATTTGCTTTCTCCCGCAAATCGCTCTCCCCGTTCATAATAAACCACATCTGTCGAATAACCAATCATAGGCACAATGCCTCTAAGGAACAAATTCACTTCGCCATACTGTGCCAGTCCTTCCAGCGCGCGCCTGCTCATAAGCCGATAGTCTGCATGATTGGACACCGTGTTTGCTCCCATCGTATTCATCAGCTTGTAAAAGCCTTCCGCAGTTGCCTTTTTAAAAAGGGTATCTTTCTGCCGGCTGCTACGCACCCCATACACAATATCCATCCCGCCAAGATATTTATCTATCATTTCATCAATAGCATTGATATCATCCTGCAAATCCGCATCCATGGAAATCACCATATCCGCATATTGCTTTACCGTCATCAGACCTGCAAGAAGTGCATTCTGATGCCCTCTGTTTTTACTTAGATTGATACCTCCGAAAATCCTATCTTTCTGATGCAGCTCTTCAATCAATTGCCATGTTCTATCCTTTGAACCATCATTTACAAAAATGATACGACTATTTTGATCGATCTTTTTTTTCTCGATCAACTCCGTCACTTTTTTCTGAAGACGTGCTGATGTTTCAGGTAATACCTCCTCTTCATTGTAACAGGGGATTACCAGATATAAAACATTTTTCATGAAGCTTCTCCTTGCCCTCTGCCTGTATGGCACGACTGCTGCCCATAGTTAAGAACTCCTAGTTAGTAACTTAGCGGAAGTAAAAACAGTCTGCCTCTTTCAGCATGGAAATCAGCAGCGGCATAACACCCCTGCTGATTTCATCAAATGTGCATTATTTTACTTTACAACACTTTATACAAATTTTAAACATCCTATTTATAGTTCACAATCTTGCCAAAATCAGCCTTGAGAGATGCGCCGCCTACCAGACCGCCATCGATATCGGGCTGTGCGAACAGCTCAGCTGCATTGCCAGCATTTACAGAACCGCCGTACTGGATGCGAACAGCATCTGCAGTTGCTGCATCATAAACTTCTGCGATACAGTCACGAATTGCCTTACATACCTCCTGTGCCTGCTCGGTAGTTGCTGTCTTGCCTGTTCCAATTGCCCAAATCGGCTCATAAGCAATTACCATGGAAGCAACCTGGTCTGCTGTGACATCTACTAAGTCAGACTTGATCTGCATACGAATCCAGTCAAGAGTAATGCCCATTTCCCTCTGCTCTAAAGTCTCGCCACAGCAAAGAATAGGGGTAAGTCCTGCCTCGAAGGCTTTCTTTACTTTCTTATTTAAAAGAGCATCATCCTCTTTAAAGTAATCACGTCTCTCGGAATGTCCGATGATCACGTACTTAACACCTGCATCTACCAGCATGGGAGCTGCGATTTCCCCCGTGTAAGCGCCCTTTTCTTCAAAGTACATATTCTCTGCACCAACCTCTACGTTGGTTCCCTTTACTGCTTCCACTACGGGAACAATGTCAATTGCGGGAACACAGTAGACAACGTCTACATCATCGGATTTAACCAAGTCTTTCAATTCATCACATAAAGCCACTGCCTGGCTGGGAGTCATATTCATCTTCCAGTTGCCGGCTACGATTTTTCTTCTTGCCATTTTCTTTTCTCCTTAATTAATTTTAGAATTCTTATTTGTCGTCTGCTGCGACCACGCCCGGCAGTTCCTTACCTTCCAAGAACTCAAGGGATGCGCCGCCGCCTGTAGAAATATGGCTCATCTTATCTGCAAAACCTAATTGATTGACAGCTGCTGCTGAATCACCACCGCCGATGATAGTGGTTGCATCTGTCTCTGCAAGAGATTTTGCCACTGCAATGGTTCCCTTAGCAAGCGTAGGATTTTCAAATACGCCCATAGGTCCATTCCAGACAACCGTCTTAGCGGATTTAACAGCATCTGCGTAAAGTTCTGCTGTCTTGGTTCCGATATCAAGACCTTCCATATCAGCAGGAATCTTATCAGCATCTACAACTTCCACGTCAATCGGTCCATCGATGGGATCCGGGAAAGATGCTGCCACTGTAGTATCAATCGGAAGCAGGATCTTTTTGCCAAGCTTTTCTGCCTTTTCCATCATTTCCTTGCAGTAGTCAAGCTTCTCATCATCTACTAAGGATTTTCCAATTTCATACCCCTTCGCCTTTAAGAAGGTAAATGCCATACCGCCACCAATAATCAGTGTGTCACACTTCTCAAGAAGATTATTGATTACGTTCAGCTTATCTGCAACCTTAGCGCCGCCGAGGATTGCAACAAACGGTCTTACCGGATTTTCTACTGCATTACCAAGGAAATCAATTTCCTTCTGCATCAAATAACCAACTGCGCATTCGCCGCCTTTTGCACGGATAAACTCTGTAACACCTGCTACGGATGCATGTGCTCTGTGGGAAGAGCCGAAGGCATCACATACATAAACGTCTGCAAGGTCAGCTAACTCTTTGCTGAATTCCTCGCCGTTCTTTGTCTCTTCCTTGCCACGGAAACGAGTATTCTGAAGCAGAACGACGTCTCCTTCTTTCATCTCTTCCACTGCCTTGGTTGCTGCTTCTCCGGTTACATTATAATCGGAAACAAAGTTAACTTCCTTTCCAAGCTTTTCGGAAAGTCTCTTAGCAACAGGCGCTAAGGATTCTCCTTCATTCGGACCGTTCTTTACCTTGCCAAGGTGGGAGCAAAGAATCACCTTGCCACCGTCTGCTAACAATTTGTTGATTGTAGGAAGCGCTGCGACGATACGTGTCTCGTCTGTAATCTCGCCATTTTTAAGAGGTACATTGAAATCGCACCTTACAAGCACGCGCTTTCCAGCTACGTTGATATCATCAACTGATTTCTTATTTAATCCCATGATTATTTCCTCCATCTTTTTTTAACACCGGATGTTTTGCTCTCGATGAGCCATCCATGTATGAACCAAACGCAGCCACGCTTTGCGAGTCTGCTTATCGGATCAAACGCAGCCACGTTTTGCGAGTCTGCTTATTGAATAAAGGTCCGGTCCCATAAGACCGGACCCTTAAGGTCTTTTTAGCTTCGCCGTAGGCGAATGTCTGATTAACATAAGAATGGCACGCAGAGCGTGGCATCTGTTGTTATGCTAACTCTGAGAAGTATTTGATTGTTCTTACCATCTGGCTTGTGTAAGAGTTCTCATTGTCATACCATGATACAACCTGTACCTGTGTATTTCCGTCATCCATAGGAGCTACCATTGTCTGTGTAGCATCAAAAATGGAACCAAATGTGCTTCCGATTACGTCAGAAGATACAATCTCATCTGTGTTGTAACCAAAAGATTCTGTAGAAGCAGCCTTCATAGCCTCATTGATCTGATCCTTTGTAACCTGTCCCTTAACAACTGCAACTAAGATTGTTGTAGAACCTGTAGGAGTAGGAACACGCTGAGCAGAACCAATCAGTTTGCCGTTCAATTCAGGAATAACAAGTCCGATTGCCTTAGCAGCGCCTGTTGAGTTGGGAACGATGTTCTGAGCGCCTGCACGGCTTCTTCTCTTATCGCCCTTTCTCTGAGGTCCGTCAAGAATCATCTGATCACCTGTGTAAGCATGAACAGTTGTCATGATACCGCTCATGATAGGAGCTAAATCATTTAAAGCCTTAGCCATAGGAGCTAAGCAGTTTGTTGTACAGGAAGCTGCAGAAATAACAGTGTCTTCAGCCTTTAATGTTGTATGGTTAACATTGTAAACGATTGTAGGAAGATCATTTCCGGCAGGTGCGGAGATAACAACCTTACGAGCGCCAGCAGCAATGTGTGCGCTTGCTTTTTCTTTGGATGTGTAGAAACCTGTACATTCAAGAACAACGTCTACTTTCAATTCTCCCCAAGGAAGGTTCTTAGCATCTGCTTCCTTGTAGATGGTGATTGTCTTTCCATTAACAGTGATGGAATCCTCTCCGTAAGATACGCTGTCTGCATATTTGTATTTGCCCTGTGCAGTATCATACTTTAATAAGTGTGCAAGCATTTCAGGACTTGTCAAATCGTTGATTGCTACTACTTCATAACCTTCTGCATCAAACATCTGTCTGAATGCAAGACGACCAATACGGCCAAAACCATTAATTGCTACTCTTACTGCCATTTTAGTTTCCTCCTAAAATTGAATAATTATTTTATATTATTTTGCAATCTATTAAGATTGACAAAATTTTATCAGCAGGATTATTTTACCTAATTTGTCCCAAAAGTTCAAGATGTAAATGAAAAATAATTGTATTTTGCTGGAAATTTTAATATTCTTTTTATATTTATCCCGATAATTTTACAATCCCTTGTATTTTATTTCTAAATTCGCTAAACTATAAGCGGCGCAGACAAAATAATTTCTCTGCCTTACCATTATTTTACAGCACCAGGAGGATAGTTATGGCTTTAAAATGCGATTTTCATCTGCATTCTTCCTTTTCAGGCGATTCAACCGCATCCATGGAAGATATGATCTTAAGGGGAATCAATCTGGGACTTACCAGTATGTGCTTTACAGAGCATATGGATATGGATTATGTGTACATCAAACCTGAAGAAGAAGGCTGCTTTGAGCTGAACACAGATTCCTATCTGTATGAACTTGCTCATTTAAAAGAAAAATATGCCAAAAAGATACAGATTCTTTTTGGTGTAGAACTGGGCGTCCAGCCTCATCTTCGGCGGGAACTTGCGGTCTATGCAAAAAGCTTTGACTTTGACTTCATCATCGCTTCCTCTCATTTATGTAACAGGAAGGACCCCTATTATCCTTATTTTTATGAAAACCGTTCGGATGAAGAAGCCTACAGAGAATACTTTGCTTCCATACTTGACAACATAAAAGCTTTTGACAACTTTGATGTGTACGGACACCTTGATTACGTGGTTCGTTATGGAAAAAATAAAGATGCTGATTACAGCTATGACAAGTACAAAGACCTGTTAGATCCTATTTTGGAAACGCTGATTGAAAAAGAAAAGGGACTGGAAGTCAATACCGGCGCCATCCGCTACGGGCTTAAAGAATTAAATCCCTGCACTGGCATTTTAAAGCGTTATCGGGCGCTTGGCGGTGAAATCATTACGACGGGCTCCGATGCCCATGAACCGTCTGCAATTGCCTACGGCTTTACACAGGCGGCTGAAATTCTTTCCGCCTGCGGTTTCCGGTATTATACCACCTTTGAAAAAAGAACACCTGAATTTCACCGCCTTTAAATAAAAAGAGGCGTTTGTCTTTGACGACCATCCAAAAATCATCATTGCAAGATAAGCATCACAGGATGGTTCCGCCTCCCATAACATACTCTCCATCGTAGAAAACCACTGCCTGTCCCGGTGTAATTGCCCGGACAGGCTTTTCAAATTCCACGTGAATCTCACCTTCTTTTGTCTGGCAGGCAGTGCACCACTCTCCTTTATGGGCATAGCGTACCTTTGCCCACATTCTCCGCGGCACCTTTAAATCTTCCATTCCCATAAAGTTCACATTGCTACAGTCAAGTTCCGTACAAAACACATCGTGATCACTAATCACCACTTCATTCTCTTTGGGTCGAATCTCAGAGACAAAAACGGGATGTCCCATGGACAGCCCAAGCCCTTTACGCTGCCCCACCGTATAATGGATCATTCCCTTGTGGATGCCTAAAATCTCTCCTTGTTCTGAAACAAAATTTCCCGGTCCAGGTATCTGATCCGGCACTGTCTGTTTGATAAAACCTGCATAATCACCGTCCGGAACAAAACAGATATCCTGACTGTCAGGCTTAGATGCTACAGGAAGACAGTTCTGTCTGGCAATTTCCCGAATCTCTTCTTTGGTGTATTCTCCCGCAGGCATCAGTGTATGTGACAACTGGAACTGCGTCAAATTATAAAGGGCATAGGTCTGATCTTTTTGCGCAGTGACGGAATTTCGGACTGCATACCTGCCGTTTTTCAACTTTTCAACCCTGGCATAGTGCCCGGTTGCGATATAATCTGCTCCAATTTCCATGCTGCGCGCAAGAAGGGATTCCCATTTTACATACCTGTTACAGGCAATGCAGGGATTTGGCGTCCTTCCGGCAAGATACTCAGAAATAAAATAATCCACCACATTCTTCTGAAATTCTCTTCTGAAATTCATCACGTAATAAGGAATGTCCAGCATCTGTGCCACCCTGCGCGCATCTTCCACCGCGGATATGCCACAGCATCCCCCATTTTCTTCCACAGAAGCAGGATCCTCCTGCCAGATCTGCATCGTGACGCCGATTACATCATATCCCTTTTCTTTTAACAAAAAGGCTGCCACGGAGGAGTCCACTCCCCCCGACATGCCCACAACAACCTTTTTTTTCATAAATCAGTACTCTTCTTCCTCCTCGTCTTCGTGGATATCTTTCTTTGGCTCTGCCAGTCCTTTGATCTCAATGCCATTCTTTTGTGCGTAATCCCACAGCGCCGCGTGAATGGCTTCTTCCGCCAAAAGAGAACAATGCACCTTTACAGGAGGCAGCCCATCAAGCGCTTCCATCACCGCTTTGTTGGTCACCGTAAGTGCCTCCTCGATGGTTTTCCCCTTTACAAGTTCCGTTGCCATACTGCTAGTCGCCACTGCCGCACCGCATCCAAAAGTCTTAAATCTACAGTCTTTTATCACATGATCATCATCTATATCAAGATAGATCCGCATAATATCCCCACACTTTGCATTTCCTACCGTACCCACACCGCTTGGATTTTCTATTTCTCCCATGTTTCTGGGGTTTGTAAAATGATCCATTACTTTTTCACTATACATGATCTTTCTTCCTTTCTACTACTTTTGCTCCGTCTTGACAAAGTCCTCGTACAAAGGTGACATCTGCCGCAGCCTGTTCACTACTTCCTTTATCGCATCAACCACGTAGTCTATCTCTTCCATCGTATTTTCCTCACTTAAAGTTAGACGCAAAGAGCCATGGGCAATTTCATGCTCCAATCCGATTGCCAGCAGCACGTGGGACGGATCAAGCGACCCCGATGTGCACGCCGAACCACTGGAAGCACAGATTCCTTTCATATCGAGCATGATCAGAAGGGATTCCCCCTCTATGAACCTAAAGCTGAAATTCACATTGTTGGGCAACCGTTTGATTCTGTCCCCATTCAGGCGGCAGTGGGGAATTTCCTTTTCAATTCTCCCTATCAGATAATCCCGAAGACGGGATACGTTTTCCATGCGCTTCTTCATCTGTGCAAGGGCAAGCTGCGCCGCTGCCCCAAGTCCCACGATACCCGGTACATTTTCAGTGCCCGCTCTCCTATGTCTCTCCTGAGCGCCTCCGTGAATAAACGAACGAACCTTGACTCCCTTTCGGATGTATAAAAATCCGACACCCTTCGGTCCGTTAAACTTATGCCCGCTGGCACTTAGCATATCAATGTGAAGCGTTTCCACGTTAATCGGCACATGACCGTATGCCTGCACAGCATCTGTGTGGAACAAAATGCCATTTTCCTTGGCAATTTCGCCAATCTCGGCAATCGGCTGAACAGTCCCGATCTCATTGTTGGCGAACATAACAGAAATCAAAATCGTATCCTGTCTAATTGCCGTTTTCAAATCCTCCAGCTTGATGATTCCATTTTCATCTGTGTCGATGTAGGTAATTTCATATCCTTTCTTCTCCAGATACTGACAGGTATGGAGGATTGCATGATGCTCTATTTTAGAAGTGATGATATGTTTTCCTTTTGCCTCATAACCTTCTGCCGCTGCAATGAGCGCCCAGTTATCAGCCTCTGAACCTCCTGCTGTAAAATAGATTTCAGCCGGATCTGCATGCAGACTTTCCGCTATGATGTCGCGTGCTTTTGTAAGCGCCTGCTTGCTTTCTGCCCCCAATTGATAAATGCTGCTGGCATTTCCGTACTTTTCAGAAAAATATGGAAGCATTGCCTCTACCACCTGAGGCGCTGTTTTCGTCGTAGCCGCGTTATCCAAATAGATGATCTTGTCCATATCCAGCTCCTTTCACTATTCCTACTGCATTACTAGGCTTTCATTTTTTACTATAACACCCTCCCCATGTTCTGTCAATGAAAAGGAAGGCATATATTTATCAATAACGGATTTATGGCGGTAAGTTATGTTCACCTCACGCAAAAACAATCCACTCATAACAGGAACCCTCATTTTGACGGCTACTGGTTTTGCAAGCCGTTTTATCGGATTTTTCTATCGTATTTTCCTATCCCGGCTCTTCGGTGCCGAGGGCATGGGCATTTATCAATTGATATCCCCTGTTCTGGCGCTTTCCTTTTCCCTCACCGTTGCCGGCATGCAGACGGCCATCTCTAAATATGTGGCTGGAGAGACTATCTCTAAAGACTATCGCTCTTCTGCCATTCATTTATCCTGCGGTTTTGTACTTTCCATGGCGGTATCCATTCTCTGCACCGTTTTCATTTATTGTTTTGCAGATGAGATTGCAGTGCGATTTCTGCTGGAAGAGCGGACAGCACCCCTGCTGCGCATCATTGCCCTCTCTATTCCCATGGCAACCGTTCATTCCTGCATCAACGGATACTTTTATGGCATACGTAAAACCTCCGTGCCTGCCCTCTGTCAGCTGTCGGAGCAGATTATTCGTGTGGGAAGCGTCTATATCATTTACTATTTTTGCTTAAAGTATAATATGACACCTACGATCAGCTTTGCCGTGGTGGGACTGGTGATTGGCGAGAGTGCTTCCATGCTGGTTTCCCTCGTTGCTGTGCGGGCGCACTTTTTCCATGTGGTGCCAAAAAATTACGGTGCGCTTCTGCCCTTTGATCCGCCTTCCTATTATGAGGCGTGCTGCCGCCTTTTAAGGCTTGCCATACCTTTATCCTTAAACAGAGTTATAATTAATTTTCTGCAGAGCGTCGAAGCCATCTTTATTCCCAACAGGCTGATGCTCTATGGTTATGACAATGCCACTGCTTTAAGCATTTACGGCGTTCTGACAGGGATGTCCCTGCCACTAATCCTGTTCCCAAGTGCAATCACCAACTCCATTTGTGTTCTCCTCCTTCCCATTGTCTCAGAGGCAGACGCCTCCGACAACGTCGGTACCATAAAAAAAGCCGTGCATAAATCCATACGCTACGGCTTTCTTTTGGGAATTCTGTTTACTTTTATTTTCCTTATCTCCGGCAAATTCCTTGGAAATCTACTTTACCAGAGCAGCCTTGCCGGAAACTTCATCATCGTGCTCAGCTTCTTATGCCCACTTATGTATATTGCCAGCACGCTAGGCAGCATCTTAAACGGGCTTGGAAAAACAGGGCTTACCTTCGTCTACAGCATGTTCAGTCTTCTAGTACGCCTCGGCTTTGTCTTTTTCGGCATTCCTCTTCTGGGCATTCATGGTTATCTCTGGGGATTACTGGCGAGCCAGGCTGTTCAGACACTTTTGTGTATTTTTGCCGTGCGCAAATACCGCTGATACGGTGTCATAAAAAAGGGTACGCATAGGCGAAAGCATCATCACCCTTCACGGAGCTGGAAGTGCTCTACCATTCCCTTAAGGGCGGCTGACTGTGCAGACAGCTCTTCGCTGGTTGCCGAGGTTTCCTCTGCCGCTGCTGAATTGTTTTCAACCACCGCACTGATAGCTTCAAATCCCTTTTCAATTTCTCTTACAGAGACAGCCTGCTGCTCCGAAGCGCTGCGGATGTTGGCAACAGCAAGAACAATGTTGTCCATTTCGCTGATTACACTATTTAAGGATTCGGCAGTCTGCTCTGTAATCTCATTTCCTCGCTGCACTTCACGGATAGATTTGTCAATCAGTTCCTTGGTAGTGACTGCTGAATTAGCACTGTCCTCAGCCAGCTTTCTGATCTGATCGGCAACCACCGCAAATCCCTTGCCTGCCTCTCCTGCCCTTGCCGCTTCGATTGCTGCATTTAAAGAAAGAAGGTTCGTCTGAGATGCGATTTCTTCGATATCTACAATAATGTTGCTGATTTCGCTGGATGTCTCTTTGATGGTTTCCATTGCCGCTGTCAGCTCTTTCATCTTACCCTGACTTATCTTCGCCTGCTCCCCAATCACTTTGGCATTGTCATGTGCCTTTTCTGTGGTCGCGGTATTTTCCTGTACCTGGCTTGTGACCTCTGTCACGGTTGCAAGAAGTTTCTGGATAGATGATGCCTGGTCAGTTGCTCCCTGCGCCAAATCCTGTGAACTCATTGCCAGATCATTTGACCCCTCTGCCACCTGATCGGCAGCGTTGTCAATATTCTTCATGGTATCGCTAAAGCCTTGGATTAATGCTACCAGTTCCGTCAATAGTACTTCAAAGTCACCGATATAGGCTTCTGGGTGCTCGCTCTTTACATTAAAGTTGCCTTTGCGGAATTCTCCCAAGATTACGGTCAGGTCTGTCAGCAGCGCCTTAAGCATACCAGCCGTTTGTCTGAGACTTTCTGCAAGTGTGCCAAGTTCATTATCTGATTCATATGTAACTTCTACGCTCAGATCCCCTTTGGCAAGATCTTTCACTGCTTGGTCCATTTCAATTAAGGGATCGATCAGATTAGCTGCAAGGAACTGATATCCTTTGGTTGCTATTACAATAATAATTCCAAGTATCAGCACGTGCAAACAGATATGTACAACTCTATTTCCTATACCAATCATTCCTACAATCGCGGTCACTTCCGAAAACGCGAAAATGGCACACATGATGATAAATAGACGTTTGATTTTCTCCTTAAAACTCTGTTGCTCCTTCATAAAAACCCTCCTGCATTCAATAATTTAAATCAGCGCCCCGATGCGGCAGTCGGTGGAATGCTCTGCCCTTTGCAGCAGCCGGGCGTGCATACAGGCACGTCCATATGCCCCTCTGTCCACGGGAATCAACCGTGTTTTTATTATAGCTTTTCCTGTTACATTTTACAATCATTTTTTCATAGTCTGAAGTATGTAAGGCTGAACTTTTTCTATCTTTTTTGTCTAGATGAAGGTATAATGGAAATAAATTTATGTATGCTAGGCAATCTTCGAAAGTATAAAGAGGGGAAATGCGGAGATTTCCTTCCAAGTCACCCATCAACACAGTACCGCAGACACCATCTGCTGCAGACAAGGAGGTACCTAAATGAATATTCTTTTTATCGGGGGAACAGGAACAATCAGTATGGCGATTTCTAAATTGCTTTTGTCAAAAGGGCATACCCTCTATCTTTTGAATCGGGGCAGCCGTAATGCCACTCTTTCGGGAAATCTTATAGAATTGAAAGCGGATATTAATGATGAAACTGCCGTCAGTGAGTTGATCCGCGATTTGAAATTTGATGCAGTTGCTGATTTTATTGCTTTCCATCCCAGCCAGCTTGAGAGGGATTACCGGCTATTTGGTGATAGAACGAAACAATTTTTTTATATCAGTTCAGCGTCGGCTTACCAGAAGCCGCTTTCTGATTTCCGTATCACGGAAGGCACACCGCTTGCCAATCCTTATTGGGAATATTCCAGAAACAAAATTGCGGGGGAAGAATATTTGATGCGTCTTTACCGGGAAGAGGGCTTTCCGATTACCATCATCCGCCCCAGCCATACCTACTGCGAGCGTTCTGTGCCCTTGGGTGTCCATGGGGCAAACGGCAGTTATCCTGTGTTAAAGCGAATGCTGGAGGGAAAGCCTGTTATCATCCACGGCGACGGCACTTCTCTCTGGACGTTGACTCATAGTTCTGATTTTGCAAAGGGATTTGAAGGGCTTATCGGAAATATCCACGCCATCGGAGAAGCGGTTCAGATTACGTCGGACGAATCACTTAATTGGAATCAGATTTATCAGATCATTGCAGATGCGCTTGGGGTCAAGTTAAATGCGATCCACGTTTCTTCCGAGTTCTTAGATTCCTGCAGTCCCTATGATTTTGCAGGGAGTTTGCTCGGGGATAAGGCAAATACCGTTGTATTTGACAATAGCAAGCTGAAAAGGCTGGTTCCTGGATTTACCGCTACTGTCCGAGCAGATCAGGGGATCAAGGACACGGTTGCTTACGTGCTCTCACACCCAGAATGTCAAAAGGAAGATCCTTTCTTTGACCACTGGTGCGATCAGGTAGCGCTGGCGCTGGATCAGGCAGCGAGGACCGTGCGGAGTGCAGGGTTTGTAAAATAAAAGAATCAGCCGGGTAAAAGCAAAGCCTTGCAAAACAGAATTACACCATAGGAACTGGCAGTTATTTTCTTCGCCTGCCCTATGGCGTAAATCTGTTCCGCGAGGCTTTGACATCGATTGTTAATTCATATTGAACTGTTACTTTACCTTGTTTATTGAAAAATTGGTTGTCAAAAAATGTTCGGCGGAAAAAGTTTGTTAAGAAAGGCTTCACATCCTTCTACAATATCTTCGTAAGTTGCATCAAAATCACCTGTGTACCAAGGGTCTGCAATATCTCTTGTGCTGCCTGCAAATTCCAGCAGTTTGCAACATTTGCGCACCGGATCCCCTCCTGTGATTCTTAGCATATTGCGGACGTTCCAGTCGTCCATACCGATAAGATAATCGTAGGTTTCGTAGTCTTGTCTGGTCATCTGCACAGCACGGTGCGGAATTACAGGTACGCCTGCTTCACGAAGCTTTCTGACGGTTCCGTGGTGGGGCGGATTGCCGATTTCTTCCCGGCTGGTCGCGGCAGATGCAATTTGAAATTGGTCGGATATGCCGCGGCGGGAAACTAGGTGGGTCATGACGCTTTCGGCCATGGTGCTGCGGCAGATGTTGCCGTGGCAGACGAAAAGTATTTTTATCATAGCTATAACTCTCCTTAATATGCCGTGAAATGCCTTGTTTTGCAAGGGATTCTGGCAATTCTCTATTTTTCATTTTTGTGTGTCAACCGAGCAAATTATAGCATATTTTTGCAAGTTGTGACTACCTGTTAGTAGTAAGATTAGTAGTAAAATAGATGTGACCTACTACTAAGGATTTTTCTTCAATAAATATTTGCCATAATGACTATTTAATCATTTTGCCATTCTATAACCAGTTGAACAGCCATTTCCAGTGTCGCACGATAAATTTTATCTTTCTTATAATTCAAAACAAATGATGCCAACTTAATCAATTCTTGTTCAGAAAAATCATTGACCATCTTCTTCCTATCATATTCATCTATTATCTTCTTTACCTCCTCAGTCGTTGTATACTTATCAATTAATAAAGAATCAAAACTCCAGCCACTTCCATTAGATCCAGTCCACTTTCCTGCCATCCTGCACACATATCTTAAATGATTCGTCATATTCTTAATATAGGCATGCATATATTCTGATGCACCTTTAGAATCAAAGTTCTCCCACAGATATAATATATAATGAAAATCTTCAGAATCTGTTAATGGAACGTCATCAATTAACTCATGCATCTTTAAGACATACGCCTCTTCTATTTTAATAAGTTGTTCCTTACTAATGATCTGTCCTTTTACATCCTCTTCATTTGAATCACATCTACCATAAGCACATTCTATTCTATTTATTTCTCTGCATACAGAGCCGATTTCAAAAATATCTCCATGAGTCACTATATTATAGATAACATTAAATCGCTCTTCTGGCGTATTCATCCTATTCAGAATTGCCTCTATACAAAAACTTGCTCGTTCTATCGCTGAAATAGCAAAAATTGCTCTCATTGTCTCCCCTTTTAACTGTGCCTGCTTCTTATAAAGCACCTGAGCAATCATAGCAAGTCTCTCGTATGGAATTTTATCTAACAAAGATTGTAATTCATCTAAAAAGTATATAGCCTGACCATCTTCATTTATCTTTTCAATTGCCGCAACCAGTTCTTCCTCCGTATATGATATAATGCATTTATTGATTAAACTTCTCGGAACATTAACTTCCTCTAGATTTAGACCAAAATATAAGTCAAAACGCTCTTGTTGTGCTACACGCATTTGTCCCCTTGCATTGTTCTCATAATAACACCCATAATTATGTTCATTTACATCTTTCGCAAATACCGGAAAAAGTGTTGCAACACATTTTATTGCTAACTCTGTATTAATTCCCAGTTTCTTAAATTCCTCCAAATACTTTTTCCTCATCTCTTCTGGCTTCATATTTCTCGAATATAATGAATGCATTTCGCTTCCACAAACAGACTCCTTATTTTCCGATATCCATTTATACAATTTAGGCTCAAGAACATCTATTGAGGTAAGTGCAATAACATCCTCAACGCACGATTCTTGTGCTAATAGTCCAAACTTAAATTGAAATGTATTAACAACACGATTCACATCTCTTAGTGTATGTATGTAAGGATCAACACAATTTCTAAATACTTGGCTCCAATATCTCTTGTTTAAAACCATTTCTATATTGCAAGAATTTACTATGGCATCCAACTTTGTAAAAAGAATATGCTGAAGTTTTTCTTTACTTAATTCTGGGATTTCAAACGGAATTTGAACTATTTTTTCTAAATATTCATTTCCATCAAATCCATGAACATCTTCTAACGCACGAGTTACCACTTCTCTATCCATGGCAAGTATATAAATCACATTTGGGAAATCTGCCACCTGCTTAACAAGCTGAAATACATCTCTAATTTGCGAATTACTCAAGCGGTCTATATCATCAATAACAACAACTATCTTCTGACTGCTTTCCAATAATGCCTTTTCCAATAATTCTTTAGATTCATCTAAGCTAGGCCCCTGAATTAGTTTTTTCCCTTCAGTTGCTGCTGTAGTCTTTAAGATGGCAGCCAATCCACTTCCAAACACGGGAACAAGCGCAACAGCATCAAATGCTCCTGCATAATCATTCAATGCTTTTCCTATTTTTTTCTTCAATTTTCCACTTTTATCATTTTCTACTTTATTTTTCAAACACTGAAAAAAAAGTGAAATCAAATTTTCTCTATCCGAGTAATTCCATGGGGCAAATTTAACTACCAATGGTTTATTATCATCATTTTTAGACAATGTACTAACTTCCTGCAAAGTCATATTAATTACAGATGTTTTTCCGGTACCCCATTTCCCGAACAACCCAATTACCAATCCATCATTACCTAGATATTCATATATCGCTCTGCCCAAATGTTTGGAAAAAGATGCCCTCCCTAGAAGATCATTCTGCAAGTCGGTTATTGCTCTATCAGAATTATACACTTGTTATTCCTCCCCTTTTCCTGTCTACCATTTAGTTTGATTAAACTAGCTTAAATAGAAATCTTTCATAATACTATATCGTCATTCGTATTCTTTTTCTATAGAAAAAAACGCCCTAGCCTAAGCCAGAGCGCCATCAATCCTCTATATCAGATCACCTTAAACATTTTCTGCGATACTGCCTTTGCATCATTCTTCTTTTCTACCTCCGCCTGCGCCTTTTGAAATTCTTCCATCCGCCTCAGTTCCTTCTCTGCATCATCCAATCCGATATGGGTGTACACATTCATCGTGACCGAAATATCCGAATGCCCCATGAGGTACTGTAAAGTCTTAGGATTCATTCCGGCTTTGGCTTGGTTGCTACAGTAAGTGTGGCGGCAGACATGCGGAGTGATGTTCGGCATCTGCACCCGGTAAATATCGTTGTACCTTCCTACCATGTGGTTGAACCTGTGCTGCCAGTGCATCGCCACCAACGGGTTTCCGTCATCATCGTAGAAAAGGAATCCCGTATAGCCGTCAATTACTTTTTCCGTCTTCGGCGGCTCTCTGTCCTCGATAATGGCTCGGAACATATCGGCTACATCCTCTGTTATCGGTATTTTTCTCGTCCCGGCATCGGTCTTCGTGGTTTCAATAATGTACCTCATATCGGAAGTTCTTTGCAGCTGATGGTCTATGTTTACGATTCTGTTCTCAAGATCGATGTCCTTAAGTGTCAGGCCGCAGAATTCCGAGATCCGCATTCCCGTGTGGAAAAGGATATAGACCACTTCGTAATATTTGCAGTACACCACATCATCATGCACAAACTTTAGGAATTTCCTCATCTGGTCTTTGGAAATCGCCTCCCTTGTGACAGAGTCGTTGACAATAACCCCGGCAAGCTGGAATCCAAATGGGTTCTTTACCAAAACGTCATCATCCACTGCCATCTGAAAAGCGGGTCTGAGTACTCCCCGTATGGTATGGATGGAACTGTAACTTTTTCCATCTTCCTGCTGCAACTTGATAAGAAATATCTTTGCATCAGAGGTCTTCACACTCCGTATTTTCTGGCTGCCGAATTTTTCTTTTGCAAGCAGTCTCTGCACTGTGACATATCCCTGTTTGGTACTCTGTCGGACCCCTGTTTTGGTTTTAAGGTATCTGTCTATCAACTCGCACACTGTCATCTGTCCGTCTGAAACATTCATCAGCCTGTCCAGATCGGAATTGACCTGTTTCTCCAATTCCCGGAGGGAGAGGCACGGCTTTTTGCCGGGAGGAAGCCTGTCCGTAGGCTCCAGTTTCCAACTGTATACAAAATGCGGTTTTCCATCGATGTGATATTTGTATTGGTACTTGCCGTCTGCCCTTATGCTCTCTCCGGGGCGCAGAACCCTGCGCTTAGCATCCCGTCTGGTTTTTCCCCGTCCTGCTCCTGCCATTGGTAAGCTCCTCCTTTACTTTGGGATTTTTTGATAAATATTGCTCAAATGCCATACGGATGATAAGCGTCCTCTTTTTATAGTATGCAAGGAAATCACCGCCATCCGTCTTCTCCAAAAACGCATGAAACCTTCTTCTGCTGAGGTTCCAATACCGGATTGCTTCTTGCGGGTTCAGAATATCCTTTTCCCCTAAATTCGGCTTTGCCATTTCAATAACTCCTTTCCTGCCAAAAGCGGCGTATTTATCAAGTTTCTGGGTTCACTGTATATTCCCTCTACTCCCCGGAAATAGCAACTACTTTTGGCAGATAAACGGAATTATATTTCTGAAGAATTGAGGATAAAATCCTCAAACTTCGGTCTGATGATCAGGAACCTGTTCCCACTGTACACTGCAATGTTTCCAAGATTGTCCTCTGCGATCCTTCGCATTTTCTTTGTGCCGATATTAAAGTAAAAGGCAGCTTCTTTAACGGTGAGCATATACTTATCCTTTAAGGATTCCTGCTTATTTTCTTTCTGTTCCACGCTGATACCATTCATGTTTCCCACCTCTTTTCCATGCGTGCGGGAGGGGCGGTCAAAATCCCCACACCCTCCCCTACGGGCAACGGCGCTGCCCCTCCACGCACATTTTTGCTAATTCAAACAGGGTATTACCCCACAATACAGATAAACCGCATAAAATAGCCTGATAGCTGTATATATCTGTTGATAACAAAATCAAACAATTTTTGAAAACTACACATTTTGATCTGGATTTTTTATCTGGATGGCCTTGGCTGCATCCCTGCGGATTAATTTCCCATCAAGGAATTTGAATGCCAGATATCCAACCTGCCCAAGCACTGCGAATCTCTCTATGAGCGTACGTACCGACACCGGCTTCCTGTCTATGATCCAGTAGTATGAAAAATCCCCAAAAGCAATCGGCTTTGCACCCTCAGCAACATCCGGCATATACTCTGAAATGGCGACCTGCCTGCCTAAAATGGTATCATTTGCGTGATTCCAAAGATAATTGCCGTCTGCATCCTTCAATGTCCTGAGCATAAGTGCCGTACTATCATTCATCATCCAGACACCGTTTTTTCTATATTCCTTTTCCACACTGAAATACAGGGCAATCACATCATCATAGGTAAGGCTTGCCGTTGTCACGCCCACCTCTGCACCGTTACTGTCATGAAGAATGCCTGTCGGCTCATCTTCCCCGGTTCCATTGATAAAGACATTGTCCTCCGCCCTGCCAAAGTTCTTTGCGAACCTGCCGATAAGGTATGATTCCAAACTGAAAGCTGCATCACGGACAAAATCCTCATCCATCTTCACAAGAACAGCCAGTTTATGGCTTCCGATGGCATTTACGTCAAACTCCTTCATGCCGTCATAAACAGGAAGTTCTCCATTCTCCGGGATGAACTTTGCCAAGTCCTTACAGTCCTTTGAAAAAATGCGGTAGCCGGACTTATAGGCTTTAATTTCAGTCGCTATATTCCTGAATACGCTTTCCTTCTCCATTGCCTTGGCAATTTTTGCGGATGCGCCAGCAGGCAGTTCATAACTGCCTGTTGCACTAATACGTCCCTTTGCAAGCGCATCTTCATTTCTCTTTATGCCCCTTGCCACATTCCAAAACTGGATATCATATTCCGGCTGTGCCGTAATATCTGTATAATTTACACCCATTCCAAACTCCTCCTATTCCCTGTTGCATGCCGGACAAGAATAAAGTCCAAGCTCGTTAAGTGAAATCTGCCTGCCGATCTGCTTCAAACTGGCACTGCACTTAGGGCATTTAATGTCGTAAGTAAGCGCCATCTCCTGCGTGTGATCATGTTCTGCATGAAGCCGATAAAACTTCCTCACCTTTCCTTCTTCATCCTTTGCCACCTCATCCGAAAGATAAAGATCACACATTCTCCGTGCATATTCCTCTGAATAATAACTGTTGGATGGCGTTAAAAGGTTGCCTTTCGCCTGTCCGCGTAATGGATAAATCATAATAAACTCCTCCTTTTTTCTATCTGCACCTGTCACAGGTGTACAGACCAAGTTTTGTTGTAGTGCTGTTTTTTGCAATCTTCATTAAGCCTCTACCACACTGCGGGCAATGGATTCTCAGCTTATCACTTTCCCCCGTGCTTACAGGCTCTCTGGAGTAAAGCCTGAAATAGCCGTGTATCATTTCCTCTAAATACATAGAGCGTACTCCCTTAGGATCTGTGGTAAGGAACATGGGTACTTTCTCTGTTCCTTCCGAATTGGCATCTACCAATGGGTGGTATCGAATCTTCTGAATTTCCATAAGCTACACCTCCCTGCCGTCAAGGTCAGTAAATTTCCCCCTACAGAAAGCCATAGCTTCATCAAATGTTCCAAACACCATGCAGGAAAATCCATACTCCACTTTCCAGATCGGTATGTCTTCATCTTTGCACTGTGAAATGACCGCAATCTGTCCGCGCCTGTTCCGAAGGAGCCTCCTGCATTCATAGCTGCCCCTTGAGAAATCCTGTAAATCCCGGTCAGAGAATTTCGGCTCTGTTCCATAGAAAATCCTGTATTTCATGCCACTCCTTCCATTCATGCAATTGGTGATCTTAAACTGATGCCCAGACAGTCTGTCTCCGGCATTAAATCCATCTGCGAGAAGTGCATAGCTGTAATGGAGCAATCCCTCCACAGCATCTGCGATCTCATCCCTTTGTACATCCCTGACTGTTTTCACGATCAGGCATTCCGGCTGCTTCTCCCCATACCATAGATACAAAGTTGCCCTTCTTGTTTTACTTGTGGTATATACACCGCTGATCTCTACATTGAACCCGTTACCAAAATCGCGGTAAATCACAGGTTCAAAATCTATGGTGCATACCCTGTACTCTTTTCCAAGGCTCCTGCACAAAGCCCGGATAGCCGTATCTTTACTGGCCATTTTTGATCTCTCCTTCCTTTTTAATGGTTGCTCTTTCAAAAAAGTGGTCGATATAGTGGTCGTTCTGGTGGTCAATATAATTTCCAAAATCCAGCGTTTATAAGGCGCTTCCTGTTTTAGTGGTCGAAATGGTGGTTTTCTCAACTCTATAATCACAATTCATTTTTCTGCTCCTAAAACCAAAACAATTTGGAATTTTTCCTGAGAAGTTAATATTGTAACCACTACGGCCACTCAACTCTTGAACCTCTGTAAAACACTGGCTTTTTTCAGGGGTCGTTGTAATTTTTTCGACCACTGTTGCGACCACCTCGACCACTACGCAAGAAAATCTGTATCGTCATATCCATAAACCGATGCATATTCCCTTTTGCACTCATGCGTCAGTGTGAAATCCTTATAAAAAGTTCCACTGCTGCGTTTTACAATCATATCCTCAAACGTAGTTTCCAGATGGTCTGCAAGCCTTGTCCGGAATTCCTTATAGGTCTTGGCAAATCCGTTGTTGTTATCCCGGCACCATTCCTTATAGACTTTATAAATCTTTCCGGTCGTGCAGGCATCTGTGATCTTCCCACCCTCACGGCGGCACATACAGTCTCCAAAAAAACTGATGACCGTATTATTCTCCATCTGGTACTTTTCCCTTGCCGCTGATACGCTCTCCGGCTCGGAAAACCTGTACCCGTTTGCGATCACTGTCTGCAACGCCTTTACAGCCTTATATACGATCCCCTCCCTCTCGGCATACATCTTATCGAGCAGCTCCTTATCCTGTTTTTCCGGCCGGATCACATTCGGGCACTCCACCACCATTATGCGCTCATATACCCACTTGCCATCATCTCCTCCAAACTTAGGCAGCCTATTCATGCAGAACCAAAGCAGACCGTTATAGGTGAATTCAAATGCCTGCTGCCCTTTGAACTCTGCAAAGAGACTGTCACCGCCTGTCATTTTCTTAAAAGTCTTCAGTTCTTCCACAGATAAAAAACTCATATCAGAACTTCCGGCAAGCCTTGTTCCGTAGATGGCTCCCGTCCCAAACCGGGATTCGATTTCTTTCAAGTCAATGCCTATGAAATTCCCCCTGCCAAGCAGACGCTCCACGAGGCTTTTTAACTGCGATTTCCCGGTATCTCCGTCTCCCACAAGGAACAACGCTTTTTTCATCCTCCAGCCTTTCACGTTGGAAATGCATACTCCCATAAATTCCAACAGAAGCTGTTGTACTTTCTTATCACCACCTACAAGCGTGTCCATATACGCATCAAATACTGGCGTCTGCGATGCCACCCCCTTCCATTCGCACGGTATCTGTATGGTAGAAAGCACTGCCGGTGTATGGGATTCCAGAACGGTTTCCGCAGCCGACACCCTTAGAAGCCCGTTCTGAAAGTTAATGATGCTTTCATCTGCATCCAGTTCATCCTGCCCTACATAATTCAGATCCGTGTTGATGTGCTGCAATGTTTCATTCACTTTGCTCATCTTTACAAGTTCCTCATCATAATCGGCAATATACTGTTTAATCCGCCCCATCATCATGTTGTCAGCGTAAAGCCTGTAACAGCCATTCTCATAAACATATTTCAGTAGCGCCTGCCTGCCGTTGTCCCTTACAAGAACATACTGCATATGCTCCCTGACATGCTTTGCCAGAAGCGGAACACTGATATAAGGCTTAAATGTCCTTTCATCAAATCTTATGAATTCCGGATGCTCCATTACGGACTTGTGGAATACCCCGTGACACGCTTCGATTCCCAACGCTATCGTAGATTCACGGTAATCGTCCCGCTCCCATTTATCCCTGTAAAGTTTCGATTCCCGGAACACTTTGTCTATTGCCTCCGCATCCCTTCCCACACGGAATGCTATCATGGCACAGAGCGCTGCATCTGCCTCCGACTGCGATCCATAACCGCTGATATCCCCATTGTCATAAAGTTTGATAAATTTCCCGGAATTCTTCTGCCTGCGCAGCCCGGCCACCACATCAAACAGCATTTTTTCGTCATCGTCTGCCAGATGAGCCTTTCCCTTATCTTTCCTGCGCATATCCTCATGCAGGGTGGCAAGAACTGCATCCGTTCCCTCCGCAAGAGGGGTGTCATTGACCACATTGCCTGTAAAGGTGGCAAAACGGTTTGTGGCGCTGCCGATATAAAGTTCTACGCCTAGCGCAGAATTCTTCTGATAAAATTCGCTACTTAGTATATTCCGCTGTTTCTTTGCGTCATAAATAATAGGAAGTCTCTCTGCATCGCAGGTTCCAAGGATATGGATGCCATTACCGCTTGGAGAAAACTCCGTATAGGAATTGTGTCTTTTAAGAAATTTCTGCGATAACGGGTCTGACAGTTCCCTATGGTCGATATCCAGAAAGTACACCTCTTCCGGTACCTTGAATCCAATGCCGGATGCGCCACACTTCTGCATGGCGGCATACGCTTCATCATAAACCGCCCATGTGTCCCTGTATTTATCATCCGTGCCTGTTGCCCCGCCATAGGCTGAGAATGGGATTTTGGTGATCTTCCCGTTTTTCCCCGGCATATAGTTCCACACAAACCATATCTTTTTCTGTTTTAACTCTTCTATGGTAATCTCACCCACGGCCTCACCTCCTCCCGCTGCCTTTGTTGATTCTGCTAATCACTGGCCGCATTTTTCAGCAGCCACTCCCTGTAGGCTTCAACCGGAATCAGAATTCTTGTACCAACCCTGATAGTCGGAAAACCGGGCGCCTTGACCAGTTCATATGCTTTCGGTAGACTGATTCCCATTTGTGCCGACAATTCCTGCACGCTCATCGTCGCCTTTTCCATAACAAATCCCTCCATTTCCGTAATAATTTGATCTGCCTGCCTTTTCAAAATCTGCTATCCTCCACTGCCCCGGCAAGCGGCACTCCTTGCAGTGTACTGGTGCAACAATCCGGGGACGAAATAACGTTGTCAAGATATGCAACAGATTCTAAACAATTTATCTGTCCTCTATTGTTTTCAAGGATATTTTACGATATAATGTAACCGAAATCTAATTCCTGACGATTACGCTTACGGTTACCTTGTAACGATATGGAGAAACGGATATGCCATATAATTGGAATGGAGATTATATCCCGTCAAAAGCGGATAAATCCACAGATATTTTGGGACAAAAAGAAATCGGCGGTGTGGGGCAGCTTATCTACCACCCTTTCCGGTATAAAGACTATATACTTGCCAATGACAGGGAGGAATACTGTGCTTTCCCGGTATGCAGGCCGGGATATGAACCCGCCTTTCCCTCCGATGATTCCGTGTCCGGCAAGGGACTCCTGGTCAGCCTGTGCAATCTTGCCAGACAGATAGACGATTGGGATAATAAAATCCCATATGACCAACTGATCATCCGGTGGTGCAAAGAAAACATGCATCCCTACCGTATTGATTTTGTGTATCAGGAGCTTACTGAAGAAGGGTTTGATATTACGGGATATGATGCAGAACTGGCCGCCCGCGATGGCATATTTTCAATCAAAGATTTTATGGAAGATCTGGAAAAGCTGTACACCACCGCCCTGTTTTATGAAGCATTGGAAGGTGTGTGCTTAGCTGACGATGACGCTGCCTACGATTTATATAAAGAGGGGAAATATTTTGAGGGACTCCCTTTCTTTGAGCGTTTTAAATGCATCCACGACAGACCGGATATTGATGTGGACGCGGCAGACGGAAACCTTGTAAAAGAAATGCAGCTTTATACTGAACATAGAAAAAGCCATCCAGAGGAACAACCGCCGGATGGACAATTTGCAGAGGAGCCTTATGACAATTATGGGGAACTGCTCGGCAAACTAATCGAACGCATCCCTGATTTCAATATGCGTTTGAAAGTAAACCCGAAAACAAACCGCATCGAGTTTTCAGCGGATGTAAACTCCGTATTTGATATAGCATGGTTCACACTGGCGAGAATGATCTCAGAAGACCCTCCCCCGGAAAACAAGGGACGGTCTGATGACCGCAAGGAAGGCATCATGATATGCTGCCGACACTGCGGTGCCTTCCTTATAAGAAGAAACGGCAGGCAGGAGTATTGTGATAAACCCGACTGTCAGAAAGCCCGGAATGCTAAAAACCAACGTGAATTCAGGCGCAGAAAACGCATAGAAACCGCTCAAAAACATAAGAAAAGCACGGCAAAAACATAACATTTTGGCGAAACACTGGCAAAAAGAATACTGCTACATTTGATGTGGTTGCACAGTATTTTATAAGATTATGTGTGGTATCACTGCCGTCGCCAGTGTAAGCACCCCCCCTATCGCAATTCGCGGAAATTTACGTGTGAGGGGGCATCGGTCCAAAAACATAAACTCATAGAAAAACAAACACCCCCATCACTATAATTTCCACATCATAATGATCACTTTGCGTGGAGAATATAATTATTGACTTAATTTTGCGAAAACAGCATCATAAATCTTACAACGTAAGCCCTCAATTTTGATGTTGACTCTTTCCTGCTCTCGCACTTTTTTCTGAATAATCGAGACAACTCGTTCTTGCTCACTTAATTCTGGACATGGTAAAACAAATTCCCCCAGTTCAAAAGGAGTTATTTTTTTCTTGTTACTTCCTTTTGCAACATTTTTAAAATACATTCTTCCAAAATAAGAATTAATAGCATATGCAACATAATGTGAAGAAACTTCCTCTGACAAATTAATTTTTATCATTATATCAGGATATATTATAGGCTCTGATTCGCTATCTATTTTCCCTGCAACAGAAGCCATTGCAATCAATTCATCTGTCCCATTTCCTCTACTTACAAACAAATCTCCTTCTTTAACAAAAAATTTTTCAACATTTGAACGAGATATATCTGTAAATTTCACTTTGTCAGTCTGTAAAACACCATTTTTTTCAATAGAATCCAAGCTTAGAACTTTATAAATTGTCGCAATTTCATTACATTCTGGAGACCATCCATTATTTGCTGAAACAATATATTTTTTAAGTTTTTCACAGCAAGCAACGCTTTTTCTCAACACTTCCTGTGAACTAAACGCTTTATTCCAACGGCAACTAAATCTGGCATTCTGATTTTCCAAAATAAGCCTACTAGTTTGAACAGAAAATAATTTCATATCATCTATATCTTTTATTTTAGAATAATCTAATTTAAAAACCTCAGAAAAAACATCATTAATAATATCATACGGACGTTTTATTGTGCCTTTATATTTATCAATATTTTTTTCTAATTTGGTGATAGTTTTTTCCAATTCAACAGCATTACATAAAAGTTTGTCTATTATTTTCTGATCAAATTTCAAAGTCATCAAATCCGACTCTGAAATTGTTGGATACCCTTTGCCTTGTCTAGAAAGTGCATTGATATCATCAATAAAAATACTTCGTAAACAATAATAAAGAATTTTAGGTATTATTTGGGGTCTTATTCGAATAAATGCTGAAGTATAATATATATTGCAATTCTCATTCGTAATAAACACGATTTTTTTCAAATTAGGTCGTACTTTTGAAATCAATATATCTCCAGGTTGTGCAAGCAGAATATCTCCTTTTTCTATTTTTTTATAATAACTTTCCATCTCCAACTGCCTTTTGGTAAAGTTCAATGTTACTGGCATTACTTCACCGTTCGAATTCACATCACCAATTTCGCAATAAAGGAAATCTTCTTCCAAGTTAGAAACATCAATCTCTATTACATCGGGAAATGAAAAAAGATCATTAAATGAACAATACTCTGTTGTATGCCTCTGATAATACTTTGAATAATCAACGTCATATCGTAACGTTTTTTCCGCACTAATTTTTTGAAGTGATGAATTTAATATAATCATTTTGTCACCTCACTCCCAATCTATGTCTCTCATATAATCTAAAATGGTTGAGTATGTTGTTTTGTGAAGAGCAGTTCTGAAACTACAATAACGATGCAAGCATCCACCTGATTTAAATGGTCTCAACAAATCATCTTCTGTTCTTTCAATATACTCATTTCGCAATTGTTCATTATAATAATACTCCTCTATAAATGCTTTCACATATAATAATTCCTGTTCTTTCTTTTCCTTTGCATCAGACAAGGTACTAATTTTTTCTTTTATAGCATCTTTCTTATCTTTTTTCTTTTCTAATTTTAATTTGTTCTCTTGTTCCTTTATATTCGCATCAAGATCGTTTATTGCCAACTCATACTCATCAATTATTTCTGTTACAGGCAAACTATCTGGAGCATATTCTAAAGAGTACAAATCATTTGGCATATCAAGAACACCTCTTGAAGTTCTTTTGTACCCTATATTTTCTGCTTCTGCCATAAAAATATCATAGTCTATTTCTTTAGTCAGCTTGCCAAATACCCACCATGTATTTACATGTCCAAATATATCTACAGTATCCTTGCTAAGTTTACATAGTTCTTCTAATTCCATTCGGAAATTACAAATAATATCATTTACTGTCATTTCTTCTGTTATCTCATCTGCATACTGGTAAAGCATTTCGGACAAGATAGCCTTTTCTTCTTCTACTGTTAATTTTTTTATTGACGGAAGCTTACTTTTCTCTTTTTTTCCATCGCATACTAAAATTAAATTCTCAACCCTTGTTTTTAGCTTAGAATACTCCTTTGATATATCCGCCCATTTTTTATTCCAATCATCAATCTCATTTTTTGTTTTTTTCTGTGCAAACAATATACTTGTTTTCGTTGGAGTAAAAGGTGCAAAAGCTAACTGCGGCAACGATACTACAGCTTTTATTTTAAAATATTTAAACAAGAATAAACGAATATACTTATTCTCCGTCGTATCAAATACACTTTCTGGCAAAACTGCCGCTAATCTTCCATTCTCTCTCAATAACTGATACCAACGTTCAATAAACAAATTTTCAGAATTCTTTTTCTCACCAAACAAGAAACTCTTTTTTAGTGTTTTTTTTGTATCATTATCTAAATCAACGCTGAACGGAGGATTTGTCAGTATAATATCAAAATTTCCATTAACTGATTTTTCATGATACAATTTTTCATTTTGGCTATCATGTAATACATTAGGCGCGGTTTCCTTCTCATATTTAGAAAAAGGCAACAATCCATCCTTTACAAATACATTGGTCGAGCCGTCACCATGAAGAATCATATTAACCTTAGTTGCTGTACCTAAATTAAAATTCACTTCTGATGCATAAATATATGTTTGTGCCCATTTATTTTCTCTATGGTCAGGATAAAACCAATCAGATTCTATCTTATCCTTAACAGCACGAGTGGTTCCCAATTCACTTCTAAATCGATATTTCATATTCTCAGTAATAAATTTCATATATTCAATTAAAAACGTGCCGCTTCCTGCTGACGGGTCCATCATATATGGAATTTCCTTATCTTTTTTAATTCTTTCAATAGCTAGTTTATCAGCTTGAATAGCCCAAAGCATAAAACGAACAATATTTATATGAGTAAAAAATTGCCCCTTATTCTGCTTAAAACCATCTCTGATAATTCCTTCAAAGAAATCACCTAATATATCTTTACCATTCAAACTATTTTTACCATCAACAAATGACAATCCTTGTAACTTTTGAACAGCATACTTCAGTTTAGATAATGAAAATCTTTTTGTATCAATTACATAAGATTTATCCAATTCTTTTTTATCTAATATATATAATTTTGATTTTAACGCCTCCCGATATAAGGTATTAATTCTCTCAAAAAGCATTTCATTTGTTTCAAATTCTTCATCGCCTTCTTTTTCATATGTTAATGACTGAAACCTATATACTTCTCCATCTTCGGTAGTATCTTCGTCTTGAATTTTGGCAAGAATTAAATTGGTTAATGAAGAAAACACTTCATTATCATCAGTTCCTCCACCGCCCCACAAAACATTATGTAAATCATTTTGAAGTTGAGTTAACATTTCACTAGTAAAATCTGTTTCTAAATCTTTATCAGATGCCTTTACATAAGGTTTATGCTGTGCTTTTCCGTAGCGTGCTGGTATAGCATTAGCAGGATTTCTACTTACTTCCCAATCTTCAAATGTAGGATACTCATTCATATCTATTATCACGCAATTATCATGCGTAGACGCTAGGGATTCTTCAGTAGTATATAAAACCAAATACTTAACATTCTTTCCTGAAGCTTTCTCTAACGCAGCCACCAAATACAACTGATCATTAATAGTTTTATCTTGATCAATTGTTGAAAATTCCGATGGGCTTTTCGCCTCAATAAAAAGAAATGCATCTCCTTTTGAATCACGAACGATAACATCTATACGAGGTTTTAGTTTTGGAGCTCGACCAGATGAATACTCTTTTTCAATTTCTATTCTATCCGCAGGATATCCTAATTCATTCACAAGTCTAGTCAGCAAAAAAGCTCGTGACATTTCTTCATCACCAAGTATTTCTACTATTTCTCTATGTTGCTTGATACCATCATATTTTATCTTATTATTCACTAAATCCAAATGAGATACAACCTTAATCGGTTGGGCATCTATATACTGTTTTATTAGTTCTCTATTCATGTTTTTCTCCTCGTTTTCTAATATGTGTTTATTATAAATCAGTCATTCAGTCTTCTTTTCGATCAAGCCAGCTAGTCCACTCTTAACTATTCTTTTTACAATCAGATATTCTTTGTTTTCTTGGATCAATAGGTTTTTCTGCATCACACGGAATAAGCCATCTATTACCAATAAGCTCTGCTCCCTTTATGCGTCCTTCCTTACAGTAAATAGCCACACGCCTCTGTGTAATTCCCCATTCTTTTGCTTTCGTAATTGACGGTACAAAATTCATGTTATAACCTCCGAAAATACATACAATAAACCAATACTATTATATTCCTTTAGACGAATATTTTCAATGATAAAAGAACACCTTCTGTAATGTTCCAAAAAGTGTTCATATGCTATACCCTTAGTAGTCTATTACTACTAAGGAATTATCCCAAAACATTTGCCTTCATCCCCTCTCCGGCTCAGACCTTAGTAGTCGAAACCATAGTATTTATGCGGGTTTGCGGTACATTATGCCCTACTTTGCCCCAGTTTACCAAAGTCTAATTTATTGTACACCTGACCTGCCGTGGCAGACGAAAAGTATCTTAATCATGTTAATTTTTCCTCCTATAATGCTTTGATTTGCCGTGTTTTGGCACGATTTGCGGGGTTTGCGTTTTTCGTGGAGATTGTGAAAAATGTAACGAAAATGGCAAATCGAGGCAAAACGGGGCAAGTTGATGCCGTCAAAAGTAGTAAAAACGTAGTAGGAATTGGGGACTTTTACTACTCGACTGTTTTGATAAACTTATATCAAAACAAGCTAAAATGATAGCTCTAATTTTCTACTATATCGGCTTCTTCCTCATAATCAAATATATAGTTCGATGATTCTATTTTGAATCCACATTCCTCACATTTAAACACATTATTCATTAATTCAAATAAAATATCCAAATTCATATGTATTTCTTTTCCGCAATGAGGACAGAAAAAGGGTATATCATCTACTTCCAAATATATTAAGTGTATCTTGAAAGAATTTTCCATCTGTTGTACATGCTTGCCTTGCTAGTTTTAATACCCTGTTTATAATATTGGTCATTGGATTTACATTTATAATCTGTTCAAACATTGCCACGATCAAATCTACAGCATATGACATTACCAGTGGAACAACGCAATAATAATATCTGGTAAACTCATCAATCCGTTCCTCACTCAAAAAGACAAAATTTAATTCTCCTTGTGCCGATTTTGTATAGGAATGAGTTGTTATTACATGATTAGCTTTATTCCATATTTTCTCCAAACTCATACTATCATTCTTATCGTACCGAAAACTAAAAAATCCATCCTGATGAGCAATGCCGTAAATCTTTTCAACCTTCTCAATATATTTTTTTGCGTTGAATTTATTTATTACTAAATCTTCAGCATTACCCTTTGCCAATTTATCCAACAAGTCTTCTCTTTCTGCTGCCAACCATTCAATATAGTGCAAATTATCACGTAATGGTTTTCTTAATAATGCATATGCAACAGCAACCTTCTTTTTGGCTGCACATTCAAATGATTCCAACATATAATGGCAGAAATCAGCCACTAACGAAAAGAATGTATGCCGATACTCTAATTCATACAGTTCATCACTATAGCCATGTTCCTCCATCCAATCAAAAATATCGCTATCTTCTTTTAAATTAGTAAAGCTATTTTCCTCTTCTTTATCCTTAAAATCTATCCTTACAGAGGACAACTTTCGCAGTCTGCATATTTTATTAAACTAACTAATACATCATTACAATATACTAAAAAATTGTGGTTTGGATCATATTGCGGTTCAATTTTAAATTGCTCTTCTGTCATATACTTATCATACCATCCTTTTCCTACCTATTATCTTTATTTTTTATTCAGTATTCTGAAATACAGAATAGCAAATAACCTTAGTTCGTAACATACTTTATTTCAAATAAATAACTCACAGTATTTTGTTCTCTCGATATTTTAGCATAATATTTTATCATAAAGTGTCGAAAAAATATATAATATCAAACATTACTGTTATTCAACATTGTTGCCCGAATATCAAGTCCCACCATAGAAGCAATTAGCAATCCGCCTTTTAATATTAAATTGCCACTATATCTTGATAAAGACATCCGTTCCAAAAATCTTTCCATCGCAAAATTTCTAATCAATGTCATAGCTTTGGCATTATCTCCATGAGATTTATTTCTTACCAGTGCTTTCAATTGTGTGGATGTATGAATCACAACAGTACCTCCATATATTGTTTGATTTTTTTCTCTATATGAAGTATTTTGGCATACTCCATAAGTCTAGGAAGATTCTTCTTTCCATTCAGATATTCTTTTACAGCCACCTGCTTTTCCTGTATTTCTGTGTCTGTTCTGAAAATATCACACAAAGTCCTTTCTGCATTATAGCATGGAACTGTATGTCCATATGGTGTAGTAGCAGTATCTATACCCAAAGAATAACGTTCTTCAACTACTGTTACCCTTTTAAGCGAACCGTTCCCTTTATAATCCGCCTTATATCCCCTTGGTACGGTAACAGTAAAACAAATGGGTTCCCGTTCTGATAATCCGAGAAGATACAGCGCTGTGTCATGGGAATAAACAATTTTTTTATATTGCAGGGAAATTATATACAATTCATCTTGCCATGCATTTTGCGCCAGATATATGCCCTTTGCTATCCTTTCATAATTTCTTTCCTGCAAATATTTTATTGCATACTGCTTTGAAATGCCTTCTTTTCCTGCCTATTTAATGTATTTTCTAAAAGTTCGTTTAACGCTGATACCTGCTCTTGATTCATTGAAGTTATTTGCTGGCTAATCTCTGCTTCCTTCTTTATTTGTTAAACAACTTTTTTTGCTTCTCCATTTCAAAAAGCGCAACCTCAATAATCTCTTTTGAATCTTCCAACTTTTTACTTACAATATCTATGCTTTCGCTAATTTCAAGATTTTGCGCACTGTCTGTTTTTTCCTTATCAAAAACCTTCTTTATGTCTTTTAATTTAATTTCCCCTAATGTGAAAAGCATGGTCAAACAAATCTCAACCAAAAATGTATTCATTTTTTATGTTCTAAAGCTCCACTCTTCCTTTGTACTTACCAGTCCTTTTCCACTACAAATATAGCAGAAAAAGGCTGTTTATTCAATCAGAACCAATCCATTACAGAAAGGACATTAAAAAGTGACAAACAGCGAGCGCAAAAACAAGTTAAAAATGTATCTAAGCGATGATGAGCAGTATATACTTTCGCAGAAAGTTAAAGTCTCCGGCATAAAAAGCAAATCTGCTTTCCTACGCCACCGAATTTTATACCGTTTTGTCTATGACATTGACTATTCCGAACTTCGGGAATACGATGCTACACTTGGCAGAATAAATTGCATCTAAACTCCTACTAGAATAGCCGTCAACTTTCCTTTACGAATCTGCAAAATGGAAACCACAATAAAATCTGTAAACGGTCAAAATTCGACATTAAAAAGGTGTATCGCATTGAAGTTTTTTACTTCATTTCGATACACCTTTATGTGCGTATTGTGCCATTGTTTTTTGTTGTATTCTTTTTTAATTCTCGCTTCTTTTTTAACATATAAAACATCTATGTTATAAGCAGTTCTAAAGTTAAAATATAATTATTCTTCTTTCCGCGAACAGCTTGTGGCTTCTGTCATTTTCAATTCTTTATGAAGATGTATAGCCATAAATATTGTAATGATAGCCGATATTACATCCGCAATGGGTTGTGCGTAAAGTATCCCATTCACTCCCCAAGCTACCGGAAGAAACAAAATCACTGGAACAAAACATATACCCTGTCTACAAGCCCCAAGAACAAAACCCGCAGTTCCTTTTCCAAGTGCAAGAAACAAAGAAGAATATACTGTATAAAACCCAAATAAGGTAAACGACAGACCATTTGCCATAAGGGATTTTTGTCCTGTAGAAATCATTTCCGCATTTCCATTTGCAAACTGTGAAATAATTTGTGTTGGAAATATAATCATCAGTAATCCCACAACTACGCAAAAGCAAGTCGACCACAGAATTGAAGTTTTGATTGCCTCTCGCAGACGATCAAATTTCTTTGCACCATAGCTAAATCCGGCAATTGGCTGAAAACCTTTCAGAAAGCCAAACACTACAAGAGTTCCCATAGATGTAACTCTTGTGACAGCTCCCATTCCGGCAATAACAGCATCGCCATATCCATTTGCCGCCCGATTAATCAGCGCAATTGAAAGACTTGTAAGAAGTTGGAACGTCAGGGTTGGCACACCAATTTTCAAAATTTCTACGAAAATTTGTTTTGAGGGGCTAAACTCCCTAATGCTAAATGAGAAAGCACTCTTTTTTCGAAGTACATAGACTGCATATACCAATGTGGAAACCATTTGCGAAATAGCAGTAGCAATTGCTGCACCTACTACACCCATATCAAACACATAAATAAAAACAGGATCTAAACCAATATTCAGCACAGCCCCTAACAATAATGCACACATAGTTGTTTTGGCTGCACCCTCACTTGACACAATGTTATTCATTGTCACATTGATTACATTGAAAATGCAGGAAAATACATAAATCCTTGCATATGGCACCGCATAGGGCATAATAGTGTCCGTTGCACCAAGCAGAAGTAAAATCGGCTTCAATAAATAGCCGCAAAAAACAATAACTATCGTACCAATTATCATACTGCTATACAATGCTGTGCTGGCTACTTTGTTTGCAGTATCTCTATCCCCACGCCCTAACAGTCTTGAAAGATAAGACGCTGCTCCATTGCCAAACATCAACCCTAATCCAACAACTACCTGTCCCAGCGGAAACACAATAGAAATCGCTCCCATTGGACTTTCTCCTAAACCTCCTACGAAATAGGCATCCACAAGATTATAAAGGGCATTTATTAACATACCTATCATAATCGGGACACCGAGAGCCATAAGCGCTTTTGTGATATGCACACTTCCTAACAGCTCCATTTTGTTGTTACGTTCTGTCATAGAACCTACTCCTTTCTTAATCAAATTATTTTATAGTAGTATAATTTATAACATTATACTACTATAAACAAAACTACTATATTTTATAGTGATTGTCAAGAAATCTATTGTTAAGTTCTCCGTTCTTGACAAATAGTATAAAATTGAATACTATAACTTACAGCATGCAAATTTAATTCTCGTGCATACAATAATCGTCTTAGAAAGAAGAGTAGAGAAAATATGGCAACAATTGATTTGATTGTATTAGGAATGTTAAAAAAAGAACCTATGAGTGCCTATGACATCCAAAAACTGGTAGAATATAGAAATATATCTAAATGGGTAAAAATCAGTACCCCTTCCATTTATAAAAAAGCCATTCAGTTAGAGGAAAAAGGCTTTATTAAGGCAGCTATTGTGAAAGAGGGCAAAATGCCTGAAAAAGCAGTCTATTCCCTAACAGAAACCGGCGAAAAAGAGTTTGAACGACTTATGTCGGAAATTTCTGCTAAACCTATCCACATCTTTTTGGATTTTAATGCTGTAATTGTAAACTTAGATAGTCTACCACCTGAAAGTCAAAAATCATGTATTGATAAGATTGAACAAAACATAAGTAGCTTAAAATCATATTTGGAAGAGAATCTCCGCATAAAAGAAAATATACCGGAAATTCCCCAAACAGGTATTGCTGTTTTACAACAACAAATTGTCCTTGTAGAAGCGATTGAAAAATGGATCTCCTCACTTAAAATAAACTTTCAATAAAACCGTTGTTTCAGCGGCTGATATCTGTGCACCTAAACAAAATGCAAGCAACCTTGCGGCGGTTTTGAAATAGAAACTTTCAAGCCGTCGCTTTCTTTTGAAAAAATGGAAAACGGAGGGTGTGTAAAAG
>JAIDFQ010000054.1 GCA_029054245.1 Lachnospiraceae bacterium | reverse complement strand
TTTATATGTACAGAAAGGGAAACTCTCATATCTGAGAAATATGGCAATGACCTTGCCATCAGGTTTTCCATGCTGTCTTTCAGGTATATTTCCCGCTCATTTAAGCAGAACGCCCTATCCCCATCCACATGGATGAGATAGTTTTCGCTCTTTTGTAACATATCGAAATCTAACGGGAGCTTTCCGCCATCTTCCATGATAAAATGCAGGAATTCGTGTATGTCCACATCTTTGATCCTGTACTCTTTCAATGATTTCTCCCTACAAAGCAAATTGTCTGTGCTACTCTTATACAGAAAAAAAACAGGATGCATAATGCACCCTGCTACATTCCCATGAAGCCATCCATAAAGCCCAAGGCGGCTTCATTCAGTTCTTCGGTTTTTGGGCTGTCTGTTCCTGCTGCCCCGTCTGCTGGGGCTGGGCTGCCGGATAGGGGTATGGTATCTGCAAAGGAATGTTGTGGATCGCTGTTATTTCTTTATGAATGACCTCTTCCAGTTTCTCCAATAATTCTTCATGGCTCATGGCCACTTTATCGTAATACCCCACCACTGCCTCTGAAATGATGCTGTTATAGCTCCGGTTCTTCCCTTCCCCGTTCCCCTTGCTAAGCTGCTGGATGATCTGCCACGCCCTCCGCTCCGGCTCATCATCCATATCAAACCGGCAGAATACCGGCTTGATGTTTTTGATTATCCCTCTTTTATCGCTCATCTATTTTTCCCTCCCCTGCTTCTGCCGGAGCTTCCTGATCCGGCGCTGGTGGGAGAGGTATTCATAGCCCTTTGCATTGGCGTTGATGTCCTCAATGAAACGCACCCTGTTTTTATCCAGCTTCCCAAAGTGCTTCATCAGCATGGCGCCGCCTCCAAGGAAATGGAGCTTCGCCAGTTCTTCATTGTAGCCATATTCCCGCAACTTCCGCATGATCTTTTCGGTGTATTCTGCAGCGCATTCCCCGATTGCTTTCAGGTACTTTTCTCCAATCTCCGCTGTTCCGTCTTTCAGGACTTTTTTCACGATAAGGTCATCCACCACTGAATGCACCTTGTTTGTCAGTTCGCTCCGCATCTCAATCACACAGCAGTCTACGCCGAAACGCTCCGTATAGTAGCGGGTGGAATCGGGGATGCCGTCCACCACAAAGATAACGTTCATGGTCCCGTTCCCGATATCCGCCACGATATTGAATCCCTGGTAGTCTCTTAGGTTTTCAGCAATGGCGGCGAATCCCTGTGCATAAATCTCCACATCCTCAATCTTCACATGGTAGCGTGTGCCATTGCATTTAAAGGCCACTTCCTTCTTCTGCATCAGGTACTTCCGGAATGCCCCTGCCCTGCAGTTCCTTTGCCAGTGCCGCAAGGGTAAGCACGTAATAATCTTCATCCCATACCTTGTCCATCTGGTACTCCTTATGGGTGGAGCCGATCTCGTAAAATTTCCCTTCAAACTCAACCACCATGCCGGATAATTCTGTAATGCTCCCCTTCTGGATTACCCCTGACTGGAAAATGTGGTGTGCCGTCTTGATGTTCCCATACCCATGGTCAATGCCGATCCTGTAAATCTGTTCCATAAATTTTTCTCCTTTTCCTCTGAGTTTTCTGCGCTTATGTACCGTACAGGTCATGGTTGACCTCCGCCCGGTAATAGCTGTCCATTGTCGCCGGGGCGTTATATAGTGCCGCCAGCAGGTACGCCTTGATATTCCCTACCTTTGTGGTGTTTTTGTCAATACAGCCAAAGACATACTCTAAGTGGCTGGAATTGATCTTTAAGAACCGACCCCTCACAACCTCCCTTGGGAAATCGTCACCTGCTATGCGGATGTAGGGGCGTTTTGACAAAACTACTTCCAGCATCAGCTCCACTGTTTCATCCATCCGCTGTTCCCCATACCGTTCCGCTAAGATACCATACTCAACATTTTCACGAATGATCTCCCTGTATGCTTCTGCCAGTTCCATCTGATCCATCCCATCCCGGCATCCTGCCGGATAGATTGATTGATGTGTATTTAATCTGTCTGTGTTTAATGGATCAGTATTTAATTGTGCGGGTTTTCCCTGTCCAGGCTCCTCCTGTTTTGGTTCCCCCTGTTTTGGTTTTGCCTGTATTGGTTTTACCTGTTCTGGATTTTCCCGTTCAGGTGGATCCCCTTCTGGTTCCCCGCTTACCGGCTTTTCATGTATCATGTATTCGATATCCCCCAGCCGCCCGTTTTCAAAGCGGATGCGCCGCCTTGTGAGATACCCATGCTGCTCTAATTCCTTTAATGCGCTTCCAATGGAATCCACACCGTCCTTGCAGATACAGGCAAGCCCCTTTGTTGTATAATCCCAATCCTCCGGCAGTGAAAGCATGAGGGATAGGAGCCCCTTTGCTTTCAGCGATAACTTCCCGTTGCGGAGATGGTGGTTGCTCATGACGGTGAAATCTTTTGTCTTCTCTACCCGGAATACTGCCATATCAAAATCCCCCTTTCCATATATCCACGCTACCGGGTACAGTCCATATCCCTGTTGTGGTCATAATATAGATGCCCTTCCTGTGTAACCTTTGCATGGTTCTCTATCCTGATCTCCCCCTGCTCCTGCCGTTCCTTAAATTTCTGGTACCCGGCATCCGTCAGGAACAGGCGCACCCTGTCACCTTTACTGCCTGCAAAGGAATCACCTGAAAGCACCTCAAAGATGACCATGTGGCGCACTTCCGGGTCAAACCGTTCCAGCGCCATGATGTCATGCCCTTTTAGCTGTTCAGCGCCGGATCTCTGCCTTGCCTCCGCAAGCATCTCGCCGACAGTCCTGCTTCCTTTGGGAAGCCTGTAGTTTTTCCTGATATCGTATACAATCTCCATGCTCTCACCATCCGTCAGGGAGTTCAGCTTTTTAGTAAGGCTGTCCGCCGCTTTTCGCCTGTCCGGGTCTTTTGCATACCTTGAAGCCATAGCCAGCTCATGCAGGACGGCATACCACTCACTTCCTTCCGTCTGGTACAATAGCCGTTTTTCCATTTCATTCAGTTCCATACGTTCCCTTCCTCCTAAAATTCTGCAAAAAGATAAGGACTACCCAAGCACGTACACTTGAATAGTCCTTATCACGCAATAAAATAATTGCTTCCTAACTGCTAAATATTCTGTTTCACCGTAACCGCCAAATAATACCGCGGTCCAATATAAAATTACCCCAACCCTTTGCGAGTTGGAGTAATTCACTATAATTC
>JAIDFQ010000053.1 GCA_029054245.1 Lachnospiraceae bacterium | reverse complement strand
TTGTGAAGGAAGTCTTCGCTGGAGCAGTTACGGGAGGACTTGCGAGTACGGCTTTTTATGGCGCTGGTAAGGCGGTTGAGGCACTGAGGGGAAGTATGCGGAGTAATGAAGGTGGCTCATATAAAGACTTGTATAGAGCAGTTAGTCCGGAAGAATATGACGATGTATTTAAAACAGGTGGTTTTAGAGCTACACCAGATGGAAGAACCCTTGAAGCTAAAGAATTTGGAAACAGCTTAGAGGATACGTTAAACTTTGCAAACCATCCAATCAATGTAGATAAGGCGGCTATACTTGAAGTAACAATTCCTAAAAGTATGTATAATCAATTAAACCATATGAATTTAGATACACCTTATTTCAAATCTGGAACAACTATAGTAGAACCTGATTTACTGGATGCTTTTAATAAAAGTATTTCTAACATTAAGCATGTATACTAAGTATATAGAAATGGAGGGAAAATGAACTTAAAACCAGATGTAGAAGCAGTATTTGTGTTTTTAAATAGCAGAAAAGTTTGTGATGGTTTCAGACCGGCTCATTTAGTAAAAGAAAATTATTTGACTACAGGACTCCATAACTACTATAATTTGGAGAATAGCAAAGAGGAAGAGTTAATTGGAACTATTACATTTATATCTCCAGAGGAATATCCAGCTTGTCTGTGGGTTGGAAAAAAGATTAAAATGTTTGATGGTGCAAAAATGATTGGATATGCGACAATAACACAAATATTCAATACAATACTTCAAAGAGTTGATGAATAAGAATCAGCTAAATTAAGGAAAAATTAAATAATTACAGAAATATTTAAGGAAGGCACTAACAAATTTTTGGGTGCCTTCCTCAAATAAATAAAAAAATAATAGGACATTTGCATATAATTCCATTTAAAATAGTGCATTTTTCGTGGGAAAAATCTTGGTTCAATATTAGCATCATGCCCCAGATTTAAGGGTGACTCTAATCCCCGAATTGATAATATTATCGAACAGGCGAGAGAATGGTCGGGTAAAGAACGTAAGAGTAGTAACTAATAAGAATGGTGACAAAATATTCATGTCTAGTAATGCAACAAGGAGATTACAGTTTGACATAAATAATACATCACCGCGTAATATCTGCATGGTCACGTTGAAGCGTTTATTAATGACAAATAGATAAAATCAAGATCTATTTATCCGGTAGATGTGGCACACAATTAGATTGGAGGAAATATGAGATTTTTAAATCAAGCGAATGGTCAATCAAAAAATGATATTTTATTGTTAATGACGTATAAGGAAGCTTGCGAGATAAGGGATGATTTGGAAAAGTTAATTTCATCTGAAAAGTTGAATGATCACAGCCATATTAGTGATGCAGAGTTTAAACATGAGATAACGTTATCAATCTACAATGAAAATGATTTGAATGGATATCAAGATCATATTAAGAAGTTAATTCTTGAGGAAAAATAGCATAGAAATTTACATTGTAGATAAGTGCAAAGATATTTATTGTAATAAAGTGACAAAATTTAGGATGTAAGAATTATGTCCAATTATCTTTGGCAATCTCAAAACGCTCATGTTAAAAGAGTGCTCACTAAGGGCATAAGGGAAAGAAAAATATTCTCTGCAACTAAATAAAAACATATTATCAGCGGTATTTCTAAGATCCTAAAAGGTCACGAAATGCTGCTGATTTTCTGTTTGTACTTATAAGCTAGTTGCATTTGACGCTTACGTTATTGAAAAGAAAGAGTTATGATATCCTAAGGGTTTTATAATGGTGTAAATGAGTACGATGCTATTTAGTTAAATGCAAATGAGAGTTATCAAGAAAATAGTCTGACAGGCATTGATAGCATTTAGGATTTAAAAGTGCTCAATGGCTAAGTACCTTAAGACTGATTAGTTTCAATGAAATGAATTTCCGTAATATGGTCAAACCAGCTTGTAAACCGGACAGAAGATGGTGTACAGTATAGTTATGTCTACGACAGACGCAGCAACCTGATTAAGGAGCACCGTGGAGAAGTAAGACCCATCAGTATATCTATGATGCAACCAATCATATGACGCTGGGGAAGAACCTTGAAAACGGAACACAGACGGAGTACGCTTACAATGCCCTGTACATGCGCATAAAAAATATCCAGACCATTGCAGGGGAGGATGGTTTCCGTACGAGAGAGGTCAGCTATCTGCCGGATTTCCTGAGCAGGACAGACAATGAGCTGATGGCTTATGAAAAAGGGAAATACAGCCTTCGTACTGTATTTGGCAGGGGATATGAACGCCTTGCGGGGATTGCGATGATGGAAGCGGAAGCAGCCGGAGAGGAACTGGTCGGAGTGGAGGCAGTAACCGCAGCGGTGGAAAAGATGTATTTCCAGCCGGATTTCTATGGCAGCCCATTGTTCGCGTCGAACGGGCAGGGACAGATCCTTAGATATGCGGAACGTGGCGTATGGGGAGATTTGAAACAGCCTGTGGACAGCGGATTGAATGAGAATGGACTTGGGGAGGATCTGCGGTTTACCAGTTATGGTTTTGATCCGGTGGTCGGGAAGCATTTTGCAAAGGCGAGGTTCTATGACG
>JAIDFQ010000052.1 GCA_029054245.1 Lachnospiraceae bacterium | reverse complement strand
CATAATTAAACCTCCAAACTGAGTAATCTTATCTTACATCAGTTTGAAGGTTTACACAAACTTTGGGATACTCCCAACTATTCACATATCTTATATCAGATTTTGAGTTTACACAAAACTTGAAACGGTCTCACTATTTCAATTGTTCAACATAATCATATCCGTTTTTGGAAACGGTAAAAATTTCTCCCTTATCACCTTTACTTCAACGAAGCCTCTTTTTACCAATTCATCCAATCCATTCGTCCACTTTACCATCTCTCTTCTATTCTGTGATGTTATAAAATCTTTATCTCTCACCTGAATATACTCACCACTTAAATCAGATGTTTTAATAATTGTCCCGTCCAATGCATCACATGCGGCTCCCATTTCATTCATTCTGGCAACACTTTCATAATAGTTATTGGATAAAACAAGAATAATATGTAAGTCAAACTCATCAAACTGCTTTTTCAAATACTCTTAAATATCCTCATCAAGCGGAATACCATATCCAGAGGCTGACGAACAAAATTTAAATCGCCCGCAATCCTCCCTGTAATTGATTAAAGGACTTTTCATCTTTCCAGCTATTAAATCCTTGTTTGGTTAACACCAAAATATCCCATATGAACTGATTGCTTGTTCTGTCATATATTTCCTGCAGCTCTAACTGCACTTCTCGTTTCCACAAAGCAAAATCCGCATCAGCATAAATTATGTTATAATAGGCATTCCTTGTCCACCCGTACTGTGAAACTTTGTCTTTATCTGCTCTGTGTCTTGTATGAGCTTTATTAAGCCTTCTTTCATCTATATAATCCCCTAATCACCCCAGTAATCTTCTCCTTCTTCAGATACACTGCTAATTCCGAATAATATCTGTAAAAAATCCTGCTTTTCATTCAAAATACGGATAACCCTTACGGTATCACCCTCAACCCTGTAAAAAACATAATTAGGCTTTACAACCAGATATTGGTAATCCGTTGGATATTCTATAAGTTTCTCTAAGCAGGGACCTTCTCCTGGAAACAGCTCTAACTGTTTGGCAGTTGATGTAATCTCCTTGACACAGGCTTTTGCCTTACCTTCACCAAACTGCTTGGCAACATAAGCTTTTATCTCCTGTAGATCATCCAATGCTTTCGGGGTATAAATCAGCTTCGGCATATCACAATCCCAACGCAGCCTCTACCTCATCCGCTGTTAACCAACCCTTTTCTCTAGCAGACTGCTCTCCTTCTTCCAATTTTGTCAAAAGCTGAATTGTCGCTTTTAATCGATCCAACTCATCAATATCTACAATAGCGTATGCTCCCCGACCATTCCTGGTTAGATACACTGGTTGGTTTGTTCTTACTTCTTTTAATACTTCTGTATAATTTCTCAAATCTGATATTGGTTTAATATTTGGCATAGTCATCATCTCCTTTGCATTTATTATATGCAATCCACAGATAAATAGCAAGAAAATTAACACGTGAATTTGCAGCTAATTGTTTAGTGAATTTTGATTTCTCCCTCATAGTTGTCGGCTCTTTCCAACAGAGGATTGGTTGCGCCCATAGTAAAAGCGATATCGCTGCTTCGGATAGACAATAGTTCCATTCCAATCTTCAGATTAAGAAAATCTAATATCTGCTGATTAAGCTGAATTACACCATTCTCTGAAATATTTGCCCAACAGTATGACCGCCCTTTATAATAGTTCGTGTACAATGGATTGTATTTTAGGGGAAGAAATATCTTCTGACAAGTCGGCGGCTAGTTTGCCATACAGTATATCAGATTGTTTTCCAATTTCTTTTACTTCTTCCGTTAATTGTGTTTCCGCAAGTTCAGTGAAATGCTCTAAATTATGTTTCATGGATTCGGTGTAATTTTCAATACTTCTCCAGTGATTGATAACATCATCAGTGGTATTAATGGAAAGGTTTATTGACTTTCCTCTTTGTGCTTGCTAGAATACAAGTACAAAGAAAGTTTACCACTGACCGATATGTGGTATATAAATGGTCGGGTTGAAAGTATAGTCCTTCGCCGTAAGGTGGGGGACTTTTTTCATAATGAGGACAAGCGGAGATTTTTCTAAGGGAGAGCGTTGCTAGTGGAGGTGTAGGATGAAAGAGAAGCATGAGTATAAAAAAGCGACTATAGAAGATATTGAGGAATTAGTGCGGACAAGAATTATTGTCCTTCGTGCAGCCAACCAATTGTCGGATGATGTAGATATGTCAGTGGTGGAAAAGGAGTCTTATGCATATTATAAGAGGGCATTAGAAACTGGCGAGCATATTGCATATCTGGTGTATGATAACGAAACTTTTATCGGCGCAGGTGGTGTCAGCTTTTATCAGGTAATGCCGACATATCATAATCCGAGTGGCAAAAAGGCTTATATTATGAATATGTATACTGCACCGGAATATAGAAGACAGGGGATTGCAATTCATACATTGAATTTACTGGTAAATGATGCGAGGGAACAGGGCGTGTCACAGATTGCCTTAGAGGCAACAGAGATGGGGCGACCATTGTATGAAAAGTATGGATTTGTAAAAATGGAAGATGAAATGGAGCTGGTATGATGCATAAAGTAACAGATTTACAAACTTGGGAATGTTTGATGAAGCAAATTGTGTCCGAAACTTGCTATTACGAAGGCACTGGGGATGAGAACTTTCTGGGATATGCAACAGAATCAAGAGATTCATAAGGAAATTATAACGGATGAGAGACTAAGAGAACGTGAAAAAGGTTCTGAAGGCAACAATCATTATGAAAGATACAATAAATGACGAGAAGTTATTGCCTTCATGTATTGGTTTGTATGGAAAGGGTGTTATTTTTTCATTAATCATCAAATGTTACAAAGTAAAAACGGAAGAAATATTGTTGGAAATATTCCGGCAGATAGAATTTTACTTGAAGGTGCTACTCCTTTTTCAAAAGGATTAAATGAAAATATACAGTTGCTTTTAATGATGAGATATATAAGTACATAGGTGAATTGTATCATCAAGAAATTGATGTCGTGAAGAAGAGGGGAAAAGCAAATTTTGCGGAAGTGTTAAAAATAGTGGAGAGAACAGTAGATGATATTCAGCAATAAAAGTAGAATAAGAAAAGAAAAACTTGACAGTATTCTTAGTACTACGCATGAACTTGTAAAAAACAGCGATATTAAAGATGTCCGAAGAAGTCCGGCATATTCTCTTGTAAGAGCTATGACTAATTACCACTTATTTGACATTGTGCGAGAATTGTATGAAGATGAAAATGTTACGAATGTTCAAAGTGTATTCAAGGATATAGGTGAATACATCTTAAATAGTCGTGTGCTTGGAAATGCTGAAAGCTTTGATTTGGGAAAAAGTGGCATAGACATAGATTTGTCGAAAGATGCTATTTTAGTGTGTGCATGGAATAAGAAAAGATTTGAAAATGCATTGTTGACGATTGGTGAAAATGTAGGAAATTCTTTTGAGTTTGATAAGATTAATCATATGGCAACATATATATATCCAATAGGAGTGACGGTAGTATATAACGGGAATCATTCTATAGTGTCAGGTGTTTTGAAGGGGGAAGGGACAATACAAGCAAATCAAACATATGATCTCGTACCAACATATAAGTATATGTATTTTGATGGTGTGCATTTTAGATGCAAGGACGACGGTTCTATATTACATAAGGTTGGCCGGTTTGAAATTGGAGCGCTTTATGAAATAGGGAGAATATTTGCAAATAATGGAATAAAGTAACTTCATCAATCTGGTAAAAAATGAAATTGATGAAGTTACCCGGATTATTGTGTCCTGAAATTCACTGCTGGAAGCGGCAGATATTATTGTGATTTGAACACTGAGACTTTTGAAGTATAGAGTTGATGGCGCTCGGGAGATAGTAAGATGTATAAAATACGAGAAGCAATTCAAAGTGATTGTGCTGGGATAGGAAAAGTATATTGTGATAGCTGGAAAAGTGCATATCAAACTTTACTTCCTCAAAGGTATTTGAATTCATTAACAGCTGAAAATTGTTCGCCAAATAAAGTATCAGCAAATGACATTGTTTTAGCAGAACAAGAGATGGTATTAGGGATATGCCATTTTTCGGAAGCTAGGAACGGAGATGAAAAAGAATGGGGAGAAATCGTAGCAATTTATTTGTTGCCGGAGATATGGGGAAGTGGGCAAGGAAGTGAGTTGCTTCGATATTCGTTAGCAAAATTGAAAAAGAAGGGGCTTAAGAATATTTGTCTTTGGGTATTGAAAGATAACATAAGAGCCAGAAAATTTTATGAGAAAAACGGATTTTGGATAAGCGGAAATGAGCGTGAAATAGAGATTGCCAAGTGTAGAGTAAGCGAGGTTGAATATACTTATTATGGTTAAAATACATAGAATCGTAGGTGGCAATGTAAATTGTTACATTGTAGCTGACAATGATAAGGCTATATTAATTGATACTGGCAGAAAGAAGTATCGTGAGAAGATTTTAGAAAAGTGCAAGGAGTTTCATGTGAGTTTGATTGTGCTTACGCATGGTCACATGGATCATTGTCAGAATGCTGCTTATCTTGCTAATGCTTTGCATATTCCAATAGCTATGAATAAAAAGGATATGAATATGATACCGGATAATAGAAAACAATCTTTATTAGCAAAAACACTTTTGGGAAAAATTGTTTTATCTGTATCTCTAAGTAGTTTTGAAAAAGATAGCTTAGAAGTGTTTGAGCCAATAATTTATTTGAAAAATGGCGATGATTTGAGTGACTGTGGTATAGCTGCAAAGGTTATAGAACTACCGGGACATACGAAAGGCTCTATTGGAGTAGAGATAGAGGATAACTTGTTTGTCGGAGATGCGTTGATGAATATGTTTTATCCAACAGTATCTATGCTTTATGTAGATGAACTGGAAATGTTATCAAGTGCTAAATTTATTGGTGAATATGGTGATAAAACAATATATTTTGGTCATGGAAAGCCAAAGAAAAATCGGAAATGGATAAAATGAGACGATATTTTTGTAAAGGTTTGGCGAAAAAATGGAAGGAACATTTTTTGCCAGATATCCCATCACCTTTGATATGGGGAATGTGAGTGGTACAATCGAATCTACAAAGGATATTTATTAACTTGCGTAAATGAGCGAAAAGGAGAAAACATGGCGGCAGTCACAACTTTAGGATTAGGTAAAACAATGGAAAAGAAACTCCATTCAGTCGGTATTCATTCAGCCGAGGAATTAACGGAAATTGGCAGTAAGCAAGCAGTTTTACGACTTAAAGAACAATATCCAAATACTTGTATTGTTATTCTTTATCATCTAGAAGCCGCTATTCGTGGGGTTGAGATGAAACAGCTTGAAGATACCTGCAAAGCAGACCTGAAAGCATATTTTAGGCAGCTATAACTTTTTGCTTGCTTCATTGGATATACAGCCAGAAATCTTAAACCGCATGCGGGAAGCATTGGTTTCATGCAGATGAACAATTTGCCTTTTGACTATGTTATCAACTCCTTTTCTTAAACGTGGAAGTTTAGTATACCACAAGAAAATCTTGATGTCACAAAGGCCCCCTAAAGTGTGCTGCGTTTTGTCATTGGAATTAAAGATATTTGTTTATGTCGTGTTGTTCAATAACTGCTTTCCCCAATAATGTAATTGCCTGCTTGGGGCAGTTGTTAATGCAGCGGTAGCACATGGTGCATTTATTCTTTGCAACAGCAATATCATTCGTTAATTTGATATTTCTCATGGGGCATAACCTTTCACACAAACCACACCTAATACATTTTTCGGGATTGATTTTTAATTTGTCCGTATAGTGTTTTGTCTTGTTGTAAAAATACAGCCTTTGTCCGAATAGTCCGGCCGTATGATACAAGATTCCTAATCCCTCCTGTGGCGGTTTTCCGCTTTTGATTTGTTTAACCGCTTTGCGGATTTTTGTTTCTGCATTTCTAACCAGTTCAAGATTCTTTTCATAGTTTCGTTTTAAAGCCTTTTCATCACTAATGCTGTCCGGTAGTTTTAAGTGCAAGCCACCGATTATAACAGCGCCATACTTTTTTAATAATCGAGCGAGGATTCCCGATCCATCACCGCTAAAAAGCCCCATTGTTGCAATAATAAAAATCTTTTTTCCATTCCAAAGCTGCTGATTTGCGGTGATATAATCATGGAGTATTTTGGGGATATTGCTAAATTGTACAGGATAACTTATTACTATTTCACTATTATTTTTAATATGAGTGACAGCTTCGTCTTGTTCTATGGAAAACGCAGGGCTGTTACCGCCATATTCTTCTAAAAATTTATATACACAATATTTTGAATTACCGGTGCCGGTAAAATATATTCCTATCATTTTATCTATCCAATACCTTCGATGTTTGTGATTTGTATTAGTAGTTCTTTCAATTTTATCACATGAGGACACATATGTATATCAAAGATGAAAGGACAGGAATGCATGGGTGGAATTAACCGAATAAATTCTTTTGGGAAATGATACTGTTTATTCAAAATGAGAATTGTATCAAAAGGGGGGAAAAGCTATAATGGATATGGAAATATATTGGAGGCGGAAAACAAAAAAAGCCCAAATTATGGAGATATTGTATTTATTAAAGATTTTGAGATAAAGGAAGGAGTTTCTTATGACAAAGTTTCAAGAACTGCAGAATATTATGGCGCGCCTGCGCGCCCCTGATGGCTGTCCGTGGGATAGAGAGCAAACCCATTTCAGTCTTAAAGCTGCCTGCATTGAAGAGGCAGCAGAGGTGATATGCGGTATTAATATTCTGGAGGATACTGGCGATTCGGATAATTTGAAAGAAGAACTTGGAGATCTGCTTTTGCAGGTAGTTATGCATGCACAGATAGCAGAAGAAGAAGGTCTGTTTACAATGGATGATGTCATTCAGGGCATCAGTGAAAAGATGATTCGGCGCCATCCCCACGTTTTTGGTGAGGAGACTGTATCTGATTCGGGAGAAGTGCTGGATAAGTGGAGTGATATCAAGAAGAAGGAGAAAGCTGGAAAGGAGTGGGCGGAAGGCTATCTTCCGGACGCTTTTGATGAGGCAAAGGAACTGATCGATGAGGCGAAAAAAAGAAAGGGATTTGAATAGATATTGGGGTGAAGTAAGATTTCATTCTGGGTTTTTATGGTAAACATTACCTAAAGTTTATTAAGAGTAATATATAAAAATGGGCAGGATGAGAAAAATGATTTTGATATTTGTAATAGCTATCGGAATAATCGTATTGATGATTAACCTTATAATCGAATATAAAAAATATAAGGAATACATGAATTCAGATTATTACCATATGACTCACGTTCCGTATTGGTCGATGCTTCCCGACATAGGGAAAAAGGGAGAATTCGATACATATCGATGTTTATGTACTTTAGATGGATACAAAAAGTTTCTGTTCAATTGTTACATTCCCAAGGGAGACGGTACAACTACAGAAGTGGATGTGATATTACTTCACGAATCCGGGATTTATGTTTTAGAATCGAAGAACTATAGCGGATGGATATTTGGAACTGAGACACAAAAGCAATGGACACAAGTGCTTCCCTTAGGAAAAGGAAAAACAAGAAAAGAGTATTTTCTTAATCCGATTATTCAAAATACAGTTCATCTCAAGTGGCTCCAGACATATCTAAAGGATTTTGAAAATTTAACATTCTATTCCTGCATAGTTTTTAGCAGACGATGTGAGTTAAAAAAGATAACTTTAACAAGTGGGAATCATTTTGTTGTTAAAAGAGAAAATCTGCTGGAAGTGGTGTCTTGCAATGTGACTACATCCAATATAAGAATGACGAAATCTTTAATTGATGAAGTTTATAAAAAGTTATATCCATTAACACAAGCCGGTGAAGCAAAGAAGACTCTGCACATAGAACATATAAAAAATCGTTATGAGCATTCTGCTGAACTTAGAAATAGTTCAAAATCACAAGATAGAAAATGCCCACAGTGCAGCGGGAAATTGGTAATGAGAGTGGCTAAGAAAGGTGATTTTGCAGGAAATAAATTTTATGGATGCAGTAATTATCCCAAATGTAAATACGTGCAAAACATTAATAATTAAGATTACAATGACAACCATTTAGTGTGAAGTTGGCATAGAAAGTGTGAGGTTATGACAAATAAAGAGATACTGCGGATTGCAATGGAACAATCCGCGTTGGATATTAATTGCAAGGCGTCAGATTTCCTTTGCGACAATCATGTGATTGTTAAGTCAGGTTTGGGGGCTGGTGCACGAAAATATTATAAAGAACCTATTGCCTGCAACTTGGTTTCTTATGGAAATAACATTGTTGCATCAGTGCGGGATGAATATAAGGAAGTGGTGGAAGAATACATAAAGAAATTTGAATTTTATCATTGCTTTGAAACACCTAATATGCATTGGCTGGATGAGCGGTTGTCAGAGAAAGGGCAAAAAGTATGCTTTATGGCAGAATACTATTTGCCGGATGTTGAAAAGCTACATGCTTTGCCATGTGATTATGAGCTTAAAATTTTGGAGCCGCCTGATTTTGAAGATTTGTATAGAGAGGAATGGAGTAATGCGCTATGTGAGGATAGGAAGGAATTGGACATTCTCGGTGTAGGAGCATATGCTCAGGGAAAGCTTATTGGACTTGCGGGCTGCTCAGCCGATTGTGGCACCATGTGGCAGATTGGGGTGGATGTGTTGCGAGAGTATCGCAGAAAAGGAATAGCGGCGGCGCTTACCAGTCATTTGGCTGTGGAAATTATGAAAAGGGATAAGGTACCTTTTTATTGTTCAGCATGGTCTAATATCAGATCTGTGCGAAATGCCATCAAGAGCGGATTTATTCCGGCATGGGTGGAAATGACAGCGAAACCTAAGAATATTGTTGATGAAATGAACCGATAGAAGGTTCTTACAAAAAGGTAAAGGAATAGACAACAAATAAACACACGCGTGCGCTTTTGTGTATAATTTAGAAATGGAATTACTCTATATAAAAAGAAGCTGCGAAGAGGCAGCTTCTCTGTCTATATGTCCATGCTCATTCATAGTGCAGACCAAACAACATCTGCAATCTTACGTCATTCTATGTAACTAATCCCGTTTCCTCATTTCAGCATAACTCAAATAATACAGAAAAAAACTTATCAGAAAATCAGGTAGATTCTCGAATGATCAACTCTGTCTGTAGAACGACACTTTGCAGCTGCGCAGAAGGATTGACAATCAATTGATACAACATTTCGCTACAGCGATATCCCATCTGGAACATTGGCTGGCTCGCAGTGGTCAGGGTCGGACTTGACATAACAGAGTACTTGATGTTGTCAAAGCCAACGATGATTAAATCATTCGGAACAGCAATATGATTTTTGGCTGCGGCGTTAATGGCAGCGATACCAAGCAAATCGGAGCAGGCAAAAATGGCATTTATTGTCATATTAATGATTGCGCCGGTGTTCTGCTGACACCGGCGCTTTTGAAGCGGCCGGAATATTTTACCTTTGGAGAAGTGCTTAAGGAACTCGGATAGGGGTTGCCTGATAAATGTAAGAAAATTTTAGACAGATTGTACACACAAAGTGACGAATTGACTTGTAGAAGGGACGATTTGTACGCATTTGGGCGAAAAACAAATAAATAATGGAAAAAATGAACAAAAAAATTAAATTAGAATGAGCGTAATGCTGAAAATTTTCGAAACCTTTCTAAAAAATTGACAGTACTTTTTTTGAATGATATATTAATATTAAGAGAAAAATAGGAAAAAAGTATCAGATTATTCTTGCGGAAAAATAAAATTAAAAGTACAAAAAATAAAAAGAAAGGGATGAGACAAATGAGAAAATTCAAAAAATTTTTGGCTGGAGTTGTAACGCTTGCAATGCTGATGTCAATGGTTACCATGACTGCATTTGCAGCCCCCGATGAACAAGATGGAGCAGGCGGTTCGCCGGTGATTGATGAGAGTGCAAGCGGAAGCATTACGATTCATAAATATGTGCAGGCAAAGGACGAAAACGGAGATTATGTTCCGGGTCAAGCGGGTACGGGGCAGGAAATTACTGGATCAGTTCCCGGAGGCGCCAGTCCTTTGAAGGGTGTTGAGTTTACTATTTATAAAATAAAAGATAAAGACTATCTTTTAAATATGTATTCCGGCGAGTTGGCGCCAGACGATCTTCCGAAGACAACGGAGGATATTAAGAACAAGTATGGCGTAATCTCTGCAAGTGGATATGAACCGACGGGTAAATGGATAGTTACAGAATGGCAGATTGGATCTAGTGTATATAACACTGCGCAGACTGCAACCACAGATGAAAATGGCGCGGCTTCTTTCGGCAATTTGGACTTGGGAATTTATCTGGTCGTTGAGACAAACTCACCGGCGTCGGTATACAAGGCGGCAGACCCTTTTCTTGTAGCAGTGCCGATGACGGCAAATGGCACAGAATGGCTGTATGACGTACATGTATATCCCAAAAATGAAGTAGGTTCTTCCGGCGAGATTAGTTTGTATAAGGTGGGAAAAATCTCTGGGACAACACAGACAACCCCCTTGCAGGGTGTTACTTTTGCATTGCAGAAATATTCTGATACAACTGGAAAATGGGAAACGATCACAGCAGGAGTAGGCAGCGATAATCAGGAAGGTTCGGGAGAAGCGTTTAATCTTACGACAGACGCTGATGGAAAGATTATGGTTGACAATCTTGCGCTGGGTCGATACAGATTTGTCGAGGTCGATACTGTTGGCGGCTATATCTTGGATGGCGATGCGTCTTATGAATTTCAGGTCACGCCGGCGGGACATAGTTGGAACTGGTCTTTTACGACATCAAACGGTACTGGGACTATGTGGTTTATGCCGGATGGGAAGCATCCAGAAATCTGGACGCCCGTATCAACTGGGGATCCCGTGGTAACGGCGCCCCCCGTTATTATAAACGAACAACCTGATCTGGTGAAAGAAGTAGCGCCCAAATCAGATCCGGATAATTGGGGCAAAGATGCTGATTACGAAATTGGTGACACTGTTCCATACAGAGTGAAAGTGAGTGTGCCATCGGATATCTTTTTGCGGAGGCTTGAGGAGTTCGTCGTAACAGATGCACCTGTCAATTTGAAAGATGACTTGGATAGCATTGTGGTCAAAGGGGATGCAGGCGAATATGGACTTTGGAATCCTGACACATTTGAGATGGAATACGGAATGGTGACTCTGCCAAGGGGCGCAGATTATGATGGGTTTTATACAGTAGAGCCTTATGGTGAAAACGGATTTAAGGTTATATTCAATATCCCTATGCTTAGTCAGAATGATTTTACCGGGAAAGAGCTTACGATTGAGTATAATGCAGTGCTTTTGGACACCGCAGTGACGACGACTGCTGGAAATCCCAATACTGCCAAACTGGAATACACAAATAGTCTTTTCCCTAATCCCGATTGGGATGACGGAAATCCAAATGCTGGAAAAGACCCAGGAAAGAATACGATTGAAGACAGTGCAGTTGTATATACGTTCCAGATTGACATTGAAAAAACGGATGATGCAAATAAACCGCTTTCGGGAGTTGTATTTGAGCTATACAGATTGGTAGATGCTTCCGTGACAGAAAATGTGCTGACCGCAGAGCAGGCAAAGGAGAAAGGACTTGAAGCTGTTGCAGGCAAGGTTTATCAAAAGATTGGCGAAGATCTTGTGACAGGCACAGATGGAACGGCAAATGTGAAGGGACTTACAAACGGCGATTACTGGCTGGTAGAAACAAAAACGGAAGAAGGCTATAACCTTCTGAAGAGTCCGGTAAAGGTGACGCTGAATGTTCAATATGCAACACACACAACCACTACTACGACCTGGACAGAAACCAGCGACGGAAAGACATTAGTCAAGACGACCATTGACGCTGCTTTGACAACATTTACAGATGGGGGGAAGAATCCGGATAACATTGGTAATACAACCCAGACAGTCATCAACAAAAAAGGGTTTGAACTTCCAAGCACTGGCGGAATGGGTACCTTTATATTTACCTTTGTAGGTATCGCAATGATGGCAGCAGCAGTGATCTTGTTTGTAACATCCAAGAAAAAAGAAGTAAAGTAAGTAAAATCAGATTAAAGGAGTAAGGCATATAGGCGGCTGCGAAATGAGTTTTGCGTTAGAAGAAAATTCTCGTTCGCAGCCGCTTTTATAACTTTTTGCGGTCTTTTCGATTTGAGTTTAAGGATTGACAAACATACTAACGGTATGATAAAGTGTACATACCAACGGTATGATAGGAGGGAGATAAGATGGCGAGAAATAAACACCCAGAGGAAACCGTTAATTTGATATTGGATGTTGCATTTCGCCTGTTCATGGAAAAGGGATATGAACATACTTCCATTCAGGATATCATCGATCAGTTGGGGGGACTTAGCAAAGGAGCGATTTATCATCATTTTAAGTCGAAAGAGGATATCTTAGTTGCTGTCACAGACAGAATGACGGAAGAATCGAACAAAATGTTGGCGGATATCCGGGATCGTACTGACTTAACAGGAAAGGAAAAACTGAAAACGCTTTTTAAGGAATCCGTTTTAAGACCAGTCCAGGATGAAATTTTCACAGTAGCGCCTGATTTGGGCAATAGCCCAAGGCTGCTTTTAAGTATTTTCCGTGAGACAGCAAAGGAAGTGGCGCCAAATTATATTTTGCCAATTATAAAGCAGGGGATTTCAGACGGGTCAATTCAGACGGACTATCCGGCAGAATTGGCGGAACTGGTCATACTTGTTGCGAATATTTGGATGAATCCCATGATCTTTGATGATTCATTGGAGGAATCCTATCGTAAATTTATGGTATTTCGTCAGATGATGCAAGGCTTTGGAATGGATATCGTAGATGATGAATTATTGGCACGGTTACAGGAACTGACATCCATTTATCGTAAAAATAAATAGCAGATCTATAAAAAATCTGCCCTGCAATATGGACAGATTTATTTATAAATAAATACATACCGTCATGCGGTATTAAAAGGAGGAGTCATGAATACAATTGTTGAAGTGAGAGCAGTTTCCAAGAGTTATGGTTTATCGCAGGTAATCCGTAACTTAAGTTTTAAGATCAAAGAGGGGGAAATCTACGGGCTTCTGGGAATCAACGGCGCCGGCAAGACAACCTTAATGAAAATGATTCTTGGATTGGCGCGGATTGATGAGGGAAGCATTTATGTCATGGGGCAGGAGGTAAGGGAATCGTCTGCATTCCTATCGAATGTGGGAAGTATGATAGAAAATCCAGTGTTTTATGAACATCTATGTGCAGATGAAATTCTTTCCATGCATCTTAGCTACATGCAGAAAAAGGGGGATATAGCACAGGCATTAAGGCTGGCAGGGCTTGAACGTGCGGGAAAAAGACCCGTTTCCCAATATTCTCTTGGTATGCGGCAAAGGCTTGGCATTGCAAGAGCCATCATCCATCATCCCAAGCTCCTGATTCTGGATGAACCATTGAATGGACTTGATCCAGTTGCAATTACGGAAATGAGAGAGCTTTTGCGGAAGCTGGCTAAGGGCGGTATGTCCATTTTGCTGTCAAGTCATATAATCGGTGAAATTAGGCAGAGCGCGGATCGTATCGGCATTCTCTCTGAGGGCTGCATATGGCAGGAGTTTTCGGCAGCAGAAAAAGCAGATTTAGGTGAGGATTTTGAAAACTATGTGGTAAGCTTTATGAGGAGGAAGGAACATGGAAATGTATAAACTTGAATTAAAGAAAATAAGGTTGTCGGCGTATCTATGGGCAGTGCTGGGGATTTTTGCAAGCCTGCTGGCAATGGGAATTTTGTTTCTGTTTCTAGGAAGCAGTACATCTGAAAAGGAGGAACTATTTGCAAGCTGGAATGGATTGGCAGCAATGCAAACGGCTCTGACGGTTGCCTTTTTTAGTATTTTTGCAGCGGTACTTGCTGCAAAAATGATTGTAGATGAGTATTGTGGGAAAGAGGTAGTCCTTCTTTTTAGCTATCCAGTCAGCAGAAGGAGAACTCTGGAGCAGAAGGCAGTGATTCTCGTAGGCTTTACGGCAACTGCAGCATTTGTGAGTAACCTGTTGATTATGGGGGGCATGTATCTTGTAGCAGAAATGTTTGGGATTACACCTAAACTGCTCGAGATGCAGTTTTATAATGGGTTCATAGGTGGAGCGTATTTTAGTTTTGTTATTTCGGTTGTAGCATCCAGTTTTATGGCAGGTATTTTATCTTCAGCAATCGGCGTGATTTCTGCGGTTGCCGGATGGAAAAAGCGTTCGACCATGACAACGATTATTTGTTCATTCATTATTGTGTGCTTCGTGCCCAATTTTATTGCAGGATTGCCGGGGCACGCCCTTCTAATTATGATTTTAGTAAGTGCGTTCTTCATTCTGGCAGCTTATATGATGTATCAAGCTTTGGCAAAGGGAATTGAAGAGATGGAGGTGTAGAGAATGCAGTCAAAATTATTCGCGAAAAATTTTTTGTTGGTGGTGATTGGTCAGATTATCTCCTTGTTTGGCAATGCCATCATAAGGTTTGCCCTGCCGTTATATCTGCTGAATCAAACGGGTTCGTCTGCGCTTTTCGGAACAGTCAGTGCCTGCGCATCTATTCCGGCAATCATCTTGTCGCCCGTGGGAGGCATTCTTGCGGATAGGGTAAATAAGCGGAATATTATGGTCGCACTGGATTTTTTTACAGCGGCGGTTATCTTAGCTTTCACACAGCTTTTGGGCGGTGTCAATCTGATTTTGCTGATAGCAGTTACAATGATGATTTTATATGGTATTGCAGGCGCTTATCAACCTGCAGTGCAGGCAAGTGTCCCTGCCCTTGTAAGTAAGGAGCATTTTATGGCGGCAAATTCTGTCATTAATACGATTAGTTCCTTTGCATCTTTGTTAGGGCCTGTCCTTGGGGGAATCCTGTATAGTATTTATGGACTTAAGCCTGTACTGTGGGTCTGCATCGCATGTTTTTTGCTGTCTGCAATAATGGAAACTTTTATTCAGATTCCGTTTGTGAAGCAGGAATCCGATGGCGGTATGTGGAAGAGTATGAAACAGGATTTCCTTGAGAGTATCAGGTTTATTAGGGGAAAGAAGCCTGTAATCGGCAAAGTGCTGGTGGTGGTTTGTGGAATCAACTTGTTCCTGTCAGCAATGATCGTTGTGGGTCTGCCTTATATGGTGACGGAGGTATTGGGCTTTGATGCTGCCATGGCAAATCGTCTGTATGGGTTTGCAGAAGGCGGACTGGCAGCAGGGGGGCTGGCAGGCGGAATCGGCGCAGGCATTTTTGCAAAAAGGCTGACCATACAGAAAGCAGGTAATTTGATTATAGTCTGTGCCGTATGTGTGTTTCCCATAGGAATTGCATTGGGACTTTCCATATCTGGGCTTATAAGTTATTTTGTCATGACGGTTTGCTGCTTTTGCATTATGGTCTGTTCAACAATCTTTACGGTGCAGATGATGGCTTTTGTGCAGGCGCAGACGCCCCAAAATCTGATTGGAAAGGTGATTGCGCTCATGATTACCGTTGCTATGTGTGCACAGCCGGTGGGGAATGTGCTGTATGGGTTTTTGTTTGAAGTATGTTATGGAGCTGAGGCAGCAGTGGTTTTGCTTGCGGGAGGAATCTCCCTGGCGATAGCGGTCAGTGCAAAAAATATCTTTAGGAGGCTAGCTTGATGTGCGATAAAGCAGTCTATAGTGACAAATGCTTGTTCTATGTGTTAGACTAATCTGTATAAGCTTAATATTTATGCTTGCGCATGGAAGGGCGGGAAGAAATGACGAGAGAGAAAATGGCAGAAGAATTGTTTCAGGCAGGGAAAGAGGTTAAGCGGAGTTTCCTTGGCGTAGCGGAGGCATCCCGGACGGGAGGAACGATTGATGGCGCCTTTTATCTTCAGTGTGTGCAGATATTGAAGAATCTGAATGTATTGTATCAAGCGATAGAGACGGGAGAGGAGAGCTTTGACCGATTGATAGAGGACCTTTCAGAGAGAGCAGCTGATTTGTTTGATTTGGATGGGGAAGAGGCGTTTGTCTCTGCGTTTGTTTCAGTGCTGGACCGAATGCTCATGCATACCGTAAGATTTCGTCAAAGGTACTGTTTGATCCGGCGCAATGATGCAGTTCCGGGGCTTGCTTCTCACATTATAACGAATCTGGGGCAGATTGTGGCAAGTCTGGATAGCGGGTATATTCCTGTAATTGATACGATTCAGGCGGACAATATATTGACTGATTTAAGCAGACAGTATGCAGTAAATGCATGGGAGTTATATTTCGGACAGCCATTTATTCCTATTTCTGAGGTGATGGCGGATGGTAAGGAAGTGAGGATTTTGGATGGCATTCCAGGGTTCATGCCGAGTTATGATATGGATTGTTTGAAAAATCCGGAGTTAATGTCGTTCTGGAGAGGTATCATGAAAGAATATATGCCTGTGTCCGCTGCGCTTTTTGATAGTGTTAGGAAATGTCTTGAAAAGCTGCCGTTTGGAAATGGGGAAAAAATTCTGGGTGTTTTATGCCGCGGCACCGATTATACCAATATACGTCCATACAATCATCCGGTGCAGCCGCCGCTTAAATCTATTCTGGAAAAGGCGGATGAATTTATGCGGCTTTATGGGTGTGATTACTGTTACCTTGCCACAGAGGATGAGAAAATATTGCAGGCTTTTCAGAATAGATTTAAGGGCAGGCTGTTGACGACGCAGGAAATATATTATGAGTCAGATTTAAAAGATACAATCAATGATGCGAACAGCAGGCGCAGTATAGACCTCCATCAGAAAAACATGGAGTATTTGACAGCTTTGATTGTATTGTCAAAGTGTCGGTATTTTATTGGCGGACGCACCAGCGGAACGGTGGTTTCTCTCCTTTTTTCAAAGGGGTTCGAGGCAGAATATATATGGGACTGTGGACGCTATGGTATAGATGATGCCTTGACCTTGAAATCCTATATATGTTGACTTTAGCTTTCGGAAGCGGCAGTGATAGGGGGAAGTACTGGGATGGAGAAAAGAAAAAAACGTATATTTGATATTATACAAATTGGCAGTCGGGAGGATTTCATCAGCAGGGCGTTTGATATATTCATCGTTGCGGTAATATTTGTGAATATAGGGGTACTGTTTTTGGGGACATTTGAGGAGCTGCAGCGCTATGCTTCTTTATTTAAGTGGGCGGAGGCGGTAACGGTTTTCCTTTTCTGTATTGAATATGGGCTCAGAATATGGACGGCAGAATATTTATATCCAGACAAAAGCAGAGCAAAGGCGGTTTGGCGTTTTGTGTGTTCCTTTGATGGCGTTGTGGATCTGTTTACAATCCTGCCTTTCTTTTTTTTATCCGGTTTCGTTGCGTTTCGGATGCTGCGGGTGGTAAGGATTTTTCATTTGTTTCGGATCAACGCATATTATGACTCTTTCCATGTCATCACATCGGTTTTGTATGAGAAAAGGAATCAAATCATTTCCTCAGTTTTCATAATATTAATTCTGATGATGGCATCTTCTTTGTGCATGTACAGTGCAGAGCATGAGGTTCAGCCGGAAGTTTTTAACAATGCTTTTTCCGGGATGTGGTGGAGCATATCGACAATCCTTACAGTGGGATACGGGGATATCTATCCAGTAACTGTTTTGGGCAGGGTGATGGCTATTTTCATATCTTTTCTGGGAGTCGGGGCGGTGGCGATTCCTACCGGTATTATCTCGGCAGGATTTGTGGAGCAGTATACACAGCTTCAGAACAAGTCCAAATCCGGCGGCAGTGTGCGGGGAACGGTCAGTGTGACCGTAGATGATTTAAGTCCCTTTGCCGGGCAGGAGGTGAGGGAGATTGAGAATGAGTATGGTATTGACGTGATTGCCTTTGTGCGCAGCGGTGCGGTGGTGCTGCCTTCTGACCACAATGAGATTAAAATGGGAGATATGGTAATCTATCAGGATTTAGGGAACAAAAGAGGTTGATAAAATGATTTATTTGTCGCAGTTTTGCTTTCCCCACAGGGAGCGGGAATATGATTTTATATTTGGACAAAAAAGAACTTGTTACGATACATACTATCCTTTTCAGATTGTGTCGCAGCATGGGCTTGAGGTGTTAGATTTTGAACCTGTCACGATTCTGTACGGAGGAAACGGTTCAGGTAAGACCACAGCGTTAAATGTCATTGCAGAAAAGCTGGGGCTTAGGCGGGATACGTTATACAACCGGTCTAATTTTTTTGAAGATTATACAAAGATGTGTGAATATGATGCCTTGGGGCAAATACCGGAAGAGAGCAGGATTATTACCAGTGACGATGTGTTTGATTTTATGCTGAATGTAAGGAGTATAAACGAGGGGATAGACAAGAAAAGGGAAGATCTCTTAAAGGATTACCTGGAGACAAAACATACTCATTTTCAAATGAGATCATTGGATGACTATGAAGAGCTAAAGAAAGTAACGATGGCGCGGGGAAACTCTCAGTCTCAATTTGTGAGGAAAAGCATGAAAGGCAACATCCGCGAGCACTCTAACGGGGAAAGTGCGTTTCTTTATTTTGCGGAGAAGATCAAGGAAAATGGTCTTTATCTGCTCGATGAGCCAGAAAATTCTCTTTCGCCGGAAAAACAGCAGGAGCTGCTTAAGTTTTTGGAAGATTCAGCACGCTTTTTTGGATGTCAGTTTATTATGGCAACGCATTCGCCCTTCCTGCTTTCCATGCGCGGGGCAAAAATTTATGATATGGATGAAGAAGTAGTTGATGTGAAACGGTGGAGCGAACTTGCAAACGTAAGAGCATATTATGATTTCTTCAAGGAACATGAGAGGGAGTTTCGGTAGAGACGTCTTTTCACTGGTTGGTGAAAGAATACGCAAATTTGTGAACGATAATCACTGCTTCAAATAAAATATAAATGAGATAGGATTGTAGATGAATTTTGATATCAATTATGATATACTTCGTATATAAATGACGAGTCGTCGTGGTTTTGCATGGCGTGGCGGCGGGCTGGCGTAAATAGTCACTGTGACGCATCATGCGAAAACAAAACGAGAGACAGAAATGGAGGAAAGTATGCACAAAGAAAATTTATCCGCAGCGGAGGCACTTGCAAAATTAAAGGAGGGAAATCAGAGATATCTGGCTGCTGAGACCAATCCCGGGGACGTATCACCTAAGATCAGGCAGCTTACCTGTGATGAGGGACAGTCGCCGTATGCAATTGTGGTGACCTGTTCAGATTCAAGGGTGATCCCTGAAAGCATCTTTTCTGCGGGAATTGGTGAATTGTTCGTAATCCGTGTGGCAGGCAATGTCATGGATAAGCATCAGCTTGGCAGTGTGGAATATGCGGCGGATCATCTGGGATGTAAACTGGTCGTTGTATTGGGACATGAGCACTGCGGCGCAGTAGGGGCAGCAATCAGCAGTGCACCGGAAGGTTATATCAAATATATAACGGATGAGATTTTGAAAGCCATTGGAGAAGAAAAGGATGAGCTTCGCGCGTGCCGCTTAAATGTGGAAAGAAGCGTGGCTGCGATTAAGGAAAGTCTGGGTATGCCGGAGGATAAGCTGAAGGTATGCGGGGCGGTTTATAAGATCGACAGCGGGGCTGTTGAATTTATGAATGATTAATTGGAAATGCTCTCGACTCTGGAGATTGTTCAGAGGAGAGAGCATTTTTGTGAAATATTTGCAAAGTGAGCGAATGAATTGACTTTTTGCAAAGCGGCAAGTATAATTTTACATATATGTCGATTGGAAAAGAAATGGCGGATAAGATTGCTCAGTTTTTGGCTGACAGACTCTGATCCGCCGCTTGTGAAGTAAATTATTTCTAAGAGGTAGTACTATGAAAGGCAATGATAAAGGAAGAAGAATTAAACAATTTTTGTTTGTCAGTATTGTCGGTCTTATTATACTTGGATTTGCTGTTTTTTCATGGATGGGAACAGCGATGAGCCAAAAAAGCGATGCAGCAATTAATGAAATCAGCAACATTTATATGTCTGAAATGAGCAACCAGCTGCAGAGAAAGTTTGAGGCTGTCATTGACTTGTATCTTGCACAGCTGGACGGAGTGATTAAGCGTGTCGAGGCAGAGGAATTTACTGATAATGAAAGTTTGAGAAGAGAATTGGAATTGTCCGCTGAAATCAGAGACTTCAAGTTTATGGGGCTGTATACGAAAGACGGGGATTGCGATACCATTTACGGTGGGTCAATAGAAGCAAGCAATCAGGTTGAGTTTGCCAAGATGCTTAAAGGTGAAGATACAAGAATCAGCAGTGGATTTAACGAAAGCGGGGAGAAGCTTTTTTTGATTGGAAATGCAGCGCAGTATCCGATGGATCATGGAGGGATAAGCGATACGCTGGTAATTGGAGTAACCATAGATTCCCTAGAAAATATGCTGGCTTTGGATGAAAAAGAGGCTATTTTATTTTCACATATCATAACAGCGGACGGGAATTTTATCATCAGAAGCGGTGAGGCTTACAGGGACAGCTATTTTGAGCGGATTTTAGGAGAATATGAAATATATAATGGAAAGATGCCAGAGCAGTATATACAGGAAATGAAAGATGCTATGGAACAGAAGGAAGACTACAGTACGGTGGTACTGGTAAAAGGGCGTAAACAGCATCTGTATTTAAGCAATCTTCAGCATTCTGAATGGTATCTTTTGTCAATTATGCCGGATGGGCGTTTGGATGAGGCTGTTATGCGAATGGGTAATGAGCGGCAGCGTATCATGATGATAGCCGGCGGAATCATGTTGGCAGCAGCTTTTGTAGTTTTTGCATTGTATTATAGAATGTCCCAGAGACAGATGATTGAACTGAATGAAGCGAAAAAAGAAGCTGTCCGGGCGAATAAGGCAAAGAGTGAATTCCTTTCCAGTATGAGCCATGACATCCGTACGCCGATGAATGGAATCGTGGGTATGACAGCGATTGCGCAGGCAAATATAAATGATACCATGCGGGTAAGGGATTGTCTGGGGAAGATTGCTCTATCCAGTAAGCATTTACTTGGACTTATTAATGACGTGCTGGATATGTCTAAGATTGAGAGCGGAAAATTATCGCTTAATATGCAGCTGGTTTCCCTTAGGGATACCATGAATAATATTGTCAATATTGCACAGCCCCAGGTGAAGGTGAAAAATCAGCATTTTGATGTATTTATTCAAAACATTCAGACGGAAAATGTGTTCTGCGACAATGTGCGGCTAAGCCAGGTACTGATCAATCTTTTATCGAATGCGATTAAGTTCACCCCGGAGAAGGGCGAAGTCAAAGTATATTTGGAGCAGGAAGATTCACCTAAGGGCGGCAGATATGTGCGCTGTCACTTCCGCGTTAAGGACAACGGCATCGGTATGACACCGGAGTTCCAACAGGAAGTTTTTGAAAAATTTGTGAGAGAAAGAAAAGAACAGGTAGATAAAACAGAGGGATCTGGTCTGGGAATGGCAATCACAAAGGCGATTGTGGATATCATGGATGGGGCGATTGAGCTGGAGAGTACCCCTAATAAGGGAAGCGATTTTCATATCATACTGGATCTTGAGAGGGCAGATGTAAAGGAAGAGGATATGCTCCTTCCGCCATGGAAGATGCTTGTAGTAGATGATGACAAGGATTTATGCCAAAGCGCAGTTTCCTCCTTAAAGGAGATTGGAATCCAGGCAGAATGGGCGACGGATGGAACAATGGCAGTCAAGATGGTGGAGAAGCATCATGTAGAAAATGATGATTATCAGATTGTGCTGCTGGACTGGAAGATGCCTGGCATGAACGGTTTAGAGACCGCAAAGAAAATCAGGAAGCTTTTGGGTGATGAGGTTCCGATTCTGATTATTTCGGCATATGATTGGAGCGACATAGAGGAGGAGGCAAAGGAGGCGGGGGCGCAAGGATTTATATCCAAACCGCTGTTCAAGTCGAACCTGTTCCTTGGTCTTAAGCCGTATATGCTTGGTTTGGAGGAAGAAAAAACAGAGCATGAAGATAAGCAGATGCAGTTCGATGGAAAACGGATCTTGCTGGCAGAGGACAATGACTTAAACTGGGAGATAGCAGAAGCAGTTTTAAGCGAAGTGGGATTCTGGCTGGAAAGGGCAGAAAACGGAAAGATATGTGTGGAGAAATTTAATCAGTCTGAAATCGGTTTTTATGATGTTATTTTGATGGATATTAGAATGCCTGTTATGAACGGATATGAGGCAACGCAGAAAATCCGGGCATTAGAGCGGGCGGATGTCGGTCTTCCGATTATTGCAATGACAGCAGATGCGTTTTCAGAGGATATCCAGCGCAGTAAGGAATGCGGGATGAATGAACATATTGCCAAGCCTCTCGATACGAACAGGCTGATGCAGATTCTAGAGCGGTACCTGCTAAAATAAAATTTGATAATGTTGTTTTAAAAAGCCTCCTTTTGTGTCTGATCTAGGACACGAAAAGGAGGCTTATTTTATGAATTAAATAGAGCGAAGAAACTGTGGTCTGAGGAAATGCTGATGAAATCGCTTCCTTAGAATCTGTGTCCGCCGCCGCTGTGACTTCTGCCGCCGCTGTTGCTCCTGCCACCACTGCTTCCGCTTGATGGCGGGATGTAAACTTTGTCTTGCTTCGTCAGCTTTTTTTGAGGATTTGTAAAGGTAAACTGAGTGGAAATGGAATTTAATACCTCTCTGGATGATGCCTTTGCGGAGCTTGCCGTGCGCATTGCCACAAAGTAATTAATAAGGGCGGCAAGGATGAGAGCAAGCAGGGCATTGCTGATGTACTTCATAGGCTGGGCGATTCTGCGTCCTGCTAAAAGGGTCTGAACCTGTTCAAAAGTTTTGGAAGCACAGCTATAGTAATCCTCTTTGGAAGCATATCGGTACACATTATCTGTGATGCTGTCGGAATAAGCGCTTGTAATGGTATAAGATATATCGCCGTTATTGAAAAGATAAAGCTCCCTGTTGTCCATATCAATCAGGAAAAATGTACCACTGCTTTGCCCAAATATATCATCATAAAAATCTTCCGCATAGGAAGAGGCTGAATAGGAATTATAAGAAATCGTTTTGAAAACGGCGTTTCCGTAAGAGGTGATTCCTTTCATTTCATTCGAAAGCTGTGCTTCTTCTTCTGCATCAAGCAGTTCAGCTTCATCCTGCAAAAGGACAAAGTAACCTGTTTCTGTATTTTCCCAGATGATGAGTTCCGATGGGGAAGCATCTTTGTCAGGTTCTGCATATGCTGTCAATGAAAAAGCAAGGGAGGAAATCAGCAAAAGCAGGGCGGTGATTGCTTTTAATCTCTTATGCACGGTCATCACCTCCCTTTCTGTCAAACTGAGGTAATTTTCTGGTGGCAAGGATATTGTATTTTTTGATGATTGCTATAATGGTAAAGAGGACACCGATAAAGGCAATAATCGTGCCTGCGTAGTACCAGTAGTCGGCTACCGGATTGATAATAAAGATGAGCGCTGCCGCGATGCCGGCAAGGACCGATCCCCAAAAGCCGCCGCGCGCGGCAGACGATTCCGGTTTAGAGGACTGTGTGCTTTTGGACTGCTGGGACAAATAGCCGCGGTCATCCATACGCTGATCTCTTACATTAATTTTTCTGACTTCTGCCATATGTATGATAAAGGTTAAAACAGCCAAAATAGCGGACAAACCCAGAGTAAAAGTGGGCTTGAATGTAAAAAACAAATTTAACAGCAAGAAAATCGGGAGTGCCAGCAGCAAGGAGCCAAGAATATATTTTTTAGGATCTACCGGGATATCGGCAGCTACTTTTCCCGTCTGCCCGTTGACGGTGGCGTAGGCAACACGGTCGCCCTTGCGGTAGGACATGAACCAGACAGGGTACATGGTGCGTTCAGGGGCGCTGCAACGGGTGCGGAGCATGGCATTTAATTCGGAATTACTGCTTGGCAGGGAAAAGGACAGATCCCTGAAAGCCGGTGTATTTCTGATCTGATTGCGGGAGGAATCGTTGGCAACCTTTATGGCATCTTCTTTATAGATACTACTGTCCACGTCTGCTGTGTCGGCATAGAATCCACTTAAAAAGGAGGGAGAAAACTGTACGGTCTGTTTTACATCAAAAGGGGCAATCTGTTCACTGATGGCGTCGGAAAAGGAAGATGATGCATCATAGGACAGATCGTTATAGCAGGCATTGATCTCACCGCTTATGTCATAGTAGTCTGTATAGTTGTAATTTCCTTTGGAGTAGGATTTTTGCGCTTTCATATGAACAGGTCCCTTTTGCGAAACCGTATATGCCCAATAGGGGATATAAATACCGCGGAAGCCGTCGATATACTTTTTATCCTTTAGTTCATCGGGCGCAAAAAGAGCGCGTTTCATCTTGGAAATATAGATTTCCTTACATTCGTCTTTGGTCTTTTTAAATGGGATGATATAGGCAGGGCGCTTTTCTTTACTGATGCGGCTGTCTAAAATTGTGGAACCGCCGCAGAAGCTGCAGAACTCTGCTGCAGAGGTATCTGTGCTTAATATTTCACCGCCGCATTGGGGGCAGGTAAACACGGTGACATCAAAGGCGCTGCTTTCTTCTGCATCTTTGTCTTTGGTTACTTCGTAAGGGTCTTTCAGAGTGAGGCAGTAATCGCATTTGAGCTGCTGGGATGCAATGTCAAATTTTAGATTACCGCCGCAGTTTGGACATTCGTACAAGTAATTATCCTCCTTTATCGTTTGATGATTTTATTTTACAGAGGGAAAATGGAAAAGTAAAGAGTGTTTTGGTTGCGTAAAAATTAGCCGTGTTTTGGTCAGGGGAAATGGTTTATAATAAATCAGAGAATTAAGGAGGAGTGAAAGATGCATTTTGTAGAGGCGAAGGGGATTTTATCTGCAAAAAACGGTATGAACCTTTATAGGGGATGCACACACGGGTGTATTTATTGTGACAGCCGCAGCAGGTGTTATCAGATGGATCATGATTTTGAGGACATAGAGGTAAAAAAGAATGCGCCGCAGCTACTTGAAAAGGCACTGTGCTCTAAGCGGAAAAGGTGCATGATCGGGACAGGCGCTATGTGTGATCCATATATGCATTGCGAAGAGCAGCTGGGATTGACGCGCAGGTGTCTGGAAATCATTGATCATTATGGATTTGGACTTGCCATCCAGACAAAGTCAGACCGGATCCTTCGGGACTTAGACCTTTTAAAAAGCATTAACAAGAAGGCAAAATGTGTGGTGCAGATGACGCTGACCACTTATGATGAAGAACTGTGCAAAATACTTGAACCTAATGTATGCACCACAAAGAAACGCTTTGAGACGCTGCAGGTATTTAAGGAGAATGGGATTCCTACCGTAGTGTGGATGTCGCCGTTTCTACCTTTTATCAATGCCACAAGAGAAAATGTGGAGGGGATTCTGGATTACTGCGTCAAGGCAGAGGTCTACGGTATTCTATGCTTTGGGATTGGAATGACCTTGCGGGAAGGAAACCGGGAGTATTTTTACGCGGCGCTGGATAAGCATTTTCCTGGGGTGAAGGAGATGTACCAACAAAGGTATGGGCATGCTTATGAAATCACCAGCAGTAAAAATGCAGAACTTATGAAGCTATTTCATGATACATGCAGAAAACATGGTATTGAAAGCAGCATGGATAAGGTGTTTGGCTATCTTCATGCGTTTCCAAAGGAGAGCTATGAGCAGCTCACTCTGCCTTTTTGATGTTCCTTTTGATATTCGCTGGGGGAGATGCCATATTTTTCGATAAAGGAACGGGTAAAGTAAGAATGATTGTTAAACCCGGCGTTTTCTGCCGCTTCTATAATTTTCAGCGTTCCGTCTGCAAGCTGACCGGCAGCAATTTCCAGACGAAAATCTTTTAAGTACTGCACAAAAGTCCTGCCGGTCAATTCCTTGAATAATTTCATAAAATGACTGGGGGAAAAGCCGCAGATGTCGGCAGCCTGGGCAATGGTAATGGGCTTATCATAATTTTTCTGTACATAGGAAAGGAGTTTTTTCAGCTTTTCATAAGTGCTATGAAGCGAAAGCCACGCCTCACTGACCTGCTCACAGTGCTGGTTCAGATGGTGCATGATGGCAAAAAGGTTGGATTTTATCATCAAGGCATAAGTGTCCTCTTTCTGCCGCCTGTTTTCAATCAGATTACAGATGTAGGGCAGCAAAAGGCGGTTTAGAGGGCTATGGGCAGGAAGGTAGGGGGTAATGGTCCTAGTGTGGTCGTACAGAGGTTTGAAGTATTTTTCGTAACAGCCGTCACTGATGCCGCTTCCAAGGAGCGAAAACTGAAACAGAATGTTAAAGTATTCCATCGGCATATTGTCAAGCTGCTCTATGGAGTGGACGACCTGGGGTAGCAGAATCATCATATCACCTGCCTTGAGAATATGTCTGTTGGTCTGGGCGGTGACGATTCCGCTTCCACCAATTACGTAAATGATTTCCATTTCGTCGTGCCAGTGGAGGGGATAGGATCGGATGTATTCAGGGATGATGCCTCGGTAGACGGTATAGGGAAAAGAGAGCTTGCCGTGGGTTTTGGTCTCGTGCATGATTGGGGTAGTCATTTTAGATCTCCTATATGCTTTCATTAATAGTTTTGTGTTAGAAATATAAGTGTTTTATGTGAGAATTATATACGAAGAGATAGTATAATGCAAGTATGTTGAAGGAGTCAGGTGGAAGGATATAGGAGTGATATTATGTATATTGGCAGGAGGTTAGGATGAGACGGGATTGTGTGAGTCATAGATGTGGATTTATGGATTGCTATGGGCTGGATGAAGAAGATGTTGTGATTTGCCTTAGGACGGGGAAGGACGTGACTGGGGTTTGCCTGATTTGTGAGGATCCTTATGCAGCGGGATGCTCAGGGCAGGCGCCCTGGGAGGGGAAGCCGGTCAGGATGCAGATGGAGACGGAATTGGAGTATGCGTATGTCTGGCGCGTGAGGCTTAAGCTTGCATTTAAGCGTGTGCAGTATTATTTTGAACTCTGGGAGGGGGATGAGAAGGTTTATTATCTGGAGGATGGCTTTTACTCAGAAGAGAGGATGCGTATGCCGGGAAGGATGCATCAATATTTCAGGTTTCCGTGGCTGAATGCTGGAGATGTATGCCGTCATCCGGCATGGGTGGAGGATACAGTATGGTATCAGATTATGCCGGACAGGTTCTGCCGAGGGGACTGGGAGGAAAAGAGCATAAAGGTAAGCGACTGGAATGACAGGGAAAACATGTCTCGCGGAGGTTTTTATGGGGGTGATCTGCAGGGGATTACGGATAAACTGGAGTATCTAAAGGAACTGGGCATTTCAGGAATTTATTTTACGCCGATATTTGATGCCGAGAGCAATCATAAGTATGATACCAGGGATTATAAAAAAATCGATCCTGATTTTGGGAATGAGGCGGTTATGAAGGCATTGATTCAAAAAGCCCATGGTATGGGCATCAGGGTGATGCTGGATGCGGTTTTCAATCATTGTGGGACGGAATTTTTTGCATGGAAAGATGTGCTCGAAAAGGGGGAGGCGTCTTCCTATTTTGATTGGTTTTTTGTGAATAAGCCGCTTAAGAAGGGGGACTTTTCTAAGACAAAGGATGGAAGATACTATTCTTTTGCTTTTGAACCTTATATGCCCAAGCTTAATACCAACAATCCTGAGGTTATGGATTATTTTATGGATATCTGTAAGCGTTGGGTAGAGGAATGGGGGATTGACGGGATACGCTTTGATGTGGGAAATGAGATATCCCATTCCTTTATCAAAAGGCTGCGTTATGAATTAAAGAGGATGAATCCGGAATTGTTTCTGTTGGGAGAAATCTGGCATGATGCGAAAGAGTGGATGTTGGGAGATGAGTATGATTCGGTGATGAATTATCCTTTTGTGGAAAGTATCAATGATTTCTGGGTGGATGACGGTGCAGACGGTAGGTGGCAGATGGATGCGCGGGGATTGATGTATCGGCTGAATTATTGCTACACGATGTATAAGGAGCAGACGAACCGGGTGTTGTTCAATTTTCTGGACAGCCATGATATAGGACGGGCGTACAGCCGGTGTGGGAGCCTTGATGTTTTGCTGCAGCAGTTAGTGATTCTGATGTCCATGCCCGGTTCCCCCTGCCTGTATTACGGGACGGAGATTGCAATGTCAGACAGCGGCGGACTTTATAACAGAAAGACTATGCCTTGGGATGAGATCGAGAGTGGGTGTCATGATGAGGCTGTAGAAGAGGTAAAGAAGATTATTGCACTCAGAAAGAATCATAGCCATATGAAGAGCAGTAAGATTCTATGGAAACATGATTCGGATAAAGGGCGTCTGGTTCATTATACGAAATGTGCAGAGGGCAGTGGATATGTGGTAGAGGTGTATTTGAACGCAATGATTGGAGAAGGCAGGGCAGAGGTGCCGATTGAAGAGGCGGGAAAGGTGCTTTATGCCAGAAATTATGAGAGCGGATGTCTGTGCAGAAATGGTATCTTGATTTGCAGCAGGGAAGATGAAGCCTAGGCGGCAGTATTATTTTAGCAGGAGGTAGGAAATTTGGGCAATAGAAAGAGGGAGAGAGCCTGCTGATGAAAAAGAAAATGAGAAGAAGGAGTGTTTTGTGATGGAAATTATGATGGTGAACGGCAGGGAGTATGAAATCATCAAACTGCTGGGGCATGGGAAGGGCGGCTACTCCTACCTGGCTGCCCGTGGGGAAAAGGAATTCGTGTTAAAACAGATTCATCATGAACCTTGTGATTATTATCAATTTGGCAACAAGATGGAGGCTGAGAAGAGGGATTATGAGAGGCTGAAAAAGACAGGGATACGGATGCCGGAAATGATCGACTTTGATGAGGAAAGCGAGAGGATCTTGAAGGAGTATGTGAAGGGACCAACGATTTATGAATTGGTACAAAAGGAGCAGATGGAGGAGAAGTTTTTTGAGCAGATTAAGGATATGTGTGACAGCGTGTATGGGGCAGGACTGAATATTGACTATTTCCCGACGAACTTTGTGGTGCAGGGAGGGGAAATCTATTATGTGGATTATGAATGTAATGAATATATGGAGGAGTGGAATTTTGAAAATTGGGGAGTGAAGTATTGGTCGAAGACGGAGGAATTTTTGAAATATGTAAAGGAGCATGGGTGAGAATAGTGGGATAGGCAGAATATGACGTTATGTAAGGAGGAGGAGAAGTGAAAAAGCTATATACACGTTTTTGCTTATCCCCAACTTGTAAAACATAAAACACAAGCAGTGTAATTCGTGGTATAATGTATGCGAATGCAATGCGCGGGGTTCTTATATAAGAGGACAAAATGACAGCTTGCGGGTGATTTTGTCCTCTTATATTGTGGTAAGCAAGTACATGCAGGAGGGGAAGTGGGGAAACTCACGAATGAGTAAAAATGGAAAAGGTACAAATACATCAAATAAAAGAAGGCATGTCAACAGCATTTATTGATATGACGCATACATCTAATCTGGCGTATAAGCCACAGTTTATTTCTAATAATTACAGAGAGGGGCGGAAGGTTTTATCTTCTATTGAAGATGAACTTTTGTCATGTGATGAATTTTTTATTAGTGTTGCATTTATAACAATGAGTGGTATAACACCGCTTTTACAAACATTAAAGGAATTAGAAAAGCGAAATGTTCATGGAAGAATTATGACAACGGATTATTTACACTTTAGTGAGCCTAAAGCATTGGAAAAGCTCGCAGGGTTGAGAAATATTGAGTTAAGGATGTATTGCTCGGAGGAATCAGGTGAGGGGTTTCATACGAAAGGATATATTTTTAGGGATAAGGAAATTTATCGCATTGTCATAGGAAGTTCTAATATGACATTGAATGCCTTGACAAAAAATAAAGAATGGAACACACGATTGATTTCTACAAATCAAGGAGAATATACACAGCAGATATTAGAAGAATATAATGAGCTTTGGAATTCCATACATACGATAAGTTACGAAGCTTTTATAGAAAATTACAGAACGAAGTACATGCTGATTAAAAAGCAAAAGGCAATAGCAAAGCAGACGGATGTTCCCGTCTTTGAACAGTTTTGTTTACAGCCCAATAAAATGCAGGTAGAGTTTATCAATAATTTACAGAAAATTAAAAGTACAGGTGCTAAAAGGGCACTTCTTATTTCTGCGACTGGAACAGGAAAGACATATGCCTCGGCCTTTGCGGTGAGAGAGGATAATCCGCACAAAATGTTGTTTATTGTGCATAGAGAGCAAATCGCAAAGCAGGCAGTTACAAGCTACAGAAAAGTGCTTGGTACGTCAAAGAAGTTTGGGATTCTATCTGGAAATGTCAAGGATTATGGTGCAGACTATCTTTTTTCAACTATGCAGATGATGGCAAAAGAGGAAACATTAAAGCATTTTAATCGAGATGAATTTGAGACAATTATTATTGACGAAGTGCATCGAGTCGGAGCAGAAAGTTATCAAAAAATTATCAACTATTTTCTGCCTCAATTTTTGCTCGGAATGACAGCTAGTCCAGAGCGCACAGATGGTTTTGATATTTATGCGCTATTTGAATATAACATTGCATATGAAATTCGATTGCAGCAGGCATTAGAAGAAAATCTTCTATGTCCGTTTCATTATTTTGGAATTACTGATTTGGAGATAGATGGGGAAGTATTTGATGACAACAGTGGCGTGAAAAATTTTGCAAGGCTTGTATCAGATGAACGTGTAGACTATATATTGAAGCAGGCAGAATATTATGGACATAGTGGTGATAGGGTAAAAGGGCTAGTTTTTTGCAGCAGTAAAAAAGAGGCTATGGAGTTATCTGATAAGTTTAATAAGCGCGGTTATCGCACAGTGGCTTTAGGGGGGGAGGATTCTCAGGAAAAACGAGAGGAATGTATTGAAAAAATATCAAGTGATTTGCGAGAGAACTACCTAGATTATATTTTTACGATTGATATATTTAATGAAGGAGTTGACATTCCGGCGATTAATCAAGTGATAATGCTTAGACCAACTCAAAGTCCAATTGTTTTTGTACAACAGTTGGGCAGAGGATTAAGAAAAGCGGACAACAAAGAGTATGTTGTAGTTCTTGATTTTATTGGAAATTATATGAATAACTTTATGATTCCAATCGCTTTATCAGGAGACAGGTCATATAATAAAGATACTATTAGAAGGTATGTGCGGGAAGGCGCGAAGATTATTCCGGGAAGCTCTACCATTCATTTTGATGAAATATCAAAAAAAAGGATTTTTCAATCGATTGACGCAGCAAACTTTAGCGATATTCGGTTGATAAAAGAAAGCTATAGGGAATTGAAATATAAACTGGGACGAATACCTAATTTAATGGATTTTGAAAAATATGGTTCGATTGATCCTGTTCGCATATTCGACAATAGAACACTTGGTTCGTACCATAAGTTTTTGTCTAAATATGAGAAAGAATATACAGTTAAATTTAGTGAAAAACAAGAGAGTGTGCTTGAGTATATTTCGAGGAAATTTGCTTCAGGAAAAAGAGTGCATGAATTATTGGCGATTAAGCGGTTAATGACATATCAGCATGAATTGATGAAATATTTAAAAAAAGATTTGAAGGAAAAGTATTTTTTAGAAATGACTGGAAAAACGGAAACGAATATTGTAAATATATTAACAAATGAATTTGCAACAGGCTCTGCCAAAGATACTTATTCTGATTTTATATTGATAGAACCAGAAGAGAATGATTATAAGATTTCAGATTCGTTCGAAAAAATGTTGCGAGATGAATCGTTTTACCAATCAATATGTGAGCTGATTGAATTTGGATTATATAGAAATCAGAAGGATTATGGACAGCCATATAAGAACACGGTGTTTCAATTATATGCAAAGTATACTTATGAAGATGTATGTCGGTTACTGGAATGGGAAAAAGGAGAAGTAGCATTAAATATTGGCGGTTATAAATACGACAAAAAAACAAAAACATACCCAGTATTTATTAATTATGATAAAACAGAAGATATTGCAGACACAATTAAATATGAAGATCGGTTGGAAACTCCCAGTATGTTAGTTGCAATTTCAAAATCTGGACGTAGTTTGGAATCAGAGGATGTGTATACTGCACTGCATGCAAAAGAGTTAGGTGTCAACATGGAATTGTTTGTTCGTAAAAATAAAGATGATAAGATATCAAAAGAGTTTTATTATTTGGGTAAAATATATGCAACGGGAAAGGCGCATGAGTTTATTATGCCTAATACAAACAAAAAAGCTGTGGAGATCCAATACATACTGGAAACGCCGGTAAGAGAAGATTTATATGATTACATTGTAAGTTAAATGGATTAGAAAATTTATATTTGGAGGTAAAAATTGTGTCCCAATCACCCGATAGAAAGACAATCAAAGTGGCTGCTGCCATAATCAAAAACCAAAATCACATTTTCGCTACCCAAAGAGGTTACGGACCTTTTAAGGACGGTTGGGAGTTCCCAGGAGGCAAGATAGAGGAGGGGGAAACCCCGAATCAAGCCCTTATTCGGGAAATCAAAGAAGAACTGGACACGGAAATAGAGATTGGAGAATTGGTGGATATTGTGGAATATGACTATCCTGACTTTCACCTAACGATGCACTGCTTTATGTGCACAATAAAATCTGGCAATTTGGTGCTGAAGGAGCATGAGGCAGCAAAGTGGCTGACCAGAGAAACCTTGCACAGTGTGGACTGGCTTCCGGCAGATAAGGATTTGATTGACAAGATTCATGATAATTTCATGTAGAGGAGAAGTATTCGTGGAGCAGAACAGCGTTTACATTATACTGGAAATTGGAGGGAAATTATGGTAAAGATTATAGCGGACAGCACCTGTGACCTGTCAAAGGAATTAGTGGAGCGGTACGACATTTCAATATTACCATTGCATATCCTGCTTGGGGAAGAGGAATATCTGGATGGCGTTAACATTACGCCGCAGGAAATTTACAGTTGGTCGGACCAGAACAAAACAACGCCCAAGACCTCTGCACCCTCATTGGAGGATGCCGTTGCGCTGATGAAGCCTTATGTAGAAGAGGGAAGAGAACTGGTCTGCTTTTCCATATCGGACGATATGTCAACTTCTGGCAATGTGATGCGGCTGGCGGCAGAGGAATTGCAGTCCGAGCAGCTTGTCAGGGTCATAAATTCGGAAAACCTTTCTACAGGCATTGGTCTGCAGGTCATAGAGGCGGCAATCATGGCACAGGAAGGAAAGGATGCGGAGATGATTGTTCAGTATATAGAAGATTTACGCTCCCGTGTGAGGGCAAGTTTTGTTGTGGATACGTTGACCTACCTACACAGAGGCGGAAGATGCAGCGGTTTGGCAGCGATGGCGGGAGGCGCTCTAAAGCTGCATCCCAGAATTGTTGTAGAAGAAGGAAAAATGAAGCCGGGTAAGAAATACCGCGGCGGTATGAATAAAGTCATTATGTCTTATGCTAAAGATATGGAAGAAGATTTAAAGCGTGCCAAAAAGGACAGAGTTTTCATCACGCACTCCGGCTGCCATAATGAGTTAGTGGATGATGTGAAGACGTATCTGAAATCCCTTGGCTGGTTTGATGAAATTTTAGAAACCATGGCGGGGGGAGTCATTTCCAGTCACTGTGGTCCTGGGACGCTGGGGGTTTTATTTATTGAAGGGTAGCGGTGCACGAAGCATATAGAGGGGATTGGTTTGATTCAGGATCAGCATGGCGAACAGATGGTGCAGAAAGGCTATAAAAGTGAGAATTTTAATTACAGGTGCTAACGGATATCTGGGTAAAAGGCTGGTAAAAGCTTATCAAGAGAAATATGAGATTTGCGCAGCAACTCATGAAAATATGGATTTTACGGATGAGTATAAGATTCGGGAGGTTTTTGATGCATTCAGACCGGAAATCGTCATTCACTGCGGGGCAGTCTCGGATGTTGCAACATGCGCCATAGATGTTGCAAAATCTTTGGAGATAAATGTACACGGTACACAAAAACTTGCAAGGGTGTGCCATCAGTGCGGTGCGAGAATGATTTTTTGCAGTTCGGATCAGGTTTACATGGAACCATTGACACAAAAGAACCAGAAAACATTTTATCTTCCCCATAGAGAAGATGAGCTGCTAAAGCCTCTGCCGATTTATGGACAGCATAAATTGCTGGCGGAACAAAGCTGCTTTAATGAAAATCCAGACAGTGTCATTCTCAGGCTTACTTTAATGTATGATATCCCCGATGAAGCGGAAAGAGAAAAAGGCAAGGGAATGTTTGCGGAAAACCTGAAAACTGCCCTTGAGAACCGTCTGCCGCAACAGGTCCTAAAAAATATCAGCAGGGGAATGACGGACTGCCGGGAAGTCGTTGCTAACATGGAAAAGGCATGGAGCCTGCCGCCCGGTATTTATAATTTCGGAAGCGCCAATATTGGCACCGTGTATGATACAGTCAAAAAGGTATTTTCTCTTTTTGGAAAAGAATCACTTATAAGCAGCAAGGAAGGTGGGAAAGAACGTAATCTCCTGATTGATACACAGAAAATAGAAAAAACAGGAATTATTTTTAGGGACACCGCATTAGGATTATATCAATATATTAAGTCCGTGTCTCTACAATAAAAACAGCGGTGATAACAGACTGGGAAAGACCTTTATCTATTTTAGAGTAGATGAAGGTCTTTGGTAATTTATAAATATCTTTTTGGCATTTTGGGGTTGCATATTGGCAACATGCGCTTGGGTATCTTGCCGCCTTTGACAGGGTATGCTATGTTGGTGAAAGAAAAGGGGAGGCGTGCCTGCCCAAAATGCTTTGACGGGGAGGGATAACTTGAAAATAGCAATTAATGTGGATGAAAATGTGAAGGACATAGAAATCACGATTTCCTGCAGCCGGCTGACACCGGAAATTGAAAAGATGCTTGCAACCCTTAGGATTATGGACTGGCAGCTGACGGCATCAAAGGGCGGTGAGACATATTTGTTGGACGTGTCAAAGGTGATTTACCTAGAGTCGGTGGATCGAAAAACTTTTGTCTATACAGGAGAAAGTGTGTATGAATCCAGCTTAAAGCTGTATGAACTGGAGCAGCAGCTTGACGAGCGCGGTTTTTTTAGGGCAAGCAAATCCTGTCTGGTACAGCTTAAGTACATCAGGTCCCTGAAGGCGGACATCAACAGAAGAATCAGGGTCACGTTGGAAAATGGGGAACAGATCATAGTTTCCAGGCAATATGCGGAAGGCTTGAAGAAGAAACTGGGGGTGAAATAAATGGAAGAGAGAAAAACAATCATTGAGTATATAGAACAGGTAATGAAGATATTTGGCTTTTCAATTATTATGCTAAATATTTTTTGTATCTTGTTTGGAGAGAGCGCCAGAGATTTTTCCAGCATGTTTGCCATGGGAAATGAGGGGCTTCGGGTAGTGACAATGTTGCAGTTTTTGACGCTGGCGGTGTGGATTGTATTTTGCAGGTTTTTGTTTTTTACAGATATCATGATCAAGAACATGCGGATCGTGTGGAGAGCCTGCTGCATGCTGGGTGCAATTTTAATCGTTATGGTGATTTGTATCACAGCGTTTCAGTGGTTTCCCAAAGACTACTGGCTTCCCTGGGTTATGTTTTTTATCAGCTTCCTAATCAGTTTTGTCGTTAGTCTGGCGGTGACAGCATTTAAGGAGAAAAGCGAGAACAAAAGGATGGAGGAGGCTTTGGAAAAAATGATAAAGCGCAATCAGCAGCAAGAGGAAAATAGTAGAAAGGAAAATGGAGGTAAAAATGGAATACGCAATTGAAATGAATCACATTGTGCAGCGGTTTGGAGAAAAGGAAGTCCTTAGGGGAATCGATTTAAAAGTGCAAAGAGGAGAAATATTCGGACTGCTTGGCCCTTCCGGTGCAGGGAAGACCACGCTGATTAAGATTTTGACAGGACAGCTTTGTCAGACAGACGGTGAGGCAGTGCTTTTGGGAAGCGATACGAAGCACGCACAAAAGATCCACCAAAAGCTTGGAATGATGATGGATAATTTCGGGCTTTATGAAAGGCTGTCCGTAAACGACAATCTGAAATTATTTGCCGGAGTCTATGGTGTGTCTCGAAAAAAGGTGGATGAGGCGCTTAAAAAGGTGGGGCTGATTGAGGATAAAAAGTGTCCGGCTATGAAGCTGTCCAAGGGGATGCGCAGCAGATTGTCGCTGGCAAGGGCGGTCATGGCAGAACCGGAGGTACTTTTTTTAGATGAGCCCACCAGTGGACTTGATCCTGTGACTGCGTCGGAAATCCATCAGTTGATACAACAAGAGCAAAAGAGAGGCGCAACGGTATTTCTGACTACCCACAATATGGAGGAGGCACATAAATTGTGTAATCATGTGGCGCTTCTTAATGATGGCATGATTGTGGAGTACGGTGAGCCAGAGGAAGTATGCAGGAGATATAATCACCAGAATAAATTGCAGATACGTTTGTACGATGGGAAACAGATCGAACTTCCCAATAACAAGGAGGCTGCGGATAGAATTAAGGAGTATCTGGAGGAGGAAGCGGTGGAGACCATTCATTCCACAGAGCCCAGCCTGGAAACCGTATTTATGGAACTGACGGGAAGAAGTTTTGAATAAAAAAATTTAAACATAGAAGGGACTTTGAATTGGAGATGAGAAATGTAGCAGTAATTTTTCAAAAGCAGATAAAAGATACGTTTAAAAATAAGGAAATTCTTATTCAATTTGTCTTGTTTCCGCTGATGGCGTTCATCATGGAAAAACTGATTCAGGTGGAGGAACTGCCGCAGAATTATTTTGTAAATATGTTTGCGTCCATGTTTGTGGGAATGGCGCCGCTTGTCAGCATCGCGGCAGTGATTTCAGAGGAAAAAGAAAAGAATACGCTTCGGGTGCTTATGATGTCTGGGGTAAAGCCGTCAGAATATCTGCTGGGGGTAGGAAGCTATATCTGGATTGCCTGCATGGTGGGAGCGTTGGCTATGGGAATGACGGGAAACTATAAAGGACGTGAACTTGTTGTGTTTTTGGTGGTCATGGGAGTAGGGATTTTAGCGTCTATGCTGATAGGGGCGGCGATTGGAACCCTGAGCAGGAATCAGATGATGGCGACTTCCCTGACGGTGCCGGTGATGATGGTTTTTGCGTTTCTGCCGATGCTTGCCGGGTTCAACGAAAATATTAAGAAAATAGCAAAGGTTGCTTATTCAGAGCAGGTCGGTATTTTGATTGGACGGGTTGGAGCGTTTCATGTCGGTTTTGAGAATGTGTTTGTGATTGTGGGGAATATGTTGATTGCGGTTCTGGTCTTTCGGTACGCGTATCGAAAGTGTGGGCTGGCGTAATGGGGCGGTGCAGCAGCGGCAACGATTGTTTTGGTGGGTGTCTTGTCGCTGCTGTTGCACCGCCCCCGAGGCTGAACTGCTAGCTTTAAAGTTTACGTTCAGTAATTGGTGTGTACAATGGGGGGATTTGTGGTATGATAAATAATTATAATTGCAGGATTTAGGATAAGGTTTGGATGCATGATAGAAGGATTTCGCATTGGAGAATCTAATGTTGGGGATGTTGAGATGGATGTTGAAAAGAAGAGTAGGATCTTGATTTTAGAGGATGATGTAAGTCTTGCTGATGGGCTGCGTTACTCATTGGAGAAAAATGGGTATGCGGTGGATGCAGCGGAGAGTGTGGAAGAAGCGAAAGCGCTTTTGGCACGGGAGCAGTATGACTTATTGCTTTTGGATGTGACGCTGCCTGACGGGACAGGATTTGAGGTGTGTGAGGCGGTGCGGGGGCAGGAGAATCAGGTTCCTATTATTTTTCTGACGGCTTCTGATGAGGAGATGAATGTGATTCGGGGGCTGGATTGCGGCGGGGATGATTATATCGGAAAGCCCTTTAAACTGGGGGAGTTATTGTCTAGGATTCGCGCGCTGCTGCGCAGGGCAGGAGTAGTGCGGCGGGAGGACGGGCTGGCACGGCAGGATCGTCTTGTCTGCGGGGATATCCAGATTGACCTTGCGGGGAGCAGGGTGTTTTTGAAAGGGAAAAAGCTGGAGCTTACGCAGGTGGAGTACAGGCTGCTTTGTCTTTTGGTGCGGTCCTGCGGCAGGGTGGTTACCAGAGAGATTATTTTTGAGGAGCTGTGGGATGCATCTGGAAACTTTGTGGATGATAATACGCTTTCTGTATATATCAGGAGGCTGCGGGAAAAGGTGGAAGAAGATCCTTCCAGACCGGAGCATTTGATGACAGCCAGAGGGTTTGGTTATTGCTGGCAGGAGGTACAGGGATGAGGGTTTTTTTGAAAGATGAAGGGCGGAGAAGATTTTTTGGCACGCTGGCGGCGATTTTGGCGACGGCATCGATTTTGGCTGTGGCGATATGGTGGGCGAATGGGAATCAAATGAGGGAAACCTTTGTGCGGCATGACAGATGCGTGGTTTCTTCCCTGATGGAACAGGGAGTAAGCGAGGCTGTTATTGCAAAAGCCTTCTCGGATGAGGAAATCACGGAAAAAGGAACGGATCTTTTGATGCGTATGGGAATCAGTGAGAAAACAGGATTATTCTTCATGCCGCAAATATTTAAAATACAGAAGGGAACGGGAATGCTGCTTGCCGGGCTCTTTTTCTTTTTGTGGATAGGTCTTTTCGTTCCGGCTTGCCGTTTCTTTTCCGCAAGGGAAGGAATTTATCATCAGGCGGTCAGAATCATAGACCAGTTTATGACGGGGGATTTTACGGAGCACCTTCCACAGATGGAAGAGGGCTGTCTTTACAGACTTCTGGGGAAAATTGATAGTCTTGCAAATGCACTGGCGGCCGGAAATGAGGAGGCGGTACGGGCAAAGGATTTCTTAAAGGACACCATTTCTGACATCTCCCATCAACTGAAAACACCCCTTTCTGCCCTTACTATGTATAATGAAATCATAGCATCGGATGTGGAGAACAAGGAAACGGTGCTTACATTTACGAGGAAGACGCAGGTCGCCCTTGAACGGATAGAAGGATTGATTCAGACGCTGCTAAAGGTGACAAGGCTGGATGCGGGAGCTGTTGTTTTTGAAAAGCAGGGATGGCTATTGGCGGACGTGGTTAATAGGGCGGTATCGGAGCTTTTGGTGAGAGCGGCGGAAGAAGAGAAGGAGATTGTGTTGACGGGCGAGGAGAGCATTTGGGTAAATTGTGATCTACAGTGGACAAGCGAGGCAATAGCAAATCTGGCAAAAAATGCATTAGATTATACGGGAAAGGGAGGACGGATTGTCCTTTCATGGGAACAGTTTCCGGAAATGACAAGAGTGTCGGTAACTGATAATGGAAAAGGAATCGATGAGAAGGATATTTATCACATATTTAAGCGGTTTTACCGTACCTCTAGGGGAAAGGGGAGCGGACAAGGCGTTGGGCTGGGACTTCCCATGGCAAGGTCTATTATAGAAGGGCAGGGCGGAACCCTGTCGGTGCAAAGCAGAAAAGAAGAGGGGAGTGTATTTACGGTGACGCTGCCCCGATAAGCTAAGGCGGTACCTTACGAAATTGTAAGCTGATTTTCACTTGATTGTAAGCTTTATGCATTATACTTAAAAAAAATGCAGGATGGGAGGCACTGGAGATATGGAAATATTGAAGGTACAGAACTTAAGTAAGGTTTACGGGCAGGGAGAAGGACAGGTGAATGCACTGCAGAATGTAAGCTTTTCCATGGAGAAGGGCGAATTCACAGCAGTGGTGGGGGAATCTGGTTCTGGTAAGAGTACACTGCTTCACCTTGTGGGCGGGTTGGATTTTCCCACGAAAGGCAAAGTCTTTTTGGACAGTATGGATCTGTTTGCACTGAATGAGAAGGAGCGGACGATTTTTAGGAGAAGAAATATTGGATTTATTTTTCAGGCATTTCATCTGATTGAAGAGCTGGATGTGGAGCAGAATATTACTTTTCCGCTTTTACTGGATCATCAAAAGCCTGACAGGGGAAGAATCGAGGAACTGCTTGCGCTGTTGGGGCTATGTGAACGAAGGAAGCATTTGCCAAGCCAGTTGTCTGGCGGTCAGCAGCAGAGGGTGGCAATCGGAAGGGCGCTCATTATGCAGCCGATGCTGATTCTTGCCGATGAGCCTACCGGAAATTTGGATTCAAAAAGCAGCCGGGATGTGATGGATCTGCTGATTCGGGCGTCGCACCATTATCAGCAGACGATTTTAATGATTACCCACAACGACAATCTGGCGTCGGATGCGGACAGAGTACTGCGTGTGACGGATGGGCATCTTCAGGATATGGGAGGTAAGACACATGAAAAATTATCTTGATCTTGTACCGATTTCCCAGAGGGTTCACAAAAGGCAGAGCCGCATGGTCCGACTGTGCATTATTTTGAGTGTATTTTTGATCACAGCGATTTTCGGCATGGCAGATATGGAGATCCGAAGCCAGAACGCACAGGCAAAAATAAACTATGGAGAATGGCATGCTGGATTCCGCGACATGAGCGATGAAGAGATTGCACTAATAAGCAAAAGACCCAAAGTACTTGCATGTACCCGGTATCACACGCTCAATTACAGACTTAGCATGCATTATCAGGTGGAGGGGACGGAAACGGTCATTATCGGGATGGATGAAAGTGCGTTGGATATTTTTCCCACGGCAAAGCTTGTAGAGGGAAGCTTTCCGGCAGAGGAAGACGGCGCAGTAATTGATCAAAACATGAAAGAGCGGCTTTCCCTTGAGCTGGGAGATGAAATTTCGCTTACCGCACCCGACGGCTCTTTGATGGTTTATCGTATTACCGGATTTTTCGGTCAATTTCCAATGCTTGCCGAGAAGGATATTTTTGGTCTGGCGCTTAGGACAGAGGATTTTAGAAAGTTATCTTTGACAGGGGCGGAGGATAATTATGATTCCTTCATCTATGTAGAGTTTTCTCCGTGGTGTAATATACAAAGGGAAATCAGGGAAATACAAGAGCTGTTTCAGATTCCAGACGAGCGTGTTGGCAAAAATGAATTGCTCCTTGCCACAATAGGGCAGAGCCAGGATTTGAGTATGATGGCTATCTATGTGGTTGCGCTGATACTGGCATTTTTGGTTGCGATTGCTGGGATATTGATGATAACTGGCAGTTTGAACAGCAACATTGCGCAAAGAACCGCTTTTTTTGGGATGCTTCGCTGCCTGGGCGCTACCCAGAAGCAGATTGTTCATTTTGTCAGAAGAGAAGCGCTATACTGGTGCAGATCGGCAGTACCTGTAGGGGTATTGCTCGGCACCGTGATCGTTTGGATGCTCAGCGCGCTGCTTCGCCTGCTCAGCCCGCGCTATTTTGGCGGGATGCCATATTTTGGAATCAGTTGGATTGGAATAATAGCCGGAAGCGGGATTGGAGTGATAACCGTTTTTTTAGCAGCAGGCAGTCCGGCAAAGAAAGCGGCAGGGGTATCGCCTCTTACGGCAGTATCGGGGAATGCCTCAGAAAAAAGGAAGATCAAAAAAGCGGCAAATACTCATTTATATAGCATAGAAACGGCGTTGGGGATTCATCATGCGAAACTTGACCGTAAAAACTTTATTCTCATGAGTTGTTCCTTTGCATTCAGTATTATTTTATTTTTAACCTTTTCGGTTGCAGTTGATTTTATGAAACATGCGGTGAAACCGCTTAAACCCAGTGCGCCGGACATTTCCATTGTAAGTGTTGACAATACTTGCTCCATAGACCGTGCATTGACGCAGGAACTGATGGAGATGGATGGCGTAAAGCGCGCATATGGGAGAAGCTTTTTCTACGACATGCCGATTCAAACACAGGATGGTTTAAGATGGGCATATCTGATTTCCTATGAAGATTATCAGCTGGAGTGGGCGAAGGACTCGCTGATTGACGGTTCTTTGTCAGAAGTGATAGAAGAAAATGGTCTCCTTGCCGTTTATCATGGGGAGGATTCTTTGACAGTGGGGGAAAATGTGACCGTAGATTTTAAGGACGGAGAAAATATGCTGCTTCCCACAGCCGTTTGGGAACTGTCCCAGGTGGGTAATCTGATGGTTTCGGGCATTTTAAGTGATAGTCCGTTTGATGCCGCGGGTGGTCAGGAAATCTTAATCTGTTCAGGGGAGACCTTTGCGAAACTGACGGGAGAGCGGGATTATACCGTAATTGATGTTCAACTGACACGGGACGCCGATAATAATGTGATTCAGAGGATTCGTGACATGGGCGGAGAAAATATAGCTTTTTCCGACAGACGTCTCAACAATGAGGAAGTGAGGGGAGCCATGTGGTCATTTAGACTCTTCATTTACGGATTTCTTGGCGTGATAGCACTGATTTGCGCATTTCATATCATGAATAGCATTGCAATGAGCGTTTCTGTGAGGATCCGTCAATACGGAGCCATGCGTGCAGTAGGGATGGATAGCGGGCAGATGTTTAAAATGGTGGCGGCGGAAGCCATAGCCTATGGAGCCATGGGGGTATTGATTGGCTGTGGGGCAGGGGTGCCGTTAAACTGGTTCTGCTTTGAGAAACTGGTCACTTTTAGATGGGGAACGGAATGGTATTTTCCGGCGGGACCATTGTGCGTAATTGTGGCGCTGGTGGCGGCGGCGCTTGCGCTTGCCATTTATGGTCCGGCGAAAAGGATACGGAGGATGTCTGTGGTGGATACGATTTCGGGAAGGTAGGGTACAGAATACGGGTATAGGGCGCAGCGCACTGTGTTCTATACCCGAAGGGAAAATCATTGATAGCTTATTACTATATTTAAGGGAATAACTTTGGGCATCCTTTTACATGAATCTGCAATACCCGCTGGTTTTGGCTTCCCCGGAATTTTAAGCTGATATCGTATAACTCCTGCTTAAATTCTCCGTCCACCAATATGTCAATATAGCTTAAGAGCGCCTCTGTCACCTCACAGTGGGCGCGTCCTTCTGGGGCGAGCAGATCGGTTTCGTAGGTATATCCGGTATAGCACCAAATATCTTTTTGAGGAAAGCGAGCCTTGAACTGGCAAAGAAGAGGCAGAAGAGCTCTCTGGTTTGCGGGTTCAAGGGGCTCGCCGCCTAAAAGGGATAGTCCGCGGATATATTTGGGCTCAATTGACTTTAGGATTTCGTTGATGGTCTTATCGGTAAACTCCTTACCATAATTAAAGTCCCAGGTTTCCTCGTTAAAGCATCCTTTGCAGTGGTGGGTGCATCCTGACACGAATAAGCTGGTGCGGACGCCAAGACCGTTTGCAATATCATAATATTTGATATCTGAGTATTTCATATACACACTCCTTGCTGGCTTAAAGCGCATTGCGGCAGTTAACGTTTTTGGTTTCAATGTTGCAGCGCAGATTGCGAAAGCATGTTTGATAAAGAACAAACTATAGGTGCAGCACCCGCTCTTTGATTTCCTGTGTCCGGCCCTGATTCCAGAATTGTGTGCCGATATAGCCGCAGGTGCGGCGTGCCACGTTCATTTTATTCTGATTCCGGTTTCCACACTTAGGACACTCCCAGATCAGTTTATGGTTTTCATCCTCGACAATCCTGATTTCGCCATCATATCCGCATTCCTGACAATAGTCGCTTTTGGTGTTGAGCTCCGCATACATGATATGGTCATAAATGTGCTGCATGACAGCCAGCACGGCTTCAATATTGTTCTGCATATTGGGCACTTCTACATAGCTGATGGCGCCTCCCGGAGAAAGCTCCTGGAATTGGGATTCAAAGGTCAGCTTGTCAAAGGCATTGATGGGTTCCGTTACGTGAACATGATAGCTGTTGGTGATATAGTTCTTGTCTGTTACGCCGGCAATGACGCCGAAACGTTTTTGCAGGCATTTGGAAAATTTATAGGTGGTGGATTCCAGCGGGGTGCCATAAAGGCTGAAGGCGATGTTGGTTTCTTTTTCCCATTTTTTGCATGCGGCATTTAGGTATTTCATGATTTCTAAGGCAAAAGGCGTTGCATCTGGGTCGGTATGAGACTTACCGGTCATAAAGCGGACACATTCGCAAAGCCCCGCATATCCAAGAGAAATGGTGGAATAACCGCCGTAGAGGAGCTTGTCGATGGTCTCCCCCTTTTTTAGGCGCGCTAATGCACCGTTCTGCCACAAAATGGGGGCAACATCAGAAAGGGTTCCCTTTAGACGTTCGTGACGACACATCAGGGCACGGCGGCACAGATCGAGACGTTCGTCTAAAATCAGCCAGAATTTATAAAAGTCGCCACCGGAAGAACAGGCGGCGTCTACTAGATTTAATGTGACGACACCTTGGTTGAATCTTCCGTAGAATTTATACTGATCGGCTTCATCTTTATAGACTGTGAGAAAAGAACGGCAGCCCATGCAGGGGTAGCAGTTGCCGTCTTTTAGTTTCTTTATGATTTTCTCCGAAATGTAATCAGGTACCAGACGCTTGGCGGTGCACTGCGCGGCAAGCTGGGTAAGCGCCCAATATCTGGAGCCTTCGGAAATATTATTTTCTTCCAGAACATAAATCAGCTTCGGAAAGGCAGGGGTGATGTAGATGCCCTGTTCATTCTTGACGCCTTGGATGCGCTGCAGGAGCATTTCCTTTATAATCATCGCCAGATCGTCCCGAAGCTGCCCTTCGGGAACCTCGTTCAAATACATAAATACGGTGACAAAGGGGGCCTGACCGTTGGTGGTCATCAGCGTGATGACCTGATACTGAATCATCTGGACACCCTGCTTGATTTCTCTTGCCACTCGCATTTCCGCTATTTTTGCTACTAAATCATCTGTCATTTCCATTCCTTGAGCGTTAAGCTCCTCCCGCACTTCCCTGCGGAACTTTTCACGGCTCACCTGAACAAAAGGGGCAAGGTGGGATAAAGTGATGCTTTGCCCGCCGTACTGGGAGCTTGCAATCTGGGCAATCGCCTGCGTGGCAACATTGCATGCCGTGGAGAAACTGTGCGGTTTTTCAATCATGGTTTCGCTGATGATCGTGCCATTTTGAAGCATATCCTCCAGATTTACCAAACAACAATTGTGCATGTGCTGGGCAAAATAATCGGCATCATGAAAGTGGATAAGCCCCTTTTCATGCGCTTCCACAATATCAGGGGGTAGAAGAAAACGGCGGGTGATATCCTTGCTCACTTCACCAGCCATATAATCCCGCTGCACACTGTTGACAACCGGATTTTTATTAGAATTTTCTTGTAAGACCTCTTCGTTATTACATTCCAGCAGGGAAAGAATCTGCTCATCAGTAGAATTTGACTTTCGCACCAGCTCACGCTTATAGCGATAGGTGATATAATTAGAAGCCAGCTTATAGGTCTGCTGCTTCATAATCTCCTCCTCCACCATATCCTGAATCTCTTCCACATTCGGGCTGTGTGTCATTTTACTGCAAAGATCTGTCACATTCTTCACAACACATCGGATCTGCTCATCAGAAAGCCGTTCCTCATCCCCGACACTTGTATTTGCCTTCCGCACCGCTTCCTCTATTTTAACAGCGTCAAAAGAAACCTCCATGCCGCTCCGCTTAATAATCTTCATTTCATACACTCCTATATATTGTACATTGCCTTTTTAAAAATGCTACATTTAGTATTATACCGTCCGCACGCAAATATGCAAGTATCCATAGTTACATCCACAAATAAAAAATAAATAAAATACCACCCCGCAATTTGTGCAACATTCCTCTATCATCCTTCAAAATATTTTCCCCCAATCTATAAGCACGAAAATAAAAAATTTTTGCAAGTGATTTTCTGAAAAATTAAACCCCGATATGATAAAAATAAAAAATGAAGGCGGGGATGTAGATGTTACGGATTGCAGTGTGTGATGACATTCCAATCTATGTGGATATGCTGGCAGATGGAATTGAAGCATGGGCGGATGAAAAACACTTCAATGTACAGCTTGAGAAATTTGCAAGCGGAGAAGAGGTATTATTTGGTCAGGAAGCAGCAGGAGATTATGCAGTCGTATTTATGGATATTGAGCTGGAGGGTATAGACGGCATGGAAACGGCTATGAAATTAAGAGAGAGGAACAGGATGGTGAGTATTGTCTTTGTTTCCCAATATGAACAGTATTTTAAACAAATGTTCAAGATTTATCCCTTCCGCTATATTGAAAAGCCCGTGTCCAAGCAGAAAGTAGGGGAGGTGCTTGATCAGATTGTTGAGGAACACAGACTGTTTTATGAGAGTTTTTTCTTTCAATACAATAGAAGAAACTTTCACATTGCCCTTGGGGAGGTGTTTTATTTTGTGAGTGAAAGACGGGTAATAAGAATTTTGATGGAGAATGATAAAGAATATGTTTTCTATGAGAAACTGGATGATTTGGAAAAGATACTTGCAGATTACAATAACCGCTTTATCAGAATACACCAGTCCTATCTGGTGAATGGAAGGCAGATCGAACAGTATCTTCCGGGATATGTGGTGATGCGGAACGGAGATACGCTGCCTGTCAGCAGAGACAAAAAAGGAAAGATAACGGAGTTTTATATGGATTTTCTCGAAGAGAAATGCTAAAAGTTACATTTACATATACAAATTATTACATCAACAGAAAAAATGACAAATTTCATATATAATAATAAAGATATCTGGAGCGCTCAAAAGTAAACATTCATTTCTTTGCTGGGCAGGGTTTAGTTCCCTGCCTCTTGTCTGAGGAATAATAGGAACTATAGTTCCTACTGCTCCTTGCGCATTTAAATAAATTTCAAAATAATCAAGAAAAATATAACTGTGCAAATAATATATTTATATAGTTGATTTCACGTTAAACCATATTTCTATAAAATATTTTTCGAGTTATATATTTTATCACAGGAGGTCAACGGTGAGCGTAGATTATTCAGACCTGGGAATCAGAATAAAAAGAAGAAGAGAAGAGCTTAAAATGTCTCAGGCAGAGCTTGCCTCGCGGGCAGAATTATCGACCCAGCATATCAGTAACGTTGAAAATGCAAGGAGTAAGATCGGACTTGATAAGCTGGTCACCATTTCCAATGTGCTCGAATGTTCTGTGGATGAACTTCTGTGCGGAAGTATAAGGACAGGGAGCAGATCGGTCTACAATGACGAGATTGCAGGAATTATTGAAGATTTTTCCGATACAGAAATGCGCATCCTGCCGGAATTTCTTCGGAATTACAATTATATTTATAAACTGCTGAAACAGGATGTAGATGAGAGCCGGGAAGAGTAAGAGAGGCAGAATAAAACGAACTATGATTCCCTTCACCACCTTTGGAAGGTGCTTTACAGGACAAGGATGAAGAATTACATTAAAAGTTATATTTCAAATAATTCTTCTATAAAGATAAGGGGTGCTGGGATGCTGAAGATAGCGATATGCGAGGATGAGCGCAGGTATGCGGAGGATCTGGAATGGGGGCTTAAAGTATGGGCGGTAAATGCGGGAGTCAATATCCAGATTAAAAAGTATGATAGCGGTGATAAGCTTTTTGACGGGATATATGAGGAAAACAAGTTTGATATTTTTTTCATGGATATCGGAATGGGGGAAATGAACGGTCTTCAGATTGCGGCAATGGTGCGTGAGATGGATGTCTTTGCGGCGATTATATTTGTTTCGCAGTATGAGGATTATTATAAGGAAGCATTTGAGGTCCATCCTTTTCAATTCTTAAGCAAGCCGGTGAATCCGGCGAAGCTGGAAAAAACCATGAATGCGTATATGGATCTGAAAGGGCGGAGTGAAGAAACCTTTGTTTTTTATATTAATCGGACAAGGTACAGCATCCGTTTAAATGAGATCATGTACTTTTTCAGTGAAAACAGGCATATAACCGTAGTGTGTGAAGACAAGAAATATACCTTTTATGGGAAGTTGGGGGATGTACAGAAGGAGATGGAGGAGAGGAACAGTTATTTCCTGCGCATTCATCAGTCTTATCTGGTGAACCTGGATTATGTAAAGGAATTTCATTATAAAGAACTGGTATTGTTCAATGGAAAGTCATTGGATATCAGCAGGGATAACAGAAAGAAAATGCGCGAGTTACAAATGCTGCTTCTGGATGAAGGGGTTTAAAGTTACGAAAGATACAGTTGGCAGGTAAAGGGATGCAGGCACAGATTTTTGCGTGGATGATGGATCTATTTTTTATATTCACTTTACATATTTTGTTTGAGCAGCTTTTAGGAGTAAAATATCAAAACAGGCTGGCGTTGCTTGTGGGCTGGGGCTTATGCTTCGCATTGTGGAATGTAAGCAGTTATCTAACCATAGAAAATGCATTTGTCAGCAATGTAAGTACCAGTATGATTTACTTTCTGGTACTTTACTTTTTGTATAATGGAAATGTCAGGAATAAGCTGATTTTAATGATCCTTGTTGTGACGCTGGGAATCATCGCAGAGGGAATCGTTGCATTTGCTCTGACTATATCAGGAGTACCTGCCGACGAATATTTAAGCAGGCAGCCGGGGCTTCTTTACATTGGAAATGCTTTTTCCAAGTTGGTCTGGTTTGCGTTTGTCAAACTGATTACAAGAATTTCTTTGAAGCAGAAACAGATGAAAATCAGAGGAATGGATTGGTTTGAAATTTTTCTGGTGCCCATTGGAAGTATTTTAATCTGTCATGTGGTCTGGTGGGGACGATGGAAGCATATTGATTTAGCGCAGATCATCGTTTTAGGGGTACTGCTGGTGATTAATCTTGTCACCTACTATATGTATCAGAGGGTGCAGGAACACGCCGCGGAGCGCATGGAAAATGAACTGCTAAAACAGCAGAATGCGTTTTTTTGCCTGCGCTATGAGGAGTTGGAGAAGCAGTGGCTGAAGCTGCGCAGAATGCGCCACGATATGGCAAATCACTATGCGCTGGAAATGAGTTACCTTAAAAAAGGGGAATATGAGCATCTGATGCAGCATTATGAGGAAAAGCTGGGACAGATTAAGCAGCAGGGCAACGTGATTCATACAGGAAATATTGGCATTGATTCTATATTAAATTATAAGCTGGAGATTGCCAGAGAATATGGAATCGCGGTGGACAAGGAAATCAAGATAGAAAGTGAGATTGTTATCAACCATATAGACTTAAATATCCTTATTGGAAATCTCTTCGACAACGCGATAGAAGCCGTCAAAGAGCTGCCTGCTGATAAGAAGAAAATACATTTTTCCATAAAGACGAATGCCGCAAGGCTTTTGTTTGGAATCCGCAATGCATATGAAGGGAAGAAGAAACGCGATTCTAACGGCGATTTCCTTACCAGCAAGCGAGATGATTTTTATCACGGATTGGGATTAAAGGAAGCAAAAGAGACTGTAAAAAAATACGACGGACAAATGAATATCAGTGATTCACATGGAGAATTTTCGGTTAAAGTCTTCCTCTACATCAAAGGTTAGTGCTATTTTCAACAACCAGAGTGCTGTTTTCAACAAAGTGGTTACATTTTGTTGAAAAATGAATTATGATGAAAAACAAAAAGGAGGAATTTTACGATGAAAAAAATGACAAACGCTGTTTCCAAGGTATGTACAGCAGCACTGACTGGTTTTATTTTACTTATGCCGCTGTATACATGCTGCTTCTTCCTGCATCAACCGAAGATGCCGGCGGAATTTGACGATTTCAGAAAGTATGACAAATAGCTTGTTTAGGAGGATTGCGTTAAGGCTTGCGGCAAATGGCAGTATCGAAGAAAGGTATGTAGAACTGTATGTCATTGCAATGCAGTCACTGTTGGCGATGGCGCTCAACGCAGCCACCGCACTTTTGATTGGGTATCTGCTTGGCATGTGGCGGCAGAGTGTGATCTTATTTGCAGCATTCATACCTCTGCGCTCTTACGCAGGCGGTTATCATGCACGGGGCTATCTCAGCTGTTATTTGGAATCCTGCGTGATTATGACAGCAATTCTCCTAATTCTGCGCTTCATCACACGAAATGGCGTTGTGCCTTATGGCATATGGATTCTGTTCTTTATAGCGGCAGCAATCATTTTCTACCTGGCGCCGCTGGCAGATGAAAATAAGCCCATTTCGGAAAAAGAAGCGATCGTGTTCAAAAGAAGAGCAAGAATGATTCTCATTTTGGAAATGCTTCTGGCGGGCGTTCTTGGGGTTATGCATAGGGATGTCTGCTATGCGGTGATGATGGCAGTTATTTTAAGCGCATTTCTTCTGCTGCTTTACAAAGGCAGGGAAATCGTAATTTTATGCAAAGAAAAACGGAATACGTAACAAAGCAAAGGCTGTCCGCACAAATTGCTGCGGGCAGCCTTTGGCGTAACCGTTTAACGCGCAGGGGCAGTGCAGCGGAGGCGGCAGGACAGGACACCGACAGGATTGGAACCGCAGCCTCTGACATCCTCCACTATCGTTTCAAGTCTCGTCTGCGAATCGGATTTCACTAATAGAATGGAGGTAGATCGTTCAAGGCGGACGGGGGCAGAGCCAAGCGGCATCCGTGCCGCACGGCTCTTAATCCGGCATCCATGCCGGATTCCCCTGATATCTCACCATTCTATAAGTGAAATTGCCGATTCTCCGTCAGAGCCTTGAAACGATAGTGGAGGATGTCAGAGGCTGCGGTTCCAATCCTGTCGGTGTCCTGTCCTGCCGCCTCCGCTGCACTGCCCCTGCGCGTTAAACGGTTACTCTTTTGTGGCGTGTCATTTTGGCGGTAGGAGGGCAAGGAATTTTAAAGATGTTGCGATATTGTTCTTGGTGGCGTGAACTAAAATTCCGACAACAAACAAAACGATTAATTGACTACAAAGATGATTTACTTTACACTTAAAAAAGATGTTAAATACATAAATCTGTGAAAGTCTGGGGAAGCAAAACATAAGAAATAAGTGGAAAAGGGGACCAAATATAAATTGACAAATATGTAGGGAGGGATACGATGTGTTTCGTATAGGGATTTGCGATGATGAAAAGGGAACCTGTGCCGAATTGGAAGATATGCTCTATAAATATGGGGCAGCACATGGCATCAAGATAGATGTCAGCGTCTGGTATACCGGAGAAATCCTTTGTGATTTTCTGAAAAAAGAAGATACTTTAGACCTATTGTTCCTGGATATAGAATTAATTACTACCAATGGAATTAAGGTAGGGAACTTTATACGGGAAGAGCTGGAGAATATGGAAACCCTGATTGTGTACATTTCTTTAAAAAGCAGCTATGCAATGAATTTGTTCCGAATACAACCCCTGGATTTCCTCATTAAGCCGCTGACCCAGAACCTAATTGATGATGTAATGGACAGGGGCATTAAATTGTATGAAAGAAGAAATCAATTTTTTGAATACCATACAAAGGGATTCCATTATAAGATTCCCTATAAAGATATTTTTTATTTTTATAGTGAGAACAAAAAAATCAATATTGTCCTCAAAGAGGAAGAGATGCAGTTCAACGGAAGGCTGAAGGATATTACAGGCGCTGTACCCCATAACTTTGTCCTGATCCATCAGTCATATTTAGTTAATTCAGATTATATAGCAGAATGCACCTATGAGCTGGTAAAAATGCGAAATGGCGCCATATTGACCATAAGCCAGCCTTACCGGAAATCCGCAAGGGAACAGATTGCTCAAAATGAGTGGGAGAAGATGAGATAAGATGTTTGACATTATTACAGCATTAAGCACAAATTTGTTCAGAACATTTATTATTAAAAAGTTTATGACCATATTTTTCCCAACGGAAATCGAAGATAAAAGAAAAGAACATCTTCTGTATTTCCTCTTTTTTACCGTAACAGTAACTGTATATCTAATGTTTCATTTCCCGCCTGCAAACATTGCTGTTAACCTGCTGATGATATATCTTCTCACCCAGCTCTATCATGGCGAACAGAAAAAGAAAGTAATGGTATCCCTCCTGATTTACGGTATCAACATGGCTTGCGATATTTTATCCATCTATTCCTTTTCAAATTATACTGTAGGGCAGGATTACAATGAAATTGCGGCATATGTAACAGTTCTTTTGATCAGCCTTTGCGAGTTCATTACCGAAAGATTCCTTATAAAAAGGAGAGAGACAGCATTTACACCGCCATATTGGAACGTATTAATGTTGATTCCAGTCATCAGTATCGCAATATTATTTGTCCTCCTGATGCATAACCTAAATGACCGGATGCTGCTGATCCTGGTCAGCGCGGGAATCCTATTTATCAATATGTTAATATTCTATCTGTATAATGCATTGTTGGATGCATATATGAAATTAGAGGAAAATGCCCTATTTGAAAGACAGATTGCCAGCTATGCAAACCAATTGGATGTTCTAATACAGTCAGAAGAGAAGGTAAGTTCTTTCCGACATGATATGAAACATCACCTGGCTGAGTTGGTGATTATGGCAGAAAAGGAGAACCATCAGGAAATCAAAGACTATATACAACATATGGACATGTTTATAGAAAATAAGGATCAATATTCCAACAGCGGTAACAAGGAGGTAGACAGCATACTGAACTATATGCTGGGCAAGGCACAGGAAACCCTGAAGCAGGTGGAGTATAAAATTTGCATCCCGAAGGAAATCGGCATCCGTCTGTTCGACCTGAATGTAATATTTGGGAATCTGCTTGAAAACGCCATAACAGCAGCAGGCTGTTCAGAAGATAAATGCCTGTCTGTTTATGTCAGATACGAGAAGGGAATGCTGTTTGTTCACATCCGAAATAGTTATGAAAAATGTGTGCGAAAACAAGGAAATGAATATTTGACCACCAAAAAGGACACAGGAAGGCATGGTATAGGCTTACAGAATGTAAAGAGAGTGGTGGACAGCTACCGTGGAAGCATGAAGATTTCTGATAAAGAGAATATTTTTGATGTCAAAATTATGCTATACGCAATGAAAATGAAATAAATTTTATGAAAGACATTGTGATTAAATCTAGTTTAATGCGCTATATTTTTATGCAAGCCTATTTTCGCCATAAAATATATGAAATTCGCCAGTTATCTTTTTACAGCAAAGAAAATGCTATTCTATAAAAAACTAGCTGGGAGGAATTTTATGTTTAAGAAAATTATTAATTTTAAAGCAGCGCTAACCTTTGTAATGATATTCTTTGCAGCGTGGTTTAGCGGAACAACTGTACAGGCAAAAAATGTTAGCGAGGCTGAACCCAATAATACAATGGAAACGGCACAGTTAATACAGGCTAACAGTGAAACACCAGCACAAGCGCTAACTGGGAACAGACCAAATCAATATTTTGTGGATGGATATATAAGTTCCAGCGATGAAGACTGGTTTAAGGTGTATTTAACGAGCGGAACGCAATATGTAATATGCAATGGCAAAGGATTTGATTTTGAAGTGTACAATTCAAATGCGCAGCTTATTTATATGGATTCATATACAAAATCGGGCTTAGGATCAAGTGCGTTTCCCTTCCTGGCATCTGGAGATGGATTTTATTATGTAAAAATCACAGGCAATCTGTCTTCATCACAAAGTTACCTACTAGGGGTTGGCGGTCCTACATATACTGTTGAAACTTGCAAAGTGAGTTTAGGGAATGTAAGCATGGCTGGAAACCGTAATTCAACGGTCGCAATTGATTTACGAAATTTCAGGGAAATACCCGAGGAAGCAATCGTTTATTCCGTTAAATTCTCCGGAATAGGTTCTACATCCGTAAATAGTATTTCCATACGGAATTTGACAACCGCCAATACCGTTAACTTGCAAAACTTTACATGGAGTAACGATGGACTGCTATCGTTGGAAATGCCATTAGCCAGCAGATGGCAGGCAACATAAAAAATTAAAATGGTGTCTTAAAATTTATAGGTGGAGGGATCGATAATGAACATCAATTTTTATAGTACTGCTGCACATAAAGATATTCGTTCAAACCAAAAACGTATATTAATCAATACATTATTGAACGGAACAAAAACAAAGGGGGAAAAACAGCAGGATACATTTTTGCCTGCACCTAAAAGAGGATTGGCTTATAAGTCCGAGATTTATACGGCAAATATGGGAAAAGGTATAAATTATATTTCCCAAGATTTTTTAAATATGATCAATAACGATATTTCCCTGGTCAAAAAAACAGGAAATTTATACGAATGTGCTGGAAAAAAGTTTTCACCGGAGCAAATTCCTGAAATAAACACAGATACCTTACAAGAAATCAGAGCAGAAAAAAATGTATTAAATTTTGGCAAAAACCAATATTTCAAATATATTTCAAAAGACGGGAAAGGGCATTCCTTATACACAGATAGCAACTTAATAGGCTCCATTTATTCTGAAGTCATGCGGGGAGCGCCATATGACAAGGAACTGGAACGGTATGCAAGGTTTTGGAATTATCTAATGAAGTCAAAAGATCCTATTTATATCACTTTGGAATTTCCCTTAGATGAAGTAAAAAATTATTTGGGCGAGTCAGGAATTGAACCAGGATTTTTTTCTGTTAAAATGGGTGAGAAAGAAAATACACATTTCTATTCTACAGGGGAAAATAGCGTACTTATTTATTCTAAAGACAGATATGATGAAAGATACAGGAAAATGACTGAAGCAGGCTCCTCATTTTTCAATAACTACGAGCCCGGAGATGTTTGGAAGGTTGGGGGAAAGGAATACGTATTAAGTGATGACCGTACATTAAATATACCATATGGAGAAGATATTTATGATCTGGAGGCGCCAAGCAATTATAAGTGGGGTGTAAGAATAAATTGATTTATATATAACAGATGCAGATATAAATACATTGTCAGGCTGCGAATATGAAAGCTATGTTAATGGAGCCAATGGTACTGCAGTGGAGTCAGCAGGGTACATAACGGAAGCTGGAGATGCACAAGATTATTATATCATCATAGTTTCCTCAAATGGTGGCATTCCTTTCCAATTGCAGGATTAAGCTTAAAAGAATTGATGGAGAAACTGATGGTATGTTAACATTATCTGTGTCAACAGGTAGGTATTATATCTTGAAATGATTCATTTTCGCCCCAAAATATACGAATTTCGCAAATCGGGCATGTATAGCAAATAAAATGATACCATTTTTTACGAGGAGGAATACTGCGTGAGCAAGTTCCTAATCGAAGTATATCATTAAGTAACACTATTTAATTTCATTCAAAGGAGAAAACGCTATGAAAAAAGGAAAAAAATTATTTCAAGATGCAGTAGAAAAAGTTGCTATCAAAGTTGCAAAAATGGATGCAAATACAGCATGTCCATGTATTTCATATCAACCTAAATTGCCAAAGGCTGTAAAAAAACTGAGAAAATCTTAATTATTATGGCTGCAGAACCATATTCCGATGAGGAAAGAGAAGAAATAATTGCATATGGAATTGAAAGAGGGAAAATTATTTTAATCAGCATGTCTGTTTCCCTAATAATTGGAATTCTATTTGGAGTTTTACCTCAAAGCATTATATTCATGTTGACATTTTGCTCATTAAGAAGATATGCTGGCGGTTACCATGCGGATTCGCAAAAGAGATGCTATGTAATTTCTTTTGCAGTTATAATAATTACTTTTTGGATGATCAAAATATTGCCATACTATATTATAGCTGACGTTTTTATCAATATGTCGTGTTTAGTACTTATATTGTTTCTTGCTCCAGTTGAAAATCAAAATCGACAGCTAGAAACTAATGAGCGAAAAAAATATGGCACAAAAACCAAAACAATTGCAACTTTCATCTCCCTTTTAACTGTTTTTTTTCGATATAAGGGGCTTCATAATATTATAATTCCGATATTGATGGCATTTATAATTGTAAGTATTTCATTAATATTAGGATATATAAAAAATGTTAAACAAAAGAATATTTATACAGCAAAATGCAAATAATGCCCAACATATTTTTAATAAGATTTTCAAGCTTTGAGCAAAGCGGTTCTGAAATTTGTATATCAGAATCGCTTTGTTCGTAGTTTAAAGGGAAAAGTATAAATTTTATAGCCTCTTCCAGAAAGATTGAAAGCACATGTAGAAGGATATTAACTTCATGTGGTCGCCCTATGACGCTGTACGCTTTCCAAAGACAAGATCACCCATCTTTTTTGTTTATTGTGCTATTTTCCGTTGTGTGATAGAATATAGGATAACATAGACGTATTATGGAAATGCGCATAAAATAAGAGGTAATGGAACATTATGAAACTGCTCAGTGCCATTGTGCCCTGTTATAATGAAGAAGAAAATGTGGCTGATTTTTATCAGGAATTTATAAAGAATGAATCTTTTTTCCGGGAAAGGGAAGTGGAACTGGAGCTATGGTATATCAATGACGGCTCTAAGGATCATACCGCCCGGGAGGTAAAAAAGCTCATTGAGAGGGATGCGCGTGTGCATCTTCTTTCCTTTTCCAGAAACTTTGGAAAGGAAGCCGCGCTCTATGCCGGTATGGAGAAGGCGAAAGGCGACTTCGTGGTATTTCTGGATGCCGACTTACAGGATCCTCCGTCTCTTTTGCCGGAGATGTACGGTTATCTGGAGCAAGGCTATGACTCAGTGGCGACAAGGCGGGTTACCCGCAAGGGCGAGCCTCCCGTACGTTCTTTTTTCGCTAGAATGTTCTATCGTCTCATGAAAAAATTTTCCAAAACGGAGATCATGGATGGCGCCAGGGACTATCGTCTGATGACCAGACAGGTGGTGGATGCCATTCTTTCCATGCCCGAGTACAACCGGTTCAGCAAAGGCATATTTGGCTGGGTGGGGTTTGAAACCAAGTGGCTGGAATTTGAAAATATCGAGCGGAAGAAGGGGGAGACCAAGTGGTCTTTCTGGAAGCTGTTCATTTATTCCTTAGAGGGAATCACGGCATTTTCCACCGCGCCGCTTGCATTTGCCGCCTTTATGGGTGTGCTGTTTTGTGTAGCGGCATTTGTGTTTATTGTCTTTATCATTATCAGGAAACTTTTGTTTGGAGATCCCACTTCCGGCTGGCCGTCTTTGGTGTGTATTATTTCCCTAATCAGCGGCGTACAGCTCTTTTGCCTGGGAATTGTGGGACAATATTTGGCAAAGACGTATATGGAAGTGAAAAGAAGACCAATCTATCTTGTAAAAGAGGAAATATAGATGGAAAATCAGGACAAGCTGGTCAGCATCGTCGTTCCGGTCTATAATGCCGGTTCTTATATAGAAGAAACCATAGCCATGGTACGTGCCCAGAGCTATCAGAATTGGGAACTGCTTCTGGTGGATGACTGCTCTTCGGATGACAGCAGGGCAAAGATTGAGCGCTGCATGGAAGGCGCAGGCGGAAATATCCGCCTGATTGCAAAATCTGTAAATGAAGGAGCCGCGCGGGCAAGGAATACAGGGATTGCCGAAGCAAAAGGAAGATATATTGCTTTTCTTGACGCGGATGATGTGTGGATGGCGGACAAGCTTGCGAAGGAGCTGGCATTTATGGAAAAAAGGCAGGCGGCATTTGTATTTACCGCCTATGAATTTGGGGACGAAAATGCGAAGCCTACAGGTAAGATCGTACACGTCCCGGAAACCATTTGTCATAAGCAGGCGCTTTCCAGAACCGTTATTTTTACCAGCACGGTTTTAATAGATACAAAAAAGACCGGAAAAGAGCTGATCCAGATGCCGGATGTCAAAAGTGAGGACACTGCGGCATGGTGGCGGATTTTGCGTAAGTTTACCGGCTATGGACTTGACGAAGTGCTGACCATTTACCGCAGACCACCGAAGTCTTTATCTTCCAATAAGGTGGAGGCGGTCAGGAGGATCTGGAATCTGTACCGGAGGGAAGAAAAGCTTTCTTTCTTATACAGCGTGTACAATCTGTTTTTCTGGGCACTGCGCGCCACACTGCGTAGATTGTAGTTTTTGATACATGAGGTGTATAGGTGAAACGTTTAGAATCTCTGAAAAAAATAAGCGTCTTATGGCTAAGTTATGTGATTTTGCTCATACAGACGGGGATTTATGCTTATATATGGCTGGAATATTATTATCCGATTCTCAATGATTTCAACCGTCGTTTGAAATATTACCGGAATGGTCATATTCTGATTATTGCGATTTATTTTATACTATTATTTTTCTTTACCAATACTTACGGCGGGCTGAAAATCGGCTATTTGAAATCTATGGATATCTTTTTGTCCCAGGCGTTTGCACTGTTATTTGTAAATATAATTACATATTTTCAGCTATCTTTGATGCATAACTGGCTGGTTCCAGTTGACTGGTTCGCGGGGGCAACGCTGCTGCAGTTGCTGATTGCGGCGGCGTGGTCATGGGTCTGCAATATTATTTACCGGAGGGTATTTCCGCCAAGGGATATGCTGCTGGTGCACGGAGAGAGGGATATCAAGGATATTCTTCTGAAATTTGCGTCCAGGAAGGACAAATATAATATCGTTAAGTGCATAGATATTAAAGAAGGACTCATGAAGCTGGAAATGGAGATCGATAAGGGATATGGAGCAGTGGTGCTTTGGGATATTCCCACAGAGGAGAGGAACCGGCTGATAAAATATTGCTACAGCAGGTCCATCCGTGTCTATCTGATGCCGAAGATACCGGATGTGTTGATTAAAGGTTCTGATCAGATGCATCTTTTTGATACGCCCATTTTTCTTACCAGGGAGTATGCGCTTACGGTGGAGCAGAGACTGGCAAAGCGGCTGATCGATATTGTATGTTCGCTGCTGCTTTTAGTGATCGCATCGCCCTTTATGCTGGTGACGGCGATTCTGATTAAATGCTATGACGGTGGTCCGGTGTTGTATAAACAGATTCGGTGTACCATGGGTGGCAGAGAATTTGCAATCATGAAATTCAGAAGTATGCGGGTGGATGCGGAAAAGGACGGTGTGGCAAGGCTTGCCGCCAAAAACGACAGCAGGATCACACCCATTGGCAAATTTATCCGGGCTGTGCGGATTGATGAACTGCCCCAGCTTTTCAATATCTTAAAAGGAGAGATGTCTTTTATTGGTCCAAGACCGGAGAGACCTGAGATTATCGCCCAATATGTGGAGGAAATGCCGGAATTTGTCTTCCGTATGAAAGTAAAGGCAGGTCTTGCAGGCTATGCGCAGGTGTATGGAAAGTACAATACGACGCCCTATGACAAGCTAAAGCTTGATTTATCCTATATTGAAAATTATTCTGTGTGGCTGGATTTAAAGCTCATGCTTTTGACGCTTAAGATTTTAATCAAGCCGGAAAGCACAGAAGGAGTCGACAAGACACAGGTAACAGCCATGAAGGCTATCAAAGGGGGAGAACCTATAGGCGATGAAAATGGAAAAGAATGAAGCATATTTAAACAGAGGAATGGATTTGAAACGGCTGATGCTGTACCTGCAAAAGAAGATATGGCTGGTGGCAGTGCTGGCAATTTTAGGGGCTACCTGTGGCGGCGTTATTTACCAAGTGATGCGTTCCGTGAAGATGCCGGTGGAATATGAAGTGGTGTCAAAGCTGTATATCAGCTTTGGGCATGATGAGAGCGGCGAGGTCTATCAATATTACAATGGATATACATGGAATGATCTGTTAGATACGGATCCTATTTTAGACCTTGTCATGCAGGAATTGCCGGGCTATGAGCGGGATGAGGTTATGGAAGCAACAACAGCTGAAATCCTTTCTGATATCAGACTGCTTACCGTAAGGGTAAGAGGAGAAGATGAAAAATTTGTCCGTGAGATCATGAGTGCATTGGAAAGCGGGCTGCGGGAGTATGCAAGGGACAGCAAGGAGCTGGATCAGATTAAGGTTATCCGTTCCGGCGTTCCAGAGAGGGTGTATTGGGATAACAGGACCACCTCCGCCTGTGTGACTGGAGCGGTGTTGTTCGGAGTGGTGTCACTTATCGTCATTGGTTTTATTTATGCGTTAGATGAATCCGTTTATGTGCAGGAAGATATTGAAAAGAAATACAATTGTAAAGCCCTCGGCATTCTGACCCGGAACCAAAAGGGACTGCAGCCCTATGCAAGGGAATTGAAGGCGAATATCCGCTATGCCTTGGGGGATAAAAGATGCTTTGCGATTCTGGATATGGCAGACCACGCAGATACTCGCAGGCTGGAACTGGAACGACTCTTAGACCGGGAAGGACTGGAGGCGTATGGCAGCGACAAGGAAGAGGATGGATTTAGCTGGAATATACCGAAGGAAGAGGATCCATTTGCAAAGACCAGCGAGTGGGATGTGCTAGCCTTTAATCAGAATGGTTTATCGGAGGAGGAGTGCCGTCAGATCAGAGAGGCAGGGGGCGTAATTTTGCTGCTTCCTTTCGGAACGGATACAGGAAGAAAGACTGCACGGATCTTAAGTTTTCTTAAAAATCAGGACTGTCAGGTGCTTGGCATGATTATTGCGCAGGCTGATGAGGAATTTTTAAACAGATATTTTGCATAGAGGAGCATGGGCATACAGGGAATGGGTGAAAAGAAGAGGCTGCAGGTGCTGATAGCGGCGGTGAATCAGGAAGTGAATATGCTGGCGGAGAAGATGAATCTGGAGACAGATGCCGTCATTGTGAATCAATGCGATCGCTTTGCTTATGAGGAATATGATCACAAGGAGAGACGGATCCGCTGTTTTTCCATGGCGGAGCGGGGCGTGGGATTAAACCGTAATACCGCGCTTATGCGTGCAGATAAGGAACTGTGCCTGTTTTCGGATGAGGATATTGTCTTTTATACAGGATATGAGGAAATCGTGTGCCGTGCCTTTGACGAGAACAAAGATGCCGATGTAATTACCTTCAATTTTAAAGTGGACCCTTCCCGGGCAACTTATTACAACCAGTCAAAAACACGGATCCGCTGGTATAATTACGGTCGTTATCCCACCTTTGCGGTGGCGGCGCGCACAAAGTCTCTGCACCGGGCGAATGTAAGCTTTTCGCTTCTCTTCGGAGGCGGGGCAAAGTACAGTAACGGCGAGGACAGCTTATTTCTGCATGACTGTCTGAAAAAGGGACTGCATTTGTACGCGCATACGGCAAAGATCGGCGAGGAGGTCTATCGGGAATCCACATGGTTTAAGGGATATGACGGGAAGTTCTTTACCGACAGAGGCGTGCTGTACCACTATCTATATGGTCCTCTGGCGAAGCTCTTTTCCCTGCGTTTTTTATATGCCCACAGAGGCGAGATGTTAAAGGAAAGGTCCTTAAGGGAAGCATACCAGCTGATGAAGCAGGGCATCAGGGAAGGAAAGAAGAGAAACTTATGATTTTATATATCATGGTGGCGGTGCTCACCGTCTTTTTGGGACTGATGGTGGATAACCACTGTAAGAGACAATCAAATATCGTCAGCAGGCAGCAGATACTAAACGGACTTTGTCTGGTATCTGTTTTTCTGCTTTTGTTCGGGGTGGCGGCATGCCGGTTGAACGTGGGGAATGATTATGCCAAATATGTAGAGTTCATGCATCTTGTCAACTGTGATGCTTTCGTGCCCACGGAGTTTGGATTTAACTGGGTGGTGAAGGTTCTTTACGGTATCAGCGGGTATGAGAATTATTTACTGGTGTTTGCTTTTTTTGCATTCTTTACGATTCTCTTATTCCTGATTGCCATCTATCGGCAGGCGGATTCCTTTGCGTTCAGCTTTTTCCTGTTCATGGCGTTCGGCTATTATTTCCAGTCCTTTAACACGGTGCGGTATTATCTTGCCCTTGCGATTGCGGTAGCCGCGATTCCTTATGTGCTGCGCAGGGAATGGGTTAAGTTTATTTTTCTGGTGCTGCTGGGCGCCACGCTGCATAAGTCGGTGCTGGTGGTTTTGCCGCTGTATGTTTTGGCAAGCTGGTCGTGGAAAAAGTGGCAGCTCGCCATCGCGGCAGTGTTCTGTTCCACCTTCTTTTTCATGCAGGATTTTTATCTGAAAGCGGTTATTTTCCTTTACCCCACTTATGAAGATACGGAATACTTAGAAGGGGGAACCAGCCTTGTCAATATTGCCCGCTGCCTGGCGGTACTGATTCTCTCTTTCATTTGTTATAAAAAGACGGTGAAGGACAGCAGACGGAATCGTTTTTACTTTTACTTAAACCTGGGTGCGTTGGTGATGTATGTGTGCTGTTCCTTCCTGCCGATTATCTCAAGAATAGGGTATTATCTGACCATCACCCACATCTTTTTCCTGCCGGCGTTGCTTTCCGGCATAGAAAATAAAAAAGTGAGAAAACTTTTTACAGCAGGGGTGATTGGAGCGGCAGTGCTGTATTTTGCAATTTTCATCCTGATGAAGGCGGGAAATGACGGACTGAGGATCCTGCCCTATGAGACGTTTATGTTCCATGACATGGTCCCGATTCTCTCGGATGTGAATTGAGACAGGGAGGAGAATTGCTATGAAGGAACCGTTTTTTTCAATTATTGTGGTCTGTTTAAATCCCGGCGATAAGCTGAGGGTTACCCTGGAGAGCATCATGTGCCAGACGTTCTGTGATTTCGAGGTCATTATAAAAGACGGAGGCTCCTTGGACGGTTCGCTGGCTTATGCAGAAAAAATTGCAAAAACTCAGGAAGGGGAAGAAAGAAAGCTTAAAATTGTCAAAAAGGAAGATAAAGGAATTTATGATGCCATGAATCAGGCTTCAAAAGAGGCATCAGGGAGATTTGTTTATTTTTTGAATTGCGGAGATCTGTTTTACACCCCGGAAGTGCTTGCGCATATGTGGTCCTTTATGGGAAAAGAGAAGGCGCAGCCGGGCATTTATTACGGAGATATTTATGAGAGGAAGACCGGTCAGAGGGTTTTTTCTAATCCTAATATAGATGCCTTTGCCTGCTATCGAAATGTGCCCTGTCATCAGGCGTGCTTTTATTCCAGAGAGATTTTTGACAAGCATTGCTTTGACATCAAATACCGGGTGAGGGCGGACTACGAACAATTTCTGTGGTGCTTCCTTGCAGATGGAAATAAGGACAAGCTTCTCTTCGATTATCACAGCGAAGTGATTGTAGATTACGAAGGAGGCGGTTTTTCGGAAACAAAGGCGAACCGGAAAATTTCGGCGAAAGAGCATAAAGAAATTACGGGAAAGTATTTATCCCGGGGACAGCTTTTGCGATTCAAAATGATTATGTGGCTGACGTTGGCGCCTCTTCGGACCCACATTGCGGAAAACGAAAAGACGGCAAAGATTTATAATCGATTGAAACAGATGATTTATACCCGAAGGTGAATAAAAGAATGAAAAGAGTCTTATGGATTTGCAACATTATGCTGCCTGTAATCGGCCGGGAACTGAATCTGCCTTACAGCAACCGGGAAGGATGGCTTTCCGGCATTTTTGAAAGAATCCAAAAAAAAGAAGCCCCCTTTGAATTGGGAATCTGCTTCCCCTTAGGAGAGGCAGACCTTGCCAAAGTTTCGGGAAAGCTGCTTGGCGGAGGGGGCGCTTACAGATGGCAGTACAAAAAAGAAGAGATGGCGCGCGGGAAGCGTCTTTTGGTTCAGGATGTGGACTGCTATGCTTTTGCGGAAAACTTAGGCGCTCCGGAAATCTATGATGCGCAAATGGAGACAGTTTTCAAACAAATCATAGAAGATTTTGCGCCGGATGTCATCCACATTTTTGGGACTGAATTTCCCCACACCCTATCTGCTGTCCGCGCCTTTGACCGTCCTGATCGTACCTTGATCGGCATCCAGGGGCTATGCAGCGAAATAGCCAAAGTCTATATGGCAGGACTCCCAGTTAAGGTGCAGAAGTCCGTCACCTTCCGGGATTTCATCCGCCGCGATTCCATCCTCAGGCAGCAGGAAAAATTTATCCGCCGGGGTGAAAATGAAGTTCAGGCACTTTTGAAATGCGGAAACATCACGGGAAGAACCCGATTCGACAGGGAAGGATGCGCCAGAATAAACCCCAAAGCCCGGTACTACCCCATGAATGAAACCATGCGCGCAGAATTCTACACAGGAAAATGGAGTCTTACAGACTGCGAGGAACACAGCATCTTCCTAGGTCAGGGCGATTACCCCCTAAAAGGAATGCACTTTGCCCTGGAAGCGTTAGCGCTCCTTTCCCCCAAATATCCTGACGCAAAACTATACGTGGCAGGCAACAGCATCTTAGGACATGATACACTAAAACAGAAACTAAAGCTTCCGGCTTATGGAAAATACCTGTTATTTTTAATTCAAAAATATCATTTAGAAAGCAAAGTGATTCTACTGGGCAAGCTGGACGCAGAAGAAATGAAGCGCCAGTTCCTAAAAAGCAGCGTCTTTATTTGTCCCTCTGTGTTGGAAAATTCTCCCAATACCATAGGCGAAGCGAAGCTTTTAGGCGTACCAGTCGCAGCATCCATGGCGGGCGGCATTCCCGATATGATTGAAGATGGAAAAGATGGTCTGCTCTTTCCGGTAGGGGATGTAAAAAGGATGGCAGAACAAATAGAAGTTCTATGGGACAGGACTCAGGATGGAAATGGACGTTGTCTTGCGGAATATATTTCCGAGGAGGCAAGAAGAAAAGCCAGGGTAATTCATGATGGAGAGGCTAATTACTTAAGGTTGTTAGAGATATATGATAAGATAGAGCAAAACGAATGATATAATAGGAACAACCTTGACGTCGCGTGCGATATGCTTTAAAAGATAGTCAGGTTATGAGTGCGTCTGTTAAATACGATGGAACCAGTAGATGGGGGATGCAGAAAGCAGGCGGGAGGTCTTGGTATGACGATTACATTTTTATCTAATTATATAAATCACCATCAGATTCCTTTTTCAAATGCTTGTCATGCGCTTTTGGGGGATGATTATCATTTTGTACAGACGCAGCCTATGGAGCAGGAGCGTTTGTCTATGGGATGGAATGCAGAAGGGGAAAGCCTTTCTTATGTGTGCTGTTTGTATGAGGACGAAGAGCGGGCGGTTAAGCTGATTATGGAATGCGATGTGCTTCTGGCGGGGTGGAGTAATCGGGAAGACTTGGTGCAGAAACGTTTAAATATGGGAAAGCTGACTATTCGGATCAGCGAACGGCTGTATAGGGAAGGGCAGTGGAAGGCGATCTCTCCGAAGGGGCTTATTCATAAGTATAAGGAGCATACCAGGTATCGGAAGGGGCCTGCTTATCTTTTGTGTGCAGGTGCTTATGTGCCTTCTGATTTTCACATTATTCATGCATATCCGGGGAAGATGTTCCGGTGGGGGTATTTTCCGGAGACTAAGTATTATACGCAAAAGCAGTATGGACAAATGAAAAGGGAGGATGGCAGGACGGCGGAGCTGGTCTGGGCGGGGCGGTTTATACCGCTTAAGCATCCTGAGTATATGATACGTCTGGCGAGGGCGTTGAAGGGAAGAACGGAGAATGGCGGCGACGAGCAGGTTCATATTCATATGGCAGGCGGCGGTGAGATGGAAGAGGAACTGAAGGCGCTTGCGAAGGAATATGGGGTGGAGGAAATGATTACGTTTTATGGATTTCAGACGCCAGAGCAGGTGAGAGGGATTATGGAAAGGAGCCATATTCATATTTTTACCAGTAATTATCTAGAGGGCTGGGGGGCTGTGGTGAATGAGGCGATGAACAGTGGCTGTGCTGTGGTCGCCAATGTGCAGGCAGGAGCAGTTCCTTATCTGATACAGCATGGGAAGAACGGGATGGTTTATCCTGACGGCAGTTATGAAAAAATGGAGGAAGCAGTGTGCTATCTGCTGGAGCATCCGAAGGAGCGGATGGAGATGGGAAAAGAGGCATATGAGACCATCACATCTAAGTGGAATGCGCAGCATGCGGCAAAGGAGCTGCTTCGTGTGATAGAAGGATTGCAGGAGGGCAGGATAGAGCCGGCGAAGGAAGGACCCTTAAGCCTGGCGCCGGTTATTTCGCCCTCCCAAATGTACAGATGGATGATGAAAGGAGATTGAAAAGATGGAGCAGATGCAGCAACTGCCTCTTGTCAGTGTTATTGTTCCGATTTATAATACCAAGACTCTGCTTTCCCGATGTGTGGATTCTATACGCAGGCAGACCTATCGGAGACTTGAGATCCTGTTGGTGGATGACGGTTCCACAGATAACAGTGGTGCCCTTGCAGAGAAAATAGCGATGGAGGATAAAAGGGTACGAGTCTTCCACAAGGAAAATGGAGGTTCCTCCTCCGCCAGAAATCTTGGAATCGAGAAGGCGCGGGGGGATTTTATCGGATTTGTGGACAGTGACGATTACATAGAACCGGAAATGTATGAACGGCTTCTTGCGGTGGCAGTCGAAGAAAATCTTTTGATGGTGCAGATTTCCAGGGATGAGATCGACGAGCAGGGAAACCGGATGCCGGATGTGTGCATCCCTCCTTCCCAGCCGGAACTGTGGGAGTGTGAGACCTTCATGCGGGAGCTTTTGCTCCATAAGGGAGACTGTTCTTTTTGCACAAAGCTGATTCATGCCTCGCTGCTAAAAGAAGAGCGATTCCCGGAGGGGGAACTGAACGAGGATTTTCATCTCTTGATCAGACTTCTTCCCAAAATACCGGCAGTGGCAATTCTGCCGGAACAGGAGTATCATGTTTACTATCGTTACGGTAGCAATACCAGAACCCGCAATGAGGATGAATTTCCCCAGGTTTTTACAGATATTGTGAGAAATGCGGACAGGGTTTATGATATCGTGAGCAGACAATACCCGGCGCTTTTACCGGAGGCAATGCGCTTTGGGCTGTTTCAGCGTATGGATTACATGCTCCATATCCCCATTTCTCTTATGAAAAAGAAGAATGAATTTTACTGGCAGGTAAAAAAATATTTGAAAAAGCACAGAAAAGATGCCCTGCGTTCCGCCTATCTTACCAGAAGGAACAAGGTATATCTGCTGCTTTTGGGGACGGCGCCCAAGTTCGTGCGCAGAGTCCATAAAATGATTAAAGGAAAACAGGTTTCATGAAAACGTCATTTAAGGTAAAATTTAATTATTGCTTTCTTGGAAGCATGGCGCTGCTGCTTATACTGCAGCTTTTGACGCTGTTTTATTTCGGAAACAGAAAAGCCGGATTTCACGAAGACGAGATGTATACTTATTATTCCAGCAATAAAACAGCAGGACTTTTTATAAATGACAGACAATGGATGGAACGGGATCAGCTTCGGAATGATTTTGTGGTGCTTGAGAAAGAGGGCTTCCGCTATGATGTGGTAAAACAGATGCAGTCATGGGACGTGCATCCCCCACTTTATTATTATATTTTTCACACTGCCTGCTCCTTGTTTCCCGGAAGCTTCAGCAAATGGACAGGAATCGGCGTGAACATGATTGCCTATGTGTTCTGTTACCTTTTGCTTGCTTATGCGGCGTATACGGCTGCGGTGCAGGAAGGTAGAAGCAATGAGCAGATTAAGGCGGCAGGGGGACATATTCTGTCAGATGCAGCAAAGCGAAAGGGAGAGATGCTTGCCTTTTTGACCTGCCTTTCCTGGGGCTTTAGCAGTGCGGTCGTTTCAGGCGCAATGTTCATTCGGATGTATCAATGGCTGACCTTGTTTGTCCTTCTTTGCATTACTTTGCACTTACGTGCAGTGAAAAAGCAGGATTACAGGATCAGAACTTTTCTGCTGCCCCTTGCAGTTACCGTGTTTTTAGGATTTTTAACCCAATATTATTATATAATTTTCCACTTTTTCCTGGGGCTGGCTTTCTGCTTATTCCTTCTTCAAAATAAGAAAATAAAGGAAATGTTCGCCTATTCAGCCGTCTGCGCTGCAGGACTTTTAGGCGCCATTTGCTATTACCCTGCAAGCCTGTCCCACATATTTAGAGGTTACCGGGGAACAGAGGCAGTCAGCGAATTTGGTGATGTCTCCAATACATGGGGACGGCTGCGTTTCTTTTATGGTTTGTTTGACGACTATGTAATGAACGGCGCCTTAAGCTGGTGGCTCCTTGCCATCTGTCTCTTAGCAGTGACTGCCGGATATCTGCAGAAAAAGGGAAGGGCTCGGATGAGCTTCTGGAATCCTTCCATAGGATTGATTCTTTTTTCTTGCATAGGCTACTTTTTCACCATATCCAAGACGGCGCTCCTTCTCGGAGAGACCTCTAACCGATACCAGCTTCCCATTTACGGACTGTTGCTGTTTCTTATTCTATACAGCACATGGATTCTCCCCTCCGGGTTGATGGCACCTATCGTCCCCAAGATAGGAGAGAAGAAAATCCGCTTTGCGTTAATGGGGACCTTGGCTTTACTTTTTGCACTGACAAACCTTTCCGCTGTCAAAAATAACAAAGTATTTTTTCTCTACGAAGAGGAAAAGGAAGTCATGGAATTTGTAAGATCCCACAAAGATGACACCGTGGTCATCCTATATAACGAAGCTTCCCCCGATAATATTTGGCGTCTGTCGGATGAACTGATGCAATACGAAAAAACCTATCTGGCAAGCCAGGCGGACGTAACTTTGATTACCGACCCCACAATCACATCAGCCGACACCCTGCTAGTCTACGCTGCAGATCATGAAAACCAAGAGGAATCTTTGCAAAATATTCTAAAATCTAATAAAAACCTAGGCTCTTATCAAATAATTGCTCAGAAAGGATTATGGACCTTATATTTATTTGCGTGATTATATGGACTAGCTGCTGATTCTACCGCTATGTGCCGCTGCTTCGACACTGCTTTCCAGCTTGCTGCGCTGCCCTGCACTTTTTGTATGCCCCTTGTCTACGCATAAGTTCTTCCCGCAACCCAAAATATACAAAGAAAAACTTAAAAGCAACATCAAGTTGATAGAGGTTGCTTGCGTGCAACTGTAAACTAAAGCACATAAACACAAAACAATATGTTTGCCAGAGGAGGAAAAGGTATATGAGCTTTGCAGAAAATTTACAGTACTTAAGAAAGGAAAAAAACATTACGCAGGAACAGCTTGCAGAGCAGCTAGAGGTTTCAAGGCAGTCCGTATCTAAATGGGAATCAGGGCAAAGCTATCCTGAAATGGAAAAACTGCTTCAGATATGCAGTATGTTTCAATGCAATCTGGACACAATGATGCAAGGAGACATCAGCAAAGAATTTGCACAGGATGTACATGGTTATGATGCGTTCAAGAACCAGTTTTCTAAATGGATAGCGGCAGGAGTAGGACTTGTTTTGTTTGGCATCAGCGCAATGCTGTTCTTGACAGGCATTGGAGTGGATGAAATGCTCTGCACCGCTGTATTCTTTAGTTTTCTGATTGTGGCAGTATTGATTTTTATTGTCATGGGAATGCAGAATGACCGATTTTGCAAAAAGCACCCTCAGATTGAGGATTTCTATTCGGAAGAGGAAAAAGAGCATGCGTATAAGAAGTTTGTTGTGAGAGTTGCAGTGAGTGTAGGCGTTATTTTAATTGGAGTGCTCCTTGTGATGGTTATGGATGAAAGATTGGAAAGTCAGATACTTGGAAGCGTTGTACAGGAAGAAAGAATGGAAGGACTTATATATGGAACATTTATGCTGATAATCACAGCAGCAGTTTCTCTCCTTGTTTATGGTGGTCTGCAGAAAGCCAAGTATGATATTGAGGAATATAATAAGGATACGAATCCATCTCCTGAAAAAAAGAGAAGGGATCTGCTTGTCTCAAAGATATGCGGATGCATCATGCTTGTAGCAACGATTGTCTTTTTTGGGTGGGGTTTTTGCACCAATGCATGGAGGATTACCTGGATTGTCTATGCGGTAGCCGGCATCTTGTGCGCTATTGTATGTATTGTGCTTTCGAGAGATGATTCATAAAGAGAGGCTGCAATATGAAGCTTTTAGAAGAAGTGATTGATCTTCTTCTTGTGGTTAATTATATAAGGAAAAATTTGCTGTAATCCCTGATTTATGGTATGATGTTCGGAAAGGGCGGAATCTGCGATGTTTCAGGGGTTCGGTCGAAATCAGGGGTATTGCCCTGAAAATCACAAAATCAGTGGAGGAATTTTCATGTTATTGGATAACAAAACGATTCTTATAACCGGCGGAACCGGTTCTTTCGGAAAATGTTTCACCAAATATGTACTCGCCAATTACGATCCGAAGAAAATCATTATCTATTCCAGGGATGAGTTCAAACAGTTCATCATGGAAAATGAGTTTAAAGAGTATAAGGACAAGCTTAGGTTTTTCATAGGAGATGTGAGAGATAAAGAACGGCTTAGAAGAGCCTTTGAAGGTGTGGATTATGTCATTCATGCTGCAGCATTAAAGCAGGTTCCGGCTTGTGAATATAATCCTAATGAGGCGATTAAAACCAACATTCACGGCGCCCAGAATGTAATTGACGCGGCGCTGGATGCCGGTGTTAAGAAGGTTGTAGCGTTATCCACGGACAAGGCGGTGAACCCAGTCAATCTGTATGGCGGTACGAAGCTGGTATCAGATAAGTTGTTCATTGCCGCCAATGCCTATGCAGGCGCCAAAGATATTAACTTTTCCATTGTCCGCTACGGCAATGTAGCAGGAAGCAGGGGGTCTATTATTCCCGTATTTCACAATATTATCAAAAACGGCGGCACAGAGCTTCCCATTACGGATTACCGCATGACTCGTTTCTGGATCAGTCTGACCCAGGGCGTGGAGCTGGTCATCAAAGCGTTGGAGGAGGCAACTGGTGGCGAGACTTTTATCAGCAAGATTCCTTCCTTCAAAGTGACGGATCTGGCGCAGGCGATGATGCCCGGATGCAAGATGCCGGAAATCGGTATCCGCCCCGGTGAAAAGCTGCATGAGATCATGGTGACAGTGGAGGATTCCGCTACCACTTACGAATATGACAAGCACTTTATCGTATATCCTCAGGTGGTATGGAACGACAAACAAAAAGTCAATTTAAGCGGCAGTAAGGTTGAGGATGGATTTTCGTACAGTTCAGGCAACAACAAAGAATGGCTCAGCGTGGAGGACATCAGAGAACTGCTTAAAAATGTTGAACTTGAGAAGTAAACGATGCAGGAACCACTTGAAAGAAAACTGTATATAGTAAATCAAAGAAAAGCAAAAGGTGCGCTGGATTTCCGGTGCACCTTTTTGAGGCGAGACGCTGCCTCTTAAAGAGCGGCGGTGTTTGATGTTGCCTTAGGGGGATAGAGTGCGTATGGATATCAGAATATCAGAACAATATGTAAGGCGGGCAATGGAGCTGCATCAGGAATATCCGGCAGTGGATGCCCATTTAGATCTGGCAGGGGAGATTCTTTTGAGGAATCAGGCGGGGGAACGTGATATTGTAAAGCGTTATTACCTGCCTCATTTTCAAACAGCAGGGATAAGTCTTATCATTTCCTCTGTTTATGTAGAAAACGGAAATTTGGAGCGGGGCTGGGAAAATGCGTTAGAGCAGATCGATGCGCTGCGGGAGGATGTAAAAGATTTAGAAGAAATCTCATTAATCAAAAGCAAAGAGGATTTGGAGCAGAGTCTTGCGGAAAAGAGGATTGGCATCTTACTTTACATGGAAGGATTAGACTGCATAGGAGAAGACCTTGAAAAAATTAAGGAGCTGTACCGACTGGGCGTTATGGGCGCTTCTCTTACATGGAGCAGACCAAACGCACTGGCAGTTGGGTGCTGTAAGGCATTAGAGCACAGGCAGATTACCGGCGGACTTAAGGAGGCAGGCAAGGAAGCGATAAGGATACTGGAAGAAAAATCAATGTTTCTTGATGTGAGTCATTTAAATGATGAGGGTTTTTTAGATGTGTGCCGGACGGCGCAGAGAAGCTTTATTGCAACTCATTCGGGCAGCAGACATGTTTATGACAGTTTCCGTAATCTGACAGATGAGCAGATGAGGGCGCTTGCTGGTCAGGGTGGCATTATGGGGATGAACGGATGCAAATACATTGCAGGTTCGCTTGGCGGAAATCATTTGGAAATGCTTTGCCGTCATATCGAATACGAGGCAGAAAAAATTGGACCGGAGCATGTGGGCTTTGGTTTTGATTTGTGCGATTCCTATGATCGTGCCAGAGCAGCGCTTAACGGTAGATGCTGCACAGACAGGGATGACTGTCTTTTGCATCACGGGCAGATGCCGCTGGTAAGCGCTGCCTTGCTTGAGAGGGGAATGGAAGAAGAGCATGTGAAAGGTATTATGGGCGGGAATTTTATCCGTTACTTTTTGGATATCCTGCCGAAAAGATGAGGAATGGGAGAATGCGGTGATTTGGTTCAAAGATGAATCTGGATGGTAAAATAATCCAGGGGTCAGGCGTAAGAAGCGCTGCCTCCTGGATTATTTTGCGGATGTGTGGATAGATTTTGCTGACAGGAATCCATCTCTGAGTAAAAAACTTTGTTTAGTTTTTTATGATGTGGAAGGTGTCCTGCAAGAGCAGCCAATTGGGGCGGAAAAAGCGCATAATTTGCCAATAGCCCATGCCGCGTAAGGCGTAGATCGGCAGGAGCGAGAATTTTTCACGATAGCTTCTTACATCCTCGAACCATACTTCATGGAGCAGACCGTCTTTTTCATATTGAAAGTAAGGAGACATGGCGGTTTCATCAAATTGGATGGGAACGCCCGCATCTATGGCAATCTGGACGGCTTCCAGGTTGCTGATGGTTCTTGCCCTGGAGGAACCTTTTACATAGGGGAGTGTCCAGTCATAGCCGTAGTTGGGAATGCCAAGGTCTATTTTTGACGGATCGATGCGAGTGACGGCATAATCTACGACTTCCCGTACCTTGTTGATGGGGGCAACAGCCATTGGAGGACCGTAGGTATATCCCCACTCGTAAGTCATAAGCAGTACACTGTCTGCTGCCTCGCCCAGCAGTCTGTAATCCTTTCCTTCGTAGAGCAGCCCGCTCTGGGAATCAGAGGTTTTGGGGGCAAGGGCAACGGATACCGGATACCCATAAGGAGAGAGAAAGTCTCTTGTATCTGCCACAAATTCGGCAAAGGGAACACGGTCAGCGGGAAGAATGTATTCAAAGTCTATGTTTACCCCTTGAAAGCCTTTTTCTGTAAGAGTAGAAAGAAGGTTGGAGAGGAGATTACTTTTGGCTTCTTCGCTATTTACCACAGCGGAAACCAGCAGATTGTTAAAGTTGCCATCTGATCCTAGGGGCGTGAGAGTGAGAATTGGGCTCACACCCTCTGCCAGAGCGGAACGGATCATAAAGGTATCATCGATTTGTGGCGGAAGGAGTTCTCCTTCCGTTGTAAACCCGTAAGAGAATACAGAAAGTGAAGTCAGATAAGGCAGCGTATCGTCAAGTACTTCCTGCTGGATGTAGGGATAAGCATAGCCGTTTACAAAAGCTGGATAAGAGCCGTAGGATGCGTTTCCCACAGACAAAAGCAATGCCTGACCAATGGCAAGGGGATAAGGATAAACCAGTTGGTTATTATAAATAATGGATGCTGCCGAAATCCCATAATTATCCGCTATGCTATCAACAGAATCTCCTTCTTTTACCACATATATTTCCATATAAAATCCTGACATATTTTTCTTTATTATATGCTGGAATTTACTTTTTGATTTTTCTTTACTTTAACAGGTTAACATATTGAAAAGTGGATAACTTTTTACGTGGCGAAAGCGATGAATGGCATAGGTTGCGGTTGCATATTATGGGGAAAAAAATTATAATGAGGTTATATTGCAGGTTATAAGATGTTACTGCCCGGATGGGCTGTGATAAAAGAATATGCTGCACATAAGCAGCGGAATGGAGAGCGTATGGACGATAAGCAGGCACTTGAAAAACTCACTGCGGCGGGGCAGGAGCATGTAATGCAGTACTATGGAGAACTGACGGAGGAACAAAGGCAGATGCTTCTTTCCCAGATCGAAGCGACAGATTTCACCGTTTTATCCTCCTTAAAAGACAGAAAGGGAGAAAACGTCAGAGGAAAGATTACCCCGCTGGCAGCCATGCAGCTGGCACAGATTCGTGAAAAGGAAGCGGAATTTCATGCAAGAGGGCTTTTGGCGATTAAGGAAGGGAAAGTCGGTGCGGTGCTTCTTGCAGGCGGTATGGGAACCAGACTTGGATCAGATGACCCTAAGGGGATGTATAACATTGGGTTGACCAAAGAGGTTTACATTTTTCAGCGTCTGATCGAAAATCTGATGGACGTTGTAAAAGAAGCAGATGCATGGGTGCCGCTTTATGTGATGACCAGCGACAAGAATCATGAAGCGACTGTGAAATTCCTTACGGAACATGATTTCTTTGGCTATAAGAAAGAATACGTTACCTTCTTTATGCAGGAAATGGCGCCGGCATGTGACTATCAGGGCAAGGTATATATGGAAGAAAAGTGGAAGATTTCTACTTCTCCCAATGGAAACGGCGGCTGGTATTCTTCCATGTATAAATGGGGTGTTGCAAAGAAGGCGATGGAAGACGGCGTGGAGTGGCTGAATGTGTTTGCAGTGGACAATGTGCTACAGAGGATAGCGGATCCAAGTTTTGTAGGTGCAGTGATTGCCAATCAGTGCGCGGCAGGTGCGAAGGTGGTGCGCAAGTGTGCGCCGGACGAAAAGATAGGCGTGATCTGCTTAGAGGACGGAAGACCTTCCATCGTGGAGTACTATGAACTGACAGAGGAATTGATGGATGCAAAAGATGCAAACGGAGACCCGGCATATTATTTTGGCGTGATTTTGAACTATCTGTTCCGCGTGGAAGATCTTGAAAAGATCCGCGAAAAGAACCTTCCCCTTCATATCGTGGAAAAGAAAATTCCCTATTTGGATGCCCAGGGCAGAAAAATAAAACCAGAGGCGCCTAATGGATATAAATTTGAACAGCTCGTGCTGGATATGATTTATGAATTGGACAGCTGCCTTCCATATGAAGTCGAAAGAAATAAAGAATTTGCACCAATCAAAAATGCGACAGGTATAGACTCTGTGGAGAGTGCAAGAGAACTTTGTAAGGAAAATGGCATAGAATTATAATTTCTATTAAACACCTATTTAACATTTTGACAGGTTTGAGTAACATTCATATCTTGCCTGTCAGGCGTTATGACATGTACAATAAGCACAAGGTGAAACATTGAAGTAGCAAGGAATTTTAAAAGGAGGAAGTAAAATGGCAGTACTGGTTACAGGCGGCGCCGGTTATATCGGCAGTCATACCGTAGTAGAATTACAGAACGCAGGGTATGATGTTGTGGTAGTGGATAATTTGAGCAATTCCAGCGAAAAAAGTTTAAAGAGGGTTGAAAAGCTTACTGGCAGACCGGTTCCTTTTTACAAAGCAGATATTCTTGACAGGGAAGCCTTAAATGCCATATTCGACAAAGAAAAGATTGACGCATGCATTCATTTTGCAGGATTAAAAGCAGTTGGAGAATCTGTGCACAAGCCTTGGGAATATTATGAGAACAACATTTCGGGTACGTTGACACTGGTGGATGTTATGAGGAAACACGGTGTCAAGAACATTATTTTTTCTTCATCAGCCACGGTTTACGGCGATCCGGCAGTCATTCCGATTACAGAAGAGTGTCCCAAGGGGCAGTGTACCAATCCTTATGGATGGACGAAATCCATGCTGGAGCAGATTCTGATGGATATGCAGAAGGCAGATCCTGAATGGAATGTTATTCTGCTGCGTTACTTCAATCCTATCGGTGCGCATAAGAGCGGAACCATTGGAGAAAACCCGAACGGTATACCCAACAATCTGATGCCCTATATTACACAGGTTGCAGTGGGTAAGCTGAAAGAACTGGGTGTATTTGGAAATGATTATGATACGCCGGACGGAACGGGTGTTAGAGATTACATTCATGTAGTGGATCTTGCAATTGGGCATGTAAAAGCGCTTAAGAAGATCGAGGAAAACGCTGGGCTTGGCATCTACAACTTGGGAACAGGGGTAGGCTACAGTGTTTTAGATATCGTAAAGAACTTTGAGGAGGCTACCGGAGTAAAGATTCCTTATGTCATCAAGGAAAGACGTGCCGGAGATATCGCATCGTGTTATTCGGATGCATCCAAGGCAAAGAGAGAACTTGGCTGGGAAGCGCAGTATGACATCAAGGATATGTGTGCGGATTCCTGGAGATGGCAGAGCAGCAACCCCAACGGGTATGAAGCATAAATTGGTAACATGATTCATAAGAAAGGGACTGTGCAGAGCGCTAAGGCTAAAGCACAGTCCCTTTTTCGTATTATGAAGTTTTGCTTGTCGACATAAACTTTAAGCTACATATAAATACATAAATATAAAGTGGCAGATACTTCCGCCCATGACGAACAGGTGAAAAATTTCGTGAGAACCGAAAAACTCGTGCTTTCCGTTGAAGACCGGAAGTTTTAAAGCATAAATGACACCCCCGATGGTGTAGATGATGCCGCCGGCTAAAAGCCACCCGAATGCAGCGTGGGGCAGGACATTCCACAGGGAACCGAACACGGCAAGGCAGACCCATCCCATAGCAATGTAAATGACCGAGGAAAACCATTTAGGGCAGGTGATCCAGCATGCTTTCAGTGTCATGCCGAACAGGGCAATTCCCCAGACAACGGCAAGCAGAGTGTAGCCGACCTTTCCGCCAAGCACGATCAGACAGACCGGTGTGTAGGAACCTGCAATCAACACAAAAATCATCATATGATCCAATTTTCTGAAAATACGCAGCGCTTTTTCTCCAATATTCAGAGAATGATAGGTAGCGCTGGCTCCATATAATAAGATCATGCTGATACAGAAAATGCTGAGGGCAAGTAAAGACTTCCCGCCAGAAAAAAGGGCGGATTTTAATAAAAGGGGAGTTGCGGCAAAAACCGCCATCATCATACCGATAAAGTGTGTAATGGCACTTCCTGGTTCACGTATTGTAATCTGCATAATAAAACCTCCTTTTATGTCTAAAATGCAACATGTAGTTTTAAAAACTACGTATGAGTTAATGTAATACTACTACATATTATTACTGATGTCAAATAAAATTATTCTAAGGAATCATTTTGATCAACGTTTCCCTAGGCAATAAAAACCCGGACTTTTCATAAAGAAAAAGTCCGGGCATATATTTGAATAAATCAATCTTCTTCGATCACATGAATTTCAAGGTAATCAAAATCTATATTTTCAATGAAATTATCCTGCGAAAATCTGACTTTATCATGGCGTTTAAACTCCTGAATGGTGGAATTAAGCCAGATGGGCTTGCCTAAGTCAAATTGATAGCAAATTTCATCGATTGCATGAAATACTTTGTGCGTGCGGGTGTCTGTGCTGTCGTCACAGATCACGGTATCCTTAAGCATACGGTTATCTTTAAAAATTTTTGCCCATAAACGAAACATGATATCCTCACCTTTGTGCGATTATTGTTCAAAAAAGTCGTAGTTTATTATATCAGAGGAAATAGAACTTCTCAACATTATTATTATTCACAATAAAAATTAAAAAAGAATAAAATTATTGTGAATAATGTACATTGATGTAGAAAAGTATGGTAAAATAGTAACAGACCGTAGGGGAGACAAGGATAAAGTAAACGGTCAATCAGAGAAGGAATAAGTAAGGCGGTAACAAAAATGGAACTAAGAGCAGGGCGGGACAGCGATATTGATACTTGGAAAGAAGTAACATTGATTTATAATTCTGCGCTGAAGCAGATTTCAACGAAACTAGAGATTTTAAATGATGAGTTTCAGCATGTGCACAGGTACAATCCGATCGAGCATCTTAAATCCAGAATGAAGACATCCGAGAGCATCGTCAAGAAGCTCAAAAAGCACGGCTATGAATCTACCATCCAAAATATGATTGAACATGTAAATGATATTGCAGGGATTCGAGTAATCTGTTCTTTTACATCCGATATTTACCGGATAGCCGAAATGATTACCAATCAGAGCGACATCAATGTAATCTCCGTCAAGGACTACATTGTAAACCCCAAGAGCAGCGGATATAAGAGTTACCATATGCTGGTTACAGTGCCGGTGTATTTGTCTGACAGGATAGTAGACACCAAGGTCGAAATCCAGATCCGCACCGTTGCCATGGACTTCTGGGCAAGCTTAGAGCATAAGATTCATTACAAATTTGAAGGCAATGCGCCCGAACACATAAGAAATGAACTGATAGACTGCGCAAGAATGGTAGCCGAACTGGATGCCAAAATGCTTTCTCTGAATGAAGAAGTATTAAGCCTAAGCAAAAAAACATACGAATAACCAACGGAGCATCGGCAGCCTTTACACCCCGTGCATAAGGCGAGCCCGATGCTCTATTTTTGGTCCGCGGATCTTCAAATTACGCTAAAAATGAGGAGTGCCCAGACACATCTCTGCGCCTGGGCTATTATGAAAAAATTTATCTATTTGTGTAATGAAAAGAACTGTCTAACTGTTTGTTTGATTTAAATATAATATACCTCATAAATATGAATAAACTATGAACACAGTATGAAATTACCGTTAATTATTACAACGATATAGATAAATGGGGGATTAAAATGTGCAAAGTGCACAAAAAGGCACAATAATGCCTTGTGCTGTGAACAGCCTGCTATTGTTCTTTTGCATGAGAAAACGACAGGAGTTTATTGTAAAACTCTTATAAAAGTGTTAAGATAAAAAGGAAGGTGCGTAATGGCAAGTGAAATCAGCGTTGCTATGAAGCCGAAGGATGAAGGACTACAAAGAAGCATACACCCGGAGGAAAAATAATGGACAATTTTATGGATAAGGTGACAGAAAAGCTGAATTCACAAGAAATCATCAGGGCGAATGCTGCAGCAGATGCCGCAGCGCTTGAAAATTTGGAAAAGCAGCTGGCACTGTTTAAGGATCAGATGGAAAAATACGATGCCTGCCTGCAGGAAATGCGCAAGCTGAATCTTAAAAATATCGAAAGTGCACAAGGCGTGCAGGAATTGGCAGTCAAGGCAAACGAAAAGCTGGGTCAGTCTCTGGTAGAAGTAGAGGCTGCTTCTGTATCAAGGATCAAAGAAACCTCCGACCTTTCCATTGCAGGCATCAATCAGACTTTAAATGAAAGCCTTGCAAAGATTGCAGAGATTAAAGAAAATGCCGATAATCTAGAACGTATTACAGAGGATATGTCTGGGTTACAGAATAAGATCGAGGAACGTTTCCGGAATATGGAAGATTTTCTTCATATAGATAATATTAAGGTTTACCGCAATGTCCAGGCTGCAATGATGGAAGAAATGGAAAAACAGGCGGCAGCGCGCAAGGAAGAGCAGGATAGGCTGACTAAGAGCAATAAGATTGTTTTACCGTTTGTAATTGTATCGATGATTATGTCCATAGCAAATCTGGCAGTGACGATAGCAAAGATTTTAGGTGTGTTTTAGGAGTTGGTTTATGGGAAAACAAAAATGGAAGCCGGGCAATATGCTTTATCCGGTGCCGGCTGTATTGATTACCGTTGCAGACAGCGAGGGAAACCCCAATATTTTTACGGTTGCCTGGGCAGGTACGGTGTGCAGTGATCCTCCAATGGTGTCTATTTCAGTGAGACCTGAACGATATTCTCATCAGATGATAGACGAAACAGGAGAATTCGTTATTAACCTGACTACCCGGGAACTTGCCTTTGCCACAGATTATTGCGGTGTCAAAAGCGGAAGAGATACCGATAAGATAAAGGATATGCATCTGACGCTTTGCAAGGCAGATGAGGTAAAAGCGCCGCTTCTGAAAGAAAGTCCGGTCAACATTGAATGCCGTGTGGAGCAGACGCTTTGTCTGGGAACCCATGACATGTATATTGCTAAGGTAGTAGCGGTACATGCCGAGGAGGCGTATATGGATGAAAGCGGACGCTTTATATTGGAGAAGTCTGATCCCATCGCTTACTCTCATGGAAGTTATTTTACGCTGGGAGAGAAACTGGGTACTTTTGGTTACAGTGTCAAAAAACATAAATCATAATTTTTTTTCATAGGAATCTGTCAGAAAACTGCCGCGCATGACGGCTGTGTCACCGTATTTCTGACGGATGCTGTCCAGCGTCTTATCAAGAGCAGCCAGTTTCTCCTTGGAAGGGGAAACGGGGGTGCTCTTTTTAATGGTGACGGCATCAGGAGAGGAAGGGAAAGCGCCGCCTGACGGCAGGTCAAATAAGGAGAGCTGGACGGGTTCAGAGACATCGGTCAACTTGGAAGAACGCACGCCCAGGAGCCGTATAGGGGAACTGTTCCATAACTCATCAAACAGACGGCAGGCAGTCTCATAGATAAGCTGTGAGGTGTTGGTCGGGGAGGTCAGTATCATTTGGTGGGAAACGCTGCGGAAATCGTTGTATTTGATTTCAACGCTGATCATGCCGGCAAGCTGACCGGACTTCCGAAGCCGGGCAGATACGCTGTCGGCAAGGGACAAAAGCGTCAAATGTGCTTCCTCACGGCGTGACACATCCTTAGGCAGAGTGATGGAATTGCCGATTCCCTTTGCCTCCGAAGGGGTGGAGGTGACGGCGGAGCCGTCGATGCCGTTGGCATACTCCCAGAGAAGTAATCCGTGGCTTTTTAAATGGGAGGCGATCATTTCTTTGTCTGCCTTCGCTAAATCACCGATGGTTCGTATTTCCAGTTTTTTTAAGGTATTGGTGCTGGAGCTTCCGCACATATATAAGGAAGAGACAGGCAGCTGCCACATTTTCTTTTCGATTTCCCAGCTGTAAAGGGTGTGGGTCTTATCAGGTTTTTGAAAATCGGAAGCCATTTTGGCTAATACTTTTTTGTCTGATATGCCGATGTTCACAGTGAAAGCGAAGCGTTCCTTTATCTGACTGCGTATCAGATCTGCTGCTGCCTCAGGAGAAGGGAAACGCTTCCTTATGGGAGTAAAGTCCATGAAGCACTCATCTACGCTTAACTGCTCGATTTCAGGACAGATATCGGATAGATAATGCATCAGTTCTTGACTTTTCTGATGATAGAGGTTATGGTCGGGACGCTCTATGACCAGCGAAGGACATTTGCGGAGGGCATTTACGATAGGTTCTCCTGTTGTGATGCCATACTTTTTGGCAGGAATAGATTTAGCGAGGACTACGCCGTGACGCTGCTGCATATCTCCGCCTATGATGGAGGGAATCTCGCGCAGGTCAGTAGCGCTGCCGTCAGCAAGGCATTTTAAAGCGCTCCAGCTTAGATAAGCCGAATTGACATCAATATGGAAGACGATTTTTTCCATTGGCAGTTCCCTCCCGGATGCATAGTCAGATACTTTGCTGCAGGCAGCGGCATCTATTTGTTTATTTTATCAGAATATTTGGAAATAACATACCCTTTACAACTAAATTGATAACTGCTAGAATAAATCTAATTGTAATTTATACAAGCCCGTCTTTAGGATTTAGCACTATGATTCTTTGGAAGTAACTGAATACCCAATACATTGACAGTCGGCATTCAT